>NZ_LMRD01000006.1 GCF_001425575.1 Aurantimonas sp. Leaf443 | reverse complement strand
GAGGGCCTTACCGGCATCGAGGTCGTCGCCGACAACAACCAGCCGGGCTAAGCCGCGCGCCGGTCGCCTGTCGTCAGGCGACGATGGAGGCCACGATGCCGGCGCCGACGGTGCGGCCGCCCTCGCGGATGGCGAAGCGCAGCTTCTCTTCCATCGCGATCGGCACGATCAGCGTCACGTCCATCGTCACGTTGTCGCCGGGCATCACCATCTCGGTGCCCTCGGGCAGCGTGCACACGCCCGTCACGTCCGTCGTGCGGAAGTAGAACTGCGGGCGGTAGTTSGTGAAGAACGGCGTGTGGCGGCCGCCTTCTTCCTTGGTCAGGATGTAGGCCTCGGCCATGAAGCGCGTGTGCGGCTTCACCGTGCCGGGCTTGCACAGGACCTGCCCGCGCTCCACGCCCTCGCGGTCCACGCCGCGGATCAGCGCGCCGATATTGTCGCCCGCCTGGCCCTGGTCGAGCAGCTTGCGGAACATCTCGACGCCCGTCACCGTCGTCTTCTTGGTGTCGCGGATGCCGACGATCTCGACTTCCTCGCCCACCTTCACGATGCCGCGCTCGACGCGGCCGGTCACGACCGTGCCGCGGCCCGAGATCGAGAACACGTCCTCGATCGGCATCAGGAAGGGCAGGTTGATCGGACGCTCCGGSGTCGGGATGTACTCGTCGACGCGGGCCATCAGCTCGCGCACGGCGTCCTCGCCGATCGTCTTGTCCGAGTCTTCCARAGCSGCCAGAGCCGAGCCCTTGACGATCGGGATATCGTCGCCGGGGAACTCGTACATCGACAGGAGCTCGCGAACCTCGAGCTCGACGAGCTCGAGCAGCTCGGCGTCGTCCACCTGGTCGACCTTGTTCAGGAACACCACGATCGCCGGCACGCCGACCTGGCGGGCGAGCAGGATGTGCTCGCGCGTCTGSGGCATCGGRCCGTCGGCRGCCGAGCACACCAGGATCGCGCCGTCCATCTGCGCCGCGCCCGTGATCATGTTCTTCACGTAGTCGGCATGGCCGGGGCAGTCGACATGGGCGTAGTGGCGTGCCGCCGTCTCGTAYTCGACATGCGCCGTCGAGATCGTGATGCCGCGCGCCTTCTCCTCCGGCGCCGCGTCGATCTGGTCGTACGCCTTGAACTCGCCGAAATACTTCGTGATCGCCGCCGTCAGGCTCGTCTTGCCGTGGTCGACATGCCCGATCGTGCCGATGTTCACGTGCGGCTTGTTACGCTCGAACTTACCCTTGCCCATAANGATCGCCGCCGTCAGGCTCGTCTTGCCGTGGTCGACATGCCCGATCGTGCCGATGTTCACGTGCGGCTTGTTACGCTCGAACTTACCCTTGCCCATAACGGACCTCCATCATCTAGTCTTGGCTCACAGAGCCCAATTTGAATTCGCTTGGCGAGAGATCAGGCGTACTTCTTCTGAATCTCTTCAGCGACCTGGTTCGGAACCTGCTCGTAGTGATCGAACAGCATCGTGTACTGGGCGCGGCCCTGGGACATCGAACGCAGCGTGTTCACATAGCCGAACATGTTCGCCAGCGGAACCATGGCGTTCACGACCTGCGCGATGCCGCGCGGCTCGGTGCCCTGGATCTGACCGCGGCGGGAGTTGAGGTCGCCGATGACGTCGCCGACATAGTCTTCCGGCGTCACGACCTCGACCTTCATGATCGGCTCGAGGAGCTTCGGACCGGCCTTCTGGATGGCTTCGCGGAAACAGGCCCGCGAGGCGATCTCGAATGCGAGGACCGAGGAGTCGACGTCGTGATAGGCGCCGTCGATCAGCTCCGACTTGATGTCGACCATCGGGAAGCCCGCGAGCGGACCCGCACCCATGACCGACTTCACGCCCTTCTCGACGCCCGGCACGTATTCCTTCGGCACCGCGCCGCCGATGATCTTGGACTCGAACACCGAACCCCCGCCGATCTCGGCCGGCTCGAAGATCATCTTGACGCGAGCGAACTGGCCCGTGCCGCCCGTCTGCTTCTTGTGGGTGTAGTCGTGCTCCACCCGGCGCGTGATCGTCTCGCGATAGGCGACCTGCGGGGCGCCGATATTGGCCTCGACCTTGAACTCGCGACGCATGCGGTCGACGAGGATGTCGAGATGAAGCTCACCCATCCCGGCGATGATCGTCTGGCCGGATTCCTCGTCCGTCTTCACGCGGAAGGACGGGTCCTCGGCGGCGAGACGGTTGAGCGCGAGGCCCATCTTCTCTTGGTCGCCCTTGGTCTTCGGCTCGATCGCGATCTCGATGACCGGCTCGGGGAATTCCATGCGCTCCAGGATGACCGGCTTCAGCGGATCGCAGAGCGTGTCGCCCGTGGTGGTCTCCTTGAGGCCGGCCAGCGCGACGATGTCGCCGGCGAAGGCCTCTTCGATGTCCTCGCGGGAGTTGGAATGCATCTGCAGCATACGCCCGATGCGCTCCTTCTTCTCCTTCACCGTGTTCTGCAGCGAGGTGCCCTTGGTGAGCTTGCCCGAGTAGATGCGGCAGAAGGTGAGCGAGCCGACGAACGGATCGTTCATGATCTTGAAGGCCAGCATCGAGAGCGGCTCTTCGTCCGACGAATGGCGGACCGTGTCCGTCTCCGTCTTCGGATCGATGCCCTTGATGGCCGGGACTTCGACCGGCGACGGCAGGAAATCGACGACGGCGTCGAGCAGAGGCTGGACGCCCTTGTTCTTGAAGGCCGAACCGCACAGGACCGGCGTGAAGTACACGTCGCAGGTGCCCTTGCGGATCAGCACGCGCAGCTCCTCGTTCGACGGCATCTCGCCCTCGAGATAGCGCTCGGTCGCGGCCTCGTCGATCTCGACGGCGGCTTCCACCATGGCTTCGCGGTATTCCTCGGCCTGCGCCTGCAGGTCGGCCGGGATCTCCACGACGTCCCACTGGGCGCCGAGGGTCTCGTCGCGCCAGATGAGGGCCTTCATCTCGATCAGATCGATCAGGCCCTTGAAGTCGCTTTCGGCGCCGACGGGCAGCTGAACGACGATCGGACGGGCGCCGAGGCGCGACTTGATCATCTCCACGCAGCGGAAGAAGTCGGCGCCGATCTTGTCCATCTTGTTGACGAAGATCATGCGCGGCACGTGGTACTTGTCGGCCTGGCGCCAGACGGTCTCCGTCTGCGGCTCCACGCCGGCATTGGCGTCGAGCAGCGCGATGGCGCCGTCGAGAACGCGCAGAGAACGCTCGACTTCGATGGTGAAGTCGACGTGGCCCGGCGTGTCGATAATGTTGAAGCGGCGCATCTTCTCGTCGCGACCCTTCCAGAAGGTCGTCGTCGCGGCGGAGGTGATGGTGATGCCCCGCTCCTGCTCCTGCTCCATCCAGTCCATCGTCGCGGCGCCGTCATGGACTTCGCCGATCTTGTGGGACTTGCCGGTGTAGAACAGAATCCGCTCGGTCGTCGTCGTCTTGCCCGCGTCGATGTGGGCCATGATGCCGAAGTTGCGGTAGTCCTCGATCTTATATTCGCGGGCCATTGGCGTCGCCTTCCAGTCTCGGGTCTCGGGTTACCAGCGGTAGTGCGAGAAGGCGCGGTTCGCTTCCGCCATGCGGTGCGTGTCTTCGCGCTTCTTCACCGCGGAACCGCGGTTGTTGGCGGCATCCATCAGCTCGCCCGACAGACGGTCGACCATGGTCGTCTCGTTGCGGTTGCGGGCGGCCGAGATGAGCCAGCGGATGGCGAGCGCCTGGCGGCGCTCCGGGCGGACGTCGACCGGCACCTGGTAGGTCGCACCGCCGACGCGGCGCGAACGGACCTCGACATGCGGGGCGATGTTGTCGAGGGCCTGGTGGAAGAGAACCACCGAGTCCTGACGGGTCTTCTGGGCGACGAGGTCGAAGGCACCGTAGACGATGCCTTCAGCGACCGACTTCTTGCCGTCGTACATGACGGCGTTCATGAACTTCGAAACGATGAGGTCGCCGAACTTCGGGTCCGGGTTGATCTCGCGCTTTTCAGCCTTGTGGCGACGGGACATAGGTTCGTCTCTCTATCTTACCGGCGTTCAGGCTTACTTCGGACGCTTCGCGCCGTACTTCGAACGACGCTGCTTCCGGTTCTTGACGCCCTGCGTGTCGAGCACGCCGCGGATGATGTGGTAGCGCACGCCCGGAAGATCCTTCACGCGGCCGCCGCGGATCATGACCACGGAGTGCTCCTGAAGGTTGTGACCCTCACCCGGGATGTAGCCGATGACTTCGTAGCCATTGACGAGGCGGACCTTGGCGACCTTGCGCAGAGCCGAGTTCGGCTTCTTCGGCGTCGTCGTGTAGACGCGCGTGCAGACGCCGCGCTTCTGGGGGTTCGCTTCGAGCGCCGGAACCGTGTTGCGTTCGCTGGGGCGCACGCGCGGCTTCCGGATCAGCTGGTTGATGGTCGGCATTCCAACCTTCCCTCTTCTTCCAATTCAAGGTTCGAAACGGACGGCCCCGCCCGCGCATGTCGGGAAGCCCGTCATGCGCGAAACCGGGCATTCGATCCGCTTCGATTGCGGACTGCCCGGAACAGTGCAGAGGACCGTTCTCACGGTCATGCGGCCAGCGATGTGTCGTCTCGTTGAACGAAGCCTTGTTTGAAGCGCCTTGTGTTCCGGACGTGGCGTCCTGGGAACGAGTCTGCTTCACATCGGCTCTGTTGACGCGTTCCATAAAGGCAGACTCACCCCCCGTCAACCCCGGCCGGCCTGGGTTCGCAGCCTCTGCAACCATTGATTTTCCGTGAAGGGGACCAATTCCCGCTGGCGGGCGCCGCACGTCCCGAACCGGTCCGGTACGACCGGTTCGGGACGTGCGGCGCCCTCAGTCCGCCTGCCCGACCGCCCCTTCTCTACGCCCTCCCGCGAGTGACCGTCCATGTTCGCAACCGCACAGCTTCTCACCTGGGGCGTGTCCTTCGCGGCCGTCGCCGGCGTCATCACGCGGCCTTTCGGCTGGTCCGAATGGGTTTTCGCCGTCGCCGGCGTCGCCCTGCTGGTCGGCCTCGGCCTGATCGGCACGGGCGACGTCCTCGCCGGGGTGGCGGCGGGCACGGATGTCTATCTCTTCCTGGCGGGGATGATGATGCTGGCGGAAGTCGCCCGTCGCGAAGGGCTGTTCGACTGGCTGGCCGCCCGGGCCGCCCGCGCCGCCGCCGGGTCCGCGCAGCGGCTGTTCCTTCTCGTCTACGCCGTCGGCACGCTCGTCACGGTCTTCCTGTCGAACGACGCGACGGCCGTCGTCCTCACGCCGGCGGTCGCCGCCGTCGCGCGCGCGGCCAAAGCGCCCTCTGCGATTCCCTATCTCCTCGTTTGCGCTTTCGTCGCCAACGCGGCCTCCTTCGTCCTGCCGATCTCGAACCCGGCCAATCTCGTCATCTTCGGCGAGGAACTGCCCCCGCTCGCCGAATGGCTCTCGCGCTTCGCCCTTCCCTCGCTCGTGGCCATCGTCGCGACCTACGCGGTGCTGCGCTGGACGCAGGGCGCGGACCTGAGGGGCGAGACGGCACGCGACATTCCGATTCCCGTCCTGTCGCGCGGCGGGCGGCTCGCGGCCCTCGGCATCTGCATCGGCGCGGCGATTCTCCTCGTCGCGTCCTGGACCGGCGCCGAGCTCGGCCTTCCGACGCTGCTCTGCGGTCTTGCGACGCTCCTCGCCGTGCTGGTCGCCGAGCGCTCCGATCCCCGCGCCGTTCTGAAGGGAATCTCCTGGGACACGCTCGTCCTCGTCGCCGGTCTCTTCGTCATCGTGCGGGCGCTGGAGAAGGCCGGCGTCAGCACCGTGCTCGCCGGACTCCTGCGCTCGCTCGTCGCAGAGGGCACGGAACTGGCGGCGGCGGTCAGCGGCATCGCTCTCGCCTTCGGCACGAACGTCACCAACAACCTGCCGCTCGGCCTCCTTGCGGGCGCCACGATGGCCGCGGTGGACGTGCCCGAAAAGGTGACGGACGCCATCCTGATCGGGATCGACCTCGGGCCCAATCTCTCGGTCACGGGGTCCCTCGCGACGATCCTCTGGCTGACGGCCCTGCGCCGGGAGGGGCTCGACTTCGGCGCGTGGCGCTTCCTGAAGCTCGGCGTCCTCGTCATGCCGCCGGCCCTTCTCCTCGCCCTCGCCGCGCTTCTGCTGCAACCCTGGACGTGACGCCGGTGCGTGGTGAAGCATTCGCAAGGAAGGCCGGCGTTAAGGCCGTCTGCAGAGCGGACGGTCGGGCCTCTGGCGCTCGGCGCGGATCGCCCTTCATTCTCCGACGACGCCTCTCTTCGCCGGAGCCCTGCCCATGCGACGCCTGCTCGGACTTCTCGTCGCCGGCTCATTCGCCTCCACGGCGCCGGCCTCGGCGGGCGGGGTCGCCTGCTACGAACCGGTGCAGCGGCCCACCAGTTACGGGACGGTGCGCGAAGTCACTCCGCTCGGGCCCGCGCGCCGTCAGGTCGTCCCGGTCGACGGCCAATATGCGCTGGTCGTCGACAATGTTCCCGTCGCGTCCGGTTTCGTCGAGCATCGCCGCGTCCCGCCGACCTATGGGACCGTCGCCCGCACGCATGTGCTCCAGCCGGCACGCACCGTGACCCGCATCGTGCCGGCGGTGACGCGGGAGATCCGAGAGACCGTCGTCCTCTCGCCTGCGCGCGAGACGTGGGAATGGCGCATCATCGACGGGCGCAAGGTGCGCTGCCGCATTCTCGTGCCGGCGCGCACGGCAACGCGCCTGCGCACCGTGATCGTGGAGCCGGAGCGTCGCTGGACGGAACTCGTGCCGGCCGTCACGCAGCTGCGGATGGAGAGCGTTCCGGTCGCGCCCGGCGGCTACGTCACCCGGTCGGCCCCGCCGCAATACCGCTCCGCCGGCCGCGTCGTGGAGATCGCTCCGCCCGGCGCGGTCGTCGCCACCGCCGAACCGGATTACGGCATCGTCGAGCGGCGGGTCGTCACCCGGCCGGCGGGGCCCGGCCTCCGGCGCATCCGGACGCCCGGTTGCTGAGGAAGCGCGCGATTGGCGCTCGGAGGCGAGAAGGCTAGAAGGCCGCCATGCGCCCAGACCCGTCCGCCTTCGTCCTCTCTGGCACGACCCTTCGCTTCGATCCCGAGGATCCCGGTTTCTACCGCGATCCCTACCCGTCCTATGCCCGTCTGCAGGAGGCCGGCGGGCTCGCCCGCTGGGAAGACGGTGGGATGGTGCTCGTCGCCTCCCACGCGCTCGTCGCAGCGCTCCTGCGCGATCGCCGCTTCGGCCGCGTGGTGCCGGCGGATACGACCGGCCGGCCGGACCGCTCGGGAGTGCCGGCGCACCTCGCCGATTTCGACGCGCTCGAAGCCCATTCGCTTTTGGAACTGGAACCGCCGACGCATGCGCGCCTGCGCGGCCTCGTCACGCGTGCTTTCGTCTCGCGTGCCATCGAGCGTCTGGCGCCGCGCATCGAAGCGCTGGCCCACGCGCTGATCGACGCCTTTCCCGCGGGTGAACCCGTCGATCTCGTGGAGCGCTTCGCGACGCCTCTGCCGGTCGCGGTCATCGCCGAACTCATCGGCGTCGCGGACGAAGCGATTCCGTCTCTGCTCGCCTGGTCCCACGCGATGGTCGGCATGTACCGGCCGAGGCCCGATCCTGCCGTCCAGGCGGCGGCGAACGAGGCGTCGCGCCGTTTTGCGGACCTCTTGCGGCGGACCATCGCCGAGCGCCGCCGCGCGCCGCGCGGCGACCTCGTCTCTCATCTCATCGCGGCGCAGGACGGCGAAGGCAGGCTCGACGAGGCGGAGATGATCTCCACGCTCGTCCTGCTCCTGAATGCCGGGCACGAGGCGACCGTCCACCAGATCGGCAACGGCGTGCGCGCGCTCCTCGAATCGGGCCGCGAACCGGCCGGCCTCTTCACCGCATCGCAGGCGGCGGACGCCACCGTGGAAGAGATGCTGCGCTTCGACACGCCGCTCCATCTCTTCACGCGCACGGCGCTGGAGCCGGCCGAGATCGCGCCCGGCTGGCGCTTGGCGCGCGGCGAGACGGTCGGGCTGCTGCTGGGCGCCGCCAACCGCGACCCCGCCGCCTATGACGAGCCGCATCGCTTCCGCCCGGACCGTCTTGGGCCGCCGCATCTCGCCTTCGGCGGCGGTATCCATTTCTGCCTCGGCGCGCCGCTCGCGCGGCTTGAACTGGCGGTCGCGCTGCGCGTCCTGTTCGAGCGCCTGCCGCGGCTGCGCGTCGTCGAGGAGCCGCGCGTGCGCAACAGCTGGCATTTCCGGGGTCTGGAAAAGCTCGTCGTGTCGGCCTGACGACGGCGCTCCCGCGGTCAGGACGACCGTGGCGCGAGCCGGGCTCTCTCTAAGAGGCCGGACGGCGCGTCAGTCCTTGATGACATAGGCCTTGCGCAGCGGCTCGACGATCCGCCACGTGCCCTTGAAGCCGCGGCGAATGACGATGCTGTCGCCGGCCTTCACCGTCACGCCCTCGCCGCCCTCCTCGGTCAGCACCGCGACGCCGGCGAGGATGTGGCAGAACTCCCATTCCGAATAGGTCGCGGCCCATTCGCCGACATCGCTTTCCCAGATGCCCGAATAGAGACCCTCTCCGTCGTCCTCGACGTTCCAGGTCCGGTGCTGCGGCGTCCCGGAAACGCGTTTCTCGGGCGCCGGGCCGCCGATCTCGGGCGCCTGGCCGGCGGTGTCGAACTTCAGGAGATGGGCGCTCACGGGCTTGCCTTCGACGGGATTTGCGGGGCGGACCGCGGTGCTGCGGCCCGCCGCCGGGGGAACGGTTCAGATCTTCGCCAGCGCCTGTTCGATGTCGGCGATGATGTCGGCGGCGTTCTCGATGCCGACCGACAGGCGCACCACATCGGGACCGGCGCCCGCCGCGACGCGCTGCGCGTCGGCGAGCTGGCGATGCGTCGTGGAGGCCGGATGAATCACCAGAGAGCGCGTGTCGCCGATATTGGCGAGATGCGAGATCAGCTCCAGGCCCTGCACGAAGGTCACGCCCGCGTCGTAGCCGCCCTTCAGGCCGAAGGTGAAGACGGCGCCCGCGCCCTTCGGGCAGTAGCGCTTCATGCGCTCGTGCGAAGGATCGCCTTCGAGGCCCGCATAGGAGACCCAGGACACTTTCTCGTGGCCCTGAAGATAGGTCGCGACCTCCAGCGCGTTGGCGCAGTGGCGCTCCATGCGCAGCGGCAGGGTCTCGATGCCGGTGAGGATGAGGAAGGCGTTGAAGGGCGAGATCGCGGGCCCCAGATCGCGCAGGCCGAGGACCCGGCACGCGATGGCGAAGGCGAAGTTGCCGAAGGTCTCGTGCAGGACGATGCCATTGTATTCGGGCCGCGGCGTCGAGAGCATCGGGTAGCGGTCGCTCGCCGACCAGTCGAACGTGCCGCCGTCGACGATGATGCCGCCCATCGAGTTGCCATGGCCGCCGAGGAACTTCGTCAGCGATTCCACCACGATGTCGGCGCCGTGCTCGATCGGCCGGCAGAGATAGGGGCTGGCCATCGTGTTGTCGACGATCAGCGGAATGCCGTGACGACGGGCGATCTCGGCGATCGGCGCGATGTCGACGACGACGCCGCCGGGATTGGCGATCGACTCGATGAAGATCGCCTGCGTCTTCGGCGTGATCGCCGCCTCGAAGCTCGAAATGTCGTCCGGGTCGGCCCAGCGCACATGCCAGTCGAAGGACTTGAAGGCGTTGCCGAACTGGTTGATCGAACCGCCGTAAAGCTTTCTTGACGCGACGAATTCGTCACCGGGCCGCATGATCGCCTGGAAGACGATCATCTGCGCCGCATGGCCGCTCGCCACCGCCAGCGCGGCCGTTCCGCCTTCGAGGGCGGCCACGCGCTCCTCGAGCACGGCCTGTGTCGGGTTCATGATGCGGGTGTAGATATTGCCGAACTGCTGGAGGCCGAACAGCGAGGCCGCATGGTCCACGTCGTCGAAGACGAAGGCGGTCGTCTGGTAGATCGGCGTCGCGCGGGCGCCGGTCGCCGGGTCCGGCTGGGCGCCCGCATGTACCGCGAGCGTCTCGAAACGAGGTCCGTCCATCTTCTCTCTCCCTCCATCGCCATCCCGGTTCTGGTGCCGGGCGCGAGATCGACATATCCCGCCATAGCACCGCGGCGGGAGGCGGGCGAGGAAAGCCCATGCGCATTTTCCGGCCCCGGCGACGGAATCTTTTCGCAACCGACAGCCGCTCAGGCGGCTTTCCCCGGCAGAAAACCAGAAAGGGACGTGTTTCATGCCGAATGCAGAGGGTAAGGTCCGCTTCGCGGTCGTTGGCGGAGGCTGGATCTCGCAAGGGGCCTTCATGCCCGGCGTCGCCCAGACCGGAAACGCCGTGATGACGGCGCTCGTCACCGGCGACCCGGTGAAGGCCGACGGGTTGGCCAAGCTCTACGGGCTCAAGTCCTACCGCTACGAGGACTACGACACGCTGCTGAAGAGCGGAGAGATCGACGCCGTCTACATCGCGACGCCGAACTTCCGGCACCGCGAATTCGCCGAACCCGCGCTGAAGGCGGGCATCCACGTCCTCCTGGAAAAGCCGATGGAGGCGAGCCTTGCGGATGCCGAGGCGATCACGCGCGCGGCGGAGGCCTCCACCGCCAAGCTGATGGTCGCCTATCGCCTCCATTGCGAGCCGGGCACCGTCGCGACCATGCTGGCGCTGAAGGACGGCGAGATCGGCGAGCCGCGCGTCTTCACCGCGAGCTTCTCGCAGACGGTGAAGCCGACGAACCATCGCTCTCACAGCGGCTATTGGGCCGGGCCGATTCCCGACATGGGCACCTATCCGATCAACGCGGTGCGCAACGCCTTCGCCGCCGAGCCCATCGCCGTTTCGGCCGTCGCCGCGCGCACCGGCCGGCTCGAATGCGACGACGTCGTCTCGGTCGTCCTGACCTTCGCGGACGGACGCAGCGCGAGCTTCACCTGCAGCTATTCGAGCGCCGACGTCGACACGTTCACCGTCATCGGCACGGACGGCTCGATGATCGTCTCGCCGGCCTTCGGCTTCGGCGAGGACGTCGCGATCACCTGCGAGATCACCAAGGGCGATGCGAGCGAGACGCGCACGGCACCCGTCGTCGACCAGTTCTCCGGCGAGACCGCCTATTTCGCCGACTGCATCCTGAACGACCGCGAGCCCGAGCCGAACGGCGAGGAGGGTCTTCTCGACATGATCGTGCTGGCGGCCATCGAACGCGCGCTGGAGACCGGGCAGACGCAGATGCTGGAGCCGCGCACGCGCAGCCGGCGCATCGAGGCTGGCGAGAAGCGCGAGTTCCCGCTCGCCGAGGTGCCGGACTTCGTCAACACCGAAGTCCCGATGGACTGACCGTCAGCGTCGCGAGGGGCGGTCACGATCGTGCCGCCCCCCGTGCCTCAAGGCTTGGGCCTGGCGACGATCCCGAAACTCTGGAAGCCGGCCCGCATCGTCGGCTTCTTCGAGGAGAGAATGCGCGAATTGACGCCGTTCCAGCCGATCTCGCCGGAAAGGCGCGCATATTCGATCTTCGGGCAGCGATCCATGACGACCGTCAGGCCCGCCTCTTCCGCCCGCCGCGCCGCCTCTTGGTGGCGCACGCCGAGCTGCATCCACACGACCTTCGGCAGCGGCCTGAGTGCGAGGATCTCGTCGAGAACGCCCGGAACAGCGTCGCTGCCGCGGAAGATATCGACCATGTCGACGGGCTCGGGAATATCGGCGAGCCGCGCGTAGCAGGTCTGCCCGAAGATCTCGGTGCCGGCCGAGCCGGGATTGACCGGGAAGACCTTGAACCCCTTCAGCGTCAGGTATTTCAGGACGAAGAACGAGGGCCGGATCTCCTTCGGGCTGGCCCCGACGATCGCGATGCGCTTGCAATCCGAGAGGATCGTTCGGATCGTGTCGTCCGCGTAGACGAGCGGGGCGGCGCTCATTCGCCCGTCCAGTTCGGCTTGCGCTTCTCCAGGAAGGCGCCGATGCCCTCCTCGGCGTCGCGCGCCATCATGTTGTCGACCATCACCCTGGCGGCATAGTCGTAGGCGTCGGAAAGGCCCATCTCGGCCTGGGCGTAGAAGGCTTCCTTGCCGGTGCGGACGGTGAGCGCCGACTTGGAGGCGATCGTCGTCGCGTATTTGCCGACGACCGTGCCGAGATATTCCGGCGGCACGACGCGGTTGACGAGGCCGAAGTCGCGTGCCGAGCGCGCGTCGATCGTCTCGCCGGTCAGAAGCATCTCCATCGCGTGCTTGTTGGAGAGGTTGCGCGACAGCGCGACCATCGGCGTCGAGCAGAACAGGCCGATATTGACGCCCGGCGTGCAGAACTGCGCCTCCTCCGAGGCGATGGCGAGATCGCAGCTGGCGACGAGCTGGCACCCCGCCGCGGTGGCGAGGCCATTCACCTCCGCGATCACCGGCTGCGGCAGGCGCACGATCGTCTGCATCAGCTGCGAGCAGCGCCGCATCGTCTCCTCGAAGAAGGCGCGCCCGCGGTCGGCATCGCCGCGATGGGCCGAGATCTCCTTGAGATCGTGGCCGGCCGAGAAGATCCGGCCCTTCGCCGCCAGCACCACGACGCGGCAGCTCCGGTCGGCCTTCGCCTCCTCCAGCGCCGCGATCAGCGCGTCCATCGTGGCGAGCGAGAGCGCGTTCGCGGGCGGGCTCGACAGGACGATGCGGCGCATGCCCTCGGCCGCCTGCACCTCCACGGGATGCGTTCCGACGCCTGCCATCTCGACGATCTCTGCCATCCGGTTTCCTCCCCGATCCTTCCTCCTCCTTACGGCTCCGGCACCGCCTTCGCCAACCCCAATCGCCCAGCCATGCGCCCGCCTTCGACTTTCGAGGCGCTTCGCGCGCGGCGGCCCGGCAGGCTACGGAAGAAAGGACGCGCCGGCAGGCCGGGCGACGATTCGCGCTGGAGGAGACGACGGAATGCAGCCGGTCATGAGCATCGCCGAACTCCACCGCTTCCTGGAGAACGACTTCCCGCAGCTCGCAGGCTCCAGCCACGCGATGACGGTGACGGCGCTGGAACCCGGCCGCGCGACGCTGCAGCTGCTGACGGGCACGCCCCACCTTCGCCCCGGCGGCACCGTCTCCGGGCCGACGCTCTTCGCGCTCGCCGACGTCGCCGCCTATGTCGCCATCCTCGCCCATATCGGGCCGGTCGCGCTGGCGGTGACGACGAACCTGTCGATCAACTTCCTGCGCAAGGCCGATCCCGGCCTCGTCACCGCCCAGGCGACCATCATGAAGCTCGGAAAACGGCTCGCCGTCCTGGAAATCGCGATCGAGGGACCGGACGGCGAACTGGCCGCCCATGCGGTGGCGACCTATTCGATTCCACCGCGCTGAGCCCCGTCTATTTTACGGTACCCTGATACCGCATAGGCTCAAAGCCCTGTGCCGCAGGCGGTTGACGCCCCCGAGCCGAGACTCGCAATTGTTGACAAGCCCCGTCGCCCTGGCGTAACGCAGCGCCATGAGAGCGGCCCCTTGGGTCGCCCTTTTCATATGGCGACCTCGACGGGTTGGCCGGACAGTTCAAACGCACCCCAGGGGCAACCCATGAAAACCTTCTCGCAGAAGACCGAGACGGTGGAGAAGAAGTGGATTCTGATCGACGCCGAAGGGCTCGTCGTCGGCCGCCTCGCTTCCATCGTTGCGCTTCGCCTCCGCGGCAAGCACAAGCCGACCTTCACGCCGCATGTCGACGACGGTGACAACATCATCATCGTCAACGCCGACAAGGTCGTGTTCACCGGCAAGAAATACGAAGACAAGACCTACTACTGGCATACCGGCTATGCCGGCGGCATCAAGGAGCGCAAGGCGCGCCAGATCCTCGAGGGCCGCTTCCCCGAGCGCGTCGTCGAGAAGGCCGTCGAGCGCATGCTGCCGCGCGGTCCGCTCGGTCGTCGCCAGCTCAAGAACCTGCGCGTCTACGCCGGTGCCGAGCATCCCCATGAGGCGCAGACGCCCGAGACGCTCGACGTCGGGTCGATGAACACGAAGAACAAGAGGGCCGCCTGATGTCCCAGCTCTCCTCTCTCGACCAGCTCGGCTCCTCGCCGGCCGCCCAGGCCGAAGCGCCCGTCCACGTCCAGAAGCTGGACCAGTACGGCCGCGCCTATGCCACCGGCAAGCGCAAGGACGCGGTCGCCCGCGTCTGGGTGAAGCCCGGCACCGGCAAGATCATCGTCAACGACAAGGAATTCGAGGCGTATTTCGCCCGTCCCGTCCTGCAGATGGTGCTCCGCCAGCCGATCGTCGCCGCCAACCGCGACGGCCAGTTCGACATCGTGGCGACGGTCGCCGGCGGCGGTCTCTCCGGCCAGGCCGGTGCGGTCCGTCACGGCATCTCGCGCGCCCTCACCTATTACGAGCCCGGCCTGCGCGCCGTTCTCAAGAAGGGCGGCTTCCTGACGCGCGATTCGCGTACCGTCGAGCGCAAGAAGTACGGCAAGGCGAAGGCCCGCCGCTCGTTCCAGTTCTCCAAGCGCTAAGCTCCGGACGAACCTCATCGACGACAGGAAGGCCGCGGGACACGTCTCGCGGCCTTCTTCGTTTCCGGGCGGCTTTTTCCGGTCCCGGCCGGCGACCGGCCTGTCGCTCGTCGGCGTGCCCCCCGGTTTCTTCGACGGCCGCGTGCTCTTGGCGGTCGAGCGCGATCTCGCGGTCAAGGACTGGGGCCGGCCGATCAAGCGCCAGGGCGGCGTGCGCGACCGGCTGGATTCGGCGACCGTCTTCGCCCCGCTCCTCTTCCATCTCACGCGCTGCTGGTTCACGCCTTGGGCGCCGTGCGCTAGTTCGGCGCGCGAGCGACAGAAAAGGAACCACCATGGCCGGCCAGTCCATCGACCACGCCTTCACCGCGCCCGCCATTCTCGGCGCCGGCAGCGATCCGACCTATGCGGGCGCCCATTCCTTCATGCGCCGCCGCTATGCCAAGGACGCGGACGGGGCGGACCTCACCGTCTGGAGCGTGCCCTTCGACAGCGCGGTCTCCAACCGCCCGGGCGCCCGCTTCGGCGCCGCCGCGATCCGCCGCGCCTCCGCCATCTTCGACAACGACCCGCAATATCCGTTCCGCCGCGACCTCTTCGAGGCGCTGTCGGTCGTCGACTACGGCGACTGCCTCCTCGACTACCGCCTGCCCGAGACGGCCCACGAGACGATCCGCCGCGAGGCTTCGGGCCTCCTCGATCGGACCGGCTTCCTCCTGACGCTCGGCGGCGACCATTCCATCACCTTCCCGCTGCTCCAGGCCCATGCCGAGCGCCACGGGCGCATGTCGCTCGTCCAGTTCGACGCGCATCAGGACACATGGCCGCTGGCGACGGCCGCCGACGGCACGCCGCGCGTCGATCACGGCTCCTTCGTTCTGGCCGCCGTCGAGGCCGGCCTGATCGATCCCGCGACCTCCATCCAGGTCGGCATCCGCACGCATGCGCCGCAGGATTGCGGCATCGAGATCCTGCACGGCGACGAAGTTGAGGACATGACGAGCGTCGCCATCGCCAAGCGCATCTACGAACGCACCGGCGGCACCAACGTCTACCTGTCCTTCGACATCGACTGCCTCGACCCCGCCTTCGCGCCGGGCACCGGAACGCCGGTCGCCGGCGGCCCGTCGAGCGCCAAGATCCTGGCGGTGCTGCGCCACCTGAAGAACCTGCAGCTCGTCGGCGCCGACGTCGTGGAAGTGGCCCCGGCCTACGACCATGCCGAGATCACCGCCATCGCCGGCGCCAGCGTCGCCATGTACGTGACGGGCATCCTCGCGGAGAAGAAGGCGGCGTGAACCTTGCGCGTTAAGGCGGTGAAACGAATTTTGAGTGGCGTTCGCCCCTCGATTGCCGCACCAGCGAAGGCGCGGCCGGCGGCCGCCCCCCGGAAAGGACCAGCCATGACCGCTCAGAGCGCGCCGACCATCCCGTTCATCGACCTCGCCTCGCAGCGCGACCGCATCCGCGCCAAGGTCGATGCGCGCATGGCGGCCGTCCTCGACCATGGCGCCTTCATCATGGGGCCGGAGATCCGCGAGTTGGAAACGGCGCTCTCGGCCTTCGCGGGCATGGAGCACACGCTCTCCTGCGCCTCCGGCACGGATGCCCTCGCCCTGCCGCTCATGGCCTGGGGCATCCGGCCGGGCGACGTCGTCTTCTGCCCGAGCTTCACCTTCGCCGCGACCGCCGAGGTCGTCGCCTGGCTCGGCGCGACGCCCTATTTCGTCGATGTCGACGAGAAGACCTTCAACATGGACCCGGCGAGCCTCGAGGCCGCCATCGCCGAATGCGCCGGCCGTTCCGACCTTCGCCCGCGCGTCGTCATCGCCGTCGACCTCTTCGGCCAGCCCGCCGACTATCCGGCGATCCGCGCGATCTGCGACCGCCACGGCCTCCTCCTCATCTCGGACGCAGCGCAAGGCTATGGCGCCACGATCGACGGGGCGATGTCGTCCAAGTGGGCCGACGTGGTGGCGACGAGCTTCTTCCCGGCCAAGCCGCTCGGCTGCTACGGCGACGGCGGCTCGGTGCAGACCAATGACGGCGAGCTCGCCGCCGTCATGGCCTCGATCCGCATCCACGGCCAAGGCACTGACAAGTACGACAACGTACGCATCGGCATGAACGGGCGCATGGACACGCTGCAGGCCGCGATCCTTCTCGAGAAGCTCGCGATCTTCGAGGACGAGCTCGCCGCCCGCGCGCGCATCGCCGCCCGCTACCATGCCGCCTTCGAGACGGTGGCCACGCCCCAGGCGCTCCTTCGCGACTCGACGTCGAGCTGGGCGCAATACACGCTGCGCATTCCCGGCAGCCAGCGCGACCATGTCGTGGCCTATCTGCGCGAGCGCGGCATCCCGACGGCGATCTACTATCCCAAGCCGCTGCACCGGCAGACGGCCTATCGGACCTTTCCCGTCGTCGGCGGCGCCCTGCCCGTCTCCGACGCGCTGGCGGCCGACGTCGTCAGCCTGCCCATGCATCCCTATCTCGACGAGCCGACGCAGGATCGCATCGTCGAGGCGGTGCGGGACGCAATCAACGCCTGACGCGGGTTGGCATCCGCGCGGCGCTGGAACCGTCACGAAAATCGGCTATGACGCGATCGCCGCCGCCTTTCGGGGTCGGCGGCGATCGCGTTCGAAGGAGCCTGCCATGAGCGAGAAGATCAGGATCGGCGTGCTGGGCGCCAGCGGCTACACGGGGTCGGACCTCGTGCGCCTCGCGGCGCGCCATCCCGGCATCGAGATCGCGGTGCTGACGGCCAACAGCCATGCCGGCAAGCCGATGAAGGCCGTGTTCCGGCACTTCGCCCATATCGACCTCCCCGACCTCGTGAAGATCGAGGATGCCGACTGGGGTTCGGTGGACGCGGTCTTCTGTGGCCTGCCGCACGGCACGACGCAGGCGATCACGCGGCGGATCTTCTCCGAGCATCCGCATGTGAAGATCCTCGACATGTCCGCCGACTTCCGGCTGCGCGATCCCGCGACCTACAAGGAATGGTACGGGCTCGACCATGTCGCGACGGACATCCAGCCGGAGGCCGTCTACGGCCTCACCGAAGTCTATCGCGACGCCATCGCCGGCGCCCGCCTCGTCGCCTGCCCCGGCTGCTACCCGACCGCCGTCCTCCTCGCGCTGATCCCGCTCGCGAAGGCGGGTCTGATTGACGTCTCCGACATCGTCATCGATGCCAAGTCCGGCGTTTCGGGCGCCGGACGCGGGCTGAAGGAGAACGTCCTTTTCTGCGAGGCCGGCGAGGGTCTCAGCCCCTATGCCGTCGGCAAGCATCGCCACATGGCCGAGATCGAGCAGGAGATCGGCGTGGCGGCGGGCGTCGCGGATCTGCGCGTGAACTTCACGCCGCATCTCATCCCGATGAGCCGCGGCGAATTGTGCACGAGCTACGTCCGGCTGCAGGGTGGCAACACCGCTTCGGACCTGCGCCAGGCGCTGGTGGAGACCTACGCGAGCGAGCCCTTCGTCACCGTCGCCGATCCCGGCGTCCTGCCGCAGACCCAGATGGTGCGCGGCTCGAACTACGTCGTCGTCAATGTCGTCGAGGATCGCATTCCCGGCCGCGCGATCGTCATCTCGACGCTCGACAATCTCGTGAAGGGCTCGGCGGGACAGGCTGTCCAGAACTTCAACGTGGCCTACGGCCTGGAAGAGACGCTCGGCATCGAGCAGCTGCCGCTCTTCCCCTGAGCGGCGACGCGCAGGGCGCAGACACGAAGGCCGGCGGTCGCAGGACCGCCGGCCTTTCTCGTTCGCACGCCTCGAACCGGGACGGTCAGCGAGCGGCTGCGGCCACCGGATACTCGCCGCGAAGGCCGCGCGCGTGGAGGACGGCGACGACGAGCACCGCGACCCCGCCCGCCTGATGCAGCAGCGCCCAGCCGATCGGCACGACGAGGAGGAGCGTCGTGACGCCGATGGCGGCCTGCACGAGGATCGCGGCCACCAGCATCGCGGCCGAATGGGTATGGTGGCTGCGCCGGTCGTCACGCCAGCACACGAGCGCGTGGAGCGCGGCGACGGCGAGGAGGAGATAGGCGCCCATGCGGTGATCGAACTGCACGGTCGTCACGTTCTCGAAGAGATTGCGCCAGAGCGGCTCCATCTGAAGGAGCCCCTCTGGCACGAGGCGTCCGTCCATCAGCGGCCAGGTGTTGTAGGTGAGACCGGCATTGAGCCCGGCGACGAGGCCGCCGAGATAGATCTGGGCGAGCGATAGGCCGACGAGACCGATGCCCACGACGATGGAGCCGCGCGTCGGCGGCGCGACATGGCGACGCTCGCCCAGACCCCGCGCCACCCAGACGATCGAGGCCAGGATGATGCAGGCCATGGTGAGATGCGTCGCCAGCCGGTACTGGCTGACATCGGTGCGCACCGACAGGCCCGAGGCGACCATCCACCAGCCGATGAAGCCCTGCAGGCCCCCGAGCGCCAGAATGGCGAGGAGGCGCGGCTTCAGGAACGGCTCGATGTGCCCGGTCAGCCAGAAGAAGGCGAGCGGCACGGCGAAGACGACGCCGACCGTGCGGGCCAGGAATCGGTGCGCCCATTCCCACCAGTAGATCGTCTTGAAGCCCGACAGGTCCATGTCGGCATTGAGCTCGCGATATTGCGGGATCGCCTTGTATAGCTCGAACTCCTCCTGCCACTCGGCCTGGCTCAGCGGCGGCACGACCCCGTGGATCGGTTTCCACTCGGTGATGGAGAGGCCCGATTCGGTGAGCCGCGTCGCGCCGCCCACGACAACGAGCGCGACGATGAGGGCGGCGACGCAGAACAGCCAGAGGCGGATCGCGCGGCGATGCCGCGCCTCCTTCGGCAAGGGTCGGGACAGGGCGGGGGCGAGATCGAGCGTGGTCATGGGGCGGTCCTGTGACGCATGTGGGAGGCGCGATCAAGCCGGCGCAGCGTCGCGGCGGCTCTGGCCAATCGCGCGCGGCGCGGCCATAGACGGCGAAGGCTCCCGCCGCAGCGGAGGCCGATGTGCGAGAAGGAATGCGAGGCGATGCCGGTCAGGCTGAAGAAGTTCATCGGAACGATCATCCTCATCGTCCTCGTCTGCGTCTACGCCGTCATCGCGACGGCGGTGGCGACGCTCTATCTCGGCCAGTCCAGCGGCTGGGTGCATCTGGCCTATTTCTTCTTCACCGGACTCCTCTGGGTCCTGCCGGCCATGCTCGTCATCAAGTGGATGGAATCGGGTCCCCGCGCCTGACGGCGCCCGCCCGTCAGACGGCGTCGGCGCTTCGCGCGACGCGCATCGCGACGCCGTCCCGCAGGCCCTTGCCGTCCAGAAGGGCGAGGATGGACGACACGCGCGTCATGGCGGCGGCCGAGCCCGAAACGATCAGCCCGCTCTCGGCGTCGAGGAGCCCGGGCGTCTGGAGGAGCGCGGTGAGCGAACATTCGACGACGCTGACGCCGTAGCCCTGTTCGAGCGCCGAGAGCGCGAAGGCGATGCGCGCCGCCTCCGCCGCGCCGGCCGAGGCGGCGTCGTAGCCGCCGGACGGGACGACATGGACGGCGGTGAACGGATCGCGGTGGATCGCATCCGCGATGCCGGCCGTGCCGTCCGCGACCGCCGAAAGGCCGACGAGGGTTTCCGCAAGGCCGAGCTCCCGCCCGGCCCGACCGTCCGCCAGGAGATCCACGAGGACGGGCCGCACCCCCGTCTCCAGGAGCGCCCGGGCCAACACGCCGCCGCCGTGAAAGGCCTCGTCCGGTGCCGCCGAGACGACGACGACGCGCCGCAGCCCGCTGGCCGCGATGCCGATCGCCACCTCGCCGGGACTTGCCGGCGCGGCCGGCGGGCGGACGTCGTCGCGACGCCGCGCCGGATGGGTCCTGCGGCGGCACAGGTCGGTGAGAAGCGGACGTTGCGGCAGGCGGCGGTCGAGCGTCACGAAGGGCTCCACGTCGGATCGGCCGAAGACCTAGCACCGCCACGCGCGCCGCACCGGCTTTACCGGCGGTTAACCTTAACAAGCCTATAACGCGACCGGACCAATCGCGGGCCCGCGTGCCGCCGGTGACAGGATACGATCGATGCGCAGAACGGCTCTTGCGGTCTTGCTGACGGCCCCTCTCGGCATGGCCGGCTGCGCGAGCTACGCGCCCGTCTCGCCGGCCTTCCAGCAGTCCATCGACGCGCCCTACAATCTCGGGTCGGGCGACCGCGTGCGCGTCACCGTCTTCGGCGAGGACGGGCTGTCGAATGTCTACGCGGTGGACAAGGCCGGCTACGTCGCCTTTCCTCTCGTCGGGCCCGTGCCGGCCCGCGGCCGCACGCCGCGCGAGCTGGAAGCCGCCATCGCGGCCAAGCTGCGCGGCGGCTATCTGAACGATCCGGACGTCAGCGTGCAGGTGGAGCAGTATCGCCCGTTCTACATCATGGGCGAGGTCGCCGCCGGCGGCCAGTACACCTACGTGCCGGGCATGACGGTGCAGAACGCCGTGGCCATCGCCGGCGGCTACACGCCGCGCGCCCAGCAGAAGACCGTCGACATCACCCGGTCTGTCGGCGGGCGCATCCTTACGGGCCGGGTCCTCGCCTCCGATCTCGTGCTGCCCGGCGACACGCTCTATATCCGCGAACGCCTCTTCTGAGCGGCCTGCCCCGACCCGCAGATCCCTTCGCTAAAAATTGAACGATCCGCGGGGCGGGATCTTAGGCGCCGTCCTGTCTGATGGGTCCCTGGGAAGACCCGCGGCGCGCCGTGCCCCGTCGATGGACGTCGGGGCGCGCGGCCGGCAGATGGAGCGAGATCGATGAAGAGGTTCGAGGAGGCGCTGCCCTTCACGCGCAGCGCCATCCAGGCTGCCAAGCCCGAACCCTCCCCCCAGGCGCCCGCGCAGCTCAACGATTTCGCCACGCGCATGGCGCTGCAATACCGCAACGACTTCATCACGCCGCGCATGCTGACCGGCACCTGGCGCCTCGCCGAGTTCGTGCTCCTTGCCGCGCTCGGCTACGGGCTCTTCCTCGGCTATGTCGGCGACGGCGGGCCGCTCGACGCCAGCTATCTCACGATCATCCTGCTCGGCTCGGTCCTCGGCGTCGTCGCGCTCGGCCTGTCCGACTGTTACGAGATGCGTCTCCTGCGAAGCCGCCTGCCGCAGCTGTGGCGCATGGCCGTCGCCTGGGCCGGCGCGCTCAGCATGGTCAGCTTCGTCCTCTTCTTTCTCTACAACAACTCCACCTATTCGCGCGTCTGGCTGGGCGCCTGGCTCCTGGGCGGCATCGCCCTCCTGGCGCTGGCGCGGCTGACGCTGCGCAGTTTCATCGCGCGCTGGGCGCGCAACGGCGTGATGGAGCGGCGCGCGGTGATCGTGGGCGGCGGCAAGGCGGCCGAGTCGCTCATCCGCAATCTCGAAATGCAGCCCGGCAGCGACATCCGCATCTGCGGCATCTTCGACGATCGCGACGACCGCCGCTCGCCGCCCCTCGTCGCCGGCTATCCCAAGCTCGGCACGATCCGCGAGCTCGTCGAGTTCGCGCGTCTCGCGCGCATCGACATGCTGATCGTCACCCTGCCGCTCTCCGCCGAGACACGCGTCCTGGCGCTTCTGAAGGAGCTCTGGGTCCTGCCGCTCGACATCCGCATGTCCGCGCTGTCGGCCTCGCTGCGCTTTCGCCCGCGCTCCTATTCCTTCGTCGGCCAGGTGCCGATGCTCGACGTCTTCGACCGGCCGCTGGCGGATTGGGACGGAATCGCCAAGCGCGCCTTCGATCTGGTCGTGGCGAGCGCGGCGATCGTGGTCCTGTCGCCGATCCTGGCGGCGGCGGCCATCGCCATCAAGCTCGACTCCAGAGGCCCGGTCTTCTTCCGGCAGAAGCGCCACGGCTTCAACAACCAGATCGTCGACGTCTACAAGTTCCGCTCGCTCTATCACGAGATGTGCGATCCCCTCGCCCGCCGCCTCGTGACCAAGAACGACAGCCGCGTCACCCGCGTCGGCCGCTTCATCCGCAAGACCTCGATCGACGAGCTGCCGCAGCTCATCAACGTGGTGAAGGGCGAACTCTCGCTCGTCGGCCCGAGGCCGCATGCCGTTCACGCCGTCTCCTCGATGAACGAGACCTTCACCGAGATCGTCGACGGCTATTTCGGCCGCCACAAGGTGAAGCCCGGCATCACCGGATGGGCGCAGATCAACGGCTGGCGCGGCGAGATCGATCAGCCGGAGAAGCTGCGCCAGCGCTGCGAGCACGACCTCTACTATATCGAGAACTGGTCGCTGCTCCTCGACATCTACATCCTGGCCATGACCCCGATCAGCCTCCTTCGTACCGAAAGCGCCTACTGAGGAGCGGTTGGGCGTCTACGAAACCGGCACCGAAAAACGACGTCCGCCGCCGCCGTGGACTTTCAACCCGCAGGCGCGCTGCCTATCTAGCGCAACGTGCAGAACGCCCAGTCTACGGTATCGATGGAATGCTGATCCGCCTGACCTATGCGAGCCAGATCGCCGCCGATCGCGACCGAAGCGATATAGAGGCGATCGTGGAACAGTCGCGCCCCGCCAACCAGCGCCGGGGAATCACGGGCGTGCTCGCCTTCCACGATGGCCGGATCATGCAGATTCTGGAGGGCCCGGAGCGCGAGGTGCTCGCGCTCTACGAACGGATCCGGATGGACGACCGCCATCACGGTGTCGTCGAACTGCAGCGCGAGACGATCGACGTCGTGCAGTTCGAGCGCTGGGGCATGACCTCGCGCCCGCTGGCGGACGTGCTTCTGATGGTGGACGGCTACTGAGGCGGCCGCCTATCGCGCCTTCGCCGGGGACGAGGCCTCCGGCCGCCCCTCGTCGCCGGCCTCGGAGCGATCCGCGGGGCGGTCGGCGGGGCGGTCGGCGATCTGGTTGACGACTTCCAGATGCGTCATGTCCAGAAGGTAGCGCAGGACAGAGCCTGGCTCGGCGCGGGATACGACCTTAAGTTGTTCCAGCATATCGCGGACATAGATGAGATGGGCGGGCGGCTGGCCGCGGTCCAGGTCCATGGCGAGGTCTTTCAACGGGCTGTCTACGGTTCCAAGGGCGTCGCCGGCCGATCCGAAGCTCCGCTCCCCTGGTTGCGCCATAATCGAGCATACTTCTGGAAGTTGCAACGCCGGGCCGCATCGATCGCGCCCGGGGTTGACCGCCTTCGCGACACTGTCCATGTGAACGGGTGGCCAGCGCCCGTTCGCGGCCGAGTTTCGGCGCGCCTCCGGCGCGACGCGTTCCAGCCGTCAGGACCCACCTATGGATGTCGTCATCGTCGAATCGCCGGCCAAAGCGAAGACGATCAACAAGTATCTCGGCTCGGACTATAAGGTCCTGGCCTCCTTCGGCCATGTGCGCGACCTGCCGGCCAAGGACGGATCGGTGCGCCCCGATGCCGATTTCGAGATGGACTGGGAAGTCGACAAGCCCTCCCAGAAACGCCTGAGCGAGATCGCCCAGGCGGTGAAGGGAGCCGATGGCCTGATCCTGGCGACCGACCCGGACCGCGAGGGCGAGGCGATCTCGTGGCACGTGCTGGAAGTGCTGCGCCAGAAGAAGGTGATCGGTTCCAAGCCCGTGAGCCGCGTCGTCTTCAACGCGATCACCAAGAAGGCGGTGCTCGACGCGATGGCCAATCCGCGCCAGATCGACGAGCCGCTGGTCGACGCCTATCTCGCCCGCCGCGCGCTCGACTATCTCGTCGGCTTCACCCTCTCGCCGGTGCTCTGGCGCAAGCTGCCGGGCGCCCGCTCGGCGGGCCGCGTGCAGTCCGTCGCGCTGCGCCTCGTCTGCGACCGGGAGGCCGAGATCGAGCGCTTCCGCGCCGAGGAATACTGGCAGATCGGCGCCCAGCTCACGACCCCCCGCCAGGACGAGTTCGTCGCCCGCCTGACCGAATACGACGGCAAGCGTCTCCAGCGCCTGTCGATCGCGGGCAAGGAGCGCGCCGACGAGATCCGCGCCATGCTCGAGGGCTCGACCTTCTCGGTCGACAGCGTCGAGGCCAAGCCCACGCGCCGCAATCCCGGCCCGCCCTTCACCACCTCCACGCTGCAGCAAGCCGCCTCCGCCAAGCTCGGCTTCTCCGCCTCGCGCACCATGCAGGTCGCGCAGCGGCTCTACGAGGGCATCGACATCGGCGGCGAGACGGTCGGTCTCATCACCTATATGCGAACCGACGGCGTGCAGATGGCCCCCGAGGCCATCACCGACGCGCGCGGCGCCATCGCCAAGAGCTTCGGCGAGCGCTACCTGCCGGAGAAGCCGCGCGTCTACGCCACCAAGGCGAAGAACGCGCAGGAGGCCCACGAGGCCATCCGCCCGACGAGCTTCGACCGCCAGCCGAAGGACGTGGAGCGCTTCCTCGACCGCGACCAGGCGCGTCTCTACGAGCTCGTGTGGAAGCGCGGCATCGCCAGCCAGATGGCCTCCGCCGAGATCGAGCGCACGACGGTGGAGATCACCGCGCGCAACGGCGCGAAGGTCGCCGGGCTGCGCACCACCGGCTCGGTCGTCAAGTTCGAGGGCTTCCTCGGCGCCTATGTCGACCATCGCGACGACAGCACGGCTCCCGACGCGGCCGAGGACGACGACGAGGGCGCGCGCCTGCCGGAGATCCGCGCCAAGGACGATCTCGCCAAGCGCGCCATCGAGGCCTCGCAGCATTTCACCGAGCCGCCGCCGCGCTACTCCGAAGCCTCGCTCATCAAGAAGCTGGAGGAGCTCGGCATCGGCCGGCCTTCCACCTATGCCGCGACGCTCCAGACGCTGCAGGACCGCGAATATATCGTCCAGGACAAGCGCAAGCTCCTGCCGGAGGCCAAGGGCCGGCTGGTGACGGCCTTCCTGCACAATTTCTTCGAACGCTACGTCGAATACGACTTCACGGCCGACCTCGAGGCCAAGCTCGACCAGATCTCGGCGGGCGAGCTCTCCTGGAAGGACGTTCTGCGCGACTTCTGGAAGGACTTCTCGGCGCAGGTCGACGGCACGAAGGAGCTGCGCGTCTCCGAAGTGCTCGACGCGCTGAACATCGAGCTCGGCCCGCTCGTCTTCCCCGACAAGGGCGACGGCACCGACCCGCGCGCCTGCCCGCGCTGCAACGAGGGGCGCCTGTCCTTGAAGCTCGGCAAGTTCGGCGCCTTTGTCGGCTGCTCGAACTATCCCGAATGCGGGTTCACGCGCCAGCTCGGGACGAACCTCTCGGCGGACGCGGCGGGAGACGCGGCGAACGACGGCCCGACCGAATACGGCGCCGACCCGATCACCGGCGAGATGGTGTCGCTGCGCTCGGGCCGGTTCGGCCCCTATGTGCAGCGCGGCGACGGCAAGGAGGCCAAACGATCCTCGCTGCCCAAGGGCTGGCAGGCCTCGGAGATGGATCTCGAAAAGGCGCTCATGCTCCTGAACCTGCCGCGCGAGGTGGGCCTGCATCCCGAAAGCGGCAAGCCGATCCTGGCCGGCCTCGGCCGCTACGGGCCCTTCCTGCAGCACGACGGCAAATACGCCAATCTCGAGACGATCGAGGACGTGTTCACGGTGGGGCTCAACCGCGCCGTCACGGTGATCGCGGAGAAGAAGGAAAAGGGCGGGCGCACCGGCGGCAAGCCGAGCGCGCTGGCGACGCTCGGCGAGCATCCGACCTTCGGCGGCGAGATCACCGTGCGCGACGGGCGTTTCGGCCCCTACGTCAATGTCGGCAAGATCAACGCCACCCTGCCCAAGGGCAAGGATCCCGCGAGCGTGACGCTCGATGAGGCGATCGCCATCATCAACGACCGCGCCGAGAAAACGGGCGTGACCTCGGCCGATGGCGGCAAGGGAAAGGCCAAGGCCAAGAGCGCGGCCAAGCCGAAGGCCGCCGCTAAGGAGAAGGCGGGCGCCAAGGAGAAGGCGACGGGCGAGCCCAAGGCGAAGGCCGCAGCCAAGCCGAAGGCGGCGGCCAAGCCGAAGGCACCGAGCAAGGCGGCGGCGGAAGCGCGCGACGAGGCCGCGCGCGGCCCGGCCGAGCGCAAGGGCGTGAGCCCGGCCACCACGCTCATCAAGGGGCCCGCCAAGGCCAAGGCGCCGGCCGCCGGCGGCGCGGACGTGCCCTGGGAGTCCGACTGAGATCATGGCCAAGCGCGCGAAAGGTCCCGACCTCCCGACCCGCGTGACGCGCGAAGCCGTGCTGCGCTTCATCGCCGAGAATCCCGATCAGGCCTCCAAGCGGGACATCGCCAAGGCGATCGGCATCAAGGGGTCGGAGCGCATCCATCTGAAGGACATTCTCGGCGATCTCGCCGCCGAGGGCGCCATCGCCGGCAACCGCCGCAGCTTCCAGCGGCCGGGCGCCCTGCCCGATGTCGGCGTCCTGGAGATCCGGGGCCGCGACGAGGACGGCGGTCTTCTGGCGGAGCCCGTCGGCTGGGACGAGGCGAGACTCGGGGAGCGCCCGCGCGTGCCCGTTCGTCAGGAGTCCGGGCGAGGGCCGGCCGCCGGCATCGGCGAGCGCATCGTCGCCAAGGTCGAGACGGACGAGGCGGGCGAGCGTTTCGCCCGCGTCATCCGCGTTCTGGAGAAGCGGCGCACCGTCGAGATCGGCGTCTTCCGCGCAAGGCCAGGCGGCGGCGGGCGGGTTGAGCCCGTCGAGCGCAAGCAGCTCGAATACGCCATCGCGCCCGGCGACGAGAAGGGCGCGACGGACGGCGATCTCGTCGAGATCGAGCCGGGCGCCCGCCAGCGCTTCGGCCTGCCCTCGGCGAGCGTCCTCTCCGTCGTGGGCTCGATGAAATCGGAACGGGCGATCTCGACCATCGCCCTCCATGCCCATTCGATCCCGCATGTCTTCCCGAAGGTCGTCCTGGAGGAAGCCGAGCGCGCGGGGCCCGCGACGCTCGACGCACGGGAGGACTGGCGCGCCCTCCCCCTCGTCACGATCGATCCCGCCGACGCCAAGGATCACGACGACGCGGTCCACGCCGCCGACGATCCCGATCCCGCCAATCCCGGCGGCATGATCGTCACCGTCGCCATCGCCGACGTCTCCTGGTACGTGCGCCCCGGCTCGCGGCTCGACGCGGAAGCGCTGCTGCGCGGCAACTCGGTCTATTTCCCCGACCGCGTCGTGCCCATGCTGCCCGAGCGCATCTCCAACGATCTCTGCTCGCTGCGCGAAGGCGTCGACCGGCCGGCGCTCGCCGTGCGCATGGTGCTGGGCGGCGACGGTCAGAAGCGCTCCCACCGCTTCCACCGCATCATGATGCGCAGCCATGCCAAGCTCGCCTACGAGGCGGCCCAGGCCGCCCATGACGGCGCGCCGAACGAGGTGCCCGAGGCGATCACGCGCGACGTCCTCGCCCCCCTCTGGAAGGCCTATGCGCTCGCCCGGCGCGGCCGCGACAAGCGCCAGCCTCTCGATCTCGACCTGCCCGAGCGCAAGATCCGCCTCGACGAGATGGGCCGCGTCGCGTCCGTCTACGTGCCCGAACGGCTGGATGCGCACCGGCTGATCGAGGAATTCATGATCCTGGCGAATGTCGCCGCCGCGGAGGCGCTGGAAGCGGCACGCCAGGCGCTGATCTACCGCGCTCATGACGCGCCTTCGCTCGCGAAGCTGGAAGCCCTGCGCGACTTCCTGCGCACGCTGGAGATCCCGCTGGCGCAGGCCGGCTCGCTGCGCCCCTCGCATTTCAACGGCATCCTCTCGCTGGTGCGCGGCGGCGAGCACGAGAATCTCGTCAACGAGGTCGTCCTGCGGTCCCAGAGCCAGGCGATCTACACGCCGGAGAATATCGGCCATTTCGGCCTGAACCTCGCCCGCTACGCGCATTTCACCTCGCCGATCCGCCGCTATGCCGATCTCGTCGTGCACCGCGCGCTCGTGACCGCGCTCGGCCTCGGCGAAGGGGGCCTCAGCGCCGAGGACGAGGAGCGGCTGGAGGCGACGGCCGAGGCCATCAGCCGCGCCGAGCGCCGCGCCATGGCGGCCGAGCGCGACACGGT
Organism: Aurantimonas sp. Leaf443; assembly: GCF_001425575.1. Taxonomy (GTDB): domain Bacteria; phylum Pseudomonadota; class Alphaproteobacteria; order Rhizobiales; family Rhizobiaceae; genus Leaf443. Next base: position 748,396 of record NZ_LMRD01000006.1, on the reverse strand, counting down.
GGACCGGCTGATCGCCCATCACCTCACAGACCGCATCGGCGACGCGTTCGACGCCCGCATCGCCGGAGTCACCAAGGCCGGTCTCTTCGTCGCCCTGCCGGCCTATGGGGCCGACGGATTCATCCCCATCTCCACGCTCGGCGCCGAGTATTTCCACTACGACGAGGCTGGCCACGCCGTGATCGGCGAGCGCAGCGGGCTCGGCTACCGGCTCGGCGACCGGGTGGAAGTGAAGCTGAAGGAGGCGATCCCGCTCGCCGGCTCGATGGTGTTCGAGATGCAGAGCGAGGCGCGCAAGCTCCCCGCCTCCACCGCGTCCTTCCACAAGAGCCGCACGGGCAAGGGCGGGCGCCTGCGCAGGACGGACAAGCCGGCGCGCGGACGGCGCAGGCACTAGCGAGGTGATGACGATGGCAGCCTATCCCGAGACGACGACGCAGGCCCCGGCTCCGGCCAGGGTGCTCTGGCCCGCCATGCTGCGCGGCCTTCGCTGCCGCTGCCCCAATTGCGGCGAAGGCAAGCTCTTCGCCGGCTACCTCACGAGCGTACAGGAATGCGCGGTCTGCCACGAGGAGTTCCACCATCACCGCGCCGACGACCTGCCGCCCTATCTCACGGTCTTCATCGTCGGCCACGTCGTCGTCGCCCTGTTCATGGGGCTGGAGCAGATGGCGGACCTGAGCATGTGGGTGCATCTGGCGATCTGGGTGCCGGTGACGCTCGTCATGTCGCTCTTCCTCCTGCGGCCGCTGAAGGGCGCCACGATCGCGCTGCAATGGGCGCTGCGCATGGGCGGCTTCAACGGCGAGGCGCGGGGCGAAGAAGGCGTGGCGTGAAGGGGCCGGCGTCCATGGCGCCTGCCGCCAGAATCCGCCCGCGCGACGCCGCGACGCTGATCGTCCTCGATCTCGACGCCGAACCGAGGATCCTCATGGGCCGGCGGGCGATGAGCCACGTCTTCATGCCCGGCCGCTACGTCTTTCCCGGCGGCCGCGTGGAGCCGGACGATCTTCGCCGGGCCCGGTCCCTGCCTCTGGCCGAGGCCGCGCTCGAGCGCCTCGCCGCGCGCACCACCGCCCGCCACCGCCCGCACCATGGCGCGGCGCTGGCCATCGCGGCCCTGCGCGAGACCTTCGAGGAGACCGGCCTCGTCCTCTGCGCCCCGGCCGAGGCGCCTGCATCTGCCCCGGCTCCACACGCGGCCGGCGCCATCGCCTTCGAGCCGCGCCATCTCGTGCCGGTCGCCCGCGCCATCACGCCGACCGGCCTGTCACGGCGCTTCGACACGCGGTTCTTCGCCGTCTCCGCCCGGCATGTCAGCCCGGCCCTCAGCCTTCCGGCCCCGCCGACCGACGAATTCGACGCGCTCGGCTGGTTCACCTTCGAGGAGATCGCAGGGCTTGACTGCGCGCGCATCACGCGGCTCGTCATCTCCGAGATCGAGACACGTGTCAGAGACGGCAGCTGGCAGGACCCGTCGCTCTCGATTCCCTTCTGGCGGACGCGGCAGGGCCGCCATGTCTGCGAACGCATCTGAGGGCCACCAATGCTCGTCCACGATACGATGGAGGCTGGCGCCGCGGACGCGCCGATCGACTGGCTCGGCATCGGGGCCGCCGTGGCCGCGATCAGCGCGGTGGGGCTGGCGCTCGGGCTCGGCCTGCCGCTCCTCTCCACCGTCCTCGCCGAGCGTGGCGTCTCCAGCACGATGATCGGGGCGAACGGCGCGACGGCCGGCATCGCCTCGCTCGTCGCCGCGCCCCTCGTGACGCCCATCGCCCGGCGCGTCGGCGTGGCGCGGGCGATGCTCGTCTCGATCCTGGCATCGGCTGCGGCGGCGATCGGCTTCTACCTCTTCGAGAGCCTTCCCGCCTGGTTCGCGCTGCGCGTCGTCTTCCATTTCGCGGTAACGGTCCTCTTCATCCTCTCCGAGTTCTGGATCAACGCCGCCTCGCCGCCGCACCGGCGGGGGCTGGTGCTCGGCGTCTACGCCACCGTCCTGTCGCTCGGCTTCGCCATCGGGCCGATGATCTTCGCGGCGGTCGGCTCGAAGGGCATCGCGCCCTTCGCCATCGGCGCCGTCCTCATCCTCGCCGCCGCCCTTCCCGTCGCGGCCGCCTGGAGCCGTGCGCCGACGATCGGCGACTCGCCCGGCCGGTCGAACTTCTGGGCCTATGTCGTGGCGGTGCCGACGGCGACGGGCGCCGTCTTCGTCTTCGGCGCGGTGGAGGGCGGCGGCTTCGCGCTCTTCCCCGTCTATGGCGCAGCGATCGGATACGACCAGGCCGCCGCGGCCCTGCTCCTGTCGGCCATCGGTCTCGGCAACGTCCTCCTGCAGGTGCCGATCGGCCTCCTCTCGGACCGCTTCTCCGATCGACGCCCGCTGCTCGCGGCCTTCGCGGCCTGCGGTCTCGCGGGCACGCTGGCGCTGCCGGCGCTGGCCGGGGCATGGTGGCCGACGGCGTTCCTGCTCTTCCTGTGGGGCGGCATCGTCGCCGGGCTCTACACGGTGGGCCTCGCCCATCTCGGCTCCAAGCTGAAGGGGGCCGATCTCGCCACCGCCAACGCCGCCTTCATCTTCTGCTATGCCGGCGGCATGCTGGCCGGGCCGCAGGCGCTGGGTGGGGCGATGGACGGTTTCGGCCCTTCCGGCTATCCGCTGACGCTCGCCGTCTTCTTCGGGGCCTATCTCCTTCTCACCCTCGCGCGCCTCGCCCGGCCGGGCGCGGCTTGACAGCGCGGAACTTGCGGCTATGGTCCGCCGCAAAGCCGCCGCTCTGCCGAGGGGCGTGTTTCCTGCGTGGCACCGGCGAGCGGCCGGGATCCTCGCACCACTCAATCGAACCGAATATGGGACGCGGGACGGCCTGGCCGACGCAACACCCAGAGGCGAACGGACAGTACGATGGCCAAGGCGACCACGATCAAGATCAAGCTTCTCTCGACCGCCGACACCGGCTTCTTCTACACCGCGAAGAAGAACAGCCGCACGATGACCGAGAAGATGTCCAAGACCAAGTACGACCCGATCGTGCGCAAGCATGTCGAGTTCAAGGAAACGAAGATCAAGTAAGCTTCTTTCTTTCTAGCCGATCGCAGTCGAACGCCGCCCCCGCCCGGGGGCGGCGTTCTGCGTTTCGCCCGCCGGGCCTTTGCTTGCGCGGCGGGAGACTCGCCGCTCGCGGTCGTGTCGCGCATGGAAAAAGCGCCCGCCGGGCGACCGGCGAGCGCTTGCAGGCATCGAAGAAGAGGAAGGCCGGTTGGCCGGCCGGCAGTCGCGCCACGGTACGAGGAAACCGATTCTGCACGCTGCCGACCGACCGCCCCACGGACCCAGGAGATGCGGCGGACCTGAGCATTCCATGGGGTTTCTGCGGGAAGGGAGGCTTGGCGCACTCCCTCCTGAACCCGACTGGAACCTCGCGCAGATCGTCCGGGAATGCAATGTTTTCGGCCTCTCCGGCCGATGACGTTTGAAAGAATGGTTAAGCGATTGCTTCGCTTGCGAGCTTTGGCACAGAGGAATCGTTAGGGATGCCGCCCGGTCAGGCGGCGCGGGACATGACGCGATTGCGGCCGTGGCGCTTGGCCTCGTAGAGACCCTCGTCGGCGCGCTTGACGAGCGAGGCCGCGTCGTCGGTCTGGGGGTCGAACACGGCAAGACCAGCGCTCACCGTGACCGCCAGGACTTCGCCGGCGATCGGAAAGCCCTCCTGCGAGACCGCGAGGCGCAGGCGCTCGGCGACCCGCATGGCGGCGACCCCGTCGGCATCGGGCATGAGCACCATGAATTCCTCGCCCCCATAGCGGCACGGCAGGTCGCTCGCCCGCACGCTGGCGCGCAGCCGGCGGGCGAATTCCTGCAGCACGGCGTCGCCGGCATCGTGGCCGAACCCGTCGTTGATGCGCTTGAAATGGTCGATATCGGCGATCAGGAGCGCGAAGCTGCCCTGATTGCGTTGCGCACGCGCGACGGCCTGCGCCAGATGCGCGTCGAGGAAGCGACGGTTCGGCAGGCCGGTCAACGGGTCGGTGACGGCGAACTCGATCGTTTGCTCGAGAGAGCGGCTGAGCCGGCGGTCGTAGCGCCGGCGCCGGACCTGCGTGCGCATGCGGGCGAGCAGCTCGTTGCGGTCGAGCGGACGCTGGATATAGTCGGTCGCGCCGAGCTCGAGCGCGCGGGCCGCCCGGGCCTCGTCGCCCATCGGCGTCAGGACGAGAATCGGCAGGCGGCGCGTGGCTTCGGCCGAACGCAGTTGCGAGACGAGGCGCAGGGGATCGACCGATTGCACGTCGAGGTCGACGATGGCCAGATCCATGGCGGCGGCGCCGGCCTGTGCCAGGAACGCCGCGGGCACGTCGAAGACGGAGAGATCGATCTCGGGCCGCATGGAGCGGATGTGGCGCTCGGCCGCATCGCCGGGCGCGAGGAACGCGACGGCCTGTCCCGGCAGCGCCGTGTCCTCGTCCAGGCCGCCGGCATCCTCTGTGACGACGCTGAGCGCGCTCGCCGCGCGCCGGCGCAGCTCGTCCGTCATCAGCTTCAGCCGCGTCAGGCTGCGCACGCGGCTGAAGAGCTGGAGGTCGCGCACGGGCTTGGTGAGGAAGTCGTCCGCCCCCGCCTCGAGTCCCGTCACGCGGTCGGCCGGCTGGTCGAGCGCGGTGATGAGCACGACCGGCACGTGCTGCGTGGCCGGATTGGCCTTCAGCCGCCGGCACACCTCGTAGCCGTCCATGTCCGGCATCATCACGTCGAGGAGGACGAGGTCGATATCGTCCCGCTCCATCGCGGCGAGCGCCTGCGCCCCGCTATGGGCCGTGACGACCTCGAAATATTCCGCGGCGAGCCGCACCTCCAGAAGCCGCACGTTCACTTCGAGATCGTCGACGACGAGGATACGCGCGGTCATGGTGGGGCTCAGGCGTCGCCGAGGAAGGACTTGATGGTCTCGATGAACTTGGTGACCGAGATGGGCTTGGAGATATAGGCCTCGCAGCCGCCCTGGCGAATGCGCTCCTCGTCGCCCTTCATCGCGAAGGCGGTGACAGCGATGACGGGGATCTTGTAGAGTTCGGGGTCGGCCTTCAGGTTCTTCGTCACCTCCAGGCCGGAGATTTCCGGCAGCTGGATGTCCATCAGGATCAGATCCGGCCGGTGCTGTCTTGCGAGATCCACCGCAGTCAACCCGCTGCGGGTCTGGACGGTGGCGTAGCCGTGGGCTTCGATCAGGTCGCGGAAGAGCTTCATGTTGAGCTCGTTGTCCTCGACGATCATCACGGTCTTTGCCATGGGCGATACTCCTTGCCTCGACCGGCGAGCGATCTTTCGGTATCGATGCCGAACAGGTCTAGCGCGATTTGATTTAACAAATGGGAATCTCCGCTTGAGCGACGCAGATCGAAGCCGCCGACCCACGAAAGGCGGGCCGACGACCGCCGAGGCGGAGGGACTGGCGATCGACGCGCTCGGCTTTATCGCCGCCGACGCGACGCTCCTGCCGCGCTTCCTCGCGCTGACAGGCCTCGACGCCTCGGATCTGCGCCGGGCCGCCGCGGAGCCGGGCTTTCTGGCGGGAATCCTCGCCTTCCTTCTCTCGCACGAGCCGACGCTGCTCGCCTTCTGCAGTGCCGAAGGCGCCGATCCCGCGCGCGTGGCGGCCGCCCATGCCAGGCTGGCGCAGACGGGGCACGCCCTTTGAGCCGCGAGCGTCATACGGAAGGGCCGGCGATCGGAACGCTGAAGCCCACGAAGCCCGGCCTACTCGTCCTCGACATCGACGAGGTCGTGCTGGAGTTCATCGCGCCCTTCGAACGGCTTCTGGAGGAGATGGGCGCGCGCCTCCATGTCGACGGGTTCCGGCTGACGGGCAATGTGCGCTCGATCTCAACCGGCACGGCGCTGACCGGCCACGAGCTCGACGGCATCACCGCGCGTCTCTACGAAGAGCAGATCGAACGCCAGCCGGCCGTGCCGGGCGTCCTGAAAGCGCTGGAGAGCCTTTCGTCCCTGGCCGACATCGTCTTCCTCACCGCGATGACGCCCTCCTATCACGCCCGGCGCCGGACCCTTCTCGACGGGCTGGGCCTCACGCACCCGATGATCGCCACCGAACGCTCCAAGGGCGGCGTCGTGGCGGAACTGGCCGCGCTCTGGGGCGGGCCCGTCGTCTTCGTGGACGACCTGCCGCCCAATCTCGAAGCCGTGCGCCGCTCGGTGCCGGAGGTCCATCTCGTGCATCTCATGGCCAATACCGTGTTCCGCCCTCACCTTCCGCCCCTGCCGCCCGGCGCCCTCGCCGCGGCGGACTGGGACGAGGCCGAAGCGCTGATCCGCGAGCGGCTCGCCGTCGCCTGAGGGGGGACCGCAGGCGCGCCGACGACAACGGATCTGGCGCGCCGCCCTGTGGGCCGATCGCCCGCAGGGGCCGAAACTGCCGCATGCACGAACGGATGGGCGCGACGGCGGGCCGCGCGCCGAACGGAGAGGGATGGGCATGGAACAGGCGATGGATCTCGACCGGCGCAAGGGCGCCGGACCCACGATCCGAACGATCGCGATGCCGGCCGACACAAACCCGGCCGGGGACATATTCGGCGGCTGGCTTCTGGCGCAGATGGATTTCGCGGCCGGGGCGGCCGCCGCGCGCCGCGCCAAGGGCCGCTGCGCGACGGTCGCCATCGACGCGATGCAGTTCCTGCGCCCGGTCTATGTCGGCGACGAGGTCAGCCTCTATACCGAGATCGTCTCCGTCGGCCGCAGTTCCATGCGCATCGCGGTGGAAGCCTGGCGGCGGTCGCGCGAGAGCGAGGAGACCGAGCAGGTGACGCGGGGGCTCTTCACCTTCGTCGCCATCGACGCCGACCGAAAGCCGCGCCCGATCGCCACCGAGGGCGAGGCCGAGGCGGCGCCCGTCTGACGGAGGGCGGCCCGCCGGTCGGGCGGCGACGCGATCGTGATGCCGCCCATGACCGCCGGCGCGCCGAACGGCTTGGCCGGCTTGCGCGCATGCTCTATGTTCGCGCTCCGTTCCGATGAATCGCCGAGCCGAGCCGTGAGAGTGTCGCAGGCCGACTGCCGTGAAACCCTGCCTGGCCTGCACGGAATGCGTCGGCGCGCCGAAAGGTCGCCGGGATGAGTGCCGCGCCGCGCAAGATCATCCATGTCGACATGGACGCCTATTACGCCTCGGTGGAGCAGCGCGACGATCCGAGCCTTCGCGGCGTGCCCGTTGCCGTCGGCGGGTCGAGCGAGCGGGGCGTCGTCGCCGCGGCGAGCTACGAGGCGCGCCGCTTCGGGGTCCGCTCCGCCATGCCCTCCTCCACGGCCCGCCGCCGCTGCCCCGACCTCGTCTTCGTCAAGCCGCGCTTTGAGGTCTACAAGGCGATCTCCCGGCACATCCGCAGCATCTTCGCGCGCTATACCGATCTCATCGAGCCCCTGTCGCTCGACGAGGCCTATCTCGACGTCACCGAAAACAAGCTCGGCTGCACGTCCGCCACCGAGATCGCAGCGATGATCCGCGCCGACATCCGGGCCGAGACCGAGCTGACCGCCTCGGCGGGCGTCTCCTACAACAAGTTCCTCGCCAAGCTCGCCTGCGAGCAGAAGAAGCCGGACGGGCTCTTCGTCATCGCCCCCTCCTTCGGCCCGACCTTCGTGGAGGATCTCGGCGTCGGGAAATTCCACGGCGTCGGCCCCGCCACGGAACGGCGGATGAACGAGCACGGCATCTTCCGGGGCCGCGATCTGAGGGCGCTGTCGCTGGAGGCGCTCACCCAGCGCTTCGGCAAGGCCGGAGCCTATTACTACGGCATCGCCCGGGGCATCGACGAGCGGCCCGTGCGCGCCAACCGCATCCGAAAGTCGCTCGGCGCAGAGACGACCTTCAACGCCGACCTCCACGAGGGCGACGAGATGCGCGCGGCGCTGCGTCCGCTGATCGAGAAGGTGACGCTCCAATGCGCGGCGCAGGGCATCGCGGGCCGCGCGGCGACGCTGAAGGTCAAGTTCTCCGATTTCCGCATCGCCACGCGCAGCCGCACCTGTCCCGGCAGGCTGGTCGAAGCCGACGCGGTCGAGACGGTCGTCCACTCGCTTCTCGAACCGCTGCTGCCGGTGAAGAAGGGCGTTCGCCTTCTGGGCGTGACGATCTCGGCTCTGGAGCGGCTTGACGATGCGCCGCTGTCGCAGCTCGCCCTGCCGCTGTGAGACGCAGACCCGCCCGCGCGGTCCGCCGTCAGCCGGCGGAGATATAGTCCCGCATCTCGCTCGCCTCGCGCTCCACCGTCTCGATGCGCTGCTTGACGACGTCGCCGATCGACACGACACCCACGACCCGCTCGTTCTCGATCACGGGAAGATGGCGGAAGCGACCGTTGGTCATCAGTTCCATCGCCTCGTCGACCGTGGTGTCCTGCGTGCAGGTCGTGACCTTCAGGGTCATCACCTCGTCGATCGTCTGAGACAGGGAATCGACGCCGGACCGGGCGATGACGCGCACGACGTCGCGTTCCGAGACGATTCCGGCGAGCCGCCCGTCCGGGCCGAGCAGCACGAGCGCGCCGACCTTCTTCTCGGCGAGCGTGCGGGCCACATCGTGCACGGTGGCGGTCTGCGTCGCGGTGAGGACGTCGCGACCCTTGGTGTCGAGGATATGACGCACTGTCATTGTCGTAATCTCCATCCCGTTCGTGACTGCTTTTTTGAGCGGGATGGTGCGACACTTGGGCCGGGACCGCAAGGGTGCCGGGCTTCGCGCCTCAGGGACGCCGGCGGTCGAAGAGCTGGAAACCGAGAAAGCCGAAGACGAAGCCGCCGAGATGGGCTTCCCAGGCGATGGGGCCGCCCGCGAAGGCCGCGCCGAGCCCGGTTCCCACGATGAGATTGGTGGCGAAGAAGACGAGGATGAAGAAGAGGACCGTTCGGTCTGCGAGCGCCGCTCCCACCGAGGTGAGCGGGCGCCAGGCGCCGTTGGCCGAGAAGGGCCGGCCCTGCGGCCCGGAAAAGGCGAAGCGGCAGGCGCCGCCCATCAGCGCGGAGACGACGCCCGAGGCACCGACGACCGGCTCGATCAGGTCGGGATTCATCACGAGGAAGGCGAGCGCCCCCGCCGCGGCCCCCACGGCGCAGAACAGGAGGAAGCGCCCGTTGCCGATCCTGCGCGCCACCGGCGTTCCGAAGGCGAGAAGCCAGAGGGCGTTGGCGCCGAAATGCATCCAGTCGCCGTGCAGGAACGCGTGGGAGAAAGGCGACCAGAGGAGCGCCCCGGGCTCGCGGAGGGCGCAGACCTCGTCGACGATCGTGTAGCAGCCGGGAATGAAGGCGAAGTTCAGCAGGATCCAGGTGGCGTCGAGCGGCCCGAGGATCATGGTGCGCAGCGCATGCGCCATGGCGAAGGCGGCGATCGAGACGAGCACGATCGTCGGCACGTTGAAGGCCGGGGGCCGCTTGGGCGGGGCGATCCCGCGGTCTTCGGCAAAACTCATCGGAACGTCCTCGCGCGCACGGCAAACTCACGCGCTACCTAGCGCGGTGCCCGGCAAAAGCTTGGACGATCGGTCGGTAAAAGAAAGGGCCGTTCCGCGGTCGAGGCGAAACGGCCCAAGGTGGTGTCGCCCCTCGACTGGAGATCAAGGCGACGCCGCAGATCCGGTCCGAAGCGGACGATCCTGCGGTCGTGGCGCGACACTAGAACGGAGGCGGGCCGCGCTTCAATCCCCCTCGCGGAGGAGAGTTAACACTAAGCAAAACATAGCGTTTCCGACGTTTCCCGCTTGCTTTCAGTCGCTTGCCCGCTTCCATCGATCGTTAAGTTTCGTGCGGTAAGAAATGGGAAACCACGAGACGCGAGCGGCGATTTCCATGACGGCCCATGCGATGACCGAGGAGGACCCCGCCGCCAACGCTCGCTTCGCCGAGCGTCGCCGGTTCGCGCGCGTCAAGGTCGACCTTCTCGGCCGCTTCATGCTCGAGGATCAGTCGGAATATCCGTGCCGGGTGGAAGATATGTCGCCCGGCGGTGTCGCCGTGCTGACCCCTGTCACCCCGCGCCAGGGCGAGCGCGTCGTCCTCTATGTCGATCACGTCGGGCGCCTCGAGGGCACCGTGCAGCGCCTGTTCGACGGCGGATTCGCCTCCCTCGTCGTGGCGACGGACCGCAAGCGCGAGAAGCTCGCCGCCCAGCTCACCTGGCTCGCCAACCGGCACGAGCTCGACCTGCCGGAGGACCGGCGCCACGCCCGTCTCCAGCCGAAGAAGCAGGCCGTCGAGATCGTCCTCGAGGACGGCCGCCGCTATCAGGTGCGCATCATGGACCTGTCCCTTTCGGGCGCCGCCGTGAAATCCGGCGTCCGCCCCGCCATCGGCGAGCGCGTCACGCTCGGCACGATGCAGGGCCGCATCGTGCGCCATCTCGAGGAAGGCTTCGCCATCGAGTTCTCGAAGGTACAGTCCCTCGATACGATCGAGCGTGAGTTCATCTAGCGCCGGCGGAACGCCGCGCCGCTGTCGGACGGAGAACGGCAGGACAGGCTTCGTTCACCATCCCGGGCGAGCCGTGCCCGCGCCGATCCCAAGATTTCAGGAGGAACCGGGTCGGGACGGGCGCAAATCTTAACGCCGGGACTGCCTCGACCGTCCGTCCGTTAAGCTTCGCATCGCGCCTGCCTGTCGCCGTCGCATCCGAGACCGCAGGCCCTCCGGCCGACGACATGGAAGCGCGGTGCATCCCGGAGGCCGACAGGCCCGGCACTCTGCGACGACGCCACTTCAACTCGACCCTCCCAAACGCGCGGCTTCGTCCGAGCGGCCGGCAAAGCTTGACGCGACCTTGCCGCGACCGCTCGAAACGTCGCGTTCCGCTTTGCGAATCCGGCGCCGGACACGTCAACGGAACGCGGACGATTTGAAGCAATTTGCGCCTTCCGGTTTGGGCGCGAGGTAAAGCGCCGCTGCCACTCTCCCGCCACAGACGGAGAGGCAGTCCCCATGAAATCCTTCCTGATCGCGGCCATCGCCCTTGCCGGCCTTTGCCTTGCGGATGCCGGCGAGGCCGCGCCGCGCGGATTCGACATGCCGGTCTCCGGCGCGACGTCGCAGCCGGTCGGCCATTACGAGTTCTGCAAGCGCTATGCCGCCATGTGCGGCGCCAATGCATCGGGCGCCGGCGTGAAGCTCGACGTCACGCTCTGGGATCGCCTGGTCGAGGTGAACAACGCCGTCAACGCGAGCATCTTCCCGCGCACCGACGAGGAGATGTACGGCGTCCCGGAAGTCTGGTCCTACCCGACCACCCAGGGCGACTGCGAGGACTTCGTGCTCCTCAAGCAGTATATGCTGGAGCGCGGCGGCGTGCCGGCCTCGGCGCTTCTCATCACCGTCGTGCGCCAGCCGAACGGCGACGGCCACGCCGTCCTCACCGTGCGGACGGACCGGGGCGAGTTCGTTCTCGACAATCTGGACGACGCCGTCCGCCTGTGGACGGACACGCCCTACCAGTTTCTCAAGCGCCAGTCGGTCGGCAATGCCGGCAAATGGGTGGCGATCGCGGACGATCGCGACCTGCTGGTCGGCTCGGTGCGCTGAGGGCGCGAACCCCTCTCGACGGCGCCCCGATTCCACACATGCGAAAGGCCGGCTCCCCAGGGGCCGGCCTTTCGCATGGTTCACCGTCTCGGCGCGACAGGCGATCCTAGTCGAGATCCATCTCCAGGATCGTCATGGTCAGGTGGTAGGAGAGTTCGCCCTCGTCCTCGTCCTTGGCGATGAGGCCGACGAATTCGTCGTTCAGGTAGACTTCGGCCGAATCCTTCTTGCGCGGCATGGCGCGCACTTCGACGTCGGCCCCTTTCAGCGTCTTCTTCAGATAGGCCTGCAGCTTGCGAATCTCGTCGGGTTTCACGCTCGTCTCCTGAACTGTTCCGGCCCATAGCTAGCATCGGGCCGACGAATTCAATCCTCGAAGCTCAGTCGTCCCGCTCGAAACACTGGTCCATCGCGCGGGCCGGTTCGTCGCATCCACCCGTCGAGCCGATCACGCGGGCGGGCACGCCGGCGACCGTCGTCATCGGCGGCACTTCCTTCAGGACGACCGATCCCGAGGCGACCTTCGAGCAGTCGCCCACACGGATATTGCCGAGCACCTTGGCGCCGGCCCCGATGAGGACGCCGCGCCCGATCTTGGGATGGCGGTCGCCATGCTCCTTGCCCGTGCCGCCGAGCGTCACGTTCTGGAGGATCGACACATTGTCGGCGAGTTCCGCCGTCTCGCCGATCACGATGCCCGTCGCGTGGTCGAAGAAGATGCCGCGCCCGATGCGGGCGGCGGGGTTGATGTCGGTCTGGAAGACGGCGGAGGAGCGCGACTGCAGATACAAGGCGAAGTCGCGCCGGCCCCGGTTGAGGAGCCAGTGCGCCAGGCGATGGGTCTGGATGGCGTGGAACCCCTTGAAGTAGAGCAGCGGCTCCAGGTAGCGCTCGCAGGCCGGATCGCGGTCGAACACCGCCTGCAGGTCGCTGCGCAGGCTCTCGCAGAACCCTTCCTGCGCGGCCACCATCTCGTGGAAGGTCTGCGCGATGACGATGGCCGGCACGTCCGCATGGTCGAGCCGCTGCGAGACGCGCTGGATCAGCGCCGATTCCAGCGTCGAATGGTTGAGGACGGTGGAGAAGATGAAGCCGGACAGGACCGGCTCGCGCGTCGCCGCCTCCTGGGCCTCGTCGCGCACCCGGGCCCAGATGGGATCCACGGCGGACAGCCGCTCCTGCGGCAGACGACTGCTGGCGCTCATGGCCTTCTCCTCGGCGGGACGTCCATCGCTGGCGTCGGAAGAGTGAGATAATGCGCCGATGACAAGAAGGAAAGAAGACGATGCCTTGCGGCCTCAGGCCTTCAGGAAATCCAGCACCGCCGCCTTGAAGGTGCGGTCGCCCACCGCCAGCATGTGGTCGCGCCGCTCGATGGCGAAGGCGCGCCCGTTCGGCAGGAGATCGGCGAGCGCCTGTGCCGAACCGGCGATGTCGTCTTCGGTGCCCACGCCGACGAGCGTCGGCTGCGCGATGCGCCGCACCTCGTCCATCGCCAGTTCCGCCCGCGACGTCTCGATGCAGGCGGCCAGCGCCGCGCGGTCGCTGCGGGTGCGGTCGGCGAAGGCGCGGAACATCCGCCCGCGCGCGTGGATCACGTCGTCGAGAGAAGGCGCGCGCAGCGCCGCGGCGATGGGGTCCCAGTCGCCGACGCCTTCGACGAGACCGAGGCCGAGGCCGCCGAGGACGAGTCTCGTCACACGGTCCGGCCGGGCGAGCGCGGCGAAGGCGCTGACGCGCGCGCCCATCGAGTAGCCGAACCAGACCGCGCTCGTAAGCCCCAGCGAATCGAGCAGCGCGAACCCGTCGCCGCCCATCGCCTGCGGCGTGTAGGCGGCACCCTCGCGCGGCTTGTCGCTCTCGCCATGGCCCCGGTGATCGTAGGCGATGACGCGATAGCCGGCCTTCGTCAGCGTCTCCACCCAGCCCGGATCGATCCAGTTCACCCGCATCGAGGAGGCGAAGCCGTGGACGAGAAGGACCGGCGCGCCCTGCCGGTCGCCCTCGTCGAGATAGGCAAGCTCGTATCCGTCGTTGGCGAAGCGCGGCATCGCGATCCTCGTGGCTGTCGAAGGCGGCCGCGCTCGCGCGGGCCGCGAAAAGGGGTGCGGTCTCGCCTCGCAGTAGGACGACCGGCGGCCGCAGACCAGCCCTGTTCTTTCCCGAACGGCGCGACTATGGTCCGCGCGGCTTCACACGACAGGAAAAGACGAGGCGCTCGACATGGCCGGCCATACGATTCCGCATTTCCAGAACGACGAGGGCCACGAGCAGATCGAGATCGGGGCGCGCGAGTTCATGTGCGTCGGGGCGAACCCGCCGCACGATCACCCGCATATCTACATCGATCTCGGCGACGAGAACGAGAAGGTCTGCAGCTACTGTTCGACGCTCTACCGCTACAACGGCGCGCTGAAGAGCAACGAGACGCGCCCGGCCGGCTGCCTCTACGAAGCGGCCTGACGCGGCGCGCCGGGCGGTGACGCCCGAGACGCCGATCGCCGTCGTCGGCGCGGGAATCGCGGGCCTCGCGCTCGCCCTCGCGCTCGAGAAGCGCGGCCGGGCGGTGCGCCTGTTCGAGGCAGCGCCCGCCCTCTCCGCCCTCGGCGCCGGGCTCCAGCTCTCGCCCAACGCCCTGCGCGTCGTCGACGCGCTCGGCCTCCTTCCCGAACTCGAGGCGCTCGCGAGCCGGGCGCACGCCGTCACGCTGCGCCGCGCCTCGGACGACCGCGCCATTGCGCGCGTGCCCGTGATCTCGACCGACGGCACGCCCTATCTCTCGCTGCACCGGGCCGATCTCCAGCGAGTCCTCCTTCGCGCCGTGGAACGGCGGCCGCGGATCGACCTTCATCTCGGCCATCGCCTGGAGGCCGTGCGGCCGCGACCGGACGGCATCGCCCTCACCTTTTCCTGCGGCACCGATGCGCGCGTGACGGTCGAGGCGGGCCTCGCGGTGGGCGCGGACGGCGTCCATTCCGCCCTCGCCTCGGCCGCCGGCCTCCAAGATGCGGCACCGACGGGCCGCACCGCCTGGCGCGCGATGGTCGAGGCGCGCTCGCAGGGCGACGGCGCGCCGGGCATCACGGCCTGGCTCGCGGCCAATCGGCATGTCGTCGCCTATCCCGTCTCGGGCGGGATGCGCACGAATGTCGTGGCGATCCTGCCCTCGGCGGCGCGGGAGGACCGATCCGGCGGCCCGGCATTTCCGAAGTCGAAGACGGCGCCGCGGCTGGCCGACCTCCTCGCGCGTGCGGATGGCTGGACGCCCTGGCCCATCCTGCAAACGCCCGCGCAGCGACCCTATCGCCTGTGCGAGGACCGTGCCGTGCTGATCGGCGACGCTGGCCATGCCATGGCGCCCTTCGCCGCGCAGGGCGCGGCGCTCGCGCTGGAGGATGCCGCGGTGCTGGCGGACTGCCTCGTTTCCGAAGCTTCGCCGGCCGAAGCGCTCGCGCGCTACGAGGCGGCCCGCCGCCCGCGCATCGACGCCGTTCGCCGGCGCGTCGCCTTCCACCGCCGGGTCTATCACCTGCCGGCGCCGCTTTCGCTCGCCCGCGACGCCGCGCTCGCGCTGCGTGCGCCGGCCTCTCTCGCGGCCGATCTCGCCTGGCTCTACGACTGGGCGCCGCCGCTCCGCTGATGGGGTGCCAGACTGGATTCGCCCTGTCGCGATCCTGCCAGGGAACCGTCTCCGGGCCGCCTCCATTGTGGCGCTAAGTCCTGCCCGACTTTTGTTCTGCCGTGCTGCGACACGAGGCAGGCGGGACGAAAGAGCAGATCTGTAAGGGACAGGTCGAACCCAAGGACTTTCATGCCGAACTTCAGGAAGACCGGCCGAGCCATCGGCGTCGCAATGCTCGCCACCTCGACGGCGCTCACCGGCACATTGCCGAGCTACGCGCAGCCCATTCCGCAGCGCCTCGCGCAGGCGGGCGACGGCGCGGCCGAACTGATGGCGCCCGCTGCCTCGGACGCACCGGCCGAGCCCCAGCCCGTCGAGGCCCCGCCGGTCGAGACGCCGCAGCCCGTGGAGACGCCGCCCGAGCCCCAGCGCAGCGAAGCGCCCGCCGCACCGGAGACGGTCCTGGCGCAGGGCAAGGGCGGTCCGGAAGAGGAGCGGCCGAAGCGCCAGCGCGAGGAGCGTCCCGCGCCCGATGCGCAGCCGGCCCGCGAGGCCCCCGCCGAGCGCCCGCAGCGCCGCCAGCGAGAGGAGCCCGCCGCCGAGCGGCCGGCCGCCGAACGCCCCGCCCCGGAGGCGCCGGCCGAACGGCCTCAGCGCCGACAGCGCGAGGAGCAGCGCGCGCCCGAGGCCGAGGCCCCTGCCGAGCGTCCGCAGCGCCGTCAGCGCGAAGAACCCGCCGCCGAGCGGCCGGCCGCCGAACGCCCTGCCCCCGAGGCGCCCGCCGAGCGGCCCCAGCGTCGACAGCGCGAGGAGCCGGCTGCCGAGAGGCCTGCGGCAGAGCAGCCCGCCGAGCGCCCGCAGCGTCGCCAGCGCGAGGAGCCCGCGGCCGAACAGCCGGCCGCCGAAAGGCCTGCCCCGGAGGCACCGGCGGAGCGTCCGCAGCGCCGCGAGACCGAGGAGCGCCGTGAGCCGGCCGCGGAGCGTGCGGCGCCTGCGCCTGCCGCGCCGGACGCGCCCGCAGCGCCAGACGCGGCGCCCGAACGGGCAGCCCCCGGCGCCGAGGCGCCGGCGGAACGCCCGCAGCGTCGCCAGCGCGAGGAGAATCGCGAGCAGCCGAGCGAGCCCGCAGCGGAACGGCCGGCCGATGCGCCGCGACGCGACCGTGCGGCCCCGGCCGCAGCACCCGAAGCGCCGGCCGACGATACGGTTCTCGAGGGCGGAACGCCCCCGGCCGGCGAGCGCCCGCGCGGCGAGCGGCGTGACGCAGACCAGCCGGGCCGCGAGCGCGCGCCGGGCGCGGACGCTCCGGCCCGTGCCGGCACGCCCGGCGATCCCGCTCCGGCCGTGGGCGGCGCTGCATCCGAGCCCCCGGCGGCACCTGCACCGGGTGCGGCGCCCCAGCCGGCCGCGCCGGCCGACGCGGCCCGTGCGGCTCCGGAGCCGGACGCCAATTCGGTCGGCGCCAATCGTGGCGGGGGCGATGCCAATGCCCGCCGGGAGCGTCGGCGTCCGGTCGAGGCCCCGCAGCCCGTGCCGGTCGACATCCAGACGCAGGCCGTGCCCGAAGGCGGGCTCGACGCCAGCGACGCCCGCGTGCAGCGCCTGCAGGAGCCGGTGCAGATCCGCTCCGTCACGGCCGAACAGGGCGAACGCATCGAACTGCCAGCGCGCGGCGACACGGTGATCAACAACACCACCGTGAACAACACGACGGTCAACAACACGACCGTGCAGCAGTTCGTGCAGCCGGAACTGCCGCGCGGGGTGGAAGTCGTCGAGCGCGTCGGCAATCGCGACATCCTGTCGATCGTCGGCGCCGGTGTCGCCGGGGCAGTGGTCGGCGGCGCGGCGGCCTACTTCATCCGGCCGAACGACGAGGCGCGCATCGCCGTCGACGCGCGCGAGCGCTATGCCGAACGGCTTTCGGGCGGGCGCATCCGCGAGACGATCGTGCGCCCCGACGGGGTGCAGATCGTGACGATCACCAACCGCTACGGCGACGTGATCCAGCGCTCGCGCATCGTGCCGGGCCGCCCGGAATCGGTGCTCTTCTACGACCCCTACGAGCGGGACGCCGAGGAGGCCAACTACTACTACGACGCGGGCGCCGACCTGCCCCCGCTGCAGCTCGCCATCCCCGAGGACGAATATGTCGTCGACATCGACCGGCCCGACGAGGAGCTCTACTACCGCACCATCGTCGCGCCGCCCGTCGAGACCGTCGAGCGGATCTATTCGGTGGACGAGGTGCGGCGCTCCAAGCGCATCCGCGACAAGGTGCGCCGCATCGACCTGGCCACGATCAACTTCGACTTCGGCTCGGACCAGATCCCGCAGGATCAGGTCGGCAATCTCGAGGCGCTCGCCCAGGCGATCGCGCGGGTGATCGAGCAGAATCCGGACGAGACCTTCCTGATCGAGGGCCATACGGACGCCGTCGGCAGCGATCTGGCCAATCTCGCCTTGTCGGACCGTCGCGCCGCGTCGGTCGCCTCCGCGCTCAGCGAGTATTTCGACGTGCCGCCGGAGAATCTCGTCACCCAGGGCTACGGCGAGCAATATCTCAAGGTCGATACGGGCGGCGAGAACCGCGACAACCGCCGCGTCACCGTGCGGCGCATCACGCCGCTGGTGAAGCCGGTGGAGACCTCGCAGGCGAACTGACCGCCTGAGGGTCCGGCCGCAAGCCGAACCCCGCATGGAAAAGCCGGCGATCGCGAGATCGCCGGCTTTTCGCATTCTCCGGCCTGGATCGGGCGCCGGGTCGGCGCCCGCCGCCTCAATGCAGGATCTGCGACAGGAAGAGCTTGGTGCGCTCGTGCTGGGGGTTCGAGAAGAAGGCGTTCGGCTCGTTCTGCTCGACGATCTGGCCGGCATCCATGAAGATGACGCGGTCGGCGACCTGGCGCGCGAAGCCCATCTCGTGGGTGACGCAGAGCATCGTCATCCCCTCCTCGGCGAGCGTCACCATCACGTCCAGCACTTCCTTGACCATTTCCGGGTCGAGCGCCGAGGTCGGCTCGTCGAAGAGCATGATCTTGGGTTTCATGCAGAGCGAGCGGGCGATGGCCACACGCTGCTGCTGGCCGCCGGACAGCTGGCCCGGATACTTGTGCGCCTGATCGGGAATGCGCACGCGGGTGAGGAAATGCATGGCGAGCTCGTCCGCCTGCTTCTTCGGCATCTTGCGCACCCAGATCGGCGCCAGCGTGCAGTTCTCCAGGATCGTCAGATGCGGGAAGAGGTTGAAGTGCTGGAACACCATGCCGACCTCGCGCCGCACCTCGTCGATCTTCTTGAGATCGTTGGTGAGCTCGATGCCGTCGACGATGATCGTGCCCTTCTGGTGCTCCTCCAGCCGGTTGATGCAGCGGATCATCGTGGACTTGCCGGAGCCGGACGGCCCGCAGATGACGATCTTCTCGCCGCGGCGGACCTTGAGGTCGACGTCCCGCAGGACATGGAACTCGCCGTACCATTTGTTGACGCCGATGAGCTCGACGGCGTTCTGCGCGGTGGAAACGGCGGCATGGGCCGGCGCGGCGGAGGGATTGGCGGTTTCGAAAGCCATCGAATCGATCCTTTAGCGTTTGTGGCCCGTGTCGAGACGCCGTTCCATGAAGACGGAGTAGCGCGACATCGAGAAGCAGAAGAGCCAGAAGAGGAATCCGGCAAAGACGAGACCCGTCGCCGGCGTCGAGGGCGTGATCCAGGCCGGGTCGGCGAAGCCGCGCCGCACCGTGCCCAGAAGGTCGGCGAGACCGATGATGTAGACGAGGCTCGTATCCTTGAAGAGGCCGATGAACGTGTTCACGATGCCGGGGATGACGAGCTTGAGCGCCTGCGGCAGAACCACGAGCCGCATCTTCTGCCAGTAGGTCAGCGCCATCGCGTCGGCGCCCTCGTACTGGCCCTTCGGAATGGCCTGCAGGCCGCCGCGGATGACCTCGGCCATGTAGGCCGCCGAGAACAGCGCCACGCCGACGAGGGCGCGCAGCAGCTGGTTGAAGGTCACGCCGTCCGGCACGAAGAGCGGCAGCATGAAATTGGCCATGAACAGGACGGTGATGAGCGGCACGCCGCGCCAGAACTCGATGAAGATCACCGAGAGCAGCTTGATCGCCGGCATGTCCGAACGCCGCCCCAGCGCCAGCAGGATCCCGAGCGGCAGCGAGGCCGTGATGCCCGTGAGCGCCACGACGAGCGTCAGCATCAGGCCGCCCCAGAAGTTCGTCGGCACCGGCTCGAGGCCGAAATCGTGGCTGACCACGAAGAGGAACAGCACCGCGCCGACGATCGGCGACAGGAGCTGGACGGCACTGGCGCCCGACCGTGCCGCGAGGGCGGCGAAGACGGACAGCGCCGTCGCGCCAAGCGCGGCGGCGAAGGCGAGAAGCGTCAGCGGCGTGAAGCGGACGTCGAGGAACTCGACGCGGGCCGCGGTCACGATGCCCGAGAAGATCAGCGCGAGGACCGCGACGGCCATCAGCGCGTAGGCGGCCTTCAGAAGCGGCGTGCGCGACGACACGTCGGGGCGCGAGGCGACGCGGCTGACGGTGAGGCCCGCCGCGAAGACGATCAGGATCGCGACCTCGCCGCCGGTCACGGAGAACTCGCCGCCCGTGAGCAGGACGAGCGTGACGACCGGGAAGACGAGGAAGAGAAGCACGGCGTTCAGCTTCTTGCCCGGCACCGTCGGCATGGCGATGGGGATGACCAGGGCCGCCAGCAGAAGGAACACGAGATCGATGCGCCAGCGCTCCTCCAGCGGATAGATGCCGTAGATGAACTGCCCGAACTTAGCCTTCACGAAGGCCCAGCAGGCGCCGCCATGGCCGCCGCCTTCCACGAGACAGGCGGTGCGGTCGGACCCTTCGAAGACGGCGTCGACGACCGCCCACTGGAAGAGGTTCCAGATGCCCCAGACGAGAACGGCGCCGAGCGCGATGGTCAGGACGGTGTCGAGCGGGGTGGCGAAGAGATTGCGGCGCATGCGTCCGACGAGGCCCGTCTCCCCGGGCGGCGGCGGCAGCGGCTGCTTCTGGTCTCGGGCGACGTAGAGTGCGACTTGTTCTTCCATGACGGCGTCCCCCTCAGCGCTCGACCAGCGCCATCTTGGAATTGAACCAGTTCATCAGGATGGAGACGCTGAGACTGATGGTGAGATAGACGATCATCCAGATGGCCACGACCTCGACGGACTGGCCGGACTGGTTGAGCACCGTCGAGCCGACGGCGACGAGGTCGGGATAGCCGATGGCAAGGCCCAGCGAGGAGTTCTTGGTCAGGTTGAGATACTGGCTCGTCAGTGGCGGGATGATGACCCGGAAGGCCTGCGGCACGACGACGAGGCGCAGCGTCTGGTTGCGCGTGAGGCCGACGGCGGACGCCGCCTCGGTCTGTCCCTTGGAGACCGACAGGATGCCGGCGCGCACGATCTCGGCAATGAAGGCCGCGGTATAGACCGCGAGCGCCAGGAGCAGCGCCAGGAATTCGGGCTTGATCTGCAGGCCGCCGACGAGGTTGAAGCGCGTCGCCGCCGGAAACTCCAGCGTGGCCGGCACTCCGGTGACGAGAAAGACCAGGATGGGAAGGCCGAGGATAAGGCCGAGCGCCGTCCACAGGAGCGGCTTGCGCTCGCCGGTCTTCAGCTGGCTCGCCCGGTTGCGCCGCGCCACGACGAGCGTCGCCACGATGCCCACGGCGAAGGCGGCGAGCGTCGTCCAGGCGATCGGGTCGAAGATCAGGCCGGGGATCTGCAGGCCGCGATTGGTGAGATAGACGCCGAGCGGGTTCGGCTCGACCCCGCGCGGGCCGGACAGGACCGACAGGACGCCGAAATACCAGAACAGGATGACCAGGAGCGGCGGGATGTTGCGGAACGTCTCGACGTAGAGCGTGGCCAGCGAGCGAACGAGGAAATTGCGCGACAGGCGGCCGATGCCGACGAGGAAACCGACGATCGTCGCCACGACCACGCCGCAGCCGGCGATGATGAGCGTGTTCACGATGCCGACGAGGATCGCGCGCCCATAGGTGTCGTTGCTGGAATAGGGGATCGCCGTCTGGGCGATGTCGAAGCCCGAGCGCGACTCGAGAAAGCCGAAGCCGGAGGCGATATTGGCCTGCTGGAGGTTCCGGGCAGTGTTGCCGACGATCCACCAGGTGAACCCGGCGAGCAGCGCCACGATGAGGACCTGCACGACGATGCCGCGGACCTTGGGGTCGTTCAGCATCGAACCGGCACGGGAGGGACGGGGAATCGGTTGGGTTTGCGCGGTCATATCCTGCGGCCTGTCTCCGGAGAGGCCCGCCGCAGGATCGCGACGGGCCGTGATCGAAGCGATCGCGGCGCCTCCTCCCGGATGGCGCCGCGAAGAGCCGGCTTAGCGGATGGGCATGCCGTACTGCAGGCCGCCCTTGGTCCACAGCGCGTTCTGGCCGCGCGCCAGCGCGAGCGGGGTCGAGGGACCGACATTGCGGTCGTAGATCTCGCCGTAATTGCCGACGGCCTTGATCACGTTCACGGCCCAGGTGTCGGGCAGGCCGAGCGAGGCGCCGAACTTGCCGTCCTGGCCGAGCATGCGGCGGATGTCCGGATTCTCGGACTTGGTCATCTCCTCGACATTGGCCTGGGTGATGCCGGCCTCCTCGGCGTTGAGGAGGAGGTAGTGGGTCCATTTCACGACGTCGGCCCAGCCGGAATCGCCCTGGCGCACGGCCGGTCCGAGCGGCTCCTTGGAGATGATCTCGGGCAGGATCACGTGATCGTCGGCCTGGCCCATCTCGAGGCGCGAGGCGGCGAGGCCCGAGGCGTCGGTGGTCAGCACGTCGCAGCGGCCGCTGTCATAGGCCGTGTTGACGTCCGACTGCGATTCGATGACGACCGGGTTGTATTCCAGGTTGTTCGACCGGAAGAAGTCCGCCAGATTCAGCTCCGTCGTGGTGCCGCTCTGCACGCAGACGGTCGCGCCGGACAGCTGCATGGCGGAGTTCACGTTGAGCTCCTTCTTCACCATGAAGCCCTGGCCGTCGTAGTAGTTCACGACGCTGAAATCGAGGCCGAGCGTGGTGTCGCGGTCCATCGTCCAGGTCGTGTTGCGGGCCAGGAGGTCGATCTCGTTGTTCTGCAGGGCCGGGAAGCGCTGCACGGCCGAGAGCGGCACGTACTGAACCTTGGTCCCGTCGCCGAACACGGCGGCCGCGACGGCCTTGCAGTAGTCGACGTCGAGGCCCTGCCAGGCACCCTGGTCGTTCTGCGAGGCAAAGCCCGGTAGACCCGTGTTGACGCCGCAGCGCAGCGTGCCGCGCTGCTTGACCGTGTCGAGCGTCGATTGCGCCGAGGCCGTGGATACGGCGCCGGCCGCGATCGACAGCCCAAGGGCGGCGGTCAGAAGCTTCAAGTTCATAAGGTTACCTTCCCGTCAGGAATTGATTTTGGCTTTTTCTTGTTGGATCGGCGAAAGTCGACGAAGACAGGATAGGCGCCCTCGATCCGTCCCTGCTCGATCTCTGCCGGCCATTCTCATGACATAAAAATGGGCAGGTCAAGCCGAGCCCCCCGAATTTGGGCAGCGATCGCCGGCAGCCTCTCGCAGCCGATGCCATTTGACTAAAAGGATTGCAGCGTGGACAGGAAATCGCCGAAGAATGGTCAGTCGACAGGCATCAATACCCGTCTCGCCCATGGGCCCTACGACCCAGCCGGGCAGTTCGGATTCGTCAATCCGCCCGTCTTCCACGCCTCGACGGTCCTCTTCGCCGACACCGCGACGCTCAAGAGCCGCAGCCGGGCACCGTATTCCTACGGTCTGTCGGGCACGCCCACGACGCGCGCGCTCGAGGACGCGCTGAACGAGCTGGAAGGTTCGGCGGGCACGATCCTGCTCCCGTCCGGCCTTGCGGCCGTGACCTTTCCGCTCCTGGCCTTCCTCGGCAGCGGCGATCACTGTCTCGTCGTGGACAGCGTCTACCCGCCGACACGCCGCTTCTGCGACACGGTTCTGAAGCGGATGGGCGTCGAGGTCACCTATTTCGATCCCGCCGAAGCCGGCGCGATCGCAGGCATCCTCAAGCCCAACAGCCGCGCGATCCTCCTGGAAGCGCCGGGCTCCAACACGTTCGAGATGATCGACGTCGCGGCGCTGACAACCGTCGCGCGGGCGGCCGGCGTCGTCACCATGATGGACAATACCTGGGCGACGCCGCTCTTCTTCCGGCCGCTCGACCATGGCGTCGATCTCTCGATCCATGCGCTGACGAAATATCCGGGCGGGCATTCGGACATGATGCTCGGCTCCGTGTCGGCGACGGCCGAGACCTATGGGCGGCTGCGCGAGACGCAGATGATGATCGGCGTGAACGCCGCCCCCGACGACACCTATCTCTGCCTGCGCGGCCTGAAGACGATGGGCGTGCGGCTCGCGCGCCATGAAGCCTCGGCGCTCGAGGTCGCGAACTGGCTGGAATCGCGCGAGGACGTCCTGCACGTGCTGCACCCCGCTTTGCCCTCCTTCGAGGGCCACGAGCTCTGGAAGCGGCAGTTCTCCGGCGCGAGCGGCCTCTTCTCATTCGTGCTGCGCGATGGCGACGCGGCGGGCGCCGCGCGGTTCCTGGACGCCCTGCGACTGTTCGGGCTCGGCTTCTCCTGGGGCGGGCACGAGAGCCTCGCCGTCCCCGTCGATCTCTCCGACCGCGTCGTCGCCAAGGCGCCGTCCGGCGGCGCCGTCATCCGCCTGCAGATCGGCCTCGAGGACGTGCCCGATCTCGTCGCCGATCTCGAGCGGGGCTTCGCCGCCTATCACGGCGGCTGAGACATCCGATCCTGTCGCCGCGGGGGCCGAGCGTCGTCGCCGCCCGAGAGCGACGGATGGCCCGGAGGATCGCGCCGAAGAGCCGCAGACTCCGCCCCGCGCCGACCTTTCCGTTCCGCGGGCGGGCGCGGTCCGAACGGGGATTGCCTTGACTTCGACCCGGCAGGCGGTCACATGCCTTCTGTCCGCGGACGAAGACCGTTCGGAGCGTAGCGCAGTCTGGTAGCGCATCTGGTTTGGGACCAGAGGGTCGCAGGTTCGAATCCTGCCGCTCCGACCATTTTCGAATGCGGGCGCGCCTGCCGCATCGGCCTTCAGCATCCTGCCACGAGACAGACGATGGTTGCCCGGATCTACCGCCCTGCCCGCACCGCCATGCAGTCGGGCAAAGCCAAGACCAAGCAGTGGCTGCTCGACTACGAGCCGGCCGAGAAGAAGCGCGTCGAGCCGCTGATGGGCTACACGTCCTCCTCCGACATGCTGGCCCAGGTCCGCCTGAGCTTCGACAGCCGCGAGGAAGCCGTCGCCTATGCCGAGCGCCACGGCATCGAATACCGCGTCGAGGAACCGAGCGAGCCCCGCCGCGTGAAGGTCGCCTATTCCGACAATTTCCGCTACGACCGCCGTCAGCCCTGGACGCACTAGCGCCGTCCCACTCGCCCGCCGTCCGCTCTGCGGACGCTGCACGGCCCCGTAGCTCAGAGGATAGAGCACCGGCCTTCTAAGCCGATGGTCGCAGGTTCGAATCCTGCCGGGGTCGCCATTTTCCTCACCCTAAAGCGAGCAGCGCGCGTTTGCGCTGCAGGTCCGTGCTCGCCAGACCGGCTCGAGCGCCGCGCCATCGCCGCCGCTCGATGAAGACGCGCCCGCCGCCGCTTCTACAAAAATGAAGAACGGTTGAAAGTCTCGGCGGATACCGCGGCGCGACGGACTCCCGCACTGTCTCTCCACAGACGCAGCGGCGGAGGCGGACCGGATGGACATGACGAGCGAGCGGGCGAAACGCACCAATTCCGTACGGATCGAACTCGTGACGACCTACGAGCAGCTCCTTCACGCCTATGCCGTGCGGAGCATCTGCTTCATGGAGGAGCACTCGGTCCGCGCGCGGCAGAACTACGACGGCAACGACTACCAGTCGACGCATATCATCGTCTACGAGGACGACGAGCCGGTCGGCACCGCGCGCGTGCGCTGGTTCCGCGATTTCGCCAAGATCGAGCGCACCTGCTTCCGCAAGGAGCACCGCCGGCCCGAGATCATCAAGGCCACGGCGCAGTTCATCTTCGACCATGCGGCCCGCAAGGGCTACGACAAGGTCATTACCCATGCCAAGCCAGCCTATGCGCGGCTCTGGCGGATCCTGCTCGGCTTCAAGCCGGCGCAGGGCAAGGAACCCGTGCTCTTCGAGGGCCATGACGAGCCCTATCTGGAACTGGTCAAGACCATCGTCCCGGCCGTCGACGCGATCGACGCCGACACGTCCTCGGCCGTTCTCTTCCGCATCGAAGGCCAGTGGGACCAGCCGTCGGAATTCGAGACGCGGGCGCGGGTCTAGGTCGATGAACAAGTCCCTCGCCCCTCACGAGACGACCGGCAACGCATCGCCCGGTCGCGATCCCAGCCTCGACGATCTGCGCACTTCCGTCATGGATGTCGTGGAGATCCACAACCAGATGATCCAGCGCCTCCTCAACGACGAGACCGACCTGATGGCGCTCGCCGAGTTCCTCGACGATGTCGGCAACCGCTATCTCGACTTCTCCGAGCAGATCAGCGCCCATCACTCCAGGTTGAACATCAGGCGCATCGCGGAATCGCTGTAGCTGTCGGTCGCCGTGAGGTTCAGCCGATCGCCGAACCAGTTCGACTGGGCCGAGAAGACCTCGCTCAGCATGTCGAAGACGATCTTCACCGGCTTGGAATGGAGCCTTTCCCGCGAGGCCGCGATGAAGATGCGCACCTTGATGTGGCAATCGAGGTCCAGCGCCACGAGGGACGGCTCGACGGCCGTGTAATTGCCGAGAAGGCCGATGCCGAGCCCGGCCTTCACCATCAGACCGTAGGTGATCGAGTTCTCGCTCGTCGCCGACACCCGTCCCTGCCGGCTCGCGGATTGCCAGGGATCCCAGATCCCCGTGCGCGCCTCGTAATAGGGCGTCTGCACGAAGTCGTGGCGGGCCAGCGTCGAGCGTGTGGGCAGGCCCTTGCGCTCGATATAGGCGCGCGAGCAGATCGGCACGAAATGCAGTTGCCCCAGCGGCTGGGTGACGATCTCCTGGTGGCCGGCAGGCATGAAGCCGATGGCGATGTCGGTCGGGTTCTCGCGATAGTCCACGAGATTGATCGGGTTCTGCAGCGCCACGAGGATGCGCGGGAACATTTCCGCGAATTCGCGAAGCGCGGGCACGACGAAGAACGTCGCCAACCCGTCCGTGACGGAGACGCGCACCGTGCCTTCGGTCTTGCGAAGGTCCGATTTCATGTCGTTCGACAGATCGAACAGGCGCCGGTCGAGCCCGGACAAAGCCTGGGCCAGATCCTCGCCCCTCTCCGTCAGCTTGATGCCCGTGGTCGACGAGACCAGGAGTTGTGTGCCCATCATGTCCTGGAGGCGCTTGACGGACCGGCTGACGGTCGGCTGGCTCATGCCGAGCAGCTCGCCGGCGCGGTTGAAGGATTTCGCCTTCGCGACGGCCAGGAAAATCCGCAGCTCGCCCCAAAATTGACCGCTCAACAGGAACTGATTATCTAAAAGTCGCCTGTTGAAGGGTGTTTGGATCGGCTCGAACGGCCGTCTGTCGTCGTCGTCGAGACTCTCGGTCAAGGCTCTCTCTGGATCCCATGTCGCAGAACGAAATCGATACCCATGCCGGTCGTCGCCTCCGGCAGGCCCGGACCATCAGGGGCTTGTCGCTCGCCGAACTCGGCCAGCGGCTGGCGGACCCTATCACCTACCAGCAGGTGCAGAAATACGAACGCGGCTGGAACCGCATGAGCGCCAGCCGCCTATGGCAGTTCGCGACCGTCCTCAGCGTCGACGTCGGCTATTTCTTCGAGGGTCTGAAGGACACGGACGATGTCGGCGACACGATCCTCCTCGACGAGGAGGTGATGCGCGCGGCCCAGATCTTCGGCATGATCCGCGACACCGACATGCGCCGGCGGGCCATCGGCGTCCTGAAAGCGCTGGCGGAGGACTGATTTCCGCCATAGCCGCCTTCTTCCGAGTCCCTTGCCCAAGCCGCGGTCCCGCGGCCGGAAGAGGGTCGGGCGACAGTCCCGGCGGACAGCGTCAGGGCGCGGAAATGATCTCGTGGCGAAGCCGGTCTCCGGCCTTGGCGCCGTAGCGCGCCGCCGCCCCGCCGTTGAGTTCCAGCACGTAGCGCACGGGCGGCCCCGACGGGATCAGCTCCAGCGACAGCGGCTTGGCATTGGCGGCGACGCGCGTCACGGTGCCGGTCTCGTCGATGAAGAGCATGTCGAGCGGGATCAGCGTGTTCTTCATCCACATCGTCACGACGCGTGTCTCCTCGAAATCGAAGAGCATGCCCTGACCGTCCGGCATCGCGTCGCGATTCATCAGGCCGATCTCGCGGGATTTCGGCGTGTCGGCGATCTCCACGGCGATCGGATGTTCGCCGGTCGCCGTGACCAGGGTCGCGGTGCCCAGACGGTCGGCGGCGAAGGCGAGGTAGCCGGCGCCGGCGCACGCGATGAGGGCGAGGAACGCTGCGGCTTTGCGCATGGGGGTCAGGTCCAGGTCAAGGCGTTCGGCGCCGAGCCGAAGCGCTGCGGATCGGAACGGCGTTCCCGCGGCCGAGCCGCGACGGCTGTGCGGACGGCTCGCCGCGTCAGTGGGAGGCGCCCTTGGCCGGGCCGGCCTCCGGATGCACCTCGGCGGCCATCAGCCCCTTGGCGCCGTCGCCGAAGCGCACGAGCACGACCTGACCGGGCCGCAGCTCCGTCAGCCCGTAGCGCCGAAGCGTCTCCATATGCACGAAGATGTCGGGCGTCCCGTCGCCCTGCGTCAGGAAGCCGTAGCCGCGCGTGCGGTTGAACCACTTCACCTCCGCCCGCACCAGATCGCCCACGGCCGAGATCGGCGCATGGATGCGGGAGGGCGGCAGCTGGGACGGATGCACGGCCGTCGAAGCATCCATCGAGATCACGCGGAAGGCCTGCCGGCCCTTCTCGCCGTCCTGCACCTCGCAGACGATCCGTGCGCCCTCGAGCGCGGTGGAATGTCCGTCCCGGCGCAGGCAGGTGACATGGAGGAGGATGTCCGGCCCGTGATCGTCGGGCACCACGAAGCCGAATCCCTTGGCGACGTCGAACCATTTGATATGGCCCGAGACCACATCGAGATCGACATCGGAATGGACACCGTCGTCGAACAGATGGGTCGCGGTGGTTCTGTCCGGCATGACCGTGTCCTGCCTCTTGAAACGTACCCGAATCACTGTCCCAACTTAGCACCAGAGCCGGGTCGTTCGGCAAGGGGCGTTCGCCCGGTCGGGCCGGTTTCGACGCCGTGTCGCGGGCCTTCGAACGCCGGCTCGAGTGCCCGGCGCGGGGCGGGGTCCTCTCCCGGACCGCCCGGCCCCGACTGTCTTCCGTCGCAGAAACGGCGACCGGGCCTGGCCCACGTCCCTAGTATTGTGCGCCGCAAAATAAGTTTCGTGACGGAACGATCCCATCGGACACGCGGTTAACGCGCCACGGACACTGTCTTTTGGGAGAAGAACGATGCCGAAGCTGAACCTTTATGCCTCCATGCTCGCGATCGCCATTGCCGGCGGCACCGCGACGACTGCGCTGGCCGACTGCGCGCAAGATCTCGCCGCGCTGCGCACGCAGATGGGAATGACCGCCTCGACCGGCTCGTCCGGCGATTCCATGCAGCCGACGCAGGCCGGACAGGCCGGCTCCACCGGCGAAGTGTCCGGCGTCGAGGCGACGACCGAGATGTCGAAGGCGCAGACCGGCAGCGCGGCGACGAGCGGCGCGGGCGCGATGGGGACGGATGCGGGCGCATCGGCGGGCGCCGCCGCGACGGCCACCACGCCCGAGGGGCAGGACATGGCGGCGGCGAGCGGCCAGACCTCGACCTTCACGCAGGACAATGCCGCCAAGAGCCAGGAGCCCGGCCAGACCGCGACCGGCTCGGTGTCGGGCGTCGCCCCGACGGCCGCGCTCGGCGATGTCGCCAAGGGCGGTACGGGCGACATGGCGGCGGGTGGCGGCGCGGCGGCCGCCAGCAGCTCGGCCATGCCCTCCGATCCCGCCGCCGCCTCCGGCATGGCGAAGAGTGCCGACACCGCTTCCGCAGCGGCCGGCAGCCAGATGGCGATGACGCATGTGCAGGAAGCTCAGGCGGCCCTCGACAAGGGCGACGAGGCGGCCTGCACGGCGGCGATCCAGGCGGCCAAGAGCGCCATGTAACGTCTCTCCGCCAGCCTCGGCTCGAGGCTGGAAAACCCCGATTGAAAAGGCGGCGTCTTTCGAGACGCCGTCTTCGTTTGAAGGGAAGCCCGTCGTGGTGCCCGCAAGGGCCGATCGAGACTAGCCGGAGCCGCGAGCGGCCCTAGACTCCCGCTTCACGGGTTTCGATGGAGATGCACCGATCATGAGATATCTGCATACGATGGTCCGGGTGGCCGATCTCGACGCCGCCCTCGACTTCTACTGCAACAAGATGAAGCTCGTGGAAACACGCCGCGTGGAAAGCGAAAAGGGCCGCTACACGCTGGTCTTCCTCGCCGCGCCCGGCGATCTGCCGAAGGCCTCGGAAACCAAGGCGCCCCTGGTGGAACTCACCTATAACTGGGACCCCGAAACCTATACGGGCGGGCGCAATTTCGGCCATCTCGCCTACCAGGTCGACGACATCTACGAGACCTGCCAGTCGCTGATGGAGGCGGGCGTCACCATCAACCGCCCGCCCCGGGACGGCTACATGGCCTTCGTCAAGTCGCCGGACGGCATTTCCATCGAGATCCTTCAGGCCGGCGAAGCCAAGGCGCCTGCCGAGCCCTGGGCGTCCATGCCGAACACGGGCAGCTGGTAAGCGGGTTCGCGGGGCGCCGCAGGGCCAAGTCCGTCCCGGCGCCCTCGCCGCCTCGGCGCGCAACCTCATTCGGCCGCATTCTGGCAATAGCGCTGCCGGTTATGTAATGTTTCGGTAAGGTGCAGCCGGCGCGGACCGGCACGGCACCGCCGCCGGGTGGGGACCGGGCGGCAGAAGACGAGGCGGCGTCAGCATCCGGCAAGGTTCCGGCGCGATGCACAGCGGGTACGGGGGCCCGCCTTGGAGAGGGTATTGGGGATTTGACCATTCGACCTGATCGGCCTGGAGGCCTGGCGCTGAGCCGTCGCTTCCTCGCCGTGGCGATGTTGTCGACCATGCCGCTGGCCGGATGCGTGTCGGCCGTCGACGACACCAGCGCCTTCGGCTTCGCCTCGGCCCCGTCGGCCGCGGCGTCGGAGAGCGCGGAAGCGGCGACCGGTCCCGCCGAAGGCACGGACGGCACGCCGTCCGACGTCGCGCAGGCGAGTGCCGACGCGCCGCCCGCGGCGCTTTCCGAGAAGGCGGAGCCGCAGGACGCAGCCGCGTCCGCCGAGGACACGCTCCGGACGGAAGGCCGCGAGATCGCCGCCAGCGGCCGTACGACCGTCGCCGCCTATGCCGGCGGCACGGTCTCCGATCCGGCCGGTGGCAACGCGGCCGACAAGACGCTTTTCACCTCTCTCTTCGCCAAGTCCCAGGCGCGCACGCCCATCGCCAATGCCGACAACGGTCGCAGCCGGCGCGTGATCCTGCGCCGCGAGGGTGCGCCGACGGCAGGTGGCGGCGAAGGCCTTCCCGGCGTCGATCCTTCCTCCCTCTTCGAGATCGGCCAGCGCGCGTCTGCAAGCGACAGCGACGCGCTCGACGACATGGCAAGCTATCAGGTCGCGTCGCTGAGCGGCATGGCCCGGCTCGCGCCCAACGGGCTGCTGCAGCAGCGCGAGGACGTGCAGACGCATTGCTTCGACCAGCGCCTCGTCGGCATGTTGCGCGCCATCGAACAGCGTTTCGGATCGAAGGTGATCGTCACGTCCGGCTATCGCAGCCCGTCGCACAACCGACGCGTCAACGGCGCGCGCCATTCGCAGCACATGGCCTGCAAGGCCGCCGACATCATCGTGCCCAATGCCGACAATCAGGCGGTCGCCGCATTCGTCCGCACCATGCCCGGCCGCGGCGGGGTCGGCACCTATTGCCATACCAAGGCGATCCACGTGGACACCGGTCCGCAACGCGACTGGAACTGGCAGTGCCGCCGCCGCGGCAACTGATCGCAGTGACGACGCCCGGGCCGAAACCCGGGCGTTTTTCGTCGGAGCTAGAGGCTCGGCGCCCAACACCGCAACACCGCCTGCGGTGCCCCGAAGGCCGCCCTTCTCCAGGCGCCACCGGATTTCGCGCCCCATCGGGCGCAGCCGCCCGAAGCAGGTCTCCCATGGGTTTGCGAGCCCGGCGCCGGACCGTTTTCAGGGTTGCGATCCCCGGCGACTCACCCTATAGACCCCTCAGGCCGCGCCCATCGTCTATCGGTCAGGACGCCACCCTTTCACGGTGGAGAGGGGGGTTCGATTCCCCCTGGGCGTACCAGTTTCCCAAATCTTCCGCTTTTCATGCATGAGGCCCTGACGGTGACGAACCGTCGGTCGAGGACGGCCGCCGCGCGCCTCGCAGGTTCCGGGATCTGGTCGATCGGGCATGCCGCCGACCGCAAACCGGCGAAGCTTGGCGCGTTCCTTCAGTCGAAAGCCTCGGCCACGTCGAGAAGACGCAGGCGCACCTCCTCGCGGCCCCGGAACCGGTCGACGGTGAGGGTGCCGGCCGCATGGATCGGCCGGTCGCGCGCCTCCAACAGCCGGCGGCCCACGGGCGTTTCGGCGGCCTTGAAGGCGATGGCCTCGACGCGGGAACCGTCCGCGCCGGTGAGCGTCGCGCGCACATGCGACCCGCCCACGATCTGCGAGGAGCCGATCCTATGACGCGCGAGCGCCAGGATGGGCGCCGGGTGGCCGGCGCCGTAGGGGCCGGCGCGCTCCAGCATCGCGGCGAGGCCGGCATTCAGTCCGGCGGCGCTCACCGCCCCGTCGATCTGCAGCGCGTCGGCAAGGCCCGGATCGAAGCCGAGCCGGCCTGCATCTGCCTCGACGAAGGCACGGAAGGCGCCGAGCGACTCCCGCCGGATGGTGACGCCGGCGGCCATGGCGTGTCCGCCTCCCTTCTGCAGGATGCCGCGCGAGACGGCCTCGCGCACCATGCGGCCGAGATCGACGCCGGCGACGGAGCGGCCGGAGCCGCTGCCCTTGCCGGTCTCGTCGAAGGCGATGGCGAAGGCCGGGCGGCGATGGCGCTCCTTCAGCCGGGCGGCGATCAGCCCGACGATGCCGGGGTGCCAGTCGGGCGAGGCGGTCACGAGCACGGCGGGCCCCTCGCCCGTTCCGATCTCGGCGGCGACCTCCGCCTCGGCCTCCTCGACCATGCGACGCTCCATCGCCTGGCGCTCGGCGTTCAGTAGTTCGAGTTCGGCCGCGAGCGCTTCCGCCTCGGCGGGCGCGTCGAGACAGAGAAGGTTGCTGCCGAGATGCGCCGCCCCGATACGGCCGCCGGCATTGATGCGCGGCCCGAGCAGGAAGCCGAGATGGTGGGCCTCCAGCGGCCCCCCGAGCCGGGCCGAGATCGCCAGAGCGCGCAGACCGGCATTGGACTGCGCCCGCATCACCTTCAGCCCCTGAACCACGAAGGCGCGGTTCAGGCCGACCAGCGGCACCACGTCGCAGACCGTGGCGAGCGCCACGAGGTCGAGCCATTGCAGGATGTTCGGCGGCGTGCCGCGCCCGCGGCGGCGCAGCTCGCGCGAGACCGCCGCGAGCGTGACGAAGACGACGCCGGCCGCGCAGAGCGCGCCGAGGCCCGACAGATCGTCCTGCCGGTTCGGATTGACCAGCGCGACGGCCGCCGGCAGTTCCGGCCCGGTCTGGTGATGGTCGAGCACCACGACGTCGCAGCCGAGCCGGCGTGCCTCCTCGATCGGCTCGAAGCTCATCGTGCCGCAATCCACCGTGACGATCAGCGTCGCGCCGCCTTCGGCGAGCTCGCGCATCGCGGCCGGGTTCGGCCCGTAGCCTTCCGTCACCCGGTCCGGAATGCGGATCGGCGCGTCGATGCCGAAATGATGCAGGTAGCGCCAGAGAAGGGCCGAGGAGGAGGCGCCGTCGACGTCGTAGTCGCCGAAGATGGCGATGCGCTCGCGCCGCTCGATCGCGTCGGCGATGCGGGCGGCGGCCGCGTCCATGTCGGTGATGCGCGATGGGTCGGGCATCAGGTCGCGCAGGCGCGGCTCCAGAAAGGCAGCGGCGTCCGCCTCGCCGACGCCCCGGGCCGTCAGGATGCGGGCGACGAGATCGGGATAGCCGAGGCGCTGCGCCATGGCGAGCGCCAGCGCCTCGCCGCGCCGGTCGAGCGCGCCCACCCAGCGACGGCCGCCGAGCGAGCGCTCGACCCCGAGAAACGCCCTGCCCTCGCCCGCCGGCACCGGCGGCATCGGGCCCGTCCCGCCGCCGGGCCTGTCGTCAGAGATTGAACTTCGTCCGATCATAATGACGCGCCCGCATCTCGCGGGTCGTGTGCGAATAGGAGCGCATCACCAGCGTATGGGTCTCGATGCGGTCGCGGTAGAAGCGCACGCCGTCGAGGAGGTTGCCGTCGGTCACGCCGGTCGCGGCGAAGATCACGTCGCCGGAGGCCATCTCGCTATCGCTGTAGATTCGATAGGGGTCGGTGATGCCCATCGTCTCGGCGCGGGCCCGCTTATCGTTGGTGTTCAGCTGCAGGCGCCCCTGCATCTGCCCGCCGGTGCAGCGCAGGGCCGCGGCCGCAAGCACCCCTTCGGGGGCGCCGCCGATGCCCATGTAGATGTCGATGCCCGTCTCTTCCGAGTCGGTGGTCTGGATGACGCCCGCCACGTCGCCGTCGCCGATCAGGCGGATCGCCGCCCCGGTCTGGCGCACGGTCTCGATGAGCTGGGCATGGCGCGGGCGGTCGAGGATGCAGGCGGTGATCTCGGTGATCGGCACGCCCTTGGCGTCGGCGAGCGCGCGCAGGTTCTGCAGCGGCGTGCGGTCGAGATGCACGATGCCGGCGGGATAGCCCGGCCCCACCGCGATCTTCTCCATGTAGACGTCCGGCGCGTTCAGGAGGCTGCCGCGCACGGCCATCGCGATCACCGCGAGCGAGTTCGGCAGGTTCTTGGCGCAGATCGTCGTGCCTTCGAGCGGGTCGAGCGCGATGTCGACCTTCGGCCCGCCGCGCCCGACCTGCTCGCCGATATAGAGCATGGGCGCGGCGTCGCGCTCGCCCTCGCCGATGACGATCGTGCCGTCGATCATGAGTTCGTTGAGTTCCGAGCGCATGGCGTCGACGGCCGCCTGGTCGGCCGCCTTCTCGTCGCCCCGGCCCCGCAGACCCGCCGCCGCGACGGCGGCGCGCTCCGTCACGCGGGCGATCTCGAGGGTCAGCACGCGGTCGAGATGGTGACCGGCCCCCGCTTCCACCGTCTCAGGCATCATTCTCTCGCTCCCCGCCGCATGCTGCGAGTTTGCCGCCCGCCCGTGAAACCGCAATGTCAAAGACGCTCCGCCGGCGCGCTATTTCAGCGGCTCGATGCGGATCATCTTGGGCTCGTCCGTCAGGTGCCCGTCCTGCGAGACGGCGGCAAGAGCGTTGCGGACGGCTTCCTCGCTCGTCTCGTGGGTGATGAGGATGACCGGCGCGGCCGTGTCGGCGGCAGCGCCCGGCGCGCGGCGCTGGACGATCGATTCCAGCGAGATCCGGTGCTCGGCCATGCGCTGCGCGATCGAGGCGAAGGCGCCGACCCGGTCCTGCACGGACAGGCGGATGTAATAACCGCCTTCATGCGCCCGCATCCGCGCGCGTCTGTAGGGCGACAGCTTCTCCGGCGGCACGCCGAAGGTCGGCGGCACGAAGCCGGTCGCCACGTCCATGATGTCGGAGAGGACGGCCGAAGCGGTGGCATTTCCGCCGGCGCCCGGACCGGCGAGGAGGATCGAACCGAGAAGGTCCGTGTCGATCGCCACCGCGTTGGTCACGCCGTCGACGCGCGCGATGGCCGAACCCGCCGGCACCATGGCCGGGTGGACGCGCTGTTCGATGCCGCTCTCGGTGCGCTGCGCGACGGCGAGGAGCTTGATGCGGTAGCCGAGTTCGGCCGCCGCGCGGATATCGTCGAGCGTCACCGCCTCGATCCCCTCGATGAAGACCGAGTCGAGGTCGATCGCGCAGCCGAAGGCGAGCGAGGTGAGGAGCGCCAGCTTGTGGCCGGCGTCGAAGCCGCCGATGTCGAAGGTCGGATCGGCCTCGGCATAGCCGAGGCGCTGGGCGTCCTTCAGGCAGTCGTCGAAGGCGATGCCCTCCTTCTCCATGCGGGTCAGCATGTAGTTGCAGGTGCCGTTGAGGATGCCGTAGACGCGCTTCACGTCGTTGCCCGACAGGGCCTCGCGCATCGTCTTGATGACGGGGATGCCGCCGGCGACCGCCGCCTCGAAGAGGATTTCCGTGCCGTTGGCCGTCGCCAGTTCGGCCAGCGCCATGCCGTGATAGGCGAGCAGCGCCTTGTTGGCGGTGACGACCGGAATGCCGCGCGACAGGGCCGCGCGCACCGAGTCCAGCGCCGCGCCGTCCGATCCGCCGACGAGCTCTACGAACACGTCGATCTCGCCGTCGCGCGCCAGCGCCACGGGATCGGCGAAGAAGCGGGCCGCCGACAGATCGACGCCCCGGTCCTTCGACGCGTCGCGCGCCGAGACGGCGGCGATCGTCAGGCTGCGCCCGACGCGGTGCTCCAGCGTCTGGCGCTTGGTCTCGATGAGACGGGCAAGGCTCGCACCGACGGTACCGAGCCCGGCGATGCCGAGCCGCAGGGGGCTGTTCATGATGGTGTCAGTCTTCTCGGAAGGGTCTGTCAGCGCCGGGCGCCGGCGGCCGCAGGTTCGCGTGCGGCGCCGGACTCGGCGGTGAGGAAGCGGCGGATGTTGCGCGCCGCCTGGCGGATGCGGTGCTCGTTCTCGACGAGCGCGATGCGCACGTGGTCGTCGCCGTACTCGCCGAAGCCGACGCCCGGCGACACCGCGACGTCCGCCTTGTCGATCAGGAGCTTGGCGAACTCGATCGAGCCCATGGCGCGATAGGCCTCCGGGATCGGCACCCAGGCGAACATGGTCGAGGACGGAGGCGGCACCTCCCACCCGGCGCGACCGAAGGACTCCACGAGCACGTCGCGGCGGTGGCGGTAGATGTCGCGCACCTCCTTCACCGCCTCGTCGCCGGCGTTGAGCGCCGCCGTGCCGGCGACCTGGACGGGCGTGAACGAGCCGTAGTCGAGATAGGACTTCACCCGCGCGAGCGCCGAGAGCAGCCGCGCGTTGCCGACCGCGAAGCCGATGCGCCAGCCGGGCATGGAGAAGGTCTTCGACATGGAGGTGAACTCCACCGTCACGTCCATCGCGCCGGGCACCTGCAGAACGGAGGGCGGCGGGGTGCCGTCGAAGTAGATCTCCGAATAGGCGAGGTCGGAGAGGATGATGACCTCGTTCTCGCGGGCGAACTTCACGACTTCGGCGTAGAAATCGAGATCGGCCTCGTAGGCCGTCGGGTTCGACGGGTAGTTCAGGATGATCGCCAGCGGCTTGGGGATCGAGTGGCGCACGGCGCGGTCGATCGCGCGCAGGAAGTCCTCGTCGGGCTTGGCGGGGATCGAGCGGATCGTGCCGCCGGCCATGAGGAAGCCGAAGGCGTGGATCGGATAGGTCGGGTTCGGGCAGAGAACGACGTCGCCGGGCGCGGTGATGGCCTGCGCCATGTTGGCGAAGCCCTCCTTCGAGCCCATCGTCGCCACGACCTCGGTGTCCGGGTTCAGCGTCACGCCGAAGCGGCGCTTGTAATAGGCGGCCTGCGCGCGGCGAAGGCCGGCAATGCCCTTGGACGCCGAATAGCGGTGGGTGCGCGGGTCGCGCACGGCCTCGCAGAGCTTGTCGACGACGAATTTGGGCGTGGGCAGGTCGGGATTTCCCATGCCCAGATCGACGATGTCGACCCCGCGCGAGCGGGCGGCGGCCTTCTTCTTGTTGACCTCCTCGAAGACGTAGGGCGGCAGGCGGCGGACTTTGTGGAATTCTTCCATGGACTTCGATCCCCGGCGCGGCCGGACGTGGTGTCGTGAACGGGACGGCGCGACCTCAGGCGCCGTTTTCGATTTCCTGCCGAACGGCCGCCGGGTCGGAGGGCTGCGTCATGGGGCCGGACGTGCCGGCCAGCGCCTTGTCCACCTCGGCGGCCTGTCTAGCTCGCACCGCCCGCGCCTGCGCCACCTTGGCGTCGTAGGCGGCGGTATTGGCCGCTCCCGCTGCCGGGACGACGCGCGTCGACAGGCTGCGCTCCTGCCCCGTCACCTCCGCGTCGCTCAGCTGCGGGGCCGCGCTCGACGGATAGGCGCCGAGCAGCGGATAGCCGTCCTTGTCGAGGCGCTGCGTCGAGGCGACGGGCGGCAGGGCGTTCGCGCGCGCAAGTTGCGGATCGGGCGCATCGTCCTTATTCAGGAAGGATTGGCACCCGGCCATCGGCGCCAGCGAGGCGGCCAGGGCCAGAAAGCGCAGAATCGACGGACGGACCATGGCTCGCGAGCCCTTAAAGCGGCGGATCGTCCGTCTCATATCCTAGCGGATCGACGAATACAAAAGGATCGTTCGGCGATTGCCGAACGCACGGGCCCGGATCACAATGCGGGCCGAATGACGCGGTGGGCGACAAGACCGGGGACCGGCGCCGCCCACGACCGGAACGCGCTCGGGAGGATGTACGAGATGGATCGCAAAGGTCCCGCCGCAGCTGGCGCGGCGCCGCCCTTCGAGGCCGAGTTCGCCGCCCACGAGAAATACGTCGTCAAGGATCCGGAGGCCTTCGCGCGCAACATGGCGCGCACGCTGGAACAGCTGGGCAAGGCGGCCTCCGCCTGGGTCGAGCCGCGCGAGAAGGGCGAGTTCGTCGACACCCAGCCCATCGGCATGGGCGAGATGGTCTCGACGCTGTCCAAGGTCGGCGAGTACTGGCTGAGCGATCCCGCGCGCGCGCTCGAGGCGCAGACCAATCTCTTCGCCGGCTTCATGGGCATCTGGACCAATTCGATCCGCCGCCTGTCGGGCGAGGAGCCCGCAGCCCCCGTTCCGGCCGACAAGCGCTTCAGCCACGAGGACTGGAGCCGCAACCTCTTCTTCGACTTCCTGCGCCAGACCTACATGCTGACGTCGGACTGGGCCGAGAGCCTCGTGGAGGACGCGCGCGACCTCGATCCGCACACGCGCCACAAGGCGCAGTTCTACATGAAGCAAATCACCAACGCGCTCTCGCCGTCGAACTTCGTCCTCACCAATCCCGAGCTCTACAGCGAGACGGTTGCATCCAACGGCGAGAACCTCGTGCGCGGCATGAAGATGCTGGCCGAGGACATCGCGGCCGGGCGCGGCAATCTGAAGGTGCGCCAGTCCGACCATTCCCGCTTCGAGGTCGGGCGCGACATGGCCACGACGCCCGGCAAGGTCGTCGCGCAGAACGAGGTCTGCCAGATCATCCAGTACGCGGCCTCCACGCCGACGGTCCTGAAGCGCCCGCTCCTTATCTGCCCGCCCTGGATCAACAAGTTCTACATCCTCGATCTCAATGCCGAGAAGTCCTTCATCCGCTGGATGGTCGAGAAGGGGCACACCGTCTTCGTCATCTCCTGGGTGAACCCGGACGAGCGCCACGCGGCGATGGACTGGGAGGACTATATCGACAAGGGGATCGCCTTCGGCCTCGACACGATCGAGGCGGCGACCGGCGAGACGCAGGTCAACACGATCGGCTACTGCGTCGGCGGCACGTTGCTCGGCGCCTCGCTCGCCCATCTGAAGGCGCGCGGCGACGAGCGGATCGCCTCGGCCACCTTCCTGACGACCCAGATCGACTTCACCTACGCCGGCGACCTCAAGGTCTTCGTGGACGAGAACCAGCTGAAGACGCTGGAGAAGACGATCGGCGCGCGCGGCTATCTCGAAGGATCGAAGATGGCGACGGCCTTCAACATGCTCCGCTCGGGCGATCTCATCTGGCCCTATTTCGTCAACAACTATCTGAAGGGCAAGGAGCCGCTGCCCTTCGACCTTCTCTACTGGAATGCCGACTCGACGCGGATGGCCAAGGCCAACCACCTCTACTACCTGCGCAACTGCTACCTGGAGAACCGCCTCTCGCAAGGCACGATGGAGCTCGGCGGCAAGCGCCTGGATCTCTCGACGGTCACGGTCCCCATCTACAATCTCGCCACCAAGGAAGACCATATCGCCCCGGCGCGCAGCGTCTATGTCGGGTCGAGCGCTTTCGGCTCGGACGTGACCTATGTCCTCAGCGGGTCGGGCCACATCGCCGGGGTCGTCAATCCGCCGGACAAGAACAAGTACCAGTACTGGACCGGACCGGCGCCCGAGAGGGGCCGCGCCTACGAGGACTGGCTCCTCGACGCGCAGGAGACCAAGGGCTCCTGGTGGCCGCACTGGCAGGCCTGGATCGAGGGGCTCGACGATACGCGGGTCAAGGCGCGAAAGCCCGGCGGCTCCAAGCTGAAGCCGATCGAGGACGCGCCTGGCTCCTATGTCCGCGTCAAGGCCTGACCGCGCTTTGAGCGGCTCGGGTTGAAGCGGGACCGGCTTGGTGCGACATAGCGCGAAAGACGGGCGGTCCCGCCCTCCGGCAACGACACGGACGAGCGTTCGATCCCCATGACCACCTATCTCGAGGCGGAAGCCAACCCGATCCGCAACACCGGCGTCATCCGCCTCTACGACGCGGCCGCCTTCGAAGGCATGCGCCGCGCCTGCCAGACCACCGCGCGCTGTCTCGACAGCCTCGTGCCGCTCGTGCAGCCGGGCGTGACGACCGAGGCGATCGACGCCCATGTCTACGACTTCGCCGTCGCCAACGGCGCCCTGCCCGCCACGCTGAACTATCGCGGCTATACCAAGAGCGTCTGCACCTCGATCAACCACGTCGTCTGCCACGGCATTCCCAACGACAAGCCGCTGCGCGAGGGCGACATCGTCAATATCGACGTGACGCTCATCATCGACGGCTGGCACGGCGACGCCTCGCGCATGTATCCGGTCGGTCCGGTCAAGCGCTCGGCCGAGCGGCTCTGCGAGGTGACCTACCGCTCGCTGATGATCGGCATCGACGCGGTGCGGGCCGGCGGCCATGTCGGC
The DNA here is from genome assembly GCF_001425575.1 of Aurantimonas sp. Leaf443. Classification (GTDB taxonomy): domain Bacteria; phylum Pseudomonadota; class Alphaproteobacteria; order Rhizobiales; family Rhizobiaceae; genus Leaf443. The sequence continues at coordinate 708,009 of NZ_LMRD01000006.1, read as the reverse complement.
GATATCGGCGCCGCGATCCAGGCCTATGCCGAGGGCGAGCGCTGCTCGGTGGTGCGCGACTTCTGCGGCCACGGCGTCGGCAAGCTGTTCCACGACGCGCCGAACATCCTGCATTACGGACAGCGCAACGACGGGCCGGAGATGAAGCCGGGCATGATCTTCACCATCGAGCCGATGATCAATCTCGGCCGGCCGCACGTGAAGATCCTCTCCGACGGCTGGACCGCGGTGACGCGCGACCGCACGCTCTCGGCCCAGTACGAGCACACGATTGGCGTCACCGAGACGGGCTGCGAGATCTTCACGAAGTCGCCGGCGGGTCTCGACACGCCCGGCTTCGATTTCGCCATGGCGGCCTGAGGAGCCGATGGCCGGCGCCGAGGACGAGCTGCCGGGCCTTCACGAGGCCGGATCCGCGCGGCCGGTCAGGCCCGAGCCCGCCCATCACGACGGGCATCGCGACAGGCTGCGCGAGCGTTTCTCGCAGGCCGGCCCCCAGGCGGTCGCCGACTACGAGCTTCTCGAACTCGTCCTCTTCCGCACCATTCCCCGGCGCGACGTGAAGCCGATCGCCAAGGCGCTGATCGCCCGCTTCGGCTCGCTCGCCGAAGTGCTCAACGCCCCGACGCGCCTCCTGTGCGAGGTGCCCGGCGTGAAGGAGGCCGTGGCGCTCGACATCGCCATCGTCGCCGCCGTCAACCAGCGCGCCATGCTCTCGGCCGTGAAGGAGCGCGAGGTCCTCTCCTCGTGGGCCGCCGTCCTCGCCTATTGCAAGGCGGCCATGGCCTACGAGACGCGCGAACAGTTCCGCATCCTCTTCCTCGACAAGAAGAACGCGCTGATCGCCGACGAGGTGCAGGGCACCGGCACGGTCGACCATACGCCGGTCTATCCGCGCGAGGTCGTGCGCCGGGCGCTGGAACTCTCGGCGACCGCCATCATCCTCGTCCACAACCACCCGTCCGGCGACCCGACCCCCTCGCGGGCCGATATCGAGATGACCCGCACCATCGCCGAGACGGCCAGGCCGCTCGGCATCTCGGTGCACGACCACATCATCGTCGGCCGTTCGGGCCATGCGAGCCTGAAGGGGCTGAAGCTCTTCTGAACGACGCGCCGACCGGCGTCCGCCGCCTCAGTGCAGGTGGCCCACCTCGCGCACGAGACGCACCTCGCGGGGCTTCACGAGCCCCATATGCATGATGCGCACCGAGTGGATCTTGGCCTCCACTTCGCGATCCCAATGATCGAGGAAGCGCTTGAGGCGGGGATAGTCGGGGGCCAGATCCTCGAACTGCCAGAGAAAGGTCTGCAGGAAGCTCGGATGGTCCGGCATGCGGTAGAGGACCTCGGCGGTCGTCAGGCCGTATCCGCCCAGCATGCGCTGGAAGGCGGGGTCGACAGGGCGCTGTGGCATCGGCACGCTCCTTCGTGGTGCCGGCCGGAGTGAGCCGGCAAATCGAATGCTGCGCCGCAAAGATTAAGCGAGGCTTGCGGCCTTGCGCCAGATGCAAGGCGTCGCATCCGCAGTGCGGGCCGAGCCGACGCCGAGCGCGGGACCGAACCTCGCCTTCGGCCTGCCGGCCCGGCGGAACCCGGTCGCGCCCGCACGACTTCTAGACCGGGGGCGCCGCACCACCTCGGAGCGTGGCCCGCCGACCGACACGACCGGAGATCTGTCCATGCTGTCCAAGTCCCTTCTGGCAGCCGCGCTGCTCGCGGCATCCAGCCATCTCGCCTTCGCCCAGGACACCCCGCCGCCGCCGCCCCCGGCGCCGCCCTCGGCGGACGGCACGCCGCCCGGCATGGACGAGCCGGACGCGAAGGGTCGCCCGCCGCGGCCCGAGGGTCGCAACCGGCCCGGCCCGATGCGCGAAGGCGCCAGCTTCGACCTGCGTCTCGGACGCGGCATGGGCCTTCGCGTCGATTGCGGCCCGCAGCCGATCGCGGCCTGCATCAATGCCGCCCAGCCCCTGATCGACCAGATGAAGGCGATGCCCGACGCGCCGCCGCCGTCGCCGCCCGGTGGCCCGGACGCGGCTCCGGGTGCGCCCTCGCGCACCTGAGGCCGGCATTCGAGGCAGGGACGGGCGATCCGTCCCCGCCGCTCTTCGTTCGGATCGGAGATGGCGGGCGAGCCGACCGGCTCAGTAGTCGCCGCCGACCGGAAGAGCGTCCAGAAAGGCCGCCGCATCCCGGCGCGCATCGGCGACCTTCTTCTGGTCCATGCGGTCGAGCGTGGCGTAGACGCGCGCCAGCCGGTGGTTCCCCCGCAGCTTCGGCGCGTTGCGCGCCATGAAGTCCCAGTAGAGGTAGTTGAACGGGCAGGCGCCCTCGCCCGTCTTGATCTTCGGCGAATAGGTGCAGGCGCCGCAATAGTCCGACATCTTGTCGATGTAGTTGCCGGACGCGGCATAGGGCTTGGAGGCGAAGAGCCCGTCGTCGGCGAAGAGGATCATGCCGACGACATTGGGCATTTCCACCCATTCGTAGGCGTCGTGATAGACGGTGAGATACCACTCCTGCACCGCTTTGGGCTCCAGCCCGGCGAGCAGGCTGAAATTGCCGATCACCATCAGCCGCTGGATATGGTGGTTGTAGGCGCTGGCCTTCACCTCGGCGAAACATTGCGCGAGGCAGTTCAGGCTCGTCTCCCCCGTCCAGAAGAAATCCGGCAGCGGCCGCTGCGCGTCCAGCGCGTTGGCGTCGGCATAGTCCGGCATGTGGCGCCAGTAGATGCCGCGCACGAATTCGCGCCAGCCGATGATCTGGCGGATGAAGCCTTCCACCGCGTTGATCGGCGCCTCGCCCGCCTTGTAGGCGTCTTCCGCCCTATGGCAGGCCTCGCGCGGATCGAGCAGGCCGCAATTGATGAGGGCGGACAGGTGGGAGTGGAAGAGCAGCGGCTCGCCCTGGCGCATGGCGTCCTGGTAGTCGCCGAAGGTCGGCAGCGCCGTCGTCACGAACCAATTCAGGTAGTGCAGCGCCTGTCGCCGCGTCACCGGATGGTCGAAATCGTCGAGCGATCCGAAATGATTGCCGAAGCGCTGGCCGACCAGGGCGAGCACGTCGCTCGTCGTCTCGTCCACCGCGTAGCTCGGCCGCCCCGGCGCCTCCAGCCGGCGCGGCAGGGGCTTGCGGTTGTCATGGTCGAAATTCCACTGCCCCTCGACCGGCTCGTCCGCCGAGACCATCAGATAGCCCGTGCGCCGGCGCATGAGCCGGTAGAAATTCTCCATGCGCAGGCCGCGCGCGCCTTGCGCGAAGGCGCCGAACTGCGCGTGGGTGCAGAGGAAGCGCGTGTCCGGCCGGATGTCGACGGGACAGCCGACCTCCTTCTCCCAGGCCTCCATCATCTCCATCACGCGCCACTCGCCGGGCTCGGTCACGACGACGCGCTCCGGCCTGTGCCGGGCGACAGCGCGTTTGAGTTCGGCGGTGAAGGAACCGGCATTCTCGCCGTCGTCCAGCGTCACGTAGTCGACGGCGACGCCGCGTTCGCGCAGATCCGCCGCGAAATGGCGCATGGCGGAGAAGAGAAAGGCGATCTTGCGCTGGTGATGGCGCACATAGGTCGCCTCCTCGCCCACCTCGACCATGAGCACGATATCGCCGTCCTGAAGGTCGCGCAGCGAGGAGAGATCGCGGCTGAGCTGGTCGCCCAGAACGAAACGCAGGCTCGGCACGGCCGTCAGCTCTTCGGGGTGCGAAGGGTTGAGCGTCCGCCGTCGACGCCGAACACCTGGCCCGTGATCCAGGAACTCGCGGGCGTCAGGAGAAGGCTCGCCAGTGCCGCGACATCCTCGGGCTGTCCGATCCGCGGCAGCGGATGCATCTTGCCGATGGCCTCCTCCATCCGCTCGTTGCCGGCCACGGTGCGGCCGAGCGGCGTGGCGACCAGCGAGGGCGCGATGGCGTTGACCCGCACCTGCGGCGCAAGTTCGGCCGCGAGGCTGCGCATCAGCCCCACCACGGCCCCCTTCGCCATGGCGATGGAAGCATGGGCGGCGAAGCCCTGCTCGACGGCCACGGTGGAGAAGAGGAGGACGCTCGCCCCCTCGCGCGCCGCCGTCAGATGCGGCAGGAAGGCCTGAACCACCTTGGCAGCACCCAGCGCGTTCACGCGGAAGTCGTTGAGGAAATCCGCCTCGGTGAGCTTGGCGAAGGGCTTCAGGTTGATCGTGCCGACGGCATAGGCGAGACCGTCGAGCGGACCTTCGACCGTCTCGGCGGCCGCCGCGATGGCGGCGTCGTCGAGAATGTCGCAGACGACGATCTCCGCGCCCATCCCGTCCGCGGCCTGCCGGAGCGTCGCCTCGTTGCGCCCGGCCAGAACGAGCGTGTGCCCTTCCTCGGCGAGCCGAGCCGCCGTGGCCGAACCGATGCCGCCCCCGCCGCCGAAGATGATGTAGCGCCCCATGCCGTGCGTCCTTCCGTGTTGCGTCGGCGGGGAGATGCGTCACCCGGCCGCGCCTTCAACTGCGACGCGCGGGCGCGGGCGTCAGCGGTCTGCGCCGGTCTCGAAGAGCGCCAGCGCCTCGTCCATGGCCTGCGGCGTGTCCACGTCGAGCCCGGCGGCGGTTCCCAGCTCCACCTCGCGCACGAGGTCGCGGTGCCCCGCGACGATGTCCCGCGCGCCGACATCGCCGGACAGAGCGGCGACGAGCGGGGCGAAGCGGCCGGAGAGGATGACGGGATTGGCGCGCCGGCCGCGATCGGTCGCCACCACGATCGATCCCTCGCCGACCGGCTCGAACGCGTCGGCGAGCGTCAGGAGGTCCTCGGCCGTCAGCAGCGGCTGGTCCGCGAGCATCACGAGAACGCCCGCGGCGCCGGCGGCGACGCTCGCGGAGAAACCGAGCTTCAGCGAGGTCGAGAGCCCGGCTGCGGCATCGGGATTGTCGAGCCGCTCGGCCTCGACGCCCTCGAGCGCGGCCGCGATCTCCGCGCGCGACGCGCCGGTGACGATCCGCAACGTGCCGCCCCTTTCGCCGAGCCGGCCGAGCGCATCGAGGGCCGTGCGTGCGGAGCGCCGGACGAGAGGTTCGCCGCCGAAGGTCTGAAGCAGTTTGTTCGTGCCGCCCATGCGCGACGAGCGCCCGGCCGCGAGGAGAACGATGTCGATCCGCCCTTCGCCGCCGCCCGGCTCGTCGTCCGCCTCGCCCGCCTCGCGGGGCTGCGGGCGGCTGGCGATCTCCATCAGGAGCCCGCCGACTCCCATGCGCCGGATGTCGTCTCCGAGAACCGGACGATCGGCGAGGAGCCGGTCGAGCACCCAGTCGAACCCATTCTCCTTCGGGCTGCGCGCACAGCCGGGCGCCCCCAGCACAGGACGGCCGTCGATCTCGCCCAGAAGCAGGAGATTGCCGGGATCGACGGGCATGCCGAGATGGGCGACGGAACCGCCCGCCGCCTCGATCGCGGCCGGAATGACGTCCGCCGCGTCGATGACGGCGGAGGCGCCGAAGACGAGGACGAGGTCGGCGGCCGCGACCTCCGGCAGAAAAAGCATGGCCGCCAGCGCGTCGCGCTCGTGCGCGCAGCGCCGCTCGCAGACGATGCGCGAGCCGGACGCGGCCAGCCGCGCTTCCGTGACGGCGCGCGTCTTGTCGAGGACGCTGGGCTTGACGGTCGCAAGCTCGGTCTGGACGAGCGCGACGCCGCGCGGGCGGAACGGCGCGAGGCGGAAGGCCGGCCCTTCGCCGAGAACGGCCAGCACCCTCGCCACCGAGGCGCCGGGCACGGCGAGCGGAATGATCTTGACCGTCGCGACCATGCGGCCTTCGTCCACGCTCGCATGGTCCGGCAGCGTCGCGAGGGTGATCGCGTCGTCCACGGCGTTCACCGCGTCCACCTGGGCCCGGTCCGCCAGGAACAGGCCGGCTGCCTCGGCGAAGAGATTGACGCGGCCGGTCGTGGCCGGGCCCGCCCGCAGGCCGCCCAAGGCGAGAGCGGCACCGATGCGGCCGGCCGCCTCGTCCTCCGTCAGGTCGCCGTCGGCAAGGGTGGCGGCGACGACCTCGGTCAGGCCCGCGTCGCGCAAGGCCGCGATCTCGGCCGTCCCGAGCCGTGCCCCCTTCTTCACGCGGCCGGAGGGCGTCGCCTGCGAATGGGCGAGGATGGCGCCTTCGGCAGCGTCGAGGGAGACCGGCCCGAACCTCATGCGGCGGGCGTCTCGCCGCGTCGCTCGGCGAACATCTTGCGCTTGCGGAAGGCCTCGATGACGGAGGCGAGGATCGCGACGGCGATCTCGCCGGGCGTCGAGGCCCCGATATCGGCACCGATCGGCGCCTCGATCCGAGCCAGCGCCGACTCGGCGACGCCCGCCTGCATCAGGCGCTCGACGCGGCCGGCATGCGTCTTCCGGCTGCCGAGCGCGCCGACATAGAAGCAGCCGGCCTTCAGCGCCTCGATCAGCGGGAGATCGTCGATCTTCGGGTCGTGGGTGATGGCGCAGAGCGCGGTATAGGCGTCGAGCGGGCGCGCGGCGAGAACGTCCTGCGGCCATTCGGCATGCAGCGTCACGCCCTCGAAGCGCTCGGGCGTCGCGAAGGCGGTGCGCGGATCGACGATCTCGACATCGTAGCCGGCCAGCCGCGCCATCGGCGCGAGCGCCTGGCTCACATGCACGGCCCCGATCACGACGATGCGCGGCGGCGGCAGATGGGCGTTGAGGAAGATCTCGCCTTCCGGCCCCGCCACCATCTGCGACTTGCCGCTGCGCAGCACCTTGCCGACCGCATCGGCCAGGGGATCGGCCGCGATCGCGGCCTCGCGCACGAGGCGCTGGCGGCCGGTCGAGACGTCGGTGACGAGAACCGCGGCGCGGCGGGCCGCCCGCTCGCCGTTCAACGCCTGGAGGAGCGAGGCCTCCATCAGAGGGCTCCGGCGACGGGTTCGACGAAGACGCGGATGCGCCCGCCGCAGGAGAGGCCGACGCGCCAGGCCGTCTCGTCGGCGACGCCGAACTCGAGCATCTTCGGCCGGCCCGCCTCGATCACGTCGACGGCCTCGGCGACCACCGCGCCCTCCACGCAGCCGCCCGAGACCGAGCCTTCGAAATTGCCCGCCGCGTCGATGACGAGATGGCTGCCCGTCGGGCGCGGCGCGGACCCCCAGGTCTCCACGACGGTGGCGAGCGCGATGCGCCGCCCTTCCCGCGCCCAGGCCTCCGCGGTGGTCAGGACGTCGAGGTCGCGAATGGCGTCGCTCATGGCGTGTCTCCTTCGAAAGGCCGCATCACGCCGCCGCGCGGTCGGCGGCCTGCAGCCAGGCGCGGGGATCGGCGATCCGGTCGCCGTCCGGCCCCAACGCCCGGCAGAGCGCCTCGATCGCCTCCAGCGAATGAACCGAACGGAACTCGTCGACATGCGGCAGCATGGCCCGCACGCCCTTGGCGCGGGCCGAAAACCCGTCGAAGCGCAGCAGCGGGTTCAGCCAGATCAGCTTGCGGCACGACTTGTGCAGCCGCTCCATCTCCGCTTCCAGATCCTCGATCGAGTCGCGCTCCAGCCCATCCGTGATGAGCAGCACCACGGCGCCCTGCGTCAGCACGCGGCGTGACCAGCCATGGTTGAACAGCCGCAGCGCCTCGCCGATGCGCGTGCCGCCGGACCAGTCCTTCACGGCCTCGGCGCAGTCGGCCAGCGCCTCGTCCGGGTCCTTGCGGCGCATCTGGCGCGTCACGTTGGTGAGGCGCGTGCCGAAGAGAAACGTGTGCACGTGGCGCCGCTTCTCGGTGAGCGCGTGCAGGAAATGCAGGACGATGCGGGTGTACTGGGTCATCGAGCCGGAAATGTCGGCGATGACGACGAGCGGGGGATGCACCGCGCGCCGCGTGCGGAATTTCGGCAGAACGAGGTCGCCGCCCGTGCGCATGGAGGCCCGCATCATGGCGCGCGGGTCGATCCGCTCGCCCCTGGCGTCCGGCCGGAACCGGCGCGTCAAGACGAGGTCGGCGGGCAGGCGCAGCCGGCCGATCTCGCGGCGCGCCTCCTCCACCTCGCGGGCGGTCATCTGGGCGAAATCCTTCTGCCGCAGCACCTCGTTGCCCGAGACGGTGAGGCTCGAATCGATCTCGACCTCCGGCCGCTCCTGCGGCGTGACGCGGTCCCTGGCGCCTTCGAAGAAGGCGTCGGCGGCCCGGCTCTCGCCGGCGCGCTTCTTCTCGGGCGCGGCGGGCCGCTCGGGCGCGCGCGGCGAGAACATCGCGATCATCTTCTCGATGAGATCGCGCGAGCGCCAGAACAGGCGGAAGGCTTCGGAGAAGACCGCGTCGTCCTCGCGGCGCGAGACGAGGACGGCGTGGAGCGTCCAGTAGAAGTCGTCGCGCGTCGAGAGCCCCGCCGCCTTCACGGCCTCGATCGCGTCCAGCGTCGCCGAAGGGCCGAGCTTCAGACCGGCCTTGCGCAGGGCGCGGGCGAAATAGGCGATATTGTCGGCGAGCTTGCCCTGCGGGTCGGCCTCGCCCGGAGCTTCGCCCGACCGCATCTCAGGAGGCCTTCGCCAGCTCGCGCTTCACGTCGGCCAGGATCTCGCGCCCCTCGCCGCGCTCCATGCGCTGGATGTCGTCCTGGTACTTCAGGAGAACGCCGAGCGTATCGGAGACATGCGCCGGGTCCAGGGCGAGCGCGTTGAGTTCGGTCAGCGCGTTCGCCCAGTCGATCGTCTCGGCGACGCCCGGCGACTTGAACAGGTCGATCCCGCGCAGACGCTGCACGAAGGCGACGAGTTCGGCGGCAAGGTCCGCATTGGCGTTCGGCGCCTTGCGCCTGACGATCGCGAGTTCGCGCTGGGCGTCCGGGTAGTCGACCCAGTGATAGAGGCAGCGCCGCTTCAACGCGTCGTGGATCTCGCGCGTGCGATTGGTGGTGATGATGACGATCGGCGGCTCGGCGGCGCGGATCGTGCCGAGTTCGGGGATCGTGACCTGATTGTCGGAGAGGATCTCGAGGAGGAAGGCCTCGAAGGCCTCGTCCGTGCGGTCCAGCTCGTCGATGAGGAGCACGGGCGCCCGCCCCGGCTCTCCCTCCAGCGCCTGCAGGATCGGGCGCCGGATCAGGAATCGCTCGGAGAAGATCTCGGAGCGCGTGGCATCCTTCGACGTGTCGCCGGACGCCTCGCGCAGGCGGATCTCGATCATCTGCGCGGCATAGTTCCATTCGTAGAGCGCCGAGGAGACGTCGAGCCCCTCGTAGCATTGCAGCCGGATCAGCGGCCGCCCGAGCGCATGGGCCAGAACCTTTGCGATCTCGGTCTTGCCGACGCCGGCCTCGCCTTCGAGGAAGAGCGGACGGCCCATCTTCAGGGACAGGAAGAGGACGGTCGCCAGCGCGCGGTCGGCGACGTAGCCGCCTTCGTCCAGGAGGCGGGCGGTCTCGTCGATCGATTGGGGCAGCGTGGCGGTCACTGGATATCTGTCCTTCCCGTTCGGGCGAGCGGCGAGACTAGAGGCTGCGATATTGCCGGTCGAGATAGACCAAAGAGGGCGAGGCCGGCCCCATTCGGATGGCGGCCACCGTGCCGATGAGGATGCGATGGGTGGCGACGGTGCTCGACCCGGTCAGCCGGCAGTCGAAGCCGATCAGCGCGCCGTCGAGAAGCGGCGCGCCCGTCTCCAGCGCGGACCACGCCCCGAGCGCGAAGCGCGCGTCGGACTCGAGCTTCCCCTCGCCCGCGAAACCCCGCGCCACGGCTTCCGTCTCGACGCCGAGGACGCTGACGGCGAAGTTGCCGTTCTTGACGAATTTCTCGTTCGCCACGCTCGCCGTGTTGAGACACACGAGCAGCGTCGCCGGATCGTCGGAGACGGGGGCGACCGAGGAGACGGTAAGGCCGCGCCGCCCCGCCGGGCCGTCCGTCGTCACGAGACACACCGCCGCTGGGAAGCGGCTCATGGCACTGCGGAACCGTGCCGGATCGATGGTGGAGAGCGTCAGCAAGTCGAGATCCGTCCGAAGGCGTGGCGGCGGCATGCGGAGGTCGCGGCGCCGCCCATGGCTCGATATAGGGCGCCACCTCCGTTCGCGCACCCCGGCGAGCGCGCGGCGCGCGAACGGCTTCGAAGACCGCGACGCGATCACGCGCTCTCGTCTTTCGCGCCGCGTCATTCTACATCAGGCTTCAAGATGCGTAACCTTCTCTTCCTCAGTCTCGTCGTGGCGCAGGTCGCGGGGCTCCCGGCGGCGCCGGCCCTCGGCCAGGATCGTGGCGCGCCGGCCGCCATCGGCATCGCCGCGCCGCTGGAGGGCGCGCAGGCGCTTCTCGGCCGGCAGATCGCCGACGGCGTGCGGGCGGCGGCCGCGCGTCTCGGCCCGGACGCGGTGCCGCGTCTCGTGGAAGCCGACACGGCCTGCACGGCCGAGGGCGGGCGTGCGGCGGCCGAGCGATTCGTGGCGGAGAAGGTGGAGATCGTCGTCGGCTTCCTGTGCTCGGAGGAGATCGAGGCCGCCTTGCCGATCCTGCAGGCGGCCGGCATTCCGACGCTCAACGTCGGCGTGCGGGCCAATCGCCTGACCGACGAGCGCGCCCGCACCGGCCATCTCGTCTGGCGCGTCGCGCCGCGCTCCGATGCCGAGGCGAGCGCGCTCGCGCGCACCATCGTCGCGCGCTGGACGGATCAGCCCTTCGGCCTCGTCGAGGACGGCTCCATCGAGGCGCGGACGCTGGTGGACACGGTCCGCCGGCTCCTCTCCGAACAGGGCCTGCAACCCTCCATCCTCGAGACCTTCCGGCCGGCGGAGGAGAAACAGTTCGGCCTCGTCCGCCGTCTCCAGCGCAGCGGCGTCACGCGTTTCCTGGTCGTCGGCGAACGGCCGGACGTCGCCACCATCGCCCGCGACGCCGCCTCCAACGGACTGGCGCTGGAGATCGTCGGCGGCGAGAAGCTCTTCGACGAGGGCGACCCGGCCCTGCCGCTTCCCGCAGGCACGATCGCCGTCGGCCCCAAGAACCGCTTCCCCGAACTGCGCCCGGCCGGCACGCCGGAGGACCCGGACGCCGCCGAACCCGGCCCCTACGGCTATTACGGGCCGGCCTTCGCGGCGACGGAGATCGCCCTCCAGACGATCGGGCAGGCGCGCGACCTCGACCGCCCACTGCCCGAAATCCTGTCCGGCGCGACGTTCCGCACCGTCCTCGGCCCCATCCGGTTCGATGCGAAGGGCGATTCGACCCTCGACCTCTACCGCGCCTTCCGCTGGGAAGACGAGCGCTTCACCGAAGCCGGAGCGAGCTGACGTCATGGCCCACTGGAAGAGCGGTCCACGCAACCTCATCACCGACATTCCCGGGCTGACGGTCGGCCATGCCGGCGACGAGCGGCTGAAGAGCGGCACGACCGTCCTCCTCCTCGACCGCCCGGCCGCCGCGGCCGTCGAAATCCTCGGCGGGGCCCCGGGCACGCGCGAGACGGAACTGCTGGCGCCCGACAAGCTCGTCACCGGCATCGACGCGCTCGTCCTGTCGGGCGGCTCGGCCTTCGGGCTCGATGCCGCCGGCGGCGTGCAGTCCTTCCTGCGCCGGGCGGGCCGCGGCTTCGCGGTGGCGGGCCAGCGCGTGCCCCTGGTGCCGACCGCGATCCTCTTCGACCTCGCCAATGGCGGCGACAAGGATTGGGGCCTTCATTCGCCCTATCGCGAGTTCGGCTTCGCCGCCGCCGAAGGCGCGGCCGAACGCTTCGCCATCGGCAGCGTCGGCGCTGGGCTCGGCGCGACGACGGCGGGGCTGAAGGGCGGGCTCGGCTCGGCCTCGACGGTCCTGGCGAACGGCATCACCGTCGGCGCGCTGGTCGCCGTGAACGCGCTCGGCTCGGCGCTCGCCGGGACGAGCCGCCATTTCCGCGCCGCCCCCTTCGAGATCGGGCAGGAGTTCGGCGGCCTCGGCTGGCCGTCCGTCCTCCCGCAGGACATGGACGTTCCCCGCACGAAATTCGCGCGACCCGTCGTCGGCGCCGCGACGACCATCGCGATCCTCGCCACCGACGCATGCCTCGACAAGGGCGGCGCCAAGCGGCTGGCCGTCGCCGGCCATGACGGGTTCACGCAGGCGCTCTGGCCGAGCCACACCGACTATGACGGCGACCTCGTCTTCGCGCTCGCCACCGGCGGCAGCGGCGTTTCGCCGGACGGCGTCGACCGGATCGAACTCGCGGCCGCCGCGACCGCCACCATGGCCCGCGCCATCGCCCGAGGCGTCTTCGCCGCGACATCGGCGCCAGACGACACCGTGCCGGTGTGGAGCGCGCTGTGACCGGCGCCCGGCTCGCCCTTCTGGCCCTCACGGCGGCCTTCGCCCTTGCGGCCACGAAGGCGCCGGCCGGCGATTTCGCGGACCTCGAGTCCTTCGGCTTCTCGGCCGACGGGCGCGTCTACGCCTTCGGTCAGTCCGGCATCCAGGACGGGTCCGGCTTTCCCTATGCCGACATCGTCTTCGTCGACCTCGCCGCGGACGCCGTCCTGCCGCCCTCGCCGATCCGGGTCCGGCTGGAGGAGGACGGCGCGACGCCGCAGACCGCGCGCGAGACCGCCCGCCGGTCGGCCGCCGCGCTCTTTGCCGCCCATGCGCCGCAGGACAATCCGGGCCGCCTCCTGGTCTCGAACCCGGCGACGGAACTCTCGGCCGATCCCTATCGCGCCGTGTTCCGGCCGCGCCCCATCGAGCCGAGCCCGGACAGGGACATCGAGATCCGGCTCGAACCGATTCCGCTGGGCGCCGGCAGCGACTGCGCGGGCATGACGGACACGGTCTACGGGTTCCGGCTCGTCAGGGTCGCGACCCGGCCCGGCGAGAGCGCCGTGGTGCTCCACGAGAACCAGACGCTGCCGGCCTCGCGCGCCTGCGCGCTCGACTATCGCCTGTCGGAGATCCGGGTCGCGGACACCGCCGGCGGCTCGCGCGTCGGCGTCGTCCTCGTCGGCGTGAAGCGTGTCGGCTTCGAGGGCCCGGACCTTCGCTTCCTCGCGGTGCCGCTCGCGCTCGATTGAGCCCCCCGGCCGGCTCTGTTACACCGCGCGCGATCCCGTCCGTTACACCGCGCGCGATCCCGTCCATTCCCCTTCCACGAGACGCTTCGCCGATGATCCCCCGCTATGCCCGCCCGCAGATGGTCTCGATCTGGTCGCAGGAGACCAAGTTCCGCATCTGGTTCGAGATCGAGGCGCATGCCTGCGACGCGCTGGCCGAGCTCGGCGTCATCCCGAAGGACGCCGCGGCCACGATCTGGGAGAAGGGCAACGCGGCCGTCTTCGACGTCGAGCGCATCGACGAGATCGAGCGCACGACCAAGCACGACGTCATCGCCTTCCTGACCCATCTCGCCGAGTTCGTCGGCCCGGACGCGCGCTTCGTGCACCAGGGCATGACCTCGTCGGACGTGCTCGACACCTGCCTCAGCGTGCAGCTGGCCCGCGCCACCGATCTCCTGATCGAGGATGTGGACGCGCTGCTGGCCGCCTTGAAGCGCCGGGCCTACGAGCACAAGGACACGGTCACGATCGGCCGCAGCCACGGCATCCATGCCGAGCCCGTCACCTTCGGCGTGAAGCTCGCCCTCGCCTATGCCGAGTTCGACCGCTGCCGCGCCCGCCTTCTGGCCGCGCGCGCCGAGATCGCCACCTGCGCCATTTCCGGCGCGGTCGGCACCTTCGCCAATATCGATCCGCGCGTCGAGGCGCATGTGGCCGGCGCGCTCGGCCTTTCCGTCGAGCCGGTGTCCACGCAGGTCATCCCGCGCGACCGGCATGCGATGTATTTCGCGACGCTCGGCGTCGTCGCCTCCTGCATCGAGCGCCTCGCCACCGAGATCCGGCACCTGCAGCGCACGGAGGTTCTGGAGGCGGAGGAGTATTTCTCGCCGGGCCAGAAGGGCTCCTCGGCCATGCCCCACAAGCGCAACCCGGTCCTCACCGAGAACCTCACCGGCCTGGCCCGCATGGTGCGCTCCTACGCCATGCCGGCGATGGAGAACGTCGCCCTCTGGCACGAACGCGACATCTCGCATTCCTCGGTCGAGCGCTACATCGCGCCGGACGCCACGATCACGCTCGACTTCGCCCTGGCGCGGCTGACCGGCGTCGTCGACAAGCTGCTCGTCTATCCCGAGCGCATGGCCGGCAACATGGACCGGCTCGGCGGCCTCGTGCACTCGCAGCGCATTCTCCTCGCCCTGACCCAGAAGGGCGTCAGCCGCGAGGATTCCTACCGCCTCGTCCAGCGCAACGCGATGAAGGTCTGGGACAGCTACCAGCAGGCCGGCGCGGCTTCGGTCGATTTCCTCGACGAGCTCCTGAAGGACGAGGAGGTCCGCGCCTCTCTTTCGGAAGCCGAGATCCGCGAGAAGTTCGACCTCGCCTATCACACCAAGCATGTCGAGACGATCTTCGAGCGCGTCTTCGGAAAGGCCTGACGACGACGGCGCGGCGGCGGCTCAGGCCGCCTGCCGCAGCGCGTCGTCGATGTCGATCTTGAGCATCTGATGGTCGGAGAAGGGCTGGTCGATCACCTCGATCGAGAACCGGTCCTTCAGGTCGCTCGAGAGGAGGCACGTGTCGAGCGCCGCCCGCCAGGGGCCGAGGCGGAAGGTCGGCCCGGCCGTGGCGTTGGCGTGGAACAGCGTGCCCCCGTCGAGGAGCGGTTCCAGCTCGCGCGGGCCCCGGAAGGCGTTGAAGTCGCCGATGACGACGGTCGGCCCCTCCCGCTCGGCGAGCCAGGTTCGCACTTCCGCGATCTGCACCGTGCGCACGCGGTAGCGCAGCGAGAAATGCACGAGCAGGACTCGGATTCCCGCCAGGTCGATGTCGTAGACGAGCCGCTTCTTGCCCACCGCGAGGTAGCGCGCGCTCGCCTCCACGCTCTCGCGCGAGAAGAACGCGTTGGACTTGCCGAAGGACGGCGACAGCCGGCGCAGCTTGGTGTCGGCGCCGTATTTCCCGTCGATCCGCGCCGTACCGAAACTGCCGCCGTGAAGCTCGGGAAACTGGTCGAAATAGCGATTGGTCGGCGAACCGCGGTCGATCTCCACGAGGCAGCAGAGATCGGGGTCGAGCGCCTCGATGCGCTGACGCACATAGGAGAGGCTCTGCCGCTGCGCACTCAGCGGCGTGTAGAGGTGATGATGCAGCCGCCCGACATGGTGGCGCAGCGAACCGTCGATCGCGCGCGAGTAGCCGAGATTGGCGTAGACGATGCGGGTCATCTTTTCCCGTTCTGGACTGGCGTTGCCCGGCGCATGCGGTAGGTCTGTCGCGTCCGGCCCATGGCAACGCTTCGCGCCCGTCCTGGTTTCAGGAGGCGCGCATGGCGGGCGCGGGCCGGCGCCGGGCCATGGCGGACGAGCCGTTCGAAACGGGGTCGCTGGAGGGGACGAAACGTTTGACGCTGACCTTTCTCGACGGGTCGATGGTGGCGCTTCTGGTGCAGCTGGCCGGCTGGGCCATCGTGTTCGGCGGCCTCATCTACATCCCGTTCCGCCGCTCGCCCTCGGCCGCGCAGGCCTGGCTTCTCCTGTTCTTCTTCCTGCCGTGGGTGGCGATCCTTGTCTACTACGTGTTCGGCCACGCCAGGCACCCGAAATGGCGCAACGACCGCCTCGCCGCCGTGCCCACCATGGTCGAGCGCGCGCTGGGCGACCTGAAGGGCGAGCACCTGCGCGGCGCCGACAGGCTGGGCCCGCGCCATCGCATCACCGCCGACCTCGTCGAGCGCATCGGCGGCCTGCCCTGCGTGCGCGGCAATGCCATCGACCTCGACGCCGACTACAACCGCGTCGTCGACCGCATCGCCGCCGATATCGACCGCGCCCGCAACCACGCCCACCTCTCCTTCTACATCCTCCAGGCCGACGAAGCCGGCAACAAGGTGCTGAGCGCGCTCGAGCGGGCGGCCGCCCGCGGCGTGAAATGCCGCCTGCTCATCGACGCCGTCGGCTCGTCGGCCGATTCCAAGAAGATCGTGAAGCGCCTGGCCGGCACGGGCGTCGAGGTCTCGCTCATCCTGCCCCTGCGCTTCTGGAACCAGGCGACGCGCTTCGATCTGCGCAACCACCGCAAGATCGTCGTCATAGACGGGCGCATCGGCTGGTGCGGCTCGCAGAACATGCACCGCATCGAATACGAGCCGAAGACCTTCTACCGCGAGCTGATGGTGCGGGTGACCGGCCCGGCCGTGCTCGAACTCCAGGCCGTGTTCATCGGCGACTGGTTCCTCGAGACGAACGAGGACATCGGCACGGCGGACCTCATGCCGCCGCCGGCCGAGGCCGATCTCGAGACCGGCGCGCTCCTGCAGGTCATGCCGACCGGCCCGGACTATCCGAACGCGCGCGTCGACATCCTCTTCACCGATCTCATCCACACGGCGCGCCGGCGCGTGGTTCTGGCCACGCCCTATTTCATCCCGAACGAGCCGCTGCTCCAGGCGCTCTCGACGGCGGTCGCCAAGGGCGTGGACACGGTGCTCTTCGTCACGGGCACGACGAACAGCCTCCTGATCGATCTGGCGCAGGAATCCTATTACGAGGACCTCCTGGAGGCCGGGGTGCGCGTCTTCCTCTATCGCGAGCGGTTCCTGCACGCCAAGCACCTGTCCATCGACGACGGGATCGCCGTGTTCGGCTCGGCCAACATGGACCGCCGCTCCTTCGAGCTGAACTCGGAAGTCTCGCTCATCGCCTACGATCGCGGCTCCGTGGAGAGCCTGCGCCGGGTCGAAGCGGACTATTTCGCCAAGAGCCGGGCGCTCGATCTGGAGACCTGGCAGCGCCGGTCCTTCGCGCGCAAGGTGGCCGAGAACGCCACGCGCCTCGTCAGCCCGCTGCTTTGAGCGCGACGGTCGCGCCGCGCGCGCCTTGCTTGACATTTGCGGCCCGCATTCGCATCTGCGCCGCCATGCGCGTTTCCGAAGCCGACATCCTCATCCTGCCCGGATACAAGGGCTCCTGCGACAATCACTGGCAGACGCGGTGGGAGCGAAAGCTCACCACGGCGCGACGCGTGGAGCAGGCCGAATGGTCCAAGCCCGTCTGCGAGGACTGGGCGCGCGCCATAGCGGACGCCGTGAACGAGGGCACGAAGCCGACCGTCCTCGTCGGCCACTCGCTCGGCGTGGCGGCGGCGGTGAAGGCGCTGCCGCTGTTCACCCGTCCCGTCGCCGGCGCCTTCTTCGTCTCGCCGCCCGACGTCGACGACGAGACGATCCGCCCCAAGCACCTGCGCACCTTCGGCCCCTATCCGCGCGATCCGCTGCCCTTCCCGAGCGTGGTGGTGGCAAGCCGCAACGACGGCTTCTCCTCCTTCGCCGCCGCCGAGGACATCGCCGGCGCCTGGGGCTCGCTCTTCGTCGACGCCGGCGAATCGGGGCACATAAATGCCGAGAGCGGCCACGGCCCCTGGCCCGAAGGCCTCCTGACCTTCGGCAAGTTCATCGCGCGGCTGTCGCCCCCGGCCTGAGCCTACAGGCGCGCCGCCCTCGACGCGTCCGTGGCCGCCTGCAGCATCAGCCCGGCATCCGAGCCGAGGCAGACGAACCCGTAGCCGTAGCCGCGATAGCGGCGCGCGGCCTCGGGCGTCAGCGCGTAGATGCCGGCGACGAGGCCCGCCGCCCTCGCCTTCGCGCCGATCTCCTCGATCACCCGTTCCGTGCGTTCGTTCTCGGGTTCGGGCTTTGCGGCACCGAGGGCCATCGACAGGTCCGACGGGCCGACGAAGATGCCGTCGAGCCCCTCGACGCGCAGGATCGCGTCCAGCTGATCCACGGCGCCCGGCGTCTCGATCATCGCGAGCCCGAGCACGGCGGCGTTGGCGGCGGCGAAATAGTCCCGGCCGGTCATGCCGTTCAGCTGCGCCACACGCGTCGGCCCGTAGGAGCGCTGACCGAGCGGAGGATACTTGATCGCCCGCACGAGGCGAGCGGCGTCCTCTTCCGTCTCGATCATCGGCAGGATGATGCCGAGGGCGCCGAAATCGATGCAGCGGGCCGCGCCCGACAGATCGCCGATCGCCACCCGCACGAAGACGGGCTTGTCCACGAGCCGCGCGCGCACCACGCCTTCGCCGACATCGGCGAGCGTGCAGAGCCCGTGCTGAAGGTCGAACGTGACGGCGTCGAAGCCGCCCCGCAGCAGCGCCTCGTGATAGTCGGGGCCGGGATAGGAGATCCAGGCGCTCAGGGCGCCCGGCGAGCCGTCCGCCCCGGCAAGGCGTCCTTTCAGGTCCGGCAAGGTCACGGTCAGCTCGCCTGCAGTTCGGTTTCCGCCTGCATCAGCGCGTCCTCCATATGGCGGCGGATCTGGTGGTCGGACTGCTCGACCTTGGCCGCGTCGAAGTCGCGGCGGATCTTCTTGAAGACGTCCACCTCGTTGGGCAGGAACACCTCGCGGATGACGTCCTGCGCGTAGGCGTTGGCCTCCTCGCCCTGCAGGCCCAGCTTCTCCGCGGCCCACAGACCCACGAGCTTGTTGCGCCGCGCCTCGATGCGGAACCGCAGTTCCTGGTCGTGCGCGTAGCGGTTCTCGAAATCGCGCTCGCGATCCATCAGCGACATGTCCGTCTCCCCTGTTGCGTGCCGGCGCCGATCGGGGCGCCGCATCTGCCGCCATAGACTAGGGGCCATGCGCCGAAGGGGGAAGGCCGGGACGACGGACGCGGGCCCCGCGCGCCTTGATATCCCCCGCCCGCGGCACGACTTCAGGCTGGGGCAATTGTTATGACGGCACGTTTGGTCTATTCACGGCCGCAGTCGTTGCCCGTTTTCGGCCGCCGGCCAGCCGGCGCACCTCCCATTCACGATAGAGCTTAACGATGACACGTCGCCGCCGGATCTACGAAGGCAAGGGCAAGATCCTTTACGAGGGTCCCGAGCCCGGCACGCTGGTGCAGTTCTTCAAGGACGACGCCACCGCCTTCAACAAGAAGAAGCACGAGATCGTCGACGGCAAGGGCGTCCTCAACAACCGCATCTCGGAATACATCTTCTCCCACCTGAACAAGATGGGCATCCCGACGCACTTCATCCGCCGGCTCAACATGCGCGAGCAGCTGATCAAGGAAGTCGAGATCATCCCGCTCGAGGTGGTGGTGCGCAACATCGCGGCCGGCTCGCTCGCCAAGCGTCTCGGCATGGAGGAAGGCACCGTCCTCCCGCGCTCGATCATCGAGTTCTACTACAAGGCCGACGCGCTCGACGACCCGATGGTCTCCGAGGAGCACATCACGGCCTTCGGCTGGGCGACGCCCCAGGAAATCGACGACATCATGGCGCTCGCCATCCGCGTCAACGATTTCCTCTCTGGCCTCTTCCTCGGCGTCGGCATCCAGCTCGTCGACTTCAAGATGGAGACGGGCCGCCTGTTCGAGGGCGACATGATGCGCATCATCGTCGCCGACGAGATCTCTCCCGACTCGTGCCGTCTCTGGGACGTGCAGACGCAGGAGAAGATGGACAAGGACCGCTTCCGCCGCGACATGGGGGGCCTCGTCGAGGCCTATCAGGAAGTCGCGCGCCGGCTCGGCATCATGAACGAGAACGAGCCGCCCCGCCCCACGGGGCCGGTGCTGGTCAAGTAAGGCGGCGTCGAGCCTCCAAGCAGCCGGCACCGGCTCTGAAACTGGTCTACTCAAGGGACAGGCGAATTTCGTGATCAAGGCCCGCATCGTCGTCACGCTCAAGAACGGCGTTCTCGATCCCCAGGGCAAGGCCATCGAAGGCGCGCTCGGCAATCTCGGATTCGCCGGCGTCGCCTCGGTTCGGCAGGGCAAGGTCTTCGACGTCGAGATCGACGGCGAGGACGCCGAGACCGCCCGGACGCATCTGTCGGATATGTGCGACAAGCTGCTCGCCAACACGGTGATCGAGAACTACTCGGTCGAGATCGCCTGAAGGCGAAAAGAGCGCGCGGCATGATCCGAGCGCTCGCCGCAATGACCTTGGACGGGGACGGCCGCCCTTCGCAGGCATGTCGTCCGCCGCCCCCGATACAGTCCGCAGCAACGAAGAAGCTCGACCCATGAAAACCGCCGTCGTCCTCCTTCCCGGGCTCAACCGCGACCGCGACATGATCGCGGCGCTGACGGACATCGCGGGCACGGCGCCGCGGACCGTCTGGCAGACCGAGACAAGCCTGCCCGATGTCGACCTCGTCGTCGTGCCCGGCGGCTTCTCCTTCGGCGACTACCTGCGCTGCGGCGCCATCGCGGCCCGCTCGCCCGTCATGCGGGCCGTGGCCGAGGCGGCCGGGCGCGGCGTGCCCGTCATCGGCGTGTGCAACGGCTTCCAGATCCTGTGCGAGGCCGGCCTTCTGCCGGGCGCGCTGATGCGCAACTCGACGCTGCGATTCGTCTGCCGCGAGGTGAAGCTCGAAGTGACCAACGCGGACACGATCTTCACCCGCCGCTATTCCGCCGGCCAGATCATCCGCAACCCGGTCGCCCATCACGACGGCAACTATTTCGCCGACGCGCAGACGCTGGAGCGCCTCGAAGGCGAGAATCAGGTCGTCTTTCGCTATGCCGACGGCACCAACCCGAACGGCGCCGTGCGCGACATCGCCGGCATCGTCAACGCCCGGGGCAACGTCCTCGGCATGATGCCGCATCCGGAGAACTTCGTGGAGCCCGAGCACGGCTGCACGGACGGGCGCGCGCTCTTCGAGAGCGTGATCTTCGGCACGCAGCGCGTCGCGGCCTGATCGATGCCGCAGGGAAGGCTCTTGAACGCGACCGTCCTGCTGCTGGGGCTCTGCGCCGCATCCCTCTCGGCTTGCGGCAGTCCCCGCCCGCAGGACCGGCCGGCCGCGCCCGTCGCCGCTCCGCGCGCCGATACCGGGCTCGACCGGATGGAGCGCCTGACGCTCGCCGCCAACCGCTGCTGGTTCAAGTCGGGCGATCCGGCCTTCCAGGCCTACAGTCTGGCGCCCGAACTCTCTTCCTTCTCCGGCCGGCCGCGCTTTCTTCTCGTCCCGCGCGGACGGATCGAGGCCCGGCCTCTCCTCGTCGTCGAGGGTCGAGCGGGGTCCGGCGAGGTCTCCTGGTACGGTCCGCTGCTCGACAAGCCCGTCGCCGCCCGCATCGACGCCGACCTCGGCCGCTGGCGCTCCGGCACCTCGGACTGCGCGGCCTGAGCCATGACGCGGCGTCTCCTTCTCCTGCCGCTCTGCAGCGCGCTGGCACTCGCGCAGCTTTCGCTCACGGCCTGCGCGGGCACGGACCGCGCCCTGCCGCTCGCCGATTTCGTGCCTCTGCCGCAAGCCCCGGTCGGCGGGCCGGCCGCCTCGACCGAAGCCGAGCCCCTGCCGGCCGATTCGCCCGACGAAACGATGCTGATGGCGCAGACCGGCACGGGCTTCAGCCCGGCCGAGATCGCCTATGTCACCGCCACGGCCGGCGCCGTCTTCCGCCGGCGTGCCTCCGAGCGTGCGACCCGCTTCGTGACGCCGGAAACGGGCGGGGGCTACGGCGTATGCCTTCGCTCGGCGAAGAAGGGCGGCGGCTACGATCTGGCGATGATCGTCCTGCAAAGACGCCTCGACGGCAGCGCCATCTCGCAGGTCGACGACGACACGCTCGTCTACCGGCGCGCGGCGGACACGCGCCCCTGCGCCGCGCGCTCGCTCGCCTTCGTGGCGGCGCGGCGCGGCTGACTCACCAGGGCAAGGGCTCGGATTTCACCGGCGCCCGCGGGTCGAGCTCGTAGGCCTTGATCGCGGCGTCCAGCACCTTGAACTCGGTGCAGCCGTCCTTGAAGTCGCCGTCCGAGAAGGTCAGCGCCACGCGCGTGCATTCGTTGGCGAGCCGGATCAGCAGGATCTTCGCGTCGCGCACCCGCCCGAGATCGAGATAGGCCTCGCCCAGATATTCCATCGCCGCGCGGTTCGTCGGGTTGATGGAGAGCGAGCGGCCATAGGCGTCGAGCGAGCGCTCGTAATTGCCGCTCTTGCGCAAGGAGAAGCCGAGCATCGCCCAGGCATTGTCGTGATGGGGCCGGCGCGCGACGACCTTCGACAGGGCGGTGATGGCCGCCGGCCAGTCCTTCTCGTCGAAGGCCTCGACGCCGTCCGCGTAATCGGAATCGCCCGAGCGCACCTTCGGGCTCATGTCGCCGGAGAACACGGCGAGCGCCGGAGACGCGCCGAGCGACGCGCCGGCCAGGACGGCCGCCAAACCTGCCTTCAGGAACCGTCGCACCGCCACCTCCCTCGCTGCTCCGGACTGCCCATGAGCAAATCACCTGCCCCCTTTCCCGGCAAGGGCATGACCGTGCGGCAGAGAGTCCGCCCTTGCACGCCCGCAATGGCGTTGCGGGCTTTGTCGCGGAGCCCCGCAATGCTAACAGGCAGGCACTTGGCAGACAGGAAGACCAGATGAGCGCCGAACCCAAGATCACGCCGGACCTCGTGGCGAGCCACGGCCTGAAACCCGACGAGTACGAGCGCGTCCTCTCGCTCATCGGGCGCGAGCCGACCATCACCGAGCTCGGCATCTTCTCGGCCATGTGGAACGAGCACTGTTCCTACAAGTCCTCCAAGCGCTGGCTGCGCACGCTGCCGACCAAGGGTGCGCGCGTCATCCAGGGGCCGGGCGAGAATGCCGGCGTCGTCGATATCGGCGACGGGCTCTGCGTCGTCTTCAAGATGGAGAGCCACAACCACCCGTCCTATATCGAGCCCTACCAGGGCGCGGCGACGGGCGTCGGCGGCATCCTGCGCGACGTCTTCACCATGGGCGCTAGGCCGATCGCGGCGATGAACGCGCTTCGCTTCGGCGCGCCCGATCATCCCAAGACGCGCCATCTCGTGGCGGGCGTCGTCGCCGGCGTCGGCGGCTACGGCAATTCCTTCGGCGTGCCGACCGTCGGCGGCGAGGTGAACTTCCACCCGCGCTACAACGGCAACTGCCTCGTCAACGCCTTCGCCGCCGGTCTCGCCAGGACCGACGCGATCTTCTACTCCGAGGCCAAGGGCGTCGGCCTGCCCGTCGTCTATCTCGGCGCCAAGACCGGCCGCGACGGTGTCGGCGGCGCGACGATGGCCTCGGCCGAGTTCGACGAGACGATCGAGGAGAAGCGCCCGACCGTGCAGGTCGGCGATCCCTTCACCGAGAAGTGCCTGCTGGAAGCCTGCCTCGAACTCATGAAGACGGGCGCCGTCATCGCCATCCAGGACATGGGCGCGGCGGGCCTCACCTGCTCGGCCGTGGAAATGGGCGCCAAGGGCGGCCTCGGGATCGAGCTCGATCTCGACAAGGTTCCGGTGCGCGAGGCGCGCATGACGCCGTACGAGATGATGCTCTCCGAAAGCCAGGAGCGCATGCTCATGGTGCTGGAGCCCTCGCGCCAGGACGTCGCCGAGGCGATCTTCGTCAAATGGGGTCTCGATTTCGCCGTGGTCGGCAGGACGACGGACGACCTGCGCTTCCGCATCCTCTTCGAGGGCCGCGAAGTCGCCAATCTTCCCATCAAGGAGCTCGGCGACGAGGCGCCCGAATACGACCGCCCCTGGGTGGAGCCGAAGCCCGCCGCGGTCGTCCACCCGGCCGATCTCGACGAGCAGAGCGATTACGGCGCGGCGCTCCTGACGATCCTCGGCTCGCCCGACATCTCCTCGCGGCGCTGGGTCTTCGAGCAGTACGACACGCTGATCCAGGGCAACTCCCTGCAGCGCCCGGGCGGCGACGCCGGCGTCGTGCGCGTCGACGGCCACCCGACCAAGGCCCTCGCCTTCTCCTCGGACGTGACGCCCCGCTACTGCGAGGCCGATCCGTTCGAGGGCGGCGCGCAGGCCGTCGCCGAATGCTGGCGCAACCTGACGGCGGTCGGGGCCGAGCCGCTGGCCGCCACCGACAACCTCAATTTCGGCAATCCCGAGAAGCCGGAGATCATGGGCCATTTCGTCAAGGCCATCGAGGGCATCGGCGCGGCCTGCACCGCGCTCGGCTTTCCGATCGTCTCGGGCAATGTCTCGCTCTACAACGAGACCCACGGCAAGGCGATCCTGCCGACGCCCACGATCGGCGGCGTCGGCCTCATCGAGGACCGCACCCGCATGGCAACGATCGGCGGCATGAAGGAGCACGACATCCTCTTCCTCGTCGGCGCCGACGGCAGCCATCTCGGCAGCTCGATCTACCTGCGCGAGATCGAGGGCCGCGAGGACGGGGCGGCGCCCCATGTCGATCTCGAGGCCGAGAAGCGCCACGGCGACTTCGTGCGCGGCCTCATCCGCGGCAGGCTGGCGCTCGGCTGCCACGATCTCTCGGACGGCGGGCTCGCCGTCGCGCTGGCGGAAATGTGCATGGCCTCCGGCCTCGGCATGCAGGTGAAGGTCGGCGAGGGCTACGGCCACGCCCTCCTCTTCGGCGAGGATCAGGCGCGCTACGTGATCGCCATCGATCCCGCCCATGCCGGCACGGTCGTGCGCTCGGCCGAGGCGGCGGGCGTTCCCTTGCGCGAACTCGGCGTGGCGCAGGGCGACCGGCTCGGCATCGCGCCCTATGTCGACGTCTCCGTCGCCGACCTCACCGTCGCGCATGAGAGCTGGTTCCCGGACTTCATGTCCGGCACCGTGGTCGAGCCGGCCGCGGCCGCGTGAAGAAACGGGGCGCCTCGATTGTCGAGGCGCCCGCGAGACCTTATCCTTGCCCTCAGACGGGCACGGTAGACGGCCCCAGACGGAGAGACGCAGCATGGCCATGAATGCCCGCGACATCGAGACGATGATCAAGGACGGGATTCCGGACGCCGTGGTGACGATCCGCGATCTCGCCGGCGACGGCGACCATTACGCGGCGGAGGTCGTCGCCGAGAGCTTCCGCGGCAAGTCCCGCGTGCAGCAGCACCAGATGGTCTACGAGGCGCTGCGTGGCAATATGGGCGGCGTGCTCCACGCGCTGGCGCTGCAGACGAGCGTGCCGAAATAGGCTTCGGACGGCGACGCGGGGAGTTCGGCGATGAGCGGCACGGAGACCACCACGACGAGCCATATGCTGGCTCTCCTGCGCCGCTTCGACCTGCGGCAAAGCCAGATGCTCGACCTCATTCTGCGCCAGCAGGAACTGCTCGGCCGGCTGGAGCGCGACATGCGCGAGGGGTTCGACCGGATCGATCGGGACGTCGAGGAGGTCAAGTGCGATCTCGTCCTCGCCGGGAACAACATCCTGAACCGCTTGAGCGAGCACTATCAGACCACCATGCGGCTGGCCGGTCTCGAGCGGCCCCCGATGCCGCGCACCTGACGGCGGGCGCCGACCGCGCCGAAACGGGCGCCCCCTTCAAAGCGCGCGCCCGACACAGTATGTAGGCTCCACATGGGCATCGCGCTTGCAGCACGGCCCGACTTCGACCGCCGCGTGGCGGCGTCTCCTTGAACAGGACGGACCCATGAGCGGAATTCAGGACTGGATCGACAACGAGGTGAAGACCAACGACGTCGTCGTCTTCATGAAGGGCACGCCGGCCTTCCCCCAGTGCGGTTTCTCCGGTCAGGTCGTGCAGATTCTCGATTACATGGGCGTGGAGTACAAGGGCGTGAACGTCCTCTCCTCGGACGAGATCCGCCAGGGCATCAAGGACTACACGCAGTGGCCGACCGTGCCGCAGGTCTTCGTGAAGGGCGAGTTCGTCGGCGGCTGCGACATCCTGCGCGAGATGTTCCAGGCGGGCGAGCTGAAGACCTTTCTCGACGAGAAGGGCGTCTCGACCGAAGCCAAGGTCGGCGCGCAGGGTTGAGCCGGGCACACCGCTCGGAGGAAAAATTCGGAAGGCCTGCCACCATGGCGGGCCTTCTTTCGTTTCGGGTGCGAGAGGCATCGACGGTCCGCTTCGGGCTTGGCGGATGCTAGCCGGGAATATGATAAGCTAGATTGCTTTTTCGCTTGGCGGCGCGTAGGTCGAAGGTCTCACGACGAACGAGGTCGAAATGTCCGACGCGCCGGAAAATTCCGTCACGCGCGGGCTCCCCTATTGGGAGCTCGTGACGATGATCGCCTGCCTGATGGCCCTGAACGCGGCGGCGATCGACGTGTTCATCCCCTCGCTTCAGCAGATGGGGGCCGCCCTCGGGGTCGAGGACGAGAACCGCCGGCAATTCGTCATCACGTCCTACATCCTGGGCTTCGGCGCGGCGCAGATCCTCTACGGCACGCTTTCGGACCGGTTCGGGCGCCGTCCCGTCCTGTTCTTCGGGCTCGGCGTCTACATCCTCGCGTCGGTGGCCGCGATCTTCGCGCCGACCTTCGAGGCGCTGCTGGCGCTGCGCGCCGCGCAGGGCATCGGCGCGGCCGCCACCCGCGTCATCGCCGTGTCGGTCGTGCGCGACTGTTTCGGCGGCCGCCGCATGGCCAGCGTCATGTCGCTCGTCATGATGGTCTTCATGGCCATTCCCGTCGTCGCACCGAATATCGGGCAGGCGATCATGCTGTTCGGCACGTGGCGCGAGATCTTCGTTGTCGTCGCCGCCTTCGGCGCAGCGGTGACGATCTGGGTGGCGCTGCGCCTGCCCGAGACGCTGCATCCGGAAGATCGGCGCCCGCTGACGGCCAAGCGCACGATCGAGGCCTTCCGCACGGTTCTGACCAACCGCGTCGCCTTCGCCTACACGATCGCGACGGCCCTGATCTTCGGCGTGCTCTTCGGCTTCATCAACCAGGCGGAACAGCTCTATACCGGCGTCTACGGCCTCGGCCCGAGCTTCACGCTCGTCTTCTCGGCCACCGCGATCTTCATGGCCGCCTCGTCCTTCGTGAATTCGCGCCTCGTCCAGCGCTTCGGCATGCGTCGCCTCTCGCATGGCGCGCTCATCGGCTTCATCGCCCTCGCCGCGATCCATCTGGCGCTGGCGCTGGCCTATGGCGGCGCCGCGCCGATCTGGCTCTTCGTACCGCTGATGACGGTGAACTTCTGCCTGTTCGGCTTCGTGGGCACGAATTTCAACGCGCTCGCCATGGACCCGCTCGGCCATGTCGCCGGCACGGCCTCGTCCGTGCTCGGCTTCATGCAGACCTTCGGCGGCGGTCTCTTCGGTGCGCTGATCGGCTATTTCTACGACGGCACGGTGGTGCCGATGCTGATCGGCTTCCTCGCGCTTTCCACCGGCGCCACGCTCTGCGTGCTGGCGGCGGAGGGGCGGCTCTTCCAGCCCCATCACGAGGGGGAGGCAGCTTCCGCGAAGCTCGGAGGGCATCCCGCCGAATAGAGCGCGTCCGCGCGGGACGAGACACATTCATCGCGGGCGGCTCTCCCGGGCCGCCTGGGCGCTGTGGTCAGACGCGGGGCACCAGAAGGTCCCGTGCCGCCTGCAGCGTCTGCCGGCCGCAGGCGGCGATGAGGAAGCCCTCATGCGTCCCGGCGCCGTGATAGGGCGATCCGTCGGCCAGCGACACGGCCCCGCCGGCCTCCTCCACGATGAGGGCGCCGGGCAGATGGTCCCAGGGCATCAGCTTGGAATAGAAGCAGAAATGCGCGCCGCCCGAGGCGAGCAGCCGGTATTCGTGGCCGGCATTGCGGTAGTTGCCGACGATCTTCACGGAGGCGAGCTGCATCTGCATGGCGCGCCGCTCCGCCGGCGGCAGGAAGGTCGTGCTGCCGCAGGCGATCGTCTCAGAGAGCGGAATTTCCTGCGCCACCTCCAGCCGCTTGAGCGGGCCCAGGACGCCCCGCTGCCACGCGCCAGCATCCTTCTCGGCGATCATCCAGTCCTCGCCGAGCGGATCGTAGATGATGCCGCCGACCGTGCGGCCCTTCTCGACCACGGCGGCCATGACGGCGAAGAGCGGCACGCCGGCGGCGAAATTCGCCGTCCCGTCGATCGGATCGACGACGATGGCGAGATCGGCGCCCTTCAGCCGCTCCAGCAGTGCCGGGTCGGCGGCGACCGATTCCTCGCCCACGAACAGGGCCTCCGGCCAGATCTCGCGGCAGCGCGCCTTGATGTGCCGCTCGGCCATCTCGTCGCCTTCGGTCACGAGATCGGTCGCGGAGGTCTTCTGGCGGATATCGCCTTCGGCAAGGTTGCGAAAGCGCGGCATGATCTCGGCGAGCGCGGCCTCGCGCAGGATGTCGGCCAGACGTTCGATATCGACGGTGCGGGACAAGGTGGCGATCCTTCTAGCGGCGCGTGAGGGCCGTGAAATCGAACTGCGACGTGTCGAGGAGATGGCCGGGGCGAAGGTTCGACAACGCCCTGATCATGATGTCCTTGCGGCCGGGCGCGCTCGCCTCCATGCCCGCGATCATCGCCTTCACGGCCTGGCGCTGCAGCCCGTCCTGGCTCCCGCAGAGATCGCAGGGGATGATCGGGACGTCGAGGGCGGCGGCGAATCGGGCCAGATCCTCCTCCGCCGAGCGGATCAGCGGCCGCAGCACGAAGAGGTCGCCCTCGTCGTTCAGGAGCTTGCCGGGCATGGCGGAAAGCCGGCCGCCATGGAACAGGTTCATGAAGAAGGTCTCGAGACTGTCGTCCCGGTGGTGGCCGAGCACCAGCGCCTCGCAGCCCTCCTCCCGGGCGATGCGGTAGAGGTTGCCACGGCGAAGGCGCGAGCAGAGCGAGCAATAGGTCGCGCCGGCCGGCACCTTCTCCTTCACGATCGAATAGGTGTCGCGATACTCGATGCGGTGCGCGATGGCGTGCCGCGTCAGGAAGTCGGGCAGAACGTGCTTGGGAAAGTTCGGCTGGCCCTGGTCGAGATTGCAGGCCAGGAGATCGACCGGCAGGTGCCCGCGCCATTGCAGGTCGAGGAGGAGGGCGAGCAGCGCGTAGGAATCCTTGCCGCCGGAGATCGCCACGAGCCAGCGCGCGCCGGGCGTCACCATCGCATGGGTCGCGATGGTCTCGCGAACCTCGCGCAGCAGCCGCTTGCGCAGCTTCTTGAAGCCGACGGACGAAGGCGCGGCGCGAAACAGCGGATGCGCCCCCGCCCCCGCAGTCTCCTCATCGCCATCGGCGCCGTCGGCGTCCATCCTTGCGTCGTCGAGCATCGAACCCATCCCTTCGCCGGTCCTATAGCAAGGTCGGCCCGGCGTTTGGCTGAAAACGCGACGCATCAACGAAAAAAGGCCACCCGAGGGCGGCCTTTCGTTCGTTTCGTCGGACCTGTCGCTTAGCGCGAGTAGAACTCGACGACGAGGTTCGGTTCCATCTGCACCGGATAGGGCACGTCGTGCAGGCCGGGGGCGCGCACATAGGTGGCGACCATCTTGTTGTGATCGACCTCGATATAGTCCGGCACGTCGCGCTCGGCGAGCTGCGTCGCCTCGATGACGATGGCGAGCTGCTTGGACTTCTGACGGACCTCGATCACGTCGCCGGCCTTGCAGATATAGGACTGGATGTTCGTGCGACGGCCGTTCACGTTGACATGGCCGTGATTGACGAACTGGCGCGCCGCGAAGATCGTCGGCACGAACTTCGCGCGGTAGACGACGGCGTCCAGACGGCTCTCGAGAAGGCCGATCAGGTTCTCCGAAGTGTCGCCACGGCGGCGGGCCGCCTCCTCGTAGGTGCGGCGGAACTGCTTCTCGGACACGTCGCCGTAATAGCCCTTGAGCTTCTGCTTGGCGCGCAGCTGGAGACCGAAGTCGCTGACCTTGGACTTGCGGCGCTGGCCGTGCTGGCCGGGGCCGTACTGGCGGCGGTTCACCGGGGACTTCGGACGGCCCCAGATGTTCTCGCCCATACGGCGATCGATCTTGTACTTGACTGAGTCGCGCTTGCTCATCGCATTTCCCAAAAAGACGGGCCGCCCGCCGGCCAATCCGGCAGGTTCGCCCAGGAAACGCGCCCTCCTCTGCCCGCCTGCGGCGGACTGACAGGACGACAACGCTGCACGAAGGCATGGGTCGTCCACGGGACACGTCGAAAACCGGCCGGGATGAACCCCGCCGGTTGACGCGGTGGTTAGGGGACGGGGCGCCGGATGTCAACCGCGTGACGGCCTCGCGGCCTGACGGCCGGGGCGCCCTGCCCGCCGGCCGTCAGTATTTCGCGATGACCCAGATCGCGTGGATGATGCCGGGGATGTAGCCGAACAGCGTCAGGATACAGTTGATCCAGAAATGCTTGCCGAGCCCGACCTGCATGAAGACGCCGACCGGCGGCAGGAGGATGGCGAGAATGATGCGGATGACGTCCATGGACGGGGCAGCCTCGTGTTGCGATGCGATGGGCCCCTAACGTTTCCCCGCATCCGGCGTTCCCCGATTCGACCGCCGCGCTCAGGCGGCCAGACCGAATCCGTGGATCAGCCGCCGCGTCGCGGCGTTCGGTGGACCCGCCGTGAAGAAGGCCCGGTCGAAGCCCTCCGGCAGGGTGGCATCGGCGCCGCGCGGCGCCAGAAGCTTCATCGCCTGGCGCGCGATCGCCTCGGCCGGATCCAGCCAGTCCACCGGCCAGGGCGCCAGCTTGCGGAAGAGATTGGCAAGAAACGGGTAGTGCGTGCAGGCCAGCACCACGATGTCGGTGCGCCGGCCCTCACTCTCCACGAAACAGTCCGCGATCTCCGCCCGCACCGCCTCCGCGTCCACGGCGCCGCCGCGCAGATGCGCCTCGGCAAGCCCCGCCAGCGCCTTCGAACCGACGAGGCGCACCTCGCAGCGGCTGGCGAACTGTTCGATCAGGCCGCGCGTGTAGTCGCGCCGCACCGTGCCGGGGGTCGCCAGCACCGAGACGAGGCCGGAGGCGGTGCGCTCGGCGGCCGGCTTGATCGCCGGCACCGTGCCGACGAAGGGAATGGCGAACCGCTCCCGCAAACTGCCCATCACGAGCGTGGAGGCCGTGTTGCAGGCAATCACCGCGATCTCCGGGTCGTGGCGCGCGATCAGCTCCTCGAAGAGATCGCCGATCCGCGCCACCAGCGGCGCCTCCGCCCAGTCGCCATAGGGAAAGCCGGCATCGTCGGCGACATAGACGAAGCGCCGGTCGGGCAGGACCCAGCGCAGTTCGCGCAGGACCGTCAACCCGCCGATGCCGCTGTCGAAGACGAGGATCGGACGCTCATGCGCCATCGGACGAGCGCGCCTTGGCCGCGGCATGGTCGAAGGAGCGGATGACGCCGCGCAAGGAACGCAGCTCGGGCTCGGAGAACGCGGCCTTCGTCAGCATGGTCCGCAGGTTCTGCGCCAGGACCTCGCGCTTTTCCGGCGGGTAGAAATAGCCGGCGGCCTCGAGCGAGGATTCCAGATGCGCGAAGAAGCTCTGCAGATCCTCCTTCTTGGCCTGCGGAGCGGGCGGCGCGGTGAAGCGCGGCCCCGCCGCCTCGCCGAGCAGCCCGCTGCGCCACTCGTAGGACATGAGAAGGACGGCCTGCGCGATGTTGAGCGAGGCGAAGGCGGGATCGACGGGGAAGGTCACGATCTCGTCGGCCAGGCCCACTTCCTCGTTGGAGAGGCCGAAGCGTTCGCGGCCGAAGAGGATGCCGCAGCTCTCGCCGGCGCCGATCCGCGCCCGCAGGGTGGCATTGGCCTCCTTCGGCCCGCGCACCGGCTTGAAACTGTCGCGCGGCCGCGCCGTGGTCGCATAGACGAAGGAGAGGTCCGCCACCGCTTCGGCGGTCGTCTCGTAGAGCGTCACGGCATCGATCACGTGATCGGCACGCGAGGCCGCGGCCCGGGCCTTCTCGCTCGGCCATCCGTCGCGCGGATTGACGAGGCGCAGGTCCCCGAGCCCGAAATTCGCCATGGCCCGCGCGACCATGCCGATATTCTCGCCGAGCTGCGGCTCGCAGAGGATGATGGCGGGCGAAGGCTCGGACGATACGGACATGGCACCGGAGGGCAAAGGAGGGACGGGTGCTGATACTCCCTTCGTTCGCGCCGGCCAAGCGTCGCGGCGCCTCCGTCTGCGCCGCCCTCAGCGCGTGAAGGCGTCGATCCCGTCGAAGGCGAGGCGCCGCGGCCCCTCCGGGTCTCCTACCACCTTGTCGCGCGCGCCGAAGATCATGGTCAGGCGCTCTGCCGGATCGTAGGCCGGCCAGCCATCGCCCGGCCGCCCGTCCCGCACGAAGGCGACCCAGCGGTCGCGCATGCGGGCGGCCAGCGCCTGGCGGCTCGGATCCGGCAGGAGGCCGAGATAGGCGCTGCGGAAGGGCTTGAGGAAATCCTCGAAGAGGAGCGGCAGATCCACCGAATGCGTCGCGCCGAGCTTGGAGAGAAGACCCTTGGCCTCCCAGTCCAGCCGGTAGACGAAGGTCGGCGCCGAACGGCCCTGCGCCTCTGCCTGATGCAGGGCGGGCATGCGGAAGAGGATGTCGGTTCCCAGCGTCAGGCGCCCGCGCCGCTCGTCGGCATAGACCGTGCCGAGCCGCTCGGCCGCCTCCGCCCCCGCCGCCTCGCGCACCCAGGCTGCGAGCGCGGCGTAGCTGCCGTCGATCGGGAAGATCGGCAGGTCGCTGAAGAAGGAGAACTCGTCGCGGTTCGTGCCGATGAGAAGCGGAACGGGCTTGGCCAGCGCATAGAGCTCGCCGAGCGGCCGGTCGGGCAGCGTCACGCCGTCGATATGCGGGCGGGAAACGAGGCCCGAATGGTCCGGCGCCAGCGCGGCGGCGGCGGCGGCGAAGTCGGCATAGTCCAGCATCAGCAGCCGGTCGGGATCGCCGAGCGCGCCGAGCCGTTCGAGAACGCGCCCCGCGACGGTGCCGGCATGAAGCCGCGGATAGAAGAGGTTCAGCCCGCCCGACTGCATGATCGCCTGATGGAAGAGAGGGCGCGAGGGCGCATGCAGGAGGTGGAAGGCCACCGAAGCCGCACCGGCCGATTCGCCGGCGATCGTCACGCGGTTCGGGTCGCCGCCGAAGGCCTCGATATTGTCGCGCACCCATTCGAGCGCCAGGCGCTGGTCGAGCAGGCCGGCATTGGCGACGAAGCGCTCGTCGCCCGGAAAGTGCTGGTCGAAGGCGTTGAAGCCGAATTGCCCGAGCCGGTAGTTCATCGTGACGACCACGCAGTCGCCGCGCGCCACGAGATCGTCGCCGGGATATTGCGCGCCCGAGCCGATGACGAAGGCGCCGCCATGGATGAAGACCAGGACCGGGCGCCGGCCTTCGAGCGACGGCGTGAAGACGTGAAGGTTCAGACAGTCCTCCGAGAAGAGGAAGCTCTGGCGCGCGATGCGGGCGACGGGTTCGGGCAGCGAGCGGCGCTGCGGGGCCGCGGCGCCCCAGGAGAGCGCGGGAAAGATGCCTTCGAAGGGCGCGCGCCGGCGCGGGGCGGCGAAGCGCAAAGCGCCCAGCGGCGGCTCGGCATAGGGAATGCCGAGGAAGCGCAGGACCCGGCCGCGGCGCCGGCCCGCGATGGCGCCCGCCGGCGCCTGCGCCACGATCGTCGATCTCATGCCGCCCCTCCCGAAGACCGGACCTCACTGCGCGACACCCCTTGCACGGCGGCGCTTTCCTTTGCGTGTGCGACCATGGATGCTATAGGGCGCCGCACCGGCCCCGCGTTCCGAAGACGGCGATCGGGCAAGCTGCAATCAAGATCTGTCAGGAAGGCACCGATGGCAAAGATCAAGGTCGACAATCCGGTCGTGGAGCTCGACGGCGACGAGATGACGCGCATCATCTGGTCGTTCATCAAGGAAAAGCTCATCCACCCCTACCTGGATATCGAGCTTGAATATTACGACCTCGGGGTCGAGCATCGCGACGCCACGGGCGACCAGGTGACGATCGACGCGGCCAACGCCATCAAGAAGCACGGCGTCGGCGTGAAATGCGCCACGATCACGCCGGACGAGCAGCGCGTCGAGGAATTCGGCCTCAAGAAGATGTGGAAGTCGCCGAACGGCACGATCCGCAACATTCTCGGCGGCGTCATCTTCCGCGAGCCGATCATCATGAAGAACGTGCCCCGCCTCGTGCCGGGCTGGACCAAGCCCATCATCGTCGGCCGCCACGCCTTCGGCGACCAGTACCGCGCCACCGACTTCCGCTTCCCCGGCAAGGGCACCCTGTCGATCAAGTTCGTCGGCGAGGACGGCGAGACGATCGAGCACGAGGTCTATCAGGCGCCCGACGCCGGTGTCGCGATGGCCATGTACAATCAGGACGAGTCGATCCGCGAGTTCGCCCGCGCCTCGTTGAACTACGGCCTCCTGCGCAACTACCCCGTCTACCTCTCCACCAAGAACACGATCCTCAAGGCCTATGACGGCCGGTTCAAGGACATCTTCCAGGAGGTGTTCGAGGCCGAGTTCAAGGCCGAATTCGACAAGAAGAAGCTCTGGTACGAGCACCGCCTGATCGACGACATGGTCGCCTCTGCGCTGAAATGGTCGGGCGGCTACGTCTGGGCCTGCAAGAACTACGACGGCGACGTGCAGTCCGACATCGTGGCGCAGGGCTTCGGCTCGCTCGGCCTGATGACCTCCGTCCTGATGACGCCGGACGGCAAGACGGTCGAGGCGGAAGCCGCGCACGGCACGGTCACGCGCCACTACCGCCAGCACCAGCGCGGCGAGCAGACCTCCACTAATTCCATCGCCTCGATCTTCGCCTGGACGCGCGGCCTCGCCCATCGTGCCAAGCTCGACGACAATGCCGAGCTGATGCGCTTTTCCGAGACGCTGGAGCGCGTCTGCATCCAGACGGTCGAGAGCGGCTTCATGACGAAGGACCTCGCGCTCCTCATCGGTCCCGACCAGCCCTGGCTGTCCACCGCGAGCTTCCTCGACAAGATTGACGAGAACCTCCAGAAGGCCATGGCCTGACGCCGTCACGACGATCGCCACGCCAAACGGACGCCCGGTCGAGAGACCGGGCGTTTTGCGTTCGAGGCCTCCCGAACGAACCCGGGACGCGTTTGCCTGCCGGGTTCCCATACGGCCTGCGGTCTGTCGATCACAATCTCTTCAATGCCTTGCCCGCACTTTCTCCAATGCGGTGCGAAACGATCCGGGCGGTTCGTCATTACCCTGCCGACATCAACACGGCAGAGGAATTTCCCGCTCATGTCCATCCTTCGCAACGCCCTCCCGCTCGCCTTCGTCACCGCCGCTCTCGGCCTTTCCGCCCCCGCTTTCGCCCAGACCACCGCTTCGACGACGCCGATGACGATGGTCGACGTGAACGACGACGCGATGGTGCCGATGCTGAACGTCTCGGCCGACGATCTCGAGGACATGGATGTCTACGACGCCTCGGGAAAGGAGATCGGTGAGATCGACTCGGTCATGGGTGCCAACGAGACGACCGCCAGCGTCGTGAAGATCGACTTCGACGATTCCGTCGTGTCGGACGACGAGGATCGCGTGGTGCCGATCGAGAATCTGGCAATGAACGGCAAGAACCTCGTCGTGAATCTCGACCCCGCCGCCATCACCGCGCTGCCGCAGGCCGACGACTGATCTTCGAGTCCCTGACATGACGAGGCCGCCGCGGAAAAACCTCCGCGGCGGCCTTTGTCGTTTCGGCCCGTCGTCCATTCCACTGGCTTGGAGCGCCCATCCATCGTTTCAGACCGTCACCCGTCCGGAACGACGCGTTCTGACGCCTGGGGCACTTCCGCAGCCCGCGCAGCGCCCGACAATCCAGTCACGTCGCATGAACCGGCCCGAAGGGTCGGCTCATGCGAAGGCCTATATCAAAGTGCGGTCAACAGCGCTTCGACGGCCGAGACCGCGTCGGCGGCCTTGTCGGCTTCCGGGCCACCGGCCTGCGCCATGTCGGGACGCCCGCCGCCGCCCTTGCCGCCCATGGCGGCGCTCGCCTCGCGCGCGAGACGAACGGCGTCGATCCGGTCCGTCAGGTCGGGCGTGACTCCGACGACGACGCTCGCCTTTCCCTCGGCGACACCGACGAACGCCACGACGCCGCTTCCCAGCGCCGTCTTCGCCTCGTCCACCAGACCCTTGAGATCCTTGGCGGCAACGCCCTCGATCACGCGACCGACGAAGCTGACGCCGCCGATCTCCTTCGGCTGCGCAGGCGAAGCGCCCTCCGCGGGCCCGGCCATCGCTAGGCGCTTGCGCGCCTCGGCCAGCTCGCGCTCGAAGCGTCGGCGCTCGTCGACCACCGCCTCCAGCCGCTCGACCGCCTCGCCCGGCCCGACCTTGAGAAGCTGCGCCATGCGCCGCACCCGCGCCTCCTGCTCGCGCAGGTGATCGCGCGCGGCCGCGCCCGTCAGCGCCTCGATACGCCGCACGCCGGCTCCGACCGCGCTTTCCGACAGGACATGGACGAGGCCGATATCGCCGGTGGCCTTCACATGCGTGCCGCCGCACAGTTCGAGCGAGTAGGTCCGGCCGGCCTTCTCTCCCTCCTGCGCCGTTCCCATCGAGACGACGCGGACCTCGTCGCCGTATTTCTCGCCGAACAGCGCCATGGCACCGAGGGCGATCGCATCGTCCACGGCCATCAGCCGCGTCTCGACCGGCTCGTTCTGCAGCACGACGGCGTTGGCCAGACGCTCGACCGTCTCCAGCTCGCTGAACTCGATCGGCTTGGGGTGGGAGAAATCGAACCGCAGCCGGTCCGGCCCGACCATCGAGCCCTTCTGCGCGACATGCGTTCCCAGGACCTCGCGCAAAGCCTCGTGCAGGAGATGGGTCGCGGAATGATTGGCGCGGATCCTGCTGCGGCGGGCGTGATCGACCTCGAGTTCCAGCGCCGCGCCCATCTTCAACCGGCCCGAGACGACCCGCGCGCGATGGACGAAGAGCCCGTTGGCGACCTTCTGCGTGTCGAGAACCTCGACCGTCACACCCTCGCCGCGCATCGTGCCGGCATCGCCCAGCTGGCCGCCGGATTCGCCATAGAACGGCGTCTGGTTGACGATGACCGAGACCTCCTCGCCCTCGCCTGCCTCGGCGGTCTCGGCTCCCTCGCGCAGGAGAGCCACGACGACGCCTTCGGCCTTCTCCGTGTCGTAGCCGAGAAACTCGGTGGCCCCGACCCGGTCGCGGATCGGATACCAGACCGCGTCCGACGACGCCTCGCCGGACCCCGCCCAGCTCGCGCGGGCCTCCGCCTTCTGGCGCTCCATCGCAGTCTTGAACGCGTCGAGATCGACGTCGATGCCGCGCGAGCGCAGGGCGTCCTGCGTGAGGTCGAGCGGGAATCCGTAGGTGTCGTAGAGCTTGAAGGCGGTCTCGCCGGAGAGCTTGGCGCCCTCCTCCATCCCGTCGGTGGCCTCGGTGAGAAGCGCCAGACCGCGGTCGAGCGTCTGCAGGAAGCGCTTCTCCTCGAGCTTCAGCGTCTCGGAGATCAGGCTCTCGGCGCGGCCGAGTTCCGGATAGGCCCGGCCCATTTCCGAGACCAGAACCGGAAGAAGCTTGTAGAGGACCGGTTCGCGCGCCCCCAGAAGCTTGGCGTGGCGCATCGCGCGCCGCATGATCCGGCGCAGCACGTAGCCGCGCCCCTCGTTGGACGGCAGGACGCCGTCCGCGATGAGAAAGGCCGTCGCCCGCAGGTGATCGGCGATGACGCGATGGCTCGCCCGCTGCTCGCCCTCGGCCCGCGAGCCGATGACGTTCTCCACGGCCGCGATCAGCGCCTTGAAGAGGTCGATGTCGTAATTGTCGTGCACGCCCTGCAGCACCGCCGCCACGCGCTCGAGACCCATGCCCGTGTCGATGGACGGCCGGGGCAGGCTGACGCGCTCGTCCGGCCCGAGCTGCTCGAACTGCATGAAGACGAGGTTCCAGATCTCGATGAACCGGTCGCCGTCCTCCTCCGGGCTGCCCGGAGGTCCGCCCCAGATGTGGTCGCCATGGTCGAAGAAGATCTCCGAACAGGGTCCGCAAGGGCCGGTCTCGCCCATCGACCAGAAATTGTCGGAGGTCGGAATGCGGATGATGCGGTCGTCCGAGAGACCGGCGATCTTGCGCCAGAGCGCGGCGGCGTCCTCGTCCTGCGAATAGACGGTGACGAGGAGCTTGTCCTTCGGCAGGCCGAACTCGCGCGTGATCAGGTTCCAGGCAAGTTCGATCGCCCGGTCCTTGAAATAGTCGCCGAACGAGAAATTGCCGAGCATCTCGAAGAAGGTGTGATGACGGGCGGTATAGCCGACATTGTCGAGATCGTTGTGCTTGCCGCCGGCGCGCACGCATTTCTGCGCCGTCGCGGCACGGTCGTAGAGACGCTTCTCCAGGCCCGTGAAGACGTTCTTGAACTGCACCATGCCGGCATTGGTGAACATCAGGGTCGGGTCGTTGCGCGGCACGAGCGGGGACGAGGCGACGCGTTCGTGGCCGTTCGCCGCGAAATAATCGAGGAACGCGGACCGGATCTCGTTTACGCCACTCATTGCCACCGCCCTCGAAATGCCGAAAAACCGCGCGCGACGGCCTTTCGCCGCGCGACGAGAGCGCTTTTAGCGAGCCCCCGATGGGGTGTCCATTGTCACGACACGCCGCGACACCCCGCCGATCGCGGAGGCCGCCGCCCCGCCCGGCGCCGCACCGGAACGCGGCGCGCTCCAAGAGCCGGACAGAAAAAGGCCGGGTCCGACGAGCGGCCCGGCCTTCGGGTTCGGTCATTCGCCGTCCGGTTCGGGCGCGCCCTCGAGCAACTGGCTGGCGATCAGCCCGGCATTGGAGCGGATCGCGGCCTCGATCTCGGCCGCGACTTCCGGATGGTCCTTGATGAAGGTCTTGGCATTCTCGCGCCCCTGACCGAGACGCTGGCTGTTATAGGAGAACCAGGAGCCCGACTTCTCGACGATGCCCGACTTCACGCCGAGATCGATCAGCTCGCCGACCTTCGACACGCCCTCGCCATACATGATGTCGAACTCGACCTCGCGGAAAGGCGGCGCGAGCTTGTTCTTCACCACCTTGACGCGCGTCTGGTTGCCGGTCACCTCCTCGCGGTCCTTGATCGCGCCGATGCGGCGGATGTCGAGGCGCACGGAGGCGTAGAACTTCAGAGCGTTGCCGCCCGTCGTCGTCTCGGGCGAGCCGAACATCACGCCGATCTTCATACGGATCTGGTTGATGAAGATGACCATGCACTTGGAGCGCGAGATGGAGCCGGTGAGCTTGCGCAGCGCCTGGCTCATCAGGCGCGCCTGCATGCCGGGCAGGCTGTCGCCCATCTCGCCCTCGATCTCGGCGCGCGGCGTCAGCGCGGCGACCGAATCGACGACGAGGACGTCGATGGCGCCCGAGCGCACCAGCGTGTCGACGATCTCCAGCGCCTGCTCGCCCGTGTCGGGCTGCGAGATCAGGAGGTTGTCGATCTCGACGCCGAGCTTGCGGGCATAGACCGGATCGAGCGCGTGCTCTGCATCGACGAAGGCGCAGATGCCGCCGGCCTTCTGGGCCTCGGCGATCGTATGCAGCGCGAGCGTCGTCTTGCCCGAGCTTTCCGGGCCGTAGATCTCCACGACGCGGCCCTTGGGCAGGCCGCCGATGCCGAGCGCGATGTCGAGCCCGAGCGATCCGGTGGAGACGGTCTCGATATCCAGCTTCTCGGTCGCCCCGAGACGCATGATCGAACCCTTGCCGAATGCGCGCTCGATCTGCGACAGCGCCGCATCGAGTGCCTTGGTCTTATCCACTGAGCTATCCTCGACGAGACGGAGGGAATTCTGAGCCATAGTATCCGGTCCTTATTCCACGCGTCGGCCACGGCTGCAATGAACTCCTACGTATCTTTTTTGTTCTCTTTCTTCAAGGCATATTCCCGTTCTGTTCCCTCTTTCCGGGTCGCTCCGATTCGGCGCTCGAACGCTGCAAGGTTTAACAAACGATGAACGCCGAAGACCGGGCCGACGCCTTTTCGCCGATCCTCGTCTGCGGCGCCGCCCATATCGACCGCCGCGCCCGCTCCGACCAGCCGTACCGCGCGCAGGCCTCCAATCCCGGGCGGCTGGAGGAAGCGGTCGGAGGCACGGCCTATAATGCGGTGCTGGCCCTCGCAGCGCTCGGACGCCCGGTTTCCTTCTTCGGCGCGCGCGGCGGCGACCCGACGGGACTCGTGGTGGAGGAGGCGCTCGCGCGCCTCGGCGTGCGGGACCTTGCGATCACCTGGCTCGACCGGGCGACGCCGACCTATACCGCGATCCTCGACCACGAGGGCGAACTCGTCGCCGGCATCGCCGACATGGCGCTCTACGCGCTTCTGAAGCCGCGCCTCGTCGCCCGCCGGCAGCTGCGCCAGGCCCTGGACGCATGCGACGCGCTCCTGGTGGACGCGAACCTTCCATCCGAGACGCTGGAGCGCCTCGCGCTGGCCGCGACGCCGCGTCCCATCGGCGCCATCGGCGTCTCGCCGGCGAAGGTCCGGGCCCTGCTGCCGCTCCTGCCGCGCCTCTCCGCCCTGTTCGTCTCGCTGGCGGAGGCGGCGAGCCTCGTGGAAGCCTCCGCCGGAACGCGGCCCTCGCTCGTCGTGGAACTTCTCGCCGAACTCGGCGTGCGCCGTGCCGTGGTGACCGACGGGCCGCGCGACGCGTTGATCCTCGATCGCGGCGCCATTCACCTGCAGCGCCCGCCGGCCGTGGCGGCGCAGGACGTGACAGGGGCCGGCGACACGCTTGCCGGCGTCGCCTTCCACCACTATTGCGAGGGCCTCGATTGGGTCGAGGCCGTGCGATGCGGCATCGCGGCCGCCTCGCTCAGGGTCGGCGCCGACGGCCTGCCGCGTTCCAACGCGCAGGCCGCGATATCACGGGCGCTCGCCGCGATGGCCGCGCCCCAGACGCTTCCCGGAGAGTTCGAATAATGACGCGTGTCCTGCATCTGTCGCCCGCCGTCGAAAGCGCCCTCGGCTCCGGCCGGCCGGTGGTCGCGCTGGAATCGACCATCGTCACCCACGGCATGCCCTGGCCGCGCAATCTGGAGATGGCGCGCCGGGTGGAGGCCATCGTGCGCGAGGAAGGCGCCGAGCCGGCGACGATCGCGGTGCTCGGCGGCCGATTGAAGATCGGGCTCACCGACGACGAGCTGCAGGGACTGGCGCAGACGAAGGACGCGATGAAGCTCTCGCGGGCCGATCTCGCCTTCGCGCTCGCCACCGGCCGGAACGGTGCGACGACCGTGGCCGCGACGATGATCGCGGCGGCGCGCGCCGGCATCCGCGTCTTCGCGACGGGCGGAATCGGCGGCGTGCATCGCGGCGCCGAGGAGAGCTTCGACATCTCGGCCGATCTCGAGGAGCTCGCCCGCACATCGGTCATCGTCGTCTGCGCCGGCGCCAAGGCGATCCTCGATCTGAAGAAGACGCTCGAAGTGCTTGAAACGAAAGGCGTCCCGGTCGTCGGGTACGGCACGGACGATCTGCCGGCCTTCTGGTCCCGCACCTCCGGACTGCCGGCGCCCCTGCGCCTCGACAGCGCGGGCGAGATCGCCGCGTTCCAGGCCGCGCGCGAGGCGCTCGACATCGAAGGCGGACTGCTCGTCGCCAACCCGGTTCCGGCGGCCGACGAGATCCCCGGCGAGACGGTGCGCGGCTGGATCGAGGCGGCGCTGGCGGAAGCCGAGACCCGCGCCATCTCCGGCAAGGCGGTGACGCCCTTCCTCCTGCAGCGCATCTTCGAACTGTCCGGCGGACGCTCGCTGGAGACGAACATCGCGCTGGTCCAGTCGAACGCGCGGCTCGCCGCCCGCATCGCCGTGGCGCAGGCGCAGGCGGCCGCCGGCTGAACCCCTCAGGAGTCCAGCATCTCCTTCACCGTCACCGCGAGGTCGCGCAGCGAGAAGGGCTTGGCGAGGAAGCCGAACGTCTCGCCCTCCGGCAGGTTCTTGAAGGCGTCCTCCGCATAGCCCGAAACGAAGACGAACTTCAGGTCGGGCCGCGTCTTGCGCATCTCGGTCAGGAGGGTTGGGCCGTCCATCTCGGGCATCATCACGTCGGAGACGACGAGATCCACCTTGCCACCGATCTCCTCCATCACCTCCAGCGCGTCGAGGCCGGAGGAGGCCTCGTGCACCTCGTAGCCGCGCATGCGCAGCGCGCGCACATTGACCGCACGCACATTGTCCTCGTCCTCGACGAGAAGGATGGAGGCGGTGCCCGAGAGGTCGCGCTTGGCGTTGTCCACGGGCTGGGCGACGTCCGGCCGGGTGGCCGGCTGCTCGGCGGGCACGTGGCGCGGCAGGAAGATGCGGAACATCGTGCCCTGGTCGGGCTTGGTCTCAACGAAGATGAAGCCGCCCGACTGTTTCACGATGCCGTAGACCATCGAGAGGCCGAGGCCCGTGCCCTTGCCGATGTCCTTTGTGGTGAAGAAGGGCTCGAAGATGCGCTCGGCCACGTCCGCCGGCATGCCCGTGCCGTTGTCCGCCACCTCGACGAGAACGTATTCGCCCGCCGGCATCTCGGCATAGCGGAACTCGGCCGCCTCCGCCGCGCCGACATTGCGCGTGGCGATTGAGATCGTGCCGCCCTTCGGCATGGCGTCGCGCGCGTTCTGCACGAGATTGGTGACGACCTGCTCGAACTGGCCGATATCGGCCATCACCGGCCACAGGTCGCGGGCGTGATGGCGCTCCAGCTTCACCGTCTCGCCGGACACCCGCTTCAGAAGAAGATGCATGTCGGCGATCACGTCGGTGAGGTTCAGCATCTTCGGCCGCATCGTCTGGCGGCGCGAATAGGCGAGGAGCTGGCGCACGAGCGAGGCGGCGCGGTTGGCGCTCTGCTTGATGAGGAGGAGATCCTGGAAGGACGGATCCCCCGTGCGGTGGTTGAGGAGGAGGAAGTCCACCGACGCGGTGATGATGGTCAGGACGTTGTTGAAGTCGTGCGCGATGCCGCCGGCGAGATTGCCCACCGCCTGCATCTTCTGGCTCTTGGCGACCTGCTCCTCCAGCGCGCGCTGCGCCGTCACGTCGACGCAGTAGAGGATCGCGGCGTCCTTGCCCTCGCCGCCCTGGGCCGGGATCGAGGAGAGATAGAGGCGCACGGAGCGCGGCCGCGCGCCGGTGATGTCGACATCGACGAAGGGCGCGCCGGGCCGGCCGGCCATCGCCGCCTCCAGGGCGTGGGAGAAGCCCTCGCGGTCGTTCGCCGCCATGTCGGTGCCGAGCGCGGCCTCGCCCTCGGCGACCGCGGCGCCGAAGATCTGCGCGAAGGCGGGGTTGCAGCGGCGCACGCGCCCCGAGCGTTCCAGGGCGGCGATGCCCATGGGCGAGGAATCGAAGAGCTGGCTGAAGCCGACGTCGAGATTGCGCCCGTCCGTCGCCGCTTCCGCCTCGAGGCCGCGCGAGAGCACGAGGACGCGCATCATGCCGGGCGCGCCCTCCTCGCCCGCGACGGGCTTGACGAGGAGCCGCACCGGCAGGACGCCGCCGCCGCGCGGCGAGAGGGTGAGATCGATGATGCTGCGCCCCTCCTCGTCCGCACTGCCGGGCTTGAGTGCGAGGCGCGAATGGGCGTTGGGCGGCAGGAAATCGTAGAGGCTGGGGCCGAGCGGGCGGAATTCGGCGAGGTCGATGCCGAGCCAGCCGGCGAGCGTCGCGTTCAGATAGACGAGACGCCACTCGCCGTCGGCCGCGAAGAAGCCGGCGGGCGCCTTGTCGAGATAGTCGATCGCGTGCTGGAGCTCCTTGAAGGAGGTCTCCTGGAGCTGGCGGTCGGCGGTGACGTCGGCGATGCTCCAGGCCTGCAGGGTCTGGCTTTCGGTAGAGAGCGGACGCACGGTCGCGCGGTACCAGCGGGGGCTCGCCTCCGGGCCGGCGAGGCCCGACAGCGGCCGCCCGAGGCGGAACTCGCGCTGGCCGGCCTGGTTCTCGCGCGCGAGATTGGCGAGATGGTAGATCGCCTCGGAGGCCTCGGGCTCGCGGGCGAGCAGCCGCTCCAGCGTCTTCGTCTCCGCGCCCGTGCGCGCGCCGGTGAGCTCGCCATAGGCCCGGTTGGCGTAGAGGATGCGGCCGCGCCGGTCGGCGACGAGCGCCCCGATCTCGGCGCTGTCGAGGACGA
This sequence comes from Aurantimonas sp. Leaf443, assembly GCF_001425575.1. Lineage (GTDB taxonomy): Bacteria > Pseudomonadota > Alphaproteobacteria > Rhizobiales > Rhizobiaceae > Leaf443. Next base: position 664,177 of record NZ_LMRD01000006.1, on the reverse strand, counting down.
CGCGCGCGATGGCGCCGTCCGCCACGCGCCCGGTCAGCTCCAGGAAGCCGAGCGCGCCGGCGAAGATCGCCGCCATGCCCACGATGGCGAGGAGCCCGAAGACGACGAGGACGGCCGTGCCGCCATAGGCATGGCCGACAAGCGCCAGGACCGCGGCGAAGAGGATCAGCGCGCCGCCCAGAAGCAGCAGCCGCCGCGCGAGCGAAGCGCCCGCCGCGCGATCGATGAGAGGCTTGTCCATCGTCGTCAACGTCGTGAAACTCATTGCGATTCGTTCCTGCAGCGCCGTCCCGCGATCTTGAATCAAACCATCGCCGGAAGCGAGGGTGCGGCAGCGCCGGAAGGAGCGATACGCGCACCGATAAAGCCGGTTTGTGCCGAACGGGCACCCAATGGCTCAGTATGATCCGTCAAACTGTTGCGATGCTTGCCATCTGCAGATAGGCGATACAACGGACCGGCCCGCGGGCGCGGTCCTGTTCTTGCGCGCGTCGCTTGCGTTCCGATGACCCGGAAGGGTCGAAGGGCGGACGGGCGATGCGCATCGCCGGCGCGCGAGGCTGAAGGTGTTCCAACATGCCGCAATGGATCAGCGAAATGACGGGTGAGAGCATGGCGCCGATCCTCTGGGTGGCGATCGTCATGGTGGCGGTCTGCGCCCTGGCGATCGTGGTGATCCTGCTCGCCCGCAAGGCCTTCGGCACGGGAGGCGCCAGCCTGCGCTCGCGGGCACCGCGCCTTGCGATCCTCGACGTCCTGTCGGTCGACCAGCGCCGCAAGCTCGTCCTGGTGCGCCGCGACGAGGTGGAGCATCTCGTGCTCATCGGCGGGCAGAACGATCTCGTCGTGGAAGGCACGATCCAGCGCCAGCCCCTGGCGGCGCGCGGGCGGCCGGAGCCGGCAAGCCTCGAGCGCGTCGATGCCGCCGAGCCGCGCCTCGCCTCCGCCCAGCCGCGCCAGCGGCCGCGGCCGCGGGTCGAGGGGCCGGCGCCGGTGCCGAGCCTCGATCGCCCGCCCCTGCCGCTGCCCGTGCAGCGCCCCCGCACGGCGCAGCCCGTCGCGCGCGGCGCGATGCCGCAGGCGCGCGACGCCCAGCCCGCCCGGCTGGACACGCCCGCAGCGCCGACCGTGCCGGTGGCGGTGACGGCGGCGCCGCTCGTCGCGGCCGCCCCGCTGACGCCGCGCCTGCCGACGCCGGGCGCCGATCATCCGGCCGACCGCGACGGCGCGCCGACCCCGGCCGCGAAGGCGCCGCCGATCGAGCGGGAGACCAGCCGCGTCGAGCCGGTCCTGGCGCGCGACGAAGCCCCGTCCCTCGAAGCGTCGAAGCCCGAGACGCCGAACATTGAAGCCCCGCGTGCCGAGACGCCCGTCGCGCGCGCCGCGCCTGTGCAGACGCCCGCTGCGGCCGAAACCGTTGCGCCCGTGCCGGCGCTGCGCCCGAAGCCGGCCCTGGAGGCCCCGCGGCCGGCGGACCTGCGGCCCACGCCGGCTGCGGCCGATTACCCTTCGCTGCCCCGCACCGCCAAGGAGCGCACGGCCGGAGAGCGCATCGCCGAGACGCGCCCCGCCGCCCCGCCGCTCGCCTCCTCTCCCATGCCGCGCGCGACGCCGGTCGAGGCGAGGCCCCTGCCGCCCATGGCCGCGACGCCCCAGCCCGTCGCGCCGCCCCCTCCCGCCGACGCACCCAGCGAACCCCACCCCCATGACGGCGAGGAGGACCGCGCGGCCTTGCGCGCGCGGATGAACCAGGATCCGGCCGGAGCCGGCTCGGTCGCCGACCTCACCGCCCCGACGATCTCGATCGAGAAGCGCGAGCCGACGCCTTCCACGGAGGGCGAACGCCGGCCTCTGTCGGTGACGAGCTTCGCGAGCGCGATCCAGAACCGGAAGGGTCCGAGCGAGATGCCCTCGCCCCCGGCCCCCGAGACCGGCGGCCCGAAGGAAAAGCCTGGCGCGGACGAGCCGAGCCTCGAAGACTTCCTCTCCGCCGAACTCGACTCCGATTTCGGCAACGACTCCTTCTTCGATGGCGACGTGACGCCCGCGGCCCCGGCCGCAGCGAAAGCCCCGGCGCCGGTGCCGACCCTGCCGAGCGAGCCCCAGGGCGTGGCGGCATCCGTCCTCGCCGCGCTCGCGGCCCGCAATCGCCCGGCCGAGGATGCGGCAACGGCGCCGGAGATCGCGCCGGAGCCGAAATCCTCGTCCGTCGCGCCGCCCGTCAGGGCTCCGACCGACGCGCCGACGCTCTCGCAGCCCGCGTCGCCGCGCCCGGCCGCCGCACCGCATGTGCCGGGTCCGGGCATCGGCGCACCGGCCGCCGCGCCGGCGCGCGGCGCCATGCCTGCCGCGCCCGCTCCGGTCGTCGAGCCACGGCGCGAGACGAGCGTTCCGCCCGCCGAGCGCATCGCCCCGTCCTTCGGAACGGTGAGCGCCGAGCGGTCCGCTCCCGTCAGCGAGGCGGGCGAGCGCAAGCCCCTTCCCGCCGGTCCTTCCGATACGCCAACCTCCGCCGCCGAGCGCACGGCGCCGACCATCGCGCCCGCATCGCCGCCGCCGCCGCCGCGCCCGGCCGTCGACGCGGAACCGCCTCAGCCGCGCAAGCTGACGCTGGAGGAAGAGATGGAGCGGCTTCTCGGGGACTTCACCTTCGACCACATGATCGACCCGCCGCGCCGCTGAGGCGCGGACCGACCGGACATGCCAAAGCCGCCGTGGATCCGTCCATGGCGGCTTTCGTCTGATTGAAATCGTATCGAAGGAAGCGCGAGCGCGCCTACTGCAACGAGGCCGGCCTTGGACAGGCGGAAAGAGTCGCGCGTCTTTAAGCCTCGCCCGGCATCGCGGCCGGTCCGACCGGTTCCGCGCCCATCGTCGGGCGCGCTGCCGGATAGTCCGCTGCGTCCTGCAGCCCGTCGGTCAGGTCGCGATCGCCCTGACCGAAGACATCGCCGCCGCGGTGCGCGGTCGATGCCGGTCCGCCCGGCCGAAGGCCCGGCGGGTGCGACGGCGGGACTATTCGTCCCGATAGACCTTTTCGCGACGCTCGTGGCGCTCCTGCGCCTCGAGCGACATGGTGGCGATCGGGCGGGCATCGAGGCGCTTGAGGCTGATGGGCTCGCCGGTCTCCTCGCAGAACCCGTAGGTGCCGTCCTCGATCCGCTCCAGCGCCGCGTCGATCTTGGAGATCAGCTTGCGCTGCCGGTCCCGCGCGCGCAGCTCGATGGCGCGGTCGGTCTCCGAGGAGGCGCGGTCGGCGACATCGGCCAGGTTGCTGTTCTCGTTGGCGAGTGCGTCCAGCGTGTCGCGGGCCTCGCGCAGGATTTCCGCCTTCCAGTCGAGAAGTTTCTTGCGGAAATACTCTTTCTGACGATCGTTCATGAACGGCCCATCTTCGATCAACGCCGTTGCCCCGCTAAGAGTCTCACTCATTGCGTATCTCCGTTGCCGCCGAGGGGGCTTATAGCGACGCTTCACGTTGCGAACAAGCGGGGATCAACCCGTACCGGCGACCGCTCTCAGAAAACGTAACGCTCTATATTCATTAGACATTCACAAAGTCTCGATCACAGCTCCGCCGATGTACTCCCATCGGCGCGACCCTGCGCGAAAAGCTTGCAGGCGAGAACTGGTGCGGAACTTGCTTTGAACGGACTTGCCGGACATCGCGCGTCGTCGGCCGGTCCGGCATGGCGTCGTTTCCGGCCCACGAGGACGCAGGAGAGTCCCCGGACCGGCCATCGACCGGGCCCGCCGACGATTGCCCGCCGAACGCTTTTCACCTAGTCCAGAACGCATGTCCGACGCCGCCTCCCGTCACTGCCTCCTGATCGTGCGACACGCGCATTCTTCCTGGGCACTGCCCGGGCAGCGCGATCACCAGCGGCCGCTCGACGATCGCGGCCGGCGCGAAGTTCCAGTCACCGCCCGGGCCATCGCCGACGGGGGGTACGTCGTCTCCGCCGTGGTCTGCTCCACCGCCGCGCGCGCCCTCGAGACGCTGGACGGGTTGCGACCGGCTCTCCCCGCGGATTGCCCCGAACGGCACAGCGACGATCTCTACGCGCTCGGCATCGAGGCCTACTATGCGGAGGCCAATGCGGCCTCCGGCGGCTGCGTGCTCATCGTCGGGCACAATCCCATGGTGGAGGATTTCGTCTCCTCCCTCTGCGGAACCGGCGACGGCGACAGCCTGCGGGCGCTGCGCTACGGCTTCCCGACCGCGGGGCTTGCGATCGTCACCTTCGAGCCTGGTCTGGCGCAGATCGTGCCGGGCGCGGGCCGGCTGCGCGCGCTTCTCGTTCCCGATCGCGGCGAGGACTGACGCCGGGCCCGGCCGACGACCGCCACCGTCCGCCCCGCTTCGCCCGCCCCTTACGACAGGGGGCGCGGGCGCCTATATCGCCGACGACCGCAACCGCCGCCGGATGACGCATCCCATGACCTCAATGGCCGACGAGGCCCGCATCGTCCTCGACACGCTCGCGGACCGCACCACGGGCCTCTTCAGCCCCACCCTGCGCCTCGGCGTCACCGGGCTCTCGCGCGCCGGCAAGACCGTCTTCATCACCGCGCTCGTGCACAATCTCCTGCATGGCGGGCGCCTGCCGCTCTTCTCCGCCCAGTCCGGCGGGCGCATCACCCGTGCGCGGCTGGAGGAACAGCCCGACGACGCGGTGCCGCGCTTCCAGTACGAGGACCATGTGCGCACCGTGCTGGAGGAGCGCCTCTGGCCGCAATCGACCCGGGCCATCTCCGAATTGCGGCTCACGCTGCAGTTCGAGTCGGCCTCCGCCTGGTCGCGGCTTCTCGGCCCCGGACGGCTGACGATCGACATCGTCGACTATCCCGGCGAGTGGCTGCTCGACCTGCCGCTGCTGGAGAAGGACTTCGCCACCTTCTCCGCCGAGTCCATCGCGCGGGCGAGGCTCCCCTCGCGGCGCGAACAGGCCGCGCCGTTCCTGGCCCTGCTCGACGGGGCGGACCTGTCGGCGCCGATGTCCGAGCCGGTCGCGCAGGGGCTGGCGCGCACCTTCGCCGCCTATCTCAACGCCTGCCGCGCGGATGCGAGCGCCCTCTCCACCCTGCCGCCCGGCCGCTTCCTGATGCCCGGCGATCTCGAAGGCTCGCCCGCGCTCACCTTCGCGCCCCTGCCCGTCGAGCCCTCCGAGACCTACCCGAAGGGCTCGCTCGCCGCCGTGCTCGCGCGGCGCTACGAGGCCTACAAGACCGTCGTCGTCAAACCGTTCTTCCGCGAGCATTTCGTGCGGCTCGACCGGCAGATCCTCCTCGTCGACGCCCTGCAGGCGATCAATGCCGGCCCCGAGGCGGTGGAGGACCTGAAGACGGCGCTCGCCGACATCCTCGCCTGCTTCCGTCCCGGCCGCGCCTCCTGGCTCGGTTCGCTGCTCTCGCGCCGCATCGACCGCATCCTGGTCGCGGCCACCAAGGCCGACCATCTCCACCGCGACAGCCACCGCCGACTGGAACAGATCGTGCGCCATCTCCTCGACGAGGCGATCGCCCGCGCGAAGTTCTCCGGCGCCAGGACCGACGTCCTCGCGCTCGCCGCGATCCGGGCGACGCGCGAGGCGAATGTGGAGGATGGCGGCGAGACCCTTCCCGTGATCGTGGGCACGCCCATGGAAGGCGAGACGATCGCGGGCGAGCGCTTCGACGGGCGGACCGAGACCGCGATCTTCCCCGGCGACCTGCCGGCCGACCCCAGGCGCCTTTTCGGCGCGGGGCATCGGCCGCGCGAGGCGGTGAACTTCGTGCGCTTCAAACCGCCGCGGCTGGAGCGCGACGCCGAGGGGCTCACCCTCTCCCTGCCCCATATCCGGCTCGACCGGGCGCTCGAATTCCTGCTCGGGGACAAGCTGACGTGAGCGACGAGCCCATGGACCGCCCCTCCCGGACCCCCGGCGCGTACCGGCTGCCCGGCCAGACCCCGCCGCGCGGGCCGGACGCGACGCCGGTTCGCGAGGCGCAGCGCCCGCCCCGCGCGATCGAGGATCTCAGCCTCGTCACGATCGAGGCGGACGAGGCGATCGAGGCCGAGGCGCTCGAGGCGCTCGAGCCCGAACCGGCCCTTGCCCGCCGCCGCGGCTTCTCCTTCGGCAAGCTCTTCGTCGGCGCCCTCGGTGCCCTCCTGTCGCTCGGCATCGGCCTTGCCGTCGACGACCTCGTGCGGGACCTGTTCGCGCGCAACGAGTGGCTCGGCTGGACGGCGCTCGGCCTGTCCCTCCTGCTTCTTGCCGGCGCGCTCGGCGTCGTGGCGCGCGAGACCGTCGCGCTCATGCGCCTCTCGGCCATCGAGGCCGAGCGGCGCGACGCGCTCGCCGCCTACGACACGAACGACGCTTCCGCCGCTCGCCGCGTGGTCGCCAAGCTCGTCTCCTTCCTGTCCGCCAAGCCGGAAACGGGCCTCGGCCGCGCCAGGATGGCCGAGCTCGACGAGGAGGTGATCGACGGGGCCGACCTCGTGGCGCTGGCCGAGCGCGAACTTCTGACGCCGCTCGATCTGAAGGCCCGCGCGCTCGTCCTCGCCTCCTCCAAGCGCGTTTCGGTCGTCACCGCCGTGAGCCCCAAGGCGCTGGTCGACGTCGTCTTCGTCCTCTTCGAGACGGTGCGCCTCATCCGCCGCATGGCCGAACTCTACGGCGCGCGGCCCGGCGCGCTCGGGCTCGTGCGGCTGACGCGCGACGTCCTCTCCCATCTCGCGGTGACCGGCACGATCTCGATCGGCGACAGCCTGGTGCAGCAGGTGGTCGGCCACGGCATCGCCTCCAAGCTCTCGGCGCGGCTGGGCGAAGGCGTCGTCAACGGGCTCCTCACGGCGCGCGTCGGCCTTGCCGCGATGGATCTGTGCCGGCCCATCCCGTTCCTGCGCTCGCGGCGCCCGACCATCGGCGATTTCCTCGCCGACCTGTCGGCCATCGCCAGGATTTCGGACGCCCGCCGCGCGCGCTGATCCGCATCGGGGCCCTGTGGCCGGCCTGCCATGCGGCGTGCGGCCGCGTGCACGGAGAGCCTCTCGGAAAGGCTTGGTTAACCCTTCGCGCCGATAAAGGAGCCACGAAACAACCACTTGCATCGCCGGGAAGGCTTCCCATGCTCCGCACGCACGTCGCAGGTCTCGCCCTCGCCTTCCTCGCCGCCCTGCCGTTCACGGCGCCGGCCGGCGCCGCCGGCGACGAGGCCTTCTTCAACCAGGTCTACGGCAAGTGGAGCGGTCCCGGCGAGATCGTCGCCGGCAAGTACAAGGGCACCAAGTTCACCTGCGACTTCGCGGGCCTCCAGCAGCAGGCCTCCGTCGGCGTCGATCTCGACGGCGCCTGCCGCGTCGGCCTGTTTTCCCAGCCGATGAGGGCCGCCGTCATCCGCAGCGGCAGCGGCTACAAGGGCGCCTTCCAGGACGGCGCCGCCGGCAAGGGTCTCGACATCGTGTCGGGCGCGGTGGAAGGCGACAAGATCGTCGTCGGCCTCGACCGCAAGCAGCTGAAGGGCGCGATGGTCGCGCGCATCACCAAGGAAGACACGCTGGCGATCACCGTCTCCGTGCGCGTCGCCGGGGAGCTCGTGCCCGTCATCGGCATGAACCTGAAGCGCACCGAAGGCCGGCGCAGCGCCGCCGCCGAGTAACGCGAGGACCCGGCCCGCCGGTCCCGCTCAGCCGGCCGGCGCCCCCGCCCCGCACCACCACGATCCGTCCGCGCTCTCGGCAAGGATTCCGGCCGTATCCGTCTCCGCGAGCCAGGCGGAGACGGTGCGGCCGCGAAGGCAGAGGTCCGGCGCGATGTCGGCGAGCGGCACGAGCACGAAGGCGCGTTCGTGGATCCTGGGATGGGGCAGGACGAGGCGCTCGCTCTCCATCGCGCTGCCGCCGTGGTCGAGGAGGTCGATGTCGATCGTGCGCGGCCCCCAGCGCTCGCGCCGCTCCCGCTTCAGCGCCGTCTCCGTCGAAAGGCAGAGGTCGAGCAGATCGAGCGGAGCGAGGTCCGTCTCCACCAGGGCGCAGGCGTTGAGGAAGCGCGGCTGGTCCGTCAGCCCCCAGGGCGGCGTCGAATAGAGGCGCGAGACGCGGACGACCGCCGTGTCCGTCCGCGCGTCGAGACGCCGGAGGGCGGCGGCCATCGAGGCGCGGGGATCGCCGAGATTGCCGCCGAGGCCGAGGGCCGCCCGTGCGCTCACCAGCGCTCGCCCTGGAAGGCGCGGCGCATGGCGTCGGCGATGGCGAGCGCGTCGCGGTTGGCCGGCACGTTGTGGACGCGGAAGATGTCGGCGCCCCGCTCGCGCATGAGAACGCTCGTGGCGGCCGTCGCGACGTCGGGCTCGGGGTCCTCGCGCCCGATCGCGCCGCGCACGAAGCGCTTGCGCGAGGTTCCCACGAGCAAGGGGAAGCCGAGCGCGCGCAGCTCGTCCAGCCGCATGAGCAGGAGCATGTTTTCCGGCCCGTCCTTGGCGAAGCCGAAGCCGGGATCGAGAACGATCGCCTCGCGGGCCACGCCCGCGGCCGCCGCGATCTCGAGCGAGCGCTTGAGAAAAACGTGCTGGTCCTCGATCACGTCCGGCAGCGTCCGGCGCTCGCGCCCATTGTGCATGAGGCAGAGGCCGGCGCCGAACTCGGCCGCGACGCGCGCGATCGCCTCGTCCTTCTGCGCGCCCCAGATGTCGTTGACGATATGGGCGCCGGCCTGCAGCGCCAGCCTCGCCGTCTGCGAGCGGTAGGTGTCGACGGAGATGAGGCAATCGGAGCGCGCCGCGAGCGCCTCGATCACCGGCAGGATGCGCCGCTGTTCCTCGGCGGCATCCACCGGCACCGCACCCGGCCGCGTCGATTCCCCGCCGATATCGACGATCGCGGCGCCCTCCTCCACCATGCGCAGCGAGGCGGACACGGCCGCCTCCACGCTGGCGTAGCGCCCGCCGTCCGAGAACGAATCGGGCGTCGCGTTGAGGATGCCCATGATGCAGGCCGGCCCGTCGAGATCGAGGCTGCGGCCATGGCCGACCCGCCATGTTCCGCCGCGCGGCAGTACAATGTCCATCGACCTCGCCTCCTCCAGGCGTCGGCGCCGGACGCGCCGCATGCCCATGGGCACGCTTTAGCGCAGCGCGCACCGTTGCGACAACCGGGCGATCACCGTGGCGCGAAAGCCCTTGTTTACGCGAGTCAATGAGATAGCCTCGCATCATCGCCTCGCCCTGGAAGGTCCTGACGCCATGCGTAGCCTCATCGCCCTCCTGGCGAGTGGAATCGTCGTCCTGTCCGCGCTTCCCGCCGGGGCCGCCACAGTCCGCGAGAGCACGACCTATTTTCCGGTGAAGGGCCGCACGCTCGCCGAGCTCGACGCCAGCCTCTCGCGCCAGGGCCCGCTCGTCACCGGCACGGGCGCGCGCCATCCGGGCGCCACCGAGGTGCGCTTCGACGGCCATGTCGACTACAAGCGCGTCGGCCGCCTCTGCGCCGTCGGCACGCCCCGTCTCGCGCTCGATCTCAAGATCACCCTGCCGCGCTGGGTCCAGCCGCGGCGCACGGCGCCCGACGTCGTCCTCGTCTGGCAGACGCTGGAGAAGGACATCCGCCGCCACGAGGCCGAGCATGCCACGATCGCCAAGCGTTGGCTGAAGAAGATGGAGAGCGCCATCCGCAACCTGCGCCCGGAGGCGGATTGCGAGAGGATGGAGGCGCGGGTGAACCAGGTGACGAGCCGCTATCTCGCCGCGCACGAGCGCGAGCAGCTCGCCTTCGACGCGGCGGAAGGCCGAGACGTCGACCGCCGCCTCTCGCGGGCGCTGGCCAAGGCGATCGAGGGCTACCCCGTCCGCTGACGGGGGCGGCCGGCGCGTTTCCCGGCGCGATGCGAGGTCCGAAACGGCGTGGCGATCAGGCCTGGCGTTCGGGCACGGTCAGCACGAGCCCGTCGAGCTCGGGCCGGATCTTGATCTGGCAGGAGAGGCGCGAGGTCGGCTTCACCTCGAAGGCGAAGTCGAGCATGTCCTCTTCCATCGCCTCAGGCTCGCCGGTGAGCGCGGTGAAGGCCTCATCGACATAGACATGGCAGGTCGCGCAGGCGCAGGCGCCGCCGCATTCGGCCTCGATCCCCGGCACGTCGTTGCGCACCGCGTTCTCCATGGCCGTCGAGCCGTTGGCGGCCTCGATCTCGTAGCGCGTGCCCTCGTGGGTGACGAAGATGAGCTTGGTCATGCCTGCCGGGTCCGGAATCTGGGGGACCGAGGAAACGGCCCGCAACTGCGATCGAACGGTTGAGAGAACGTCCCTCGCGCGTTGTCAACCGTGAAGGGCCGCGAGGGATGCGCGCGCGGCGGCGATGGGCGCCCGATCGCGGCGCGCCGGCAGGGCCCGTCAGTGCGCGAGGCGATCGGCGAAGGCCCGCACTTCGTCGAGTTCCTCGAGAAGCGCCGTCATCGCGGGCTCGTGCAGGGGCAGAAGCTCCACCGTCTCGGCGCGCTCGGCAAGGACGAAGGCGCCGACATTGCGCGAGGAGCCCTTCAGCGCATGGGCGAGCGAGAGGCGTTCGGCCGGCCCGGCGATCTCCATGCGGGCGCGCAGCGTGGAGAGCTGTACGCAGAACAGCGCCAGGATCTCCCGTTCCAGAAGCCGGTCGCCGAAGGTCTGGTTGGCGAGATGGACGAGATCGATGGGCCGCCCGGTGGAGGGCCGGACGCGCTCCGCGGCGGAATGGGAGGTCTGGGCGGCAGCGGGTCTGGCCATCGGCGGTCTCGGCGATCCTGACGGAGGCCGATGCGTCATGCACGACCCGGAAGCCGGCAGCATCGCGCGAACTTCCCAATCTTCGGTGAATGGCGCCTCGCCGCATGGTTTGGGATTCGCCTCGTGCCGCGATTCCTGCGATGCTGCCGGGAACGGCGGAAACCGCGCGGATCCGGGCCCTGGCGGGCGAAAGACGACGATTTCCTGCCGCGCGTTAACCTTATGTTTAAACTTGTAAGGATGTGCCGGCTTTACGGTTTCTTTCGCCTTGGCCGGCATTTACGATGATGAACGAGGAATCCTCCGTTTTGGCGCGCCATTGTGTTCGGCGTGTCGGATCTGCGACCCGGGCGAAAGCCCGGACGGTCGCAGGCCGCGGCAGAGAGTTGAGGCAGATCGTCGATGTCCAAGATCAAATCCTTCGACCAGCTCACCGACGACGCCGTCAACGAACTCGAGGAGGCGCTGCGCGCCGACTTCGATGCGGCCGAGGGTGACGCGACGGCCGAGGAAATGGCCGGCCGCGCCACGGCGAGCCTCGAGGAGGAACTGCCGGTCCGCGCCGGCGAGGTCGACTTCGTCTTCGAGGATTTCGAGCGCCAGATCGCCGAGACGGCCGACTGGCTGCGGGCCGACGGCACGGTCACGGCCGACCCGTTCGAGCTCGACGCGAGCGCCATCGACGCGGCGCTGAGCGAGGCCGTTTCCGCCGAGACGATGCAGGCGACGGACGAGACGCCCGTCGCCGCCGGAGACCCCGCTTTCTTCGCCGCGGACACCGACCTCGCTGCGGACATGTCGGGCGCCCCGGTCGCAGCGCCGAGCGATCCCTCGCCCTCGATGAGCGCGGAGGACACGGCCTCCGCGCCGTTCGCGTCCGAAACCGCACCGTCCTTCGGTGCCGCCGCGGTGGCGGCGGGCATCGGCGCCGGCGCCGGTCTCGCCGCCGCGGGCACCGGCGAGGCGTCCCTCGCCCGCCCGTCGCTCGCGCAGCCGAGCGCTGGGGGCTTCGACGCGCCGCTCGCGGCCGCCAACGAGCCCGCCCGCACCACGATGCCTGGCCTGCGCAAGCCCGCCGCCGAACTGCCGCGCAGCTTCAACCAGCCGCCCGCCAACGACGAGGACCGTCGCGCCTCCGTCGTCGCGGACGCGCTGCTGAGCCGCCGCGCGAGCCGCGGGCCGCTGATGGCCGGCACCATCCTCGGCCTCGGCTGGGCGGCGCTGGTCGGCTTCGGCGCCTATTCGATGAACGCGGCAGGCCAGAGCCTCGTGGGCGTTCCCGAGGTCGACGCGGCCCTCGCCCTGGCGCTCGGCGTCCTCCCCGCCGGCCTCATGGTCGGCCTGTCGCTCGTCGTCGTTCGCGCCGCCGACCTGAAGCTCGCCAGCCGCTCCATGGCCGAGGTCGCGCTGCGCCTCGCCGAGCCGGAATCGATCGCCGCCGAGCGCGTGGCCACCGTCGGCAACGCCGTGCGGCGCGAGATGGATTCGCTGGGCGAAGGCCTCGAGAAGGCGCTGGGCCGCTCCACCGAACTCGAGAACATCGTCCAGAACGAGGTGGCGGCGCTGGAGCGCGCCTATGCCGACAACGAGGTGAAGATCCGCACCCTGGTGACGGATCTCAGCGCCGAGCGCGAGGCCATGCTGTCGCATGCCGAACGCCTGCGCTCGGCCGTCGTCGGCTCGCATCAGCGGCTGGCCCAGGATGTCGACCAGACCTCGGACGGCGTGCTGCAGCGGATCGAAGGCGCCTCGCAGAAGTTCAACGCGCTTCTCGACGAGCGTGGCGCGAGCCTGGAGCGCGACTACGCCGCGCGCAGCCAGAGCCTCGTCACGCTGTTCGACGAGCATGGGCGCGCCGCGTCCGACCGCCTCTCCGCCAATGGCGAAGCCCTGATCGGGCGGATGGACGAGATCGCCGGCAAGGCCGGGTCGCAGGTCGAGGAGGCCACCGCTCGCGCCGTGCGCGAGCTGGAGGCCCGCAATGCCGAACTGCAGCGCACGGCCGACGGGCTCGTCGACCGCCTGTCCGGCCTCGGCGCCGAGATCGCGCGCAATCTCAGCGCCTCCGGCGAGGAGATCGCCGGCCTTCTTTCCGGCCGCGGTTCCACCTTCGAGGAGGACGGCCGCCGCTTCATCCAGCAGCTGACCGAGGCGCTCGACGAGCGTTCGGGACGTCTCGACGCCAACGGCCAGCGCCTCCTGACGGAGATCGCCGCGGCCCTCGACGGGCGCATCGCCGGCATCGAAGGCACGGTGGAGACGGGCGTCGGCCGCATCGCCGGCCTTCTCGACGACAAGCGCCAGCAGATCGACGTGAGCGGCCAGCGCGTTCTCGCCGATCTCTCCTCCGCGATGGACGAGCGCATCGCCGATCTGTCCGGCGAGGTCGACATGGCCGCCAGCCGTCTCGCCGCCGTTCTCGACGAGCGCCGCGCGCAGATCGACGCCAGCGGCGAGCGTCTCGTCTCCGACGTCACCGACTCGCTCGACGCGCGCGTCGCCGCCCTCGACGGCGTGGCCGACCAGAGCTTCGGCCGCCTCGGCACCATGCTCGACGAGCGACGCCTGACGATCGAGACGAGTGGCCAGCGGCTTCTGTCCGACGTCTCCTCGGCGCTGGACGGCCGCATCGAGGGCCTGTCCGGCCAGGTGGACGGCGCCGTCTCGCGCCTTGCAGCCCTTCTCGACGAGCGGCATGCCCGCATCCAATCGCATGGCGACCGCCTCTTGTCCGGCGTTTCCGAGGCGCTGGACGGGCGTATCGACACGCTCGCCGCCACGAGCCGCGACGCCGCGGCGCGCCTCGCCTCGATCCTCGACGAACGCAGCGCGCGCCTCGACGACGGCACGCACCGCCTCCTCAACGGTGTCACCACGACGCTCGACGCCCGCATCGAGGCCCTGTCGCGCGTCAGCGGCCTGGCCGCCGACCGGATCGCCGCCATTCTGGAGGATCGCACCAACACGCTGCGCTTCGACGCCGACCGCCTGTCGGGCGAACTGAAGGACGCGCTGGACAACCGGCTCGCCGGTCTTTCCGCCGACCATGGCAGTTTCTTCACCGAGCTGAACGCCCTGTTCGACGAGCGCTCCGTGCGCTTCGCCGGCGACGGCCAGGGCTTCCTGCTCGGCCTCGAAGCCACGCTGGATGACCGCGGCAGCGACATCGAGCAGCGCCAGCAGGCCTTCATCGCGGCTCTGTCGGCGCTTCTCGACGAGCGTTCGGGCCGGCTCGACACCGAGTCGCGCGCCTTCCTGCAGCTTCTCGAGGAATGCCTGACGACGCGCACGGAACGCGCCACCGAATTCTTCACCAATGCCGGCGGCCAGACGCTCGGCGAACTCGATCACCGCCTCGACCGGCTGGAATTCGCCATGGGCGATCGCGGCGCCGCCCTCGTCGCCGCGCTGCAGGATCGGGCCGACGCGATCGACTTCTCCACGACGCGCGCCGCGGAACTCGTCCAGGGCCGCTCGGGCGAACTGCGCGAGGCGCTCGAGTCGCAGATCCGCGGTCTCGTCGAGGCGTTCGACATCGGCCAGACGACCGTCTCGCAGCGCGCCGGCGAAGCCGTGGAACGCGCGCGCGCCGTCCTCGACGAGCGCACCGAGAGCCTGCGGGCCGTCATCGACGACCGACTGTCGGGCCTCGACGGCCTGCTGGAGGAGCGCACCGACCGTATCGCGGTGACGCTCGACGACCGCATGCTGGCCTTCGACATGGCGAGCGACAACCGGTTCGAGGCCTATGGCGAGAAGGCCGCCGCCTTCGACCGCGCCCTCGGCGAGGCCATCCTTCGCCTCGACGGGCTCCTGGCCGTGCGCCGCTCGGAGATGGAAGGCATCGTCGACACCGGCGCCCGGTCCATCGCCGACACGCTGACGCAGCGGATGGAATCGGTCGCCCGCACGCTGACGACGCAGAGCGAGGATATCGAGGCCGCGCTCGCCTATGCCCAGCAGGCGCTCTCCGGCAGCATCGAGGAGAAGGGCGCGAGCGTCACCACCGCCATCGAAGCGACGGTCACGCGCCTCGAGGAACTGCTCGGCGGCGCCGAGGACAATCTCTCGCGCCGCGTCGACGAGAAGTCGCAGGTCCTCGCCGCCATTCTCGACGAGCGCCGTCAGGCCATCGAGACGCTGGTGGAGGAAAGCGGCGACGGGCTCGCCAACGGTCTCGACCGCCGCATCGAGGCGATCGCCGGCATCCTGGCCGACCGCGCCGGCAAGTTCACCCAGTCGATCGACAAGCAGTCCGTGCGCTTCATCGGCGGGCTGGAGGAACGGTCCAACGTCTTCCTCGGCGAGTTCGACCAGCGCGCCGCGTCTCTCTCGGGCCAGCTCGCCGACCGTATCGAGGCCAGCCGCACCCTGCTCGGCACGTCGCAGGAGACCCTGGCCGCCGATCTCGGCCAGCACGAAGCCTCCATCCGCATGCTCTTCGACGAGCGCGTCGAGGCCCTTCGCGGTGCGTCCGATCTCCTGGAAGAGCGGATGAACGCCACGATCGAGAACCAGCTCGGATCGCTCGCCGGCTCGTTCGAGGAGACGGTCTCGCGCATCGCCGCGGGGATCTACGAGAAGGCCGATTCCCTGCGCACCGTCCTCGACGGCTCGGGCAGCGCGGTCGCCGCCGAGATCGACCGCAACCGCCGGCAGGTGGAGACGGACCTGCAGCGCCTGCGCGACATCCTGGAGAATGCCGGGCCGAGCGTGGCGTCCGAGTTCGACCGCGGCCGCTCGATGTTCGACACCGAGGTCGCCGCGCTGCGCCAGAGCCTGGAAGGCACCGGGTTGAGCGTCGCCGCCGAGTTCGAGCGCGTCCGCGAGCGCCTCGGCGCCGAGATCGAGGAGCGCACGCAGGGCATCGCCGGAGAGTTCGAGACGCGCACGCAGCGCCTGTCGAGCGAGATCGAGCGGAGCGCCGCCGGCCAGCTTCTGGCCATCGAGAGCGCCCTCGCGGGCCTTGCCACCGTCATCGAATCGCGCGGCGCCGATCTTCGCCGCACGGCCGACGACGCGCAGACCGAGATGTCCGGCGAGTTCGACCGCCGCCTCGACGCCATGCGCCGGGTCCTCACCGAGGGCCGCGATGCCCTCGCCTCCGAACTCGAGGCGCGCCAACAGGCTCTCTCCGGCGATCTCGGCGAGCGCATCCTGCGCGTCGGCGAAGGGCTGGACGCGCGCTCCTCGACGCTGCGCGCCATCGTGGACGATGCGCACAATGTCCTGGTCGACGGGCTCGACAGCCGCCTCGAACAGATCCGCCGCCTCGTCGGCGACCACGAGGGCTCGATCCTGTCGGGTCTCGACACGCGCGTCGCCTCGATCTCCAGCGAGTTCGACGCCGGCCGCAACGCCATCGCCCAGGTGCTCGACGAAAAGGTCGGCACCTTGTCGGACGCGCTCCTGAGCGCCGACATCCGCCTTGCCGGCGCCCTGGACGAGCGCCGCGACGCGCTGACCTCGATCGTCGAGGAAGCGGCCCGCACCGCCTCCGCCACGATCGGCGACCGCGCCGACGACGTGCGGCGCGCCATCGAGCAGAGCGTTACCGACGTGTCGATCTCGCTCGAGAACCGTCGCGACGAGCTGCTCGCCGCGCTCGACGGCGGCTCCAGCACGCTCACCTCGGCGCTCAGCGAGCGCACGCAGGCCATCGCCACCGTCCTCGACCGCGGCCTCGACACCGTCGAGCGCAGCCTCAACAGCCGCACGGCGGCCATCGCCGAGAGCCTTCGCGAGACGATCGGCCGGGCCTCGGCCGCGATGGCCGAGGAGGCCGGGCGCGCCCGCGACCTCCTGAACGGCGAGTCCAGCCGCTTCGCCGAGAGCCTGTCGGGCGTCGACCGCACCTTCGCCCTCTCCGGCGAGGAGGCCAGCCGCCGCATCGCGGCCGAGGCCGACCGCCTGTCGGAGCGTCTCGACAATCTCGCCGCCACGCTCGCAGAGCGCATCGAGGCGACCTCGCTCGCGGTGCAGGACCAGACGGGCTCGCTCAACCGGCAGGTCGCCGGCGAAGGCGACCGCATCGCCGAGACCGTGCGCAACGCGGTGGAGGTCATCCGCACCCTGTCCACCGAATCGCGCGGCCACTTCGCCAGCGAGGCGGAGGATCTGGCCCGCCGCGTGGCCGACCTGTCGCGCATCCTGCGCCAGGAAGCCGAGGAGGCCCGCCTCGCCCTCGCCGACCAGAGCTCGGCCTTCGCCGGCGAGCTCGGCGGCGCCTCGCTCGCGATGCGCAACGAGGCCGAGGCGCTGCGCGGCCGTCTCTCGGAGGTCTCGGCGAGCTTCCTCGCCCAGTTCGCCGACATCTCGGACCGCATGATCGCAGAGACGGAAGCGGCCCGCACCGGCCTCAGCGGCGAGCGCCTCGCCATGTCGGACGGCCTGCTCGCCCTCACCGCCTCGCTGCGCGGAGAGCTCGACGGCGTCACCGGCCGCCTCGCCGCCCTGTCGGACGATCTCGGCTCCAACGTCTCGATGGTGGGCGACCGCCTGCGCTCGGGCGCGGAAGAGGCGCGCGACCTTCTCTCGGAGGAGACGCGCCTTCTCTCGGCCCAGCTCGAGGAAGCGACCGAACGCCTGCGTCTTGCCGGCGAGGCCTCGCGCGGCAACTTCGTCGAGGAGGCGAGCCTCGTCGCCGGCGAGGTCGAGACCGCCACGGCCCGGATGCGCGAGGCGACCGAGGCCGCCCGCGTCACGCTCACCGAGAACACCGACAGCTTCGCCCGCCGCCTCTCCGGCGCGTCCTACCAGCTCCTGTCGCAGTCCGAGCGCGTGGCGGCCAGTCTCGAGGAGCGGTCCTCCAAGTTCGCCACCGAGCTCGGCACCGTCTCCGAGCGGCTCAGCGCCCTCCTGGAATCCTCGGGCCTGCCGCAGGAGATTTCCGGCGCCACGCAGCTCATCCGCACCGAGATCGGCGCGGCCTCGACCTCGCTGCGCGACGAGATCGCCAGTGTCGCCGAGCGGCTGCGCGAGGGCGTGGCGGAGGCCGCGACCCTTCTGGCGACTGAAGCGGACGCGGTGAACCGCGGCGTTCTCGGCCGCGGCGAGGAACTCGCCAGCCAGTTCGCCGGCCTGTCCACCGCCATCCGCGTCGAGACGGACCGCGCCCGCGGCCAGATCGTCGAGACGGCCGGGCAGATCGGCGAGGAGATCTCGACCCGCATGTCCGAGACCGAGCGCGCGCTCGCCACCCGCACCCGCCTCATGGCCGAGGAGGTCGAGGCCAAGACGCGTGCGCTGAACGAGGTTCTCGCCAGCCGCAGCGCCGAGATCGCGCGCCTCATCGACGAGGAGGCCCGGCCGATGGTCGAGCGCCTCGGCACCAGCGGGACCGAGATCGCCGAGCGCATCAGCCTCTCGACCCGCAGTGCCGCGGAGCGTCTGTCCAGCGAGAACGGCGCCTTCGTCGCCGCGCTCTCGCAGCGCACCGCCGAGACGGTGGAGGCCCTGTCGCGCAGCTCCGACGAGATCCTGTCGGCGATCGACTCCAAGGCGGCGAGCGCCATCGGCGCCGTGGCCGACATGCGCGACCAGCTGTCGCGCGACGTCGGCTCGCTCGTCGGTCGCCTCGCCCAGAGCGGCAATGCCCTGCGCGGCCTCGTGGAGGAAGCGGCCGGCAATCTCAATGCCATCGACGTGGCGCTCGGCGAGACCAGCCAGCGCTTCACGGAAGGGGCGGAGCAGGCCTCCAACTCGATCTCGCTCTCCTCGCGCCTCCTCGACTCCAACGTCGCCAGGCTCGACCAGCTCTCCACGACCGCCTTCTCGCGCGTCGCGGCGATGGCCGACCGCTTCCAGGAGCACGGGGCGACGCTGACGGAAGTCGTGCGTCTCATCGAGACCAATGAAGACGGCCTGCGCGCGGCGCTCGGCTCCGGCCATGCCGAGATCGAGGCCCTGTCCAACGGCCTCGTCGAGCGGTCCGAGGAGATCGGCGCGCTGATGCGTTCGATGGAGGAGGTCGTCGGCGGTCTGTTCGATCGCACCGAGGAGCGCTCGCGCCTGATGGCGACGCTGCTCGCCAGCGAGGTCGGCCAGTCGCTCGGCGAAGCCGACCGGCGTCTCGACCGGGCTGAGGCCCGCTCGCGCCAGGCGGCCGAGACGATGCGCACGGTGCTCGAGTCCGCCGTCGGCGATGTCGAGGATCGGTTCGAAGCGGCGGAAGCCCGCTCGCGGCAGGCGGCCGAGACGGTGCGCGACGCCTTCCAGACCGTCGCCGGCAATGTCGACGGGCAGTTCGCATCCGCCGAGGAGCGGTCGCGGCAGGCCGCGGAGATCATGCGCGGCGCGATTCAGTCGGTCGTCGGGGAGGCCGAGAGCCAGTTCGACGTGGCCGAAGGCCGCTCGCGCCAGTCGGCCGAGGCCATGCGCGCGGCGATCCAGGCCGTCATCGAGGACGCCACGCTGCGCTTCGAGGGCGCCACGCAGGAGATGCGCCGCACGGCCGCGGACATCCGTCGCGAGCTCGACGGCGCCCGCGCCGAGATCAAGCGCGGCGTCTTCGAACTGCCGGAGGAGACCCGCGAGTCGACCGAGGCCATGCGCCGCGCCGTCTCCGACCAGATCCGCGCGCTGAAGGACCTCTCCGAGATCGTCTCGCAGTCCGGCCGCGCGCTCGACGTCGGCATGCGTCGGGCTCCCGCGGCGGCCGCGCCCCGGGTCTCGACCCGCGTCGCCCCGCTGAGCAGCGTGGAGGACGAAGTCGAGGCGGAGATCGCCGCGTCCTTCCTCTCCGACGGCAATCTCGCGCTCGACACGCGCGGTCCCGCCTATCCCGCGCCCCAGGCGGCGGCGGCGCAGCCGGTGTCGCAGCCGGCCCCATCCGTCGCCCGAGGCGAGGCCCGTCCCGCCGCACCCGCGGTGCAGCAGCCCTCCACGCTTCGCCCGGCACGCCCGGTCGAGGACGAGGCGGCCCAGCCGGGCGAGACGGGCGGCCGCGGCGGCGGCTGGGTCTCCGACCTCCTGCGCCGCGCCTCGCGCGACGAGGACGCGGCCAAGGCCGAGATGCCGGCGCCCGCGGCACCGGCGCCGGCTCCCGCCGCCCGCAGCGCGGACCATGTGGTGGAATCGCTCAACTCGCTCTCGGTCGACATCGCCCGCGCGATCGATCACCGGGCCTCGGTGGAGCTGTGGGACCGCTACCGCGCCGGCGAGCGCAACGTCTTCACCCGCCGGCTCTACACGATGAAGGGACAGCAGACCTTCGACGAGATCCGCCGCAAGTACCAGCGCGACATGGAGTTCCGCGGCGCGGTGGATCGCTACATCGCCGATTTCGAGCAGCTTCTGGCGGACGTCGCCAGGACCGACACGGACAACGCGATCTCCCGCGGCTATCTCACCTCGGACACGGGCAAGGTCTACACGATGCTCGCCCATGCCTCCGGACGCTTCGACAGCTGAGGCGAGAGAAACCGGCCAACCGCCGGTGTTCGATGGAGAAAAGGCAAAAGGGGCGGCCGGCGACGGTCGCCCCTTCTTCGTGGTGGCGAGATGGAACGGGCCTGTCCCTGCGGCGACGGCCGTCGCCGGATCCGAGCCCGCCGCGCGTTCGGAAATGATGCGTCCCGGCCACTGCCCGGCACGCGTTCGAGCGCCTGGCCGCACCGCATGGACAGCTCCGGCGGATCGGTTCGTCAGCGGACCGGCATGATATATCGCACGGCCCGCCGTCGCGCTCGCCGGGACGCGGCTTGGATGGGAGCTTGCGCGGGACGGCCCGACCGCCACGGGCGGACCCGTCGCGACCCCGGATCGGCGCTTGCCCCGCTCTTCCGGAGCGGGCTCGCGCACCGGGGCCGGCGTCCGTTCCAGACGAAAAAGGGCGGCGCCTTTCGGCACCGCCCTCGAACAATCCGTCGGGTTGCGAGGCCCGGTCGCCTCAGATCGTCGCGAGCATCCACGTCACCATCTCGCGGGAGATGCGGTCGAAGGCCTGGTTCAGCGCGGCGACATAGGCGGCGTTGCCGGTGCCGGTGATGGGCACGGCGGCGCTGAAGACGCGGCTGCGCACGACGTTGCCGGTCTTGTCGTTCAGCGCCTTGGCGGAGATCTCGATCACCGCGCCGGAGGCCGGCGCCACGGCCACCTCGAATTTCCGGATCTCCATCACCAGCTGGTAGTCGATCGCAAGGCCCTGGCCGGGCACGCCGACGGCGGCGAAGCGCCCGGTGTTCTGGAAGGCCTGCACGAGGCGCAGCTGCACCATGCGCGGCAGCCGGTCGCTCCACTGGCTCTGCGCCAGATACTCGATCGTCGTCGGCGTCGGCTTGATGGCGATCTTCTCGCTGTCGAGCGTCTTGATGGCGGTCGGCTCGGCGATGAGGAGCTGCGCCCGGCTGCGGCCGGGAACGCCGGCGGAGAAGCTCGGCGCCAGGATCTCGTAGGTGTCGGCCGGGGGCGTCGAGGCGCAGGAACTGGCCGCCAACGCGGCGCCCGCCAAGGTGACAGCCTTCAGAAATGCCCGCATGTCCCAAACTTTCTCAAACGCATGACGCACGGATCGCCTTTGCCGCCCGGAGCGATCCCATCCCGGTGCGCCGGCCCTTCGGGCACGGCGGTTCGGCGGCTTTGCTTCTCGACCGAAAACTCCGCGGTCGCCTTCGGTCGCGGAAGACGCGCGCGCGCGGACACGAACGGCCGTTCCACCAAGATGGCATGAGCGCGCCGCCCGTCGAGGGAGCCGGCGGGGCGGGCGCGCGATCGCCCGGCCTGTGTTGTGCGGGCGCCACGACCCTTGGGTCCGGCGCCCGCCCGTTCGAAGGATCAGCGGCGCGTGCGGCCGTCGAACGTCTTCACCTGACCGCTCTCGCCGCCATAGATCAGCCGGCTCGGATTGGCCGAGAAGTCGGTGACGGCGCCGTTGATCGTGTCCACGGTCCGGTTGACGTTCTGGATCAGACCCTGGACCTCGCGCAGGCCCTGGCTGGAGAACCGGTTGAGGCTCGCGGCGATCGGACCGATCTGCGACTGGATCGAGCGGGCCGCGTCGCGCACCGCGCGCAGCGTGGTGGAGGCGTCCGTGCCGAGCGTCGTGCCGTCGCCGGAGCCGCCGAGGAAGCTGTTCACCGAGGTCACCACGCTGTCGATGCGCTGCGAGGCACTGGCGAGGCGCTGGCTCGTCAGTTCCGCATTGGTGATGATCTGGTCGATGTCCTCGCGGCGCGCCCCGATGTCGGTGGCGATGTTCGAGATCGAATCGGCCGCCTTGGCGACGTTGTCGGTCGCCGCCGAGACGTTCTCGACCGCGCGGTTGACCTTGCCGGGATCGACGCTCGCCAGAAGCGTGTCGAACTGGGCGCGGGTCTGCGTGAAGCCGTCGAGCGTCGATTTCAGCGTGGCGATGGTCGTGTCCGTGCCTTCGATGATCGACTGGATCTGCGGCGTCTTGGCCCGAACCGCGTTGGCGACCTCGCGCACGCTCGCGACCGTCTCGTTCACGGCCTGCGTGTCGATCGACTTCACCAGCGCGTCGGCGCTTTCCGAGAGCGGGCCGAGATTGCCGAGGAAACTGTCGATGCCGGCGGCATTGCGCTGCACGGCATCGCCGACGGCGCCCACGCCGTTGGCGGCCGTGCGCACCGAATCGACGATGCCCGAGATCTTGTCGGCCTGTTCGCGCACCGTCTGCGACACGGCCCGCACGTTGGCGACGGTCGTGCCGACGGCCGCCGGGTCCACCGCCTCGAGGATGCGCTGCGCCTGCGCCACGGTGGCCGGCAGACCCTGCGCGACGTTGTTGGCCGTCACCGAGAGCTGGCCGAGGCTGGCGACGAAGCTGCGGATATTGTCGGAGTTCTCGGCCAGGCTCGTCGTGAAGACCTCGACATTCTCGGACGTGCGCGCGACGTTCTCGGCGGTCGTGCGCACCGAGGGGCCGACGGCCCCGACGAGGCCCTCGAACTGGCCGAGGATGTTGTCGGCGCGCTCGGCGATGTTGCGGGCCGTCGCCAGGATGTCGGTCACATCGGACGGGTTGGCGCGGATCACCGGCACGGTGCCCTGCTCCTCGGCCAGCGCCAGGATGTCCGGCTGGTCGGCGATGCCGCCGCGCAGCTCGATGAAGGCGACGCCGGTGAGGCCCTGGAAGCCGATATTGGCCTGCGTCGATTCCTTGATCGGCACCGTCGGGTCGATCTCGGTCGTGGCGATGACGACGCGCGGATTGTTGGGGTCGATGCGCAGCGAGCGCACGCCGCCGACCGGCAGGCCGTTGAACAGGACCTGGCTGCCCTGCTGCAGGCCCGTCACCGAACCTTCGATGCGCACGAGCAGCGCCACCCGGTCGTCGCCCTTGGACGAGAAGACCGCCCAGTAGAAGAAGCCGAAGAACAGCGCGATGACGACGAGCGTGAGGGCGCCGACGCGAACGTAGTTGGCTTTGGTTTCCATCAGTTCGCTCCCTGCGACGTGGAGGGGGTCGTCTCGGGCGGCACGATGGTGCGGGCCCGTTTCCCGTGGAAGTAGGATTTCACCCAGGGGTGATCGAAGGTCAGCATGGTCTCGAGCGGTCCCTCCACCAGAACCTTGCGGTCGCCGAGCACGGCGATGCGGTCGCAGGCCTGGAAGAGGCTGTCGAGATCGTGGGTCACCATGTAGACGGTGAGCCCCAGCGTATCGCGCAGCGTCATGATGAGCTGGTCGAAGTCGGCGGCGCCGATCGGGTCGAGGCCCGAGGTCGGCTCGTCGAGGAAGACGATGTCGGGGTCGAGCGCCAGCGCGCGGGCGAGCGCCACGCGCTTGATCATGCCGCCGGAGAGTTCGGACGGGAACTTGCCCGCCGCGTCCTGCGCCAGCCCGACGAGATCGAGCTTCAACCGCGCCAGTTCGTGGCGCAGCGCCGGCGAGATGTCGAGATACTCGCGCATCGGCACCTCGATGTTCTCCAGCACCGTCAGCGAGGAGAAGAGCGCGCCGTGCTGGAAGAGGACGCCCCAGCGCCGCTCCACGTCGAGACGGCGGGCCTGGGTCGCGGTCTCGTAATTCGTGCCGAAGACCTCGATCGTGCCGCCCTGCTTGCGGTTGAGGCCGAGGATCGTGCGCAGCAGCACCGACTTGCCCGCGCCGGACGGGCCGACGAAGCCGAGAATCTCCCCGCGCCGCACGTCGAGGCTGAGATTTTCCAGGATCGCCTTCGAGCCGAAGCGCACCGTGACGTCGCGCGCCTCGATGATTACGTCGTGCTGGCCGCGCGCTTCGTCGCGCGCCGTGGGCTTAGAGTCCGAGAGAGGCATAGAGGATCGCGAAAAGGCCATCCACGAGGATGACGAGGAAGATCGACTTGACGACCGAGGCCGTCACGCGGGCACCGAGGCTCTCGGCGCTGCCGCCGACGCGCATGCCCTCCGCCGCCGCCACGATGCCGATGATGAGCGCCATGAACGGGGCCTTGATGAGGCCGGCGAAGATCGTGAACACGTCGATCGAGGACTGCAGGCCCTGCAGGAAGTTGGCCGGCGAGATGCCCGAATAGAGCTGCAGCGTCATCATGGCGCCGAGCAGCGCGGTGAGATTGGCGAGGAAGGAGAGGAGCGGCAGCACGATGATGAGCGCCACCAGCCGCGGGAAGACGAGGACGCTGATCGGCCCGAGCCCCATCACGTGCAGGGCGTCCACCTCCTCGCGCATCTTCATCGAGCCGATCTCGGCCGTGATGGCGCTGCCCGTGCGGCCCGCCACCATGATGGCGGTGAGGAGCACGCCGATCTCGCGCAGGACGAGGATGCCCACGAGATTGACGGCGTAGAGCTCGCCGCCGAAGCGCCGGAGCTGGAAGGCGCCCTGCTGGGCGATGATTCCGCCGATGAGGAAGGTCATGAGGACGATGATCGGCACCGCCTGGACGCCCATCCGGTCCATCTGGCTGACGATGGCGGCCGGGCGCGCCTGCGTGCGGCCGACGACCCGGTCCTTCAGGGCGTAGAGCGCGCCGCCGACGATGCTGAGGCCGACCATGGCCTCGTCCTTGGCCGCGACGACGCCGCCGCCGATGCCGGAGAGGAATCGCGTCACGAAACCCGTCTCGTCGGGATTGGGCTCGGGCCGCTCCTTCTCGAGCGCCTTGCGCACCACCTCGAAGAGAGCCTCGTCGGTCTTGCCGACGCCTTCGATCTCCACGCGGCGCCCGTCCGTCTCCAGCCCCTGGCGCAGGCGCTCGAACATATAGGCGCCGGACGTGTCGAGCCGCGTGACATCGGCGATGTCGATCGTCACCGAGCGACCGAGATCGGCCTTCTGCGTGTCCTGGAGGAGCGTCTCGACGGAGCCGATCGTGCGCGCCAGCCAGTCGCCGCCGGCGACGAGCACGACGGCGCCATCCCGCTTCTCGGCCGAGAACGTCGGGGCCGCGGCCTCCGGTCTGTCGTCCGGGCCGTTCCTGTCAGCGGTCGCGAGATCGAGCATTCTGTCTGTCTTGACCTTCCACGGCGACCGGCCGAAGGGTACGGAATCGGGTTGCAGGGGGAGCCCTACTCTCCACCGACGTTAACCGTCCACTCACATCTTGTCATTCGCGCCGGGCCCCGAAGGCCTTCCGCGCCGGGGTTCGCCGATGTCACGTGGTGTTTCAGTAACAGTCGAGCGCTTCGCGCTGGAAAAGCCGTTCCGCATCGCGCGCGGCACCAAGACGGAAGCCGCCGTCGTCACCTGCACGCTCGGCGAGGGCGGCGCGACCGGACGGGGCGAATGCGTGCCCTACGCGCGCTACGGCGAGAGCCTGGAAGGCGTGACGGATGCGATCGAGGCGGTGCGCGGCGCGCTGGAGGCCGGTGCGGGGCGCGACGAGATCGCAACGCTCCTGCCGCCGGGCGCCGCCCGCAACGCCGTCGACTGCGCGCTCTGGGATCTCGAGGCCAAGACGAGCGGCATGCCGGTCTGGCGCCGGGTCTGCGGACATGCGCCCGCCGAGGTGGAGACGGCCTATACGATCAGCCTCGGCACGCCCGAGGAGATGGCGGCGGCAACCGCCGAGGTCGCCCATCGCACGCTCCTCAAGATCAAGCTCGGCAGCGAGGACGACGCGTCGCGCATTCGGGCCGTGCGGGCCGCCGCCCCCCGCGCCCGGCTGATCCTCGACGCCAACGAGGGCTGGACGGAGGCGAACCTGCTGCCCAACATGCTGGCCGCCGCCCGGGCCGGGGCGAGCCTCGTCGAGCAGCCCCTGCCCGCCGGGCGCGATGCCCTGCTCGGCGCGATCCCGCACCCGGTCCCCGTCTGCGCCGACGAATCGGTGCATGTCGGCGGCGATCTCTCCAAGCTCGTCGGCCGCTACGACGTGGTCAACGTCAAGCTCGACAAGACCGGCGGCCTCACCGAAGGGCTCGCGCTGATGCGCGACGCGCGCGCGCTCGGCTTCGGCGTCATGGTCGGCTGCATGGTCGGCACGTCGCTCGCCATGGCGCCGGCTCTCCTTCTGGCGCAGGAGGCCGACTTCGTCGATCTCGACGGCCCGCTCCTCCTCAGGGCGGACCGGCCGAACGGGCTCGTCTACCGCGACTCGCGCGTCGCCCCGCCGATATCCGCCCTCTGGGGGTAGAAGGGCGCGACGAGCAGCGCGAGGGCCGCGATCAGCGCCATGCCGGCGAAGGCGCCCTGCCCGAAGGCCTCGTAGGCCGGCCCGCTGAGAAGCGTCGCGCCGGCCATCAGGCCGGTCTGGAAGAGGAAGCCCAGACCCTGCGCGGCGCCGAGCCGCTCCTCCGGCACATGGGCGGCGATCGTCGCCTGCAAAGCGAGCCAGGAGGCGCCGAAGGTGAAGCCGTGCAGCGCCTGGAGGGCGACGAAGCCTCCGACGCCCGCATCCCCCGTCATCAGGCTCCAGCGCAGGACGCCCGCCGCCGCGCCCGCGACGAGGAGGCCGCGCGGCCCGAACCGTGCGATCAGCCCGCTGCCGAAGCGGAAGAGCACGATCTCGACCACGACGCCCGTGCCCCAGAAGATGCCGATCGTCAGCGGCGCATAGCCGAGCCCTGTCCAGAGAATGGCGCCGAACCCGTAGAGCATGGCGTGGCTGGCCTGGACGAGCGCCAGCGCCGCCATCGCCGGCACGAGGCGGCCGATGTCGGCGCCCGGCACGAGGCGCCGCCGCAGTTTGGGCAGCTTCGGCAGTCCGGCGGGCTCGCCCGGCCCCGCGTCAGCGAGCGCGCTCGCGCGCCTCGGCCGCCCGAGGCGCGGCGTGAAGCAGGAGAAGGCGGCGGCGATCACGAAGGCGGCGAGAAGCAGCGCCGGAATGGAGCCCGCCCCGAACGTCCCGATCAGGAGCCCGCCGGACACGTTGGCGGCGATGAAGGCGATCGATCCCCAGAGCCGCGCGCGGCCGTAGTCGGCGCCGAGCCGGCGCTGCCCGGCGAGCGCCACCGCGTCGGTGATCGGGATCAGCGGCGCCCAGACGAGCGCGAGGAGGACGGTCGAGACGAGGATGGCCGCAAGACCGGACGAGACGAAGAGGAGGTTGACGACGAGCGCCGCCCCGAAGGCCGAGCCCATCAGCACGAAGGCGCGCTCGCGCGAGGCGTCGGCGAGCTTGAGGACGAGCGGAACGCTCAAGGCCCGCAGCGCGATCTGCAGGCCGAGCACCAGCGAGATCGCGTCCGCGTCGAGCCCCTGATGGGCGAGCCAGACGGGAAAGAACGGGTTGAACAGGCCGAGCGTGATGAAATCCGCCGCGAAGACGAGCTTCATGCGACGCTCGAACGCCCGTGCCTCCCCCGTTCCGTCCGTCATGCCCCAACCCCGCCGCCGCTTCGAGGCCGCGGGCTAGCAGATCGCCTCGCGATCACAAAGGCCGGCGGCGGGCCGGTTCGGCACCGCCGCGTTCAGCCATGCGCGGGTTGCAGCACGCCGGAGCGCGGCGTGCGTCCGCCGCCGGCAAGGCTCGCGCGCGAGGCGGCGGTGAAGATGTCGGCGCAGGCCTCCCAGCTATAGGCCTGCGAACGCGCCAGCGCGGCGGCCGGGTCGAGGCTCAGCGCGTCGAGGCAGGCGCGCCGCAGGTCCGCGTCGATGCGCCCGGCGCCCGTCCCCGCGATCACGTCGAGCGGCCCCGGCTGGGGATAGGCGGCGACCGGCAGGCCGCAGGCGAGGGCCTCGATGAGGACGATGCCGAACGTGTCGGTCTTGGAGGGGAAGACGAAGACGTCGCCGCTGGCATAGTAGCGGGCCAGCGCCTCGCCGGTCTGCGCGCCGGCGAAATGCACCTTCGGGTAGCGCCGCATCAGCTCCGGCAGGAGCGGCCCGTCGCCGACGACGAGCTTGGAACCGGGCAGGTCGAGATCGAGGAAGGCCTCGAGATTCTTCTCGGGCGCGATGCGCGAGACGGTGAGGAAGACGGGGCCCGGCAGATCGAGACCGATCGGCTCGGCCGGCCGGAACAACGCCCGGTCGACGCCGCGCGTCCAGGTGACGAGGTTGGAGAAGCCGCGCCCGGCAAGTTCGCGGCGCATGGCCTCCGTCGGCACGAGGCACGCGGCGGCGGGCGCGTGGAAGCGGCGCAGCAGGGCATAGGTGAGGCTTTCCGGCACCGGGGCGCGCTGGCGCAGATATTCGGGAAAGCGCGTGTGGAAGCTCGTGGTGAACGGCAGGCCGGCCCGCAGCGCGGCGCGGCGCGCGGCCAGCCCGATCGGCCCCTCGGTCGCGATGTGGATCGCGGTCGGCGCGAAGGCCTCGATCTCGGCCGAAAGGCGTCTGGCATGGGCCAAAGCGAGGCGGATCTCGGGATAGGTCGGGCAGGCGAAGGTGCGGAAATCCTGCGGGGCGACGATGCGCACCACGTCGCCCCGCCGGCGGAGCTCGTCCGTCAGGCTCGCGAGCGTCCTCACGACCCCGTTGATCTGCGGCGCCCAGGCGTCGGTGGCGATGAAGACGCGGTTCATGCCGCCTCCACGCGCGCCGGCAGCACGTCGTCCTGGCCGAGGAGACCGACCGGCCGGCTGCGGGCCTCGGCGAGCTCGGTCCAGCGGATGAGCTCGAGCGTGCCGTCGTGGCGCTCGGCCACCGCCGTGCAGCTTTCCACCCAGTCGCCGGTATTGACGTATTCGATGCCGCCGCGCACCGCGATCTCGGCATGGTGGATATGCCCGCAGATCACGCCGTCGCAGCCCTGCCGGCGCGCCTGCTCCGCGAGCGCCGTCTCGAAGGCCCCGATGAAGGAGACGGCGTTCTTCACCTTGAGCTTCGCCCAGGAGGAGAAGGACCAGTAGGGAAAGCCGAGAAGGCGCCGCACCCGGTTGAACAGATGGTTCACGGCGATGGCCGCGTCATAGGCCCAGTCGCCGAGATAGGCGATGAGCCGGGCGTTGCGCACCACGACGTCGAACTCGTCGCCATGCATCACCAGGAAGCGGCGGCCGTCGGCCATCTCGTGCACGTCGTCGAGCTTCACCTCCACGCCGCCGAAATGCTGGCCGGGAAAGTCGCGCAGGAACTCGTCGTGATTGCCGGGAATGTAGATGATCGTGGCGCCCTTGCGGGCCTTGCGCAGGAGCTTCTGCACCACGTCGTTCTGGATGCGCGGCCAGTGCCAGGAGCGCTTCAGCCGCCATCCGTCGACGATGTCGCCGACGAGATAGATCTTCTCCGCGTCGTGATAGCGCAGGAAGTCGACCAGAAGCTCGGCCTGGGCCGCCTTCGAGCCGAGATGCACGTCCGAGATGAACAACGTTCGGAAATGCCGTGTCGTTGCGAGCTGGTGCATGGTCGCCATCTCCCGTCGCCCATCCTCTTCGGCCGGTGGCAATGGGAATGCCCGAGGCGCATTGCAGGCGTGTGACGCCGGGCCCGGGCGGCCGGCGCGAACGGACGGGACGCGCCGCTTGCCCGCCGACGACTTTCGTCTAAGAAGCGAACCGTCAGGCGGCGATCTCGATCGCGCGCCCCGCGCAGCCGCGACGATCGGGAGGGCACACCATGTCGGAGACGGAGAACCACGCCGAGCGTCCGGTGACCGGAGATCTCGACGAGCAGGCACTCTTCTACCACCGCTACCCGCGCCATGGAAAACTCGCGATCCAGGCGATCAAGCCGCTCGGAAACCAGCGCGATCTCGCGCTCGCCTATTCGCCGGGCGTGGCCGCGCCCTGCCGCGAGATCGAGCGCGATCCCTCGCTCGCCGCCCTCTATACCGGCCGCGCCAATCTCGTGGCCGTCATCTCCAACGGCACGGCCGTGCTCGGGCTCGGCGACATCGGCCCGCTGGCCTCCAAGCCGGTGATGGAGGGCAAGGCCGTCCTCTTCAAGAAATTCGCCGATATCGACGTGTTCGACATCGAGATCGAGGCGCGCGAGATCGACAAGATCTGCGAGGTCGTCGCCGCGCTCGAGCCGACCTTCGGCGGAATCAATCTCGAGGACATCAAGGCGCCCGAGTGTTTCGAGGTGGAGGCGCGCCTGCGCGAGCGCATGGCGATCCCCGTCTTCCACGACGACCAGCACGGCACCGCCATCATCGTCGCGGCCGCCATCCGCAACGGCCTGATGCTGGCCGGCAAGAAGCTGGAGGACGCCAAGATCGTCACCTCCGGCGCCGGCGCCGCCGCCCTCGCCTGCCTCAACCTCCTCGTCGAGCTCGGCGCGAAGGTCGAGAACATCACCTGCACCGACATCGAGGGCGTGGTCTACAAGGGCCGCGAGAAGCGCATGGACCGCTGGATGGCGGTCTATGCCAAGGAGACGGACAAGCGCACGCTGGGCGAGGTCATCGAGGGCGCGGACGTCTTCCTCGGCCTGTCGGCCGGCGGCATCCTGAAGCCGGAGCTCCTGAAATCGATGGCCGAGCGCCCGATGATCATGGCGCTCGCCAACCCGACGCCCGAGATCATGCCGGACCTCGCCAAGGCGGTGCGACCCGACGCGATGATCTGCACGGGGCGCTCGGACTTCCCCAACCAGGTCAACAACGTCCTGTGCTTCCCCTATATCTTCCGGGGCGCACTCGACTGCGGCGCAACGGCGATCACGGAAGGCATGAAGAAGGCCTGCGTCGACGCCATCGCCGCGCTCGCCCGCGAGGAAGTGTCGGAGGTCGCGGCCAAGGCCTACGGATCGGAGACGCCCGTCTTCGGACCGGACTATCTCATCCCCGCCCCGTTCGACCCGCGCCTGATCCTCAAGATCGCGCCCGCCGTCGCCGAGGCCGCCCGGGCCGAGGGCATCGCCACGCGCCCCATCACGGACATGCCGGCCTATCTCGACCGGCTGAACCGCTTCGTCTTCCGCTCCGGCCTCATCATGAAGCCGATCTTCCGCATCGCCGCCAATTCCGGCAAGCGGGTGATCTTCTCGGACGGCGAGGACGAGCGCGTGCTGCGCGCCGCGCAGGTCCTCATGGAGGAGAAGATCTGCGCGCCGATCCTCGTCGGCCGCCCGAGCGTCATCGCCAACCGGCTGGAGCGCTACGGCCTGCGCATCCGGCCCGGCACCGATTTCGAGGTCGTCAATCCCGAGGACGACCCGCGCTACCGCGACTATGTCGACCACTATTTCGCCAAGGTCGGCCGCAAGGGCGTGAACCCGGACACGGCGCGCGCCATCGTGCGCACCAACACGACCGTCATCGGCGCGGTCTCGGTCTCGCGCGGCGATGCCGATGCGATGATCTGCGGGCTGGAGGGCCGCTACTCGCCGCATGTGCGCGACATCATGCAGGTGATCGGCGTCGCGCCGGGCGTCAACAAGCTCACGGCGATGAGCCTGCTCATCTCCACGCAGGGCGCGAAGTTCTTCCTCGACACCTATGTGCAGCGCAGCCCCGGCCCCGAGGAGATCGCGGAGATGACCATCCTCGCCGCCGCCGAGATCCGCCGCTTCGGGCTGGAGCCCAAGGCCGCCCTCGTCTCGCATTCCAACTTCGGCACGGACGACACCGAGGCCTCGCGCAAGCTGCGCAAGGCCGTGAAGATCCTACGCGAGAGCGCGCCCGGCCTCGAGATGGACGGCGAGATGCACGGCGACGCCGCGCTGAACGAGGCGATCCGCCACCGCTCCATGCCGCAGTCGACGCTGAAGGGCGAGGCCAATCTCCTCGTCTTCCCGGACATCGACGCGGCCAATATCACGATGAACGTCGTCAAGGCGATGACCGACTCGCTGCATGTCGGCCCGATCCTCCTCGGCGTCGCCTCCCCGGCGCATGTCGTCACGCCCTCGGTCACCTCGCGCGGCCTCGTCAACATGGCGGCGATCGCGGTCGCGCAGGTGGTGCAGGGCGACCGGGAGGGCTGAAGGCGCGCTCCGGCCGCCCCGACGCGCGGCGGCTCAGCCGCCCTGCGCGAGAAGCCGCTTCGCCGTGCGCTCGCGCCCGACGAGCGGCAGGAGGGCGGCGAGTTCCGGGCCGTGGTCGAGGCCGGTCAGCGCCAGGCGCAGCGGCATGAAGAGCGCGCGGCCCTTGGCGCCGGTGGCCGCCTTCACCGCATTGGTCCAGGCCTTCCACGTCGCGCCGTCGAACGGGCCCTGCGGCAGGAGGTCCAGCGCCGCCCGCAGCACGGCCGCGTCCTGCGGCGCGGGCTCGGGCGCGCGGAACCCGTCCGAGAAGACGATCCCCGCCCATTCCGCCGCGTCGGACACCTTGACGCAATTGGCCTTCACGGCGTCCCAGAAGGCCGCGGCGCTCTCCGGCGGCACGCCCATGGCGGCGAGGCGCGGCGCGACGGCATCGAGCGGCGCCTCGTGCACGAGCGCCGCGTTCAGACGGTCGAGCTCGGCGGGGTCGAACTTCGAGCTCGAAGCCGAGACGTGGTCGAAGGCGACGCGTTTCTCCAGCGCGTCGAGGTCGGGCATGGCCTCGATCGAGCCGGGCAGGCCGGAGAGGATCGCGAGCGAGGCGACGGCCATCGGCTCGTAGCCGGCCTCGCGCAGGCTGCGCAGCGAGAGCGCGCCGGTGCGCTTGGAAAGGCCCTCGCCGTCGATCGTCGTCAGGAGATTGAAATGCCCGAAAGCCGGCACGCCGTGGCCGAGCGCCTGGAACAGGGCGATCTGCACGCCGGTATTGGTCACGTGGTCGTCGCCGCGAAGGACATGGGTGACGCCGGTCTCCCCGTCGTCGATGACGGAGGGCAGCGTGTAGAGATAGGTGCCGTCCTCGCGCACCAGCACGGGGTCTGAGAGGGAGGCGAGGTCGACGGTCTGGCGGCCGCGCACCACGTCGTCCCAGTGGATCTGCGTGCGTTCGGGCGAGAACGGGTCGGCCGCGAAGTTCGGCAGGCGGAAGCGCCAGTGCGGGCGCCGGCCCTCGGCGGCGAGGCGCGCATGGTCCTGCGCCGTCAGCCGCAGCGCCTCGCGGCCGTAGACCGGCGGCAGGCCCCGCGCCATGCGCCGCTTGCGCTTCAGCTCCAGTTCCTCGGCCGTCTCGTAGGCGGGGTAGAGATGGCCCGCCGCCTTCAGCCGCTCGGCCGCCGCGTCGTAGAGCGCGAGGCGGTCGGACTGGGCGAAGGCCGCGTGCGGCGCGATGCCGATCCAGGCGAGGTCTTCGGCGATGGCCTCGGCATAGTCGCGACGGGAGCGCTGGCGGTCCGTGTCGTCCAGCCGCAGCAGGAAGCGGCCGTCGAAGCGCCGGGCGTAGAGCCAGTTGAACAGCGCCGGGCGCAGGTTGCCGATGTGGAGATAGCCGGTGGGCGACGGGGCGAAGCGGACGATGACGGTCATGGGCCCGGCTTACGTCACCGGCGCGGCGCCGACAATCGCCCTGCCCGCGGGCGGAGCCTCAGCCGAGCGGCGCGCCGCGCAGCCAGGCGAAGAGGAGGACGGCGTAGAGGATGGCCGCAAGGACGAGGAGCACCGTCGCCACGGCCAGCTGGCGCGCGGCGTAGCGCCGATCAGGCTCGTTCTCGCGGCCGAAGGCATTCTCCACGCGCACCGCCGTCACGTCGGCGAACGAGACGCGCGTGCCGCGAGCGCCCGCGATGCGCCGCAGCGCGAGGTAGAGGCGCAGGAGGAACAGGAGCCCGACGAGCGCGGCCCCTTGCGCCAGTTGCGGCAGCGGCGGGATCTCCATCCCGCTCATGCGCCGAGCCGGAAGCGGTTGACGATCGGATAGCGCCGGTCGCGGCCGAAATTCTTGCGCGTGATCTTGGTGCCCGGCGCCGACTGCCGGCGCTTGTATTCGGCGATGTAGAGAAGACGCTCGACATGGCGCACCGTGTCGCGGTCGAAGCCGCGCGCGGTGAGGTCGTCGATGCCGCCCTCGTTCTCCACGAGATGCTCGAGGATCGCGTCGAGCACGTCGTAGGGCGGCAGGGAATCCTCGTCCTTCTGGTCCGGCCGCAGTTCCGCCGAGGGCGGCTTCTCGATGATGCGCGGCGGGATGACCACGCCGTCCGGCCCGAGCGAGCCGGCGGGCCGGTTCTCGTTGCGCCAGCGCGCGAGGCGGAAGACCTCGGTCTTGTAGAGATCCTTGATCGGGTTGAAGCCCCCGTTCATGTCGCCGTAGAGCGTGGCATAGCCGACGCTCATCTCGCTCTTGTTGCCGGTGGTCAGGACCATGGCGCCGAACTTGTTGGAGATCGCCATCAGGATCGTGCCGCGCGTGCGGCTCTGGAGATTCTCCTCCGTCACGTCGGCGCTCGTTCCTTTGAGAAGCGGCGCCAGCGCGGAGAGGAAGCCCTCGACGGGCTCGGCGATCGGCACCACGTCGTAGCGCACGCCGAGCGCCGCCGCGCAGCCCTGCGCGTCCTCCAGGCTCTCGGTCGCCGTGTAGCGATAGGGCAGCATCACGCAATGCACGCGGTCCGCCCCCAGCGCGTCCACCGCCATGGCGGCGACGATCGCCGAATCGATGCCGCCGGACAGGCCGAGCACCACGGACTTGAAGCGGTTCTTGTCGACATAGTCGCGAAGGCCGACGACGCAGGCGCGCCACACGGCCTCCTCGCCGTCGGGAAGCTCGGCGAAGCTGCGCGTCGCGCAGGTCCAGCCGTCCGGCTCGCGCAGCCAGTCCGAATAGAAAAGCCCGGTCTCGAACTGCGGCAGCTGGAAGACGAGCTGACGGTCGGCGTCGAAGGCGAAGGAGCCGCCGTCGAAGACGAGCTCGTCCTGCGCGCCGGCATAGTTGGCGTAGACGAGCGGCAGGTCGGTCTCGATCACCTGGCGCAGCGCCACCTGGTGCCGCACGTCCATCTTGGCGCGGTAGAAGGGCGAGCCGTTCGGCACGAGCAGGATCTCGGCGCCCGATTCGGCGAGCGTCTCGCAGACGCCGAGATCGCCCCAGATGTCCTCGCAGACGGGAATGCCGAGCCGGATGCCGCGAAAGCTCACCGGCCCCGGCATCCGCCCGGCCTGAAACACGCGCTTCTCGTCGAACTCGCCGTAGTTCGGCAGGTCCACCTTGGCCCGCCAGGCGATCACCTCGCCCGCGTCGAGCACGGCGACGGCGTTGAAGAGCCCGTCCTTGGTGCGCTGCGGCGCGCCGATGATGACGCCCGGCCCGCCATCCGCCGTCTCGCCCGCCAGCGTCTCCACCGCCGCCATGCAGGCCGAGACGAAGCCGGGCTTCAGCACGAGGTCCTCCGGCGGATAGCCGGCGAGGAAGAGTTCGGTGAACAGGACGAGATCGGCGCCCGCGGCGGCGGCCTCGGCGCGGGCCCGCCGCGCCAGCGCGAGATTGCCGGAGACATCGCCCACCACGGGGTTCAACTGCGCGATCGCCAGTCGCAAGCGCCCTTGTGTCGTCACGCGCCACTCCGAAGTCTGGTAGAGGGAACGGGACGAAAGCGCCCCGAACGGGTTGCGGTCGTCTTAACAACCCCATGGCCGGGAGGCGAGCCCTGCCCCGGCGAGCCGAGGCCAGAAGCGCCATGACGACGAAGGTCCACGACGAGGAGGCAAGGCGCCGGTTCGGGCGTCCCTATGCCGCGCTCGGGCAGGAGGAGCGGCGCGTCCTCGACAGCGCCCGGGCCGGCACGACCATCGCCACCGACGTCTCCGAACGCATCGCCGCCGACTCCACCTTCGGCCAGCGCGTCTCCGACGAGATCGCGCGCATCGGCGGCTCCTGGACCTTCATCCTGTGCTTCCTCGCCTTTCTCGTTCTCTGGGCCGTCGTCAACGTCACGGCCGTGCTGGGGCCGCCCTTCGACCCCTACCCCTTCATCTTCCTGAACCTCATCCTCTCCATGGTCGCCGCCATCCAGGCACCGATCATCATGATGAGCCAGAACCGCGCGGCCGAGCGCGACCGGCGCGACATGAGCCACGACTACGAGGTGAACCTGAAGGCCGAGATCGAGATCCTGGCGCTGCACGACAAGCTGGACGCCATGCGACGCGACGAGACGGACACGACACGCATGCTCCTCGCCGAGATCGCCGAACGGCTCGGCCGGATCGAGGCGCGGCTCGGCCGGGGGGACGGGGCGGACCCGCGCTGATTCGGCAGGTTCCGCTCAAGCTCCCGGGGGGGGAGCCGGGGAAGAACCTGCCGGAGGCGAGACCTCTTTGGGGCGAGCGGCGGCGAAACCGGCGAAAGCCCCTTTTTCACGCCTCAAAACTCTGCAAGAAGCGCCGTCAGAAGCCCCCGAGACAACGGTTCCCCGGCGCCGGGACCGCGATCCCGCGGACGTGTGGAGTTGCCGTGTACGAAATCCTTGGGCTCATCTCGCAGTTCGGCCCCGTCATCGTTCTGGCCGGCACGTTCTTCGAAGGCGAGGTCTTCGCGATCATCGGCGGATTCCTGGCCTATCGCGGCTCCTACGCTCTCGAGGCGATGATCGCGCTCGCCTTCGTCGGTTCCTTCTTCGGCGATCTCGCCGTCTTCCTCTTCGCGCGCTACTCCTCCAACCATCGCTGGGTCAGGCGCTGGCGCGAGAAGGAGAAGTTCAGCAAGGCGATCCGGCTGGTCGAACGCTACCAGGCCTTCTTCGTCATCGTGAACCGCTACATCTACGGTCTGCGCGTGCCCGGCCTCATCGCGCTCGGCATGTCGCGCATCTCCGTGCCGCGCTTCATCGGGCTGAACTTCATCGGCGCGGGGCTCTGGGCCGGCATCTTCACCACGATCGGCTACGTCTTCGGCTATTCCATCGGCTCGGTCTTCGCGCGCCTGGAGGTGATGGAGCGCGGCGTCGGCATCGTTCTCGTCGTGATCGCCATCGGCCTGACGCTCTGGTTCGCGTGGCGCCAGTGGGGGCCGGCCTTCCTCGAACGGCGCCGCACCGGCGACGAGCCCTCCGAGGACTGACGGCGCCCGGCTTGACGCGCCGGGCGCGGCCCCTCACGCTCGCCGCGCCGACCGGAGCCCGCCGATGTTCGACCTGACGCTCGCCGTCGCCCATCACCTCGCCGTCTTCGCGCTGGCCGGCGTGCTGGCGGCCGAACTCGCGGCGCTGCGCCCCGGGATGGACGGCGTGGCCGCGCGTCGCCTCTCCTCGCTCGACGCCGGCTACGGAGCGCTCGCGGTCGCCATCCTCGCCATCGGCTTCCTGCGCGCGGTCTATGCCGAAAAGGGCTGGGACACCTACGGCGCCAATCTCTTCTTCTGGGTCAAGATCGGCACGTTCGGCGTCATCGGCCTTCTCTCGATCGCCCCGACGCGCGCCTTCGCCCGCTGGAAGAAGACGGGCGAAGGCCCCGAGCCCGCCGAGATCGAACGCCTGCGGCGCATCCTCTGGCTGGAGATCGCGCTCTTCGCCCTCCTGCCGGTTTTCGCCGCCGCCATGGCGCGCGGCTACGGGTCCTGACCTCGTTCAGGCGAAGGCGAAGGCCTCCATCGCCAGGACGCCGAAATCTCGGCTCTCGTGCAGCTTGCGCGCGCCCGCGCCCTCGCCGGCCGCGCCCAGCGCGACATAGAGCGGCATCAGGTGCTCGTCGGTCGGGTGGTTCTCGCGGGCGAAGGGCGCGCGCGTGCGGTAGGCGGCCAGCGCCTCGCGGTCGCCCGCGACGAGGCGCTGCGTCATCCAGTCCGAGAAGGCGGAAACCCAGTCCGGCGTCGCCGCCTCGCGCTCGCCGCTACGGATGCGCGCGAAGGCCTCGCGCAGATTATGCGTGAAGGAGCCCGAGCCGACGACGAGCATGTTGCGCCGGCGAAAGGGCGCCAGCGCCTCGCCCACCGCCCGGTGATGCTCGGGCCCCTTTCCGGGATCGACGGAGACCTGGACGACGGGAATGTCGGCGTCGGGAAAGGCAAGGATCAGCGGCACCCAGGTGCCGTGGTCGAAGCCGCGCCGGCGGGCGATGCCGGCGCGCTGGCCATGATCGGCAAGGCTCTGCGCCACCTCTGCCGCAAGGCCGGGAGCACCGGGCGCCGGATAGCGCATCTCGTGGAGCCGCGGATCGAAGCCGCCGAAGTCGTGGATCGTCTCGGGCTCGGCGTCGCCGGAAACGAGGACGTGATCGCGGGCCTCGAAATGGGCGCTGGCCACGATGATCGCGTCCGGCCGTTCGATCTCGGCGGAGAGGCGCCGCAGGAAAACGGTGGCCCGCGTCTCGGCGATCGCGACATCCGGCGATCCGTGGGAGATGAAGAGGCTCGGCTGGGTCGTCATGGCGGGGCTCCTTGGAGACCTCACCCTAGCGACCCCTCGGGACCGGCAGAAGCGGTGAACGATCGCACGGATCGTTCACCGTTTTCATGGCGTTCAGCCGTTGGCGGCGCGGGCCTGCGGCGTCGCGGCGTGGTCCTTCTTCACCAGTTCGGCGACGAGGAAGGCGAGTTCCAGCGCCTGATTGGCGTTGAGCCGGGGATCGCAATGGGTGTGGTAGCGGTCCGACAGGTCGTCCGCCGTCACCTCGCGCGCGCCGCCCGTGCATTCCGTCACGTCCTTGCCGGTCATCTCGACATGGATGCCGCCCGCATGCGTGCCCTCGGCGCGATGCACGTCGAAGAAGGACTTCACCTCCGAGAGAATGCGGTCGAAGGGCCGGGTCTTGTAGTGGTTGAGCGTGATCGTGTTGCCGTGCATCGGGTCGCAGGACCAGACGACCTTGCGCCCCTCGCGCTCCACCGCCCGGATGAGCCGCGGCAGATGGGCCTCCACCTTGTCGTGGCCGAAGCGGGTGATGAGCGTCAGGCGACCGGCCTTGTTCTCCGGGTTCAGGATGTCGATGAGGCGCAGCAGCCCGTCGGCGTCCATCGAGGGGCCGCATTTGAGACCGACCGGGTTCTTGATGCCGCGGCAATATTCCAGATGGGCGTTGGCCTCCTGGCGCGTGCGGTCGCCGATCCAGATCATGTGGCCGGACGTGGCATACCAGTCGCCGGACGTGGAATCGACGCGCGTCATCGCCTCCTCGTAGCCGAGAAGCAGCGCCTCGTGGCTCGTGAAGAAATCCGTCTCGCGCAGGCTCGGATGCGTCTCGGCGTCGATACCGATGGCCCGCATGAAGTTCATCGTCTCGGAAATGCGGTCGGCGAGCGCGCTGTAGCGCTCGGCCTCGGGGCTGCCGGAAACGAAGCCGAGCATCCACTGGTGCACGTTGTCGAGATTGGCGTAGCCGCCCTGCGCGAAGGCGCGCAGGAGGTTCAGCGTCGCGGCCGACTGGCGGTAGGCCTCGAGCTGGCGCTCCGGATTCGGGATGCGGGAGGCCTCGTCGAACTCGATGCCGTTGACGATGTCGCCGCGATAGGCCGGCAGCGTCACGCCGCCGCGCGTCTCGGTGCCCGAGGAGCGCGGCTTGGCGAACTGGCCGGCGATGCGGCCGATCTTCACCACGGGCTGGGCGGCCGCGAAGGTGAGGACGACGGCCATCTGCAGGAAGGCGCGGAAGAAGTCGCGGATGTTGTCGGCGCCGTGCTCGGCGAAGCTCTCGGCGCAGTCGCCGCCCTGCAGCACGAAGCCGCGGCCTTCGGCGACTTCGCCGAGCGCGCGCGTCAGCTTGCGCGCCTCGCCCGCGAAGACGAGCGGGGGAAAGCTCGCGAGCTTCTTCTCGGTCTCGGCCAGCATCGCGGGATCCGGATAGTCCGGCACCTGCTCGATGGGCTTCGAGCGCCAGCTCGACGGGTTCCAGTCCTTCGCCATGGCATCACTCCCGGCCGGGTCGCCGGCCGTCCTCCTGATCGCGATCGTCTCGATCGTTTCCGGCAAGGGTCATCGAAAAGGCGTTCGATCCCTTGCGGATGGGCGCCTTAAAGCACCGCGGCGCGCATTTGTCATCTTCGCCGACGGGATCAGAGGTCGGCGACGAACGCCGCGCCCCGCCGGCTCACCAGCCTGTCGAAGAGCCCGGCTTCCTCGGCGGTGAGATCGACGGCGCGCGGATAGCGCGCCGCGCCCCGGTCCGTCAGGAGGCGCGTCTCGAATCCCTCGGTCTCCTCCACGAAACGCTCCACGCCCGGCTCTCCGTAAAGCGTCAGGAAGCCCTGCATCACCGCATCGAGATAGGATTGCAGGATGGCCGCGCCCGTGTCGGCCGCCGTCTCGTCGTCGCGCAGCGCCTCGTAGACATAGAGCGGCACGTCCTTCACCGGCGCGCGCTCGATCGTCAGCCGGTCGAGCTCGACCACGCGCCGGGCATAGCCCGCCTCGCGCTCGTCGACGGCCGGCAGGTGGTCGGCGAGGTCGTAGACGACGACGCCCTGGAGTTCGCCCGTCTCGTCCGGCCGCACGGACAGGA
Organism: Aurantimonas sp. Leaf443; assembly: GCF_001425575.1. Lineage (GTDB taxonomy): Bacteria > Pseudomonadota > Alphaproteobacteria > Rhizobiales > Rhizobiaceae > Leaf443. Next base: position 623,904 of record NZ_LMRD01000006.1, on the reverse strand, counting down.
GCGCCATATCCGCGTTGGCGATGCGCGGCAGCCAGAGGCGGCGCCAGCCGACGAGGCTCGCGCGGCGGATCCCCAGGAACTTGGTGCGCAGCGTCCGCTTGTTGACGAGCGATCCATAGCCGAAATAGGCGACGACGCGGCCCTCGCGCGCAAGTTCGGCAAGGTCGGGATGATCTTGGTGAATATCCATGGGCAAGGGCTTAGAGCCCTTGCCGCGCCCCGATCAAGCCGGCCGGGGCGCAAAACGGCATGGGGCCGCGCGTCAGGCGTCAGGCGGCGATCTTCTCGCCGCGCTTCAGCCGGTAGGTCGGCTCGTACATGGTCACAAGCTCCTCCGAGGCGGTGGGGTGAACGGCCATCGTGGCGTCGTACTGCGCCTTGGTGAGCCCGGCCTTCACGCAGATGCCGAGAACCTGCGCGAGTTCGCCCGCGTCCGGGCCCAGAATGTGGGCGCCGACGACGACCTGCGAGGCGGCGTCCACGACGAGCTTCATCAAGGTGCGCTCGTCGCGGCCCGACAGCGTGTGGCGCATGGGCTTGAAGCTCGCGCGATAGATCTCGACCTCCTCGTAGGCCTTGGCGGCCTGCGCCTCGGTGAGTCCGACGGTGCCGATCTCGGGCTGCGAGAAGACCGCGGTCGGGATCGTGTCGTAGTCGGGCTTGGTCGGGTTGTTGCGGAACTCGGTCTCCACGAAGCACATGGCCTCGTGGATGGCGACCGGTGTCAGCTGCACGCGGTGCGTCACGTCGCCGATGGCGTAGATGTTGGGGACGGAGCTGCGCGAATAGTCGTCCACCACCACGCCGCCGCGATCGTCGAGATCGACGCCCGCGGCCGCGCAGCCGAGATTCTCGGTGTTGGCCTTGCGCCCGATGGCGAGCATCACCTCGTCCGCGTCGAGGATGTCGCCGCTCTGGCAATGGGCCTCGAAGCGACCGTCCGGCTTCTGGACGACCTTCGACAGCGTGTCGCGGCAGCGCACGGACATGCCCTTCTTGACCATGGCCTGATGCAGTTCGTGGCGCAGATCGTCGTCGAAGCCCTGCAGGATCTCGTTGCCGCGATAGACGAGCGTGACCTTGCAGCCGAGGCCGAGGAAGATGTTGGCGAACTCGACCGCGATATAGCCGCCGCCGAGGATCACGATCGACTTGGGCAGACGTTTCAGGTGGAAGGCCTCGTTGGAGGTGATGCAGTGCTGCGCGCCCTCGAGCCCGGGATGGGGGTTCGCCCGCCCGCCGACGGCGATGACGATCCGGTCCGCCGTCACGAGCTTGCCGGTGGCGAGAATGCGGATCTCGTGCGGCCCCTCGAGGACGGCCCGGCTCTCCAGCGTGTGGACGCCGGCCTTGTCGAGATTGGTGCGGTAGACGCGCTCCAGACGGTCGATCTCGCGGTCCTTGTTGGCGATGAGCTCTTCCCAGCTGAAGCTCGTCTCGCCCACCGTCCAGCCGTAGCCGCGCGCGTCCTCGAAGGCCTCGGAGAACTGCGAGGCGTAGACGAGGAGCTTCTTGGGCACGCAGCCGCGGATGACGCAGGTGCCGCCGTAGCGGAACTCCTCGGCGATGGCCACGCGCTTGCCCAGGAGCGCGGCGCGCCGCGCGGCGCGCACGCCGCCCGAGCCGCCGCCGATGACGAAGAGGTCGTAGTCGTACTGGCTCACGAGATGTCCCTTCCCTCGCGACACGAAAAAGGGCGGCCGATCCGACCGCCCCGTCCCTGCTTTACAGGCGCTGCGGCGCGCCCGTCACTGCGTGGCGTTGCCGCTGGCCGGGGCGGCGGCGCCGGTCGGCTCGGCATTCTCGGTGCCGGCCGTCAGTTCGCGCATGGCGGTCAGCGTCTGCGAGCGCAGGTCGCGCATGATGCCCGTGGACCAGATGTCGGCGGCCTGCACCATCTCGCGCGTGGCGGCGGGGCCCTGCTTGATGAGCTTCTTGCCGGCCTCGGAAGAGTAGAACTGGGCGATCTCCGTCAGCTCCTGCTCGGTGAAGAGCTTGGCGTAGACGCGCGCGACCTCGTTCTCGAGGTCGGCGCGGCGCGGGGCGAGCGCCAGCGCCTTGTCGTCGACCATGTTGGAGATCTCGTTCTGCAGGTTCGGGTTGTTCACGATCAGCTCCGCCTTGATCTGGGTGGCGGAGTTCAGAAGGATCGAGTCGAACTGCTCGGTCGCGTCGATCGCGGAGACGGCCTGACGGGCGGCGGCGAGATGCGAGGCGCTGATGTCCTGCGCCGCCGCCGGCGCGATCGCCATCATCGCGATGGTCGCGGCAGCGAAGAACCCGCGGCGCGTCGATTCGCACAAGATCATGGAACGTCGGTCTCCATTGCTGACTGCGCCGCGTCGGATACGGCCGCACCGGTCACTATTGGATGGGCGGGGGCTCTGGCAAGCGGCCGAGGCGATCTCGGCTCCGCCGCTCAAGGCGCGACCATCGTCTCGACCCCGTCTTCGCCCGCCAGGATCGCCTCCTGGGCGATGCCGAGGAACAACCCGTGCTCGACCACGCCCGGGATGTCGTGAAGCGCGCGCGAGAGCGCTTCTGGCTCCGGAATGCGGCCAAAAGATGCGTCGAGGATGAGATGGCCGCTGTCGGTGATGAAGGGGCTTTCGCCCGCCCGGCGCAGGGTGACGGTGTCGGGCAGGCCGAGCCGTCCGGCGGCGCCGCGGATGGCGAGATAGGTCGCCATCATGCCGAAGCCGTTGATCTCGATGGGCAGCGGGAAGGCGCCCAGCGTGTCCACCTTCTTCGTCGCGTCGGCGATCACGATCATGCGCTTGGAGGCGGTCGCCACGATCTTCTCGCGCAGGAGCGCCCCGCCGCCGCCCTTGATGAGGCGGAGCTGCCCGTCCACCTCGTCGGCCCCGTCGATGGTGAGATCGAGCATGGGAAGCTGCTCCAGCGTCGCGGTCGGCACGCCGAGCGCCCGGCACAGCTTCTCCGTGCGGTCGGAGGTGGCGACGCCGGTGATCGAAAGGCCGGCCTTCACCTTCTCGGCGAGGAGCTTGACGAAGGCTTCGGCCGTCGAGCCCGTGCCGATGCCGAGCTTCATGCCGGTCTCGACGCGCTCGAGCGCGGCCCGGGCCGCCATGGTCTTCAGTTCCGCGGCATCGGCCATGGTCGTGCTGTCCTCGTCTCCCGGTCTCGTCGCCCGCTTTAGCCGAGAAACGCGCATCCTGTCGATGACGGCGGCCCGACGCCGCGTTGACGGAGGTCGCGGCGGCGGCGCAGGAAGGGGCGCCCTCGTGCGCCAAAGGAGTGCCCATGCTGCCCCCCGTCGCCGTCTTCGATCTCGACGGCACGCTCGTCGACACCGCGCCCGACCTGTGCGCCAGCCTCAACCATTGCCTGGCGAGCGCCGGCATGGGCGCGCTGCCGCTTGAGCGCGTGCGCCCGCATGCCGGCCACGGCTCGCGCGTCATGCTCGCGAAAGCCTACGAATGGGACGGGCGCACGATCGAGGGCGCGGCGCTGGACCGCGAGGTCGCCCGCTTCCTCGAGCATTACGCCGAGAACATCGCGGTGGACTCGCGCCCCTTTCCCGGCGTGCTCCAGGCCATGGACCGGCTGGAGGCGGCCGGTTGGCGCCTCGCCATCTGCACCAACAAATACGAGCGCTTCGCCGTGAAGCTGATCGCGGCGCTCGGCCTGTCGCATCGGTTCGAGGCCGTCTGCGGCGCCGACACGTTCGCCACGCGCAAGCCGGACGCCGGCCATCTCCTCGGCACGATCGATCGCGCCCGGGGCGCAAGGGAGCGCAGCGTGATGATCGGCGACACGTCCACCGACATAGACGCCGCCGCCAATGCCGGCGTGCCCTCCATCCTTCTCGACTTCGGCTACGACCCCGAACCGCGGGCGCGCGAGCGGGCAACGACGATCATCGCCCATTACGACCAACTGGACGCCGCCCTTCTCGACCGGCTGCTGGCGGAAGCGGGCACCGGCCGGCGGACCTCTGCCGGCTGACCGGGCGACCGACCGTCCTGCCAGCGCAGGAACCTCCGGCCCGGCCCCCGTGTTCATCTGCCACGATCGAAGGCGACGGACCCTGTCGGCCACCGAGCGAAAGAGGAGACGGTGATGGACGACGACGAGAAGATCCGCGCGAAGGCGCACGAGCTCTGGGAAGCCGAAGGGCGCCCGGAGGGCCGCAGCCAGAGCCATTGGGAACAGGCCAAGGAGATCGTCGCGATCAAGGAGAGCTTCTCCGACACGCTCCAGCCGCTCGCCGAGACGGTCGACGATCCGGTCGAGCCTGCCATCGCCTTCGAGAACCAGGGCGAGTTCCCCGGCCTGACCGACGAGGGCGACGCGGCCCGCGGCCCGAGCTGGGACAATGCCCGCGACGTCGAGGAGAGCGAGTCGGTGGGCGCGGAAGCACCGGGAGCGACACTCGCCAAGACCAAGCGCGCCCCGCGTCGCTGACAGATCCGAACGGAGCCAAGATGCCCAAGGAATTTCCCGAGCAGCGCGATCCCGTCTCCGGCCATGCCGGCCGTTTCGCCGACGACAGCCCGCTCAGCCCCGAAGATCGCGCCCTCCTGGAGAGCGCGACGACCGAGGCCGAACGCGATCCGGCCGATGTGGAGCCCGAGACGCTCGCCGACGACGAGGACGTGACCGTCGATATCGCGACGCAGCCGATGAGCGAGATCACGGAGGCGGACGATATGTCCGGCTACGGCGAGACCGAGGACGGGCTCAACGATCTGGAGGAAGCCGTCCGCCAGCAGGCCGAGGATCGGCCGCTGAACGAGAACGGCGAAGACTACACGGGCTGACCATCGCCGCACGAATCGGGGGAGCGTCGCGGCCGGATCGCTCCTCCGGTCACTGCGGGGCGGTCCGTCACGACGGTCGAGGCACCGTGACGAGGCCTGTCAGAACTTTGCCGCGTGCAGGACGCCGAGCGGTGCCGCCGAATGCCCCGCCGTGTCGGAAGCTGCGGAAAACAGCGTCTCCATCGTGATGGAAAGCGGTCCGCTGGCGCACAGGTCGAGAAGGTTCGTCTGCCGGAACCGCGGGTCCGCCGTCACTTCCTCGCCGACCCAGTCCGGCCGCTCGAAGACCTCGTCGGCCGCCTGCAGCTCGATCTCCGCCCAGACCACGCCTTCCAGCCGGCCATGAAAACGGTCGATCGTCCAGAGATGTCCGGCGTCCAGGACGCAGAAGCGCGTCTTCTCGATCAACTGGCCGCGACAGACGTTGCGCAGCATCTCCTCCGCGTCCTCGAGCGGGATTTCGTATTCGTATTCGGCTCGGGCAATTCCCGAACGCGCGCCCTTCACGGTCAGCCAGGCCCGCTCGGCGTCGATCCGCACGCGCACCTTGCCGCGATCCGTCTGGCTGATCAGTCCGTCGCGCAGGATATGCCGCGACACGATGTGTCGGCTCCACCCGTCGCCGGTCACCAGGAATTTCCGCTCGATCTCGAGCCGCATCGTCGCCCTCCGTTGCGCGGGCGATGCGTAGCACGGTGCCGGACGGCAATCGACCGGAGACTTCGCGGCAAACGGACGATTCGAAGAGCGGATGGCGCGCCGGAAACAGGCCGCGAGAGCAGTCATGCGCCTCTGCAGGCGCCCGGATCCGTCGAGGACTGTTCCGGTAGGAATGGTGGGCGCGACAGGGATCGAACCTGTGACCCCCTCGGTGTGAACGAGGTGCTCTCCCGCTGAGCTACGCGCCCGTCGGGGATGCGATCCACCGAACGATGCGGCGATATACGGCCGCCCCGGGGCGGCCGTCAAGATCGGATACGGTGCGGGCGGTGGAAAGGTCGCGGGCCGCCTCTCAGGCGGTCTCGACCGGCGTCCACACGTTGCCGGCCTGCGAGGAGCGCACGGCCGCCGCGATGAAGGCCATGCCCTCGAAACCGTCCGCGACGGTCGGGAAGGTCACGGCGGGATCGAGCGGCACGCCCGAGCGCCTGGCTTCGATCGCCTGGGCGATCTCGCTGTAGATCGTGGCGAAGGCCTCCAGGTAACCTTCCGGGTGGCCGTTCGGGATCCGCGTGACGCGCGCCGCCTCGCCCCATGCGCCGGCCCCGCCGCGCGTCAGAAGCTGCTTGGGCTTGCCGAAGGGCGTGAACCAGAGGTGGTTCGGCTCCGCCTGCAGCCATTCGAGACCGCCCTTCTCGCCGAAGACGCGCAGCTTCAGCCCGTTCTCGTGGCCGACGGCGACCTGGCTCGCCCAGAGCATGCCGCGCGCGCCGCCCTCGTAGCGCAGGAGAAGCTGGGCGTCGTCGTCCACCGGGCGCCCCTCCACGAAACTCGTCAGCTGCGCCAGAAGCTCGCTCGTGCGCAGACCCGTGACGAACCCGGCGAGGTTGTGCGCGTGGGTGCCGATATCGCCGATCGCGCCGCCGGCGCCGGTGCGCGCGGGATCGGTGCGCCATTCGGCCTGCTTCGAGCCGCCGGTCTCGGCGCGCTCGGTCAGCCAGTCCTGCGGATACTCCACCTGCACGAGGCGGATGCGGCCGAGTTCGCCGGCCGCGACCATGGCGCGGGCCTGCCGCACCAGCGGATAGCCGGTATAGTTGTGGGTGACGGCGAAGATGCGCCCGGTGCTCGCCTGCAGGGCGACGAGCGCGCGCGCCTCCTCCAGCGTCACGCAGAGCGGCTTGTCGCAGATGACGTGGATGCCCGCTTCCAGGAAGGCCTTGGCCGCCGGGGCGTGGACATGGTTGGGCGTGACGATCGAGACGGCCTCGATCCCGTCCGGGCGCCGGCTCTCGGCCCGCGCCATCTCGGCGAAATCGGCATAGGCGCGCGCGGGGTCGATGCGGAGATCGGCGGCCGAGGCCTTGGCGCGTTCGGGGTTCGAGGAGAAGGCGCCGGCCACGAGATCGTAGCGGTCGTCGAGGCGGGCGGCGATGCGATGGACACCCCCGATGAAGGCGCCCTGCCCGCCGCCCACCATGCCGAGCCGGATGCGCGGCGCGACGCCGCCTGCCTCGTTGGCCATGTCTCTGCCCTCCCTCTGGCTACTCGAAACGTCAGTCCAGTCCCAGCATCCGCCGGTTGGCGGCCGCATCGACGCCGGCGCCCGCGAAGTCGTCGAAGGCGCGTTCGGTGACGCGGATGATATGGGCGTCGATGAAGGGGGCGCCCTCGCGCGCGCCGTCCTCCGGATGCTTCAGCGCGCATTCCCATTCGAGCACGGCCCAGCCGCGATAGCCGTATTGCGTGAGCTTGGAGAAGACGGCGGAGAAGTCGACCTGCCCGTCGCCCAGCGAGCGGAAGCGCCCGGCCCGGTCGACCCAGGACTGGAACCCCCCGTAGACGCCCTGCCGGCCGGTCGGGTTGAACTCGGCGTCCTTCACGTGGAAGGCGCGGATCCGCTCATGATAGATGTCGATATATTGCAGGTAGTCGAGCTGCTGCAGCACGAAATGCGAGGGGTCGTAGAGAAGATTGGCCCGCTCGTGATGGCCGACGCGGTCCAGGAACATCTCGTAGGAGGCTCCGTCATGGAGGTCCTCGCCGGGATGGATTTCGTAGGCGATGTCGACGCCCACCTCCTCGGCATGGTCGAGGATCGGGCGCCAGCGGCGCGCGAGCTCGTCGAAGGCCGCCTCCACGAGACCGGCGGGACGCTGCGGCCAGGGGTAGACATAGGGCCAGGCGAGCGCGCCGGAGAAGGTGGCATGCGCCTCCAGCCCGAGATGCAGAGAGGCGGTGAGCGCCGCCTTCACCTGCTCGCTCGCCCATTCCTGCCGGGCCTTCGGATCGCCGCGCACGGCGGGAGCCGCGAAACCGTCGAAGGCCGCGTCGTAGGCGGGGTGCACGGCGACGAGCTGGCCCTGCAGATGCGTCGAGAGTTCGGTGATGGAGAGGCCGTGCCCGCTCGCGATGCCCGCGATCTCATCGCAATAGGTCTTGGAGGCCGCGGCCTTGTCGAGATCGAAGAGCCGCGCGTCCCAGGTCGGGATCTGCACGCCCTTGTAGCCGAGCGAGGCCGCCCAGCGGCAGATGGCGTCGAAGGAATCGAACGGCGCGTCGTCGCCTGCGAACTGGGCGAGGAAGATCCCCGGCCCCTTCATCGTGGCAAGGCCCATGCACCGTCCTCCCGAGACAGGCCGCCGCCTCGGCTCCCTCCCGGAGCCTCGGCGCGGCATTGGACCCGACTTCTAGACCGCGCGCTCCGCAGGACGCAATCGGCGCATGGCGATCCGCGCGCGGGAGCGGCAGGCGGCGATGCGCCGGCGCGCCTATCCGTGCCGGCTTTCGAAATGCTGGCGCGCGTGGATCGCAAAGCGCCTGGCGAGCGCGCTCTGCGCCGCTCCGCCCCGCGTGGCGAGGACGATGCGCAGGGGGCGCACGGCGTCGCGGATCGGCACGACGGCGAGCGGCTTGCGGTCGTAGCTGAGGTTCGAATCGGGATGCATGACGAGGAGCGTGAAGCCGAACCCGTTGCCGACCGCGCTGCGCACGGCCTCCAGCGAGGTCGAGACATAGGCGACGGGCGGGTCGATCGCGTGCTCGGCGAGGAGCGCCTCGAAATAGCCGCGGCTGCCCGGCCCGTCGAACATGACATAGGGCTCGCGTCCGAGATCGTTGAGCGAGACCGAGGGCAGGCGCGCCACGGGATGATCCGCCGCCACGACGACCGACGGGCGGATGGCGGCGAGTTCCGTCAGGTCCAGCCCGCGAAGGTCGCCGCCGAGATCGTAGGTCAGCCCGGCATCGAGGCTGCCCTCGCGCAGCGCGTCGGCGAGCGGGGCGAGCCCCAGTTCCTGCGCCCGGATGCGCACGCCGGGATAGGCGTCGAGATGCGAGCGCACGAGCCCGGCCATATAGAAGGCGGCCAGCGTATGGAAGCAGCCGAGGCGGATCTCGCCGGAGACTTCGGCGGCGAGCGCGGCGGCCTCGCGCGCCACCTGCTCGGCCTGGAGCTCCAGCGCCTCCACATGGGCGAGGAAGGCCCGACCCTCGGCCGTCAGAGTGGCGCCGCGGGCGTGGTGGCGCTCGAAGAGCCGCAGGCCCGTCACGTCCTCCAGCTTGGCGAGCGCCTGCGCGACGGAAGGCTGCGAGATGTTCATCGCGCGCGCGGCCTGCGCGATCCCGCCCTCGCAGGCGACGGCGCGGAAATAGGCGCATTGGCGCAGCGTGAAACGAACCATGAAAAACCTTTCCCGAGAGAGGATAAATAGGTTTTCCGCCTGCTCAAGCCCGCACTATCCTGGAACTCTTCCAGATCGGGCGGCAGACTTCGCCCGCTCCGCTTTTCCGTCCGCGAGAGGGACCGTCGCCATGTCCGAGATCAAGGCCGTCCGCGAACTGCTCGACACGGCCGCGCGCCCCTTCGAGGACGCGCTGGCCATGCCGCCCAGCGTCTACACGGACGAGGATTTCGTCGAGCGCGAACTGTCCGACGTCTTCGCCAAGGAATGGGTCTGCGTCGGCCGCGCCTCCTCGCTGAAGTCGCCCGGCGACTATCTCGCCTACGACCTCGCCGGCCAGCCGATCGTCGTCCTGCGCGATCGCGAGGGCGTGCTGCGGGCCCTGTCCAATGTCTGCCTGCACCGCATGTCGACCCTGCTCGAAGGCTCCGGCAACGTGCGCTCGATCGTCTGCCCCTATCATGCCTGGACCTACAATCTCGACGGCACGCTGCGCGGCGCGCCCTTCATGCAGGCGACGACCGGCTTCTGCAAAGGCGACTACGCGCTGCCGCAGATCCGCTGCGAGGAATGGCTGGGCTGGGTCTATGTGACTCTCGACGCCACGCGCCCGAGCGTCGCCGAGGCGCTCGCCCCGCTCGAGGCGATGATCTCGCAATATGGCATGGAGACCTACGTCGAGTCCTTCCGCGAGACGCATGTCTGGGACACGAACTGGAAGGTGCTCGCCGAGAACTTCATGGAGAGCTACCACCTGCCCGTCTGCCATGCCGGCACGATCGGCCCCCTGCACAAGCTGGAGGAGATGGACTGCCCGCCGGGGCTGGAAGCCTTCAACTACCATTGGATCATCAAGGACGCGACGCTGCCGATCGGCAACGCCCATCCGGACAACACGCGCCTCACCGGCGACTGGCGCCGGACCACGGCGCTGATGGCGATCTATCCGAGCCATCTCGTGACGCTGACGCCCGGCTATTTCTGGTATCTGTCCCTGCATCCCAAGGGCCCGGGCCAGGTGCACATCACCTTCGGCGGCGGCCTTTCGCCGGATTTCCTGGAGGACCCGCGCGGGGCCGAGAATCTCAAGCTCCTGAAGACCATGCTCGACAAGGTGAATGTCGAGGATCGCGGCTGCACGGAGAAGGTCTATCGCGGGTTGAGTGCGGCGGTCGCAAGGCCCGGCCATCTCTCCTATCTCGAGCGCCCGATCTACGACTTCATGCAGTATCTCGCCGAACGCACCGGCGGCTTCGTGCGCCCGTCCTTCGAGCCGTCGGCGCAGGCGGCGGAATAGACGCTTGAAACTCTTTGGACTGCGGCGCCGTGCCGCCGGGACGCGCGGGTCGATCGCGGTCCGCCGGCGGGACGCGGCACTGCGGTCGGCGACGGCCGTGAAGCAAAAGCATGGGGAGATTGCGCTCTTCGCGCCATGGGTCAAGAGAGCGCCCGCTTGACGGGAAAATTCCATCGGTGCATTTCGAAGTCTGGCGCAAGGTCCCAATCCACCGTCGATCGGCACGCCGTCTTACTTTCCCGGGAGGAATTTCATGTTTGGCATCATCCGTCGCCTCGCGACCGCGGGCACGCTTGCCGCGGCTCTCGCCACCTCCGCCATGCCGGTCCAGGCCGAGCCGCTGCCGAGCGTGAAGATCGTGGCGCCCGCCGCCGCCGGCGGGGGCTGGGACTCCACGGCCCGCGCCCTGCAGGAAGCCATGACCAAGGCCGGTCAGGCGACGAGCGTCCAGGTGGTCAACGTCCCCGGTGCCGGCGGCACGATCGGCCTCGCGCAGTTCGCCAACGACGCCAAGGGCAAGGGCGACCAGCTCCTCGTCGGCGGCCTCGTCATGGTCGGCGCCATCCTGACCAACCAGGCGCCGGTCGACCTCTCGGCCGTCACGCCGCTCGCCCGCGTCATCGGCGAGCCGCTCGTCGTCGTCGTCCCCAAGGACTCGCCGCTCAAGACGATGGCCGATCTCGAGAAGTCCCTGAAGGACGACATCGCCAACACGACCTGGGCCGGCGGCTCGGCCGGCGGCGCCGACCACATCCTCGCGGGCCTCATCGCCAAGGATGCCGGTGCCGATCCCGCAAAGATCAATTACGTCGCCTTCTCCGGCGGCGGCGAGGCGCTCGCCGCCATGCTCGGCGGCCGCGTGACCGCGGGCATCTCCGGCTACGGCGAGTTCGAGGGCCAGATCAAGTCGGGCGAGCTGCGCGCCCTCGGCGTCTCGGGCCCCGAGCGCATGGCCGGCGTCGACGTGCCGACCCTCAAAGAGCAGGGCGTCGAAGTCGAGCTGATCAACTGGCGCGGCCTCTTCGCCGGCCCGGACCTCGCCGCCGAGGACAAGGCCAAGCTCGCCTCCGCCGTGGAAGCCACCGTCAAGTCGCCCGAGTGGGCCGAGACGCTGAAGGCCCGCGGCTGGACGGACTACTACATGCCCTCGGAAGAGTTCACCGCCTACATCACCTCGGAGAACGCCCGTATCACCGAGATCCTGAAGAGCATTGGCCTCGTCAACTGAACGGGGTCTTGAGATCGGCAGGGGGCGCTTCGGCGCCCTCTTCCACATCTGGGGATCGGATCTGAAGGGGTATCGCCTTGAGCATGGCGAGTGGAAAGAAATTCGACAGGCCGGCGCTCGTCGTCGGCATCCTGCTGTTCGTGGCGGCAGGCGTCACCGCATTCGATGCCAGCCGCCTGAAGGCCGGCTTCACCTACGGCATCAGCCCCGCGGCCATGCCCTACGTGGTCTCGGTCTTCCTCGCGCTTCTGGGCATCGGACATTTCATCAGCGCCTTCCGCGAAGGCCTGCCCGAGCCCGACGAGGCGGACTGGAAGGCCTTCGGCTGGGTCAGCGGCGGCCTTCTGGCGCTGATCGCCTGCATCTGGCTCGGCGCCGGCTTCGTCCTCGGCTCGACGCTCCTCTTCGCCTTCACGGCGCGCGCCTTCGGCCGCAAGGCGATCGTGGCCGATCTCGCCATCGGCTTCGTTCTCAGCCTGCTCGTCTTCCTTCTGTTCAACAACCTCTTGACGCTGACCCTTCCCGAAGGTCCGCTCGAGCGGCTCTTCTAGGAGGCGCAGGGTGGATTCCTTCTTCGCTCTCGGCTCGGGCTTCCTCGTCGCCCTGGAACCGATGAACCTCCTCTTCGCCGGCATCGGCGTGCTGCTCGGCACGGCGGTCGGCGTGCTGCCGGGCATCGGACCGGCGCTCACGGTGGCGCTGCTCCTGCCCGTCACCTTCCGCCTCGATCCCGGCGGCTCGATCATCATGTTCGCCGGCATCTACTACGGCGGCATGTATGGCGGCTCGACCACGGCGATCCTCCTCAACACGCCGGGCGAAAGCGCGTCCGTCGTCACCGCTCTCGAAGGCAACAAGATGGCCCGCGCCGGCCGCGGCGGCCCCGCGCTCGCCACGGCCGCCATCGGCTCCTTCGTCGCCGGCCTCATCGCCACGATCGGCCTCGCCTTCCTCGCGCCCATCCTGGTGCGCCTGGCGGTCAATTTCGGGCCGTGGGACTATTTCGCCCTGATGGTCCTCGCCTTCGTCACGGTGGCGGCCACCTTCGGCTCGTCCCCGCTGCGCGGCCTCACCAGCCTCGCCATCGGCCTCTTCCTCGGCCTCATCGGCATCGACCAGCTGACCGGCAAGGCGCGCCTCACCTTCGGCGTGCCCGACCTTCTCGACGGCATCGAGGTGACGACGCTCGCCGTCGGCCTCTTCGCGGTCGGCGAGGCGCTCTTCGTCGCCTCCCGCCACCTCTACGCGCCGGAGAAGCCGATCCCCATCAAGGGTTCGCTCTGGATGACGAAGGAGGACTGGAAGCGGTCGTGGAAGCCCTGGCTGCGCGGCACCGCCTTCGGCTTCCCGATCGGCGCCCTGCCGGCCGGCGGCGCCGAGATCCCGACCTTCCTCAGCTACACGACCGAGCGCCGCCTCTCCAAGCACCCGGAAGAGTTCGGCAAGGGCGCGATCGAGGGCGTGGCGGGTCCGGAAGCGGCCAACAACGCGGCCGCCGCCGGAACGCTCGTGCCCCTGCTCACGCTCGGCCTGCCGACCTCGGCGACCGCCGCGATCATGCTGGCCGGCTTCCAGCAATATGGCCTGCAGCCCGGCCCGCTCCTGTTCACGCAGGCGCCGGACCTCGTCTGGGGCGTGATCGCGTCGCTCTTCATCGCCAACGTGATGCTGATCGTCCTCAACCTGCCGCTGATCGGGCTGTGGGTGCGCCTCCTCGGCGTGCCGCTGCCCTGGCTCTACGCGGGCATCCTGGTCTTCGCGGCCATGGGCACGATCGCCTCGAACCCCAGCGTGATCGAACTCGTGATGCTGGTGATCTTCGGCTTCCTCGGCTTCCTGATGCGGCGCTACGACTACCCGATCGCGCCGGCGATCGTCGGCCTCATCCTCGGACCGATGGCCGACAACCAGCTGCGGCGCGCCCTCCAGATCAGCCTCGGCGACCCGATGATCCTTCTGGAGAATCCGGGCTCGGCGACGCTGCTGGCCATCGCCTTTCTGGCGCTCGTCGCCCCCTTCGCGACGCGCCAGCTGCGCAAGTTCCAGGCCTCGGAAGACTGAGCCGATCGCCGGCACCGAGCGCGGGTCGCCCGGTGCCGGCGGACCGACCGGAAAGACACGGCCCGCTCCGACGAGGAGCGGGCCGTCTGCGTTCGGACACCGGCATCGCCAGACGGGACTTGCCCCTATCCCCTCCGGGGGGATAGGATCGGCGATGAGCCACAGGACGGATCCCGAACTGAAGAAGCGCCTGAAGCGCGCGGAGGGCCATCTCTCCAGCGTGCTGCGCATGGTCGAGGAAGGACGGGACGCCCTCCTCCTCGCCCAGCAGCTCCAGGCCGTGATCAAGGCGCTCGAGAAGTCCAAGCAGATGCTGATCCTCGATCACATCGACCATCACCTCGCGGATCTGCCCGGCCCGCGCCCGCACGGCATGGACGAGGCCGTGGCGCAGCTGCGCGAGATCGCCAGGTATCTCTGACGGGAGCCCGCCATGCACGACCACGACCACGGCGCCGCCGGGCATCACGAGCACGCGGCCGGACACGATCACGACCATGGCCACGCCGCGCAGTCGCCGCGAGCGGCACGGGCCGGTGGGGCCGCGGGGCACGCTCATGTCTTCCTCGGCGCCGACCACGAGCGCAACGAGCGGCGCACCTGGATCGTCATCGCGCTGACGGCGGCGATGATGGTCGGCGAGATCGTCGCCGGATCGCTCTTCGGCTCGATGGCGCTCCTGGCCGACGGCTTCCACATGGCGACCCATGCCGGCGCCCTGCTCATCGCCGCGCTCGCCTATCTCTATTCCCGCCGCCACGCGAACGACCCGCGCTTCTCCTTCGGCACCGGCAAGATCGGCGATCTCGCCGCCTTCGCCAGCGCCATCATCCTGGCGATGGTTGCGCTCGGCATCGGCTTGGAATCGGTTCTGCGGCTTCTGGAGCCCGCGCCCATCCGCTTCGGCGAAGCCATGGTCGTCGCCATTCTCGGACTCGTCGTGAACCTTGCCAGCGCGGCGCTCCTCCACCAGGGGCACCATCGTCACGGGCACGACCACGGCCACGACCATCACCACGCCACGGCGCAGGAGCACGATGCCCCGGCCTCGGGCGACGCCAACCTGCGCGCGGCCTACATGCATGTTCTCGCCGACGCGCTGACCTCGGTGCTGGCCATCGCCGGTCTCGGCGCGGGCTGGCTCTACGGCTGGTTCTGGATGGACGCCGCGGCCGGCATCATCGGCGCGCTCGTCATCGCCCGCTGGTCGCTCGGCCTCGTGCGGCAGAGCGGCGCCGTCCTCCTCGATGTCGTGCCGAGCGCCGAGACCGAGAGCGCCATCCGCTCGCGCCTCGAGACGGCCGGAGACCGCATCGCCGACCTTCACCTGTGGCGCGTCGGTCCCGGCCACATGGCGGCGATCGTCTCGCTCGTCTCGCCGGAGCCGCTCGAGCCGGCGGCCTACAAGCGGCGCCTCGCCTCCATCCACGGCCTCAGCCATGTCAGCGTCGAGGTCGTGCCGGCCTGACGAGCCGACCCTGCCATCCGCGACCGAGGCGACGGGTCGCAGCCGACGGGCGCGAAACGGCCTGTCGTCCTGCGCCGAGCCGCCTAGCTTCCCTCATCGGATGCGGCGGAGACGACATGGCGGGACAGATCCTCATCGGGACCGGACGGGAGACACGATGCTGACGCTCGTCACCGTCTGCCGTGGCGGCGGACGCTACGACGGCGTCTGGGTCGACCGGCTCGCCCGCGGCGCGCGGCGCGCCCTTCCCGATCTTGGTCGCATCGTCTGCCTCACCGATCTCGCCGTCGATTGCGACGGCGTGGAACGCCTCCCGCTGGTCACGGACTGGCCGGGCTGGTGGGCCAAGATGGAGGCCTTCCGGCCAGGGCTCTTCGGCGGCACCGTCCTCCTCTGCGATCTCGATACGGTCTTCGCGGCGCCGGCGCCCGAACTCTGCGAGCCGGGCCTTGCCGCGATGGAAGACCATTTCCTGAAAGGCCGACTCTCCAGCGCCCTGATGCGCTGGGCGGGCGACGAGCTTGCCCTCGTCTACGAGACCTTCGCGCGGGACGCCGCACGCTGGATGATTCCGGGCTCCTGCGGCCCCGTGCCGAACGCCGTGCATGGCGATCAGGTGGTGATCGACCACCTTCTGCGGGAGGCCGGCCGCATGCCCGCCTTCCTGCAGGCGGCCTATCCCGGGCTCCTCGATTTCTACGATCCGCACGAGCCCGATCCGGGCCCCGTCGTCGTCTTCATCGGCGACGCCAAGCCCGACAACGCGAGCGAGCCCGTCGCCTCGCTCTGGCGCGGCGGGCCCGCGCCCGCCGTCCCGGCCGGCTGAGCTACAGGCCGGGGTCGGAGATCACGGCGACGGCGACGGCCGCGAGCGAGACCAGCGCGAGCGCCAGTCCCGGCGCGGCGAGAACGCGCCGGGCCGCACCCGCGCGCGCGCGCGCCGCGAAGGCGAGAAGGAACCCCGCCGCGGAAAGGCCGAGCGACAGCCGCGGATAGGCCCAGATCGCGGCGATCAGAACGGCGAAGGCAAGCCCCATCAGGACGATCGCAAGGGCGTTGCCGCGCTGGCCGGGCAGGCAGAAAGGCGCGCGCCCGGCAAGATAGGCAAGCATCGCCCCGGCCCAGAGGAAGGCGGCGTTGAGCGCGAAGAAGGCCTGCGCCGGCGGCGCGAGCCAGACCAGAACGGCGAAGGCCGCGAGGGGAACGAGCGGGGCGAGGCCCGCGGTAAGCCCGATGCCCCCGCGGTCGTCGAGCGCCTTCTGTCCGTTCGGCTCGTTCATGCGCATGCGTTATCCCCCCGTTCCCGCCTGACCTGCGAGAGTCGCGACGTGGCGCGGCCGCACGGGGCGTCGAGCCGGAAAACGCGAACGTGACCGCGCCCGAACCCGTCTCCGCACGGCAAATCCCGTCGCTCCGCGCCTGCTCGTTCATCACCGGCCTGCCCAAAGGCAGGGCCTTCGGCAAAAAGATCGTGCAGGTTGCCGCCCCCTTCTCCTTCAGGCTTGATTTTATGCGCGGCCGCTCATCCTGTGTGTCCAAGGGATGCGATGGAGAATGCCCGTGAAGCCGTTTGACGAGATGCTGCTCGGCGAAGACTCGGTCCGCGAGCCGTACAGACGGTTCTTCGACTGGTTCGGCGAGCAGGATCCCGAGTCGCTCGTGCAGAAGGCGCGCGAGGCCGAGAGCGTTTTCCGCCGCACCGGCATCACCTTCGCCGTCTACGGCGAGGAGGAGGCGGCCGAGCGGCTCATTCCCTTCGACCTCGTGCCCCGCATCATGGCGCGCGCCGAGTGGGAGAAGCTGGAAAAGGGCATCGAGCAGCGCGTGAAGGCGCTGAACGCGTTTCTCGACGACATCTATCACGGCCAGGAGATCGTGAAGGCCGGCAAGGTGCCCGAACGCCTCATCAAGGGCAACGAGGCCTACCTGCCGGAGATGGAGGGCTTCCGGCCGCCCGGCGGCGTCTATACCCACATCATCGGCACCGATATCGTGCGGGTCGGCGAGGACCAGTTCTACGTCCTCGAGGACAATGCCCGCACCCCCTCCGGCGTCTCGTACATGATCGAGAACCGCGAGACGATGATGCAGATGTTCCCCGAGCTCTTCGCGCGCAACCGCGTGCGGCCGGTGGAGACCTATCCCCAGACCCTGCGCCGCTCGCTGGAGGCCGTGGCCCCGCCGGCCTGCGACGGCGTGCCGACCATCGCCGTCCTCACGCCCGGCATCCACAACTCGGCCTATTACGAGCACGCCTTCCTCGCCGACCAGATGGGCGTCGAGCTGATCGAGGGCTCGGACGTGCGCGAGATCGACGGGCGCATCCAGATGCGCACGACCAAGGGCTACCAGCCGATCGACGTCCTCTACCGGCGCGTCGACGACGCCTATCTCGACCCGAAGGTCTTCCGCCCCGAATCGCTGCTCGGCATTCCCGGCATCATGGGCGTCTACAAAAGCGGCGGCATCACCATCGCCAACGCGCCGGGCACCGGCATCGCCGACGACAAGGCGATCTACTCCTACATGCCGGAGATCGTGGAGTTCTACACCGGCGAGAAGGCGCTTCTGGAGAACGTGCCGACCCATCGCTGCGCGGAGGCCGACACGCTCGCCTACGTGCTCGACAACCTGCACGAACTCGTCGTCAAGGAGGTGCACGGGTCGGGCGGCTACGGCATGCTGGTGGGCCCGGCGGCGTCCAAGGCCGAGCGCGAGACCTTCGCCGCCAAGCTGCGCCAGCGCCCCGGCAATTACATCGCCCAGCCCACATTGGCGCTTTCCACCGTGCCGATCCTCGTGGAGAAGGGGCTCGCGCCCCGGCACGTCGATCTCAGACCCTTCGTCCTCGTCTCCGACAAGATCCGGATCGTCCCCGGCGGCCTGACGCGCGTCGCGCTGAAGGAGGGCTCGCTGGTGGTCAATTCCAGCCAAGGCGGCGGCACCAAGGACACCTGGGTTTTGAGGGACTGACCGACCGATGACGCTTCTCGGACGCACCGCCAACGGCCTCTTCTGGATGTTCCGCTACCTGGAACGGGCCGACAACATGGCGCGCCTGGCCGATGCCGGCCTGCGCCTCTCCCTCACCAACATCGCGGAGGAGACGGACGAGTGGCAGTCGCTGCTCGTCTGCGCCGGTATCGAGGCCGCCTATACCGCCAAGCACGGCGATCCCGATCCCGACAAGATCATCACCTTCCTCATCAGCGACCGCGACAACCCGTCCAGCGTCCGCTCCTCCATCGACACCGCGCGCATGAACGGGCGCATGGTGCGCACCGCGCTGACGCGCGACCTCTGGGAGGCGCTGAACGAGAGCTGGCTCACCATCAAGCAGCGGCTGGAGCGGCCGGTGAACCAGCGCGAACTGCCGGAAGTCCTCGATCTCGTGAAGCGCCACACCGCGCTTATCCGCGGGACGTTCCACGGCACGATGCTGCGCAACGAGATCTTCGACTTCTGCAATCTCGGCGCCTTCATCGAGCGCGCCGACAACACCGCGCGCATCCTCGACGTGAAATACTGGGTGCTCCTGCCCGATCATTCCTCGGTCGGCTCGCCGCTCGACACGTTCCAGTGGCAGTCCATCCTGCGCTCGGTCTCGGCCCACCGCTCCTATGCCTGGGAGTACCAGGGCGAGCAGCGGGCGGTGAACATCATCGACTTCCTGATGCTGAACCGGCGCATGCCGCGCTCGCTGGCCTTCTGCTATGCCTCGATCGAAGAGAGTCTCGGCTTTCTCGACCGCAATTACGAGGCCCGGCACGGCTGCCTGGAGACGGCGCGCACGATGAACCGGCGCTTCTCGCAGACCAACGTGACCGAGATCATCGACGGCGGCCTGCACGAATTCCTCGAAGGGTTCGTCATCGACAACAATCGCCTGGCCAGCGAGATCGCCCGGGACTACAGCTTCTATCCCTGAAGGCGCGCCACCCTTCGGCGAGGCTGCGTGTGCCGCCTCGCCTCGCCGGGCGTTTCGGCAACAGAGCCGGATAAGTTTGCCACAGGCCCGCCCCGGCGATTGTGGAAGAGCGCGCGGCAACGGATCATCCGCCGCCGCATTCCCATGCGGGAATGAGCATCCGAAATGGTTGGACCATGACTTATTGCGTTGGGCTTCTGGTCGACAAGGGCCTCGTCTTCATGTCGGACACCCGCACCAATGCGGGCATCGACAACATTTCGGTCGTCTCGAAGATGAAGACCTGGGAGGTGCCGGGCGAGCGCTTCATCTGTCTTCTAAGCGCGGGCAACCTCGCCACGACGCAGGGCACGATCTCGCTCCTGGAGGAGCGTTCCGTCGCGCCCGAGAAGCGCGAGCCGGCGATCCTCCAGCAGCCCTCCATGTTCCAGACCGCCAAGCTCGTGGGCGAGACGCTGAAGGAGGTCATCTCCTCCACCTCCGGCGCCGGGCAGAGCGCGGATTCCATGTTCTCGGGCACGTTCCTGCTCGGCGGCCAGATCAAAGGCGGGCGTCCGCGCCTCTTCATGATCTATCCCGAGGGCAATTTCATCGAGGCGGGCGCCGACAACCCGTTCTTCCAGATCGGCGAACATAAATATGGCCGCCCGATCATCATCCGCACCTACGATCGCGGCATGTCGCTCGACGACTGCGCCAAGCTCCTGCTCGTCTCCTTCGACTCCACCATCCGTTCCAATCTCTCGGTCGGCCTGCCGATCGACCTGCAGTTCTACGAGACCGACAGCCTGAAGGCCGGCTACCGTCGCCGCTTCGACCACCGCGATCCCTATTACCGGACGATCTCGGAAGGCTGGTCGAACTCGCTGAAGGACGCGTTCGACGCCCTGCCCGCCTTCCAGCGCTGATCGCGCGCCGCTTCCCGTTCTGCGGCGAGCGGCGGGGCGCGCCTGGGCCCTTCAGCGCTCGCGCGACAGGCCCTTGGCCTTCAGCTCGTCCAGATAGGCCTGCCACAGCGCCTCGCGCCGCTCGCCGAGATCGGCGAGGTAGCTCCAGGTGAAGAGGCCGCTGTCGTGGCCGTCGTCGAAGACGATGCGCACGGCGTAGTTTCCGATCGGCCTTATGTCGGCGATGGCGACATTCGCCTTGCCGCCGATCGTCTTGCGCTGCTCGGGCGAATGGCCCTGCACCTCGGCGGAGGGCGAGAGGACGCGCAGCATTTCCGCCGTCAGCCTGTCGCTCGCCCCGTCCGGCAGGACGACGGTGAGCGTGCGTCGGTCGGGCGAAACGCGCAGTTCGCGGGGCGCGGCACTCGCGGTCATCGGCATTTCATTCCTTCGTCCAATGGCTTGATGGGCGGCAGGCGCTTGACCTACCCCCCTGCCGCTTCCACATTCCCTGTCCAAGCAGACAGGAGGAGACCGCTCCACGGAGCGGATTGTCATGGACCTTTCGCAAGACATCAAGTCCGCCCGTCTCTTCCCGTCCACGCCGGAGATGATCGACCCGTTCGGGCGCGCCATCACCTATCTGCGCGTCTCGGTCACGGACCGCTGCGACTTTCGCTGCGTCTACTGCATGGCCGAGGACATGACGTTCCTGCCCAAGCGCGATCTCCTGACGCTGGAAGAACTCGACCGCCTGTGCAGCGCCTTCGTCGACAAGGGCGTGCGGCGCCTGCGCCTGACCGGCGGCGAGCCGCTGGTGCGCAAGAACGTCATGCATCTGGTGCGCGGCCTGTCGCGCCATCTCGTGGCCGGCACGCTGGACGAGCTGACGCTGACGACCAACGGCTCGCAGCTCTCGCGCTTCGCCGGCGAACTCGCCGATTGCGGCGTGAAGCGCCTGAACGTCTCGCTCGACACGCTCGATCCCGCCAAGTTCAAGTCGATCACCCGCTGGGGCGAGCTCGACCGCGTGCTTGCCGGCATCCGCGCCGCGCAGGCCGCCGGCATCAAGGTGAAGCTCAACGCCGTCGCCCTCAAGGATTTCAACGAGGACGAGATTCCCTCCATGATCGAATGGGCCCATGGCGAGGGCATGGACCTCACGCTGATCGAGACCATGCCGATGGGCGAGATCGACGAGGACCGGACCGACCGCTACCTGCCGCTGTCGGCCGTGCGGCGCAGTCTGGCCGAGCGCTACACGCTGAGCGAGATCGGCTACCGCACGGGCGGTCCGGCGCGCTATGTCGAGGTGGCCGAGACCGGCGGGCGGCTCGGCTTCATCACGCCGATGACGCACAATTTCTGCGAGAGCTGCAACCGCGTGCGCGTCACCTGCACGGGCACGCTCTACATGTGCCTCGGGCAGGAGGACGCCGCCGACCTTCGCACGCCGCTGCGCGCCTCCGAGGGCGACGAACTCCTGTCGCGGGCCATCGACGAGGCCATCGGCCGCAAGCCCAAGGGCCACGACTTCGTCATCGACCGCACGACGTCGCGCCCGTCCGTCTCGCGCCACATGAGCGTCACGGGAGGCTGATCGCGTGACGCCGCGCCCCCTCCTTCTGGCGCTCGTCGCCGGCGCGTCGCTTCTCGTCGGCGCCGCGAGCGCCGACACGTTCACCTACCGCAACGCCCGCTACGGGACGCAGGCGAGCTTTCCGGCCGAGGTCTTCCCGGAGCGCCTGCCCGCGCCCGAAGAGGAGGACGGGCTGGGCTGGGCGGCGCCGGACGGCGGCGAGCTCTATATCTACGCCCGCCCCAATGCCGGCGGAGAGACGCCGCGCTCGCTCGTCGCCGCACGGGCCGCGGACGACGACGTGACCTACCGGCGTTCCGGCGACAGCTGGGCCGTGGTCTCCGGCTATCGCGACGGCAAGATCTTCTACGAGCGCTACCTGTTCCGCGACCGGCTCATCCACTCCGTCACCTTCCGTTACCCGCCGAGCGCGCGCCGCGTCTACGATCCGCTCGTCGGACCCGTGACCCTGACGCTTCGCGCCCGCCCGATCGACTGACACCGCGCCGGCATTGGGCTATGACGGCCGGGCCGATGGACTTTTCCTGATCCCGCTGCGCTTGGCGCTCGCTTTCCCGGGCCTGGAACCGTAAGGCAGGCCTACTATCATCCATGTCCGAGTGCTTGCCTTGCCCGCCCGTCCCCCCGTCGCCACCTCCAACGCCAAGGCCGCGATCCTGATGCTCGCCTCGATGGCGGGCTTCATCGTCAACGACGTCTGCGTGAAGATCGCCTCGGCGGACCTGCCGACCTCCCAGATCATGGGCGTGCGCGGCCTGATGGCGACGCTCATCCTGTTGCCCCTCGCCGCCTGGCGCGGCTCGCTGCGCGCGCCCGGGCGCATGCTGGACAAGCGCGTGGCGCTGCGCACCGGCGCGGACGTGATGGCGAGCATCACCTATGTCACCGCGCTCGGCCTCCTGCCCATCGCCAACGCCACGGCCATCTTCCAGGCCCTGCCGCTCGTCGTCACCGTCGGGGCGGCGATCTTTCTCGGCGAGGCCGTGGGCTGGCGGCGCTGGACGGCGACGGCCGTCGGCTTCATCGGCGTCCTCCTGATCGTTCGCCCCGACGCGCAAGGATTCACCTTCGCCTCGACGCTCGTGCTTCTGGCCGTCGTCGCCTGCGCGGTGCGCGACCTCACCACGCGCGGCATCGACCAGACGATCCCGACCCTTCTCATCGCCACCATGACGGCGGCGGCGAACATGGCGATCGGCTTCGGCTGGTCGCTCGCCTCGGGCAGCTGGGTGCCGCTGGAGCTTCACACGCTCGGCATCCTCGCCTTCGCCGCCATCGGCGTCGCCTGCGGCTACGTGCTGATCGTCGGCGCCATGCGGATCGGCGACGCGGGTTTCGTCGCGCCCTTCCGCTATTTCATGCTTCTCTACGCCCTGATCCTCGGCGCTCTCGTCTTCGGCGAGTTTCCCTCGGCGCTGACGCTTGTCGGCGCGGCGATCGTCGTGGGAAGCGGCATCTACACGTTCGCGCGCGAACGCCGCGTCGGCCAGGTCCAGGCCGTGCGTTCGGCGACGAGCGTGCCCAGCTGAATCGGACGGTGGCCATGGACGATCTGCAGAGCGGCAAGGGGACGATGAACGTCTCCGACGCGGACGAGCGCCAGGAGGGTCGCGACGATACGTCCTTCGTGCGCCGGCCGGCGCTCGCCACCTTGATGATCGCCTCCGCTCTCTCGCCCCTCGCGATCAACATCTTCCTGCCCTCGATGACCTCGATCGCCCGCGACCTTCAGGCCGACGGGGCGACGATCGGGCTCGGCCTGTCGCTCTACCTCGTGGCGACGGCCGTGATCCAGCTGGTGGCCGGCCCGCTCTCCGACAAGTTCGGCCGCCGTCCCGTCATCATCGGCGGCATGGTGCTGTTTCTCGCCGGAACCGCCCTGTGCCTCCTGGCGCCGAGCGTGCATCTCTTCCTCCTCGGGCGCATCGTCCAGGCGGCGAGCGCCACGGGCATCGGCCTGTCGCGGGCGATCGTGCGCGACGTCTACGACCGGCGGCGCGCCGCCAGCATGATCGGCTACGTGACGATGGGCCTTGCCGTCGCGCCGATGGTCGGGCCGGCGATCGGCGGCATGATGGATGCCGCCTTCGGCTGGCGCAGCGTGTTCTGGCTGCTCGGCGCCCTCGGCGTCATGACGCTCGCGCTTCTCGTCTTCGACCTCTCGGAGACCAACCGCGACCGCGGCCGCCCGGTGCTGGCGCAGATGGCGAGCTACCGCGCGCTGCTCGGCGACCGCCAGCTCTGGGCCTATTCCGGCTCCTCCTCCTTCACCTCCGGCGTCTTCTTCGCCTTTCTCGGCGGCGCGCCTTTCGTGGCGGTCCATGTCCTGGGCATGACGCCCGCCGGCTACGGGCTCTGGTTCACGCTCTGCGCGCTCGGCTACATGATCGGCAACTTCATCACCGGGCGTTTCTCCGAACGCGTCGGCGTGAAGCGCATGATGGTGATCGGCTCGTCGATCAACATCGTCGGCGTCTCGATCAGCGTCGCGGCGGCCCTGCTCGGGTTCCTCGTGCCGGCCGCGCTCTTCGCGCCCATGCTTCTCGTGGGCCTCGGCAACGGCATGGCGCTGCCGTCCGCGACGGCCGGCGGCGTCAGCATCCGGCCGGACGCGGCGGGCGCGGCGGCCGGCCTGCTCGGCGCCCTGCAGATCGGCCTCGGCGCCGTCGCCTCGATCCTCGCCGCCCATGTCGCGACCGGTTCGTCCGGCATGCTCGGCCTCACGCTCGTCATGCTGGGCTTCGCGCTGCCGGGCCTTGCCTCCTCGCTCGCCGCGAGGTCGGGACGGCGCGCCGCGTGAGGCCGGCCGGGCTCATCCTGGCCGGCGGGCGGGGCACGCGCATGGGCGCCGGCCATCCCAAACCCCTGCGCCGTCTCGCCGGAAGACCGCTCGTCGCCCATGTCGCCGACGCGCTCTCCGGCAGCGTGGCGCCGCTGTTCCTCAACACGTCGGACGCCGAGGCCTATGCGTTTCTCGGCCTGCCCTGCGTGCCCGACCGGCGGGACGGTTTCCTCGGCCCGCTCGCCGGCATCGAGGCGGGGCTCATGGCGCTGGAAGAACGGGCGGGCGGGCCCGCGCAGCTTCTCGTCGTGCCCGGCGACACGCCCTTCCTGCCGAAGGACCTCGCCGCCCGGCTCGCCTGTTCCGGGTCCCGCCCTGCGATCGTCCGGTTCCGGGCAAGGCCGCAGCCGGCCGTCTCGCTCTGGCCGCTCTCGTTGCGCCCGCGCCTCTCGGCCTGGCTCGACGCGGCGCGGCCGCTGGCGCTCATGGCCTTTCTGGACGAGGCGACATTCGAGGCCGTCGACATCGGCGAGGCCCCCGATGCGCCCGGCGGCGATCCGTTCTTCAACGTCAACACGCCGGACGACCTCGCCCTTTGCGAGGCTCATCTGGCCCCTTCATAAATCACGTGCGTTCCGCAAGATGCCAATTGCATTCGCCGCCGAAACGGTGGCAGCATCGCCTTTACAATAGGCATGCATAGATCGGCGCCATGACGGAGTCGTCGTGCCATCCAAGAGGTTCTCATGCAGTTTCTGAAGTCAGTCGTCCTCGCAGCGTCCTTCGCTGCTCTCCTGTCGGGCACGGCCGCCGCCCAGAGCAGCGATGCCGACAAGGACTGGTCGACGATCCGGATCGGCACCGAAGGCGCCTACCCCCCGTTCAACTATCTCGATGCCGGCGGCGAGCTGAAGGGCTTCGACATCGACATCGCCAAGGCGCTCTGCGAGCAGATGAAGGTGACCTGCACCTTCGTGACGCAGGATTGGGACGGCATCATCCCGGCGCTGCAGAACGGCAATTTCGACGCCATCCTGGCCTCCATGTCGATCACGCCCGAGCGCGAGGCGCAGATCGCCTTCTCCAACAAATATTACCAGACCCCGCCGGCCATCGCCGTGCCCAAGGACTCGCCCATCACCGCCGCCACGCCCGAGGCGCTCGACGGCAAGGCGATCGGCGCCCAGACCTCGACCACGCACGCGCAGGCCGCAGAGGCCTATTTCCCGGACGCCGACGTGCGCCTCTATCCGACCGCCGAGGAATACAAGCTCGACATCGTCAACGGCCGCGTCGATGCGGTGATGGACGACGTGGTCGTGCTCACCGAATGGCTGAAGTCCCCCGAAGGGGCCTGCTGCAAGGTGCTCGGCACGCTGGCCGCCGACCCCGCGATCTACGGCAAGGGCGTCGGCGTCGGCCTTCGCAAGGGCGAGGACAAGCTGAAGGGCCTGTTCGACGCGGCGATCGTCGCCATCCGCGAGAACGGCACCTACAAGAAGATCCAGGACCAGTATTTCGACTTCGACGTCTACGGCCAGTAAGCCGCCTGCACGGACGGCGGAGCGAAGCCGGCAGCGCTCCGCCGTTCCGACACCCGCTGGGGTGATGCCGCATTGCGCGAGTCGATGGACACCTATCTCACGCTCCTCTCCTTCGGGCCGACCGGCTGGGCCGACGAGATCTGTCTCGGCATCCTCGTCACCGCCTCGCTGGCGCTGGCGACGCTGCCGCTCGGCCTCGCCGGCGGCTTCCTGCTGGCGCTGGCCAAGCAGTCGCAGGACAAGGCGCTCAATCTCGCCGCGCAGATCTTCACCACCGTGTTCCGGGGCCTGCCCGAACTCCTCACGCTTTTCCTGGTCTATTTCGGCCTGAACAACGCCCTGCGCACGCTGACCAGCGCGACGGGCCTGCCCGAGATCGCCCTGTCGAGCTTCGTCTCGGGCATGCTGGCGCTCGGCCTCGTCTTCGCGGCCTTCGCCAGCGAGGTGCTTCTCTCGGCCTTCCGCGCCATCCCCGTCGGCCAGACGGAGGGCGCCCGTGCGCTCGGCCTGCGCCCCTCGCGCATCATGCTCCTCGTCGTCCTGCCGCAGCTCGTGCGCATCGCCCTGCCGGGGCTCGGCAATCTCTGGATGAACCTCCTGAAGGACACGGCGCTCGTCTCCGCCATCGGCCTTGCCGACACGCTGCGCCAGGCCGGCATCGCCGCGCGCGTCTCGCGCGAGCCGTTCCTGTTCTTCGGGGTCGCCATCGTCGCCTATCTGGCGCTCACCATGCTGTCCTCGCTCGTCATCGACCGCATCGACCGGCGGGTGAACCGCGGCGAGCTCGCCCGATGAGCGCTCCGATCGCCGCGCCCTTGGCGCCGCCGAAGCCCCGCCCCGGCCTTGCCGGCCTCGTCGCGCTCGGCCTTATCGCGCTGGCCGGCATCGGCCTCGTCTACTACCTCGTCGAGGTCTGGAACCCGGAGCTCATCGCCCGTTACGGCCCGCTCTACCTGAAGGGCCTCGGCACGACGATCTCGCTCGTCCTGACCTCCTTCGTCTTCGGCGCGCTCCTGTCGCTGCCGATCGCCTTCGGTCGCACGGCCAGAAACCCACTGGCACGCGGGCTCGCCTTCGTCTTCGTCTACTTCTTCCGCGGCACGCCGCTCATCGCCCAGATCTTCCTCGTCTATTACGGGTTCGGGCAGTTCCGCGGCTTCTTCGAGGGCATCGGCCTCTGGTGGTTCTTCCGCGACGCCTGGTACTGCGCGGCCTTCTCCCTCTCGCTCAACACGGCGGCCTATCAGGCCGAGATCCTGCGCGGCGCGGTCGCCAGCGTGCCGCGCGGCCAATGGGAGGGCGGGCGGGCGCTCGGCCTGTCGCGCGGGGTGATCTTCCGGAAGGTGATCCTGCCCCAGGCGATGATCGTCGCGCTGCGGCCCTATGCCAACGAGATCATCCTCATGGTGAAGGCCTCCGCGATCGTGGCGATCATCACCGTCTACGACCTCCTCGGCGAGACGCGCCGCGCCTATTCGCGCACCTTCGACTTCCAGACCTATATCTGGGCGGCGGTCCTCTACCTCATGATCGTGGAAGCGCTGCGCCACCTCACCGACTTCGCCGAACGACGACTGACGCGGCATCTGAAGCGTTGAAGGCGGGCCTTGCTCCGCTACCCGCGGACGCGCCATGCTGCGCTCGGGACGAAAACGGACGCCGGCGATGGATCGCAGCAGGACGCCATTCTCGCACGAGCCGCATGAAGGCCGCCCCGCGGACGCCGACAGGGACGCCGCGCCGCGGCCGGACATGAGCGGGGCCACGCCGCGAACACTCGCCATCGACGAGGCGCGTGCCATGGCGAGGCGGATCTTCGAAGCCCGCCGGACCGTGTTTTCGGAACTGGCGAAATAGGCTCTCGGCTCGTTCCTCTCGACAAGTGGGTCGTGCTCGCCCTGCATGCCGACCAGCTGGCGCATTTCGGCGGAGCGCCGGGCCTTCGCGACGAGGGGCTCCTCGCTTCCGCCGTCGCGCGCGTCGGCAATCGCCTTCTCGACGGAGGCCGTGCGGTCTCCTTGTCCGAA
Source organism: Aurantimonas sp. Leaf443 (assembly GCF_001425575.1). Lineage (GTDB taxonomy): Bacteria > Pseudomonadota > Alphaproteobacteria > Rhizobiales > Rhizobiaceae > Leaf443. The sequence goes on along the minus strand of NZ_LMRD01000006.1, from coordinate 595,955 downwards.
CTCGCGGCCTCATTGGCCTTCGGCATCATCCGGAACCATGCCTTCATCGACGGCAACAAACGCACGTCGCTCGCAGCCGCGCTCGTTTTCCTCGAAGCGAACGGGAAAGCGCTTCGGTCGTGCGACGACGATCTCCTGCGGACATGGCTGGACCTTGCCGCCGGCGATCTCTCGGAACAGGACCTCGCCCGCTGGCTCGAGCCACGCCTCGCCCCGCTCGATGGCCGCGGCGACGACGCGGGAGATTGACGCCTCTTCCTCGCCTCGCCTACTGCGACACGGGACCAATCGGAGCGAGGACGGATCATGGCGAAGGTCGCATTCATCGGGCTGGGCGTGATGGGCTATCCCATGGCCGGGCATCTGGCGAAGAAGGGCGGCCACGCGGTCGCCGTCTACAATCGCACCGGCGCCAAGGCGGAGAAATGGGCCGGCACGTTCGGCGGGCGCGCCGCCGCGACGCCGCGCGAGGCGGCGGAGGGCGCCGAAATCGTCTTCGTCTGCGTCGGCAACGACGACGACGTGCGCTCGGTCCTTTATGGCGAGGACGGCGCGTTCGCCGGGATGAAGGCCGGGGCGATCCTCGTCGATCACACCACCGCCTCCGCGCTCCTTGCCCGGGAGCTCGACGCGGCGGCGCGCGAGACGGGCCTGCGCTTCGTCGACGCGCCCGTCTCGGGCGGACAGGCCGGCGCCGAGAACGGCGTGCTGACGGTGATGTGCGGCGGCGCGCAGGAGGATTTCGCGGCCGTGGAGCCGGTCCTCTCGGCCTATGCCCGCATGGCCGGCCTGATGGGCCCGGCGGGATCCGGCCAGCTCGCCAAGATGATGAACCAGCTCTGCATCGCGGGCCTCGTCCAGGGCCTCGCCGAGGCGGTGCATTTCGGGCAGAAGGCCGGGCTCGACATCGAGACCGTGATCGGCGTCATCTCCAAGGGCGCGGCCGGCTCCTGGCAGATGGAGAACCGCCACAAGACGATGATCGAGGGACGCTACGACTTCGGCTTCGCGGTGGAATGGATGCGCAAGGATCTCGGCATCTGCCTCGCGGAAGCCCGCTCCAACGGCGCGAGCCTGCCCGTCGCGGCGCTGGTCGATCAGTTCTACGGCGAGATCGAGGCCATGGGCGGCAAGCGCTGGGACACGTCCTCGCTGCTGGCGCGCCTGTCGCGCTGACGAAACGGTCTCCCTGGCGCGTGGCCGGGCCGGCCACGCGCTAGCGATAACCGGATCCTCTATGGGCGGCCGGCGGGAGCCGGCATCGCTTCAGACAAGACTTGAAGACGCGCATCCGGACCGCGAACCGACGCGTCCAACCGATTCCACGCGCGCGGCAAATCGCATTCAGGTCTCGCGCGGCTCGCGGTCGAGGATCATGTAGTCGAGCGGCAGTTCGGTCGTGTATTTGATCTGCTCCATCGCGAAGGACGAGGAGACGTCGCGGATCTCGATCTTCTGGATCAGGCGCTTGTAGAAAGCGTCGTAGGCCGAGATGTCCGGCACGACGACGCGCAGGAGATAGTCGACGTCGCCGCTCATGCGGTAGAACTCGATGACCTCCGGAAATTCGGAGACCACTTCCGAGAAGCGTTTCAGCCATTCGTGCGAATGCGAGTTCGTGCGCACCGAGACGAAGACCGTGACGCGGGCGTTCACCTTCTCGGGATCGAGAACGGCCACGCGCCGGCGGATGACGCCCTCCTCCTCCAGCTTCTGGATGCGCCGCCAGCAGGGCGTCGTCGAAAGACCGACGCGCTTGGCGACGTCGGCGACCGCCAGGGTCGCGTCTTCCTGCAGCAGTCTGAGGATCTTCTTGTCCAACCGGTCCATCGGACGCTCCATGCAAGCTATGCCCCGTGGCATACAGGAGCCCGCACCGGATCGTAACCCGCCGGGCTAAATCAGCGTGGCCACCCACAGTTTGAGGGCCGGCAGGAGCTCGGCCTCGAAGAACGGATGGCGTTTGATCCAGGCGTTGTTGCGCCAGGACGGGTGGGGCAGCGGCAGCACCGCCGGCCGCCGGCCGGGCCGATCCACGAGCGCGCGCCAGTCCTCCACCGTCGCCGTCAGGCTCGGCCGGGCGTCGGCGCCCAGATGATAGCGCTGCGCATGGAGGCCGATCGCCAGCACCAGGTCCACCTGCGGCAGCGCCGCCATCACCCGGTCGTGCCACGTCATGGCGCATTCGCGCCGCGGCGGCCGGTCGCCGCCCTTGCCGTCGGGGCCGGGAAAGCAGAACCCCATGGGCAGGATGGCGACGCGCGAGGGATCGTAGAAGATCTCGGGCCCGATCCCCATCCAGTCGCGCAGGCGCATGCCGGACGGATCGTTGAAGGGCTTGGAGGAGCGGTCTGCGAGATTGCCCGGCGCCTGCCCCGCCACGAGCAGGCGCGCGGTTCCCGAAAGAGAGAGGATCGGATTGGGCGGGATCGGCAGCGGGCGGCCGAGCGGCGCGTCGCGGCACAGGGTGCAGCCGCGGATCCTGCGGGCCAGCGCCTCCGGGTCCTCGCCCGCGCCCTCGTCCCGCATCAGGCCGCAGCGCTCGGGCGGGCGGAGATCTCCGCGTGCCAGCGGCGCACATGGGCAAGCTGCTCCGGCAGCTCGATCCGCGCCGGCTTCATGAAATCGAGCGCGACGAGGCCGGTGATGTCGGCGATCGTGTAGTCCTCGCCGCAGACGAAGCGCGTGTCCGCCAGATGCCGGTCGAGCATTTCCAGCGCCTCGACGGCCTTGATGCGATTGGCCGCGCCCCAGTCGGGAAACTGGGGCACTTCCCAGTCCTTCATCGCCGGATGGGTGTGCCGGAAGGCCGCGGCGACGGTGGCGAGGAGCCCGAGTTCGAGACGCCGGTTCCACATCTCGACGCGCGCCTGTCCGATGGCGCCGGTGCCGAACAGCGCGGGCCCTGGATGGAGAAGCTCGAAATAGCGGCAGATCGCGACCGATTCGGTAAGGATCGTGCCGTCGTCGAGCTCCAGCACCGGCAGGCGCGCGAGCGGGTTGCGGCGCACGATCGCCTCGCCGCGATGTTCGAGCCGCGTCATGTCCACCGGCTCGATCGGCACCTCGATGCCCTTCTCGGCCAGGAAGACGCGCACGCGGCGCGGGTTCGGCGCCTTGCCGCCGTCGAAGAGCTTCATCGCGTCGTTCCCCCATCCGCTCGGCCGGCGCCCGTGCGCCTTCGCGGTTCCTTAAGGCACTTTTTTAAGCTTCTCGAAACATGATGGCGCAGTCCCGACCCCGCAAGGCGTGCGATTCGATCACCGATGTCCCTGGCGCCCCCGCCCACCTACGATTCGAAGCTGATGCCCCGGCCGCGCGCCGCGGGCGAAGGCGGCGAATTGGGGCGCACCCTGCAAGCGGCGCGCGACCGTCTCTCCTCGCGCGGCGGCCTGTCGCCCCGTTTCGACCGCGAGCTCCTCGCGCAGCACGCCGCCGCGCTGACCGCCGCGGCCATGGTGCTGCCGCTGCCGGTGGCGCTGACGGGCCTCGCGCTCTCGATCTTCACCGGGCCGCTTCCGGCGGGCGCCTGGGCGCTCGGCGCGCTCCTCGCCTATGCCGTGCTGATGGTGATCTGCCGCCAGTTCCAGGCGCAGGACCAGGCGACGCTCGATCCGCGCCGGTGGCGCCGGATCTTCCTTGTCGGCCACGCGGCGGTCGGCCTCTCCTGGGCCTATTTCGCGACGCTCGACTGCCAGACCTGCGGCCCGGCCGGCTTCGACCTCTTCCAGTTCTCGACGCTTCTGATCGTCATCGCGGTGACGGCGATGGTCTCCTCGCCGCTGCGCGCGGTCGTGCCGCTCGCCTTCGCGCCGGTGGTCGCCGCGCTCCTCCTCGAAGTGCTGCGCGAGCCCGAACCGCTTCTCGGCGCGATGAAGATCATCGTCGTCGCCTCCGTGCCGTTCTTCGCCGTGGTGGCCGAGCGTCTGCGCCGGGCGTCCATCGAGCGACTGAAGCATCAGGCGGAGAAGGACGAGCTGATCGCCGAGCTGGAGACCGCGCGCAATATGTCGGACGAGGCGCGGCGCCGCGCCGAGGAGGCGAACCTTGCCAAGTCGCGCTTCCTCGCCACGATGAGCCACGAGCTGCGCACGCCCCTCAACGCCATTCTCGGCTTCTCGGAAGTGATGGGCAACGAGATCCTCGGGCCCGTCGGCAACGCCGCCTACAAGGACTATATCGGCGACATCCACTCGTCCGGCCAGCATCTCCTCGGCCTCATCAACGAGATCCTCGACCTGTCGCGCGTCGAGGCCGGGCGCTACGCGCTGCACGAGGAGGCGATCGACCTGTCCGTCATCGCCCGCGACAGTCTCGGCTACGTGCGCCTCAAGGCCGAACAGAAGGGTCTGACGCTGAAGGCCGAATACGAGCCCGAGCTGCCCGCGCTGTGGGGCGACGACCGGGCGGTGCGCCAGATCGTCATCAACCTCCTGTCCAACGCGGTGAAGTTCACCCCGCGCGGCGGCGTCGTGTGGCTGCGCGTCGGCTGGACGGCGGGCGGCGGCCAGTACGTCTCGGTGCGCGACGACGGGCCTGGCATCCCGCCCGAGGAGATCCCGGTCGTGCTCTCCTCCTTCGGCCAGGGCTCGCTCGCCATCAAGAGCGCCGAGCAGGGCACCGGCCTCGGCCTGCCGATCGTCCAGTCGCTCGTGCAGATGCATGACGGCGAGTTCCAGCTTCTGTCGAAGCTGCGCGAGGGCACCGAGGCCATCGCGATCTTCCCGCATTCGCGCGTGCTCGAGGTGATGCCGGCCATCGAGGATTACGTCTGATCCCTCGAGGCCCGGCGGCGCTTGTGCGCGTGGCGGCCGGGCGCCATATCGAGCACGGAGCGCCCGAAGGCGCCGGGCACGGAAGGCGGACATGGCGATCGAGACACCCTGCACCAAGGTCTGCGTGCTGGACCCCGCAAGCGGCCTGTGCCGCGGCTGCGGGCGCACGGGTGCCGAGATCGGCGCCTGGGCCGGCATGAGCGCCCTGGAGCGGCGCGAGGTGATGGCCGCCCTGCCCGCCCGCATGGCCGGACGTGCCGCCCATGCGTGAGGTCCGAACCCCGCTCCTTGCGATCCTCCTTCTCCTTGCCGCGCTCGTGCTTCTCCTGGCGTCCGGCCGGGGCCCGGTGCTGGGGCTCGATCCCGACGGCTTCGCAGCGCTCGCCCGCGGCTCGGCCCTCGTCCTCTTCCTCTCCTCGGGCGTCCTGTACCTCGTGAGGACCGACATGGCCAGCGCTTTGAAATCCCTTGCGATCTGGGCGGCCGCCTTCGTGGCGCTGATCGCGCTCTACGCCTACGGGCCGGAACTCGGACAGGCGCGCGACCGCGTCCTCTCCGTGCTGGTGCCGGGCCGGGCGGTCGAGATGTCCGGCTCGGACGGGCGGCAGGTGCTGGTGCAGCGCGCCCGCGACGACCATTTCCAGGTCGACGGCGAGATCGAGGGACGCGCGACGCGTTTCATGGTGGATACCGGCGCCTCGGCGATCGCGATGGATGCGCGGACCGCCGCGCGCCTCGGCATCGAGCCGCCGCGCGGCGGCTACACGGCGCGCGTGCTCACCGGCAACGGCGTCGCCCGCGCCGCTCCCGTCACGCTGTCCAGCGTGCGCATCGGTCCGATCGAGCGACGGAACGTCGCCGCGCTCGTCACCGAGGGCGAAGGGCTCGGTACGGTCCTTCTCGGCATGAGCTTCCTGAACACGCTCACCTCCTACGATTTCCGCGGCGACAGGCTCGTCCTCACCGACTGAGCTTCCGAGCTAGAGAAGGCTCCAGGCGAAGCGCGCCGAGACGCTGAGGAGGAACAAGCCGAAGCCGACCTCCAGCTGCCGCTTGGACAGACGATGCGCCACCATCGCGCCGAGCGGCACCGCCAGCACCGAGAGCGGCGCGATGACGAGGAAGGCGGCGAGGTTGATATAGCCGAGGCTGAAGGCCGGCAGCCCCGGCTCTCCCCAGCCGCCGCCGACATAGCCGACGAGCCCGGGAAGGGCGATCAGCATGCCGACCCCGGCGCTGGTCGCGATGCCCTGCAGCAGCGGGCGCCCGTAGAGCGTCATGAAGGTGGTGGTGAAGACGCCGCCGCCGATGCCCATGAGCGACGAGAGCACGCCGACGCCGAGCCCCGCGCCCCAGCGGCCGGGCCGTCCCGGCAGGTCGGTGCCGAGCGCGAAGGGCATGCGGCCGATCAGGAGCTTCAGGGAAAGAAGCGCGGTCAGGATCGCGAAGGTCGCGCGCAGCTCCGCCGAGGAGGCCGCCGCCGCGATCAGGGCGCCGAGAATGGCCCCGACCGGCACCGGCACCAGCCAGTCCTTCAGGAGCGTGCGGTCCACCGCGCCGCGCTTGCCGTGCGCGGCGAGCGAGCGCACCGAGGTCGGCACGATGATGGCGAGCGAGGTGCCGAGCGCCAGATGCATGCTGACGGCGGACGAAGCCCCGAGCGCCCCGAAGGCCTGATAGAGCACCGGCACGTAGATCGCCCCGCCGCCGATGCCGAAGAGCCCGGCGAGGAAGCCGCCGACGAGCGAGGCCGCGACGAAGATCGCGAGGAACGGCAGGAGCGTGCCAAAATCGAGGGCGGCCATGGCGTGTCCGGGATGGGAGGGGACTGCGGCCGGTGCGCGCTGGCGCCGGCCGGCGGATCAGGCGGCCTGTCGCTCGTCGAGACGAACGGCGGCGAAGGCCTCGGCGATCAGCGCCGGCGAGGCGTCCGGCTTCGTCGCGCCCTCCGACAGGATCTGGCGGAAGCGGCGGGCGCCCGGCCGGCCGTGGAAGAGGCCCACCATGTGGCGCGTGACCTGCGCGAGGCGCCCGCCGGCGGCGATGTGGCGGCCGGCATAGGCGCTCATCTCGTCCATCAGCCGCGCCGCGTCGAAGGGCGCGGCCGCCGCGCCGAAGATCGCCGCATCGACGCCGGACAGGACGTCCGGCGTCTGGTAGGCCGCACGCCCCATCATGGCGCCGTCGAGCCCGAGCGAGAGCTGCGCCCTCGCCTCGTCCAGCGATTTCAGGCCGCCGTTCAGCCCGATGAAGGCCTGCGGCAGGCGGGCCTTGAGCCGCGCCACGCGGGCGTAGTCGAGCGGCGGGATCTCGCGGTTCTCCTTCGGGCTCAGGCCCTGCAGCCAGGCCTTGCGGGCATGCACCCAGAGGCCGGAGACGCCGGCGGACAAGGCCGCGTCCGCGAGATCGTCGAGCGCGAGTTCGACATCCTGCTCGTCGACGCCGAGGCGGCATTTCACCGTCACGCGCACGGGGCTCGCCTCGACCATCGCCGACAGGCACTCGCCGACAAGGGCGGGCTCGCGCATCAGGCAGGCCCCGAAGGCGCCGGACTGCACGCGATCGGACGGGCAGCCGACATTGAGGTTGATCTCGTCATAGCCGTAGTCGGCCGCGATCCGGCAGGCGCGCGCGAGCTTTTCGGGGTCCGAGCCGCCGAGCTGCAGGGCCAGCGGATGCTCGGTCTCGTCGAAGCCGAGCAGCCGGTCTCGGTCGCCGTGGATCACGGCGTCGGCGACGACCATCTCGGTGAAGAGCAGCGCGCGGCGCGTGAGCCGGCGGTGGAAGTAGCGGCAATGCCGGTCCGTCCAGTCGATCATCGGCGCGACGGCGAAGCGAGAGGCGGCGGCGGCATCGCGCGGGGCGTGCGCGGGCGGGGCGCTGGGGACGATCAGGTCGGGCATGCCTGCCTCATAGACCGAATCGCGCGGCGGCTCCACCTGGTCGCCCGCAAGCCGCGCCGGTCCTTGCCGCCGTGGCGCGCCCGGCGCCGCCCCTTGCCTGCGCCCGTCCGGCCCGCTATGGCCTTCGGCGACCGATGCCGCCCTCGCCCGCCGGGCGAGTGCGTTGCAGCGCCGCTTTGCATCTCGCGACGGATTTTCTATAGCTTCGCGCCCGGAACCCGTCACGCGACGCTCACCTTAAGGATCGACCATTGTCTTCAACCTTCGACCGGGTCGCGGACATCATCTCCGAGACCTCCGAGATCGACCGCGACAAGATCACGCCCGAGAGCCACACGATCGACGATCTGGGCATCGATTCCCTCGACTTCCTCGACATCGTCTTCGCGATCGACAAGGAATTCGGCATCAAGATCCCGCTCGAGACCTGGACGCAGCGCGTCAACGACGGCGAGGCCTCGACGGAAGAGTATTTCGTCATGAAGAACCTCGTCGCCAAGATCGACGAGCTGCGCGCCGCCAAGACGGCCTGACGCGCCTGTCGCGGCGCCTTGCGCCGCGAGGAGAAGGGGCCGGGGCGTTCCCCCGCCCGGCCTGAAAACGACGCTCCGGCCATCGAACCCGGGCCGAGCGAGCCGCTGGAAGAGTGACGATGAGCCAGAAGTCCAGAGACGTCCTCGTGACCGGCATCGGACTTCTGACCTCGCTCGGCGAGGGAATCGAGACCCATCTCGATCTCCTGACGCGCGAGGTCGCGCCCCAGCCCAAGATCGACGCCGACAGCTACGCGCCGTATTTCGTCCATCCCCTGCCCCCGGTCGACTGGTCCAACCAGATCCCGAAGAAGGGCGACCAGCGGCAGATGGAGACCTGGCAGAAGCTCGGCAGCTATGCCGCGGGCCTGGCGCTCGCCGATGCCGGCATCCCCGCCGACGAGGCGATGCGCGCCACGATCGACCTCATCGTGTCGGCCGGCGGCGGCGAGCGGGACTTCGCGGTGGACGCCCTGGTGCTGGAGCGCCTGCGCGGCTCGAACGCGCCCGGCCCCGTGCTCAACGCGACCCTCTCGAGCGAGCTTCGCCCGACGCTCTTCCTCGCCCAGCTCTCCAATCTCCTCGCCGGCAACATCTCCATCGTCCACAAGGTGACGGGCTCCTCGCGCACCTTCATGGGCGAGGAGGCCTCGGGCATCTCGGCGGTCTCCTCGGCGCTGGCGCGCATCTCGTCGGGCCAGAGCGAGATCTGCCTCGTCGGCAGCGCCTTCTCGGCCGAGCGCAAGGACCTCCTCCTCAATTTCGAGCTGGCCGGCCTCCTTCTGCGCGAGGAATGGTGGCCCGTCTCCTCGCGCATCGCCCCGCATGACGGCCTCGCCATCGGCAGCGTCGGCGCCTTCCTCGTCCTGGAATCGGCCGAGCACGCGCAGAGCCGGTCCGCGCCCGCCTATGCCCGCATGGTCTCGGCCGCCGGCGACCGGGGTCCGCGCGAGGGCGAGCGCGCCGTCTCCCGCCTCGCCGACCTGCTGCCGGAGGATTCGGAGGCGCAGACGCTCGTCCTGTCCGGTGCGACCGGCATCGAGGCGCTGTCGCGCATCGAGCGCGAGGCGATCGGCCAGCGCCTGCCGCAGGCGGCCGTGCGGCATTACGGGACGGTGCTGGGCCATTCCTTCGAGGCGCAGTTCCCGGCCGGCATCGCGCTGGCCGCCGGCCTCCTGGCGCGCGGCCGGGCTCCCGCGCCCTTCGACGTCGGCGAGGAGCGCCGCATGGGCGCCGCCCCGCGCCGCGCCGTCGTCACCTGCGTCGGCCATCTCCACGCGGAGGGCGCCTGCGTCCTCGAAGCGGTGGAGGGGCGCCGTGCGTGAGGTTGCAATCGCCGCCGCAACGTCCGACCTGTGGCCGACGGCAGGAGACCTGACATGAGCGCCACGACCGACTTCAAGGGCCGCCCCCTCATCGCCATCACCGGCATCGGCATCGTCTCCTCGCTCGGCGCCGGGGTCGAGGCGAACTGGGAGGCCCTGACCGCCGGGCGCTCGGGCATCCACCGCATCGAGCGCTTCTCGACCGAGGGCCTGCGCACGACGATCGCCGGCACGGTCGACTTCATGGATCTCGACCCGCTGACCTCGACCGGCCTCTCCTACGCCATGGCCGAGGCGGCCGGCGCCGAGGCCGTGCGCATGGCCGGCCTCTCCGACCGCGACTTCGGCGGCCCGCTCTTCCTCGCCGCCCCGCCGGTCGAGATGGAATGGGTGCACCGCATGGCGCTCGACGCCATGGATGGCGCGACGATCGAGGAAGCCGGCTACGACCGCCTCCTGCAGATCGCGCGCGAGCGGCCCGATCCGTCGATCTACCACCTCACCCAGTGCAGCCGCATCTCGGAGCTCCTCGCCGACCGGCTCGGCACGCGCGGCCTGCCGATCACGCTCTCCACGGCCTGCGCCTCCGGCGCCACCGCCATCCAGCTCGGCGTCGAGGCGATCCGGCGCGGCGAGACGACGCGCGCCATCGCGGTCGGCACGGACGGGTCGATCACGCCCGAATCCGTCATCCGCTTCTCGCTCCTCTCCGCCCTCTCCACGAACAACGCCGTGCCCGAGCGCGCCTCGCGCCCCTTCTCCAAGGACCGCGACGGCTTCGTCATGGCCGAGGGCGCCGGGGCGCTCGTCCTGGAATCGCTGGAATCGGCGCGGGCCCGCGGGGCGAAGGTCCTCGCCATCCTCAAGGGCTGCGGCGAGCGCGCCGACGACTTCCACCGCACGCGCTCCAAGCCGGACGGCTCGCCGATCATCGCCACGATCCGCGCCGGCCTCGCCGATGCCGGGCTCGAGCCGTCCGACGTCGACTATATCAACGCCCACGGCACCTCGACGCCGGAGAACGACCGCATGGAGGCCAACGGCCTCGGCGCCGTCTTCGGCGAGGCTCTCGCCACGACGCCGATCTCCTCGAACAAGTCGATGATCGGCCACACGCTGACCGCCGCCGGCGCCATCGAGGCCGCCTTCTGCGTCCTGACGCTCCAGCGCGGCGTGCTGCCGCCGACGATCAACTACGAGGTGCCGGACCCGGCCATCGCCCTCGACCTCGTGCCGAACGTCGCCCGCCCGGCGGAGGTCTCGACCATCCTGTCGAACTCCTTCGGCTTCGGCGGCCAGAATGCCAGCCTCGTCATCGCCCGCGAACCCGGCGCCTGACCGGCGCCCCGCCAAGGATAAGACCCAGAGAATGCGCGCCCTGCAGCTCGTCGCCGACCGGCAATTGCGTACCGTCGAGCTCGACCCGCCCCCGGCCCCCGGCCCCGGCGAGGCGCAGCTCGCCATCCAGGTCGTGGCCCTGAACCATATCGACGTCTGGGGCTGGCGCGGCATGGCCTTCGCCAAGCGCAAGATGCCGCTCGTCATCGGGGCGGAAGCCTCCGGCATCGTCCTCGCCATCGGCGCGGGCGTCTCGAACGTCCTGCCGGGCCAGCTCGTCTCGATCTACGGCGCGCGCATCTGCGGCCTCTGCCACCAGTGCCGGGCCGGGCGCGACAATCTGTGCGAGCACGTCTCGGGCGTCCACGGCTTCCATCTCGACGGCTTCGCGCAGGAGCGCATGAACATTCCCGCGCGCCAGCTCGTGCCCGCCCCGCCCGGCTGCGACGCGGTGGGCGCGGCGCTCGCCCCCGTCACCTTCGGCACGGTCGAGCACATGCTCTTCGACAATGCCAGGCTCCAGCCGGGCGAGACGATCCTCGTCCATGCCGGCGGCTCGGGCATCGGCACGGCGGCGATCCAGCTCGCCAAGAAGCACGGCGCCACCGTCATCACCACGGTCGGCTCTGACGCCAAGATCGAGCCGGCCAGGGCGCTCGGCGCCGATCACGTCATCAACTACCGCTCGGACCGCTTCGAGGGCGTGGTGCGCAAGCTGACGAAGAAGAAGGGCGTCGACGTCGTCTTCGAGCATGTCGGCGCCGACACCTGGGCCGGCTCCATGCTGTGCATGAAGCGCGGCGGGCGGCTGGTCACCTGCGGCTCGACCTCCGGCGTCTCCACGCAGATCAACCTGATGCAGCTCTTCCAGCAGCAGCTGAAGCTCTTCGGCTCCTTCGGATGCCGGATGGAGAACATGGCCGACGCCATGGAAAAGATGGGCCGCGGCCTCGTCTCGCCCGTCGTCGACACGTGCATCGGCTTCGACGGGATCGACGCCGCGCTGTCGCGGATGGAAGGGCGCGACGTGTTCGGCAAGATCGTGCTCGACGTGGCGAGCGACAGCCCGGCCCGATGAACCCGACCGCCACGCGGCTTTATTTCCGCACCAAGCGGGTGGTGGACTATGTCGTCGCGCAGGTCCTCTTCGCCCTGCTCCGCCTCCTGAAGCGCCTGCCGGCCGAGACGGGCCTTGCGATCGCCGATCGCACGGCGCGCCTCCTCGGACCGCTCACCCCGCGCCATCGCCTCGCCAAGGAGAACCTGCGCCGAGCCTTTCCCGAGCGCGACGAGGCCTTCGTGGATCGCACCGCGCGCGCCAACTGGGGCCATATGGGACGGCTGGCGGCCGAGTTCGTCTATCTCGACGACCTCTTCGACTTCGATCCCGAGCGGCCCGGCGAGGGGCGGATCGAAGTGGACGGGATCGAGACCTTCCTCGAACTGCGCGAGCGGAAAGGCCCGTTCGTCTTCTTCACCGGCCATCTCGGCTGCTTCGAACTGCTGCCGATCGGGGCGGCCGCCTACGGGCTGGAATTCACCGCCCTCTTCCGTCAGCCGAACAACAAATACGTCGCCAAGGAAGTGCAGTCCGCCCGGCGCACGGCCGGCGGTCATCTCGTGCCCTCCAAGGCGGGCGCGGCCTGGGCTCTCGCCGGCATCCTGCAGCGCGGCGGCTCGGTCGGCATGCTGGTCGACCAGAAGTTCAAGCGCGGCGTGGAGACCACCTTCTTCGGCCGGGCCTGCCGCACCAACCCGCTTCTGCCCAAGCTCGCCCGCCAATACGACTGCGAGGTCTACCCCGCCCGCTGCGTGCGCCTGCCCGGCAACCGCTACCGGCTGGAACTCAAGCCGCGCCTCGACCTGCCGCGCGACGAGACCGGCGAGATCGACGTCGCGGCGACCTGCCAGCTTCTGAACGACGTCGTCGAGGGCTGGGTCAGGACGGATCCCGAACAGTGGATGTGGTTCCACCGCCGCTGGAAGACCTGACGCCAAGCATCGGGATTTTCAGCGCTGGATGACGATTCGCGTATTGGCGCGCCCGGCATCTTTCACCAGCGCGTAGAAGACGCGCGCGTTCGAGGTCCGAAGGCGCACGCAACCGTGGGACGCGGGCCGCCCGAGACTGCGCACGGCGCCGGTGCCGTGGACCGCGTAACCGCCGGAATAGAAGACGGCATAGGGCATCGGCGACAGGTCGTACTTGCGCGAGTACCACATGCGGTGGAGCCGCTTCGGCGTCCAGCTCCCCGTGGGCGTCCGATAGCCCGCGCGCGCCGTGGAGACGGGCCAGCGATGGAGAACGGTCCCGTCGCGCGAGACGGTCATGGTCTGCGCCGACAGATCGACTCGCGCCACCACGCCGGCATCGGCCTCGGAAAGCCCGACCAGCAGACCGAGGGCGAGAACGGCCGAAAACAGCATCTGAACCATCGAGCCCGCCCCTGTCGCGCCCCCTGCAGGCGGACGATCAGAGTAGGAACGCCTCCGCGCCCGGTCAATCGGCGGCGCGCGGTTCGAGCCCCGGTCGATCTGTCGCAGCCCGGGCGCCCGGCCCGTCGGACATGGCCGCCGGTCGCGCGACGGGGGGCCGCCGCCCGACACACGCTGCGTGAGAGGCGAGATCCCGACCCTAACCCTAAAGACGTGTTTACTAACCCTGCCAGAGTTTTTTTACTTCTGCGGCCTAGGGTTAGACCGAGGGATGGTGTTTCGGCGAATGGTTCTGATCTTCATACGGCGGTACTGGATTACGATCATCGGCGCCGCCGCGATCGCGGGCTTCGTCGGGGCGAGCGTGCTCTGGCTGGCCGGATGGACCGTGGATTCCCTCGTCGAAATCAGCGCCAAGTCGCGCGGCGCCAATTTCGCCGCGGCGCTGGAACAGCGCGGCGGCGACGTGGAAGCCTTCATGACCGGCCTGTCGCGCGATCCCGATTTCGAATCGGACATGCGCCGCATCGCCAATATGTCGGGCATCGAGAGCTTCTCGGTCTTCGACGTCGCCGGCACCGATATCTTCAGCACGCGCTCCGACCGCTATTCCTGGCTCCTGCGCGACCGACCGGGCGGCATGCGCCTCGGCGACCGGCTGACCGCTTCCGTCATGGACCGGCCGGGTCGCTGGGAACTCGTCACGGACGACGGCACCGGCAACCCGTCCGTCGTGGTGCCGCTCGAGCGCGGCGAGAAACGCATCGGCTACGTCTCCGTCGTCTCCGACATCGAGGCGGACCGCGCCAGCTACCGCGAGGCGCTGACGCAGGCCTCCGTCATCCTTCTCGGCGTCCTGACCCTCGCCTGCGGCGTGCCGCTCCTGATCTTCCTGCAGCGCCGCCACAAGATCGACGAGGCGGATGCCCGCATCGAGTTCCTGGCCACCAAGGACACGCTGACCCATCTCCTGAACCGCGGGAAGATGCAGGAGGAGACCGACCGCATCCTCTCCACGGTTCGCGCGACGCGCGAGCCCATGGCCTACTTCTATCTCGACCTCAATCGTCTCGGCGAGATCAACGACGCCTGCGGCCAGGCCGCCGGCGACGAGGTGCTGCGAATCGTGGCCGGGCGCGTGGCGGGCTGCGTGGGCCGCGGCGACCTTGTGGCGCGAATCGGACCGGACGACTTCGCGATCCTGAAGCGAAACACCCAGTCCGCCGAACAGCTGGCCGCCTTTGCCCGTCTCCTCAAAAAGACCGTCTGCCAGCCGGTCGTCCTGCGCGAGCGGACCGTGATGCCGTCCATCTCGCTCGGCTGCGCGACCGTGAGCAGCGAGGCACGCACCCATTCCGAACTCGTCAAGCGCGCCGAACTCGCGCATTTCCACCACAAGACGCGCAGCGACGAGGATTTCGTCCTCTTCGAGGCGTCGATGGACGAGGAGATGCATCGCCAGCGCGCGATCGAGGCGATGGTGAAGGACGCGATCGACAAGGACGGGTTCGAGCTCTTCTACCAGCCGATCGTCTGCGGCGCGACCGCCCGCCTCCTCGGCTTCGAGGCGCTGATCCGCCTGAAGGACGGCGCCGGCGGCCACGTCTCGCCGGCGGTCTTCATCCCGATCGCCGAGCGTCGCGGCCTCATCAAGACCATCGGCACCTGGGTCATCGAGGAAGCCACGCGCCAGATCTCGCTCTGGCCCGAGCACCTTTTCGTCGCGGTCAACCTCAGCGCCGTCCAGTTCCGCGACCGCGACCTCGTCGGCATCGTGCGGGGCGCGCTGGAGAAGAACGGCCTGACCGGTAACCGCCTCGAGGTCGAGATCGTCGAATCGCTCGTCCTCGACCGGAACGACGCGATCCTCGACCAGCTGAGCGGGTTGCGCAGCCTCGGCGTCTCCATCGACATGGACGACTTCGGAACCGGCTATTCCTCGCTCGGCTATCTCTGGCGCTTCCAGTTCGACAAGCTGAAGATCGACCAGTCCTTCATGATGGCGCTCGAATCGGGCGAAGCGAACGTGCCGCAGATCGTCTCGACGATCGTCTCGCTCGCGCACGGCATGAAGATGAAGGTGACGGCGGAAGGCGTGGAGACGCAGAAACAGGCGGACTTCCTGCGCCAGATCGGCTGCGACCAGATCCAGGGCTTCCGCTTCGGCCGTCCCGGGCCGGCGGCCGTGGTGGAGGCGCAGTTCCTTCGCCCGACCGAGGCGCACGCCTTTCTGCGCCAGCCGCCGGAGACCGTGGCGCTTCTGGCGAGCTGAAGCCCGCGGTTTCAGGACAATTCGGCGATTTCGGGGCGGCCGAGCCGGACCGCCTCTTTCGCCTGTTTTCTCCGCGAACCCTTAAGTTCATGGCTTAACAAGAGGTTACCGCCGCGACTTTGCAGAAAATCTTCGCCACCCACGCAACCGTGAGGGATGTGCCGCATTCAGAGAGGGAATGAAGGGCACCGCCATGAAGATTCTGATCCTCGAAGACGAACCCATCATCGCGATCGATCTCGAAGAGATCGTGCTGAGCAATGTCCGCGCCGATGTCGTGATCGCGGCGACGATCGGCGAGGCCTATCGTTGTCTGTCGCTCGGGATAGACTTCGCGTTGCTGGACATACGCCTGGGCGAAGGACGACGGACCTCCCTGCCGGTCGCCGAGCGGCTCCGCGACGCACGCATTCCCTTCGCTTTCATTTCGGGAAGTCTCGAGCTGCTACCGGAGGACTTCCGCGACGTCCCGAAGCTTGCCAAGCCGTTCACGCCCCACGATGTCGCGAGAGTGCTGCCGGTCGCGGCCTGATCGTCATCCGTCGCGAAAGGCGCTGTGGATACCACGCGGAAACCCGCGGGACTGCTGTGCCGCGGGCCGATCATCGGTCGAAGGGAAAGACGGCACCGCCCTGTAGGAACGCGAGACCTTTGCCGGTCGGCGCGGTGCCGTCGAGGACAGGATTAGTCGGCAACGGTTACCATCGCGTTACGACCGGCCGCATGAAGCGGTCAGGCCGCCCTGCCGAAGGCCTCGTCACAGGCATGGGCGAGGATGTCGAGATCGACCGGCGCGCGGCGAACGAGAACCGCTTCCGCGGTCCTGCGATCGAACCCGCCCGCCTTCAAGACGCGAATTGCCTCCGCGATGCAATCGTAGTCGTCGAAACGGTCGGGCAGGCGATCCGAAATGAGAGGCGGCATGGCGGGAAGCTCGTTGACGGTCCGGATGCGCCGCCGGCGCGAATCACGCGGCACACGCATCCGGATTCGTTAGCAGGCAACTGAGACGGCGCCGTGACATGGCCTCGGGGCCTTGCTCAGCCGACCATCAGCGCGACGCCCGTGAGCGCGGTGCCGGCGCCGACCAGGCGGGGCAGGAGCGTGCCCGAACGGGCGGCGACCGCGTTGCCGGCGAGAAGGCCGGCGCCGTGGAGGCCGAGCGTGGCGAGGACGAAGCCCGCGCCATAGGCCAGGGCGCTGGCCGAGCCCATCTCGCCGCCATGAGCAAAGCCGTGGAACAGCCCGAAGGCGCCGACGATGCCGGCCGAAAGAGCGAGCGGCAGACGGGCCGTCGCGGCCAGCATCAGGCCGATCACGACCAGCGAGGCGAGGATCGCAGGCTCCACCAGCGGCAGCGAGACACCGGCGAGCGCCATGCCGAAGCCGGCGACCATGGCCCCGACAAAGGCGCCCGGCACGGCGAGACGTGCCCGCCCGCCGAGGACGGATGCGAAGACGCCGACCGCCACCATCGCCACGAGATGGTCGACGCCCGATACGGGATGGCCGAGGCCGGCAAGGAAGGAGCCGTGACCCTCCGGCCCTGCATGGGCGAAGGCGGGCGCGACGGAAGCCGCTCCGAAGGCGAGGACGGTGCCGGCGGCGGTGACGAAACGGTTCATGCGCAAGGTCCCTCTCTGGGTCGACTGGACGCCCGTTTTGCGGTCGCGTCCCGGATGACGACGCGCGGCGTCGTGGATCGACCTTACGCTGCCGGTCGCCGCGGGGCAAAGCCGCATCGTGCAACGCAGGACGCGTCGACGCCGCCGGGCATGGGCCCGGCGGCGCGCAAGGGTCGTCCTTCGGGACGGAACCGAGCGTCCGGGCCGCGGAGGTCCGGCGCAGGCGCCTGCCGGCGTCAGTCGTCGAAGCGCTCCTTCTTCAGCGTTCCGTCGAAGTTCAGCTCCAGTTCGACCGCCTTGCCGTCCTTCGTCCTGGCGGCGACCTCCACATGGCGGGGGCCCGTGTCGTAATCGCCGTCATAGGTGTAGCCGAGGCGCTCCACCGCCGCCTTGGCCGCCGCCTCGTCCAGCGGTGCTCGATAGGGCTCGCGCTCGCGCACGGCATTGTCGGATCCGACCTTCACGAGCCACACCGTGCCGGCGGCGTCGGTCGCCTTGAAGCTTGCATCCTTCTTCTTCCGATCGACGAGCGAGACGTCGCGGTAGCCGGTCGAAGTCAGCGCCGCGGTGGCCTTGTCGGTGTCGACGCCGCCGCGCCAGAAGGCCCAGCCGTCCTCCTCGCCCTCGCCACGCTCGGCGCGCGGTCCGTCCTCGCGGGGGCCGTGGCGCTTGCCGTCCGGCCCGTGTCGCGGTCCGCCGCGCGGGCCCTCGTCGGCGAAGCGCTCCGCACCCTCGTCGCCGCGCCTGGGTGCGCGCAGCGTCACGCGCTCGCCGCCCTCCTTCGTCAGCGCCCGTGCCTGGAGCGCACCGCCGGCGAAACGGCCTTCGACGGTGACGCGGTCGCCGACCGCGACATCGGTGCGCGCGGCGCCCTCGCGGCCCGTCTCGACCAGCGCCCGCCCGCTGTCGTCCTCGACGACGAAACGGTCGCCGAAGATCTCGACCACGCGGCCGGAGATCGAGATCGAGCCCATGTCGGCGAGGTCGCCGATCCGGCGCGGCTCGGCGGCCGGGCCCCTCTGCGGCTGCGCGGCGGGCAGGGCCGGCGGCACGGCGCCTGGAGCGACGGCCTGCGGCGCGGGCACCGTCGCGGTCTGCGCGCTGGCCGCGAAAGTGCCGAGCATCAGCGGCGCGGCGAAGAGGCCGGCGAGCAGCGCGGCGCGGCGGCGGGTGGCGGTCGTCCTGGTGGTCGGGCGGTTCGTCATCGGAAGGTCCTTGTCCTCGATTGCGATGACGCGCTTCTAGCGGGGCCGCCGGAACCCGATCTGAACCGGGCGGTTCAGCTTCGGTTCAGCCGTCCGCCCTACCCCGGACGGACAGTCCCTCCCGCGCGTGTCCGCTCTGGAGCACGGGGCGGCGCGGCGAGATTTCTGAAAACGGAGCAGACCGACATGCGGGTTCTCCTCGTCGAGGACGACGCGGCCCTCGCCGCCGAGATCGCCGCCGCCCTGCGCGCGGAGAACTTCGCCGTCGATCACACCGCCGACGGCGAGGACGGCGCCCATCTCGGCGAGACCGAGGCCTATGACGCCGCCGTTCTCGATCTCGGCCTGCCGAAGCTGGACGGCATCTCCGTCCTCAGGCATTGGCGCGCCGCCGGGCGCCCCCTGCCGGTCCTCATCCTCACCGCCCGGGACGGCTGGAGCGACAAGGTCCAGGGCTTCAAGGCAGGCGCCGACGACTATCTCGTCAAACCCTTCCGCATCGAGGAACTGGTGATGCGCCTGCGCGCGCTCGTGCGCCGGTCGCGTGGCCACGCCGATTCGCGCATTGCCTGCGGCGCCCTGGTCTTCGACGCGCAGCTCGGCACGTTCGAGCGCGATGGTCTGCCCTTGAAGCTGACGGCCCTCGAATGGCGCGTCCTCTCCTGCCTGATGCTGCGCAAGGAGGTGATCGTGCCGCGCCTGGATTTGATGGAGCGGGTCTACGAGGGGGACGCGGAGGTCGATTCCAACTCCATCGAGGTCATCATCGCCCGGCTGCGTCGCAAGATCGGCCATTCCGCCATCGAGACCTCGCGCGGCCTCGGCTACCGGCTCACCGCGGGCGCGGACGGTGCCGGATGAGCCGGCCTGCGCTTCTGTCGCGCCTCACCGGCACGCTTCGGGCGCGCCTTCTGCTGGCCGCCGCCGGACTGATCGTGGCGGCGGTGATCCTTGCCGGTCTCGTGATCGCGCAGGTCCTCTCCGCCTTCGTGGAGCGGCAGGTCGTCGGCCGGCTCGATCTCCAGATCGCCGCCATCGCCGCCGCGCTGCAGGACGGAGATCTGGAGGATCGCGAGCCCCGCCGCGACGGGCGGGACCGGCGGGAGGATCGCGACGGGCCGAGGGAGGCCGGGCGGCGCGGCCACCCGGGCGCGCCCGACCTGCGGCTCGGGCGAGACGTGGACGGGCCGCCCTTCGACCGGCGCGGCTCCGGCTGGTTCTGGCAGGTCGTGGCGCTCGACGGAGGCGAGGCGCCGCTGACCTCGCGCTCGCTCGGCCGCGACAGGCTCGACCTCGACGTTTTCTCCGGGCGCGCGCGCAACGGGCCCGATCCTGTCGAGGCGCGCGGACCGGACGGAGCGGCCCTGATCGCCCGCGTCGCCGAGGCACGCATCGACGGCGATCGTCTGCGCATCGTGGCGACGGCCCCGCGCTCCGCCCTGACCGACCCGCTGCGGGAGGCCGTGCTGACGGTGGCGGGCGCCCTCGCCCTTCTCGGCGCCCTGCTCGTCGCCGCGATGGCCGTGCAGGTGCGCTACGGGCTCGCGCCGCTCGGCGCCCTGGCGAAGGACCTCAAGGCCGTGCGCGACGGCAGGGCCGACGCCATTCCCGCCGAGCAGCCCGGCGAGCTGCGCCCGCTCGTCGCCGAGCTGAACGCGCTCATCGAACAGGACGCGGCCAATCTGCGCCAGGCGCGCCTCCACGTCGCCAATCTTGCCCATGGGCTGAAGACGCCGCTGGCGACCCTCTCGGCCGCCATCGAGCGCAGCCCGGACCTGTCCGACCGCGCGGCCCTTCTCGGCCTGTCCCAGCTGATGGACCGGCGCATCCGCCACCATCTGCGGCGCGCCCGGGCGGCCGCCCTCGGCGGTCCTCTGCGCCACCGCACCGTCCTGCGCCCGCATGTCGAGGATCTCGCCGCCGCGCTCGCGCGCCTTCACGCCGGCCGGGACCTTGCCATCGAAGCCGCCATTCCCAGCGATCTCGCCCTGTCGGTCGAGGCGGAGGATCTCGACGAGATGCTCGGCAATCTCCTCGACAATGCCTGCCGCCATGCGCGCCGGCAGGTGCGCGTGACGGCCGCCCGCATCGACCGCCAGGCCCGCATCGCCGTCCTCGACGACGGGCCGGGCCTGACGGCGGAGGAGATCGTCGCCGTCCTCCAGCCCGGGCGCCGGCTCGACGAGAGCGCGCCCGGCCACGGCTTCGGCCTGCCCATCGCCGCCGAACTCGCGGAACTCTACGGCGGCACGCTCACGCTGGAAGGGCGCAGCGAAGGGGGCCTCGCCGCCCTCCTCGTCCTGCCGCTCGGCCCGGGCCCGGCCGACTGACCGTTTTTCGGGCGGCGATCAGGACGGAAGCGGCCGCCTCGCCTTGAGCGCGCTCATCGCCTCGGCGAGGATCGCCTCCAGCCGCGCGCTCTCGCGCTCGTCCACCCTGTCGAGATCGAGGAAGATGCGCGCACCCTCGTGCACCTCGTTGATGATCGAGGCGCCGGCGGCCCGTTCGTCGAGAATGCCCTCGACCGCATAGGGAATGACCTGCCGGCTGATTCCCTTGAGCGAGATCGGCGGCAGCGCCCGCGCGTCGATGCCGTCCTCCACGAGCGCGAAGGTCTCGTAGCTCATGACGATGCCGCCGGGCTCGGCGATCTGCTCCAGCCGCGCCGCGAGGTTCGCCTCGGCGCCGATGATCGTATAGTCCATGCGGTCCGCGCTGCCGAAATTCCCGACATTGCAATAGCCCGTGTTGATGCCCATCCGCGCCTGGAACGGCTTCTCGATGCCGCGGCGGCGCCATTCGGCGTTCAGTTCCACCATCCGCCGCTGCATGGCGATCGCCATGTCGACGCAGGCCTTCGCATCCTCCTTGGCGCCGCGCGTCTCCGGATCGCCGAAGAAGGCGAGGATCGCGTCGCCGATGAACTTGTCGACCGTCGCCCCGTATTGCGAGGCGATGGTGGACATCTCGGTGAAGTATTCGTTCAGGAGCTGCGTCAGTTCCTCGGGCTGGAGCCGTTCGGACGTGACGGTAAAATCCTTGATGTCGGAGAAGAAGATCGTCAGCTTCTTGCGCTCGGTCGAGATGACCACGTCGCGCTCGCCGCTGAAGATCGAGCGATAGACCTGGGGTGAGAGATATTTCGAGATCTTCATCGAGATGGACGCGAGGAAACCGTTGGTCTCCTCCAGGTCGCGGTTCATGCGCCGCATCTCGCGCGCCTGGCGCCACTGGATGGCGACGAAGACGAAGCCGAAGAGCCCGGCGCCGGTGAAATAGGCGAAGAGATACTTGAAGGAGAGGAGATTGGCGGCGATCGGCTGGGCGATCGAAATCTCCTGGATGCCGCGCACGTCGCCGACCTTCCAGTCCGTCTTCGGGCTTTCCGGATGGGCGTTGTGGCAGGCGACGCAGGCCGGGCCCATGAGGACGGGCGCGGCGAGCCGGATGCGGCGGTCGAAGATCGAGCCGGACACTTCGGAAATCGGCGGCTTGGGGCCGGCTTCGTTGCGGAACGTGGCGAGCGCCCGGCGCTCGAATCCATCGAGCTCGTGCGGCATGCGGCTCTTGAAGACGAGGTCGGAGACGAAGCGATAGCCGATGTCGTGGCCCTTGCCGATCACCTCGCCGAGTTCGAGCGACAGCGTGGCCGGAATGGGAATGGCGCCGGCAATGTCGCGATAGTTGTGGACCGCGAGCGTGCGCCCCTCGCTTGCGACGACGCGGCCGACGACATTCTGCGCGTAGTAGCCGCGGATGTCGGTGATCATGGCGTTCAGGCTGGAGGCCTGCGAGGAGAGCGTCGTGTCGGAGAGATGGCGCAGATCCAGCCAGACGGCCACCGGCAACAGAACCAGCGCCATCACGACGGCCGCCACGACCGCAAGCGGCCGCTTCATCATGCCTGCGATGAACGATCCCACGCGCCCCGCTCCCGATCGATGCCCGGCGGGAACTTACGCCGAAATCGTCGTCCTGTCAGACCGGCAGACGGGACTTGCGAACGCGTCGGATGAAAATCCGGCCCCCGGACACGCGACGACCGCCGCCCCGGGAGGGACGGCGGTCGCGCGATACAGGATCGGGGAAGGCTTAGCGGGCGACGTCGCGCACGGCGCCTTCGGTGGCGTCGACCGTGTTGCCGACGTCGCGGCCCACGCCGCGCACCGTGTTGGCGCAGGCACCGAGCGCCAGGGCGCCGACGAGAAGGCTGGAAATCAGAATGCTACGCTTGGCCATGATCGTCGGCTCCCGCAAGTTGAATGTGGCCGGACAACGATCTCCCCGGCGTCCGGTTCCCGCGATCGCGGGCATGGAGGAGCGTGACCTCCGGGTGATGCCCGAATGCCACAGCGCCGCCGGGGTCCCGCATCGCTTCGCGAGGCCCATTGTGACGGACCGGACACATGGCTGACATTCGCCCGTCCTAAAGCTGCATGCAGCCGCTGTGGCGGGCTTGCGCCCGGCCGTTCACCGGCCTTCAACCTGTGCCCGTCACCGTACCGCGCGAGGGCCCGCTCGCCCGCCGCCCAGCAGTCCCGAAGGAAATCCCCGTGTCCCCGGACGAAACGGTCCCTGTCCGCCGACGATCGAACGGCCCGCGCCAGCGTCGCATCTCCGCGATCCTGCGCGGTTTCACCCACAAGGGCCAGGCCCATCCCACGATCGACGATCTCAGCCGCGCCTTCGACACGCGTGCCTTCGGGGCCTTCTTCATCCTCTTCGGCGGCATCAACCTCGTGCCGCTGCCGCCGGGCGGCTCCTTCCTCTTCGGCGTACCCCTCCTGCTCTTCACCATCCAGCTGGCCATCGGCCGCCATCGCCTCTGGCTGCCCGGCCGCGTGCGCCGCGCCCGGATCAGCCCGGAGATCCTGGCGACGGTGATGGGCAAGATCGGCCCGCATCTGCGCAAGGTCGAGCGGCTGGCGCGCCACCGCTACTGGCCGCAGCCGGAAAAGGCGGTCCTGTGCGCCGTCGGCTGGTTCGCCTTCCTGATGGCGGTGCTCGTCGCCATTCCGATGCCGCTCACCAACATGATCCCCGGCGTTTCCATCGCCCTGTCCGGCATCGCCATCAGCGCGCGCGACGGGCTCTGGCTCGTCGCCTCCGTCGTGGTGGGCCTCGGCTCGATGGTGCTTCTCGCGGGCGTCTACGGGGCGGCGCTCGCCGCGCTCCTGCATTTCCTGTGACGGCGGAACGCCTGGAAGCGCTTCACCGTTCGGCGATTTCCTTCGCAGTCGCGAGATAAACGCGGTAGGATGCGTCCTTGGCGGCCAGTCGCGCGTTTCGCCAGCGGACGATCCTCTTTCGGAGCCCCTCGATGACCCGCCGGTCCAACACGCCCTTCGCCTCTGGCGCTCCCAAGAGCATCGCCGCGATGACCACGCTGATGACGATGTCGCCCTTCATCATCGGCACGCGCATGATGCAGTTCTGGATGACCGCGGCTTCGCCCTCCGCCGAGGACAAGGCCGAAGCCGCCCTCATGGTCACCGAGAAGATGCAGGCGGCCGGCGAATCGGTGATGGCCATGAACGCGGCGGCCGCGCGCATCGCCGGCGAGGCGACGCTGGCTGCGGTGACGGGGCGTCATGCCGGCGGCAACCATGCGGACGACATCCTCTCGGCGGGCCTCAAGCCCTACACCAAGCGCGTGCGCGCCAACCGGCGGCGTCTGTCCAAGTAACGCCAGCCCCCGCCGGAACGCATGGCTGAAGAGCGGCGTTATCCCTGAGGCCGGGCATGTGTTGCGCCGCGTGCCAAAGAAGCCTATCCAACCCAAGTCCACACATGAGCCGGCGAGACAACGAACTGTGCAGGTTCCGCACGGCGCCGCTCCGACGATAACTGGTGAAATGTTGAAGCCCAAGGATATCGATTTCGTCGAACGCCGTTCCGCGGCGAAAGATGCCAAGCTCGCTCTTCTGGAGCGCGCCAAGGCACGGCTGAACAGCCCGGAAGCCGAGCAGGCCCGCCTCGAGCGGATCGCGCTGGCCGAGGCGCGCGAGGCTCGCGAAGCGCAGAAGAAGATCGAAGCCGAGGAGCGTGCCAAGGCCGAGGCCCAGCGCAAGGCGGAGGAGATCGTCCGCCGCAAGCAGGAAGAAGAGGCCCGGATCGCCGCCGAAGCCGCCCGCAAGGCCGCCGAGGAAGCCGAGAAGGAAGCCGCTCGCCAGGCCCAGCGCGACGCCCGCAAGTCGGACCGCACGAAGCTCATGAAGGAGCAGATGGCGGCCCTCGAAGCGGCCATGCGCGGCGGCGGCAAGTCCTGATCGCCTGACGGTTCCGGCCGACGCCTCCGCGCTCGGCCGGACATGACGAACGAAGGCACCCGGGTTCGATCGAGAACCGTCCGGGTGCCTTGTCGTGTCTGCAACTCAACTATGTTGCCGGGTTCGCTCGTCCAGCCATCGACGGACCTGTGGCTGCGTCACCTCGGCCGTCGGGTGCGGCGTCGGAACGTTGCGAGGGCGCTAAACTTTTCCATGCCGCCCCCCGCCCTTTTCGACCGGAGCCGCCGTCCGGCCGACGCGAATGCCGGCCGGGGCCTTTCCCGCCTCAGTCCTTGAACTCCTCGGCGATCACCTGGAGGATCATCGCGGCGGAGGCGGCGCCGGGGTCCATGTGGCCGAGCGCCCGCTCGCCGAGGCGCGAGGCGCGGCCCTTGGAGGCGAGCATCGCCTTGGTCGAGTCCGCGCCTTCCTTCGCCGCCGCCGCCGCCGCCGCAAGGCAGGCGCCGAGCGGCTCGCCGGCCGCGCGCGCCGCTTCCGCCGCCTCGGCGCCCGGTAGCCAGGCGTCCACCATCGTCTTCTCGCCGCGCGTCGCCTTGCCCCGCTCCTGGATGCCGCGCGACAGCGCCGCGACGACGTCCACCATCGCGTCCCGGTCGAGGCTCGCCTTGCCCTTGGCCGCCGCGCCCGCGCGCATGAAGGCCGTGGCGTAGAGCGGACCGGACGAGGCGCCGACGGCGTTGAGGAAGGACTTGGCGGCCGCGTTGAAGACGGCCGTCGGCTCCGCGCTCGACGCGTCCAGCTGGGACAGCGCCTCGGTGACGGCCGAGAAGCCGATGCCCATCGTGACGCCATGATCGGCATCGCCGATGACGCCGTCGAGTTCGCTCAGATGCCCCTTCTGCGTCTCGATCATCGCCGCGATCGCATCGAACATGGCGATGAGGTCCCTGCCTGTGATGTCGGCCAAGAATGTTCTCCCAAACTCTTCGAACGGGTGGAGAGGTGGAGCGACCGCGCTCCCCTCCGGACTATGAGGACGGCCGCGCCCGCGCGGGCGGCGGCCGGCCGGCGCGTCAGCCGGCGCGGAACATCGCGCAGTCGCAAGGGTGGTCGAGCAGCGGCGTCAGCTCGTCGTCGAGATGGATCAACGTCACCGACATGCCGGCCATCTCGAGCGAGGTGCAATAGGCTCCCACCCAGGTCGCGTGCACCTCGATGCCGCGCTTCTCCAGGCGCTGGCGCACGCGCCGGTTCACGACATAGAGTTCCATGAGGGGCGTCGAGCCGAGCGAGTTGACGAGGACGGCGACCCGACCGCCCTTCTCCGTCTGCAATTCGTCGAAGATACGGTCGAGCATGGCGTCCGTCACCTCGTCGGCGCTCTTCAGCGGCTCGCGCAGGATGCCGGGCTCGCCATGGATGCCCATGCCGATCTCCATCTCCCCCTCGCCGATCTCGAAATTGTGCCGCAGCGTCTGCGGCAGCGAGCAGGGCGAGAGCGCGACGCCGACGGTGAAGGTGCGCTCGTTGGCCTTGCGCGCCAGCCGCTCCACCTCCTCGATCGGCAGCATCCTGTCGGCGGCGGCGCCCGCGATCTTGAAGATGAAGAAGTTGCCGGCCACGCCCCGGCGCCGGTCGCGCTGGTCGCGCGGGGCGGAGGCGACGTCGTCGGTGGTCACCACCGTGCGCACCTCGATGTCCTCCATCGCCGCCATCTCGGCCGCCATGTCGAAATTCATCACGTCGCCGGCATAGTTCCCGTAGAGATAGACGACGCCCGCGCCGCCGTTCACGGCCTTGGTGCATTCGAGGATCGGGTCCGGCGGCGGCGAGGCGAAGACGTTGCCGACCGCGCAGCCATCCGCGATGCCCCGGCCGACGAAGCCGAGGAAGGACGGCTCGTGGCCCGAGCCGCCGCCGATGACGATGCCGACCTTGCCCTCGCGCGGGCCGTCGACCGCCACCAGCGAGCGCGGGCTGCCCTCCAGCTGGCGCACGTGGTTCGGGTGCGCCTTGACGATGCCCTCCAGCATCTCCTCGATGATCGTCTTCGGGTCGTTGATGAGCTTCTTGGTCTTCACGAACGTGCCTCCCTGCACCTGTAGCTTCCGGGTTCCCCGCAGCTGGCCGAGCGCCTCCGGCACGCCTTCGGCCTGCAGGATGCCATGCCCCGTCACGGCATCTGTGATGAGAATGTTGGCGTAGCGCCCGCGCAGCACCGAGAGGATGGCCGGCACCTTGTCCGTGCCGCCCGCCACGGCCACGCGCGTGCGGATGCGAAGGATGTCCTCCAGCGTCAGCCCGATCGTGCGCTCGTCGAGCGCGCCGCGCACCGGGCGTCCGCGGTCGTCGATCAGACGCCCGGCGACGACCGCCGTCGCGCGGCTGGCGATCGGCTGGCCCATGTCCTCGGGCGTGATGAGCGCGCTCTCGTAGATCAGGCTGTCGGGCCGCGTCGAGCAGATGCCGAAGAGGATCTTGTCGACCCCGCGCGCCAGGGCGAACTGGTCGGCGACGATGCCCTCGCCCATCAGGATGTCGCGCACGGCGGGCGTCGAGACGATGGCGGGGGCGGTGATGTTGATGGAGCGGGCGTCGAAGGCCTGCGCGAGCCGCGAGACGCAGAGTTCGGGCGAGAAGTCGAAGGTCGCCGTCAGCCCGCCCGTCACCTGCACCACCGAGACGTCGCGCACGCGGATCGGCGCCATGGCGCGCGCCACCGCCATCACGGTCCGCCCCCAGGCGACGCCGACGCTGTCGCCGGGCTTCACGAGGCCGCGCAGCACCCGCGCGCCGGCGACGCCGAGCCGCTCGATCAGCGGCAGGGCGGGCTCGGCCGCCGGCACGACGATGCATTCGTCGAGCCGGAAATGGCGCTTCAGCGCCTGCGCGATGGAGAACTCGCCGAGCCGCGCCGGCTCCATCGTCAGGCTGACGATTCCCCGGCTGCGCGCCTCGGAGAGATAGTTGTTCACGGTGGCGCGCGAGACGCCCATGACGGCCGCGATGTCGTTCTGCGTCAGCCCGTCCTCGGCATAGAGCCAGCCGGCCCAGAGCAGCGGATCGTCCCGGAAATGCAAGGGGATGGCGTCGCTGGTCCGATCGGGCTCCGACGCCGGCGCCGCGTCCGCGCCTCGCCCCGCCGCCGGCGCGGCGAGGCGGGCGGAAGCGCTCGCGCCGCCCCCGGCCGGGGAAGAGCCACTGCTGCCGCGACGGGTCGGGGAACGATTGTTGCGAGCCATATTGACTTTTGTTGTAGCCGATTTGAATAATGTCGCCAATCAATATTCGCGGCTCGCAAAAACAGCAAATTCAACGCTGGATCGAGCGGGTTTCGCGAGCGAACGAACTTCGTCAAGAAGTCGGTTGGAAACGCCATCGATCGCGAACGCGTCGGGAGGGTCATATGAAGCATATCCCCACTGCAGGGCACGGCTTGATTTTGCCGCGTCGCACAATTCTGAAGGGCGCTGCAGCATTCGGCCTGTCGAGTGCTTTGAGCGCGCCGTTCATCAATCGGCTCGCGGCGCAGGAAGCGCATCCGCTCACGGGCCAGTCGATCGAGATGAACATCCTCGGCATCGCCGGCTGGGTGCCCTCCTCGCTCGGCGTGAAGATGTCGCCGCTCTTCGCCGATTTCGTGAAGGAAAAATACGGCTACAACGTCTCCTTCGCCTTCCAGGAGGCGCCCTTCTCCGACCTCTTCCAGAAGGCGGCGACCTCGCTCGTCACCAAGAGCCAGGAGTTCAACATCATCATCTCGGATTCGCAGTGGCTCGGCGCCCTCGCCCAGCCCGGCTGGATCCTGAAGCTGAACGACGTCATCGCCGCCAACAAGGGCCTGCAGGTCGACTGGTACTCCAAGACCGTCGTCGACACCTACATGACCTATCCCGACGGCAGCCAGGACATCTGGGGCCTGCCGCAGGAGGGCGACGTCGAGGCGCTCTTCGTGCGCAAGGACTGGCTGGAGGACCCGAAGGAGAACGAGGCCTTCACCGCCAAGTACGGCAGGCCGCTGCCCAAGAGCTTCGAGGATTTCGAAGCCCTGACCATGGACGAGTTCGAGAAGGTCGCCGAGTTCTTCACCCGGCCGGACGAGCAGCGCTGGGGCTTCGCCCAGCAGTACAGCCGCGTCTACGACTTCGCGACCTGCGCCTTCAACAACTTCCTGTGGAGCCGCGGCGGCGAGACCTGGGATCCGAAGACCGGCCAGATCGAGGGCATCCTCAACACGCCCGAGAACGCCGCTTCCCTGCAGGCCTACAAGGACTGGCTGAAATACTGCCCGCCGGGCGCCACCAATATCGGCATCGCCGAAGGCATCGACGTCTTCACCCAGGGCAAGGTCTTCTCCACCATCCAGTGGGCGGCCGTCGGCCCGGCGATGATCACGCCGGAACTGCAGGGCAAGGTCCTCGTCGTCCCGCCGCCCAAGCACGGCACCGGCGAGAGCGCCAAGCGCATCTATTCCATGGGAGGCCAGCCCTGGGTCATCAACGCCTTCAACGACGAGGCGAAGATGCGCGTGGCCATCGACTTCATGAACTGGTGGTACCAGCCGGACACGGCGCTCGAATTCGCCAAGCGCGGCGGCAATCCCGCCGACAAGGCGACCCTCTCGCGGCCCGACTTCGACGACATCAATCCCTGGAACCGCACCTACAAGTTCATGCTGGAGGACGGGCGCTCGCGCGACTTCTGGCACGACCCGAAATATTCCGAGATGCTCGCCGTGCAGCAGGAGGGCTATTCCTCCTTCGTCACCGGCCAGTCGACCGATCCGCAGGCGGTGCTCGACTACATCGCCTGCGCCCAGCAGCAGATCCTCTACGACAGCGGCACGGCCAAGACCGAGCCGTCCGACAAATGCGCGATGACCTCGCTCTGAGGCGCGGCTTCGCCGCCTGACGCGACGACGCGCCCGCTCCGGGCTTTCACGATCGGAGCGGGCGCGAAGCGCCCGGACCCGGCCTGCAGCGCAGACGAGCGCGCCGCTCCGCGCCGGAACGCCCCATGCCGCCGAGGGGCGTCGACGCCCCGGCCCTGCGAACTTTTGGACATGCCCCGATGTCAGTTGCCCCGCCGCGCAGGCGCATGCGCCTCTTCGAGACGAGACGATCGCTGGTGCCGGCGCTTCTGGCGCCCGTCCTCGTCTTCTTCATCGTCTTCAACACGATCCCGACGCTCTGGCTGCTGGGCCTCTCCTTCTACAACTTCTCGCTGACGGGCGGCACGCCGCCGGACTTCGTCGGCCTGCGCAACTTCGTCCAGATCTTCAATTCCAAGAACGCCATCTGGTACGACCTGTCGCGCACCTTCACCTTCGTGCTCTTCGGCGTCGGCATCCAGACCGTGCTCGGCGCCGCGCTCGGCTTTCTCTTCTGGGGCTCGAAGGAAATGCCCGGGCGGCGCCTCGCGCTGACGCTCCTCTTCGCGCCGATGGTGCTGACGCCCGTCGCCACCGGCACCTTCTTCCGCTTCATCTACGACCCGACCTTCGGCGTTCTCAACGCCATGTCGCACGGCCTGTTCGACACCGGGCCGATCGACTTCCTCGGCAATCCGAACATCGCCTTCTGGGCGGTGCTGGCCGTGGACTGCTGGATGTGGACGCCCTTCATGACGCTGATGACGCTCGCGGCCCTCGGCTCCGTGCCGAAAGCCGAGCTGGAAGCGGCCGAGATCGACCGCGTGCCCTTCCACCGACGCCTCAGCCTCGTGATCTGGCACCACGGCAAGTTCATCCTGATGCTCGGCATCCTCCTGCGCACGATCGACAGTTTCAAGACGCTCGACCTCATCATCCCGATGACCAAGGGCGGGCCCGGCCAGCAGACGCGGCTCGTGGCGCTGGAGCTCAACAAGCAGGCCTTCGAGAGCTTCAACATGGGCTGGTCCTCGGCCTATTCGGTCCTCCTCCTCCTCATCTCGATCGCGATGACGAGCGTCTTCATCTTCGTCCTCAATCTCAGACGTCGACGGGAGGGCTGAGCCGATGCAGCGCCTGCGCAACGGTCTCTACTATGCCGGCCTCTGGGCCATCTCGCTCTTCTTCTTCGCGCCCATCGCCTGGATCGTGCTCGCCTCCTTCAAGACGCGCACCGACATCCTGGCGGTGCCGCCGAAGCTGGTGTTCCAGCCGACGCTCGAGAACTACGTCGCGCTGTTCGGCCGGGACTCGCTGTTCCTGCAGATCGGCAACTCGATCCTCCTGTCGCTCGGCGCCGTCGTCATCGCCGTCTTCGTGTCCTTCCTCGCCGCCTTCTGCTTCTCGCGCTTCCGGCCGAAGGGCACGGACTTCCTGATGTTCCTGCTCCTGTCGATCCGCATGCTGCCGGGCCCGGCCGTCATCCTGCCGGTCTTCCTGATGTATGTGGCCTTCGGCTGGAAGGACTCGCATCTCTGGCTGATGCTCTTCTACGCGATGTTCTCGATCCCCTTCTCGGTCTGGATCCTGAAGGGCTTCCTCGACGGCGTCTCCACGCGCTTCGACGAGACGGGCATCGTCAATGGCGGCTCCTGGTTCCACGTCATCTTCAAGGTCGTGCTGCCGCAGGTCCGCCCCGGCCTCATCGCCGCCTTCATCTTCAACCTGATCTTCGTGTGGAACGAGTTCCTGTTCAACTTCATCATCGGCGGCGTCACCACGCAGAACATTCCCTACGCGCTGGCGGTCGGAACCTATGCGGACGGCGGCGTGAACTGGACCTTCATCTCCGCGATGACCTCGATCTACATCATCCCTCCCATCGCGTTCATCTACTTCTTTCAGAAATACCTGCTCGTCGGCATGACCTTCGGCACGGTGCGCGGCGAGGTCTGATCCCATGAAGCATGCCCGCTCCTTTCCCGAACGGCTGGAGACGACGCTGATCCTCGGCCTCCTGGCGGGGATCCTCCTCATCGCGCAGCGCTACAATCTCACGCTCTACAAGCTCGGCCTGTCGATCCTCGTCGTCTCGACGCTGCTCCAGATCGCCGTCGGCAACCTGCGCAAGGACGCGTCCGTCGGCCGCAGCCTCGTCTTCATCGCGACCGTGCTCGCCATCGTGGCGGCCATCTTCGGCGCCGGCATCCTGCTCGTGCCCTATTTCTCGCAGCTCGGACGATAGGCGCCGTGTCCGTCGAATTTCGATCCCTCACCCGCTCCTACGGTGCCAAGCGCGCGCTCGACGGTCTCGATCTCGCGGTCGAGCCGCAGAGCTTCACCGTCCTGTGCGGCCCCCCGGCCTCCGGCAAGTCCGTGCTCTTCCGCATCCTCGTCGGGCTCGAGACGCCCGATGCCGGGCAGGTGCTCCTGTCGGGCCGCGACATCACCGGTGCCCCGCCCGCCGAGCGGCCCATCGGCTACGTGCCGCAGAGCTTCGCGCTCTACCCGCACCAGACGGTGGCGCAGAACATGGCCTATCCGCTGACGCTGGCGAAGGCGCCGAAGGACGAGATCGCCCGCCGCGTCGACCGAACCGCCGGCATCCTCGCCATCACCCATCTCCTGAAGAAGACGCCCGACCAGCTCTCGGGCGGCGAGAAGCAGCGCGTGGCGGTGGCCCGCGGCCTTCTGAAGAACGCCGAGATCTTCGTCCTCGACGATCCGCTCGTCGGCCTCGACTACAAGCTGCGCGAGCGCCTGATGGATGAATTGAAGGCCCTTCGCGAGGAGTTGAAGGCGACCTTCCTCTATGCGACCTCGGATTCGCTGGAAGCCCTCACCATGGCCCAGCGCCTCGTCGTCCTCGACAAGGGCCGCGTCGTCCAGCACGACGGCGCCATCGCCGTCTACGACGACCCGCGGCACATGCGCTCGCTGGATCTCGTCGGCTTCCCGCATGCCAATCTGGTGCCGGGCACGCTTTCGGGCGGCCGCCTGGACGCCGGCCCGCTGCGCGCGTCCGGCCTGTTCCAGGGTTTCGAGGGCGCCGTGATCGCGGGCCTGCGGCCGGAGGCGATCCGGCTGATGCCGCAGGCAGGCGCCCGGCCGGCCGACGCCGCGCTTCTCCAGATCGACGCCGAGGTGACGCTGGTCGAGAATCTCGGCGGCGAGGCCGTCGTCTATGTCGAGGCGGGTGGCCATCCGCTGACGGCGACGATGCCGCTCACCGGCGCGCCGCCGCCCGAACTCGGCACGCGGCTGCGCCTTGCCGTCGATCCCGCCGACATCATGCTGTTCGACGCCGGGAGCGGCGCGCGGCTCGGCGCAGGGAGGCTCTGATGGCCGAGATCACCATCGACCGCGTCACCAAGCGGTTCGGCGCCTTCACCGCCGTCGACGATATCGACATGCGCTTCGCCGACGGCGAGGTGGCCTGCCTTCTCGGGCCGTCCGGCTGCGGGAAGACGACGCTGATGCGCATGCTGGCGGGCCTCGAGCGCCCGACCACCGGCCGCGTCCTCTTCGGCGGCCGCGACGTGACGGCCCTGCCGCCGAGGAAGCGCAATGTCGGCATGGTCTTCCAGTATCCGGTCATGTACCCGACGCTCTCGGTCGCCGAGAACATCGCCCTGCCGATGGTGCATGACGGCTCCGTCTCGGCCGCCGAGCGCCAGCGCCGCGTGGACGAGGTGCTCGACGTCCTCGACATCCGCCCCCTCGCCAAGGCCTTCATCGAGGATCTCGACGCCGGCACGCGCCAGAAGGTGGCGGTCGGCCGGGCCGTGGCGCGCCAGTCCGAGATCGTGCTGTTCGACGAGCCGACGACCAATGTCGAGGTCAACGCCAAGCTGCAGCTCATCCGGGCCTTCAAGCTCGTGACCCAGCGGCTGCGCCAGACGATCGTCTACGTCACGCACGACCAGACCGAGGCGATGACGCTGGCCGACCGGATCGCGCTGATGAAGAGCGGGCGCATCCTGCAATATGACAGGCCGCAGGTGCTCTACAACGAGCCGACCTCCGAGTTCGGCGGCTGGTTCCTCGGCAATCCCGGCATGAACTTCGTCGCCGCCAGCGTCGAGGGCGGGCTCGTGCGTTCGCCGATCCTCGCCGACCCCCTGCCCGCGCCCGCCGGCCTGCCGCGGGGCGCCAAGATCACCATCGGCATCCGCCCCGAGCGCGTGCGCATGGTCGGCGCGCCGGAAGCCGGCAGCGTGCCGGCCGTCCTCGTCGACCAGGCCATCGGCATCGCCGGCCGCTATCTCACCAAGGCGCGCATCGGCGACACCGACATCAAGGTCAACACCGAGCGCCGCCCGCCGGCCGCGCTTGGCGGCACCGTGCATCTCACCGTCCCGCGCGAGCGCCTGATGCTTTTCGCCGACGGCAACCGCTTCATCGCCTGAAAGCCTGTCCCATGCGCTACGACGTCTCCGTCATCGGCCTCTACATCCTCGACATTCTTGGCCGCCCGGTGACCGCGATCCCCGAGCGCGGCAATGTCGACTTCATCGAGGAGATCAGGCTCACGGTCGCGGGCACGGCCGGCGGGGTCGTCGTCAACACCGCCAAGCTCGGGCTCAGAAGCCTCGCGGTCGGGGCGGTCGGCAACGACGAGAAGGCCGATTTCGTGCTCGGCGCGATGAAGGGCCTTGGCATCGACACGTCCGCCATGCAGCGCCTCGACGGCGTGCCGACCTCGGCGACGATCCTCAACATCCGCCCGAACGGCGAGCGGCCCGCGCTGCACCAGCGCGGCGCCTCCGACCATTTCGATCTGCCGGCAAGCTTCTACGACCAGGTGTTCGACGCGCCGATCGTGCATCTGGGCGGCACCGGGCTCCTCGCGCGCCTCGACGGCCCGCGCAGCGTGACGCTGCTGAAGGAGGCCAAGGCCCGGGGCTGCACCGTCACCTTCGACCTCATCGCCGCTTCCGCGCAGACCGCACCGCTCGTCCTGCCGCTCCTGCCTTATATCGATTACTTCATGCCCTCGATCGAGGAGGCGCAGGATATGTCGGGCTGCAGGGGCCCGCGCGATTGCGCCGCCTTCTATCTCGACCGGGGCGCCAGGACCTGCGTCTTCACGCTGGGCTCGGAGGGCGCCTACTATGCCGACGCCGCCGGTACGCGCCTCCACGTGCCCGCCTACGCGATCGACGTCGTCGACACGACCGGCTGCGGAGACGCCTTCGACGCCGGATTCATCACCGCCCTCCACCACGCCATGAATCCCGAGGACGCCGTCCGCTTCGCCCAAGGCGTCGCCGCCCTCGTCGCCGGCGGCCTCGGCTCGGACGCGGGCGTGCGCTCCTTCGCCCACGCGCGGGAGAGCGTCGCCGCCTGGCTCGAGGCGGCGAAGGGCTGAGCCGCGATCTCGACCTTCAAAGCGTGATTCTTCTCCCCCGCGGGGAGAAGGTGGCGGCAGCCGGATGAGAGGCGTGCAACGGTCCGGGACAACCAGCGGCGCCTGATCGCGGTGACCCGAACGTCGGAAGCCGAATTCCCCTCATCGCCCTGCCGGGCACTTCTCCCCGCAGGGGAGAAGAACCTCGTGCTGACCTGTCGCCGTCAGACCTTCAGATCGCCCGCGCCCGAGTCGATATGCGGTGCCCAGAAGGCGATGCTTTCGGCAATGGCGGGGATGACGTTGCGGTCGTCGGGCTCGCGTTCCTTGAAGGAGAGTTCGAGGCAGATCTCGTTGTCGAGCGCGCCGCCCTCGGCCAAGGCGGCCAGCAGCGGGGCGGGCTGCACGCGGCCGTTGGCGTTGTGCTCGGCGGTGAAGGGGCGGTGGCCGCCTTTGTCCATCTTCGACTGCTTGATGTGGATGATCGGCGAGACCTTCGGCACGGCGCGGGCCCAGGCATAGGGATCGACGTCGTCGGGATTGGGCGAGGTCACGTCGCCGTGGTCGATGTCGGCCATCATCCACATCGGGATCGCCATGTCGGCGGCCGTCAGCCGGTCCTGAAGCCGCATCGTCTCCTCGATCGTGTGGCCGAACTCGCGCCCGACCGACATCGGCTCCCAGAAGACGGAGGTGAGCCCCGCGCCCTTGGCGTGCTCGGCGACCTCCGCCCAGCAGTCGATGGCGATGTCGATGAGCTCCTCGCGCCGCGCGGCGTCGTCATAGTCGCGATAGGTGAAGATCGCGAACTGCGTGCCGACGCTGGTGCCGCCGAGATCGCCGGTGATGTCGGCGAAGGTCTTGAACCAGTCGACATAGTAGCGCCGCACCTCGGCGTCGGGATGGCCGAAATGGTTCAGCCGCCCGTAGGGTCCGGTCATGCCGCTCGTGACGCGCACGCCTGTGCGCTGCAGCGCCGCGCCCATCCGGCGCGTGAGGCGGCGGATCGCCGGAGCCGGCCAGGACGGGTTGATGAACTCGTGCGTCAGCTGCAGGTCGCGGATGCGAAGGTCGCGCGCGACGGTCTCCACGAGATCGTCGACATCGGCGAAGCGGTTCACCAGCGGGTTGGTGTTGAGCGAGAGGGTCAGCGGCATCGGGTCGTCCTCGGCGGTCGAAGGGGCGGTGCGGTCAGATCGCGGCGGCGAGGTTGGCGTCGAACCAGCGGGTGAAGTCGGCCCGCTCGGCGGCGCTCATGTGCAGGCCCTTCTTGGTGCGGCGGCGCATCACGTCCTCGGCGGTCCTCGCCCATTCGTTCGCGGCCAGATAGCGCACCTCGGCCTCGTAGAGATGGCCGCCGAAATGCCGGCCGAGCCCTTCGATCGAGGTCGCACCGCCGACGATCTGGCGCGTGATCGTGCCGTAGAGACGCCCGAACTGATGGATCAGGGGGCGCGGCATCCAGGGATAGGCGGTGCGCAGCTCCTCGGCGAAGCCGACGAAGTCCGCATTGGCGATATCGCCGCCCGGCAGCGTCGCGCTCGCCGTCCAGCTGCCCTTCAGGCCGGGATAGAAGGTCGCGATCTTCTCGATCGCGTGCTCGGAGAGTTCGCGGAAGGTGGTGATCTTGCCGCCATAGATGTTCAGCATCGGCGCGCCATCGCCCTCGTCGAGATCGAAGCTGTAGTCGCGCGTGACGGCGGAGGGGTTGCCCTTGCCGTCGTCGAAGAGCGGGCGCACGCCCGAGAAGGTCTCCAGCACGTCCTCGCGCCGCAGCTTCTCCTTGAAGTAGCGGTTCACCGCCTTCAGGAGATAGTCGATCTCCGCCTCGTCCGCGCTCACCTCCTCGGGGCGCCCCTCGTAGGCGATGTCGGTCGTGCCGATCAGCGCCTTGTCGCCCTCGTAGGGATTGATGAAGATCACCCGCTTGTCGTGGTTCTGCACTAGATAGGCCTGATTGCCCTCCCAGAACTTCGGCACGATGATGTGGCTGCCCTTCACGAGGCGCACGTTGCGCCGGCTGTTGCGCCCGGCGACGCGGCCCACGATGTCGTTGACCCAGGGGCCGGCGGCGTTGACGATGCCCTTGGCCGTCACGCTGCGCGTCTCGCCGGTCGCCTCGTCCCGGAGCTCCACCATCCAGGCGCCGTTCTCGCGCCGGGCGCTGGTGCAGGCGGTGCGCGTCAGCACCTCGGCGCCGCGGCGGGCGGCGTCGACGGCGTTGAGGACCACGAGCCGCGCGTCGTCGACCCAGCAGTCGGAATATTCGAAACCCTTCGTGTATTTGTCGAGGATCGGCGCCCCTTCGGGATCGCGCCGCAGATCGAGGCTGCGCGTGCCCGGCAGCCGTTTGCGTCCGCCCAGGTGATCGTAAAGGAAGAGCCCGAGCCGCACGAGCCAGGCCGGCCTGTCGTCGGGGCTGTGCGGCAGCACGAAGCGCATCGGCCAGATGATGTGGCTCGCCGCGTTCAAGAGCACCTCGCGCTCGATCAGCGCCTCGCGCACGAGCCGGAACTCGTAATATTCGAGATAGCGCAAGCCCCCGTGCACCAGCTTGCCCGAGCGCGACGAGGTGCCTTCGGCGAGATCGCCCTTCTCGCACAGGATCACCGACAGGCCCCGCCCCGCCGCGTCTCGCGCGATGCCGGCACCGTTGATGCCGCCGCCGATGACGACGAGATCGACCACGTTGCATTCAGTCATGCGTCTCACTCCGGAAGGGTTCGCGCGCCGCCAACGCAAGATCGGCCGGCTCTGGGCCGGCGCCGGGATCGGCCCGCACGGCCGCAAGGCGCCGGACGGCCATCAGATCCCAGGTCGGCTCCAGCGCGCGGCGCGCCGCCATATAGGCGGGGTAGAGGCTCTCGTAGGTTTCGGTCAGGCGCGCGTCCGGCGCCTCGGGATCGCCGAGGAGCGGCGTCACCCATTCGCCGATGCAGTCTTCCATCGAAGGATAAACGCCGATCGCCACGGCGGCCATCATCGCCGCGCCCGCCGCGCCCGCCTCCTCGCGCTGCGAGACGCGCACCGGCGCGCCGGTCGCCGCCGACAGGACGCCGCGCAGGGCGCGCGAGCGCGCCGCTCCGCCCGTCAGCCGCAGTTCGGCGGGCATGGGCCCCATCGCGGCGTAGCAGTCGCGCGTCGCCATGCCGAGCCCTTCCACGACGGCGCGCAGGAGGTCCGGAAAGCGATGGCCGCTCGACAGGCCGACGAACCCGGCGCGCGCGTCGGAATTGACGAAGGGACCGCGCTCGCCGGCCGAAATGTACGGGTGATAGAGGAGCGCGCCCGGTTCGCTGCGGGCAAGCCATCCCTCGATGCGCGCCACGAGGTCGGCCTTGCCGACCGCCTGCCCGAACTCGGCCAGGAGATCGCCGGCAAGGCCGAGCGCCCAGTCGATGTTCAGCGTCGCCGCCATGTTGGTCTGGACCTGCGTGACGAGGCCGGGCACCGGCAGCGCGATGACGTAGCCGGTGCCTTCGGCGTTCAGCGCCACGTCCCCGGCGCGCACGGCGCGCATGTGCACGCCCGTCGAGCCGACGGTCGAGCAGGCGACGCCCGCCTCGCCGGTATGGACGCCGGCGCCGAGCGCGGTCATCACCATGTCGACATAGCCGAGGCTGACCGGCGTGCCCGCGAGGAGCCCGGTCTCGGCCGCCGCCCGCGCCGACAGCGGATGGGTGACTTCGGTCCCGTCGACGATCGGGGGCAGCAGCGAGCGCCGGTCCGAGAGGCCGAGCGCCTCGATCACCGTGTCGTCATAGGCGCGGGTGCGAAAGTCGCCGAAGGTGAAGCTCGCCTCGGACGGGTCGGTCGCGCGCAGGCCGGTGAGCTTCAGGTAGAGCCAGTCCTTGCAGTGCAGCGCGGTCTCCGCGCGGTCCAGAAGCTCCGGCATGACGGCCGCCATATGGGCCAGCTGGGCACCCTGCTGGCACGTGTTCAGCCCCGTGCCCGTGGCCTCGAAGCGCGCGCGGTCGAGCGGGGAGGCGCGCAGGCGCTTCACCGTCGGCGCCGAGCGCGCGTCGAGCCAGAGCCAGGCGTCCGTCACCGGGGCGTCGCCCGGTCCGACCAGCCAGGTGCCGTCGCCCTGCCCCGTCACGGCGAGCGCCGCCGTGCGGGCCGCGAGGCCATCGACGCGGTTCCCGAGATCGCGCAGCGCCGCCGCGCAGTCCTGCCAAGTGCGCTTCAGCGACTGGCAGGCCGAGCCGTCCGGCCCCTCCGTGAACCGGTTGAGAACCGAGGCCGAGGCGATCTGGCGGCCGGCGAGATCGAAGGCGACCGCCTTGACGACCGAGGTCCCGGCATCGATGCCGATGATGAGGTCGCGGCGCTCAGCCATGCGCCCGCCCCTCGCAGGGCGCAGACAGGCCGTGGCCTGCCGGCCGGGATCGCGCGGTCCTGGATTGGCCTGTCGTCATCGGTCCTCCCACGGCCTCCACCCTTGCCTTGGTCAGGGCGTCTCGCCGCCCATGATCGCGTTCGCCGTCCGCTCGTCGGTGATGAGCCCGGTCAGGAAGCCGCTGCGCAGCACCGAGCGGATGCCCTCCACCTTGCTGCGCCCGCCCGCCAGCGCGACGATCCGCTTGCCCTTGAGCTGGTCGAGGCCCGGCGAGACGGTGCGGGCCGTCAGCGAGGTCTCGACCGGTTGCCCGGCCGCGTCGAAGAAATGGCCGAGCATCTCGCCGACGCCCCCGCCCTGCCGCACTTCCTCGATCTCCTCGCCGTAGATCATGCGCGAGGCGACGAGCTGGGCGTCGAGCTGCGCCGTGCCGATGCCCACCACCATCAGGTCGGCGCGCGTGGCGAGGTCGAACACCTCGCCGACGCCGCGCTGGGCGAGCAGCACGGCCTTGTCGCCCACCGTGTTGGCGAAGAAGGGCAGCGGCATCACGAAGGCGGAGGCCTGCGTGCGCTCGGCGAGCCTGTGCATGACGTCGTGCGGGTTGGCCATGTAGTTGCGGGTGAGACCGCCCAGTAGCGAGACGAAACGCACCGCGCCGGCCTCGATGCGCGGCATGGCCGCGATGGCGGCGGCCAGCGTGCGCCCGTGGCCGAAGCCGATGATGCCGCCCTTCGCGCTCTCGATCTCCCGGCACAGGAAGGCCGCGCCCGAACCGCCGAGCGCGCGCAGCGGCAGCCCGTCCTCGTGGAGATCGGGCACGACCTCGCAATAGGAGAGGCCGAAGCGGTCGGCGATGACGCTCTCGAGCGCGACGCATTCGGCGACGTCGCCGACGATCGACACCTTCACCGCGCCGTTCTGGTAGGCCGAGGCGATCAGGCGATGGGCCTTGACGCTGGAGACACCGAGCCGCTCGGCCACCTCCACCTGCGTCATCCCCGCGGCGTAGTGCAGCCATGCGGCGCGGATGGCGAGACTGTCGTCCGTCTCCCGCCTCGATCCGCCCTTCGCCATCCCCTCGCCGCCCTCTTCGCTCTTCGCAGTGCAATATCTTTCACTCAAAGAAAAATATTGCATTTTGCCCGATTCTGTCAACAAGATCGCCTTACTGAGACGCAGACGCGGGCCTCGAAGGGCCCCGGCGCGTCGACGGAAATCGCCGGCTCGCAAGGGCCGCGACGAGACGGGACGCGATGCCCCCGCCGGGGATGGACGGGCGGGCATCGCTTG
This sequence comes from Aurantimonas sp. Leaf443, assembly GCF_001425575.1. Classification (GTDB taxonomy): domain Bacteria; phylum Pseudomonadota; class Alphaproteobacteria; order Rhizobiales; family Rhizobiaceae; genus Leaf443. The sequence continues at coordinate 555,461 of NZ_LMRD01000006.1, read as the reverse complement.
AGGTGGCTGGCGACGGAAGGTGACTTTCCGGCGCCCGGCTCTTCGGGAGGTTGGGATGATCGATCACACCGCAGGCGCGCCGCCCCGGCGGTCCGGCAGGAGCCCGAACGGCGCCGGCGGCGCCGCGCTCGCAGCGGCTCCGCGCGCCCTTTCCCCATCACGCACGCGACGGGTCGGTTCGGCATGAGCACGAGAGCGCAACGCAAAGGCGCGACGCGCATGGCGCCGGCCCTGAAGGCGGGCCTCGGCGGCGCGGTTTTCCTCGCCCTTCTCGCCGCCATGGCGCTGGACACGACGGTCGTGCGGATCGGGTCGGAACAGGACGTGCAGGCCGCCGGCTTCAATCCGGAAACCTACGGCACGCAGACCTTTCCGACGGTCCGGGCCAAGGTCGAGGAGCGCGCCGTCGAGGCGCCGACGCTCGCCGCCGCCATCGCCGCCGACAAGGCGGCGGCCGCCAAGCAATACGGCGTCGATGCCGGCACGGGGCCGGTCTTCCCGGTCAAGTTCGTCGGCACGGTCGGCGAGGGCAAGTCGGGCGTCTACAAGGTCGCCGTCGAGGGGCTGCCGCCCGAACTCACCGTGCGTGTCCAGACCGGGCCCGCCGTCAACGGCACGGACCTCCGCGACGCCACGGGCGAGATCCAGTTCGGGCAGTTCGTCAACCAGATCGAGTACCAGAATGCCGGCGCTGCGCTGAACAACGCCATGAAGAAGGACGTGCTCGCGGCCATCGACCCGTCGGCCCTGCCGGGCAAGACGATCGCGGTGACCGGCGTCTTCAAGCTGGTCAATCCGAAGAGCTGGCTCGTCACGCCGGTGCGGATGAGCGTGCAATGAGCGTGGCGCCCGTCCCCGTCGCCGGCCTCGGCGAGGTCGTGCTCTCGGCGCGCAACGTCGCCAAGTCCTTCGGCAACATCCACGCCCTGAAGGGCGTGAACTTCGACGTGCATCGCGGCCAGGTGACGACGCTGTTCGGCGAGAACGGCGCCGGCAAGTCCACGCTCATGCGCATCCTGTCCGGCGTCATGCGCCCGACCTCCGGCGAGATCGTGCTCGACGGCGCGCCGACGGTCTTCGACTCCGCCTCGGCCGCGCGCGAGCGCGGCATCTCCATCATCCATCAGGAACTCAGCCTCGCGCCGAATCTCTCGGTGCGCGACAACATCTTCATGGGCCGCGAGCTGCGCACCGCCACCGGCGTCGACTTCGCCGAGGAGGAGCGCCAGACGCGCCGGCTGATGGAGGAGCTGGAGGAGGACATCGATCCGCTGACCCCCGTCGAGGACCTGCGCCTCGGCCAGCAGCAGATCGTGGAGATCGCCCGCGCCCTCTCGGTGAACTCTCGCATCCTCATCATGGACGAGCCGACCTCGGCGCTCTCGGCCTCGGAGGTCGAGGTGCTCTTCACCGTCATCCGCGACCTGAAGAGCCGGGGCGTCTCGATCGTCTACATCTCCCACCACCTGGAAGAAGCGCTGCAGATCACCGACCACGCCGTGGTGCTGCGCGACGGCACGATGACCGCCTATGCGCCGCGCGCCGAGATCGATCTCGAATGGATCGTGCGCAACATGGTCGGCGAGAATTTCGACCTCGGCTCGCCGCCGACGGGCCATGCGATGGGCGAGGTCGCTTTGTCCATCGAGGATGTCAGCGTGCCCGACACGGGCCATACCGACCGTTCGGTGGTGGACCGGCTCTCCCTGGAGGTCCGTACCGGCGAGATCGTATGCATCTACGGGCTGATGGGCGCGGGACGCACCGAGCTCCTCGAATGCGTCGCCGGCCGCGTGCAGGCGAGCGGCGGGCGCGTGCGCCTGATGGGCCGCGACATCTCGCGTCTCACCATCGCCGAGCGCATCGCGGCGGGCCTCGTCCTCGTGCCCGAGGATCGCCAGCGCGACGGGCTGGTGCAGACCATGTCGGTCGGCGAGAACCTGTCGCTCGCCTCCATCGGCGCCTTCACGCGCGGCCTCTTCACCTCGCGCCGCCGCGAGAAGGGGCTCGTCGCCGAAGCCATCCGCGACGTGCAAATCAAGACGAGCGGCGGCGATGCGGCCATCGGCTCGCTCTCGGGCGGCAACCAGCAGAAGGTCGTGATCGGCAAGATGCTGGCGACGGAACCGGCCGTCGTCCTTCTCGACGAGCCGAGCCGGGGCATCGACATCGGCGCCAAGGCCGAGGTGTTCAAGCTCCTCGCCGAGGGCGCCGAGCGCGGGCTGGCGGTCGTCTATTCCACCTCCGAAGTCGGCGAGTGCCTGTCGATCGCCCATCGCATCGTCGTCATGCATCGCGGGCGGATCTCGGCCGTCTTCGGCTCGAACGCCAGCAAGGAAGAGATCATGGCGGCCTCCGGTGAGGCGGTGGTCGCATGAAGACGAGGAAGATCGCGGAGACGCCCATGACCCACGAAAGCCCCGCCCGCAGGCCGGCCGCCGCCCCGGCGCGCGCCTCCGGCCTCGACCTCGGCCGCCTGCTTCTGGAAGGCCGCGCCTTCTTCGCGCTGATCGCGATCATCGTGATCTTCTCGATCCTGTCGCCCTTCTACCTCTCCACGAACAACTTCCTCATCATGTCGTCGCACGTGGCGATCTTCGGTCTTCTGGCGATCGGCATGCTGCTCGTCATCCTCACCGGCGGCATCGACCTCTCGGTCGGCTCCACGCTGGGGCTGGCCGGCGTCGTGGCGGGCTTCCTCATGCAGGGCGTCACGCTCGAATGGGCGGGCGTCGTCCTCTACCCGCCGGTCTGGGCCGTGGTCGTGCTCACCTGCGCGATGGGGGCACTCGTCGGCCTCGTCAACGGCACGCTGATCGCCTTCTTCAAGGTGCCGGCCTTCGTGGCGACGCTCGGGCTTCTCTACGTCGCGCGCGGCGTCGCGCTCCTGATGACGGACGGGCTCACCTACAACAATCTCGGCGGCAGGGCCGAACTCGGCAATACCGGCTTCAACTGGCTCGGCTTCAACCGCCTGTTCGGCATCCCGATCGGCGTTCTGGTCCTTGTCGCCGTCGCCCTCGTCTGCTCGCTCCTCCTCAACCGCACCGCCTTCGGCCGCTGGGTCTATTCGACGGGCGGCAACGCCCGCGCGGCGGAGCTTTCGGGCGTGCCGGTGAAACGCGTGCAGATCACGGTCTACGTCCTCTCCGGCATCTGCGCGGCCATCGCGGGCCTCGTCCTCTCCTCGCAGCTGACCTCGGCGGGCCCGACGGCCGGCACGACCTACGAACTGACGGCCATCGCGGCCGTCGTCATCGGCGGCGCGGCGCTCACCGGCGGACGCGGCAACGTGCGCGGCACCATGCTCGGCGCCTTCGTCATCGGCTTCCTGTCGGACGGGCTCGTGATCGTCGGCGTCTCCTCCTACTGGCAGACCGTCTTCACCGGCGCGGTCATCGTGCTGGCCGTCCTCCTCAACTCCGTCCAATACGCACGGCGCCCCAAGCGCGCGGCGCCGACGGACACGCCATCCACCCCTTCGCAGTCCCCGGCCAGGGCCTGATCCCGGCCGCGGACCGCAAGCATCGCCGGGAGGCCGGCATATCAACCGGAAATCATGGGAGAGAGAGACTGATCATGTTCAACAAGGGCAAGAGCCTCCTGATGGCAGCCGCCTGCGCGGCGACGATGGCCGTCTTCGCCGCCCCCGCCTTCGCGGCCGGGCAGATCTCGATCATCGTCAACGACCCGTCCAACCCCTACTGGCTGACCGAAGGTCAGGTGGCCAAGGCGGAAGCCGAGAAGCTCGGCTACACGGCGAATGTCGCGGCCCACAAGGGCGACACGAACACCGAGAGCAACCTGATCGACACCGCGATCACCAACCAGTCGGTCGCCATCATCCTCGATCCGGCCAATGCCGACGGCTCGGTGGGCGCGGTGCAGAAGGCGGTCAGCGCCGGCATCCCCGTCTTCCTCGTCAATGCCGAGATCAACAAGGAAGGGCTCGCCAAGGCGCAGCTCGTCTCGAACAACGCGCAGGGCGCGGCGCTCGGAGCCCAGCAGTGGGTCGAGAGCATCGGCGACAAGGGCAAGTATGTCGAACTCTTCGGCGCCCCCTCCGACAACAACGCGCAGACCCGCTCCAACGGCTACGAGACGGTGCTGACGCAGTATCCCGATCTCGAGAAGGTCGGCCAGGAAGTCGCCAACTGGGACCGCACCCAGGGCTACAACAAGATGCAGAGCCTCCTGCAGGCCAATCCCGACATCAACGGCGTCATCAGCGGCAATGACGAGATGGCGCTCGGCGCCATCGCGGCGCTGAAGGAAGCGGGCAAGCTGAGCGCGGTAAAGGTCGGCGGCTTCGACGGCTCGCCCGACGCGGTGGCGGCGGTCAAGGCCGGCGAGATGCAGTACACGGTGCTTCAGCCCGTCGCGATCTTCTCGGCCGAGGCGGTCAAGCAGGCCGACAGCTTCATCAAGACCGGCAAGACCGGCGTCGACACCGAGAAGCAGCTCTTCGACTGCCTGCTGATCACCAAGGACAACGTCGACAAGTATTCGGCGCCCTTCGTCCTCAGCGAGTAAGCCTTCAGCGGGGCGCCCTCGGGCGCCCCGCCGCTCCCACGGAACGCCTGCGAACGGACATGCGATGCCCAGCCTCCTCGGGATCGACAACGGCCTGACCGTCACCAAGGCGGCGCTCTTCGACATCGACGGCACGGAGCTCGCCGTCGCCCGCCGCCGCGTGCCCCAGTCGATCCCCCGCCCGCGCCATGTCGAGCGCGACATGGACGGGCTCTGGCGCGCCACCGCGCAGGCCATCGCGCAAGCCCTCGCCCTCTCCGGCCGCCCGGCCTCCGACATCCTCGGCGTCGCCGCCACCGCCCATGGCGACGGGCTCTATCTCCTGGATGGCGACCGCCGGCCGCTCGGGCCCGGCATTCTCTCCCTCGACAGCCGCGCCGGCCCGATCGTCGAAGCCTTCGATACATCCGGGGTCTCGCAGGCCGCCCTTTCCCTCACGGGGCAGGTGCCGCATGCCTCGGCGCCCTCCGCCCTCCTCGCTTGGATCGCCGCGAACGAGCCCGAACGCTTCTCGCGCATCGCCCATGTCCTGGCCTGCAAGGACTGGCTGCGCTTCTGCCTCACCGGCACGCTCGGCACCGACCGCACCGAGGCCAGCACCTCCTTCACCGACGTTGCGACGCAAGGCTACAGCCGCGACGCGCTCGACCTCTACGGGCTCGGCACGCTTTTCGGCGCCCTCGCGCCCATCGCCCATTCCGCCGAGATCGTCGGCGCCGTCACACCGCAGGCCGCCGCCGCGACCGGGCTTCAGGCCGGCACACCGGTCGCCGCCGGCCTCCACGACGTCACCGCCTCCGCGCTCGGCATCGGCGGCCACCGCGAGGGCGTGGCGGCGATCGTCGCCGGCACCTATTCGATCAACGAGACCGTCTCGGCCAAGCCCCGCACCGACGCACGCTGGTTCTGCCGCAACGCCGTCGCGCCCGGCCGCTGGAACGCCATGGCGATCTCGCCGGCCTCCACCGCCAATTACGACTGGTTCCTCGACACGCTCTGCGCCGGCGAACAGGCGGCGGCGCTCGCTGCGGGGCGCTCGATCCACGACCTGCTCGGCCGGGAGATCGACGCCGCCCTCGCCCGGCCCTCCACGCTCCTGTTCCATCCCTATCTCTTCGGCTCGCCGCACGGGCCTGCGGCCAGCGCGAGCTTTCTCGGCCTGCACGGCTGGCACGATCGCGGCGACATGCTGCGGGCCGTCCTCGAAGGCATCGCCTTCAATCACCGCGTCCATGTCGATGCGCTGGCCGACGGGTTCGCCTTCGACGAGATCCGCCTCACGGGCGGCGGCTCGCGCAACCCGGCCTTCGCGCAGATGTTCGCCGACGTGCTCGGCCGACCGGTCGGGGTCGCCGCCGTCGACGAAGCCGCCGCCTGGGGCGCGGCGCGCTGCGCGGCCGTCGGCGTCGGCGCGCAGGGCTCGCTCGACGATGGGGACGAGCGTCCCGTCGCCACCTACCGGCCCGATGCCGCCCGCAGCCAGGCCTATGACCGGCGCTTCGCGCTCCATTCGCGCATCGCGCAGGTGCTGACGGCGCACTGGCCCGAGATCGAGGCCCTCGCGGGCGAGGAGATCCTATCGCGATGACGAGCGACCCGGCGTTTTCGACGAACGGCACCAGGGAACCGGGCGCTTGCGACGGCGCTGCGATCGACGTCCTCGTCGTCGGGGCCGGCGTCAACGGCGCGGGCCTCTTCCGCGATCTCTGCGCGCAGGGACTCACCTGCCTTCTCGTGGACAAGGCCGATTTCAGCGCCGGCACGAGCGCCGCGCCCTCGCGGCTCATCCATGGCGGTCTGAAATATCTGGAGACCGGCGAGTTCGGCCTCGTCGCGCAGTCGACGCTGGAGCGGAACCTCCTCCTGCGCAACGCGCCCCATTGCGTGAAGCCGCTGCAGACGGTGATCCCGATCTTCTCCTGGACGCGCGGCCTCTGGCCGGCCCTGCGCACGCTTCTGGGCTCGACCACGGCGCCTCGGTCGCGCGGCGCGGTGCTCGTCAAGATCGGCCTTGCGCTCTACGATTTCTACGGCGCGCGCAGCCGCGTCATGCCGCGCCACGCCCTGATCGGCAAGGCGCGGGCCCTGCGCGAACTGCCGGGCCTGACGCCGCAGATCGTGGCGGCGGGCACCTATTACGACGCGCTCGTCACCGCGCCCGAACGCCTGGTGATGGAGCTCGTCCGCGACGGGCTCGCCGACAGCCCGCTTTCCTCCGCCTGCAACTGGACGGACCTCGTCGCCTGCCAGGACGGCACGGTGACCTTCGAGCGCGAGAGCGGCGAGCGCTTCGCCGTGCGTCCGGCCATCGTCGTCAATGCCGCCGGCCCCTGGATCGACCGCGTCAACGCCCTTCTCGGGAAGCCCTCGCATCTCATCGGCGGCACCAAGGGCTCGCATATCCTCCTCGACCATGAGGAGCTGCGGCGGCGCCTTGCCGGGCGCATGATCTATTTCGAGGCCGACGACGGGCGCATCTGCCTCGTCTACGACTATCTCGGCCGCATCATGGTCGGCTCGACGGACATTCCCGCCGACGATCCCGACACGGTGCGCTGCGAGGCGGAGGAGATCGACTATTTCCTCGCCTGCCTCGGACGCCTCCTGCCGGGCCTCGCCTTCGAGCGCTCGCAGATCGTCTATGCCTATAGCGGCATCCGGCCGCTGCCGGCCTCGAACGCCACCGCGCCCGGCCTCATCAGCCGCGACCATTCGGCGCCCATCGCCGAACCCGACGCAGGCCGCCCCTTTCCGGTCCTCTCGCTCGTCGGCGGCAAATGGACGACCTTTCGCGGCTTCGCCGAAGAGGTCGCCGACACGATCCTCGCCCGCCTTCACCGGCCGCGGACACGCTCGACGCGCGAGCTCCCCATCGGCGGCGGACGGGCCTTTCCCCTCGACGCGGCGCAGCGCGCGGCCTGGATCGGGCAAGTCTCGCGGCGCACGGGTCTGGACGACGAGCGCGTCGCCACGCTTCTCGACCGCTATGGAACGACCGCCGAGGCGGTCGCGGCCCATCGCGGCGCCTGGACCGACGCCGAGCGGCTGCCGGACGCACCCGAGCACAGCTGCGCCGAGATCGACTGGATCGCGCGAAACGAGATGGTGCTGCATCTGGAAGACGTCGTGATGCGCCGCACGACGCTCGCCGTCACCGGCACGCTGAGCGCCCGCACGATCGAGGCGATCGCCGCCGTCCTGGCCGCCGCCCTCGGCTGGTCGCCGGACCGCACGACGCGCGAGGTCGCGACCGTCACCCAGCGCCTCGTGCAGCGCCACGGAATGCGCCTGTAGAGGCGCAGGCGAGCGCCAGAGGCCTCTCCCGCGGACGGGAAAGGCCGTTCGTGACGGATGCCGTCAGGCGCCGTGATATTTCGCGTCGAGGGCGTCGATCGCGTCGACATTGGCGGCCGAACGGCCGTTCGGGTCGTATTCGGCGGCGAGAAAGGCCTCGGCGATGCTCTTGGCGAGTTCCGTGCCGACGACGCGCGCGCCCATCGTGATGATCTGGGCGTTGTTGGAGAGCGCGGCGCGCTCGGCCGAATAGGTGTCGTGGGTCTGCGCGGCGCGGATGCCCGGCACCTTGTTGGCCGAGAGGCAGACGCCGATGCCGGTGCCGCAGCACAGGATGGCGCGGTCGTAGGTGCCGTCGAGCACGCCGTTGGCGACACGCTCGGACAGGTTGGCGTAATATTCTTCCGAGCCCGACGGCGGGGTCGAGACTTCGCTGACCTCGAGCCCGGCCCGGCCGGTCAGGTGCTCGGCGAGCACCTTGGCGAGCGGGGCTCCGGCGCTGTCTCCCGCGATGGCGATCTTCATGGGTTTCTCCCTTTTCTCAGAGGACCTTGGCGCAGCGCGACAGGATGTCGAGATAGCCCTCGATGGTCCAGGCCGAGCGCCCGATGAACAGCCCGTCGATATGCGGGCGCTGGATGAGGTCGGCCGCGTTGCCGGGATTGACGCTGCCGCCGTAGAGGCAGGGCAGCCGGCGCCCGACCATGGCCTGCGACACCTCGATGATGCGCGCCTGACGCTCGTCGGCATAGTCGGGCGAGGCCGGCGTGCCGCCCTCTCCGATCGCCCAGACGGGCTCGTAGGCAAGGAGGATCGGCGCCGCCTTCTGATCGTCCGACAGGCGAGCGAGCGCGCCCTCGACCTCGGCGCGCAGCACCGCGTCGGCGCGGCCCGCCGCCTTGTCCTCGGCGCTCTCGCCGATGCAGATGAGCGGCACGAGCCCGTGGCGCACCGCCGCTTCCGTCTTGCGGCCGACCGTCTCGTCGCTCTCGCCGAAATGCGCGCGCCGCTCCGAATGGCCGAGCTCGACCATGTCGAGCCCGCAATCCTTCAGCATCAGAGGCGAGATCTCGCCGGTCCAGGCGCCCTCGTCGGCCCAGTGCATGGTCTGCGCGCCGACCATGACGTCGGTCCCGGACAGGAGCGCCTTCACCTCGCGCACCGCCGTGAAGGGCGGGATGACGAAGCGCTGGATGCGCGGATCGCCGGACGTGCCCACGAGGCCTTCGGCGAAGCGCCGCGCCTCGGCGAGCGTCTTGTTCATCTTCCAGCTGGTGCCGATCCACACCTGCGTCTTGTCCGTCATGCGTCGCTCTCCTCGGCGAATGTCAGGTTGATCCCCTCCCGGCGCAACGCCTCGGCCCGCTCCGGCCCGAGCGCCGCGGACGTCACGACGGCGTCGAAGACGCCGAGATCGGTGAGGAGATGAAGGGCCGTGCGCCCGAACTTCTGGTGATCGACGAGGAGGTAGCGCCGCGCCGAAGAGGCGATCATCGCCCGCTTGGCCTCCAGAACCTCCTGGTCCTGGTGGAACGCCGTGCGCCCCTCGATCGCCGAACTCGACAGGAGCGAGACATCGGCGCGCAGCGAACGCAGCGCCGCGTCGGTCAGCGTGCCGAAGAAGCCGTTGAACTTGCGCGAATAGGTGCCGCCGAGCGCGATGAGGTCGAAGCCCTGTTCCATCTGCAGGCCCGCGATCACCGCCATGTTGTTGGTGATGACGGTCAGCGGCCGCTTCTCGAGGAGAAAGGGCACGACCATCTGCGAGGTCGAACCGTCGTCGATCATCACGCTCATGCCCGGCTCGACGAACTGCGCCGCCCGCCGCGCGACGGCCCGCTTCTCGTCCGCCGCCACGCGCGCCCGGTAGCGGAAGTCGCTCTCGAACTGCCCGCTCGCCTCGATCGTCGCCCCGCCGCGCACCTTGCGCAACAGGCCCTCCGCCTCGAGGTCGTCGAGATCGCGGTGGATGGTCATCCGCGAGACCGCGCAGTGCTGCGCGAGGCTCTCGAGCGCCACCGTCCCGCTCTCCACGAGCAGGTCGAGGATTTGCCGATGGCGATCCTCCCGCTTCATGTCGCGTGGCTCCCGAACCGGGGCGCCCCTCCTGGCGCCACTTCGTCTTGTAACACCGCGGCTCGGTTTCGCAACAGGAATTCTGTGATATCTAGCCGATGACTTGTGACGCACGCCGGGCCTGGGGCGGCTGTCCTCGTGCCGACATGCATTCGGACACGCCGCACTCGACGCAAAGCGTTCCGCATCCCCTTGCCGGGACCGTCTCCTCGCGGCGAGAAGGCAGCGCGTGGTCGTCTCGGGGTTCCGCAAGAAGGCAAGGCGCCGCCGTGCCGCCGCCGGCGAAGGCGCGATCCTACTGATCGCCCATCCATTTGCGCTGGCGCTCGTTCCAGAGCCGCTCGCCGACGAGGCAGTCGGTCGAGGCGTCGGCCTGGGCGGGCACGATCGCGGGGGCGTCGGCGTCCGGCGCCGTTTCCGGGGGCCAGCCGCCGGCGAGTTCCAGGACGAGCTTGCGACGCACGGCCTCCGGGAACTGCGACCAGTCGTTCACCGGAATCATGAAGGCGCGCGGCCCCCCGATCACGCAGGCCTCGTAATAGCGGTCGAGATGGGGGATCGAGCCCCAGTTCGAATAGCGGTCGCCCGAGGTCATGAGCGGCAGGCCGTTGATGGTGATGCCGCGCGCGATGGCCGCGTCGCGCGCTTCCAGAACGCTGCGGCCCTGGTTGTTGGGCCCGTCGCCGGACAGGTCGATGACCCGCCGGGGCGCGTCGTAGCCGTTGTTCGAGAAGAGCGGCACGACATAGTCGATGGCCGCGGAGATGGAGGTTCGCCGTTCGCGTTCGGGCTCCTCGGTCACCAGCGCGTAGGCGAAGGCGTCGGCGCTCTCCTTCGACGAGATCACGGTCCAGGGCACGACGATCGACTGGGAGAAGGTCCCCGCCCATTCGACATAGGTCACGGCGACCTTGCCGAAACCGCCCTCCATGATCGCCTTCTGCACCTCGGGCGAGCGGAACGCGGCCGCATAGCCCTCGCGCTGGATCTCCTGTTCGGAGCGGTCCATCGACCAGGAGACGTCGACGGCGAGGACCAGTTCGACATCCACCTTCACGCCGCCCTCGCCCGAGCCCGCGCCGAGGGTCCCGAGACCGCGCGGCGTGCCCTGCGCCATGGCCGGCCCGGCGGCCAGAAGCGCGGCCAGGAGGATCGATGCGGCGTGTCGGGACGGACGGACGCTGGACATGGACGCAAGTTCACGATGGGACCTGCATCGTTGCAATTCACAGTTCCGGCACCGGCCGCCCCGGGCCGGTCGCGGTCCACCTGCGTCAGGCGATCGACGCCGCCGTCCCGCGATAATCGAGGCGCGGCTTCCAGGCTTCGAAGAGCACCATCGCGAAGGCGGCGACGAAGAGGAAGTAGACCCGGTCGTCCGGCAGCGGGAAGGTCGCGAACTTGCCGAGGAAGCACAGGACGAGCGCCACCAGCATCATCGTCCCGCGCCGCGACGGCGCCAGTCCGTTCAGCGCCAGCAGGACCCAGCCGCCGGCCAGAAGCAGCATCAGCATCGGCCAGTTGTTGAGACGCAGCGCCACCGAGAGGCCGCGCGCCACACCGCGCAGATAGTCGAGGACGCTGAAGGCCGGGGCGAAGCCGGTCATGTCGTTCTGCAGCTGGATGTTGGAGAAGTAGAAATGCGGCCACCAGCCGGGATGCCCGGCGGCATGGGCGATCGGCCCGTAGAGGAGGAGGGCCGCGACGAAGGCGAGGAGCATCGGCAGGCGGGCGTAGCCGAAAGCGATCGCCGAGAGGAGCAGCGCGAAGAGGAAGATGATCCCGTCCGGCCGCACCAGATACATGGCGAGAAGGAAGGGCACCGAGGCCCAGGGCCGGTTGTGGACGACGAGATAGACCCCGGCGAGGCCGAACACGGCCATGAACAGATCGGGCGTCGCGAGCAGCGCCATGTTGAAGTAGCCGGCCAGGACGAGGACCGGCAGGAACAGGGCGGCCGATTCCGCGAAACCGCCGCGCACCGACCAGTAGAGGACGATCGCGCCGACGCCGAGCGCCGAGAGGGCGCCGATGAGGATCGTGGCCATGACCGGCGAGACGACGTGGTCGAGGAGCCGGATGGCCTGCGTGTAGCCGATCTTCACGCGGTACATGGTGAGCTGGGAGAAGAAGTGCCGCGGGTTCGCCCACAGATCGGCATTGTAGGGATTGCCGGCGCTCAGCGTGTACCATTGCCCGGCGGGCGCCGCCGCGCGGATGCCGCTCCAGGCCGCTTCGTGGAGCGCCACGGGATCGGCGATCCGATCCTCCAGCGACACCGCGATATAGGGACCCATGTCCCAGTTGTATTCCGGCTTCAGGATCGCCGTGGCGGCGGACAGGAGCACCATCGCGCAGAAGAGGCCGATCGACACCGCGCGCATGAGGCGCGGCGTCAGCGCCTCGCGCAGTCCCCGCCCCAGTCGGCGCAGCGCGGGCCCGTCGAACGGGCTGGTCGGGTGATCGGCAAGGCTCATCGGAACGGTTCCCGGCACGCGTGGCAACGGTCCGCGGCACCGCCCGCGGACGAACGGCCCCGCCCGCGAGGCGGGCGGGGCGCAGGCGCCGATCAGGCGATCTGCGACTTCACGAAGTCCTTCACGATGCCGACGATCCCGCGCGACAGAAGCGCGTCCAGCGCGTCGCAGAACTGATCGACATGCGCCTCGCCGCAGATCAGCGGCGGTTCCAGGCGGATGACGTTGCGGTTGTACTCGGTGAAGGCGACGAGGCAGTCGTAGTCGCGCAGGAGAAGCGCGCCGATGAAGCCCGAGAGCGAGCCCTTCAGCTTGTCGTCGAGCAGCGCCACCATCGGGCGCAGGGCCAGCGGCAGGGTGCGCGAGAAGTCGTGGAACTCCAGGCCCACCATCAGGCCGCGCCCGCGCACCTCCTTGATGATCGTCGGATGTTTCTCGGCGATCGTCTGCAGGCGCTCCTTGAGATAGGCGCCCGTCTCCGCGGCATTGCCGATCAGGTCCTCGTCGTAGAGGACGTTCAGCGCCTCGATGGCCGTCACGCAGCCCTCGCCGATGCCGCCGAACGTGGCGAAGGCGTGGATCATGGCCGTCTTCGGCGTGCCATAGGCCTTCATGTAGACGTCGCGCCGGGCGATCATCGCGCCGACCGCCGCCTTGCCGCCGCCGAGCGACTTGGCGAGCGCGGTCACGTCCGGCACCACGCCATGCGCCTCGAAGGCGTAGAACGTGCCCGAGCGCCCGTAGCCGCACTGCACCTCGTCGGCGATCCAGATCACCTTGTGCTTGTCGCAAAGGGCGCGCACGCCCTGCCAGTATTCGGTGGAGGCCTCGATGATGCCGCCGCCGCCCTGGATCGTCTCCAGAACCACGACGCCGATCTCCGGGTCGCTCTCCACGGCGCGGGTCAGCGCCCCGAGGTCGCCGAACGGGACCTTGTAATTGTTTCCGACGAGGCGGAACTCGCCCTTATAGAGCGGCGAGTCCGTGATGGAGAGGACGCCCTTGGTCTTCCCGTGGAAGGAGTTCTCGGCATGCACGAACTTGCAGTTCTTGCGGCCCGAGGCCCGCTCGGCCACTTTCAGCGCCGCTTCCATCGCCTCCGAGCCGGACGAGCCGAGGAAGACCATGTCGAGCTCGCCGGGGCTGACGGCGGCCAGATTCTTGGCGAGCGCCGAGGCGTATTGCGACAGGAAGGCGATGGCGATCTCGTGGCGCTTCTCGTCCTGGAAGCGCTGGCGGGCCGCCACGATCTTCGGGTGGTTGTGGCCGAAGGCGAGCGAGCCGAAGCCGCCGAAGAAGTCGAGGATCTTCCGGCCGTTCTGGTCGATGTAGTACATGCCCTCGGCACGCTCGACCTTGATCTTGTGGAAGCCGAGCAGCTTCATGAAATGGAACTGGCCGGGGTTGATATGGGCCTTGAACAGGTCCGCCATCGTGGCGACGTCGAGGGCCTTGGCCTCCTCGACGGTGAGGAGCGCCGGCTTCACGGGGCCGCGATAGGTGTCGAGCGCGGGGGCTGCGAGGGTGGGACGGTCGAGCATCGGATCTATCCTTATTCGGCCGGCTGGGCGAAGCCGCGCGGAGCGGTCTTGCCGGTGCGCTTGGCGCGGTACTCGCTATAGGCGGCGATCAGCATGTCCTCGTCCCGGTATTTCGGGACCCAGCCGAGCTGGCGGGCGCCCTTGGAGACGTCGAGCACGCATTCCTCGTCGGCGATGAGATACTGCTCGGGGTCCATGATGGGCATGTTCAGCGCGTCGAAGAGATCGAGCGTCTTCTTCACCGCCCAGGCGGGCGTGGGGATCAGCAGCGATTTGGAGCCCGCATGGCGCACGAGGTCGCCGAGAAGCTTCCTCACCGGCGGCGGGTTCAGCGAGCCGAGATTGTAGGCCTCGTTCGGAACGCCCGCCTTCCAGGCGAGGCGCGCGGCCTCGGCACAGTCGAAGACGGAGATGAACTGGTAGGGATTGCGGCCCGACCCGATCATCGGCACCGGCAGGTTGGCGTCGATCAGCTTGAAGAGCTTCTCCAGGATGCCGAGCCGGCCCGGGCCGATGATGAGGCGCGGGCGGAAGAGCGAGATGTTCATGCCCTTCTCGCGCCACTCGGCGGCCAGTTCCTCTGTCTTCAGCTTGGAGAGACCGTATTCGCCGAGCGGGGCGACCGGGTGGTCCTCGGTCATCGGCGTCACCACGGTGTGGCCGTAGATCATGTCGGTGGTGAAGTGGACGAGGTCGCGCGCGCCGGCCCTGTCCATGGCCTCGATGATGTTGACGGTGCCGTGGTAGTTCACGGGGAAGAAGAAGTCGTGGCGCTTGGCGCGCACCTGCAGCGGCGAGAGCATCTTGGCCGAGAGGTTGTAGACCATGTCGCCGGGCGCGATCGGCACGCGGGCGACGGCGTCCCTGTCGGTCACGTCCGTCTGCAGGAACTCGGCGCGGCCGTAATGGGGCAGATCGCTCTTCGCGATGTCGGCGACGACGACCTGTTCGCCGTCTTGGACGAGGCGCTGGGCGAGATGGCGGCCGACGAAGCCGTCGCCGCCGAAAAGGATGTGCTTCACTGGGAGACCTCGTTGGAACGGGCGTTGGAAAGCGCGGCGACGTCCTCTTCGCCGTGGATCGTCGATCCGCCCTGGGCGATGAAGAAGGTGCCGACGCAGATGAGGGCGATGCCGCCGACGCGCATCGCGTTCAGGTCCTCGTGGAAGACGAAATAGGCGATGACGGCGACCGCGACGTAGGCGAGCGACAGGAAGGGATAGGCGTAGGACAGCTCGACCTTGGAGAGCACGAAGAGGTGCGAGGCCATCGAGATCACGAAGGTGCACAGGCCGAGGAACACGAAGGGGCTGAACACGATCTGCAGGATCTTCAGGATCGGATTGACGCCGGCGAAGCTCAGCGGCCCGAGCTGCATCATCCCGTATTTCAGCATCACCTGCGCGGCCGCATTGGTGAAGACCGTGAACAGAATATAAGGGATATACTTTGACATCTTAAGTCCTGCTCTGTCCATTTCCGCGACGTCGGCGCCCCGGCCTGGAGAAACTATGCAGCCCTGGGTTTCCGTTGGCGTTAAACGCGCCGTTCCATTTTCCTCGCGGCAGAAGTTTCAGGCCGCAGAGTAAACGAGACTTGAGCGCGGCGCCGTCGATTGCAGGCCTTCGTTGACGATGTCCGCGCCGGCCTGCGGCAGGGCGAGCGCCGTGCGCTTCCAGAAGTCGGAGACGATCGCCGGGTCGCGCAGGGCTTCGAGCCGGCGCCATTGCGCAAAGCCCGCCGCGAAGGTCTCCTTCGACATGCGCGCGTCCTTGTACGGGTTGACCGCGCCGCCCGCCGCGACCGTGATCGCGTCGAGCTCGGCCAGCATCGCGAGCGTCTTCGCGCCGCGATGGGGAAAGTCGAGCGTCAGCGTGTAGCCGGGTCTCGGGAAACTCGTCAGGCCCGGGCTCGCCGTCTCGCCGAAGCGCTTCAGGACGGTGAGGAACGAGCCCTGCCCGTGCGCCCGCGCGCAGTCGAGGAGCGCGCGCACCCCCTCGCGCGCCGTGGCGAAGGGCAACACGCTCTGATGCTGGTGCAGGCCGCCCGGCCCGTAGAGGCGGTTCCATCGCCCCACCCGGTCCAGAGGGTAGAAGAAGGCGTCGAAGGGCACCGTGCGGCGCGAGACCCCGCGCGGCGCCTTGCGGAAATAGGCTTCGTTGAAGGCGCGAAGGGCAAGGCCCTTCAGCGGGCTCACCGGCGGCACGAAGGGCACGCTCGCCAGGGGCGGACGCGCGACGCCCTCGCGCGGCCCCGTCGCCGCGTGGTCTCCGGCGATGAGATGCCCGCGGCCGAGGGCGGAACCGCGCGAAAGGGAATCGATCCAGGCCACGGCATATTCGTGCCGCTCGTCCGCCTCGGCGGCGAGCTCGAAATAGTCCTCGAGCCTGTCGAAGCGCGTCGTCGTCTCGGCGATCGCCAGGGAGGCGACCTTGAGCAGGCGGATCGTCGCGCTGCGGATGAGGCCCGTGAGGCCCATGCCGGAGATCGTCGCGCGAAAGAGCGGCGCCTCGGCCGCCGGCGAGCATTCCACGAGACCGCGGTCGGAGCGCTCCAGCGTCAGCGCCTCCACCCAGGCGCCGAACGTGCCGCGCCGATGGTGGTTCTTGCCGTGGATGTCGTTGGCGATGGCGCCGCCGAGCGTGACGAACTGCGTGCCCGGCGTCACCGGCAGGAACCAGCCGGAGGGCGCGACATGGGCGGTGATCTCGCTGAGGAGAACGCCCGCCTGCGCCGTCAGCAGGCCGGCCTGCGCATCGAAGGCGAGGATGCGCGCGTCCCCGCGGCTGTCGAGAAGCGTGCCCGCCCGGTTCTGGCAGCTGTCGCCGTAGGAGCGGCCGTTGCCGAAGGGAAGCGCCGAGCCCGCCCCGCGCAGCTGCGACGCATGCGGGAAGGCGCCGGCCGGAACGATCGCCGCGCCGTCCGCGCTGCGCCGGCCCCAGGGCTGCGTCGAGCGCTCAGACATAGGCGGCCAGGAGGAACATCAGGCCGCCGGCCGCGATCATCGCCTGGCTGCGCCAGTCGCGCATGATGAAGACGACCGGGTCCTCGTGCATCTCGTTGCGGCGCGCCAGGATCCAGATGCGCACGATGAGGTAGAGGACGAGCGGGCAGAGCGGCCAGACGAGATAGGGCTCCGAATATTGCTGCGCGACCTCGAAACTGTCGATGTAGAGCGCGAGCACCAGGACCGAGGCGAAGCCCGACGCGATGCCGGCCTGCGCGAGCGTCTCCATGTCGGCGTCCACATAGCCACGCCCGGTCGAGGAGCGCGTCGCGCCGGTGCCGAAATCCTGCAGCTCCGTGAAGCGCTTCACGAGGGCCAGCGACAGGAAGAAGAAGATGGAGAAGGCAAGGAGCCAGAAGGAGATCTCGACCCCGGCCGCGGAGCCGCCGGCGATGATGCGCACCGTGTAGAGCCCGGCGAGCGTCAGGACGTCGATGAGGAGCATGCGCTTCAGGAAGAAGGAATAGGCCGTCGTCGCCACCATGTAGGCGGCCAGGATCGCCCCAAAGCCGGGCGGCAGGAGCAGCGCGATGGCGAAGGCCGAGAGGAACAGGCCGAGCCCGAGCGCCAGGCCGTGCGGGATCGGCACGCGGCCCGAGGCGAAGGGGCGATGGCGCTTGGTGCGGTGGCGCCGGTCCGCGTCGAGATCCAGGAGGTCGTTCAGGATGTAGACGGACGAGGCCGCGAAGGAGAAGGAGAGGAAGGCCAGCACGCAGGCGAAGAGCATGCCGGGATCGAGATATTCCTGCATGAGCACGGTCGGCACGAAGACGAGGACGTTCTTGGCCCACTGGTGCGGGCGCATCGTCTTGGCGAGCGCCTTCAGCTGGCCGGGCGTCTCGTCGATGCGCGCCGAGCCGGTGCGCCCGTGCCAGCGATGCACCGCGCGGTCGGGCGCCACGACGATGGGCTCCACGGCCTTGTCGAGAAGGCAGACGTCCTCGTGGCTGTTGCCGTAATAGTCGAAGCCCTTGTCGCCGCACTCGGCCTCGATGCGGGCGAGCTTGGCCTCTGCGGTGAGGTTGACCGTCTCGCTCGAGGCCATCACCGCGTCGAAGAGACCGAGATGGGCGGCGACGGCGTCGGCGAGGCGTTCGTTGGCGCCAGTCGCCAGCACGATGCGCCGCCCGCGCTCGCGCTCCACGCGCAGCGCCTCCACCACCTCGGTGCGGTAGGGCAGAAGCGCGGCGTCGAACTCCACGCTCTCGGCGAGCCGCGCCTTGAGATAGGCCTTGCCCCTGGCCGTCCAGAACGGCACCCGCGCCATCAGATCCGGCCGCTGGCGCGCCGCCAGGAACAGCGTCTCCCACAGAAGGTCGCTGCGGATCAGCGTTCCGTCGAGATCGACATAGACCGTTCGATCCGCCTGGATCGCCAGGATATCCAACACGTAAGCCTCCGACCGGCCGGGACGGACGCGTCCCTTCGAGGCCCCATTCCTGCGGGGTGCCGGTTTCGCTCCGGTGAACTCGGCCCCGACCGGCGCAACCGATTGGAGACGCGGTGAACGAGATGCTTCGCGGGTGGAGGGAATCGTAACGAAACGGGCCCGCTCTCAGGCCCTGACGAGACGCAGCGGCGCGAGCCGGGCGACGAACTCGGCCTGGCGGCCCGCGCCCGTTTTGGCGAGCACCTTGCGCACCTGCGAGCGCACGGTCTCGACCGAGATCGCGTTGCGGCGCGCGATCTCGGCGATCGACAGGCCGCCGAGAAGCGCGAGCCCCGTGCGCGCCTCCGCCGCCGTCAGGTCGAAGAGCCCGCGCAGCAGCGCGACGTCCGGCATCGGCATCTCGCCGGCCAGCCCCGTCACCACGACGATCGCGCTGGCAAGGCCGAACAGGTCGTTGGCGGCGCGCCGCACGGGCAGAAGATGCAAGACGCAGGGCTCGTTCCCCGCGGCGGCCGGGACCGGCAGCGACCGGATGGCCAGCCCCTCCCCCTCGATGCCCGCCAGCGCCTTCTTCAAGAGGCCCTGCGCCGCCGTGTCGGCCACTTTCAGGTGGTCGAAGGCGCCGATGTCGATCTGGCCGGCGCGCTCCTCGAAGCGCGGATTGGCGGCGACGAGACGACCGCTAGCGGCGATCAGCGCGGCGGGCAGGCCGATGGCGCTCAGCCCATCCACCATGCCGACGGCACGCTGGGTCGTCCAGTTGGCGGCGAGAACGGCGGCGCGCGCCAGATGCGGGCGCAGCCGGTCGAGCCGGTCCACCTCCTCGCGGCTCATCGGCCCGAGCGCATAGCGCCGCTCCAGCGAGACGATGATCGTCGAGCCGTTCGGCGCCTGGATCGCGCTGCCGGCGCCCCAGCCGTAGCCGACCGGCCGCAGGAAATCGCGATAGAGCGGGAAGGACTGCAGCTGCGGCTCGGTGAACGCGTCGTAGTCGCTGACGAAGCCGGCATGGTCGAGCGCGAAGAGCGCCTGGGCCCGGGGGTTGCGCTCCGCCCAGCCCTCTTCGACGAAGCGCCCCCAGAGCGAGGCCATGTTCTCGGACGTGACGGCCCGCGCGTCCGTCCCCTGCAGCGAGATCAGGAGGCCACCCTGGCAGCCGGCATGGAGCGCGACCGCTTCCAGCACGCGAGGCCAGAGCTCCGGCACGACCGCCGCCTCGTAGATCGCGCCGATGATCTCGGCTTCGGCATCGTTCGCTGGGTACATATGAACTCGTCTCCCGGCGCAGGCCCGCCCCGCAGGAAACTTAGAGCCGGGCGTGCGGCAGGTTCCAGAACGATTCCGGGGCAGAGCCGACGCGCTTGCGCCGTCCCGCCTATCTCCTAGGAAGCAACCCCTTCCCGCCGGCTCGAGGTTTGCGAGGGCTGCACCATGCGAGACAGGAGCGTCGCCGCATCGAGGAAATCGACCCGCTCCTGCCGAACGAGGAAGGCGAGCAGCGCCTCCGTCAGCGCCCAGGCCGCCTCGTCGTGCTGGAGATGGTGCGTCAGGAGCCCGATCGGCTCGGCGGTCTCCCAATCGTCGCCGAGCCGGGCCTCGACGAGCATGGCCAGCCGGGCGTCGGCTTCCTCGACCGGGAGGCCGCGCATCGCGCGCCAGTCCATGAGGTCGAGATGCGTGTCGAGGCGCGGATGCGCGGGCGCCCGTTTTTCCCGGAAGGTCGAGAGCGCCGCGATGCCGGCCTCCGCGAGCCGCTCGCAAATGCCCGCGCCGATACGGTTCCAGGGCGGCACGAAGACCGGCAGAAGGTGCTCTCCCGCCAAGTCGTCCAGCCGTTCCAACCCCGCCCGGACTTCCCCGAGCATCGTCTCGACCGGCCGGTGATCGCCGAATTCGGCGCGCTTCTCGCCCTCCGGCGCGTGGTTGAGATGCGCGAAGCCGTGCAGGAGGAGGCGGACCGAGCCGTCCGCCGGCAGGCACCCGACGAGACTCGAGCCCGAACCCTGCGGGATCGCGGCAAGGCTCGAGGGCACGTCGAAACGCGCCCGCAGCGCGAGGAGGCGCGCCAGCGCCGGCGTCGCCACGCGCGCGTCGTCGTCGCGCCACCATACGGCGAGGCGGGCGGGCGAGGCGGACAGGCGCTCGAACGCCGCGCGGCTGCGGGGAAGATCCGGTCCGCTCATGCCGCGCCGGCAACGGCGCGCGACGCGCTCCCTCGGGCAGCCTGCGCGAGAAGCTCCGCCACGCGGTCGATGCCCGGCTCCGGCGAGAACCGTGCCCGCACGCGCGCCTCCCCGGCCTCTCCCAGCCTTTGCCGCAGCGCCGGGTCCACCATCAGCCGCTCGATCGCGCCGCGAAGGGCCGCCGGGTCCTTCTGCGGCACGAGAAGGCCCGTCTTGCCGTCCTCCACGAGTTCGGGAATCGCCGAGACCGCGGTGCTGACGACGGCGAGCCGGTGCGCCTGCGCCTCCATCAGGACGTTCGGAATGCCGTCGCGGTCGCCGGAACGGGCGATGCGCGAGGGCAGGACGAAGGCGTCCGAGCGCGCCAGGAGCCCGAAGACGAAGCGGCGGTCGCGGCTGCCGTGCCAGACGATGCGCTCGCCGATCCCGGCCTTGTCGGCCTGCGCCTTCAGCTTGGCCGTGAGCGGTCCGCCGCCGACATGATCGAGCGTCCAGTCGCGGTCCCGCAGGCCGGCGAGCGCGCGGATGAGGTCGCCATAGCCCTTCTTCTCCACGGTGCGGCCGACCGAGACGAGGCGGAACGGGCGATCTGCGCTCGCATCGCGCTCGGGCGCCAGAACGGCCGAGAGATCGAGCCCGTGATAGACGAGCTCGACGCGCGACGGATCGGGCGCGAGGCTCCGCAGGTGATCGAGATTGACCCTCGTGCAGGTGACGCCGAAGGCCGCCGAGCCGAGCTTCTCGGTCAGTTCCCAGTCCGCGCTCGTCCAGATGTCCTTGGCATGTGCCGAAAAGGACCAGCCGACCTGCAGGATCATCGCGGCGTAGCGGGCGACGGAGGCCGGCGTGTGCAGGTAATGCGTGTGCAGCCAGGCGATGTCGGCGGGCAGTTCGCGGGCGAGGACGCAGGCCTGGCCGAATCGGCGGTGCCGGTTGGCGGTTCGATCGCGGGCGAGATCGGCCTCGAAGGCCGCATGGGCCGCCGCAAAGCCCGGTTGCGCTTCGGCGAAGGCGCGGCCGGCCCGCACGCGAGCCGGGTCGTCCTTCAGATATTCCGGCAGGTACAGGAGTTCGGCCTCGATGGCGCGGTGCACGGGGTGGACCTGGCCCTCCTGCGGCTGGCGCAGCGAGACGATCAGCTGCTCGATCCCGCGCTCCTCGAGCCCGCGGATCTCCTGCGCGATAAAGGTTTCGGACAGGCGCGGATACCCTTTGACGAGGGTCGCGACCCGCCCGGCGACGCGTTTCTGCAAGGGTCTCGACGCCTCCCGGCCCTGCGGCGCGAAAGCCGCCGCCGGCCCGGTTTAACGGAGGCCGCGGGCCGGAGGCAAGGCGGGCCCGGCCGGCGCGCGAGGGCCGCGGAAGGCCGCGTCCCGCGCTCGCCGTCCGATTGTCATTTGACAAACTCGTGTGCGCGCGAGCCATATCCTGCAAGGGACCGGCATCGGAGAGGCCGCATGACCGCACAGACCCGGCCTTGGGAGACGCGATCGCGGGCGCTGCGCGCCGGCGGCCTCGGCCTATGCCTCTTCCTGGCCGCCATCCCGCCCGCCCTCGCGCAGACCACGTCCGAGATTGCGCCGAGCGTCGGCATCCCCTCGCTTGTCGAGCCGGCCTCGCTGGCGCCTCGCGTCGCCAAGGGCGACCTGCCGCCGGTGGCCGAACGTCTTCCCGCCAGCCCGCGCGTGCTGCCCGTCACCAGTTCCTGCCCGAAGGACAAGGCCGGCGGCACGCTGACGACGATCGGCGGCAGCGCCAAGGACACGCGGCTTCTGGCGATCTACGGCTATGCCCGCCTCGTCGGCTACGACGAGAGCTACAGGATCGTGCCCGATATTCTCGAGCGTTTCGAGGTCGAGGACGGTCGCATCTTCACGCTGCATCTGCGCAAGGGCATGCGCTGGTCGGACGGCGAGCCCTTCACCTCCGAGGACTTCCGGTACTTCTGGGAGGACATGGCGCTGAACGGGGAGATCGCCAAGTTCGGCCCGCCGGCCGAGCTTCTCGTCGACGGCGAGAAGCCCGAGGTCGGCTTTCCCGACCCCTATACGGTGCGCTACGCCTGGGCGAAGCCGAATCCGGGCTTCCTGCCCTCGCTCGCCGCGGCCGTGCCGGTCGACATCTTCCGGCCCGCCCATTACCTGCGCAAGTATCACGCGCGCTACGCCGAGGCGGCCAAGCTCGAGGAGCGCGTCAAGAAGGCCGGGCAGCGCAACTGGGCGGCCCTGCATTTCAAGAAGGACCGCGCGCAGCGCAACGACAATATCGACCTGCCGACGCTGGAGCCCTGGATGCTGGCGACCGAGCCGCCGTCCGAGCGGCTCGTGTTCAAGCGCAATCCCTTCTTCCACCGCGTCGACGCCGAGGGGCGGCAGCTGCCCTATGTCGACGAGGTGGCGCTCGCCGTCTCCAACAGCGATCTCATCCCGGCCAAGGTGGCGAGCGGCGATTCCGATCTCCAGGCGGCCTATCTCAGCTTCTCGAACTATCCGTTCCTGAAACAGGGCGGCAAACGCCAGGGCTACGAGGTGCGCCGCTGGACCTCGGGCAAGGGCTCGCATGTCACGCTCTATCCCAATCTCAACGTCACCGATCCCGTCTGGCGCGACCTCGTGCGCAAGGCCGATTTCCGCCGCGCCCTGTCGCTCGCCATCAATCGCGACGACATCAACCGCGCCATCTTCTACGGGCTCGCCTCGCCCGGCGCCAACACGGTCCTGCCGGGCTCGCCCTTCTACGACCCGGCGCTGGCCGCCAGCTACGCGCAATACGATCCGGTGCTCGCCGGCCGCCTCCTCGACGCGCTCGGCCTGACGGCGCGCAACGCCGAAGGCCTGCGCCTCCTGCCGGACGGGCGCGAGATGCGCATCGTGGTGGAGACGGCCGGCGAGGTGCCCGAGCAGACGGACGTCCTCGAACTCGTGCGCGACGACTGGCGCAAGGTCGGCATCGGCCTCCTCATCCGCGAATCCCAGCGCGAGGTGTTCCGCAACCGCATCAAGGCCGGGTCGACGCTGATGTCGGTCTGGACGGGGCTCGACAACGGCCTGCCGACCCCGATGACGGACCCGGAGGAACTCGCGCCCTCCTCCGCCGAACAGCTGCAGTGGCCGTCCTTCGGCATGTTCGAGGAGACGGCCGGCACAGCCGGCGAGAATGCCGAGGAGATCGCCGACCTTCCCGACCTGAAGCGCCTTCTCGCCCTGCGCGACGAATGGCGCCTCGCCCGGGACGACGAGACGCGCAGCCGCGTGTGGCGCGAGATGCTGGCGATGAACGCGAGCGACGTCTTCTCCATCGGCATCGTGTCGCAGGTCGACCAGATCGTCGTCGTGTCCGACAGGCTTCGGAACGTGCCCGAGCGCGGCGTCTACAATTTCGATCCCGGCGCCTTCTTCGGCATCTACAAGCCGGACACGTTCCATTTCGCCTGCGACAGGCCGGCAAAGGTGGCGGGCAGCACTCCGTGATCCACTATCTCGCCGGCCGCGTGGTGACGATGCTCGTCACGCTCCTCGCCATCAGCGTCCTCGTCTTCGTCATCATCCAGTTGCCGCCCGGCGACTACCTGTCCACCTATATCGCCGAGATCCAGGCGCAGGGCGAAGCCGTCACATCCGACAAGATCGACTTCCTGCGCGAGCAGTACGGGCTCGACAAGCCGCTCTGGCAGCAATACCTCGTCTGGGTCACCGGGCTCGTGCAGGGCGATCTCGGCTACTCGTTCGAGTTCAACCAGCCCGTCGCGGACGTCGTCGGCGAGCGCATGCCGCTGACCATCCTCCTCAACTTCGCCACCGTCCTCTTCGTCTATCTCGTCTCCTTCCCGATCGGCATCTACTCGGCCACGCATCAATATTCGTGGACCGACCACGGCCTGTCCTTCCTCGGCTTCCTCGGGCTCGCGACGCCGAACTTCCTGATCGCGCTGATCCTCCTCTATTTCGCCAATGTCTGGTTCGGCACCTCGATCGGCGGACTGATGGCGCCCGAATATGTCGATGCGCCCTGGTCCTGGGGCAAGATCGTCTCGGTCCTCGCCCATCTCTGGGTGCCAGTCGTCGTCATCGGCACGGCGGGCACGGCGGGCATGATCCGGCGCCTGCGCGCCAATCTTCTGGACGAGCTCTACAAGCCCTATGTCGTCACGGCCCGCGCCAAGGGCCTGACCGAAGCGCAGATCCTGCGCAAATATCCGCTGCGCATGGCGCTCAATCCCTTCGTGGCCGATATCGGCACGCTCCTGCCGCAGATCGTGTCGGGCTCGGTCATCGTCTCCGCCGTCATGTCGCTGCCGACCACGGGCCCGATGCTCCTGACCTCTCTGCGCAGCCAGGACATGTATCTCGCCGGCTCGTTCCTGATGTTCCTCGCCGCGCTCACCGTCGCGGGTATGCTGGTTTCCGACATCCTCCTCGCGGTCCTCGATCCGCGCATCCGCCTGGGCGCCTCCTCTCGATGACGATCCCGCATTTCGTTTCGAAGGAGCCGTTCGACCCGGAGGCCACGATCGCCGCGGGGTCCGTCGCCTCGCGCCGCTATCTCGAGGCCTCGCAGGGGCGGCTGATCTGGTGGCGCTTCCTGCGCCATCGCCTCGCCGTCCTCTCGCTCGCCTTCCTACTCGCCAGCTACGCCGCCATCGCCGTCGTCGAGTTCCTCGCGCCCTACGAACTCTCGCAGCGCCATACGGATGCGATCTTCTCGCCGCCGCAGCCGCTGCATCTCTTCCACGAGGGCCGCTTTCTCGGCCCCTTCGTCTATGCCAACACCTACCGCCTCGACATGGACACGCTGAAGCGGATCTACGAGCCGGATCGCACGCGCCCGCAGCCGCTCCGCTTCTTCTGCGAGGGCGAGAGCTACCGGTTCTGGGGCCTGTTCGAGTCGCGCCGGCATCTGTTCTGCCCGATGGAAGGCACCAACGCCTTCCTGCTCGGCACCGACCGGCTCGGCCGCGACATGCTCTCGCGCATTCTCTACGGCGCGCGGATCTCCCTCACCGTCGGCCTCGTCGGCGTCTCCCTGAGCTTCGTCCTCGGCATCACGATCGGGGGCTTCGCCGGCTATTTCGGCGGTCGCACCGACGCCATCGTGCAGCGCGTGACCGAGATCCTGCGCTCGCTGCCCGAACTGCCGCTCTGGCTCGCCTTGTCGGCGGCCCTGCCGCTGACCTGGAGCCCGCTCCTCATCTATTTCGGCATCACGCTGATCCTCGCCCTCCTCGACTGGCCGGGCCTGGCGCGCGCCGTTCGCTCCAAGCTCTTCGCGCTGCGCGAGGAGGATTTCGTGGCCGCCGCCGAAATGCTCGGGGCCTCGCCGCGCCGGGTCATCTTCCGCCATCTCCTGCCGAACTTCATGAGCCACCTCATCGCCTCGGCCTCGCTCTCGATCCCGACGATGATCCTGGCGGAGACCGCGCTGAGCTTCCTCGGCCTCGGCCTGCGCCCGCCCATCACCTCCTGGGGCGTGCTCCTGTCGGAGGCGCAGAATATCGAGGCCGTGGCCCTCTATCCCTGGCTCCTCCTGCCGATGCTGCCGGTGATCCTCACGGTTCTCGCCTTCTCCTTCCTCGGAGACGGCCTGCGCGACGCGGTCGATCCGCATCACCACTGATACCAGCGGCCCTGGCGAACGACTGCTGGCATCCGCGCCGAACGGCGCGGCGGCGGCTGATGCCGCCGTGCGCCCTGACCTTCGACACGTCGAAGGTCAGGGCCGCTCGTATGATATCGCCGCGCGTCCGGCGCCCGGCGCGGTCCCGGCCCGCGCGGCCGCCGATGTCAGGCCTTGGCGTCGATGAGCTCGAATTCGCGCCCGCGCGGCGCACGCACGGGCCGTTGCGCGGCGTCCGAGGCCGCTTCGCAAGGCGTGCCCAAGGCCGGGCGGTAGAGCTCCACCGGCTCCTCCACGCCCGCCAGCGCATGGGCGCCGACCGAGACCCACCGGTCGGGCAGCAGGCGGGCGACGCGCCAGCTGGCGAGGACGTTCGTCTCCATCTCCTTCGTCAGCTTCTCGATGCGCTCCACCTCCGTCACGGTCGGACCGATCACCGTGAAGGCCAGCCGTTCGGAGATGCCGATATTGCCGAAGACGACGCGGCCGATATTGAGGCCGATGCCGTATTCGATGCGGTCGAGCCCCTCCGCGTCGCGCTGCGCGTTGGCCGCGGCCTGCATGGCGAAGCTCTCCTCCACCGCGTCGAGCACCCGGCCGCTCAGGGCCGCGTAGTCGTCCCCGTCCGACAGCGGGAAGATGATGAGCACGGCGTCGCCGATGAAGGCCAGCACCTCGCCGCCCGCCTTTATCGCGGGGCGCGCCGCGCATTCGAAATAGACGTTGAGAAGCTGGATGAAGTCCTCGCTGGCGAGCTTGCCCGTCAGCTGCGTCGAGTTGCGCATGTCCGAATACCAGACGAGCGCCTTGGTCGTGGCGCCGTCTCCGAGCCGGATCTTGCCGTTCAGAACGGAGCGTCCGGCCTGCGGTCCGAGATAGGTCTCCACGATATTCGTCATGATGCGCTGCTGGATGATCGTCTTGCAGACGAGCGCGAAGGTGCGCTGGATGTCCTGCAGGATGACGAGCTCCTCGTCCGTGAAGCCGTTCGGCCGGTCGCTCGTCCAGATCACGAAGATGCCGGTGCGCGGGTAGACGCTGAAGTTTCCGGGCTGGGCGAGTTCGGTGGAGAGCGCGAGATAGTCCGTGTAGCCGGCCGCCGCGAGCTCGACGAAGAGCTTGAAGTCGAGCAGCGCGCCCGGGCCGCTCAGGCGGCGGCGCAGGATCGGCAGGTCGTTCTCCAGCATGAAGCGCAGCGGGCTGCTCTGCCAGGCCTCCGTGTTGCGGTCCCGATGCTCGAAATGGTCGAGCAGCACCTCGCCGCCCCGCTCCCAGGAGAGCATTTCCGACCGGTGCAGCGGGTGCAGCGTCGGCCAGTTCAGCCGGGCCCTGGCGATTGGCATGCCGATGCCGTTGAGGCGGATGCAGAGCTGCTGGAAGATCTGCGCGATGTCGCTTTCCTTCAGCGCCTGGTCGAGCAGCCAGCTCTCCACCTGTCGCGAGAGGCTCATGGGTCGACCCTCGTCGCGATCGATCCGTCCTGCGCGACCTCGATCACCAGTCCCGTCCGGCCCACATGCGCCTCGGGAAAGACGTCGCGGGCGCGCTGCGAGAGATCCTCGAGCCAGACGTCGTCGCGCGAGATGTCGTGGTGGTGGATGACGAGCGCGCCGACGCGGGCGGCCCGGCACAGGCGCACGCCCTCTTCCCAGGTCGAATGCCCGTAGCCGCGATAGGCGGGAAATTCGGCGTCGGTATACATGCTGTCGTAGATCATCACGTCGCATCCCTCCACGAAGGCGAGGATCGCCTCGCTCGGGCGGCCCGGCTCGTGTTCGGTGTCGGTCACATAGGCGATGGCGCGGCCGCCGCAGTCCAGCCGGTAGCCGACCGCGCCGTTCGGATGGTTCAGCCGGAGCGTGGCGACCTCCAGCCCTTCCGCCAGCCGCAGGCGGTCGGGCGGGCGGAAGTCGACATAGTCGACGCCGGCCGCGAACTGCTTGGGCGTGATCGGGAAATAGGGCGCGCACATGAAGCGCTCCACCATGTTGCGGCAGGTCGTGTTGTCGAGGAAATGGCCGGCGTGGATGCGGGCCGAGACGCCGTCCGCGTAGAGCAGCGGCATGAAGGGCAGGCCCATCACGTGGTCGAAATGGCAGTGGGTGAGGAGGACGTCGAAGGTCTCCACCCCCTCGCCCTTCAGGCGGCGGCCGCAGGGAATGATGCCGGTGCCGGCGTCCAGGAGCACGACGCGCCCGCCCGCCCGCACCTCGATGCAGCTCGTGTCGCTGCCAAAGCGGCAATTGTCCGTCGCCGGCGCCGAGACCGAGCCTCTCGCTCCCCAGACCCGCAGGCTGAAGACCGGTCCGCTCAATTCTGCAGGCCGGGCGCGCCCGGCCCGGCGCTGCGCGCGCGCGCCAGTTCGTCGTTGGTGCGCGACAGGCGCTCGGCGAGGCCCCGCATCACCTGGGCGGAGATTTCGGGGAACTGCTTGAGGAGCTGCAGGAAGGAATCCTTGCGCACGCGCAGCGCCGTCACGCTGCCGCGGGCGGTGACGGTGGCGGTGCGCGGCGTGTCGCACAGGATGGAGATCTCGCCCACCACGTCGCCGCGCTTCAGCGTCGCCACCACGTAATCGCCGGCGGATGTGGCGATCGAGACGTCCGCCTCGCCCTCCATCAGCACGAAGGCCGCGTCTCCCATCTGGCCCCGCTGGCAGATGGCCTGGCCGGGCCGGTAGGCCACCGCCTCGGCCGTATAGGCGATCAGCTTCAGGCGGGACGGCTCGATCCCGGAGAAGATCGGCACCGACTTCAGGAGGTCCATTTCGGATTTCAGAAGCATCGCACGGTCCAGATCACGGGGACGCAAGGGAATGTATCACGCGGTATTCGTCGGCTCAGTGTCGGCGACCGGCGCCGGTTCCACAAGGCGTCCCTCGTGGAACTCGAGGACCCTGTCGAAGAGGTCGGCATGCTCGGGATGCGAGACGACCCAGAAGATCGCCTGGTTCGGAACGTCGAGCGCCTCGCGCGAGGCGATGACGCGCTCCATGGCCGCATGCTGGCTCTCCAGGTCGAGCGCCGAGAGCGGCCTGTTGAGGATGAGGAGGTCGGCCCGCTTCAGGAGCGCGCGCGCCAGCGCCAGCTTCTGCTGCTGCGCGGACGACAGGCGCTTGGCGCCCGAGCCGATGTCGAAGTCGAGGCCGATCTCGAACACGGTGTCGGCAAGGCCGAACTCGCGCAAGGTGGCGATCAGCTCGTCGTTGATGTGTCGCGCGGCGTCGGCATAGATATCGACCACGCGGCCGAACATCACGTTGTCCTGCAGGCTCGCGGCCGGGTTCAGCCGGTCGGGCGAATGCACGAAGACAACCTCGGCGAGTTCGCCGTTGAGGCTCTTGTGGAATTCCGCGCGGCCCTGCAGCACCGAGCGGCGCAGGTCGTCGTCCAGAAGCCCCAGGCGGTGGCGCGGCTCGATGTAGCGGAAGGCGAGCTTCTGGAAGGACATGCGCTCCTTCGTCGAGAGCTCGCCCGCTTGCGCCTTGCGCAGCAGGCCCTTGTACTGCTCCACCTCGTCGGGCGCCATGAGGTCGACATTCTCGAGCAGCGGGTTGTCCGGCGTCAGGTCGCCGAAGATCTCCACCAGCGTCTCGGCGATCTGCCGGCCCATGGCCACGAGGCGCGAGTCGAGGCCGGAATCGGCCAGGACCTTGACGATCTGCGGATGGGAGACGAGCGGCTTGCCGTCCGGCGTCTCGGCCGGCGCCACGCCGAAGACGAGGTTTTCCAGGACGCTCGCGTAGTTCGAGTAGCCGAGCGGGTCGAAGGGCTCGAAATAATCCTCCTCGCCCGCCTCGTTCAGGCGCTCGCGGAAGCGCCGGCGCGCCTTGAGGATGCGCTCGGCGACGCTCTCGTCGAGCGCGTCGGGCAGGCGGTTGCGCAGGCCGAGCCGCGCCACGTCGCGGCGCAGATCGACGATCTCCAGCACCTCCTGCACGCGCGCGAGCAGGGCGTCCGGCCCGTCGACGCCGGCGGCCTCGTAGTCCACCCAGTCGTCGCGGATGTCGAGTTCGATATTGCCGGCGGCCCGCGCCTCCAGGAGCCGCACCGCCTCCGCGCGCCCCTCGCGCGTCTCGCGCCGCACGGGAACGTGTTTCAGCCCGTAGAGCAAGGCGTCGCCGATCGACATCTGCGCGAGATAGAGGCCGGATTGAGAATAGGCGATGCGCCGCCCCGTCATGCTTTCCGGCAGGCTCTCGTAGGGGACCCCGTCGAGCGCGATGCGGCCCGCCGTCGGTTCGATGAGCCGGGCCAGCGCCTCGGCCAGATGTTCCCCGCCCGCCCCGATCGCGCCGCGCACGCCGATCGTCTCGCCGGGCAGGATGCGAAGGCTCGTCGCCTCCAGGAGGTCGTTGCCCGAATCGTCGCTCAGGCGCAGCGCGGTCACCTGCACCTCGTGCTCGATATGCTTGGGCGCCTTTTCGAGCGGGGCCTGCAGCGCCGAATCCAGGATGCCGCGCACGACGAACTGCTCGCGGATCTGCGCGTATTTCGACTGCACGTCGACCCGGAACTGGTCCCAGGTGATGAGTTCCTTCAGCGGCGCCGGCAGATCCTTGTAGGCGGCGATGACGGCGACGAGCTGGCCGATATCGAGCTTGCCGATGATGACGAGATAGCCGCCGCCCAGATAGAAGATGAAGGGCGTCACCTGGGCGATCAGGTTGTTGACGAAGTTGGTGAAGAACTTCCAGCGGAAGAAATCGTAGCGGATCCACAGGATCTTGCCGAGCCGGTCGCCGAGCTCGGCGCGCTCCCAGTTCGTGGTGTCGTTGGTGCGGATGGAGGGAATGCTCTCGCAGATCTCGCCGATGCGCCCCGACAGGAGACGGGCGGTCAGCTGGCGCGCCCGCGCCAGGACGACGAGCCGGCGACGCATCTGCGGAATGAGGATGAGCTGGATCAGCACCATGCCGCCGGCCACCGCGCCGAGCCAGGCGTTCTGCAGGACGATGAAGGTCAGCGCGGTCAGCGCCTGGCTCAGAAGCAGCGCGGGATCGGCGAAGGCGCTGCCGCCGAATCCGCCGACCGGCTCGGTCTCGTCCTTGATCATCGATGCGACCTCGGAGCCGCGGATCTGCTTGAAGCGACCCGTGGGAAAGCGCAGCACGCGGTCCACGAGATCGTAGCGCAGCCGCCGCAGGAGCCGCTCGCCGAGCTGCCCCTTGTAGTTCGACAGGTAGAACTTGAAGAGCCCGTTGACGATGACGAAGAACAGGAAGGTCAGGCTGAGCGCCACCAGCGCGCCGATCCGGTCGAGGTCCAGCCCGTCGAAGATCGGCAGCGTCGCCCCGCCCAGCCAGGTCGGCAGGGTCGGCGCGAAGGCGAAATAGGTGTGGGTCTGCCCGGCCGCCCACTCGCCCTGGATCGGCCCGTTGACGATCTTCTTGGGCAGGTCGAGCGTCAGATAGTAGAGCGGCAGCGAGACGAGCAGCACCACGAACAGCCAGATCTGCTGCCGGCGGGTGTTGCGCCAGACATAGGTGAAGATGCTCTCGTCGAGTTCGCTCGGCCGCGACATGGCGTCAGCCCCGCCCGCCGGCCGCCGACGCGCCATCCAGCGCGTGCGCCCCGGCGATGCGCACGAAATGTCCGCTCTCGATCTCCACCAGCGGCAGGACGCCGCCGGAGCCGGGGTCGAAGGGCGCCGGCCAGTTGCGCTCGCCGATCTCCCCCATCGGACCGATCGCATCGAAGTCGAGCGGCTTGTCGAGGTCGAGATGGGGCACCGAGCGCATCAGCATCTGCGTGTAGGGATGGATGGCGCGCTCGAAGAGGCGCTCGCGCGTCGCGATCTCCACGACCTCGCCGTCGCACATCACGGCGATGCGGTCGGCCATGTAGTTGATGACGGCGAGATTGTGCGAGATGAACAGGTAGGTCAGGCCGCACTGGCGCTGCAGGTCCTTCAGAAGATTGAGGATCTGCGCCTGCACCGACACGTCGAGCGCGGCCACCGGCTCGTCGCAGATGAGCATCTCGGGCTCCAGAGCGAGCGCCCGGGCGATGCCGATGCGCTGGCGCTGCCCGCCGGAGAAGGAATGCGGATAGCGATTGGCGTAGGAGGGTTCCAGGCCGACGGCCAGTAGCAGCCGCTCCACGCGCTCGCGCACGTTTCCCCGCCCTTTCATCTCGTGGATCTCGAAGGGCTCGGCGAGGATCGCGCCCACCGTCATGCGCGGGTCGAGCGAGGAGAACGGATCCTGGAAGACATATTGCATGCGCGCGCGCAGGTCGAAGAGCGTCCTGCGATCGCAGTGGCGCACGTCCACCGGGCCGGGCTCGGCATGATAGGTGATCGTGCCCGAATCCACGGGCACCGCGCGCATGATGGCGCGCGCGAGCGTCGTCTTGCCCGAGCCCGATTCTCCGACGATGCCGAGGCACTCGCCGCGCCGCACCGAGATGGAGACGTCGCGCAGCGCCTTCACGGTCTTCTTGGGCGCCGCCGACAGAAGGCTCCGGTCGCCGCGCCGGGTGAAGGTCTTTTCCAGATGGCGCACGTCGAGCAGCGGGTCGCCCGCCTTGCCCGAGAGGTCGCGCCGGAACAGGGCGTCCGGCATCACCTTGATCTCGCGGATCGGCTTCAGGCGCGGGCGCACGGCGGGGTCGATGTCGGGCACCGCGGCCATCAGCGACTTGAGATAGGGATGCTGCGGGTTCTGGAAGAGCGACCGGATCGGGCCGGACTCCACCACCTTGCCGTGATGCATGACGACGACGTCCTCGGCGAGGTTCGCCACCACGCCCAGATCGTGCGTGATGAGGAGAACCGCCATCGAGAGCTCGTCCTGCATCTGGCGGATGAGCTTCAGGATCTGCGCCTGCAGCGTCACGTCCAGCGCGGTCGTCGGCTCGTCGGCGATGAGGAGCGCCGGGCGGCAGATCAGCGCCATGGCGATCATGGCGCGCTGGCGCAGCCCGCCCGACAGCTCGAACGGATAGGATTTCAGGGCGCGCTTGGGCTCGGGAAAGCGCACGAGCTTCAGGATGTCGAGCACGCGCTCGCGCGTCTCGGCGCCGCGCGTCTTGCCGTGCACCTCCAGCACCTCGCCGATCTGGTCCTCCAGCGTGTGGAGCGGCGAGAAGGAGGTCATCGGCTCCTGGAAGACGATGGAGATGCGGTCGCCGCGCAACGCGCGGAACGCGTCGCCGCGCGGCGGCAGCGTGGCGAGATCGACGTCCTCGCGCCCGCGCTCGCGCAGGAGGATGCGCCCGCCGGTGATGGAGGCGGCCCGCGGCAGGATGCCGAGAATGGCCTGCGAGGTGACGCTCTTGCCCGAGCCCGATTCGCCGACCAGCGCCACCGTGCGCCCCGGCAGGATCTGCATCGTCAGCCCGTTCACCGCGCGGATGCGGCCGGCCATGGACAGGAATTCGACCGAGAGATCCTCGATCGACAGGAGCGGGGCCGGATTGGGCTCGTAGCGCGGGTCCGCGAAATAGCGCGGCGAGATCGGGGCCTCCATCGTCACGAGGCGGCCTTTCCAAGGCGAGAGGGTTCCAGGTCCGCGCAGAGATCGCGCAGCAGGCGGGCGGTTCGGGCGGCGCCGGACAGGTCGATCGACGGGCGAGCGCCCTCGTCCCGCGCCAGGGCCGCCGCGATGGCGGCCGCCAGCGTCTCGCCGCCAAGTTCGGAAGACGTCACCACCGAGAGTAGTCCCATCGCCTCCATCCGGTCCGACCGGAACCGCTGCTCGGTCTCCTCGCCCTCGTCATAGGGCACGACCACCGCGCGCGCGCCCGATTGCAGGACGTTCATCACGGTATTGTATCCGGCCTGCGAGATCGAGAGCGCGGCGCCGTCCATCAGCGCCTGGAACCGCGGCGAGAAGCGCTCCACGATGGTGCGCTCGTCGGCGAGCGCCGCCAGCGCCTCGAACTCGTCCTGCGGGTAGCGCGGCCCTGTGAGGAAGCGCCAGACATGGTCCTTCAGCGCCGTCAGCGGCCGCGCCGCCAGGGCCGCCCGCATCAGGTCGCCCGCGGCCGCCCCGCCGCCGGCCGAGACCAGAACCTCGCCGTTCGGCGCGCCGCGCGTGCGGGCGCCGGGCTCGGTCACGTAGCCGGTATAGGCGATGAGGTCCTCGAGCTCGTCGGCATGGGGATAGGTCTCGCCGAAGGTGAAGAGCGTCGGATCGGCATGCACCAGCACCGCGTCGAGATGTTCGCGCGCGACGAGGGCCGCCTCCCTGGCGCGTTCGGGGCGCTTGGCCTCCACGAGGATGTCGCGCACCGAGGTCACGACCTTGACGCCGCGCGGGTCGGCGCGGGCCGCCTTCATCAGCGGCAGGAGCTCGAAGGAGAGGCGCCGCCGGCCGAAGGGGAACATCTCCAGGAGCACGATGTCGGGCGCGGTCTCCTCGTAGAGCGCCAGAAGCGCGTCGCGCCGTGCCGCCCGCCAGGCGTCGGTCACGGGTGCGCCGTGTTCGTCGAGCAGCGTCGTGAAATCCGCGCCCTTCAGACGCGCGGGCGGAAGCTGCACCACGGTGGCGCTGGAGAAGGGCATGGCGGGCACGGGCTCGCCGCCGAGCGCGACGGTCACCTCCATCCCCGCCGCGCGCATCGCGTCGGCGAGAAGCTCGCCGCGGCGCAGATGCCCGACGCCCAGGAGATGCTGCACATGGAACAGGACGCGCATGTCAGGACGCTCTTCGATGGATCGCTGGTTGATGGGGTTGGGCAGGCCCTGCGCGAAGGTCGGCCAGAGCGGGGCCGAGACGGGCGGCGGCCGCCGCCAGCCCGTGCCGCTCGAAGACCTCCCGTCGCGCCGACGCGCCGAGGCGACGGCGGCCGGCGGGATCGCGCAGCAGGTCGGCGACGGCACGCGCGAAGGCGGCCGGATCGCTCTGTGGCACGAGGCGTCCCGTGCGCCCCTCCGCGACGAGCGCGGCGACGCCCGGCGTGAAGCCCGCCACCACCGGCAGGGCCGTCGCCTGCGCCTCCAGGAGCGCCATGCCGAAGGCCTCCTTCACCGCCGGCCAGACGAGGAGGTCCGAACCCGCCATCGTCTGGCGCAGCGCCTCCTCGCCGAGCACGCCGAGAAACCGCACCCGCTCGCCGAGCGGGCGAAGCGCCGCCTCGACCTCGGCGCGCGCCGGACCGTCGCCGGCGACGAGGAGCTGGAAGTTTTCGTCGCCGAGCCGCGCCAGAGCGTCGCCGAGAAGCCGGTAGGAGGCGAGCTTCTGGTCGGCGCGCATCATCGCGGCGGCAAGGAGCCAGGGCCGCGCGGCATCGAGCCCGAGCCGGTCCGCAAGCCGCGCCCGTGAGCTTGCGCCGTCGAGCGTCCGGTAAGGCGCGGGATCGAGAAAGGGCGCAAGCTCCAGCATCCGGGCGCCCGGCGACAGGTGCGGCGCGACGCCGGCCGCATCGTTCGGGTTCAGCCCGACGACGAGGTTCGCCCGCGAGAGGGCGGCAAGGCTCGCCTCGAAGCCGGGCCCCCAGGGCCCGCCGCGCTGCTTCATCGCAACGGAGGCCTCGGCGACGACATAGGGGATCGACAAGGCGCGGCTGATCGCCGGCCCCAGCCAGTCCGGCGCCTTGTGGTAGAGATGATAGGTGAACCAGAGATCGGGCGCGGGCGCGCCGGCCTCGATCTTCGCCAGATAGCGCGCTGCAAGCCGGGCGCCGAGGCGCTCGATCCGCGCCTGCCGCGCCGCGTCGCCGGAGGCGTCGTGCGTGCGAAGGCTCGGCGCGGGCAGGATGTCGTGGCCGCACAGGCGCAGCGCCTGGACGAGGTTGCGCCCCACGGTCCTGTCGCCCGAGGGGCGCGGATCGTGGGGCGCCTTCATCGGCGCGTGGAAGGCGATCTTCACGCGGTCCCGGTCTTCGGCGCGCGGTAGGCGTCGGCGGCCTTCGGGCTCGAGCTTGAGCGTCGATCCGCGATCAGCCGATCCGTCAATTCGCAGATGCGATCGAGCCCGGCGAGGATGCCCGGCACGGCGGCCGTGTTCGGCAGAGCCTGCGCGGGCAGCGAGCGGATCGCCCCGGCCATGGCCGACGCGTCGCCGTGCTCCTCCTCCGAGAGCGTTCGCAGGAGTCCGAGTTCCTCGGCGCGCGAGGCGCGGATGAACTGCTCGAGCCGCGGCTGGCGGCGCGGCACGACGACGGCCGGCTTGTCGAAGGAGAGGATCTCGCAGAACGTGTTGTAGCCGCCCATGGCCACGACGCCGGCCGCCCGCTCGAAGAGCGGCTCGATGCTGGCGGCGAAGGTCACGGCGTCCACCTCCTCGAGGCGCTTCACGCGCTCCTGGAAATCGGTCTGCAGCTGCGAGTCCATGAAGGGCCCGAGCAGGATCTTGGCCCGCACGCCGATATCGCCATGGCGCTCGTAGGCGCGCAGCACCCAATCCACGAGCATCGCCCCGTCGCCCCCGCCCCCGGTCGTGACCAGGACATAGGGTCGCTCGTCGATGCGGATGCGGTCCGGCAGCGCGCCGGAGGGCTCGTCCTGGCGATGGAGGTAGCCGGTGAACACCGCCTTGTCGCGCACGGCGGCGGAGACGCCGATGCCCGCCAGCGGGTCGCAGATCTGCGGCAGGCCGTAGACCCAGATGTCGTCGTAATCCTCCTCGACGGCCTGGAAGGCCTCCTTGCGCGTCCATTCCTCCACGAGGCGCGAGGGCTCGTCCATCACGTCGCGCAGCCCGAGCACGAGGCGCGTGCCGCGGCCCTTCAGCGCCTTCAGCGTCGGCCCCACCTCGCCGCGCATGCCGAGCGGCTCCTTGTCGACGAGGAAGAGGTCCGGATCGAAGATCTCGGCGGTCTTCTCGATGATGGCGGCGCGAATCTCGGTGAGCGCCTCCAGCGACAGGCCGGGATTGGACGGGGCGTAGGTGTCGGCGCCGAGCTTGACGACGCCGGGCACGCGGATGAAATCCACCTGCGGCGGATAGTTGAACGAGCCGACCACGGGCGAGCCCGCCACGATCAGCACCGCCGTCTCGGGCCGGTGCGCCACGAGGGCTTGCGCGATCACCCGGCACCGTCGCAGATGGCCGAGGCCGAAAGTGTCGTGGCTGTAGATCAGAACGCGCGGAGACCGAGCCTTCATGACGCTTTCCTGCCGATCATGGTCCGCTTTCTTCGGCTCTCCCATCATCGGCCATAGCGCAATCTCGCATCGCCCGCCAGACGGCGCCCGGACACCGTCGGCCGCCTCTTTCGGGGGATCGGCTTGAAGCGCCCGTCGCGCCCGCGACTGCGCCCGTTCCTGGAGCAGCGCCGCGAGCGGCGACGGCTGCCCGAGCGCATCGAGGCGGTGGCCGGGCAGTACGAGGCCCGCGGCGAACGCGTGGCGGCCTTCGCGCAGCTCGCCGTGGGGCTCTTCCTGGCGCTGTTCTACGCGCTCGTGCCCGAGCTGCCGGACGGGGCGCGCGGCGGGCCGATGGCGCTCGGCTTCCTCGCCTATCTCGGCTTCACCGCCGCCATCCTCGTCTGGTGCCATTACGGCCGCCTGCCGAAATGGATCGTCGCCCTGTCGATCGTCGTGGATGTCGGCTTCCTCTTCGGCCTGATTCTCTACTTCCCGGTGCTCAACGGCGAGGAGACGGCGCTGGCGCTGAAGGCGCCGGTCTTTCTCTACGTCTTCGTACTGGTCGCGGTGCGCTCGCTGAGGATCGACGCCTACTGGGTGGCGACGACGGGCGTCGTGGCGGCGCTCGGCTGGGGCGCGGTCACGGCCTATGCGGTCGCAAGTTCCAGTCCCGAGACGCTGACCAGCAGCTTCACGGACTACCTCTCCGGCGACCGCATCTTCCTCGGCGCGGAACTCGACAAGGTCGTGGCGCTGCTCGGGCTCACCGCCATCCTCACCATCGGCCTCGTCCGAGCGCGCTCGCTGCTGCTCTCGGCCGTGCGCGACCAGATCGCCCGCGAGGATATCGGCCGCTTCCTGCCAGCGGAGGTGGAGCGGGCGATCATCGAGGCGCCGGCCGAGATCCTCGCCGGCGACGCGGAGGAGCGGGACGCGGCCATCGTCATGCTCGACATCCGCGGCTTCACCGGCTTCGTGGAGCGGGCCGAGCCGCGCGAGGTGGTGGACGTCCTCATCCGCCTGCACGCCCGGCTCGTGCCCATCATCGAGGGCCATGGCGGCATCGTCGACAAGTATCTCGGCGACGGGCTGCTCGCCACGTTCGGCGCGGCGCGCGCCTCGGAAAGCGCGGCCGCGGACGCCGTCGCCGCGCTGGTGGAGATGATCGCCGTCGGGCGCGAATGGACGGCGCGCCGCGCCCAGGACTATCCCGGCCTCTCCCTCAGCCTCAACGGCGCGGTGACGGCGGGGCCGGTCGTCTTCGCCGCGCTCGGCGACGGCCAGCGGCTGGAATACACCGTCATCGGCGACGCGGTGAACCTCGCCGCCAAGCTCGAGAAGCACAACAAGCGCGAGGGCTCGCTCGCCCTCACCACGCAGGCGACGCTCGATCTGGCGACGCGCGCGGGCTACGTGCCGGCGCCGCAGATCGGCGCCCTGCCCGGCCGCCGGGTCGACGGCGTCGCCCTGCCCGTCGACCTCGTCGTCCTGGCCCGGTAGCGTCAGGGCAGCTTCTGGTCGAGCAGCAGCACCTCGCTGTAGAGATGGTCGAAATCGATCGGCCCGCGCGCCGGGCTGCGGTACCAGCGCGCCAGCGGCAGCGACCGCACGAGGCCGGGATCGTCGCCCGCCCGCATGAAGCGGCTGTCGATGGCGAGGACCGCCGGCTCGGCTTTCAGAAGCGCGTCCGCGATCCCCTGCGCGTGCCGCGACAGGAAGGCCGTGTCGCTGGCGAAGAGCACGTCGTGGAAGGCCACCCCCTCGCCCTTCAGCTTGCGCTGCCAGACGAGGTGGCAGGCCCGGCCCTCGGCCTCGAAGAGCCCGTGATGGAGGTTCAGGCCGGCATGGGCGGCGGCGATCCGTCGGCTGCGGGCGTCGAGACGATCGGCGATCGACGCCTCGCCGAACCTGGCTGCGACGCCGGCCCGCCCCGAGCGCGAGAAGAGGCTCTGCGTCTCGTCAAGAATCGAGAATCCGAGGCCGCGGATCTTGCGGCCCGTCGCGCGCCGCGCCGTCATCGTGGCGTAGTGAACGCCCGGATCCGCCATTCCGGCCCGCAGGAGCGCGTCCCCGGTCCCGTCGCCGCGATAGTCGGCGAGGAGATACCAGGAAGAGAGATCGCAGAAGCGCTCGATGCGCCCGTCCGCCAGTGCCCGGTCGCTGAGGATCGTGCCCATATAGCCGACGACCCGGCCGCCATCCTCAACCAGCCAGCCCCGCCCGCCCTCGGCCGGGCGCCAGGGATAGTCGAGGAGGCGTCGCCAGCGCTCGGGCGGAATGCGCGCGTTCATGCGCGCGTGCAGAAGGTCTGCGACGGCTGCGGCATCGCCCGCCTCGGCGGGCCGGACCACGGCGCTCATACGGGCAGTCCGAAGATGTCCCGGGCCTTCCGCCATTCGATGGCGGGATGAGCGGCGAGGACGGGCAGGAGTTCGGCGAGGAAGTCGTTCGTCTCGCCGTCGTGATCGAGATGGTGGGTGAGGAGGCCGAAGGGCTCGCTGCCGTCCACCGCGCCGAGCCGCCGCTCGGCGAGCCGTTCGCACAGGAGCCGGATCAGCTTCGCGCGCCCCGCGAACCGCGCCCCGCCCTTCCAGGTCAGGACGTCGAGATGGGCGTTGACGACGGGCACGGCGCCCGAATGCGGCGCCTCGCGCGGGCCGAAGACCGACACCGCCTCCAGCCCGCTCTGGCGCAACGCCGCGGCGATGCGCGGCTCGATCCGGTTCCAGGGCGGCACCATCGCCGGCAGGAAGCGCGCGCCGAAGAGCTCCGCCAAGCGCTCGCGCCCTTGCGCGAACTCCGCGAGTACGGCCGCCGTCTCGCGCGCGCCGCCGCATTCGACCGCCCGCTCGCCGGGCGCGGCATGGTTGCGGTGGGCGAACCCGTGCTGGAGGACGGTCACGCCCTCCTGCGCGTCCGGCCGCGCCAGACGCTCGGCCAGCGCCGGCCCCGTGCCGGCGGGAATGACGGCGAGCGCCAGCGGCAGAGCGCCGGCGCCGCGCAGCGCCAGAAGGTCGTCGAGCTTCGGGCTCGGCGCCACGGCGTCGTCGTCGCGCCACCAGACGGGCGTGCGGCGCCCGAGGGCCGACCAGCGGTCGAGTTCACGGAAGAGATCGTCGGCGTCCTGCATGGCCCCGCTCTACCCCACCGGCCGCGAAAGGGCAGCGGGGAAATGGACGGACGCGTGCGTCACGAAGAGCATCGGGCGGAGCTTGGGAGGAATGGTGCCCGGAGGTGGATTTGAACCACCGACACTACGATTTTCAGTCGTATGCTCTACCAACTGAGCTATCCGGGCGCCTTGGGCTTCGCGAAGAGCCCGTCGGCGGGGCGCTTCGTTTCTGCGAAAGCTGCGGCCTTATAGGCAGGCCGCTTCGTCCTGTCCAGCCCCCGCGGCGCCGCTCGCGATCCTCACCGCAAGGCTTTGATCGACAAGGCGGATGCAGGCGACGGCGACGGCGGGCGCAGTGTCACAGGAGTTCCATGTCTCCCGAA
This sequence comes from Aurantimonas sp. Leaf443, assembly GCF_001425575.1. GTDB lineage: Bacteria > Pseudomonadota > Alphaproteobacteria > Rhizobiales > Rhizobiaceae > Leaf443. The sequence goes on along the minus strand of NZ_LMRD01000006.1, from coordinate 514,818 downwards.
TCGTCGTCGTCGTTGGCGGCCACGGGCACACGGGCGAGCAGACGGTCGCGCAGGGCCGACAGAGGCAGCGCTTCGAGCGTATGGACGAGGCGCAGGGGAAGATCGGTCTCGGCGCGGGTGGAGGCGGCGAGGCTTTCGAGGACGCTGGCGAGCGCCAGGAGATGCTGGCTCGCGATGTCCACCGTCTGGCCGAGGCGCAGGGCCTGCGCGGCGTTCGACCCCGTGGCGAGGTCGTGCAGCGATTCGACGCTGCGCGCCTGCGCGGCCACCTCGTGCGCGAGGCTCAGAAGCAGCGCCTGCATGGTCGGCAGGTCGCCCTGGATCTCAGAAGAACTCGACAAGTCCGGCCTCCTCGGCTGGCGGCGCCACATCGACGACAGGTACGACGCGCTGCACGAATTTCTGCCGTGCCCGGCCCGTTTCCGGCCAGTACTCGACGAGACGCGCGCTGATGCCGCCGACGCTGCCTCCCACCTGCATGATGCCTTCCGTCAGAAGAAAATTCGACGCGAAGATGGCGTTGGCCCGTCCGATATCGCCCATGCCCGGGATCATCGACGAGCCGCCGAACACCTTGGCCTGGAGATTGTCGCGCGTGGCGCCCCGCGCCAGGAGGCCGTTGATGAGCACTTCCATCAGCGAGGCGCCGTAGCGCTCCTGCGAACGGCTGCGCCGCCCGTCGCCCCCGGCGAGCAGGAAATGGTTCATGCCGCCGACCTGGGCGACGGGGTCGTGGATGCAGGCCGCGATGCACGATCCGAGCACGGCGGTCAGCACGGTTCCCGGTCCTTCGCAGAATCGGACCTCGCCTTCCGTGACTCGGATTCGGGCGCCCGGCATCAGGCGAGCTGCCCGATGACCTGTTCGATCGCCTTCTGCAGAGCTTCGGGCTTCACGGGCTTGGGCAGGTAGTTGTTCACGCCGAGCTTGATGGCGGCCTGCAGCACCGCCCGGTCGCTGGACCCGGTCAGGATGATGAAGGGCGTCTTGCGCGTGGCGGGATAGCTGCGGATCGCCTGGAGGAGCTGGAGGCCGTTGATCTTGGGCATGTTGTAGTCCGAGACGACGATATGCGCCGGCGCGGTCATCATCAGCTTCAGGGCCTCCTCGCCGTCCTTGGCGAAGGGAATGTTCTTGATGCCGATCTTGTCCAGGGCGTCGCGCATCAGGAGGCGACTGGTGCTCTGGTCGTCGACGATCAGGATCTTGATGTTCTGTTTTGTTACGGACACGGCGAGGCCTCCGCTCGTTCGAGATTAAAGGCCGCCTGCGCGATGCGCGCGAGCGGCAGCTGGCGTTCGACGGCTCCGAGCTGGAAAGCTGCCTTCGGCATTCCATAGACAAGCGAGGTGGCCTCGTCCTGCCCAATCGTCGCCCCGCCCGCCTTCCGGATGGCGAGAAGTCCCTTGGCGCCGTCCGCTCCCATGCCGGTGAGGACGATGCCGAGGAGTTCGGCCCCGTAGGCGGAGGCGGCCGACGAGAAGAGGACGTCCGCAGCGGGCCGATGACCGCTGACGGGATCGGCGCTGCGTAACATGCAGGCCGGGTGCAGGCCACCGACGAGAAGATGCGACGCACCCGCCGGAGCGATGTAGACGCGCCCCCGTGCCGCCCTCTCTCCGTCCCGCGCCTCTGCTACCTCAGCGGGTGAGATCGCGTCGAGGCGCGCGGCGAATCCCTTGGTGAAGCCGGCCGGCAGATGCTGCACGACGAAGGTCGGCGGGCAGTCCTTCGGCCATTGCGACAGAACCGTCGAGATCGCCTCGATGCCGCCGGTGGACGCGGCGATGACGATCGCCGCCGGACCGCCGGACGCGGCTGTCTCGGCCGCCGGCCGGGCGGCCGCCTGCCGGCTCTCGTTCTGGCGCGCGGCGAGCGCGACGATGGAGCGTTTGGCGCCGGCGGCTTCCTTCACCATCGCCGCAAGCCCGTCGAAGGCCCGCGTGGAAGTGCCGGAAGGCTTGGCGAAACAGTCGTAGGCGCCGATCGAGAGCGCCTCGATCGCGGTCGCTGTGCCCGGTCCGGTGAGCGTCGAGACCATGACGACCGGCATCGGCCGCAGGCGCATGAGATGGGCCAGGAACTCCGTGCCCTGCATGCGCGGCATCTCCACGTCCAGCGTGATGACGTCGGGGTCCAGCCGCTTGATCTCGGCGCGCGCCTCGATCGGATCCTTGGCGAAGCCCACGACCTCGATCTGCGGGTCGGCGCCCAGCGTCTTGGCGATCAGCATCCGCATCGTGGCCGAATCGTCGACCACGAGTGCCCTCACCTTCGTCATCGCTGCAGCCTCGCATAGGTCGTGGCGACGGAGCCGACATGCGCCAGGGCCGAAAGGGCCGCGCCCGTGATGCGCTCCGAATGGCCGGCATAGAGGATGCCGTCCGGCGTCAACTTGCGCGCCAGGCGCGTCCACAGCTGCTCGCGCGTCGGCGCGGCGAAATAGATGGTGACGTTCCGGCAGAAGATGACGTCGAACGCGCCCGACATCGGCCAGTCTTCGAGAAGGTTCAGCTGACGAAAGGAAACGAGGGCGCGCAGGCGGTCGTTCGCGCGGCTGTCGCCGCCGGCCGGCAGGAAATGGCGCGCCCGCGCGTCCGCCGGCACCGGGGCGAGGCACTGGTCGTCGTAGAGGCCGGCCGAGGCGCTGGCGATCACCTCGCGGTCGATGTCGGTCGCCAGGATCTTCACGTCGTAGCGCTCGGCGTCGGGCAGGACGTCGAGGACGGTGAGCCCCATCGAATAGGGCTCGTGGCCGAGCGAACAGCCGGCGGACCACAGACGCACGCGCTCGCCGCGCTTGGCCTTCTGCGCGAGCCGCGGCATCACCTCGTCGCGCAGGTGGTCGAAATGGTGCGGCTCGCGGAAGAAGAACGTGTAGTTCGTCGTCAGCGCCTCGACCATGCGGCGCCCCTCCTCGCCGCTCCGGTCGGCGTCCACGAGGCTGCAATAGTCGTCGAAGGAGCTCAGGCGCAGCTCGCGCAGGCGCTTGATGAGACGGGCATGGACGAAGGCGTCCTTGCCCTCCTCGAGATCGATGCCGGCGGCCTGCGCGAGCATGGCGGCCACGCGCCGGAACTCGGCGACCGAGAGCTTCGGGTCGCCGACCTCCTCCGCGAAGGGTCTGGCCTGGGCGCTCACGCCGCCTGGCCCTTGGCCCTTTCGGGCAGCATGCGCTCGGGCACGACGCGCGCGATCATCCGGTCGCCGATGGAGACGACGGCGGAGATGAAGCTGCGCGCCATCTCGCCGGAGATTTCCGGCGCCACGCTCATCATCTCGGGCGTCACCGAGAAGATGTCGGAGACCGCGTCGACGAGAAGGCCGAACACCTGCCCCTCGACATCGACCACGACGATGACGTGGCGCTTGGTCGGCACCGTTGCGGGAAAGCCGAGGCGCGCGGCGAGGTCGACGACGGGCAGGACGAGGCCGCGCAGGTTCACCACGCCCAGTATGTAGTGCGGCGCGTGCGGGATCGTGGTCGTGGGCATCCAGCCCTTGATCTCGCGCACCAGCGCGATGTCCACGCAGAACTCGCGGTGGCCGATCTGGAAGGCGACCATCTCGACGGAATTGCCGCCGCTCTTCAGGCTCGGTTTCATCATCGCATCACTCCGCCGCAACCGGTTCCCAGCCGAGGACGAACTCGTCGATCGAGCGATCCTCGCACATGCCGTCGACATCGACGATGAGCGCCACGCGCCCCTCGCCCGAGATCGTCGCCGCCGCAATGCCGGGCACGGGCCGGTAGTTCTTCTCGAGACTCTTGATGACGACCTGGCGCTGACCGCGGATGTCGTCGACGAGAAGCGCCACCCGGCGCCCCTTGTCGCCTTCCACGAGGATCGCCACGCCCACCTTCGGATCGATCGGCGCGTCGCGGTAGCCGAGCTTCACGCCGACATCGACGAGCGGCAGCGTGGCGCCGCGGATCTTCACCGCCTGGCCCGCGCCGACATGCAGGAGGTCTTCCGCGCGCGGGCGGAAGGTGACGACGATCGCGGCCAGCGGCACGACGAGCGTCTCCTCCTCCACGCGCACGACCATGCCTTCCAGGACGGCGAGCGTCAGCGGCAGGCTCATGGTGAAGGTCGAGCCGAGGCCCGGCCGCGAGGCGATGGACAGGCGGCCGCCGAGCGCCTCGATGGAGCTCTTCACCACGTCCATGCCGACGCCGCGGCCCGAGACGGAGGAGATCGTCGCCGCCGTCGAGAAGCCCGGCAGCATGATGAGCTGGTCGGTCTCCTCGTCCGTCAGGACCGTGTTCGGGTCGAGCAGACCCTTGTCGATGGCGATCTGGCGCACGCGCGCCCGGTTGATGCCGCCCCCGTCGTCGGAGATCTCGATGATGATGCGGCCCGAGCGGTGGGCGGCGGCGAGCGTCACCGTGCCCTCGGCGGGCTTGCCGGCGGCGATGCGCTTCTCGGTCGATTCCAGCCCGTGATCGATGGCGTTGCGGATCATGTGCGTCAGCGGCTCGCCGAGGCGCTCCACCACCGTCTTGTCCACCTCGGTGTTCTCGCCCTTGGTGACGAAGGCGACCTTCTTGCCGGTGACGGAGGCCACCTCGCGCACGAGGCGCGGCATGCGCTGGAACACGGACTTCACCGGCTGCGCGCGCACGGTCATCACGCTTTCCTGCAGGTCGCGCGTCAGCCGCTCGAGATCCTCCAGGCAGGTCTGCACCTCCGAGCCCATGGGAAGGCCCGCCTCCTCGATCTTCTGCGCCAGGACCGCCCTGCCCGTCACCATCTCGCCGACGAGATCGATCAGACGGTCGACGCGGTTCAGCTCGACGCGGATGACGGCGGCGGCCTCCTCCTTCTTCTCGCCCTTTTCGGCCTTTTCCGGCTTCTCGGCCGGGGCAGCGGGCTCGGCGCTCTGCTTGGGCGCTGCGGGCTCGGGCGCCGTCTCCTCGGGCGCGGCGGGTTCGGCGGGCTCGGCGCCTTCCGGCTCGGCCGATGCCTCGCCGCCGGTCATCTCGGTTTGCAGGCGCGCGAAGAGCGCGGCCACGTCGAAGCCGGTGTCGACGTCGGTGGCCGCCGGCAGGAGGAGTTCGGAGAGGTCGGCAAGGCCCAGGACCTCGACCGTCAGGTCGCAGTCCCATTCGGCGAACTCGAAGATCTCGCGGACCTCCGCCTCGCTCTTGTCGGTCGTCAGTTCCACCGTCCAGGCGAGATAGGCCCCGTCGGGGTCGAGCTCGTCGAGCGCCGGCAGGCCCTCGCGGTCGCAGGTCACGCTCGCCTCGCCGAGCGCCGAGAGCTCGCGCAGGAGGACGGTCGCCTCGTTGGCCTTCTCGTAGAGCTCGGGACGGGGCCGGAAGGTGATCCGGAAGTTCGGGCCGGACGGGCCGGACAGGTCGAGTTCGGACAGGTCGAAGGCGATGGGCTCGAAGACGAGATCGTCGAAGACCTCGCCATTCTCGTCGTCCTCGTCGCCCGGCTCCTTGCCGATCAGGCGCTCCAGTTCGACGATCAGCACCTTGGCGCGCTCGGGATCGACCTCCTCGCCGGACTGGCCGGCGGCCACGAGATCGCTGAGGAGGTCGGCCGAGCGCAGCATCACGCCCATGACCTCCTCGCCCGCTTCCAGGCGCCCGGCCCGCACGGCGTCGAGCGTCGTCTCGAAGACGTGGGCGAATTTCACCAGCGCGTCGAGGCTGAAGGCCCCGGCGCCGCCCTTGATCGAATGCACCGCGCGGAACACGGCATTGACGGTGTCGGCGTCGGTTTCGCCGGCATCCATCCGGGTGAGGCCCGACTCCAGTTCCTGGAGCTGCTCCTCGCATTCCTGGAAGAAGACGACGCGGATTTCGTCGAGAGCGCTCATGGGGTCCTCAGGCGGCGACGCGGTTGATGGCCGCGATGAGGCGCGCGGGGTCGAAGGGCTTGACGATCCAGCCCGTGGCGCCGGCCTTGCGGGCGCGGTCCTTCTTGGCCGGATCGCTCTCGGTCGTCAGCACGATGATCGGCAGCACGCGCAGCGCCGCATCCTTGCGACAGGTCTCGATGAACTCGAGCCCGTCCATGCGCGGCATGTTGATGTCGGTGATGATGACGTCGGGCAGCGGATTGGCCCGCAGCACTTCCAGCCCGTGCACGCCGTCCTCGGCCTGCAGCACGTTGAAGCCCGGCTCCACGAGCGCGGTGCGCAGGAGTTCGCGCATAGTGCGCGAATCGTCCACCGTGAGAATGGTCTTCGTCATGGGGCGGTTTCCGTGGTGAGGAAGTCGTGGACGCCGAGGCCGAGAAGCTGCAGGTCGCGCTCGAACCCGGCGGAGGGCTCGACGAGCGAGAGGGGCTGGCCATCGGCCTGCCAGGTCGCGGCGGCGGAAAGGAGCACCTGCGCGCATTGCCCGCCGATACGCTCGACCTTCGAGGCGTCGATCGTCAGCGGCGATCCGCGCAGGCCGAGGAGCCCGCCGTGCAGGCCGGGCGCGGCGTTGCGGTCGAGAACGGCCGCCAGTTCGATGAGGCCGGGACCTGCGGGCATGCCGGGCTCCGGTGCCTCGGCTGCGGCTGCGGGTTCGGAGGCGTCGGACACCGCGTCCGGGAAGGCCGGCGCTTCGTCCGAGAAGGCGAGCGATTCGGCGAAGGGATCGTGCTCGGCGAAGGGGTCGGCCTCCGCCGCGGCGAGCGCCGGCGGGGCGATCGCGTCCTCAGGGATGGTGATCGCCGCCTTGGCCTTGGCGGTCCTGGGCGCGGCGGGCTTGCGCACGCGCTTCTTCTTCGGGCTTTCGTCGGTGGCGGCGGTCATCAGAACTCCTCCCAGCCGAGATCGGCGTCGGCTACGGGCGCTGCGGCGGCGACGGCGACGGGCGCGGCGGCTGCCCGGGCGACGGGCTGGGGCGCGGGCGCCGCGACCTTCACCGCCGCCGCGCTCGCGGCGCCGCCACCGGCCATGGAACGGCGCGGGGGCGCAGGGACCGGGGCGGGCGCGGTGCGCACCGGCTGCTGATGCATGGCCGCCGACAGGTCGCGCAGGCGGGCGAGCGAGACCTCGTTGCCCTCGGCCGCCTGCCCGTCGAGGCGGAAGGCGGAGATGAGGCGCGAGAGCTCTTCGGTCTCGGTGCGCAGCGAGAGCGTGGCGGCGGTCGTCTCCTCCACCATCGCGGCGTTCTGCTGGGTGACGCGGTCCATCTTGTTGACCGCCTCGTTGACCTCGCCGACGCCGATCGACTGCTCGCGCGCCGAGCTCGCGATCTCCTGGACGAGGCTGTCGATCTGCGTGACCTGCGAGGCGATTCGCGTCAGCACCTCGCCGGCGCGGTTGACGAGCGCGACGCCGGTGCCGACCTGCGAGGTCGAGGCGCCGATGAGGCCCTTGATCTCCTTGGCCGCTTCCGAGGAGCGCTGGGCGAGCGCGCGCACTTCGAGCGCCACCACCGCGAAGCCGCGGCCGGCGTCTCCCGCACGCGCCGCCTCGACGCCCGCGTTCAGCGCCAGGAGGTTCGTCTGGAAGGCGATCTCGTCGATCACGCCGATGATCCGGGCGATCTGCTGGGCCGAGGTCTGGATGGCGTTCATCGCCGAGACCGCCTCGACCATGACCTCGCCCGAGCGCTCCGTGTCCTGCCGTGCGGCCGCGACGGAGGCCGCCACGGAAGCCGCGTTGTCGGCGCTGTGCTTGACGGTCGCGGTGATCTCGTCGAGCGCGGAGGCCGTCTTGTCGAGGCTCGTCGCCTGCTGCTCGGTCCGCTTGGCGAGGTCGTCGGCGGCGTGGCTGATCTCGCCGATGCCGCTGGACAGGCTGCCCACGGCGGCGGCAACGGCGCCGATCGTCGTCTGCAGGCGCCCGACCGCCGTGTTGAACTCCTCGCCGAGGCTGGCATAGCGCCCGGTCAGCGGCGCGTCGATGCGGGTCTCGAGGTCGCCGCGCGACAGGCGGGCGAGAGCGGCCGCCAGAATGTCGAGCGAGCCGTCGTCCTCGACCGCGACCGGCTCCGGCGCGGGGACGGCCACCGGCTCGACCATGGCGACCGGCGCGGGAACCGGAACGGGCGCGGGCACCGGGGCGGGCGCGGCGAAGGGTCGATCGAGGGCGATGCGCACCTTCTCGGCGGCGTGGGCGAGCGCGGCGAGTTCGGCACTCATGCCCTTCGCCGATACCGGCGTCTCCGTGTCGCCCTCGGCCATCGCCTCCATGCGGGCACGCAGGCGCCCGACGGGGGCGACGAGGCGTCCGGCGACGACGACGCCGAGAAGGGCGGCCAGCGCCGCCATGACGGCCGCGCCCTTCGACATGGCGTCGAGCGGGGCCGAAAGAGCGGCCTCGCGCTCGCCGGCGAGAGCCTGGATCTCGCGCTCGCCCTGCCGGCGCAGCAGCGAAAGCCCGCTGGTGATCTGCGCGTCGCCCGTCTCGCTGGCGATTGCGGCGATGGCCGCGGCCCGGGTCTCCTTGGCGCCGAGCGCCGCCAGCGTCTGGCGCAACTCCTGAGCGTAACGCGCCTCGATGCGGACGAGATCGGCGGCGCGGCTGCCGGCGGCGGGCTCGTTCTGCACGCGCACCAGCGCCTTCTGCGCCGCGGCGCCCAGACGGTCGAAGGCCTCGAGATCCACCGGCAGGCCCGAACGCACGGCGTCTGCCACGGCCGCGCGGCGGCGCAGGCCGGCCTCCTCGGCGTCGTTGAGCGCGGCGAGCAGCGAGACCGAAGCGCTCGGCTCGGCCGGCAGGCGCGTCTGCATCAGGCCGAAGGCCGCACCCCCGGCAAGGGAGGCGGCGAGCACGGCAAGGCCAAGCGTCGGGAGATGGGCTTTGAGGGACGTGCCGCTGGGCATTTCGACTCCGGCTCGGTTCGAATTCGGCGCGTCCGCCGGCGGCAGGCCGGCAGGGCGCGAAAGGATCGGAAACTGTGGACCCTCCTGCCGGTCGGCCGGAGTGCGACGGGGTGGCGGCAGGCCGCCCGCCCGGTCTGACGCTGCGGTAGGCCGCAAGGTCGGACAGGCCCTATCAAGCCGCAACGAGGTGAAGAATTTGCCAACGGCGACGGACACTTCCGTTCATTTTCTGGCAGCGAAACCGCTTAAGCTTTGAGAAAGAGCAACAACGTATGGTCGTCGGCATAGAGTTCCGGAAGCGGATGTCCCATGACCGAGACGACCACCCATGCCCTCGAGGGCCCGTCTGGCCTTGCCCAGCGCGAAGCCATGCGGGACGCCCTCCTGCGGATCGCCGAAGCGCCCGGTGCCACCACCGTCGCGCTGGACCTCACCCGCGTCAGCGAGACGGACGCGGCGACGCTGCAACTCCTGATCTCCATGAAGAAGACGCTGGCCGATCAGGGCGTGACCCTGCGCATCGAGCCGTCTCAGGACCTCATCTCCACGGCCGGTCGGGCCGGCTACGAATTCGCCGCCTGATCCAAAGCGCTCCCCCGCGCCGAGACCCAACCTCACGGGAAGTTCCGCAATGTCGAAACGCGTTCTCTGTGTCGACGACTCCGCCTCCATCCGGCAGATGATCGCCTTCACCCTCGAATCCGCCGGCTACGAAGCGTCGACCGCCGTCGACGGCGCCGACGCGCTGCGCACGCTGGAGACGGAAGGCTTCAACCTCATCATCACCGATCTCAACATGCCCAATCTCGACGGCATCGCGATGATCCGCCAGATCCGCGCCCAGCCCAAGCATGCGGGCGTGCCCATCGTGATGCTCACGACCGAGTCGGACGAGACCAAGAAGGCCGAGGGCCGCTCCGCCGGCGCCACCGGCTGGATCGTCAAGCCCTTCGACCAGACGAAGCTCGTCGCGGTCGTCAACAAGCTCATCGGAGCCTGATGCGATGAGCCTCGGCGATGCAGTCGAAACCTTCCTCAACGAAGCGCGCGACCTGCTCGAGCAGCTCGAGGCCGCGCTTCTCGACCTCGAGAGCAAGCCCGACGACCGGGAACTGATCAACACGACCTTCCGCGCGCTTCACACGCTGAAGGGCTCGGGCGGCATGTTCGGTCCGCCCGACATGGCGGCCTTCGCCCACGAGCTGGAGAACGGCTTCGAGCGCATCCGCCAGGGCGAGGTGGCGCTGACGCCCCCGCTCTGCGGCCTCTTCCTCGCCGCCACCGACCAGCTCCGCCGCCTGCTCTTCCAGGCCCAGGACGACAATTCGGCCGAGTCCAAGCGGCTCGTGGCCCGGCTGCAGGCCGAACTCGGCGGCGCGGGCCACGCAGCGCCGGCAGAGGCGGCCCGGTCCGCCGCCGCCGCACCGGCCGCCGACGCCTCCGCCGGCGAGGCCTTCCTCATCACGCTCCGCCTGCCCCCCAGCGCCATGGTGCACGGCACCAACCCGCTCGCGCTCCTCGACGAGCTGCGCGGCCTCGGCGATTGCCATGTGCGCCTGATCGACGATTCGGTGCCGCATCTGCAGGATCTCGATCCCGGCCAGCTGCATCTCGCCTGGGAAGTGGAACTGCGCACCACGCAGGGCCGCGGCGCCATCGACGACGTCTTCATCTTCGTCGACGGTCCGGGCGTCCTGGAAGTCACGCTCCTGGTGGATGCGCCCGCCCTCGCCGAGCCCGAACTCGCGGCCGAGCCCGCCGCTGCAGCGCCCGCCGCTCCCGCGCCCGTCGCGGCCCCTGCCGCCGTCGCGGCCCCGGCGCCCGTCGCCGCGCCCGCCGCTTCGGCGGCGGCCCGCGAGCCGGCCGAGCCGAAAGCCGCCGAGCGCGTGGAAGCCAGCGTTCGCGTCGCCGCCTCGCGCCTCGACATGCTTCTCGACCAGGTCGGCGAGCTCGTCATCGCCCAGGCCCGCCTCTCGGCGCTCGCCCGCAACCGCCACGACCCCGTGCTGACCACGGTCAGCGAGGAGATCGAGCGCCTCGCCGCCGACCTTCGCGACAGCGCGATGGGCATGCGCATGGTGCCGATCGAGCAGCTCTTCGGCCGCTACCGCCGCGTCGTGCGCGATCTCTCGTCGGACCTGCAGAAGGACATCGCCCTCACCTTCTTCGGCGAGGAGACCGAGATCGACAAGACCGTGCTCGACCGGCTCGGCGATCCGCTCGTCCACATCATCCGCAACTCGATCGACCATGGCATCGAATCGGCCGAGCGGCGCCTCGCCGCCGGCAAGCCCAAGCGCGGCTCGCTCGTGCTCGGCGCCCGCCAGTCCGGCACCGAGGTCATCATCTCGATCGAGGACGACGGCGCCGGCCTCAACCGCGCCCGCATCCTGGAAAAGGCCATCGCCAACGGCGTCGTGGCGGCCGACGCGCCGATCACGGACCGCGAGATCGACGAGCTGATCTTCCATCCCGGCCTGTCGACGGCCGCCGCCGTCTCCAACCTGTCGGGCCGCGGCGTCGGCATGGACGTGGTCAAGCGCACGATCCAGGAACTGCACGGCACGATCGAGATCGAGACGCGTCCCGGCCTCGGCACGCGCTTCCAGCTGCGCCTGCCGCTCACGCTCGCCATCATCGACGGGCTCGAGGTCGCCGTCGGGGGCACCCACTGCATCCTGCCGCTGACCTCGGTCGAGGAATGCGTCGAGCTCGCCTCGGTGCAGACCAAGTCCTCCAACGGGCGCAACTTCGTCGACATCCGCGGCACGCTCGTCCCGCTCCTGTGGACGAACGAGGTCTTCGGCACCACGGAACGCGGCGGCATCGTCGTGGTCGTGGAATGCGACACCGGCAAGATCGGCGTCGTCGTCGACCAGGTCGTCGGCCAGCACCAGACGGTCATCAAGCCGCTCTCGCCGCTCCATCGCAAGACGCCGGGCCTCGTGGGCGCGACGATCCTCGGCGACGGTTCGGTCGCTCTCATCCTCGACATCAACCCCCTCGCCCGGCGCGCCTCCCCGCAGCGCGCCGACGCGCGGCAGGCGGCCTAAGGAGGCCCATCCCGTGTCCGCCAATCCAGACGCCGCCGAGACCGCCGAGAGCCAGGCGCTCGCCGCCGAATATCTCACGGTCGCGCTCAACGACGACCTCTTCGCCCTCCCCGTCGGCGTCGTGCGCGAAGTGCTCGACCCGCCGGCGATGACAGCCGTGCCGAACGCGCCCTACTACGCGCCCGGCCTCCTCAACGTGCGCGGCAACGTGGTGCCGCTCGTGGACCTGCGCCTTCGCCTCGGCACCCATGTCTCGGCCGACACGCCGAACACGCGCATCATCGTCTCGGAAGTCGGCGCGGCGGGCGAGACGTTCCTCGTCGCGATGAAGGCGGACGCGGTGATGGAAGTCATCTACGTGCGCCCCGAGGAGGTCGAGGCCATGCCCGACCATGGCTCGAGCTGGCCGTCCGAACTCGTGGACGGCGTCGTGCGCGTCGGAGCCGACTTCGTGGTCCTCCTCAATGTCGCAGCCCTGTTCGAAGCCGATCTCGAAAACGCCGCCTGAGGCGGCGCGAGCGGCCGTTCCCAACCCAGCCGGCGTTCGAAGCGCCGCCCGTATCCTCCCGAAAGCATTGCCTCGATGCGGCTCACGTTGAAGAAGAAGCTCTTCGCCAGCTTTGCCACCATTCTCCTCTGCAGCGGAATGGCCGGTTACTACGGCGTGAGCAGCCTGTCGGCCTCGAACGACTCGATGCAGGAATTCGTCGAACACCCGTTCGAACAGGTGAAGACGAGCCTCGGCGCGGCCGCCGGGGTGCAGGCCCTCGGCCGCCAGCTCAACTGGATGATCCTGACGTCGGACGATCGCGAGATGGCCGACCTGCGCAAGGACATCGAAGCGCGCTCGCAGCAGCTTCTCGCCGTCCTGAAGACCTATCGCGAGGGGCTGACCGCGGAGGAAGTGCAGGCCATCAAGGCTTCCGACGCCGCGATCGAGGGCATGTCCAACTGGATGACCCTCGCGGCCCGGGCGATGGACCTCACACAGGCCAATTCCGACGTCCGCGCGACCGCGATGAATGCCGACCGCATCGCGCCGCTGGCTGCCAAGCTCCTGGCCGATCTGAAGACGCTGCGAAATTCGCCGACCGTGGCCGAGCTTCCCGAGACGGCCCGCCTCGCGCTCGGAAACCTGCGCGCGGAGATCCCGACCCTCGTCGGCATCGTCGGAAACCTCATCCTGGAGACAAGGGACGCGCAGACGACCGCGATGCTGCGCGACTTCGACGCCGAGATCCGGCACGCGGCCGAGGACGTCGCAACCCTCAAGAAGCTGGCGGCGAACACGCCCCATGCCGCCGCCGCGACCGCCATCGCCACCACCTTCTCGGACTTCAACGGCCAGATGCGCCAGGTCAGCATCCTGGCCTCCACCGACAGCAGCGCGAAGGCGCAAGCCATCGTCGCGACCGAGATGCGTCCCCTGCTCCTGTCCGTCTCCGCGTCGATCGAGGACCTCGTCGCCCATGAGAGCGCCGAGGGTGCCGCCTACGCCCAGTCCGTGTCGCAGAGCTTCGGGACGACGCGCGCCATCCTGATCGGCCTCGTGGCCGCGGCCCTCGCCATCGGCGCCGTCGCCGCCTTCGCCCTGTCGCGCAGCCTCTCGTCGGGCATCGCGCTCGCCAAGGCGAACGCGGTCCGGATCGGCACCGGCGACATCTCGCACCGGATCGTCCACAACCGGACGGACGAGATCGGCGAGCTCCTCACCGCCATCTGCCAGATGCGCCTGAAGCTGAACGAGATCATCCTCGACGTCCGCGCCTCCTCCGATCAGGTCGCGTCGGGCTCGAGCCAGTCCTCCTCGACGGCCGAGCAGCTGAGCCAGGGGTCCACCGAGCAGGCGGCGGCCTCCGAGCAGGCTTCCGCCGCGATGGAGGAGATGACCGCCAACATCCGCCAGAACGCCGACAACGCCACGCAGACCGAGAAGATCGCGATGCAGGCGAACGCGAGCGCCGAGCGCTCCTCGGCGGCGGTGATGCAGTCGCTGGAGGCGATGCGCACCATCGCCGACAAGATCCGCGTCGTGCAGGAAATCGCCCGCCAGACCGACCTTCTGGCGCTGAACGCCGCCATCGAGGCCGCGCGCGCCGGCGCCCACGGCAAGGGCTTCGCGGTCGTGGCCTCCGAGGTTCGCAAGCTCGCCGAGCGCAGCCAGGCGGCGGCGACCGAGATCGGCGAACTCTCCAGCGCCACGCCTCGGCCCTCGTGCCGGACATCCAGCGCACGGCCGAGCTCATCTCCGAGATCTCGGCCGCCTGCCGCGAGCAGAATATCGGCGCCGACCAGATCAACCGGGCGATCCAGCAGCTCGATCAGGTGAACCAGGCCAATGCCGGCGCCGCGACGCAGATGTCGGCGACCGCCGAAAAGCTCTCCGGCGAGGCGACCTCGCTGCGCGAGCGCGCCCGCTTCTTCAAGCTGGAAGCCGGGCTCGAACAGATGCCCGCAACGGCGGTCGAGCGGCCGCGCAGTGCCGCGCCCTCCCCGGCCGCGCGCAGCGCGAAGCCGAGGATCGCTGCGGCGGCGGCCCCGACCGAGGTCCGGTCGCAATCGGCTCCGGCATCCGTTCGCCCGGCGCCCGCGCGGCAGGGTCCGGCCCCTTCTTCCACCGGCTTCGACTTAGATCTCACCGGCGATGACAACGGTTTCGAGAGGATGAGCGCATAATGTCTGGCAATCCCGACTTCGATCGCGACAGCGAGCTCGAAGGCCCCGCCCCCGACCGCGAGTTCCTGACCTTCCAGATGGGCACCGCCGCTTTCGCCATCCCCGTGCGCCAGGTGCGCGAAGTGCTCGACTACCGCCCGGTCGAGCCCCTGGCCAATGCCCCGTCGAGCGTCCTCGGCGTCATCGACGTGCGCAACGTCGCCATTCCCGTCATGGACCTGAAATCCAAGCTCGCCATGCCCGACGGCGAGCGGCGCGAGGTCGGCAGCGAGACGCGCATCGTGGTCCTGGAATTCGTCGACGGCGAGCGCCAGCAGACGGTCGCCGTCATCGCGGACGCCGTCCACGAAGTGGCCGATCTCGGCGAAGAGCCGATCGAGGCCGCTCCGGATGTCGGCGAGGCCTGGGACAGCGGCTTCATGAAGGGCCTGGGACGGCGCAAGGGCGCCTTCCTGACCCTTCTGGAGATCGACCGTCTCTTCGACGGCGCCGTCGCCCGCCTCGCCACGAAGGCCGCTCTCGCGGCCTGACAGTCTGAACCACCGCCCGGCCAGGCGCGCCCCTCCGGGCCGAGCCTCCCGCCAACCGCGTCAGGACCCATGTCGAACCCGGCTCGCGCTTCCCAAGAAGACGCCATCCCCCACTGGACGAAGGTCGTCCTGGCGGAGCGCACTTTCGACGAGTTCGTCAAGCTCGTGAACGAGAGCTGCGGCGTCACGCTGTCCAAGCTGAAACGCACGATGCTGGAGACGCGCCTGCGCCGGCGCCTGAACGAGTGCGACCTGCCCGACTTCGAGAGCTATCTCAACTTCCTGCGCAGCCCGAACGGGCGCCAGAGCGAGCTGCAGAACTTCGTCGACAGCGTCGTCACCAACGAGACCTCGTTCTTCCGCGAGCGCTTCCACTTCGACTATCTCTCGCCCGCCCAGGTCGCCCAGATCGCGGCCGAGGGCACCGGCGCCAGCGTCCGCGCCTGGAGCGCGGCCTGCTCGTCGGGCGAGGAGGTCTGGACGCTCGCCATGGTCCTCGAGACGGCCGCGCGCGCCGGCAACCTCTCCTGGTCCATTCTGGGCACGGACATCTCCATCAAGGTCCTGCAGAAGGCGCGCGAGGCGATCTACACGCGCGACCAGATCGCCACGACGCCGCCGGCCATGGCGCGCGACTTCATCCTGGGCGCGCGCGATCCGCAGGACGACCGGGTGCGCATCGCGCCCGAACTGCGCTCGCGGGTCTCGTTCGGCCAGGTGAACCTGATGCACGAGGCCTACAAGCTGAAGCACCAGATGGACATCATCTTCCTGCGCAACGTGCTCATCTACTTCGAGCCAGCGACGCAGGAGCAGGTGCTCGCCAAGCTCTGCAAGCACCTGCGCCCGGGCGGCCTGCTGTTTCTCGGCCATTCCGACACGACACGGTCGCCCAAGCTGCCGCTGCGCCCCATCCAGAACAACATCTACATCCGCACCTGAGGGAGGAGCGCTCGTGGCGAAAGTCATCAAGGTCCTGATCGTCGACGATTCCGCCAGCGTGCGCACCGTCCTGTCCGACATCATCTCGGGCGAGGCCGACATGGAGGTCATGGGCACGGCGTCGAACCCCTATTTCGCCGCCGAGCGCATGCGCCAGGACGTGCCGGACGTCATCATCTGCGATATCGAGATGCCCCGCATGGACGGCATCACCTTCGTGCAGAAGCTGATGAGCCAGCGTCCCGTGCCGGTCGTCATCTGCTCCTCCCTCGCCGAGGCCGGCTCCAAGACGGCGCTGAACGCGCTGGAGGCGGGCGCGGTCGAGATCATCGCCAAGCCGCGCGTCGGCACGCCGCAGTTCCTGATGGAGGCCCGCACGCGCATCTGCGACGCGGTGCGCGCCGCCTCGCAGTCCAAGCCGCGCGTGCGCCGCGCCACGGGCACGGCCTCGGAGGGCAGCCAGGCCAAGCTGACGGCCGACGCCGTCCTGCCGCCCGCCGCCAGCGGCCGGCTCGTCGACCGCACCACCGACAAGGTCATCGTCATCGGCGCCTCGACCGGCGGAACCGAAGCGCTGCGCCGCCTCCTCGAGCCGCTGCCGGCCGACGCGCCGGGCATCGCCATCGTGCAGCACATGCCCGCCGGCTTCACCGCCGCCTTCGCCGACCGCCTCAACGGCCTGTGCCGCGTCGAGGTGCGCGAGGCCAAGACCGGCGACCGCCTCATGCCGGGCCTCGCGCTGATCGCGCCGGGCAACTCCCACCTCCTCCTGCAGCGCTCGGGCGCGCAGTATCACGTCGAGGTGCGCGACGGGCCGCTCGTCACCCGCCACCGCCCCTCGGTCGACGTCCTCTTCCGCTCGGCCGCCCGCTCGGCCGGTCCCAACGCGCTCGCCATCATCATGACGGGCATGGGCGACGACGGGGCGCGCGGCATGCTGGAGCTGCGCCAGGCCGGTGCGCTGACGCTCGGCCAGAACGAAGAGAGCTGCGTCGTCTACGGCATGCCCAAGGAAGCCATGAAACTCGGCGCCGTGGCGCACGAACTGGCCCTCGAGCGCTTCCCCGCCGAGATCATGCGTTTCGCCAACGAGATCGCGCCGAGGATGAGCCATGCGAGATGAGATGATCGCGGCCGAGCATCGCCTGCCCGGCCTGTCCGTCGGCGCCGTCCCCGCCCTGCGCCGGCTCGCGGTGGAGATCGACGGTCTCGCCACCTGGAACCACGGCAGCGAGGCGGTCTATCTCGACGCCGGCGCCGAACTGCAGCGCCTGCACAAGCGCATGGGCATCGTGCGCAACGCCGTGCGCGGCTCGATCGAGGCGCTCGCCTCCCCCGACGTCGTCGGCATCGAGCAGCGGCTCGGCGAGGCGGGCCTTGCCGCCGACGCCATCCGCAGCCTCGTCGACGACCGCTCGCAGCGGCTCGGCGAACTCTCCGACGCGATCACGCTCGCCTCCGAGGCCAGCGGCGCCGTCAGCCTCATCTTCCGGCTTCTGGACTATGTCGTCCTTGTCGCGCGCACCCATGTCGAGGGCATGGCGACGGCGCGCGAGGAGCTCGTGCCCTTCACCGAGCATGTCGGCGAACTCGTCGCGACCGGCCAGCGCATCTCGCGCGAGCTCGACGAGCGCATGCGCCTCCTGCGCTCCTATTTCGACGAGAGCCGCGACATCGAGCGCCGCGTCGGCCGCCTCGGCCAGTCGGGCGACGAGAGCATGCCGCTCGCCATCCGCGCCCTGGTCGCACGCCTGGCCACCGGCCGCGAGGAGGCCGCGGAGATGCGCGAGGCGGTCCACGCCTCCTTCTCCACCGTGCGCGACGCGACGGGCCGGCTCGTCGCCAACCTCCAGTTCCACGACATCGCGCGCCAGCGCATGGAGCATTCGGTCGACAACCTGCGCCGGCTGATGCTCCTGACGTCCGGCGGCGGCCTCTTCCACGACCAGGCGCCGCTCTCGCCGCGCGAGGCGAGCCTCGCCGTGCGCCGCATCGCCGAACTCGAGATCGCCCAGCTGGAGGATCTGGCCCGCGTCTACGAGGAGGAGATGGGCTCGGTGCAGCACAATCTCGTCACGATCGGCGCGGAGGTGCGCACCAGCGACCGGCTGATGCGCGGTCTGGCCGGCGACGGGCAGAACGGCGCCATCGCCATCCTGCAGGCCGAAGCCTCGCATATCGAGGCGATGATCCTGCGCGAGGAGACCGGCCGGCGCCAGCTCGACGAGAGCCTGTCGCGCTGCGTCGAGGCCGCCGGCACGCTGATCGCGATGACGGACGAGCTCTCCGAGCTCGAGCACACGCTGAGCCTTGCCGGCTTCAACGCGGCCGTGCGCGCCGCCCATGTCGACAGCGGCGACGAGACGATCGGCTTCATCTCCCGCGAGATCCGCGAGCAGGCCGCCCACGCCAAGGCGGAGGCGGCGCAGGTGCGCGAAGGCATCGAGCGCTCCGTCGCCTCCACCGAGGATCTGGGCGGGCGCATCCTGCAGGAGATCGGGCGCAACGAGGGCGAGGTGCGCCAGAGCTTCGCCACCGCCGCCGAGATCCTGCGCGCCGTCGAGGCCGTCTGCGACGAGCAGCTGCGCCAGGCGACCACCAATGCCGCCGGTCTCGCCGAGACCGTCGCCCGCCTCGCCGATTCGATGACGCCCCATATCGAGGGCTGCAACCGCATGCGGCGCACGATGGCGATCCTCGAAGGCCTTCTCGCGGAATTCCCGGACGAGGAGATGACGCCGGAGGAGAGCGACCGCCTGCGCGACCTTCTCGCCGGCAACTACACGATGGTCGAGGAACGCCGCATCTTCGAGCGCGTCTTCGGCGGCGCGATGCTGTCGACAGCACCCGCCGCCCCGGAGGCCTCCGGGGACGTCGATCTCGACGACATCCTCTTCTAGGCAAGGGCACCGGCCCGGCGCCCGCGCCGGACCTGCCGGACCGTCTTGCGCCGCGCCGCCCGCTGTCTCACGGGCGGCGTTCGCGTCTGGGCGGCAGCCGGAAGCGGCGCGACCGCCGCCGCTCGCAGAAGTCCCGCCGGCTCCGCAGGTGCCCGCCCCCGGTCGCTGGACAGGGCGAGCGGAACACGCCGCCGGTGCGCTTCACCGCAGGCTTTCGCCGAAAGCGGTCATCGATCCTGTCGCACCCCATCTGGCCATGGCATGCTGGGACGCTGCTCGCGGTGTCCAGGCCGCCCCATCGGATGTACCGACATGCCGTCCATCGAGATCCTCCTGGCGTTCCTGGCGACGACCGCGGTCTTCGCCTTCATTCCGGGTCCGGCGATGCTGTATGCGGCCGCCCAGACCATGGCCGGTGGCCGCCGCTCGGGCGCTATGGCCGTCCTGGGCATTCATCTGGGATGTTACGTTCATATCCTGGCGGCGGCGGCGGGCCTGTCCGTCCTGTTCCACGCGATCCCGACCCTCTATCTGGCGGTCAAGCTGGCAGGCGCCGCCTACCTCGTGTGGCTGGGCCTGGCGTTGATCCGCTCGCGCCCCGCGCCCGAGACCGACATGCCGCCCGTCCCTTCGAAGTCCGCGCGGCGCGCCTTCGCCGAAAGCGTCGCGGTGGAAGTCCTGAATCCGAAGACGGCGCTCTTCTTCCTCGCCTTCCTGCCGCAATTCGTCGATGCCTCCGCGGCCTTTCCCGTCTGGCTGCAACTGGCCGTCTTCGGCCTGGCCATCAACGCGATCTTTTCCACCGCCGATATGGTCTGCGTTCTCCTGGCGGGCCTCGTCGTGGAGCGGCTCGGACGCTCGGGCACCATCCAGCGTTGGGTTCGGCGCGCCGGGGGATCGATCCTCGTCGGCCTTGGCGCCCACCTGGCCTTCCAGCGGCCATGACGCATCGCCCTTCGGGGCGCAGGCAGGGCTGATCGGGCGCGGTCGGCGGTTCGGCGCGGACGCGGCGACGCGAACCGAAGCGCTGCTTTGCTCTGGGCCGCTCGGCGCATTCGCTGCGGCACGATCTGAGGTCGAAACGTTCGGTCACCGGCTTTGCGCGGGAGAGACTGCGTCCCGTCGTTCGCCCCCTGCTCGCACCTGCAGCGGCGGTCGGCCAACGCTCTCCAGGCCCGAGTTCGGTGACGATCTAATATTCTATATAATCGGTGTATTGGATGGTTTTATTCCTTCTGCCGGGTCGGGACTGTCGCTAGCTTCGATCCGGTGACCGGCGATCGGACGCTGGTGAAGCGCCGGCCTGCCATGCGCCGGCCGGGCCGATCGCCGACGTGGCAAAGGAAGATTTCGATGAGCATTCCCGAGACGATCAAGGTCCTCTGGTTCCTGCCGACCCACGGCGACAGCCGCTATCTCGGCACGTCGGACGGCGGACGGGCGGTGGACCTGCCTTACCTGCGCCAGATCGCACAGGCGGCCGACGACCTGGGTTTCTACGGAGCGCTGCTGCCGACCGGCCGCTCCTGCGAGGATTCCTGGATCATCGCCTCCGCGCTGGTGCCGCTGACGCAGCGGCTGCGCTTTCTCGTCGCCGTGCGGCCGGGCCTGCAGTCGCCGACGCTCGCCGCGCGCATGACGGCGACGCTCGACCGCATTTCCGGAGGCCGTCTCCTCATCAACGTCGTCACCGGCGGCGACCCGGTGGAGAACAAGGGCGACGGCATCTTCCTCGGCCATGCCGAGCGCTACGAGGTGACGCGCGAGTTCCTTCAGATCTACAAGGCCGTGCTCGCCGGGGAGACGGTGGCGCACGAGGGCAAGCATTTGCGCATCGAGGACGGCCGCCTTCTCTTCCCGCCCGTGCAGACGCCCCATCCCCCGCTCTATTTCGGCGGCTCGTCGGAAGCGGCCAACGCGGTCGCGGCCGAGCAGGTGGACAAGTATCTCACCTGGGGCGAGCCGCCCGCGCAGGTCGCCGAGAAGATCGAAACGGTCCGCCGCCTCGCCGACAAGGCCGGTCGCGAGGTCAGTTTCGGCATCCGCCTCCACGTCATCGTGCGCGAGACGACGCAGAAGGCGTGGGACGCCGCCAACGACCTCATCAGCCGCCTCGACGACGAGACGATCGAGAGCGCGCAAAAGGTCTTCGAGCGGATGGACTCGGTCGGCCAGTCGCGCATGCGCGCCCTGCATGGCGGCCGGCGCGACAGGCTGGAGGTCTCGCCGAATCTCTGGGCGGGCGTCGGACTCGTGCGCGGCGGCGCGGGCACCGCGCTCGTCGGCGACGCGGATACGGTCGCCGAGCGCATCGACGAGTACCGGCGCCTCGGCATCGACAGCTTCATCCTCTCGGGCTACCCGCATCTGGAAGAGGCCTATTCCTTCGGCGAGCGCGTCCTGCCGCTCCTGCCTCTCGACCACGCGATCAAGGCGCGCGAGGCCGGCCTGAACACCGGCCCCTTCGGCGAGACCATCGCGGGCGACCGCCGGCCGCCCTTGCGCGTGTCGCAGTCGTGACCCCAGCCGAGAGCGTCGCCGCGATTCCGGTCGTCGGCCGTCCCTCGCGCCCTGCGCCTTGGCGCGCGGCGCGGTTCCTCGTTTCGCCCCTATCGAAGGGAGTTCCCTCATGTCCCTCGCCCTGAAACTCGTCCCCCGTCCCGAAGCCGCCCTGCCCGAGCCCGCCCCCGGCCTGAAGCGCGCCATGCGCCAGCTCGTGGGCGCCGTCTGCGTCGTCACCGCCGGCCGCGAGGGGGCCCGCACCGGGGCGACCGTCACCTCGGCCCATTCGCTGTCGGTCGATCCCGAGACCATGCTCGTCTCGATCAACCGCTCCTCCTCCACCTGGCCGGTCATCGCCGCCACCGGCGCCTTCTGCGTCAATCTCCTGGCCGCCGACCAGCAGGACGTCGCGGACCGCTTCGCCGGCCGCGGCGGGCTGAAGGGCGAACAGCGCTACGAGGGCGCCGACTGGCGCGCGCTGGCGACGGGCTCCGGCGCCCTGGTCGGCGCCCTCGCCTCCATCGACTGCGAGGTGGATCACGTCGTCGAACGCTACAGTCACGCGCTGATCTTCGGTGCCGTGCGCGCCGTCGTGCTCGGCGAGACCCGGCCGGCGCTCCTCTACGCGCAGGGGCGCTACGGCGCCTTCGACCTGAACGCCTGACCCGATCCCTTCGCATCGCAACGACGCTCCGCCCTCTCCCGTCCCGGGAGAAGGCGGAGCGTGCGGATGAGGGAGGTGGAAGCTCGGCACGACGGAACGGGGGTCCGTCACGCCACGGGCAGCGGGCGCAGGGGCCGGACACCCACGCCCGCCAGGGCCGCCCTCATCCCGAACGGCGCAGATGATCGATCAGGTCGATGCGCGTCACCAGGCCGACGAACTCGTCGCCGTCCATCACGATCGCCACCTCGTCACGGTCGAAGACCGGCAGGAGCGCGTCGAGGGTCTGCGTCGCCTGCAGCGTGTGGACGTCGCGCGTCATCGCCCGGTGGACCGGCGAGGCGAAGCGCTCCCAGCGGCCTTCCACGGCACCCTCGATGCGGCGCAGGATGTCGCCCTCGTCGATCAGGCCGACGAGCCGGCCCTCCTCGAGAACCGGCAGCTGCGAGACGTCCGCCCGGCGCATGCGGCCATAGGCGTCCAGAAGACTCTCGCCGGGCGAGACGGTCACCGTCTGCCCGCTGCGATGCGAGCGGGCGATCACGTCGCGCAGGTCGCCATGGCGCACGCGCTCCACGAGCCCCTGCTCGGCCAGCCACACGTCGTCGAAGACGCGCGAGAGATACTTGTTGCCGCTGTCGCAGACGAAGGTGACGACGCGCTTCGCCGTCACCTGCGCCCGGCAATGGAGGAGCGCGGCGGCGAGAAGCGTGCCGGACGAGGAGCCGCCGAGAATGCCCTCCTTCGACAGGAGGTCCCGCACGGCGCGCGCGCTCTGCTTGTCGGTGATCGAATAGGCGTGTCGCACGAAGGAGAGATCGGCATTGGGGGGCACGAAATCCTCGCCGATCCCCTCCACCGTCCAGCTGCCGGCGCGCTCCAGCCGCCCGGTCTTGAAGAAGGGCGTCAGGACCGAGCCGACGGGATCGGCCAGAACGATCTCGGTCTTCGGCGAGACGCGCGCGAAATAGCGGCCGAGCCCGGTCAGCGTGCCGCCGGAGCCGACGCCGACCACCACCGTGTCGACGTCGCCGTCGAGCTGCTCGAAGATTTCCGGTCCCGTCGTCTCCTCGTGCGCCCGCGGGTTGGCCGGGTTGGAGAACTGGTCGACGAAGAAGGCGCCGGGCGTCTCGCGGGCGATGCGCCTCGCCTTGTCCTGATAGTAGTCGGGATGGCCCTTGCCGACGTCCGAGCGCGACAGATGCACCTCGGCGCCGAGCGCGCGCAGGTGCTGCACCTTCTCGCGCGAGAGCTTGTCGGGCACCACGAGCACGATGCGGTAGCCCTTCGGCACGCCCACCTGCGCAAGGCCGAGCCCGGTATTGCCGGCGGTCGCCTCCACCAGCGTGCCGCCCTTCCTGAGCTGCCCGGAGCGCTCGGCCGCCTCGATCATCGAGAGCGCGATGCGGTCCTTGATCGAGCCGCCCGGATTTTGCGACTCCAGCTTCAGGAACAGGCGGCACCGGCCGGTGTCGAAGGCCGTCACCTCCACCATCGGCGTGTGGCCGATGAGGTCGAGGACGGAAGCGACGGGCGGCGCGAGGCGCGGCGCCGGGGCGGGGCTTCGAAAAAAGGCATGCGACATGGACGAATGCTCCGGACTGGTGACGGGGCCGGGCCGGACAGGACCGGGCCGGCGGCGCCGATCCGGTCCTGCCGGTCAGACCTCGTCGAGGATGCGCTTCTGCAGGTCGACCGCGCGCGGGTCCGCGAGTTCGCGGCGGGGCCGGTCGAGGTCGATCTCGATGTCGAGCGCGATGGCGCCCTGGCGCAGCACGATCACGCGGTCCGCCAGCGCCACCGCCTCGGCGACGTCGTGGGTGATGAGGACGGTGGTGAAGCCCCGCTCGCGCCACAGGCCCTCGATCAGCTTGTGCATCTCGAGCCGCGTCAGCGCGTCGAGCGCGCCGAAGGGCTCGTCGAGGAGGAGGATGCCCGGCCGGCTGACGAGGGCGCGGGCGAGCGCCACGCGCTGGCGCTGGCCGCCGGACAGGACGGAGGGCCAGTCCTCGCCGCGCCCCGCGAGACCGACATCGGCGAGCGCGCCGAGCGCCGTCTCGCGCCAGCCGTCCCCGCGCGCTATGCCGACATTCTCCACGACCGTCTGCCAGGGCACGAGGCGGGCCTCCTGGAAGAGGAGCCGGACCGCCGGATCGAGCCCGTCCACCGGGCGGCCGTCGATCTCCACGCGCCCGCCGCTCGGGCGGTCGAGCCCGGTCATCAGCCGCAGGAGCGTGGACTTGCCGCCGCCCGAACGCCCGACGACCGCGACGAACTGGCCGGCGGGAATGCGCAGGTCGAAGCCGCGCAGCACCGAGGTCGCGCCGAACGCCTTGGAGACGCCCGCCAGCGCCAGGGACAGCCCGCGCCGGCTCGACGCCTGGCCGGACATCGGGCGGCCCTGCGGGGCCCGCGCCTCGCCCACCGCGCTCATCGGCGTGCCTCCGCGTTGGTCTGATAGGCGGGGTGCCAGACCAGAGCCCGCCGCTCGATCGCCCGCGTGGCGACATCGGCCAGCTTGCCGAGCAGCGCGTAGGTGACGATGCCGAGAATGACGATGTCGGTCTGCAGGAACTCGCGGGCATTCATCGTCATGTAGCCGATGCCGCTCGTGGCCGAGATCGTCTCGGCGACGATGAGCGTCAGCCACATCAGGCCGAGCGCGTAGCGAAGGCCGACGAGGATCGAGGGCAAGGCGCCGGGCAGGACGATGCGCAGGAGCTGCGCCCGCCGGTCGAGCCCGTAGACCTCGGCCATCTCGACGAGCTGCGGGTCGATGGTGCGCACGCCGTGAAAGGTGTTGATGTAGAGCGGGAAGAACACGCCGACCGAGACGAGGAAGATCTTCGCGCTTTCGCCGATGCCGAACCAGAGGATGACGAGCGGGATCATCGCCAGATGCGGGATGTTGCGCAGCATCTGCACGGAACTGTCGAGCAGCGTCTCGGCCGGCCGCCACAGGCCGCAGGCCAGCCCGGCGGTAAAGCCGAGGCCGCCGCCGATGAGAAGGCCCAGCAGCGCGCGCTGCGCGGAGGCAAGCGTGTGGGTGGCGAGCGAGCCGTTGGACAGGGCCGTCCAGAAGGCGACGGCGATTCTGGACGGCGCCGGCAGGAGCCGGACGTTGACGAGCCCGGACTGGCTGGCGATTTCCCACAGGACCACGAGCCCGAGCGGCAGCGCCCAGGGTGCCAGCGCCCGGCCGATCGCCCGCGGATCGATCGGGTGCCGCGAGGATGCGCCGATTTCGGTCAGAGCGCTCAAGAGTTCGGCCCCCGCACAACGTCGGCGATCGAGATGCGCTCGGGGATCAGGCCGAGCCCGTGGAACGTGTCGGCGATCTTCTGCTGTGCGGCGACGACGGCCGCGTCGAGCGGCTTCACGCCGTAGGACTGGCGCCCGATCGCGATGGCCAGGATGTCGGCGGGAATGCCGACGGAGGGCGCCAGCTCCTCGGCGGCCGAGAGCGCGTTCGCCTGCGCCCAGGTGTCGATCTCGCCGAGCGCCGCGACGAGGGCGTTGAGCGCCTCGCCATGGCCGGAGACGAAGTCGCGCGAGGCCAGGTAGAACTGGTGGTTCGGCACGATGCCCTCGCCGTTGCGCAGCTGCCGCGCCTCGATCGTGACTTCGGCCGCCGCCAGGAACGGGTCCCAGATCGCCCAGGCATCCGCCGCCCCCTGCTCGAAGGCCGCGCGGGCGTCGGCGGGCGGCAGGAAGCGCGTGGCGACGTCGCCATAGGCGACGCCCGCCTCCTCCAGCGCCTTGACGAGGAGGTAATGGACGTTCGAGCCCTTGTTCAGAACGATCGTCCTGCCCTTCAGCTCGGCGACGCTCTGCAGCGGGCTGTCCTTGGGAACGAGGATGGCCTCGCCGCGCGGCGCGGGCGGCTCGTAGGCGACGTAGACGAGCGGCGCGCCCGCGGCCTGCGCGAAGATCGGGGGCGCCTCGCCCGTCGTGCCGAAATCGATGGCGCCGACATTCAGCGCCTCCAGAAGCTGCGGGCCGCCGGGAAACTCGGTCCACTCCACCTCGTAGCCGAGCGGCTGCAGCGCCTTCTCCAGGAGGCCGTTGCCCTTGAGGAGAACGAGCGTGCCGTATTTCTGGTAGCCGATGCGCAGGCGCCTCGTATCGGCCAGGGCCGGCAGGCTTGCGAGTAGCGGCAGGGCGAGGGAGCCCGCGAGGGCGGCGACGACATGGCGGCGGTTGAGGCGCATCGACAATTCTCCGAACGAGGCGGGCCGGGAGGGCATGGACGAAACGCTACCCCGACCCGCCGGACCGGACGAGAAATAGAATACTAAATCTACGTTCATTGTGGATATAAGACGGCGCATGTCGTTCGGACCGTGTCGCGCCGGTTCGGTCGCAGACCGTCGATCGCGTCGCAGGGCGTCTCGTCGCAGTGCCGGCGGCGGCCGGCTCTTCAAGCCCCTGACGGCCGAAGACATGGATCCTGGCGATGGTACCGAATGCCGGCGCGCCCGCGCGAAAAGGACCCGCTTGCAGCAATCTACATTTTCTATAGATTGTTTGAAACGCATGAAGGCAATTCTGGAAACGAGGTCCGACCGATGGCAACCGCCGCCCTTCCGCAGACCCCGCCCGCCTTCCGTCGTGCCCGGGTCGGCCGCTCCCTTCGCGCCCACGCCACCCGGCCCACGCGGCTGGAAATATCCTTACTCAATCCGTATAGTTTATCGATCCAGCCCGCTTGTGCCGTCGGGCCGTTCGAAAGAGCCACCCTCGATGCTGACGATGAAGGGCAAGTACGGGCTGAAGGCGATGCTGCATCTGGCAGCCGCCGACCCCGCGCGCCTCAGCCTGTCCGAGGAGATCGCGGCCGCCAACTCGATCTCGAAGAAGTTTCTCGACACGATCCTCGGCGACCTTCGCAACGCCGGCTTCGTGCACGCCCGCAAGGGGCGCAACGGGGGCTACGCCCTCTCCCGGCCGGCCGCGGAGATCAGGGTGGGGCACGTCCTGCGCGTTCTCGACGGACCGCTGGCGCCGATCTCCTGCGCCAGCCGCACGGCCTACCGGCGCTGCGACGACTGCGCGGATGTCGAGCGCTGCTCGGTGCGCCTCGTCATGCTGGAGGTGCGCGACGCCATGTCGGCGATCCTCGACGGCAAGACGCTGGAGGAGTTGAAGGCCATGCCCGCGCTGGTCGACATCGACGCCGCGAGCCTCGCCGCCTCGGCCTGATTTCCACGCGCGGCGCGGGAGCCGTGCGATGAGCGCCGGCGGCCGTGTCCTCGTCGTCGGCGGCGGCGCGAGCGGCGCTCTGATGGCGGCCCATCTCCTGCGCCGCCCGCAGGAGCGCATCCACGTCACCATCGTCGAGCGCCGTCCCGAGATCGGGCGGGGCCTCGCCTATTCGACGCCCGAGCGCGACCACGTCCTCAACACGCGCGCCGCCTCGATGAGCGCCTTTCCCGACGAGCCCTCGCATTTCTGGGACTGGTTCCAGGCGAGCGGGCTCGCCCGCGAAGACGGCTGCACCGACGCCTTCTGCTTCGTCTCGCGCCGCCATTACGGGCGCTATCTCGACCACCTCCTCGACCCCTATCGCGCCGGCATCGGAGACGGGCGGCTGGACGTCGTCACGGCCGAATGCACGGCCTTGCGCATCGGCGAGAGCGGCGTGGCCGCCGAACTCTCCGACGGCAGCCTGCGCATCGCCCAGGCAGCCGTCCTTGCCACGGGTCACGGCATGGCCGAGGGCGCCGCTCCCGCCCGGTCCTCCTCGAAAGAGGACACGGTCCTCATCGTCGGCACGGGCCTGTCGATGATCGACACGGTGATCGCGCTCCTGAACGAGGGCCACAAGGGGCGCATCGTCGCCCTCTCCCGCAACGGCCTCATGCCCCAGCCCCACCGGCGCAACAAGCCGCTGGCGGTGGACGCCGCCGACATTCCCTTCGGCACGGACATTTCCTATCTCACGCGCTGGTTCCGCCGCACCATCGACTGGGCGGTGGCGCAGGGCGGCGACTGGCGCGACGTGATCGACGGCATCCGCCCGCACACGGCCGCCGTCTGGGCCTCGATGCCGCTGGAGGCGCGGCGGCGATTCCTGCGCCATGCCCGCACCTTCTGGGAGATCCACCGCCACCGCGTGCCCGAGGAAAGCCTCGCGCGCATCGAAAAGGCCCGAGCGGACGGGCGGCTGGAGATCGTCGCCGGCCGGATCGCGACGATGCGGGAGGGACCGGACGGCACGGAGATCACCTATCGCCTGCGCCGCGAGAGCGCCGCGCGCAGTCTCACCGCCCGGCGCGTCGTCTCCTGCACCGGCATCCTGCGCCCCGACGCGACCTTCCGCTCGCAGCTCCTCGCCGGTCTCGAAGCCCGCGGCACGATCCGCCGCGACCCGCTCGGCCTCGGCCTCGACGTCGCTCCCACCAATGCCGTGCTGAATGCCGCGGGCGAAGCCAGCCGCCGCCTCTTCGCCCTCGGCCCCCTCACCGCCGGCCGTTTCTGGGAGGTGACCGCCGTCCCCGACATCCGCAACCAATGCGCCGCCCTCGCCGGCACGCTCGCGGAGGTGATCCATCCCGATCGCCAGCTGGACAGCCTGAAACGGGCGTGAGGGACGGTCGCGCCGACCGGCTCTCGAAGTCGCGCCTGGATCAGCAGACGAGAAAGGCCACGGAGTCTGCCGCCATTCGAGGATGCGCACTCGAAATCCAAAAGGCGGTGGCGCTCTACAGTGACCACAGCACGGCCGAGCGCCGGTGCGGTCTCAAACCGGACTGCAAACTGCCCGATGGCATCGAAACAACGACGGCTCACCCGAAAGGGCGCTCGGATATCTTCGAAGATCTTTTAGATGGTGGGTGATGTAGGGCTCGAACCTACGACCCGCTGATTAAGAGTCAGCTGCTCTACCAACTGAGCTAATCACCCGACCGCGCCCGGAGGCGTCTGGTAGCGGCTGTATAGTCAGGAGCTTTTGCGCTGTCCACCCTGTTTCTTCGCATCGCGGCAGAGAATTTTCGCGAGAGGCCCGACGGGCTGGAAGAGGGGTGAAAACGGCCGGAAAGCCCCTTTTTCGGGGGCCTTCAGCGCCAGCGGAAATTGCGGATCAGGGCGTCGGGCAGCGTCTCGGGCCGGATGCGGCGGATGCCGGGCTGGTCGGGATCTTCCATCGGCGGCAGATGCGCTGCGGCGGCGGCGAAGGATTCGGAACTCGGCGGCGCGACAGGCCCCCCGCCCTGCACCGGATGGTCCGCCGAGGCGCCGGCATGGGGATAGTCCTCGTCCTCCTCCGGCACGTCGAGGAAGCGGATGCCGGCGAGCAGCCCGCGCCGGTAGACGAGGCGCGCGGGGCGCGCGTCCCTGTCCTCGCCGATCCGGATGAAGAATTCCTTCGGCAGATGGGCCGCTTCGTCGATGGTCAGAAGCGCGCCGGTCGCCGAGATGTTGCGCACGATGCAGTCGAAGGTGGAGAAGCCGTTGTTGAAGACGACCTTGCCGCGCTTGAGCGTGCGCACGCGCTGGGCGACCCGGCGTTCGGACCCATCGGACTGCAGCTCTGGAATCGCGGTCATGCCCCACTCCACAGATGTACGAACCCGACCTTAACGCGCGCTTCTTTCCAATCTCTGAACCCAGGGCCCGCCGCAACGGGAAAGGGCGGCCCGCGAGCCGCCCCTCCCCAATCTCGTGCCGTGCGACGGGCTCAGTTGCGGGCCTTGTCGACCAGCGCGTTGGACTTGATCCACGGCATCATGCCGCGCAGCTTCTCGCCGACCTGCTCGATCTGGTGATTGTCGTTGTTGCGGCGGATGCCCTTGAAGCGGGCCATGCCGGAGCGGTACTCCTGCATCCAGTCCGAGGTGAACTTGCCGGTCTGGATGTCCTTGAGGACGCGCTTCATCTCGGCCTTGGTCTCTTCGGTGATGATGCGCGGGCCGGTCACGTACTCGCCCCACTCGGCCGTGTTCGAGATCGAGTAGTTCATGTTGGCGATGCCGCCCTCGTAGATGAGGTCGACGATGAGCTTCACCTCGTGCAGGCACTCGAAATAGGCCATCTCGGGGGCGTAGCCGCCCTCGACCAGCGTCTCGAAGCCGGCGCGGATGAGCTCGACCAGACCGCCGCAGAGAACGACCTGCTCGCCGAAGAGATCGGTCTCGCACTCTTCCTTGAAGTTGGTCTCGATGATGCCGGACCGGCCGCCGCCGACGCCGCAGGCGTAGGAGAGCGCGAGGTCCAGTGCGTTGCCCGACGCGTCCTGGTGCACGGCCACGAGGCAGGGCACGCCGCCGCCCTTCTGGTACTCGCCGCGCACCGTGTGGCCGGGGCCCTTGGGCGCGATCATCACGACGTCGACGGAGGCCTTCGGCTCGATCAGGCCGAAATGGACGTTGAGCCCGTGCGCGAAGGCGATGGCCGCGCCGTCGCGGATGTTCGGGGCGATCTCGGCCTTGTAGATGTCGGCCTGCAGCTCGTCCGGGGTCGCCATCATCATGAGGTCGGCCCAGCCGGCGGCCTCGGCCACGGTCATCACCTTGAAGCCGTCGGCTTCGGCCTTCTTGGCGGTCGGCGAACCGGCCTTCAGCGCGATCGCGACATTGCCGGCGCCCGAATCCTTCAGGTTCAGCGCATGGGCGCGGCCCTGGCTGCCATAGCCGATGATGGCCACCTTCTTGGACTTGATGAGGTTCAGATCGGCATCACGATCGTAATAGACGCGCATGGCGGTTTCCTTCCTGGCTGGCCGGTGTTCGTTCCGGCCTCTGGCTTGATGTCTGACCCGGCGTCGCGCCGGCTCGTTTCAGCGCCCGTCGCCGGGCGTTGTCTTGAGGGCCCCGTAGAGGGCGAAGAACTGGTCGGTCGCGATCCTCGCGTCGCGCTCGATCTCGGCGGCGGAGGGCCGCGCGGGATCGCCGAGGAGAAGGCGGATCTGCACGTCGCGCACCACGAGGCCGAAGAAGGTGGAGACGGCGCGCGCCTCGTCCTCGCAGGAGACGAGCCCGGCAAGGCGCCCCGCCGCGAGGATGGCGCCGAGCCGCCCGCGCATGGCGAAGGGCCCGTTGGTGAGCACGATGGCGCCGAGATCGCCGCGTTCGGTGCCGGCATGGCCGACGGCCAGCCGGTTCAGCGCGATCGAGGTCTCGCCGGACAGGACCGTCAGCCAGTCGCGCGCGAAGGCCTGGAGGCTCTCGTGCAGCGTCTGCCGGTCGAGCGTGCCCGCGTCGAGCGGTTGCGCCCTCACCTTCGCCGCCTGCCACTGCACCGTCGCCGTCAGGAGACCGTCCCGGTCGCCGAACCACTTGTAGAGCGTTTCCTTGGAACAGCTCGCCCGGCGGGCGACGGCGGTCATGGTCAGCGTCTCGCCGGCGCTGACGAGAAGCGACAGGGCGGCCTCCAGCACCTCCTTCTGCCGTTCCGTCGGCCCGCTCGCCGCCGCCTCGCCCCCGCTGTCCATCCCCGCTCCCATCGCCCTGCCCGCGACCGCCCGGCACCGCTCCCGATGCGTACCGTACGTTACGGTACAGCGCTCTACAGGCCTGCCGAGGGGTTTGCAAGAGGCGAGATCGCGGGGCCGGAAACCTTGCTCCGCCCCGCCTGTCAGATCGCCTGCCCGCAGGCGCGTCGGAAGCGGCGGACCGTCTCGGCCATGCCGTATTCCAGCGCGTCCGCGGTCAGGCCGTGGCCGATGGAGACCTCCGCCAGCGCGGGAATGCGGGCGACAAGGGCGGGCAGGTTGGCGACGGTCAGGTCGTGCCCGGCATTGAGACCGAGACCGAGGGCGAGCGCGGCGTCCGCCGCCTCCCCCAGCCGCTCGATCTCGCGCGCGGCCGCCGCCGCATCGTCATGGGTCGCGCCATAGGGCCCGGTATAGAACTCGACGCGGTCGCAGCCCGTCTCGGCGGCCGCCTGCATCTGCGCGGCGTCCGCGTCGGCGAAGAGCGACACCCGGGAACCGCCCGCCTTCAGGCGCTCCACGATCGGCCGCAGGAAATCGCCTTCGGCCGCAAAGTCCCAGCCGTGGTCGGAGGTCGGCTGCGCCGGGTCGTCCGGCACCAGCGTCACCTGTTCGGGCGAGACGCTCTCGCACAGATCGAGGAATTCCGGCGTCGGATAGCCCTCGATGTTGAACTCGGCCTGCGGGAATTCGGCATCGATGAGCGCCCGGATCTCCGGCAGGTCGCTGAAGCGGATGTGGCGCTGGTCGGGCCGGGGGTGGACGGTCAGCCCGTGCGCGCCGCCCGCGAGCGCGATGCGGCCGAGGCCCGTGACGCTCGGCCAGGGCAGGTCGCGCCGGTTGCGGAGCATGGCCACGGCGTTGAGGTTGACGGAGAGTTCGGTCGTCATCGCGCGATCCTTGTCCTTCGGTCCGGCGCCCTTCTAGAGGCTGCGGCAGGGCTTGGACAGAGCCTGCGGGGCCGGGAATCGGCCGGACGCCCGCCCGCACGACCCGTTCGCATCGCAGGGAGACGGAAGGGCTAACGGTCCTGCTGCAGATGCGAAGCCAGGCCACCCGCCCCTCTCGCGCCGCGGCAAATCTTTGCCCTGCCTTCCTGTAACCGGAACAAAGGCTTGGCGTGGAGATCACGAAGGGGTGCGGGAGATCGGGACGAAGGTCGTGTTGACACTCCCGGGATCGGGCTATTCCCTTGCCGCCATTGTGGTGGGGAGCACCATGCGGAGGATTTTCCATGGGCGGATCGAAATTCATACCTCTCATCGTCGCGGGCTTCGTCGGCATCCTGATCGGATGGTGGATGGGACCGGACGTTGACGACGCGCGCGACGAGATCGTCAGCCGCGTCGACGAAGTGCGCGGCACGCTCGGGCGGATCGACGAGAAGGTGGCGACGCTCGGCGCGCCGCCGGCCGATACGGGCACGGCCCAGGCGATCGCCGATCTCGGCGCCAAGATCGATGCGGTCGACGCGAGCGTGAAGGCCGAGGCGGCCGCTCCGGCCCCCGCGCCGGCGGCCCCGGCCAGCGACCCGCAGGTCGTCGCCAAGCTCGACGCGCTCGCCGCGCAGCTTCAGGCCATGCAGGCGGCAGCACCGGCGCCGGCGCCGGCGCCGGCCGCAGCAGCTCCGGCGGGCGGCGACGTCGCGGCCCTGGTCGGCACCGTCGGCAGCGGCGGCGCGATCCTCGTGCCCGGCCAGTCCGCCATCTTCGGCGGATCGACCGTCACCCTCTCGGCCCTCTCGGCCACGGGTGCCACGCTCGGCACCGGCGGCGCGGCGGGCTCGGAAGTCGCGACCGGCAGTTCGCTTGAGGTCGGCACCGGCTGCAGCGTCACGCTCGCCGGCGTCGCGCAGGGCCTCGCCTTCCTGAAGCCTGAAGGCTGCGGCGCGGCCGCTTCGGCCTCAACGCCGGCAGCCGCGCCGGCGGCGCCTCCGGCCGCAGCGGCACCAGCCGCCGCTCCGGCCGCTCCGGCCGCCGGCGGCACTGTCGCCACGGTCGGCATCGGACAGACGGCCTCCTTCGGCGAGACGCGGCTCTTCGTCTCCGGCGTCTCGCAGAACGGCGTGACGCTGTTCCCGGCGGGCGGCAAGGCGGGCAACCGCAAGACGGTCGAGACCGGGGCGACCTACGATGCCGGCAATGGCTGCACCGTGAAAGTGGACAGCGTGGCGGACGGCGTGGCGACGCTGTCGTCGACCGGCTGCGGCGCCGCCGCCGCCGACGCGGCCCCGAGCGAGGGTGCCGCACCGGCACAGGCGGCAGCACCTGCGGCCGCGCCCGCCGCGCCCGCCGCGGCTCCCGCGGCACCGGCCGCCGCACCGGCGCCGGCCGCCCCTGCGGCGCCCGCCGCAGCTCCCGCCGCCGCCGCTCCTGCCGGCGGCAATGGCGGCACGATCGAGACCGGCCAGACGCTGAAGCTCGGCGAGAAGACGGTGTTCCTCTCCGGCGTCGCCGACAATGCCGCGACGATCTACGTCGTCGGCGCGGGCCGCCAGACGATCGAGAGCGGCGCCTCCGCCGATGTCGGGGGCGGCTGCATGGTCAAGCTCGACGGCATCGAGGGCCGGGCCGCCACGCTCTCCGCCACCGGCTGCTGACGGTTCGCCCCGTCACGAAACCGAAGGCCCGCGATCTCGCGATCGCGGGCCTTCGCATGTGCGGCGTCCGAAGCATCCGAGCGATCTCGCGGCAGCCACCCTATTTGACGATCGTCAGCGTCTCGGCCGCCCGCGTCACCGCCGTGTAGAGCCAGCGCTCGCGCGTCTCGCGGAAGGCGAAGCTCTCGTCGAAGAGCATCACGTCGTTCCACTGCGAGCCCTGCGCCTTGTGGACCGTCAGCGCGTAGCCGAAGTCGAAATCGTCGAATCGCTTCTTCGTCGCCCAGGGCACCTCGGCGTCCGGGTCTTCGAAAGCCGCCTTCAGGAGCCGGATCTTCGCCGCGCCCTGGTCGATGTCGTCGTCGTCCGGCTTCACGATGAGGTTCACGCCGGGCTTCACGGTCTCGCGCGAGGCCGTCATCACCTTCCACAGCGAGCCGTTGAGCAGGCCCTTGGCGGGATCGTTGCGCAGGCAGACGAGCTTGTCGCCGGCCAGCGGCAGCGGCCCCTCGAAGCCCTTCAGCTCGCGCAGCCGCGCATTGTAGCGCCGGCGGGTGCGGTTGGTGCCGACGAGGACCTGGTCCGCCGCCAGCACGGCCTCCTGCTCCACCTGCCGCTTGGTGATGACCCGCGCCTTGCCGTAGTCGCCGAGCACCAGCTCGCGCCCTTCGCGCACCTGCAGGGCGAGATCGAGGATCGGGTTGTCGCGCGCCTGCCGATGCACCTCCGTCAGGAGAAAATCGGGCTCGGCCTCCGTAAAGAAGCCCCCGCCCGAGACCGGGGGCAGCTGGCCGGGATCGCCGAGAACGAGGATCGGCGTGCCGAAGCTCATGAGATCGCGCCCCAGCGCCTCGTCCACCATGGAACATTCGTCCACCACGACGAGCTTGGCCTTGGCGACGGGGCTCTGGCGGTTGAGCGAGAAGGTCGGCGAGATGCGGCTCGTGCCGCTCGTCTCGTCCGCCACCGTCTCCTCGCCGCGCGGGCGGTAGATCAGGGAATGGATCGTGCGCGCGCTCTTGGCGCCCTTGGAGCGCAGCACCTGGGCGGCCTTGCCGGTGAAGGCCGCGAACTGCACCGCACCGTCGATGCCGTCCGCGAAATGGCGCGCCAGCGTGGTCTTGCCGGTGCCCGCATAGCCGAACAGGCGGAAGACCGGCGTGTCGCCCGCCTCCAGCCAGTTGGCGACGGCCATCAACGCCTGGTCCTGTTGGGGTGAGAGCTTCACGCGCTGTGCCTCTTCGCCGGCCGCCTCGACGGGCCCTGCCCCGCGTTTGGCGGATCAGGCTTCGGTCTTCGCCATGGTCTTAGGCAAAAGCGTCCGTCCCCGCCAGCGCCGGCCGCCTGCTCCGGCGGTCTGGACCCCTGTTCGCACGCGCGTCACAATCGTTGTGCGATGCGTCGATTCTCGGGCTTGCCCCATCGTGTTCGAGCGTGAAATCTGCGATGCACGAAAGGAGGGGCGACGGCGCGCCTTGCAAGCGAGACGCGAGCAAGGCCGGGCATCGCCCCGCGCAGGCCCTGGTCGAACCGCCGGCATCGGCGGCAAGGCCGGAGGCGCGGCGACGACAGATCGGAGCGTCTCTTGCGTATCCCGGTGGATGCGCGGCGCTCCCGGAGCGGCACGAGCATGAGACTGCGACTGGGCTGCGAACTCTCCTACGACTTCTCGGTGCCGACACCGATGATCGTCATGCTGAACGTGCACTTCTCGCAGTTCGGCAATTTCGAGAGGCCGGACTACCTGACGACGACGCCCGCCGTGCCCATCACCAGCTATCGCGACAGTTTCGGCAACTGGTGCAACCGCGTCGTGGCCCCCGCCGGCCCGTTCCGCCTGCGCACCGACGGCATCATCCACTATGACGGCTTCTCCGATCCGGTCGGGCTGGACGCCATCCAGCACCCGGTCGAGGACCTGCCTTCGGACACGCTGGTCTTTCTCCTCGGCAGCCGCTACTGCGAGACCGATCTCCTGATGCAGGAGGCCTGGCGCCTGTTCGGGCACACCAATCCCGGCTGGGGCCGCGTCCAGGCCATCTGCGACTTCGTGCACAACCACATCACCTTCGGCTACAATCACTCGCGGGCGACGCGCACCGCCTTCGAGGCCTTTAACGAAGGCGTCGGCGTTTGCCGCGACTTCACCCATCTCGCCGTCACGCTCTGCCGCTGCATGAACATCCCGACGCGCTACTGCACGGGCTATATCAGCGATGTCGGCCTGCCCCCTCCCTATGCCACGATGGATTTCGCGGCCTGGATGGAGGTCTATCTCGGCGGGCGCTGGTGGACCTTCGATCCCCGCAACAACGACGTGCGCTTCGGCCGCATCCTCGTCGCCTACGGGCGCGACGCGGCGGACGTGCCGCTGACGCATACGTTCGGCAGCAACCTCCTTTCCGACTTCAAGGTCTGGATCGACGAGATCCCCGCCTGATCGATCGACCCGAAACGGCCCGCGGCGGACCGGCCACCGGCCGCCTCAGCGCAAGAGCGGGATGAGCGTCAGCGCCAGAAGGACGCCCATCGCGACGTTGAACCATTTCAGCCGCACGGGATCGGCGAGGAACTGGCGCAGCACGACGCCGAATCCCGCCCAGACCGACACGCTCGGCAGGTTGACGAGGGTGAAGGCGAGCGCAACGAGCACGACGCTCGCGAACGGATGGTCGGCATCCGTGTAGATGGCCATCGCGGTCACCGCCATCACCCAGGCCTTCGGGTTCACCCACTGGAAGGCGGCGGCCTCCAGGAACCGCATCGGCCGCTCGCCCGCCTCGCGATCCGAGATCCCGCGCGACATCGCGATCTTCCAAGCCAGATAGAGAAGATAGGCGCCGCCGGCGATCTTCAGCGCCGTGTGCAGCGCCGGCACCGCCGTCAGCAGCGCGCCGAGCCCGAACCCGACCGCCAGAAGCAGCACGCAGAAGCCACCCGCGATGCCGATCATGTGCGGCACGGTGCGCCGCAGCCCGAAATTGACGCCGGAGGCCAGCAGCATCAGGTTGTTGGGACCGGGCGTGACGGAAGAGACGAAGGCGAAGGCGAGAAGCGCCAGGAACGTGTCGGGGGTCATGGGATCGCCTTGGCAGCGGACGGGGGAACGGGAAGGGCGAACATTTGCATCCATCTTCTCCCCCTCGCGTTCTCGACGGAGAACCCAAGGAGAGACGAGATGAGCGACACGGCGGCAATTCGCGAACATATGGACGTCATCGGCGCCGACGGCGTGCATGTCGGCACGGTGGACCGGGTGGTGGGCCAGCGCATCAAGCTGACGCGCAAGGACAGCGGCGAGGGCCACCACAAGGGCCATCACCATTTCATCCCGCTCGGCCTCGTCGCCGAGGTCGAAGGCGACAGGGTGCGCCTCTCCGCCAATGGCGACGTCGCCGTCAGCTTCGAGGAGGAGGAGACGGGCGGGCCGGTCTAGGCGCAGCCCGCCTCTCGAAGGTCACATGGCGGAAGCGCCGCGCGCGAGCGCCGAGACGCCCGTGCGGCAGATCTCGACGAGGCCGATCGGCTGCATGATCGAGACGAACTTGTCGATCTTCGAGGTCCGGCCCGTCACCTCGAAGACGAAATGCTCCGTCGAGGTGTCGATCACCTTGGCGCGGAACACGTCGGCGATGCGCAGCGCTTCGACCCGCGCATCGCCCGTGCCCGCGACCTTCACGATCGCGAGCTCGCGCTCGATCGGGCCGCTTTCCCCGTCCTGATCGGCGGCGCGCGTCAGGTCGATCACGCGGTGCACCGGCACGATACGGTCGAGCTGGCTCTTGATCTGGTCCACCACATGCGGCGTCCCGCGCGTCACGATGGTGATGCGCGACAGGTGCTTCTCGTGCTCGGTCTCCGAGACGGTCAGGCTCTCGATATTGTAGCCGCGGCCGGAAAAGAGGCCGATGACGCGGGCAAGCACGCCCGGCTCGTTGTCGACGAGGATCGACAGCGTGCGCGGCTTGGGCTTCTCCTTCTCCTCGGTGATGAAATAGGCCGAGGCCGGCGGCTGGATGGGCTGGTTCATTGGTCTCGATGCTCGATGGATGGTTTAAAGCAGTCTGACCGGAACGGTGGAGCCGTTCCGGAGCGCACGCTTGGCGAGATGCCGGTCGAAGGTAAGAAACGCGTCGGCGTGGTGGTCACCAGCCAGATGAAGGGCGTCGGCGAAATCCATTCCCCGTGTATGCATGCTCACCGCCGCCATGATCCTGGCTTCCTCAACGAAATGGATGTCCGGCAGGGAGAGAAGATCGGCGAGGGCCGTCGCGATATCGCTTCGTCCGTAACCGTAGACGCCTCGCAGAACCCATTCGGTTTCCAGGAGAACCGTCGTTTGAACCACGAATACGCCTTCGGCCAGGGCTCCGATCACCTTCTCGAGTTGAACAGGGTCGTCTTTCACGAGAAGTCGGACGAGGATGTTCGTGTCAACCGCCCATCTTTTCATCCCAACGCCGCCTCGCCTCGTCCAAGATAGCCTCGTTCATCTCCGCATCGCTGACCGGCGGACCCGTGTATCGCGGCCGCCGCGCGAGGAATTCCTCCATCGTCACCGGCGGGAAGCGCTCCTGCCGCGTTTGGGGAGCCGCTCTCAGGACGACCTCCGTTCCATGCGTGACGAGCTCGAGTTCCGTGCCGGCCTCCCAGCCGCAAGCCTCCCGGACAGTCCGCGGGATTTCGACCGAACCGCCCGCCGATATTCTGATCATGACGTTCACGGGCCACCTCGCATCCTGGATGAAGGCCGGCGCGCCGCGAAGGGCGCGCCGATGGTCGATCCTACACCAGTGCCTTGCCCTTGGCATCGATCGCGGTGGCGACCGCCTCGTCCGTCGCCTCGTCAGGCAGCAGGATCTCGTTATGGGCCTTGCCGCTCGGGATCATCGGGAAGCAGTTGGCGAGATTGGCGACGCGGCAGTCGAAGAGCACGGGCTTGTCCACCGCGAGCATCTCGGCGATGGCGTCGTCCAGCTCGTCCGGCTTCTCGCAGCGGATGCCATGCCCGCCATAGGCCTCGGCGAGCTTGACGAAGTCCGGCAGCGCCTCGGTGTAGGAATGCGACAGGCGGTTGCCGTGCAGCAGCTGCTGCCACTGGCGCACCATGCC
Source organism: Aurantimonas sp. Leaf443 (assembly GCF_001425575.1). Classification (GTDB taxonomy): domain Bacteria; phylum Pseudomonadota; class Alphaproteobacteria; order Rhizobiales; family Rhizobiaceae; genus Leaf443. Next base: position 475,627 of record NZ_LMRD01000006.1, on the reverse strand, counting down.
CATATACTGGTTGTTCAGGATGAAGATCTTGACGTTGGCGCCGTGCTGCACCGCCGTCGACATCTCCTGCATGTTCATCAGCACGGACGCGTCGCCCGCGATGCAGACGGAGAGCGCGTCGGGATGGGCGATGGCCGCGCCGATCGAGGCCGGCAGGCCGTAGCCCATCGTGCCCAGACCGCCCGACGTCAGCCAGCGGTTCGGCGCCTCGAAGCCGTAGAACTGCGCGGCCCACATCTGGTGCTGGCCGACCTCCGTCGAGATGTAGGTCTCGCGGTCCTTGGTCGCCTCGTAGAGGCGCTGGACGGCGAATTGCGGCATGATGACGTCGCGGCTCGGCTTGTAGGAGAGGCACTTGCGCGCCCGCCAGGTGCGGATCTCGCTCCACCAGGGCGCGATGGCCTCGCGCTCGAAACGCGTGCCCTCCGCCTTCACGCCGGCGACGAGGTCCTTCAGGACGTGGCCGACATCGCCGATGATCGGCAGGTCGACATGCACCGTCTTGTTGATGGAGGACGGGTCGATGTCGATGTGGATCTTGCGCGAGTTCGGCGAGAAGGCCGTCAGGCGCCCGGTGATGCGGTCGTCGAAGCGCGCGCCGACGCACAGCATCACGTCGCAGCCATGCATGGCGAGATTGGCCTCGTAGGTCCCGTGCATGCCGAGCATGCCGAGCCAGTTCTCGCCCGAGGCGGGATAGGCGCCGAGCCCCATCAGCGTCGAGGTGATCGGGAAGCCCGTCGCCGCGACGAGCTCGCGCAGGAGCGCCGTCGCCTCCGGTCCCGAATTGATGACGCCGCCGCCCGAATAGATGATCGGGCGCTTGGCGCCGGCCAGCATCTCGACGGCCGCCGCGATGGCGCGCGGATCGCCGTCGAGCCTGGGACGGTAGCTCTCGTGGGTGGCATTCGCCGGCGGGGGCGTGTAGAGGCCGGTCGCGAACTGGACGTCCTTCGGAACATCGACGACGACGGGGCCCGGGCGGCCGGTCGTGGCGACATGGAAGGCCTCGTGCAGGATGCGCGACAGGTCGTTGACGTCCTTCACCAGCCAGTTGTGCTTGGTGCAGGGCCGCGTGATCCCGACCGTGTCGCATTCCTGGAAGGCGTCGGAACCGATGAGGCTGGTCGGCACCTGGCCGGAGATGCAGACGAGCGGGATGGAATCCATCAGCGCGTCCTGCAGCGGGGTCACGGCGTTCGTCGCCCCCGGACCGGAGGTGACGAGCATGACGCCCGGCTTGCCGGTGGAGCGCGCATAGCCCTCGGCCGCGTGGCCCGCGCCCTGCTCGTGGCGCACCAGGATGTGCCGGATATCCTCCTGCTGGAACAGCTCGTCGTAGATCGGCAGAACCGCGCCGCCGGGATAGCCGAAGATGTCGGTGACGCCATTGTCCCTCAGCGCCTGGACGACCATTTCGGCGCCCGTCATTTCACGTTGTCCGGTCTGCGGTGTCATCGCTCTTCCGTTCGTTTCCTGGCCCGGTCTTGGGTGCCGGCTGGCTCGCGGGGAATGGGGTGTCGAAGGCAACAAAAAAGGGCCTCTGAGGGCCCTTTGGTCTGCGCACACGATGGCTTTCGCCGGACGGTTCCTAGACCGTCTCGCGTGTGCGCAATCTTACGAGAATGAGGGTGGTGCGGATCGACATGGCGCGGACGATAGCGCCGTCCGCCGCCCCCGTCAATCGCGCCGCGCATCGCCGCAGCCGCCCGCGTTCAGACGATCTTTTCCACGGGGATGCGCCGGTAATGCGCCTCGGCGATCGCGTAGGCGCCGAAGGCCATCAGGCCGAGGCCCGTCAGGGAGAGAAGAAGCCAGCCGGAGGACCAGTCCGCCATGGTGCCGAGGACGTCTTCGAGCCCCGGCGCTTTCTCGCCGCCGTAGCTCTCGGCGCCGGTCACGAGAAGGCCGGCCAGGATGAAGAAGGTCACCCCGCGCGCGATGAGGCCGAATTGGCAGACCGGCTTCAGCCAGGCCCGGCGCTCGGGCGGGATCGTCATGTATTTCTCGAACCCGGCGCGGATGCCCTTCACCATGTGGGCGGCCCCCGCCCCCGCCATCGCCAGGGCGATCGCATAGGTGATCCACTGGCCGTAGCCGGCACGATAGGCCTTGGCGACCATCTCGCCGCCCGTCCCGCCCCCGCCCGTCGCAAGGCCGATCGTGGCGGAGGCGGCGTAGACGGCGAGCGCGGCATAGGTGACGGCGCTCGCCAGCAGTCCGGCGCGGATGACGAGACCCTTGGCGCCCTTGCCGTGACGGTCGATGTCCATGACGGCCTGCGCCAGACGCCACAGCGCGAAGGCGAACAGCGCGGCGACGAGGACGAAGATGACGAACTGCCCGAGCGGCTGGCGGGCGATCTCGTCCAGCGCGTCGCGCTCGCCCATGGGGCGGCCCGTTGCGTAAGCCGCCTTGAACGAGAAGAAGCCGATGATGAGGAACACGATCCCGCGCGCGGCATAGCCGGCCTTCGCCGCGCCCCGCATCCAGTCGTGATGGTTCCCGACCTGGCCTTGAATGCTGGTCATGCGTCTTCCCCCGTCTGCGCCCCTGCGGACAATACGCCGGGCACCGAACGAAGTTCCGGGACGTCGCCTAGCGCTGCGATCGGGGCGTTTCGCCTTCGACATTCGGCGAAGGCCCGGCGGCGAAGGCTGCGAGGGCGATGTCGAGCGCGTCGGCCGGGTCCAGCCGCAGCCAGTGCGCCCCGAACTGGTGGCGGAACCAGGTCTCCTGCCGCTTGGCATATTGCCGGCTGCGCACGATCGAGCGCTCGCGCGCCTCGGCCGGCGACATCGCGCCGTCGATCGCCGCGCAGAGTTCGGAAAGGCCGATGGCCTTCCGCGCGCTCGAACCCGGCAGGATGCCGTGTCGCGCGCGGAAGGCCGCCGCCTCCTCCATGGCGCCGGCGTCCAGCATCGCGTCGAAGCGCGCGGCGATGCGCCGGCGCAGGAGCTCGCGCTCTGGCGTCAGCACGATCTTCAGGCAGTCGTCTTCGCGCAGCAGCGATTCGCCGGTGCCGGTGGTGAGCGCGCTCATCGGCCGCCCCGCGGCCTCGCCGACCTCCAGTGCCCGCGCGATGCGCTGGCCGTCCGCCGGATCGATGCGCGCCGCGCTGGCCGGATCGCGCTCGGCGAGAACGCCGTGCAGCGCCGGCGCGCCCTCGGCGGCGAGCCGGGCGCGCCAGGATTCGCGTATCGCGTCAGGCACGTCCGGCATCGCATCGAGAAGCCCGAGCAAGGCCTTGAAATACAGGCCCGTTCCACCGCAGAGGATCGGCAGCGAGCCGCCGGCCTCCAGCGGCGGCAACAGCGCCGCCACCTCGCGCCGGTAGCGGCCGGCGGAATAGGGCTCTTCGGGCTTCACATGGCCATAGAGGCGATGGGGCGCGGCCGAGAGATCCGCCGGGGTCGGGCGCGCTGTCAGGATCGACAGGTCCTCGTAGACCTGCAGCGAATCGGCGTTCACCACCGTGCCGCCGAGCCGTCGCGCCAGATCCAGCGCCAGGCCGGACTTGCCGCTCGCCGTCGGCCCGGCTATCAGGATCGCCTTCCAGCCCGCCATGTCAGAAAGCGCTCCGACCCATGTACGTCGCCACCCTCGTCGCTGCGCCCGCCGGCCCGGATCTCGCCATGGACGCCGTGGCGGCCGTCGCGGAGGCCCTCGGCGCCCGGCCGGACGCCGCCGACTGGCTGGACGAGGCCAAGGCCTGCGATCTGCCCTTGCCGGGCCCGGCCGACGCCGCATCGCGCGAACGCGCCGCCGGGATCGCCGCGACCCATGGCTTCGACTGCGTGGTGCAGGAGGCCGCCGGCCGGCGCAAGCGCTTTCTCATCGCCGACATGGACTCCACCATGATCGAGCAGGAATGTATCGACGAACTGGCCGCCGTGCTCGGCCTGAAGGATCAGGTCGCCGCCATCACGGCGCGGGCGATGAACGGCGAGATCGATTTCGAGCCGGCGCTGCGAGAACGTGTCGCCCTCCTCGCCGGCCTGCCCGAATCCACCATCGAGGCCGTCATCGCCGAGCGCATCACGCTGATGCCGGGCGGGCGCACGCTCGTCGCCACGATGCGCGCCAAAGGCGCCCATACCGCGCTGGTCTCGGGCGGCTTCACCGCCTTCACCGGCCCCATCGCGGCGATGATCGGCTTCCACGAGACGCGCGCCAATATCCTTCACGGCAGAGACGGCACGCTCACCGGCACCGTCGCCGAACCGATCCTGGGCGCCGCGGCCAAGGTCGACGCGCTCGACCAGATCTCGACCCGCCTCGGCCTCACCCCGGCCGACGCGCTCGCAGTCGGAGACGGGGCCAACGACCTGCCCATGCTGCTCGCCGCCGGCACCGGCATCGCCTGTCACGCCAAGCCCTCCGTCGCCGCCCGCGCCCCGCACCGCGTCGACCACGGCGACCTCACCGCGCTCCTCTTCGTCCAGGGCTACCGTCGCTCCGACTTCGTGGACTGATCGGGCCGGACGGCGCCGACGGCATCACGCGCGCGCCCGACCGGCCGCGCGGCCCCGCCTATTCCACGGGCACCACGATGAACCGCAGGTCGCCGCCGCTCGCCGCCAGCAGGAACAGCGCGTTCTTGCGGCCGTCGCTCTTCAGCTTCTCCACCTTCTCGGCGACCTCGGCGGCGGTGGAAACGGTTTCCTGCGCCACCTCGCGGATGATCATGCCGGGCTCGATGCCCTTCTCGGCGGCAGCCGACTGCGGCTTCACGGCGGTGACGACGACGCCGGTCGCGTCGTCCGCGAGGTCGAACTCGGCGCGCTGCGCGGCGTCGACATCGGCGATGGTCATGCCGAGGAGTTCGGTCGCGCCCTCGGCGGGCTCGGCGGCGTCGGCGGCGGCGGCCTCGCCGCCCTCCTTCTCGGCCATCAGCTTCTCGCCGTCCTCGAGCCGGCCGAGCGTGACCTGGACGGTCTCTTCGGCCGCGGGCGCCTTGGCGTCGGCCTTGCGCAGCACCGTCACGTCGACGGTCTTGCCGACCGGCGTCTCGGCCACGACGCGCGGCAGATCGCGGGAGGTGGCGATGGGCTTGCCGTCGAAGGTCACGATCACGTCGCCGATCTTCAGGGCGCCGTTGTCGGAGGGCCCTTCCGGCACGATGCCCATGACGACCGCGCCCCGCGCCTCGCCGATGCCGAGGCCGGTCGCGATGTCCTCGGTCACCGCCTGGAGGCGCACGCCGAGCCAGCCGCGGCGGGTCTCGCCGAACTCGCGCAACTGCCCGACGACGTTGGCGGCGAGCTGGGAGGGGATCGAGAATCCGATGCCGATCGAGCCGCCGGTCGGCGAGATGATCGCCGTGTTGATGCCCACCACGCGCCCATGCATGTCGAAGAGCGGGCCGCCGGAATTGCCGCGATTGATGGCCGCGTCCGTCTGGATGAAGTTGTCGTAAGGCCCGGCATTGATGTTGCGCCCGCGCGCCGAGACGATGCCGACCGAGACCGAGCCGCCGAGGCCGAACGGGTTGCCGATCGCCATCACCCAGTCGCCGATCCGCAGATGCTCCGAATCGCCGAACTCCACCGCCTTCAGCGGCCGGTCCGGCTTCACGCGCAGCACCGCGATGTCGGTCTTGGGATCGGTGCCGACGAGTTCGGCGTCGAGTTGGTGGCCGTCGGCGAAGTTGACGGTGATCTCGTCGGCATCGGCGATGACGTGGTTGTTGGTGACGACGATGCCGGCTGCGGCATCGAGCACGAAGCCCGAGCCGAGCGACTGCACGCGCTTGTCGCCGACGCCGTCCTCGTCCTTCAGGAGATCGTCGAAGAAGTCCTGGAGCGGCGAGCCCTCGGGCGCCTCGAGCTTCGGAATGCCGCGCCCGGCCGCCTCGACCTTCTGCGAGGTCGAGATGTTGACGACGGCGTCGAGCAGCGGCTCGGCGAGATCCGCGACCGATTCCGGCCCGTGCTGGGTCTGGCCCGGCGGGGGCGGCACGACGGGCGCCCCGGCCGTGACGCCGGAGCCGCTCGCGGGCGCCGGCGGCGGAGGTGCCGGCAGGAGCTCGGGCGCGGGCGCGCCGTCCGGCGTCGTGGGCTGGCCTTGCGGCGGCGAGGCGGGCGCGGCCGCGCCCGGCTGTCCGGGCGCGGCGTCCGGCAGGACCGTCTGCGCCAGGGCGAGCCCGCCAAGGCCAGCGGCCGGCAGCGCGGCGGCGAGCACGGTCGGCAGGATCAGTCGCAGAAGGCGTGCGGTCATCGCTTGTCCCCGTCGCTCGATTCGTCGCACCCTCGTGTCTGGGGCCTCGACGCTTCGAATCCGTAAAGCTCGACGGGACCTGAAAAAAGCGTCCGAATCAAGAAGCTTCGGTGCCCGCGAAGCGCCGCCGGCCCGGGCGGGACGACAGGCCGCAAGGGCCGACACGAAAACGCCCCCGCCGCCATCTGGCGAGCGGGGGCGCTGTCTGGTGGCGCGCTCGGCCGGCGCGGCTACTGCGCAGGCGCCGTGGTCGAGCCCGTCGTCGCCGGGTCGCCCGTCTGCGGCTGCGCCAGCGGTGCCGTCGCCTCAGCCTGCGCGCCTGTCAGGGGCGCGGGCGCCGCGGCCGAGGGCTCGGCGCCCACCGGTGCCGGCGCGGCCGCGCCGCTCGGGCTGCCGGTGCCCGCGTCGTTGAAATACCGGAAGAACTCCGACTCCGGCGAAAGCACCATCGTCGTTCCGGTATTGGCCAGTGCCTCGCGATAGGCCCGCATCGACCGGAAGAACTCGAAGAATTCCGGGTTGCGCGAATAGGCGTCGGCATAGATGCGGCTTCGTTCCGCATCGCCCTCGCCCTGCAGGATCTCCGACTCGCGCTGCGCGCTGGCGGTGGCCTCCGTCGCGCCGCGATCGGCGGTGGCGCGGATCTGCCGGGCGGCGACCTGACCGCGGGCCCGCAGGCGCTCGGCCTCGGCGAGGCGCTCGGCCTGCATGCGCTCGTAGGTCTGCTGAGAGACCTCCTGCGTCAGGTCCGTGCGGCGGATGCGCACGTCGGCGAGCTCGATGCCCAGCGATTCGGCGTCGGGGCGAAGCTGGTCGCGCACCTGCCGCATCATCTCGCCGCGCTCGTCCGAAAGCGCCGCCTCGAAGCCGCGAAGGCCGTAGACCCGGCGCAGCGCCGCGTCGAGGCGCGTGCGCAACCGCTGCTCGGCCTGCGGGATCGAGCCCGACACCGTCTCGCGGAAGCGCTTGGCGTCCGAGATCGAATAGACGAGGAACGCGTCCACCTCGTAGAACTTGCCGCCCGAGACCTGCACGCGGATATTGTCGAGGTCGAAGCGCAGGAGCCGGTCTGGCAGCATCTGCACCGTGTCGGCGCCCGCGAAGCCGAAGGGCACCTTGAAGTAGAGGCCCGGCTCGTTGACGACGCGGCGGATCTCGCCGAAGCGCAGGACGATCGCCTGCTCCTTCTCGTTGACGATGAAGACCGAGTTCCAGAGAACGACCGCGCCCGCGGCGACCGCGACGAGCGCGGCGGTGAGACGGTTCGACATCAGTTGGTACCTCCCTGGCCGGCCTGGCCCGCCTGTCCGGCGGCCGGCGCCGCGGCGTTCGGCGCGCGCTGGCCGAGCCGGTCGAGCGGCAGGAAGGGCACGATGCCCTGCGTCGCCTGCGATCCGCCCTCGACGATGACCTTGGAGGAATCCTTCAGGACGCCCTCCATCGTCTCCAGGAACAGTCGCTTGCGCGTCACTTCGGGCGCCTTCTCGTATTCCGTCAGCACGGAGATGAAGCGCTGGGCCTCACCCTCGGCCTCCTGCACGACGCGGTTCTTGTAGGCGGCGGCGTCCTCGCGGATCTGCGCGGCCTCGCCCTGCGCGCGGCCGAGCTGCTGGTTCTGATAGCGGTTGGCTTCCTCGACGAAGCGGTCCTCGTCCTGCTCGGCGCGCTGAACCTCGTCGAAGGCGTCGGCCACCTGCGGCGGGGGCGCGGCGTCCTCGATCGAGATCGCATTCACGCGAAGGCCAGAGGAATAGGCGTTCATCGTGTCCTGCGCGATCTGGCGCACCTCCTCGGCGATGCCCTGGCGGTCGTCGCGGAAGATGTCCTGCACGGGGCGCCGGCCGACCACTTCGCGCATCGCGCTCTCGGCCACCTGCCGCAGCATCGAGACGGGGTCGTCGACATTGAAGAGATAGTCGCGCGGATTCTCGACCTGGTAGAGGACGGCGAACTGCACGTCGACGATGTTCTGGTCGCCCGAGAGCATCAGCCCGGAATTGTCGGCGCTCCGGTTGGCGCCGATCGCCATCTGGCTTTCCACCACCGGCACGGTGTCCACCGTCTCGAAGGGCCAGAGGGCGAAGTGCAGGCCGGGTCCGGAGAGTTCCTCCTTCGGCTTGCCGAAGAGCATTTCCACGCCCACCTGGTCGGGCTGCACGGTGTAGACGGCCTTCACGAGCCAGAGAACGGCAAGGCCCGCAACCACGAGGCCGACGATCGCCGCGCCGCCGGCCGAGCCGCCGCGCCCGCCGCCGCCGCCACCGCCGGGCAGAGCGCGTCGCAGCCGATCCTGTCCGCGCCGCAGGATGTCTTCCAGATCCGGCGAGTTGCCGCCCCCGCCCGGACGGGGTCCCTGCGGACGCTGGCCCCAGGGGCCGCCACCGCCCCCGCCGCCGCTTCCGCCTTTCCAGCCACCATTGCCGGTCTGATTACTCCAGGGCATCGAAATCCTTCCGAACTCAGCGAGACCGGCGCTTTTGGACGGACGCCGCGCCCGCCGTGCGGCAGGCCTCAGACCTTATAGGAATTGCCCTCCGGCCTTTCAACGCGCGGCGGCGTTTTGGCAGGCGCGGGGGCTGCGACGTGGTGAACGTTTGCCGAGGAAGACGGCTTACTCCGCCCGGGCGCGCTCCTCTTCAGGCCCGAAGCACCGCGCGGCGGCCCGTCAGGCGCGCCGCCCGTAGAGGCGGAACGAGGTGGCGGCGCTGTCGCGCGGTCCGCGCGGCAGAGCGCGCTCCTCCTCCAGCGTCCATTCGTCCGGCCCGATCGCCGGAAAGAACGTGTCCCCGTCCGGCTCGGCCTCGACCACGGTGGCGGCGATCGCGGTCAGGAGCGGCCAGAACAGACGGTAGATCTCCGCTCCTCCGGCGATCACGATTTCGTCGGCGCCGCGCTCGGCCGCGCGGCGGCCGGCCAGCGCCAGCGCCTCGTCGCGGCTTGCCGCAACGTCCGCCCCCTCGATGGGCGAGCGGCCCGAGCGCGTCAGCACGATCGTGTCGCGCCCGTCGAGCACGCGGCCGATGGAGCGCAGCGTCGTCGCGCCCATGATCATCGGCCTGCCCATCGTGCGCTGGCGGTAGAACTTCAAGTCGCTCGGGATCGACCAGGGCATGCCCCCGTCCCTGCCGATCACGCCGTTGCGCGCGAAGGCCACCACGGCCGTCAGCGGAAGGGCGCTCACACCGCGACCTTCGCCGCGATATGCCCATGCGCCTCGTAGCCTTCTATGGCGATGTCCTCGAACGTGAAGTCGAAGAGGTCTGTTACCGCCGGGTTCAGGACGAGGCGCGGCAGCGGCAGCGGCGCGCGCGTCAGCTGCAGGCGCGCCTGATCGAGATGGTTGAGATAGAGATGCGTGTCGCCGAGCGTATGCACGAACTCGCCCGGCTTAAGGCCCGTCACATGCGCCACCATCTGCGTCAGCAAGGCGTAGGAGGCGATATTGAAGGGCACGCCGAGGAAGACGTCGCCCGAGCGCTGGTAGAGCTGGCAGGAGAGCCGGCCGTCCGCGACGTAGAACTGGAAGAGGCAGTGGCAGGGCGGCAGCGCCATCTCGTCGACCAGCGCCGGGTTCCAGGCCGAGACGATCAGCCGGCGCGAGTTGGGATTGGCCCGGATCGCGTCGACGACATTGGCGATCTGGTCGATATGGCCACCGTCATAGGTCGGCCAGGAGCGCCATTGCGAGCCGTAGACGGGTCCCAGATCGCCGTTCTCGTCGGCCCATTCGTCCCAGATCCGCACGCCGTTCGTCTTGAGATAGGCGATATTCGTCTCGCCCTTCAGGAACCAGAGGAGTTCGTGCGCGATGGAGCGCCAGTGCAGCTTCTTCGTCGTCACCATCGGGAAGCCGTCGGCGAGGTCGAATCGCATCTGGTGGCCGAAGACCGAGCGCGTCCCCGTGCCGGTGCGGTCGCCGCGCACCGTACCCTTGTTTAGGACGCGGTCGAGGAGGTCGAGATATTGCTGCATGTTGGCTCCGGCTGCCCTCGAAACAGCCTGCCTCCCATCGGTTAAGTTTCTGCCATCGCGAACCGCGGCTCCGCCGCGAGCCGTCGCCTATCGATTCCGCGCCGTTCGGCGGGAGTCGAGTCAAAAACGTAACGCGGGCCACGGGCCGCCGAACTTGTGTGCGCCTGACCTCCATCGCCATTCTTCCGGACAAGCCGCGCATCTGGCGTTTTGCGTCTTTTCACCGGGAGGGCGACCCCCTATATTCCCTCTCGCCGGCGCAAGCCGGATATGGCGATAAACGGCCGATGTAATAAACCTTTCGGACCCGGGGGCAGTACCCGGCGCCTCCACCTGAACCGCCCGGCCGGGCGTTTGAGGCGGGGGCGAAGCAGGATCGACGAGGGCGTAAAGATCGGACTTTTGCTCGGCATTGTACCGCCGTTATCGGGCTGAAAAAGTAGTTGCCAACGACAACTATGCGGAAGCGCGTCTCGCAGCCTAAGGCTGTGCGATAGCTTCAAATCAAGCCCTAGGGGTTCGCACTTCTAGGCGGGGCTCGGAGGCGCCTGGCAACAGAAGCCTCCACTTTCATGAGGCGGGTCCGGCCGGATCCGCAACCAGCAGACTTCGGGACATTGCAATGGGCCAGGATCTCATCCGTTACGATGTTCTCGCGCAGGACGCCCTTCGCGGCGTCATCCGCAAGGTGCTGGGCGAGGTCGCCAAGACGGGCCTTCCCGGCGAGCATCACTTCTTCATCACCTTCCTGACCTCCGCGCCCGGCGTGCGGATCTCCTCGCGGCTGCGCGAGAAGTATCCCGAGCTGATGACCATCGTCATCCAGCACCAGTACTGGGACCTGCAGGTCACCGACACCGGCTTCGAGGTCGGCCTCTCCTTCTCCGATATTCCCGAGCGCCTGCTCATCCCCTTCTCGGCGGTGCGCGGCTTCTACGACCCGGCGGTGAACTTCGAGCTGGAGTTCAACGTGGGCGGCGCCGAGGGCGTCGGCGAAGTCCCTTCCGCGGCGCCCGCGCCGAAGCCGGCCCTTGCACCCGCGCCGGCGCTCGCGGCCAAGCCGTCCCGCCTGCCGGTGGCCAAGCCCGCCGCCAAGGAGAAGGCGAGCGCGGAGGCCAGGGCCGACGACAAGCCGCAGGACAAGAAGGACGCCGAGGTCGTCTCCCTCGACGCGTTCCGCAAGAAGCCCTGAGCCGGGCCATGGGCGAGGTCGTCAACCTGCGACAGGCCCGCAAGCGCGCCCGCCGCGCGGCGGACGAGAAACGCGCCGACGAGAACCGCATAGCGCACGGACTGCCGAAGGAGACCGTGTCGAGCGCGCGAATCGAGCGCGAGCGTGCCGCCAGGAGCCTCGAGGGATCGCGGCTCGAACGGCCGACAGATCTCGACCGTCCTTGATCGTGAAGCGCTCGCTGTCGATCCGCGGGCACCGCACCTCGATCAGCGTGGAAGACCGGTTCTGGGAGCGACTGCGCGTCATCGCCGCCGCCCGCGGCCTTCCACTTGCCGGTCTCGTCGCCGAGATCGACGGCGCGCGCGACACGGCGACCAACCTCTCCTCGGCCATCCGCCTCTTCGTCATCGACGAGGCGCTCGCCCGCGCTTCGGCGCTCGAGGAGACGGCAAGGCAGGGCCGAGAGCCGGTCGCACCGGCGGCCGAAGCCGACGAGCACCAGGCTCTGCCGACGCCTCCGACGCCGCCCGCGTGAGAGGCGCCGGGCACGGCCGGCGCGGGGTCCCGTCCGGCCGTGCCCGCCTCGTCAGTCGCTTTCCTCGCAGCGGATCATCTTCAGCGGATTCGCCCCTTCGGCGATCGCCGAAAACGCGCCCGTCTCGGGATCGCGCACCAGCAGTTCGCCGGTCGCGACGCCGAAATAGGCCCCGTGCAGCATCAGCTTGCCGCGCTCCACGAGGATGCGCACGCAGGGAAAGGTCATGAGATTGCGCAGGGAGAGTTCGACGGAGGCAAATTCCAGCGCCTGCAGGTAGTCGCGCGTCAGGTCCTTGCCGCGCGGGCCCAGCACTTCGGCCGCCGGCGCGATCTGCGACATCCAGCGTCCGATGAAGTCGCCCGGCGACAGGGGCTCGTTGTCGTCGGCAAAGGCGCGGATGCCGCCGCAGGACGCGTGGCCGAGGACGACGATGTGCTTGACGCGCAACGCCTGCACGCCGAATTCCAGCGCCGCGCTGGTGCCGTGCTGGAACTCGTTCTCCGGCTCGTAGCGCGGCACGATATTGGCCACGTTGCGCACCACGAGAAGCTCGCCCGGCGCCGCGTCGAAGATCGCCTCGGGCGAGACGCGGGAATCGACGCATCCGACGATCATGATCTCCGGCCGCTGGCCCTTCTCCGCGAGGGTCTGGTAGCGCTTGCGCTGCGCGGTGAAGCTGCCGTCGAGAAACGACTTGTAGCCTTCGGTCAGACGGTTCGGAAACATCGCACCTCTCTTTCGCATCGTCGTCCTGCGGCCGCCCCGAGGACACCCGGCACATGCCTCGTCCGCCGGCCGGCGACGGACATCGCCCGCGCAGATAGGGCGCATCCTCCGCCCGTCCGGCCTTGCCGACGCCTGAGCCGGCAGCGGCGGCGCCACAGGACCCTGCCCGGCCCAATTCGGCCGGGACTATGGCGCAGGCCGCCCGTCCTTCCAACCCCCGTGCGGGCGGGTGCCGAGGCACCCGGCCAGGACGGCGGCGGCGTCAGAATTCGAGCGGGTTCTCGACGCCGGGCAGGCTCGGAAAGGTCTCCGGGGGCTGGCTGCCGGGCGTGCCCGCGGGCGGCTCGAAATCGAGCGGGCCGGCCGGCGAAGCCGGGCTTTGCGGCGAGGGCTCGGAAATGCGGGGCGCGGTGGCGCGCAGGCGCTCGGCGGCGGCGGCCGCTTCCGCCGCCCGCCGCCGTTCGCTCGCCTGGCGGGCCCGTTCGGCCGCCTCGCGTTCGGCGAGCGCCGCCCGTTCCGCCGCAGCCTGCCGCTCGGCCTCGAGCCGCGCGGCGGCGTCCGCCGCGGCCTTCCGGGCGGCCGCCTGCTCGGCCGCCAGCCGCGCCCGCTCCGCCTCCTCGGCGGCCACGCGCGCCGCTCTTGCCCGCTCGGTCTCGGCCACGCGCCAGCGATAGAGGCGGTTCTCGCGGCGAAGGCGCAGCTTTTCCTGCAGGCTTTCCTGCAGCGCCTCCACCCGCGCCTCCTCGCGTTCGAGCGCGCGCGCCGAGAGATAGGCGACGAGCGGCTGCGGGTCGGCCGAAAGAACGGGGGCCGACAGCGGCCCGGAGACCGCGTAGTCGATGCCCGGCGCGGTGCCTTCGATCGCCTCGGGCCCCGCATCGAAGGCGAGCGCGGCGGAGCCGGAGACGGTGGCCGCGGCAAGATCGATGTCGCCCGAGAGCGTCAGGCGGCTCGGCCCGTTCTCTTCCGTCACCGGCACGAAGCTCATGCGCCCGCCCGTCACCGTGAAGGCGCTCGATTTCTCGCCGTCGAGGGCAAGGCCGGACCCGTCGGCGAGCGCGGCGATGGCGGCGGCGCCCGCATCCGTGTCCAGGCGGAAATCCGGCCGGTCCGCCACGACCAGCGCCCGGGCGAAGGCGTCCGGTGCCACGCCCGGCACATGCGCGCCGGAGAGGCGCGCGCTGCCCGCCCCCGTCAGTCCGGAGACGAGCCCGGCATAGGACTGCGCCGAGCCGTCGAGCGAGATCGTGCCGCTGAGGCTCGCCTTGCCGCCCGACGCGTCGAGCGCCGGCCAGATCGCCCCGGGCGCGAGCGAATCGAAGCGCGCGCGCAGAGCCGCGCTGCCGATGCCGCCGGCATTGCGCAGGGCGAGCGAACCGGCCAGCGTGCCGCCGAGATAGCGGGCCGAGACGTCCTCGATGGCGACGAGCCCGCCGCCGCCGCGCAGCGTCGCGCGCACATCCGTCAGCGCCGACCCGCCGTGCAGAGCGAGCGTCTGCGCCGAGAGGTCGATCTCGAACGGGCGGTCCGGCAGTCGGTTGGCGGGAAAGGCGGTCTTCGGCCACAGCGTGCCGTCCGCCCCCTCGCCCGGCGCCTCGCCGAAGGAGAGCCGCGCGAGCCAGGGCAGAGAGAGGTCGCTGAGTTCGGCCCGACCCTCCAGCGCGCCCGCCGGCGGCAGGGTGGCGCTGGCCTTCACCCGCGTGTCGCCGAGCGTTCCCGTCACTCCGTCGAGCGTCCAGCCGGCGACGCTCCAGCGAAGCGCGGCCGAAAGGTCCGCCGGCACCGCGTCGAGCGGGCCGAGCCCGATATCGGCGAGCGTGGAGAGGAGGAAGGGCGCCACGTCCTCGCTCTGCAGCATGGCCTGGAACTCGCCGCCCGCCGGCCCGGCCGCCGTCGCCTCCAGGATGCCGTCCATGATGAGCTCGCTGCCCGGCGCGCGAAGGCTCGCGGCGGTCACGATGGGCCCGGTCTCGGCGGCCGAGAGCGTCGCCTCGAATTCCAGCGGCGTCGGCAGCGTATCGAGCGGCAGGGCCTCGAGGCCGAGCTGGCCGAGAAGCACCGCCGGCGCGTCGCTCTCGAGCCGCACGTCCAGCCCGAACCGCCCGCTCCGCGCGAGGGCCGAGAAGCCGTTCTCGACCGCGCTGGAGAGATCGATCTTGGTGCCGGCGGCCGTGCCCGTCAGGTCCACGAGGAGCGAGGGCGCGCGTCCGGGCTCGCCGGCCTGCGTGGCGAGCGTGCCCGACAGCGTCAGGGGCCCGAGGACGTCCGCCCGGCGCGCCATCGCCGCGAGGATGGGCCGGTCGGGCAGGCGCTCGTTCGCATAGGCGATCAGGGCCTGCGGCGCTTCGGCCTGCAGCGAGACCTTCATCGTGCCGCTGGCGTCGCCCGACAGTTCGTCGAGATGGCCGACCGCCTTGAGATCCGCGCCCGCAAGCCCCGCCACGTCGAAGCGGCGCACGTCGATCCGCCGCGGGTCGACCTTGAGGTCCGCGTCGATCCGCGCCGCCGTGCCGCCGCCATAGGTCACCGGGCCCGCCGCCAGCCGCAGCGCGACCGTGCCGCCTTCGGCCAGGCCCCGGCCTTCGCCCGTGAAGAACTTCGACAGCGCCAGGAAGGCGTCGAGATCGAGCGCGCCGCCCGAGAGGTCCGCGTCGATCGCCGGCTGCGCGCCGCCGCTGCGCTCCAGCCGGCCCTTCAGCGTGCCCGCGCCGATCGTCACTTCCAGGGCCTCGAAGGCCTGCCGCTCGGTCCCAAGCGCCACGCGGGCCGAGAGGCCGGCCCCGCCGAGCCCGCGCAGCGCGGGATCGACGCCGCCGGAGAGCCAGTCGGAGAAGCCGGACGGCTGGCGCGAGGCGACGAGGAGGTCGCCCGCAAAGCCTCCCTCGCCCTCCAGCGTCACCTCGCCCGTCGCCTCGATCCGCGTGCGTCCGGGCAGTTCGGCGACCGCGTCCCGCACCGTCCAGCCCGTCTGGGTCGGGCTGGCCTCGAAGGAGACGTCGCGGATCACCGTGCCCGCGGCGGTGACGACGGGAAGGCTGAGGGCCACCGTGCCGGATAGGGCGGGGCGCGGCACCTCGGCGAGAAGCGCGCGCAGCGCCGCGACGCGGCCAGCGAAGCTCGGCGCAGCGGCGCCCGCTTGCCCCGCCGCCTCGGCCTGCCGCTGCGCGATCGCGTCGACATCCACCTGCTCGCCTTCGAGCGTCAGCGAGAAGCGCGGCGCGGCGCCGTAGTCGAGCGCGCCCGCGCCGGTGAGGATATAGGGCTGGGGGCCGGCGCCCGCGGCAAGGCGCAGGTCGCGCAGCTCTGCCGCCACCGGCGTCAGCGCGAGCGCCGCGGCAAGGCGCAGCGGCGGCGTGGTCGATGCCATGTCCGCCGGCCGGCCGGCCTGGCCGCTCGGTGCCGGCTTGCGCATCGGCCGTTGCAGCGTCAGGCTCCCGTCGAGCCGGGGCAGCCCGTCGACGATCCGCGCAGCGCCGTCCGCGGTCAGGCTGGCGTCGAGCCCCTCGCTCTCCACCACCAGTTTCAGCGGCAGGCGGCCGTCTTGCTGGGCCGTGCCCGCATTGATCGCGAAGCGCACCGGCATGCCGTTACGGTCGAGCGTTCCGCTGCCGGCGATCGGGCCGGCGAGCGATTCGGCGGAGAACACGGCCTCGACGTCCCGCAGCGTCTCGGTGCGACCGGCCGGCCCGTTCTCCAGCCGCACCGTGCCGCCCTTCACCTCCACCCGCTCCAGAACGACCCTCGCACCGGCGGGCAGCTGCGGCGCGCGCGCCGGCCATTCGATGGCGCCGCCCGTCGCGATGGGCACGCGCAGGTCCGGCGCGTCGAGCACCATGCGGTAGATCAGGATCTCGCCGGAGAGGTAGGGCGCCAGTTCCGCGTCCATCCGGAACCCGTCGACGGACAGGAGCGGCGCGCCGTCCTCGCCGAGCACCGCGACGTCGGAGAAGGTGACGGACGGGAACGGCAAGATCGAGGCCTCGGCCGGGCCGCGCACGACGACCGGGCGCCCGAGGATTCGCGAGGCCTCGCGCTCGAAATCGGCGCGGTAGGCCGTCCAGTCGATGAAGAACGGCGCGACGAGCACGGCCAGCAGCGCCAGCACGATGAGCCCGCCGAGACCCACGAAGGCCCTGACCAGTTCGCATCCTCCCTTGCGGCGCGGCCCCTTCGCGGATTGCGCGCAGTTCTCACTGTCGATCAGCCTAGCACGGAACGCGGCGCGAACCTCGCCCCGGCATGCGTCGCGGCCCGGCCCCGGCGATCAGAAGATCTTGCCGGGATTGAGGATGGCGAGCGGGTCGAGCGCCTGCTTGATCGCCCGCATCACCGCGACGCCCTCGCCCATCTCGTCGGTGAGATACGCCCGCTTGCCCTGCCCGATCCCGTGCTCGCCCGTGCAGGTGCCGTCCATGTCGAGCGCCCGGGCCGCCAGCCGCGCGCCGAAGGCCTCGGCCGCATCGATCTCGGCCGCGTTGGCGGTGTCGATGAGTAGCGTCACGTGGAAGTTGCCGTCGCCGACATGGCCGACGATCGGGGCGACGAAGCCGGCCGCCTCGATGTCGAGCCGCGTCTCCTCGATGCATTCGGCCAGCCGCGACACGGGCACGCAGACGTCGGTGGCGATGCCCGCCGCGCCGGGCCGCAGGGCGAGCGCGGCCCAGTAGAAATTGTGCCGCGCCTTCCACAGGCGCGCGCGTTCCTCGGCGAGCGAGGCGCTTTCCAAAGCGCCGCCGCCATTGCCGGCCGCGATCTCGGCGAAGCCCGCCGCCTGTTCGGCGACCGAGGCGGGCGAGCCGTGGAACTCCACGAAGAGGCAGGGCGAGACCGGAAGGTCGAGGCCCGAATGGGCGCGCGCGGCCTGCACGGCGAGCGTGTCGAGAAGCTCGATGCGCGCGACGGGAATGCCGGTCTGGATCGTCTCGATCACCGTGTCGCAGGCGCTCTTCACGTCCGGGAACGGGCAGACGCCCGAGACGACGGCCTCGGGGATCCCGTAGAGCTTCAGCGTCAGTTCCGTGATGATGCCGAGCGTGCCTTCGGAGCCGACGAGAAGCCGCGTCAGGTCGTAGCCGGCCGCGCTCTTGCGCGCGCGCCGCGCCGTGCGCACCAGCCGTCCGTCGGCCATCACCGCGCAGAGCGAGATGACGTTCTCGCGCATCGTGCCGTAGCGCACCGCGTTGGTGCCCGAGGCGCGCGTCGCCGCCATGCCGCCGAGCGAGGCGTTGGCGCCGGGATCGATGGGGAAGAACAGGCCGGTGTCGCGCAGATGGGCGTTCAGCGCCTCGCGCGTCACGCCCGGCTGCACGCGGCAGTCGAGATCCTGCGCGTTGACGGCCAGGATCGCGTCCATCTGCGACAGGTCGAGCGAGATGCCGCCGAGCGGCGCGTTGACGTGGCCCTCCAGCGAGGAGCCGGTGCCGAATGCGACGATCGGGCAGCGATGCTCGGCGCAGATCCGCACCGCCGCCTGCACCTCCGCCTCGCTGCGCACGAAGACGACCGCATCCGGCATCTGGTTGGGAATGTAGGTGGTGGAATGGGCGTGCGCGCGGCGCACGTCCTCGCCGCGCACCAGCCTTTCGCCGAAGAGCGGCGCCAGCGCCTCGAGAGCGGCGGGAATGCCCGCCCGCGTCTCGCGGCGCTCCGTCATGATGTCGGCCAGCGTCATCGTCGTTCTCCCGTCCGCCGATCGGGCGTTGACGCCCTTCTCAAAACCCGTATCCGATCCCGGCGCGACAGGCGAGGATGATGCCGATGGACGAGCCCACGATCGAGACCTCGGGTTTCGTCAGCGCCCCGATGGAGATCGAGCCGCAATGGATCGACCATAACGGGCACCTGAACCTCGCCTATTACCACGTCCTCTTCGACCGGGGCGTGGACGAACTCTTCGAGCGCTTCGGCATCGGCCCGCATCGCGCCGCCGAGAGCTCGGCCACGACCTTCGCCGCCGAATCGCATGTCGTCTACAGACGCGAGGTGAAGCCGGGCTCCATCGTGCGCGTCGCCTCCCAGATCATCGCCTTCGACGAGCGGCGCATCCATGTCTTCCAGCGCCTCTTCCACGCCGAGGGCTGGTGCGCGGCGACGCTGGAAGGGCTCATCCTCTCCGTCGATCTCTCCGGCCCGAAGGTCGCGCCCTTCCCGCCCGACATCGCCGGGCGCCTCGCCGCCGTCGCGGCGGAACACGCCCACCTGCCGCGCCCCGAGGATGCGGGGCGGGCCATCGCCATGCGGCCGAAGCGGGCGCCCTGACGCGGCGCACGTGCGTGCCCGACTGCGGCGCCCCGCCGCGATGTTCGTCTAGTGTTCTGGGCGCGATGGTCTAAATAGGGTGCGATGAGCGACTCCTCCGACCTCTCCCCCCGCCCCTCCGGCATCGCCGCCCGCGCCATGGCGGCCCGGGGCACGCGCGCGCCCGACCTTCTCGCCGGCCTCAATCCCGAGCAGCGCGCGGCGGTGGAGACGACGGAAGGCCCGGTCCTCGTCCTTGCCGGCGCCGGCACCGGCAAGACGCGGGTGCTGACGACGCGCATCGCCCATATTCTCGGCCGGGGCCTCGCCTTTCCCTCGCAGATCCTCGCCGTCACCTTCACCAACAAGGCCGCGCGCGAGATGAAGACGCGCATCGGCCTCCTGTGCGGCGGCGAGGTGGAGGGCATGCCCTGGCTCGGCACGTTCCACTCGATCGGGGTGAAGATGCTGCGCCGGCATGCCGAGCTCGCGGGCCTGAAATCCTCCTTCACCATCCTCGACACGGACGACCAGGTCCGCCTTCTCAAGCAGATCATCCAGGCCGAGGGCCTCGACGACAAGCGCTGGACGGCGCGCGCGCTCGCCCAGATGATCGACGGCTGGAAGAACAAGGCGCTGGGGCCGAAGGCCATTCCCGAGGGCGATGCCCGCGCCTTCGGCGACGGGCGCGGCCGCAAGCTCTACGCCGCCTATCAGGAGCGGCTCCTGGCGCTGAACGCCTGCGACTTCGGCGATCTGCTCATGCATCCGATCGAGATCCTGCGCACGCATCCGGACGTCCTCGCCGAATATCATCGCCGCTTCCGCTACATCCTCGTCGACGAGTACCAGGACACGAACGTCGCCCAGTATATGTGGCTGCGTCTGCTGGCGCAGCGATCCGCAGGCCGACCGGCCGTCGCGGCCGATGCCGCGCCCCCGCGGAGCGAGCCGCACGGCGGCGACGGCGCGAGCGGGACACGCGTCAATCTCTGCTGCGTCGGCGACGACGACCAGTCGATCTACGGCTGGCGCGGCGCGGAGGTCGACAATATCCTGCGCTTCGAGAAGGACTTTCCGGGCGCCACCGTGATCCGGCTGGAGCGCAACTACCGCTCCACCGCCCATATTCTCGGCGCGGCCTCCCATCTCATCGCCCATAACGAGGACCGGCTCGGCAAGACGCTCTTCACCGATCAGGCCGATCCCGAGCACGAGAAGGTGGAGGTCTACGCCGCCTGGGATTCGGAGGAGGAGGCGCGCGCCGTCGGCGAGGAGATCGAGCGCCTGCAGCGCAAGCATTCCCACAGGCTCAACGACATGGCGATCCTCGTGCGCGCCTCGTTCCAGATGCGCGAGTTCGAGGACCGCTTCGTCACGATGGGCCTCAACTACCGCGTCATCGGCGGCCCGCGCTTCTACGAGCGCCAGGAGATCCGCGACGCGCTGGCCTATTTCCGCGCCACCGTGCAGCCGGCCGACGACCTCGCCTTCGAGCGCATCGTCAACGTTCCGAAACGCGGTCTCGGCGACGCCACGATCCGCCAGATCCACGACTATGCCCGCGACCGCCAGATTCCGATGATCGCGGCGGCCGGCGAACTCGTCGAGACCGAAGAGCTGAAACCCAAGCCCCGCGCGACGCTGCGCACCGTCGTCGCCAATTTCCGCCGCTGGGCCGGCATGGTCGAGGCGACGAGCCATACCGAGCTCGCCGAGACGATCCTGGAAGAGAGCGGCTACACCGAGATGTGGCAGAACGACCGTTCGGCCGAAGCCCCGGGCCGGCTCGACAATCTCAAGGAGCTCATCCGCTCCATGGAGGACTACGAGAGCCTGCCCTCCTTCCTCGAGCATATCGCGCTCGTGATGGATGCCGAACAGAACGCCGATCTCGACGCCGTCTCCATCATGACCCTGCATTCGGCCAAGGGCCTCGAATTCGAGACCGTGTTCCTGCCGGGTTGGGAGGAAGGCCTCTTCCCGCACCAGCGCTCGCTCGACGAGGGCGGCCGTTCGGGACTGGAGGAGGAGCGCCGTCTCGCCTATGTCGGGATCACGCGCGGCAAGAAGCGTGTGAAGCTCTGGTTCGTCTCCAACCGGCGCATCCACGGATTGTGGCAGTCCACCATCCCCTCGCGCTTCCTGGACGAGCTGCCCGAGGCCCATGTCGACGTGAAGGAGCCGACGAGCTCCTATGGCGGCTACGGCGCGTCGGGCTTCGGCGGCTACGGCGCCAGCCGCTGGGACGGCCAGGCCGCCTTCGGCGCCGGCGCCTATTCCACCCCCGGCTGGAAGCGCGCCCAGGCCGCCGCGCGCGGCGAGGCGGCCCCGCGCTCGGGCGGCGTCGGCGGCGACGGCTGGTCGGGCGGGCGCACCCGCGAGATCGCCTATGGCGAGAACGGCGTGAAGGCCAAGGCCGACCGCTATGCCCGCGAGGCCGGTCTCGGCGGCTTCGCCGAAAGCGGTCCGTCCCCGTCGAACCCCGCCTTCACGCCCGCCGCCCAAAGCCGCGGCTCCAATCAGCCGCCCTCGCGCGGCGCCGGCCTCTACTCCTCCGCCAAGCGCTCCGGCCCGCGCGAGATCGAGGGCGAACTCGTCGCCAAGTCCGTGACCGCGCAGGACAGCCTCTTTGCCGTCGGCGACCGGGTCTTCCACCAGAAGTTCGGACCCGGCACCGTCTCGGTGGTCGAGGGCAACAAGCTCACCGTCGATTTCGACAAGGCCGGCCAGAAGCGCGTGCTGGAAAGCTTCATCCAGGCGGGTTGAAGGAGCGGCGCCGGCGTCACGTCGGCGTGAACTTGCCCTGATCGATCCAGTCGAGATGCGCGATCGCACCGGTGGCGATCGGTCCGTCGGCCTTCTCGTGAATCTCGAGAAGCGCTTCGCGTGCCTCTTTCGGGTAGAGCGCGAACAGGGCCGTCGCGGCATTGAACCGCAGTTGCATGTTCGGATGCTTCATCGGATCGAAGAGCACGGGCCGCCTATCGCCTGGCCTCGACCGCAATTTCTCCTCGAGCTTCTCGTTTTCTGCGTAGAAACGATTGAACTGATCTGCATCTTCCGGCTCGCAAGCTACGTCGAACTGGGCGATGCCGATCTCGATGAAGCGGAGGCGGATCTCGTCGTCCGTCATCTCGGCAATAGATTTCCTGCTCTTCATCTGAGAACCTCAAACTCTTTTAACGCTTCCAGCCCGACGGCATGCCGTTCTTCCCAGGTCTTGCCGCGGAGATATTGCCGGGCAGAGAGCCCGCCAAACCGCTCTCGTCTGACCATGTACCAGCCGCTCACCTCAGGGTGTCGATACGTCGGAATGCGCACGAGATTGTCCCAGTTCTCGACCTTATCCTTCGGGAAACCGTCCGCATACGCCGACGCGCGTTCCACGATAGGATGCATTTCCGTGCCCGCTCGCCCGCGTTCGGTGAGCACGGCGGCCCGCAGTTCGCCCGGCGTTCTCGGCGCATCGCAAGTGGTCTCGACGGGATCGTCATAATCGGCGAGCCACAAGCCGCCTTCGATCGACCTGGCTGCGCCGGCGATCAACGGATGGGGCGCGACGGTCGCCGCGCTCGACCCCCATCGCGCCACGAATTTCGCGATCTGCGTCATTCCGCAACGTGTTCTCGGACGCTTCGGACGACGGCGGGCGTGCCACCACCGCACACATGCGGCATCAAGGCATTCACCCTAAGCGTGCATTTTTCTTGATACTACAGTCCTGGGTTGCTTTTCTCACTCCGGCTTGATCGCGGGAGGAGAAGGCGCAGGTGCAGGTCGAAGCATTCATCGCCCGCTGGTCGGACCGCGAGGGCGGCGCCGAGCGAGCGAACACCATGATGTTCCTCAGCGAGCTGTGCGACGTCATCGGCGTGGCGCGTCCGGAGCCGGCCGGCGCCGACACGCGGTTCAACGATTACGTCTTCGAGCGCGCCGTGCGCCCGCGCGAGAGCGAGGGGGCGCCCCAGCCGCGCCGGATCGATCTCTACAAGCGCGACTGTTTCATTCTGGAAGCCAAGCAGTCGCGCCTGCCCGGGCGGGAGAAGGCCTTGCCCGAACGCGAGGCGCCGCCGCGGCGGGCGGGCCGCGCGACGCGCAACTGGGACGTGATGATGCAGAACGCCCGCCGGCAGGCCGAGGGCTACGTCTTCCTGCTCGATCCCTCCCATGCCGCGCCGCCCTTCCTCCTCGTCGTGGATGTCGGCCGCGTCATCGAACTCTACGCCGACTTCACCGGCACCGGTCGCGGCTACGGGCAGTCCCCGGACCGCAACGGCTTCCGCATCACGCTGGACATGCTGCGCGAGGAAAGCGTGCGGCGCCGCCTCGCCCTCGTCTGGACGGACCCGAACGCGCTCGACCCCGCCCGCGAGGCCGCCCGCGTGACGCGCGGCGTCGCCGAGCGCCTGGCCGTCGTCAGCCGGCATCTGGAGGCCGAGCATCCGCCCGCGGAGGTGGCGCAATTCCTGGTGCGCTGCATCTTCACGATGTTCGCCGAGGATGTCGGGCTCCTGCCCAAGGACAGCTTCTCCCGCCTCCTCGCCGATTGCGTGGAGACGCCGGAGGCCTTCGCACCGACCGTCACCGAACTCTGGCGCAAGATGGACGCGCCCCGGCGCGAGGACCGCTTCTTCACCGGATTCCGCGCCCATCTGCGCCATTTCAACGGCAATCTCTTCCGCGAGGCGAGCGCCTTCGCCCTGCCGGCCGCGGAAATCGCCGAGCTCCTCGCGGCCGCCCGGGTGCGCTGGACGGAGGTCGATCCCGCGATCTTCGACCCTTTCCCCTTCCCGCCGCTCGAAGGGCGAACGGTCGAGACGCTTCGGGCGACGGCCGAGGAACTGGACGAAACCCGCAGGCGCGTCCTCGCCGACAATCCCGATCTCACGCTGACCGGACTCTACAACGTCCTCGACGCGATGCGTCAGGGCGCCGGCCTCTCGGCGAAACAGGCCGACATCCGCCGTCGCGGCCTCGTCCTCATCCTCCAGGAACTGCACGAGGCGATCGACCGGGCGACGCTCCAGGCCTATGGCTGGCCGGCCGAGCTCGGCCAGGAGGCAGTGCTGGAGCGTCTCGTCGCGCTCAACGCCGCGCGCGCCCGCGAGGAGGCGGCGGGCCTCGTGCGCTGGCTGCGGCCGGACTATCAGCGCCCCCTTCTGGAGCGCGGCGCGGGCTTTCGCGAGGAGGCGCCGGCGATGGTCCCACCGCCGCCGCCGGCGCTGCCGCCGCGCCCCGTATTTCCCGCGGACGTCATCGATCAGCCGCTCGCGGTGGAGCGCCTCCTCGCCGGGTCCGGCCGTGCCATGACGCCGGCCGAGATCGCCGAGGCCTTCGCGCCCGGCCGAAGGGTCGGCCCGCGGGCGGCGCGCGCCCTTCAGACCCTCCTTCGCTTCGGGCGCATCGTCGATCTCGGCGACGGGCGCATGCTGGCGGCGCGCGGCGGAAGCGGTGCGGCCCGCGCCGCCCCGTGACGCGCGCCCTTTCTCAGTTCACCGGGCCGACGCGGGTCTTGGCGAGTTCATGGCCGCGAAGCGTCGCCTGTCGGCGCATGAGGAGCGAGGTCACGCCCCAGAGCACCACGCCGATGAGGAGAAGGATGCCGGCGATCTGGTAGACCTCGCCCGGCCGCCCGGTCCAGGGGCCGACGAGGAAGAGGCAGGTCAGCGCGCCGAGGATCGGCAAGGGCGCCGGCGTGCGGAAATGCTTGTGCGCCACCTTGTCCTTGCGCAGCACCAGGACGGCGACGTTGACGACGGCGAAGACCGCCAGAAGCAGGAGCGCCGTCGTGTCGCCCAGCTTGCCGACGCCGCCGACGACGATGATGAGCCCCATCGCCAGGAGCGACGTGAAGCCGATGGCGACGAAGGGCGTGCGGCGGTTCGAATGCACCCGTCCCAGCGCCGAGGGAAGCACGCCCTCGCGGCTCATGCCGTAGACGAGGCGGCTGGCCATCAGCATGTTGATGAGCGCGGAATTGGCCACGGCGAACATGGTGATGACGCCGAAGATGCCGATCGGGAAGTTCGGCGCGCCCGCCTGCACCACCTTCAGGAGCGGCGTCTCGCCCTCGCCGAGTTCGGCCGCCGGCACGAGCGTGATCGCCGAGATCGAGACCAGCACGTAGATGACGCCGGTGAGGAGGAGGCCCGTGAGCAGCACCTTGGGGAAGATGCGCGAGGGGTCCTTGCACTCCTCGGCCATGTTCACCGAGTCCTCGAAGCCGACCATGGCGAAGAAGGCGAGCGTCGTCGCGCCCACCACGGCCCAGAACATGCCCCGGTCGCCCGCCGGCTCGAAGGTCCAGATGCGCGAGACGTCGCCCTGCCCGGCCGTGATGGCATAGAGGCCGATGCAGATGATGATGAGGAGGCCGGTCAGTTCCACGCAGGTGAGGACGACGTTCGCCTTCACGCTTTCTCCGACGCCCCGGAAGTTCACCACCGCCACCAGCGTCATGAAGAGAAGCGCCACGACCGTCACGCCGAGATCGCCGAGCCCGAGGCCGAAGCCGCTCGAGAAATTCGCCGCGAAGGCGCGGCTGGCCGTGGAAGCCGAGGTGATGCCCGAGCACATGACCGCGAAGGCGACGAGGAAGGTGATGAAGTGCACGCCGAAGGCCTTGTGCGTGTAGAGCGCCGCGCCCGCCGCCTTCGGATATTTGGTGACGAGTTCGAGATAGCTGAAGGCGGTGATCAAGGCGACGACGAAGGCGCACAGGAAGGGCAGCCAGACGACGCCCCCGACCTGCGCGGCGACCTTGCCGGTCAGCGCGTAGATGCCCGTGCCCAGGATATCGCCCACGATGAAGAGAAGGAGGAGGCCCGGCCCCATCACGCGATGGAGACTCGGCTCCAGTTCGCCCGCCGCCGCACCGCTGCCCGCCGCCGTGTCGCTCATCCGCTCGCTCCCCTGCCTGCCTCGCTCCGGGCCGTCGCCCCGCGCACCATCATGCCCCGTGCACGGCCCGCTTGTCCCCCGTCGTGCCGCCAACCCTGCGGCGAAACGTCCGTCATCCACACCTGTCGCCCCGCGAAAAGGCTTCAAGGCCTCCGCCGAACGCCGCGTCGCGGAAGGTTCCGTCAACGCTTGCGTGATCGCCACAGTGTTCAGGAGCCATTCAGCTTCCACGGCGTTACATCGTCACAAGTCTTTCGCACGAGTTTGGAGGTCGTCATGTCTTTCCTGAAGTCCTGGGGCGTGAAGTCGATCGCGCTGGCACTTGCCGTGTCGCTGGCGCCGCTCGGCGTGCCGAGCGGCACGCCGCTCGTCGGCGTCACGGCGGCCAAGGCCGATCCGCGCTGGGATCGGCGCGGTTGGGACGGCCATCGCGGCTATCACGACGGCGGTCGGCGCTATTACAGCCATCGCCGGCACAACGGCATCGGGTCCGGCGGGGCGGCGCTCGCCGGGGCGGTCATCGGCCTGGGCATCGGCGCGGCGATCGCGAGCCAGCCGCGCTACTACGAGCCCGCGCCCCGCTACTATCGTGCCGCGCCGCGTTACTACACGCCGGCGCCCACCTACTACCGCGTCGCTCCCCGCTATCATGCGGCGCCGCGCTACGTCTCGGCGCGCCCGGCGCCCTGGAGCCGCGAATGGTACAATTACTGCTCGGCCCGCTACCGCTCGTTCGACGCCCGGTCCGGCACGTTCCAGCCCTATAACGGTCCGCGTCAGTTCTGCCAGTAGGCTTCGGCCCGGCGCCTCGCGCGCCGGTTCTGCGCCATGAACGGCCCGGCGGCGATCCCCTCGCCGCCGGGCTTTTTCATGCCTCGCCCGTCGTACCACGCCACCGGGCGGCTTGAGGTCAAGGGGCGAGCGGCGCCGTCTTTTCCTCCAGCCAGGCGCGGGCCCGCTCGTCCAGAAGCGGCGCGATCTCGGCGCGCACACGCGCGTGATAGGCGTCGAGCCAGTCCCGCTCCTCCGGCGTCAGGAGGCCGACCTCCACGAGGCGGCGGTCGACGGGCACCAGCGTCAGCGTCTCGAACGCGTGCATCGGCAGATCGCCGCCCTCGATGGGGCGCGCCTCCTCCACCACGACGAGATTCTCGATGCGGATGCCGAATTCGCCCTCGCGGTAGTAGCCGGGCTCGTTGGAAAGGATCATGCCCGGCAGCAGAACCGCCGCCCCGCGCGGCGAGAGCGACTGCGGCCCCTCGTGCACGGCGAGATAGGAGCCGACGCCATGGCCCGTGCCATGCGCGTAGTTCACGCCGGCCTTCCACAGGGCGATGCGCGCCAGCGGGTCGAGGTCCAGGCCGCGCGTGCCCTTGGGAAAGCGCGCCGTGGAGATCGCGATCATGCCTTTCAGGACCAGCGTGAACATCCGCCGCTCGTCGGCGCCCACGGGACCGATCGGCACGGTGCGGGTGATGTCGGTCGTGCCGTCGCGATACTGCGCGCCCGAATCGAGCAGGAAGAGTTCGCCCGCCCGGAGCGTGCGGTCGCTGTTCTCGTTGACGCGGTAATGGACGATGGCCCCGTTCGGCCCCGACCCCGCGATCGTGTCGAAGGAGATGTCGAGAAGGTCCATCCCTTCCTTGCGCCCCCGCTCGGCGCGCGCCGCCTCCAGCGCCTTGGCCGCTCCGATCTCGGTCAGCGTGCCGGGTTCCTGCCCGTCCAGCCAGGCGAGGAAGGCGCAGACGGCCGCCCCGTCGCGCCGATGCGCCGCCCGCGCGCCGTCGAGCTCGGCCGCGTTCTTGACCGCGCGCGGCAGGCGCGCCGGGTCGGCGAACTCCACCGCCGTGCCGCCGGCCTGCTCCACGAGGTCGAAGAGGCGCCTTGCCGCGAGCGCCGGGTCGAGGCCGATGCGCCCGCCCCTGGCGCGTCGGCGCAGCGCCGCCTCCAGCCCGTCCGGCGCCTCGATCTCGGCAAGCGGGGCGAGCGCGGCGCGCGTCTCGGCGTCGAGCTTGGCGCCGTCGACGAAGAGCACCGGCCGCCCCTCGCGCGGCAGGATGGCGAAGGCCAGCATCAGCGGCGTGTGCGGCACGTCCGAACCGCGCAGGTTGAAGGTCCAGGCGATCGAGGACGGGTCCGTGAGCACGGTCGCGGCGACATCGGCCTTCGCCATCGCCGCGCGCATGCGCTCCAGCTTGGCCGCGGCGCTCTCGCCCGCCAAGGCTTCCGGGTGGAGCGCGGCGCGCCCCTGCGGCGGCGCCGGCCGGTCGTTCCAGATGCGGTCGACGGGGTTGTGCGCCAGCGCCACCAGCCGCCCGCCGGTCGCCGCCAGCGCCTTCTCCAGCCGCGCCACCTCGCCGCTCGTGTGGAGCCAAGGGTCGTAGCCGATCGAAGCGCCCGGCGCCGCTTCCGCGAGGAAGGCCTCCAGCGAGGTCTCGACCGTCGAGACCGGCTCCACCGCGCCCGTGTCGATCTGCGAGCGGACCTGCAGCGTGTAGCGCCCGTCGACGAGAAGCGCCGCCCTGTCCCTCAGCACCACCGCCATGCCGGCCGAGCCGGAGAAGCCGGTGAGCCAGGCAAGCCGCGCGGCACTGTCGGGAATGTACTCGCCCTGATGCTCGTCGGCGCGCGGCACGAGGAAGCCGTCCACCCCGGCGTCTGTCAGCGCCGCCCGCAGGCGAGCGAGGCGCGAGGCGCTCTGCGAGAAGTCGGCGGTCTCGTCGAAGGACTGGAACATGCTGAAATGTCTCGTGAAAGGACGGAGGATGACGGATGGGGCACGGCGCCCCGCAGGGTGAATGTCCAGAAAGCTTAAGGCAAGCTGAAGGGGCCGCCCATATTGCAATGCAATATCCGGGATGGACCTATGCGCGGGCGGGCATACCGGAACGCGGCCCGCCACCGCATATGGAGATGGACGGGAGGCAGGAAGATTCGTTCGAGGTTCGATCCGATGACGTCCGCCAGCTTCTGCCAGTCCTCCAGCCGGGTAAACCGGCGTTCAACAGGTTTAAGTCGCATGTCGATGCAGAGAAATATCAGCGGTCGCGAGCGCACCGCCCGCCGCTTCAACGAAGACGCCTACTCGGTCATCGGCCGTGGCGAGACGCTGTCCGCCGCCCGCGAGTCGCTGTTCGAGGCGAGCGCTCCGCGCCGCCACTGATCGCCCGCCGGACGTATGAACGGAACGCCCGGTCGCTGAACGGCCGGGCGTTCGCATGTCCGGACCCCGGCGCGCGCGCCGTTCCGCTTCACCGCGACAGGTGCAGCGTCACCCAGTCGCCGCGCTGCAGCGTGCCGCGATGGACGAGCTCCTGATTGCGGAAGGCCGCCAGCACCGCGCGCCGCTGCGTGGCGAGGATGCCCGAGAGGACGATGTCGCCGCCGGGCGCCAGATGGTGCTCGAATTGCGGCGCCAGCCGCATCAGCGGCCCCGCCAGGATGTTGGCGACGATGAAGTCGTAGGGCGCGCGCCCGCGCACCGCCGGCGCGTCGAAACCGGCCGCCGTCACCGTCTTCACCAGCTGCGAGACGCCGTTCGCCGCCGCATTGCCGGCCGCGACCTTCGTTGCCACGGGATCGATGTCGGTCGCCAGGACCGGCACGCGCGCCAGAAGCGCGAGGCCGATCGCCAGAACAGCGCTGCCCGTGCCCAGATCCAGCGCGTTCACCGGCCGTCGCCGGCGCACCAGCGCCTCGATCATCTCCAGGCATCCGGCGGTCGTGCCGTGATGGCCCGTGCCGAAGGCCTGGCCCGCCTCGATGAGGATCGAGAGATCCCCGGGCCGCACCTTGTCCGCGTCGTGCGCCCCATGCACCAGGAAGCGTCCGGCCCGCACCGGCTTCAGCGCGGCGAGCACGTCCGCCATCCAGTCCCTGGCCGCGTCGAGATCCTCGCGCACCGCCTCCTCCAGCGCGATGCCGGCCGCGCGCGCGAACGCCTCGCGCCGGTCCGTGCCCTCGGGCGTGTCGAGATAGGCCGAGACCTCGAAGCGCTGCGCCTTCTCGTCGATCTCCGTCATCGCCACGGGCGCGCCTTCGGTCTCGAAGAAGGCCTCGTCGAGCGCCGCATAGGCGCGCTCGGCCGCCTCGCGTCCGGCGAGGAGATAGTAGCGGACTTGCCGCGGCAGCTTCTCGCCCGTCCCGCTCATGCGCCGGCCAGCTTTTCGAGCTTGGCCCGCGCCGTGTCCGGGTTCTCGCCATAGGCGATGGTGCCGGCGAAGGCGCCGTTGCGGTCGATGAGATAGGTCGTGGCCGTGTGGTCCATCTGGTAGTCGTCGCCCTCGCCCACCTTCCTGGAATAGACGCCCCAGCTCTTCGTCATCGCGGCGACTTCCGCGGGCGCGCCGGTGATGGCCGTGATGTCGGGCGCCACGGCCTCGACATAGGGCTTGATGACGGCCGGCGTGTCGCGTTCGGGATCGACGGTCACGAACACGACGTTGAGATCCTTGCCCTCGGCCTTCATCGCCTTCTCGTGGCCGGCGAGCTCGAAGAGCGTCGTCGGGCACACGTCCGGGCAATGGGTGAAGCCGAAGAAGACGGCCGAGGGCCGCCCCTTGAAGATCGCCTCCGTCACCGGCGCCCCGTTCTGGTCGACGAGCTTGAAGGGCGCGCCGAAGGCGACCTCCTCGCTCGCCGTGCCGCCACGCCCCACGAGAATGGCGACCGCGAGCGCCGCCCCGGCGACGAGGCCGACGAGCGACCACAGGATGATGCGCAGCTTCGACATGGAGACCCTTGCACTGGAGGCGATGCCGCCCGGAGGCCTGCCTCTAGCCGCGCGGGGCCGGCAAGGGCAAGCGCCGCGATGTCGCCGCCGCCGGCCGGGTCACAGGCACCAGGCGAGCGGCGAGGCCGCCAGCGCCCGGAACAGCGCCTCGCCGTGGCTCGCCCAGCCGTAGACGGCGAAGGCGCCGCCGGCGCCGATCGCCGCGGCGAGGCAGGCGGGCAGGATCGCGGGGTGGAGGTTTGCCGAGCGGCGCATGAGGCCAGTATAGCGTCGCGCTCGCGTCCTCGCCAGTCACGGCGGGGATGGACGGGATCGAGACGGGGACACGCCATGAGCGAGGAGGACGAGGACGAGCGCCGCCGCGCCGAGGCCATGGCCGGCCCCTTGCGGTTCCGCGCCGACGCGCCGCGCGTCCACCAGAGCGCGCAGGTGAAGGACGCCGTGCTCGGCCGCCATGTCGAGATCGGCCGCGGCACCGTCCTGCGCGAGGTCGAGGTCGGCGACTTCAGCTATTTCGAGCGCAACGGCGAAGCCGCCTATGCCACGATCGGCAAGTTCTGCTCCATCGCCGCCAATGTGCGCCTCAACGCGCTCGCCCATCCGCTCGACCGGGTGACGACCCACAAGGTGAGCTACCGCCCCAACGAATATTTCCGCTGGCGGCCCGTCGACGCCGCCTTCCGGCAGGAGCGGCGCGAGGCGCGCGTCACGATCGGCCACGATGTCTGGATCGGCCATGGCGCGGTGGTCATGCCGGGCGTTACCGTCGGCACCGGCGCGGTGATCGGGGCGAACGCCGTCGTCACCCGAAACGTCCCGCCCTACACGATCGTGGCGGGCGTGCCGGCGAAGCCCCTGCGCCGGCGCCTCGGCGAGGCGCACGCCGCCCGCCTCCTCGCGCTCGCCTGGTGGGACTTTGCGCCCGACGAGCTCTTCGACGCCGTGCCCGACATGCGCGACCTCTCCGTCGAGGCCTTTCTCGAACGCTGGGAGACGCGTCAGGCCGCCCGCTCGGAGCGCAGGAAATAGGCGAGCGCCAGAAGCGGAAAGGCGATGCCGAGCGCGCAGAGGCCGCGCCAGCCGAACTGTTCCAGAACCGGGCTCGTCAGCGCCGAGCCGAGCG
This sequence comes from Aurantimonas sp. Leaf443, assembly GCF_001425575.1. GTDB lineage: Bacteria > Pseudomonadota > Alphaproteobacteria > Rhizobiales > Rhizobiaceae > Leaf443. The sequence continues at coordinate 444,003 of NZ_LMRD01000006.1, read as the reverse complement.
CGCCGCCCAGGAAGAAGACCGTCATGAAGGCCGCGTTCAGGCGGCTGCGGATCCTCTCGTCGAGCTGATAGATCTCGCGCTGCGACAGGACGAGATTGGCCTGCACGCCGAGATCGACCAGGATCGCCGCCGCCAGGAGCGCGGCCAGCGAGGCCGAGCCCAGAAGCGCGATCGCGAAGGAGAGCGCCACGACGAGCAGCGCGGCGATCGTGCCGGTCCGCGTGTGCCCGCGGTCGGCGAGACGCCCGGCGACGGGCGCGGCGAAGACGCCGAGCACGCCGGCGAGCGCGAAGAGCGCCACGCCGCTCGGCGAGAAGCCGAAGGGCGCGGCGAAGAGCACGAGCGGCACGCCCGTCCAGAACATCGAGAAGCTGGCGAACATCGCCGCATGCAGGATCGCGCGCCGCCGCAGCACCGGCTCGGCGACGAAGAGGCGCCCGAGCGAGGCGATGAGCGTCAGATAGCGCTCCGCATGCGCCGGCCGGCGCCGCGGCAGCGCGAAGAGGCCGGCGAACGTCAGCGCCGTGATCGCCGCCGCCGAGACGAGGAAGATGCCGCGCCATCCGAAGAACTCGGCGAGGAAGGAGGAGAGCGGCCGCGCCAGGAGAATGCCGCCGAGGAGCCCCGTCATCACGTTGCCGACGACGCGCCCGCGCTCCCGCGGCGGGGCGAGCGTGGCCGCCAGGGGCACGATCATCTGCGCCGCGCAGGACGTGGCGCCGACGACGAGCATGGCCGCGAACAGCGCCCAGAGGCTGGGCGCGAAGGCGAGGCCGAACAGCGCCACGACGTTCGCCGCCATGGTCCAGAGGATCAGTGCGCGGTTCTCCACCACGTCGCCGAGCGGCACCAGCGCCACGAGGCCGATCGCGTAGCCGATCTGCGCCAGCGTCACGACGAGGCTCTCGCTCGTCACCGAGAGGCCGACATCGCGCCCGATCAGTGCGATGGTCGGCTGCGCATAGTAGAGATTGGCGGCGAGCGCCCCGCAGGTGAAGGCGAAGAGCACCGTGCGGGCGGTGCCGAGCGGCGCGGCGAGGTCGGCCTGGGCCGATGCGGCAGGCGTGTCGGTCATCGCGAGAAATCCAGGGAAGAAGCGTTCCGTCTCGGGCGGCCCGGCCGGCGCCGCCGCATCCGGCCGACATAGGCGCTGCGGCCTCGCCGCACAGGTGTGCAGAGGCGAGCGCGCCCCGGGCTGAGAAGGGCGGCCTCCGCCGCGCCGCGAAGAAGCGCCGCCGCGCCTTGCACGCGCGCGGTCCCGGCCTATGGTCCTGCGCGATCGATCAGGAGTGGCCCGCCCCATGCAGTTTCAGGGAACGCAGACCTATCTCGCCGGCAAGGACCTGCGCATCTCGGTGAATGCCGCGATCGCGCTCCAGCGCCCGCTCCTCGTCAAGGGCGAGCCCGGCACCGGCAAGACCGAACTGGCCCGCGAGATCGCGGCCGCCCTCGGCCTTCGCCTCATCGCCTGGACGGTGAAGTCCACCACGCGCGCCGCGCAGGGGCTCTACGAATACGACGCCGTCTCGCGCCTCCGCGACAGCCAGCTGGGTGATCCGCGCGTCCAGGACATCGCCAACTACATCCGCCGCGGCAAGCTCTGGGAGGCCTTCGCCGCGCCCGAGCGCGTCATCCTCCTCATCGACGAGATCGACAAGGCCGACATCGAGTTCCCGAACGACCTCCTGCAGGAGCTCGACCGCATGGAGTTCGACGTCTACGAAACGGGCGAGACCGTGCGCGCCGTCCACCGGCCGATCGTCGTCATCACCTCCAACAACGAGAAGGAGCTGCCCGACGCCTTCCTGCGTCGCTGCTTCTTCCACTACATCCAGTTCCCCGACCCGGAGACGCTGGCCCGCATCGTCGAGATCCACCATCCCGGCATCAAGCGGGACCTCCTGCGCGCCGCCCTCACGCAGTTCTACGAGATCCGTGAGCAGCCCGGCCTCAAGAAGCGCCCCTCCACCTCCGAAGCCCTCGACTGGATCCGCCTCCTCGTGGCCGAGGACATCGAGGCGCAGGACCTGCGCGAGAGCCCCACCAAGGCCCTCCCCAAGCTCCACGGCGCCCTTCTCAAGAACGAGCAGGACGTCCACCTCTTCGAACGCCTGGCCTTTCTGGCGCGGCGGCAGGGGTAGGACTTGCGCAGGGCCGGCGCATCTCAACTCGCATGGCGTCCCGGTGAACTGTGGTAGACTGGACCAAACGAGGACATCGCCCGCCTTGAACGCACCGACGCCCAATCCTCTTCTCGGCATAGGCCTCTACACGGCCGCCGAATCGGCGCGCCTGACGGGTATCTCCGGTCGCAAGATCATCCGATGGCTGCGCGGTCACGACATCGGCGCGAAACACTACGATCCCCTTTGGACACCTCAGGTCTCGATCCCCGAAGAGGGCCTTTATCTGGGCTTTCGCGATCTGATGGAGCTGCGCGCCGCCGCGGCCATCATCGGGGAAGGAGTCAGTCCCGTCGCCGTGCGCAAGGCGATCGACGAGGCGCGGCGTCTCGATATCGGCAGTCATCCACTGTCCAGTCGTGCATTCCGAACCGATGGAAAGGCGATCTTTCTCGAGATCGCAAACGAGACCGGCGACGTCGTGCTTCTCGACCTCCTGAAACGGCAGTTCGCGTTCCAGGAAATTCTGAAGCAGAGCCTGCGCGACACCGAATTCGACGCCGACGTGCCCGTGCGATGGTGGCCGAGACGCCGGCAGGCAGGCATCCTCGTCGATCCCACGCGCTCCTTCGGACAGCCCATCGAAGCGGACAGCGGCATTCCGACCGCGGTCCTGGCGGCGGCCGCCGAGGCGGAGGGCGGCGCCGAGCAGGCGGCACGACTCTGGCTGGTGCCGGTTGCGGCGATCCGGCGCGCGATCGAATTCGAAACGAGGCTTGCGTCCCGGGCGGCATGAAGGTGCTTTTCGACAACTGCACCTCGCCGCTGATGGCGACGACGTTGAACGGCTTCATCGAGCCGCAGGGTCATCAGGCCATCCACCTGCGGTCCCTGCCCCTGTCTCATCCCACCGACGTCGAGTGGATCGAATATCTGGCCGCAAGCGGGGACGAGTGGCTGGTGATCACCGGCGATCAGCGTATACGCCGCAACAAGGCCGAAGCACGGGCATTCCGCCTCGCAAAGCTGAGAGGGGTGGTCCTCGACGCCGCCTACCAGAAGACCCCGATGAACCGCTGCTGCGCGGTTCTCGTCCATCAATGGCCCAATCTCCACGAGACGATGCTGCGTTTCGATCCACCCATCATGTTGGAAATGGGCATCAACTTCAAAGGCCGGTTCCGCCAGCTCGGCGTCTGAAACGCGGTTCCCCATTCCGTTTTCGTGACTTTCGAAAGAAACGCGCCACCATGCCCACCCTTCCCATCTTCCAGGTCGATGCCTTCGCCGACCGCCTGTTCGCCGGCAATCCCGCCGCCGTGGTGCCGCTGGCCGGCTTCTTGCCCGACGAGGTGCTGCAGGCGATCGCGACGGAGAACAATCTTTCGGAGACGGCCTTTCTCGTGCCGGCCGGGCCCGCGCGCTGGCGCCTGCGCTGGTTCACGCCGGCCATCGAGGTGCCGCTGTGCGGGCACGCGACGCTGGCGAGCGCGCATGTCCTGTTCGAGGAGATGGGCGAACCCGGGCCCGTCTTCACCTTCGAGACCCTGTCGGGCGATCTCGCCGTCGCGCGCCGCGACGGGCGGCTGGAGATGCGCCTGCCGCGCCGCGACGTGTCGAAGCCGGGGCCGGTGGAACGGCTGACGACGGTCCTCAACGCCCGCCCCGTCGAGGCCCATGTGATCCCGGCCGCCGCGGACGACACCTGGCTCGCGCTGTTCGAGACGGAAGCGCAGGTGCGCGCGCTCCAACCCGACTTCCGCGCGATGGCCAAGCTCCCCTGCCGCAACGTGATGGCGACGGCGCCGGGCGATGGCTGCGACTTCGTCTCGCGCTATTTCGCGCCCAAGGGCGGCATCGACGAGGATCCGGTGACAGGCTCGGCCCATTGCGGCCTCGTGCCCTTCTGGGCCGCGCGCACGGGCCGGGACGCGTTCCACGCCCGGCAGGTGTCGCGGCGGGGCGGCGACCTGTTCTGCCGGCTGGAGCCGGAGTCCGTCATCGTGGCGGGGCGCGCGCAGACCTATCTGAAGGGCGAGATCCGCCTGCCCGGCTGACAAGCCACGCCCGCCCCATCACCGCGCGCCGGGCGGTGACAAGCACCCGGCGCCGCCCTACCCTTCGACGATGTTCCTCGGCTTCTTCCTCCGCCTCAAGGCCGCCGGCGTACCCGTGTCGCTGCGCGAGCATCTCGCGCTCCTCGACGCGCTCGGCGCCGATCTCGTCACCTTCGACGTCGAGGGCTTCTATCACCTCGCGCGCACCGTCCTGGTGAAGGACGAGCGCTTCGTCGACCGGTTCGACCGCGTCTTTGCCGAGGTCTTCAAGGGCGTCGAGGCCGTGTCGGGGCCAGCGGCCGAGGGCGTCGGACCCCACGATCTGCCGGAGGAATGGCTGCGCCGCCTCGCCGAGAAGCACCTGAGCGAGGAGGAGAAGGCGCTGGTGAAGAGTCTCGGCGGCTTCGACGCGTTGATGGAGACCCTGAAGAAGCGGCTCGAGGAGCAGAAGGGGCGACACCAGGGCGGCTCGAAATGGATCGGCACCGGCGGCACCTCGCCCTTCGGCGCGGACGGCTACAATCCCGAAGGCGTGCGCATCGGGCAGGCGGAAAGCCGCCACCGGCGCGCCGTGAAGGTCTGGGACCGGCGCGACTTCAGGGACTACGACGACGGGCTGGAGAGCGGCACGCGCGCCATGCGCCTTGCCCTCAAGCGCCTGCGCCGCTGGGTGCGCGAGGGCGCGGCCGAGGAGTTCGACCTGCCCGAGACGATCCGCGCGACGGCCGAGAAGGCGATGCTGGAAGTGCGCACTCGCCCCGAGCGGCGCAACGGGGTGAAGGTCGCGCTCTTCCTCGACGTCGGCGGCTCGATGGACGATCACGTGCGCGTGGTGGAGGACCTGTTTTCCGCCGCCCGCGCCGAGCTGCGCCGCCTCTCCTTCTACTATTTCCACAATTGCCCCTACGAGCGGCTGTGGACCGACAACCGCCGCCGCGGCCAGGAAAGCCTTGGCACCCGCGAGGTCCTCGCGCGCCTTCCGCCGGACACGCGCGCCATCTTCGTCGGCGACGCCACGATGAGCCCCTACGAGATCGCCGTGCCCGGCGGCTCGGTGGAGCACTGGAACGAGGAGGCCGGCCATGTCTGGCTGGAGCGCATGGCCGGCCATTTCCAGCGCTCGGTGTGGCTGAACCCCGTGCCGCGGGGGGCCTGGGCCCACACGCCCTCGATCGCGATGGTGCGCGAGCGCCTGGCGGGACACATGTTCGAGCTGACGCTGGAAGGGCTGAACGAGGCGACGCGCGCGCTCTCGCGCTGAGATGCGTCAACCATACCGCACTGCATCGACGATTGATGCGGCACGGCGTGTCTTTTCCTCTCGCATCGCCGATCCCCCGTCCCCATATGCCGGTGGCAGATCAACCAGACGGGACCATTCCATGGCCAGCCGCCTTCGTACCGGGGCTCTCTTCGGAAGCCTTCTCATCGCTCTATCGGCCGTGGCGGTCGACACCGCGGATGCACGGCGCGGAGGCAGCTTCGGCAGCCGCGGCGCGCGCACTTACCAGTCGGCGCCGCCCACGGCGACCGCGCCCAACGCCGCCGCCCCGGTGCAGCGTTCCATGACCTCGCCGAGCCAGGCCCAGCCGGGCGCCGCCGCCACGGGCGCGACGGCCGCGGCCGCGCAGCGCTCGCGCGGCGGCATGTTCGGCGGTCTCCTCGGGGGCCTTGCCCTCGGCGGCCTCTTCGGCATGCTGATGGGCACGGGCTTCGGCGGTCTCGGCGGCTTCATGGCGCTCATCGTCCAGGCGCTGCTCATCGGCCTCGGCGTGTTCCTGCTGATGAAGCTCTTCCGCCGCCGCTCGGCGTCGACCCCGTCCTATGCCGGCCCGCAGGGCGTGCAGCGCGAGGCCTATCCGCAGGCCCCCCGTCCCGCCGCCGGCGGTTCGGGGGTCAGCGGAACGCCCATCGGCGCCCGCGCCGCAACGAGGCCCGCCGCCTCGACTGTGCCCACCGACACGGTCGGCATCACGCCCGCCGACTTCGACACGTTCGAGCGTCGTCTCGGCGAGGTTCAGGCCGCCTTCACCCGCGAGGACTACGGCACGCTGCGCCAGATCACGACGCCCGAGATCATGTCCTACCTCTCCGAGGAACTCGGCGAGAATGCCACCGAAGGCCGCAAGAACGACGTGTCCTCGGTGAAGCTCCTGCAGGGCGATCTGGCCGAAGCCTGGCGCGAGGGCCGCACGGACTACGCGACCGTCGCCATGCGCTACGAGGCGATCGACGTCATGCGCGACCGCTCGACCCGCGCCGTCGTCTCGGGCGACCCGAGCCGGCCGACGGAGACGACGGAATTGTGGACCTTCGTGCGCGAGAACGGCGGCGACTGGAAGCTCTCGGCGATCCAGGAAAGCTGAGCATCGCCCATCGTTCGGCATTCGACCAAGGCCCGCCCGCAAGGCGGGCCTTTTTCTTGGCGCCGGTCTCAGGCCCCGTAGGCGCGGGCAAGAGCGACGACCGCCGTGCCGATGGCGACGGTGACGATCAGCGGCAGACGGAAGGAGAGGCAGAAGCACAGGAGGATCGCCCCCCGCTCCGCCCAGTCGCCGGCGACCAGCGCCGGCGTCACGATCGTGGTGATGACGGCGGCGGGCACGGCGTTCAGCGCCGCTTCCAGACGCCGGGGAATGGTTTCCAGCCGCCCGATCAGGACATGGCCGGCAAAGCGCGTGGCGTAGGTGAGGAGCCCGCCGAAGACGATCAGCGTCCAGACGTCAGACATCCATGCCCTCCGTCCTCTCGACCGTGGGTCGCGACGGCGCCGCGAGGGCGGCATAGGCGATGCCGCCGAGCGCGCCGATCGTCACGTGCCAGGGCGGGCCGAGCAGCAGATAGACCAGCGTCGAGGAGGCAAGGCTCGCCAGCGCGACCGGGTAGAACCCGCCGCGATGGCGGAATGTCATCAGGAGCGCCAGGAAATAGGCCGGCAGGATGAAGTCGATCCCGTAGGCCGCCGGGTTCTCGATGGCGCTGCCGAACACCGCGCCGACCAGCGTCGTGACGAGCCAGACCCCGTAGAGGACGAGTCCGTAGACGAAATAGTAGCGCTTGGTGATCTGCCCCCGCGCCGCACGGGATTCCGCCGCCCCGAAGGTCGGGTCGACGAGGAGGAAGAAGGCGAGCGCCTTCTGCAACCCGGAGAAGCGCGTCAGATGGCGCCCGACCGCGGCCGAATAGAGGACGTGGCGGAAGTTCAGCGCGAAGACCGTGACGAGGACCGACCAGAGCGGCACGCCGTGCGACTGCATCTCGATCGCGGCGAGCTGCGAGGCCCCGGCATAGACGCTGGCCGAGAGGCCGACGGCCTCCAGGACGCTCATGCCCGCGCCCACCGAGACCGCGCCCGCCAGGAGACCGAACGGGAAGATCGCCAGGATCACCGGCAGGACGTCGCGCATCGCGGCCGAGATCTCGGACGCGGGCTCGCTTCCGCGCTTCTCGTCCCGCGCGAAGGACGGGTCGGCCGTGCTCATTGTCCGGGGTTGAGGACGGTCGTCTCGAACTTGGCGAGGGCCACCGTCCAGCGCTCGGCGATATCGTCGACGTTGCGCGCCGTCAGCCCGCCGACGAGGGAGACGTTCAGCTCGAGCACGGGGAAGTTCTCCTCGGTGAGATAGGCCTTGTGGAACGGGTCCGACCGGTTCCAGTCGTTCACCTGCTCGAGACTGACGCCCGGCGTGTTCCAGATGGCGTAGAAGCTCGCCGAGCGGCAGTCCCGCCCCTCGCGGCAGTCGAGATAGAAGACCTGATAGCCCGTGCCGTTGAGCGTGCCGAGGATCACCGGGTCGCCGCCGTCGGTGCGCTCCACCTCCGCCGAACCGTAGCCTTCGAGGATCGCCGCCAGCGCGTCGACGTCGTTCGGCTGGATCAGCGGCGGGCGCTCGGGCGCGGGCTGCGCGGGCGCGGGCACCGTGAGCGCGATCGTCGAAAGGCAGGCGAAGGCGGCGGCCCAGCGGCCGGGACGCGAGAGGATTGCGGTGGCCATTTCGGACGATCTCGATGCACGCCGCGCCGTCCCCTGCAAGACCGGGCGGCGATGAACAGGATGGGACGGGGGCTGCGAGCCCCTCTCCCGCGCCGCGCGACGGCGGCCTTGTCCCACTATGCGACGCCACGCTGCAGCGCGCTATTGCGCAATCACCACGGCGCGCCGCAAAGCGCCCGCGCGCCTCCTCACCTCTGGCCGAGCCGGCGCGCCAGCCCCGCCACCTCGGCGGCGTTGCCCGAGAGGAGATCGTCCACCTCGCCCCTCAGAAGCCCCTTCACGTGGCGGCACTGGCGCCCGAACATCGCCCCGCGGCAGTCGCAGGAAAGGCGCAGCGCCCCGCCGGCACTGCGCGTCAGGTCGACATTGTAGGGCGTGCCGGTCGAGCCGCGCACCACGAAGCGCGTGGCGACCGTCGCCGAGAGGCCCGCCGCCTTCAGGGCCCGCGCCGCCAGCCCGCCGGCGGCCGGCACCGCGGCCCGGCCGGGCGCGTGCGAGACGAGCTTGCCGATCAGCCCGGCATGATGGGCGATGCTCGCCGTGCCCGCGGCCTTTGCCGCCGCGAGCGCGATCCGCGCGCAGGCGAGCGCGTCGTCGCCGGCATGGTGGTGGCGCAGCGTCAGGCCGAGATGGGCGGCGACGGTCGGAAGCTTGTGGTTGGCGAGCGTCGGGAAGGCGTGGCGGGCGAGCGCTACCGTGCAGGCCGAGCGGAAGGCCGGCAGCGCGAGTCCCGCCTGGCCCGCCGCCGCGCGCAGCACCCCCAGATCGAAGGCGGCGTTGTGGGCGAGAAGCAGCGCGCCCGGCAGCCGCTTGAGGACCGGCGCCATCGCCTCGACGAAATCGGGCGCGCCGGCGACGTCCCGCGCGGTGATCCCGTGGATCGCGACATTGCCCGCGTCGAATCGCGGGTTCTTCGGCCGGATCAGCGAATAGGCCTCGCCGGTCACGACCCCGTCCTCCAGGAACACGGCGCCGACCGCGCAGGCGCTGTCGCGCCCGGCATTGGCGGTCTCGAAGTCGAGCGCGATCACGGTCATCGGCGCGCCCGCCCGGCGGCGCGCGGCGGCGTTGCAGCCTTCATGTCTCAGGCCTCCCCGGCCTGGCGCAGGAACTCGTCCTCGTCGATCACCGCCACGCCGTGCCGGCGCGCCTCCTCCAGCTTGGACCCCGCGCCCGGCCCGGCCACGACGAGATCGGTCTTCTTCGACACCGAGCCCGAGACCTTGGCGCCCAGCGCCTCGGCCTTCGCCTTGGCCTCCGGCCGCGTCATCCTCTCGAGACTCCCGGTGAAGACGATCACCTTGCCGGTGAAACTCGTGCCGGTGCGCGCGCGCTCGGGCGCGCTGGTCCGCACCTCCCGCGTCAGCGCGTCGACGGCCTCCACATTTTGCGGCTCGCCGAAGAAGTGGATGAGCGAGAGCGCCGCCACCGGCCCGACATCGCCGAGCGAAGCCAGCGACTCATAGGCCGGACCCGGCCGCGCCGCCGCGGCCGCCGCCACCGCCGCGCGGATCGCGGCCGGCTCGCCGAAGGCCTCGCGAAGGGCAACGCGCTGCGGGCTCGTCAGGCGGATGCGCTCCGACTTCGTCGGGTCGAAGCCGGGATCGGCGAGTTCCTCGGGCGTCGCGCCCACCAGCTTCTCCACCGTGCCGTCGCCGATGCGCGGGATGGCGAGGAGCCGCGTCCAGGCCTCGCCCGGCTGCTCGCCGGCCGCCTCGGCCACCGCCTCGCCCAGCGCCGGCATCGTGCCGAAATGGCGCGCCAGGGCTTTCGCCGTCGTCTCGCCGATCTCGGGAATGCCGAGGGCGAAGATCAGGCGCTCGAAGGCGATCGTGCGGCGCTGCTCGATCGCCTCCATCAGATTGCGCGTCGCGGTCGTGTAGTCGTAGGCCTTGGGCTTGCCGCGCTTCTTCGGCGGCTCGCCCGCCGCGGCCAGCATCTCGTCCTCCAGTCGGATCTTCTCCTGCCGCAGGAGGCGCTGGCGCTCCTCGATCACCGTCTTCAGGTCCTCGAAGGTCAGGCGGAAGATATCCGCGGGCTGCCTGACGAGGCCGGCATCGAACAGGGCCTCGACATAGACCTCGCCGAACCCCTCGATGTCGAAGGCCTGCCGCGAGACGAAATGCTTCAGCCGCTCGCGCCCCTGCGCCGAGCAGGTGAGGCCGGCCACGCATTTGCGCACCGAATCGATGCGGCCCGTGCGCGGGTTCACCTCGCGCTCCGCCCGCGAGCCGCAGACCGGGCAGCGATGGGGAAAGGCGAAGGGCACGGCCCCGGCCGGCCGCTTCTCCGCCACCACGTCCACCACCTGCGGGATCACGTCCCCGGCCCGCTGGACGATGACCGTATCGCCGATGCGGATGTCGCGGCCGCCCCGGATGGGCGCGCCGTCGGCATCCCGCCCGGCGATATAGTCCTCGTTGTGCAGCGTCACGTTGGAGACGACGACGCCGCCGACCGTCACCGGCGTCAGCCGCGCGAGCGGGGCGAGCTTGCCGGTGCGCCCGACATTGATGTCGATCGCCTCCACGACGGTCGTCGCCTGTTCGGCGGAGAACTTGTGCGCGATCGCCCAGCGCGGCGCGCGCGAGACGAAGCCGAGCTCGGCCTGGAGGGCGAGATCGTCCACCTTGTAGACGACGCCGTCGATGTCGTAGCCGAGCCCGGCGCGCATCTCCTCGATGCGGTGATAGTGCTCGATCAGACCCTCGACGCTGTCGACGCGGCGCATCAGCGGCGCCTCGCGTCCCTCCAGGGGCACGGCGTTGGTGGAAAACCCCATCCGCCCCAGCGCCTCCACGACCTCGGTCTGCGTCCTGCCCGGGACGTCGGACACCTCGCCCCAGGCATAGGCGAAGAAGCGCAGGGGCCGCGCGCGCGTCACGGCCGGGTCCTTCTGGCGCAGCGAGCCCGCCGCCGCGTTGCGCGGGTTGGCGAACTGGCGCAGCTTCGCGCCCGAGGCCGCGGGTTCGGCGTCGGCTTCCTCGCCGCCCTCACCGTCCGCTTCCTCCCCGGACAGGGGCGCCGGCACCGCGCCGCCCGCGAGCCGCTCGTTCAGCGCGCGGAAATCGGCATGGGTCATGTAGACCTCGCCGCGCACCTCGAAGACCGCCGGGCGCACGCCCGCGAGGCGGTGGGGAATGTCGTCGATCGTCAGCGCGTTGGCGGTCACGTCCTCGCCCACCTGCCCGTCGCCGCGCGTCGCCGCCGAGACGAGGCGCCCGTCCTCGTAGCGCAGCGAGAGCGAGAGCCCGTCGATCTTGGGCTCGGCGGTGATGGCGAGCGGCGCGCCTTCTCCGAGCCCGAGAAAGCGGCGCGCGCGGCGGGCGAAATCGGCGACGTCCTCGTCGGAAAAGGCGTTGTCGAGCGAGAGCATCGGCCTTGCATGCACGACCTTGGCGAATTTCGCCGAGGGGCTGTAGCCGACCCGCACCGAGGGCGAGTCCGCCCGCACCAGATGCGGGAAGGCGCGCTCGATGGCGGCATTGCGGCGGCGCAGCGCGTCGTAGTCGGCATCCGAGATCGTCGGCGCGTCCTCTGCGTGATAGCGCTCGTCGTGCCCGGCGATCTCGGCGGCGAGAAAGGCCAGTTCCGCCGCCGCGTCCGCTTCGCCGAGTTCCTCGACCGGCCTGCCGTTGCTGCTCATGCCCATCCCCGCCTTAGACGCGCCGTCATAGCCAAGGTGCAGGCCGGAGGTCGAGGGCCAGAACCGCGCGGGCCACCCGCCGCTGCACGCCCGGCAGCGCGAGCGCGGCCGGTGCGAGCCAGCGCAGCGCCTTCAGGAGCGCCGCGTTCGGTGCGGCGAGGCGCTGCGTCGCGGCCCGCCCCCGCGCGATCGCGCGCCGCACCACGGGCAGGCGCATCGCCTCGTATTCGCTCTCGCGACCGGTGTTGAGGAGAAAGGCGAGCGTGGCGGCGTCCGCGATGCCGAGGGTCATGCCCCGCCCGCCGAAGGGCGAAGGCCCGTGGGCCGCATCCCCGCACAGGAACACGCGCCCGCGCGCCATCCGCTCGGCATGGCGAAAGGCGACCGAGACGTCCGAATGCCGGAGGATGCGGCCGAGAGCCTCCGCCCGGTCTTGGAGCCCCTGCGCGCCACCCTCCACGCCGATCAGCCGCACGCGCCTCGCGTCCAACGGGACGCTGGCGACGGCACCCTCTCCGGGCAGCAGATCGATCTCCAGCATCGAGGCATCGGCGGCCGCCGCGCGTTCCACGTCGACAAACGCGAACCGTCCGGGCGAATCCTCCCCGACGAAGGGAATCCCGAGCTCGCGCCGCAGCCAGGAACGGGCGCCGTCGCAGCCGACCACGGCGTCGACGGCAAGGACCTCGCCCGTCGAGAGAAGCGCCACCGGCCGGTGCGTGTCGCGCAGGCCGGTGATGGAAACGCCGCGCTCGACGCCGATCCCGCGCGCCGCCAGCCATTCGGCCATGGCTCGCTCCATGCGTCCCGCTTCCAGCGAAAGGAGAAACGGATACGCCGTGTCGCGCGCGGCGGCGCGAAACTCGATTCGGGCGAGCCGCCGTCCGCCGCGCGCGACACAGGCGCTAACGAGCCTGTTGCCGAGAGACGGAAGGCTCGCCGACAGCCCCGAGGCGGCCAGGATGGCGAGCGTTGCGGGAAGGATGACAAGCGGGCGCGACGGCTCGTCCGGCACCGGCCCGTCGCCGGGATCCACGATGCGCACGGCGAGCCCGCGCCGCGAGAGCTCCACCGCGACCGCAAGCCCCACCGGTCCGGCGCCGACGACGAGCACCGGCAGGCGGGTCACTGCCCGCCGGCCCCGATCAGCCGCGCGGCCGCCGCGCGCGCCTCGTCGGTCACGCTCGCGCCCGCCAGCATGCGCGCGATCTCCTCGCGCCGGCCGTCGTGGCCGATCTCCGAGACGCGGGTCGACACGCGCCCGGCGCCCGCCTCGGCCTCCGCCTTGGAGATGAGGAGATGGGTGTCGGCGCGCGCTGCCACCTGCGGGGCATGCGTCACAGACAGCACCTGCACCGTGCCGGCCAGCCGCCCGAGCCGGCGCCCGATCGCGTCGGCCACCGCGCCGCCGACGCCCGTGTCGATCTCGTCGAAGACGAGCGTCGGCGCAGAGCCGCGGTCGGCGAGCGCCACCTTCAGCGCCAGGAGGAAGCGCGAGAGCTCGCCGCCCGAGGCGACCTTCATCATCGGCCCGGCGCGCGTGCCCGGATTGGTGCGAACATGGAATTCCACGTCGTCGATGCCGGAGGCCGACGCCCGCTCCGGCGCGCTGGCGATCTCGACGATGAACTCGGCGCGTTCGAGCTTCAGATCGGGAAGTTCCGCCATCACCGCGCCTTCCAGGAGCCGCGCCGCCACCATGCGCTTCTGCGAGAGCGCCAGCGCCAGCGCGTCGAAGGCCGCGCGCTTCTCCACCACCTCGGCCTCCAGCCGCGACAGCTTCTCCTCGCCGGCATCGAGATCGGCGAGGTCGCCGACCATGCGCGCGGCCAGCGCCGGCAGGTCGTCCACCGCCACCTGATACTTGCGGCCCGCCGCACGCAGCGCGAAGAGCCGCTCCTCGGTCTCCTCCAGCGCGCGCGGGTCGAATTCGAGCGAGCGCAACGCCGCGTTCAGCATCATCTGCGCCTCGCCGAGCCCGTCGAGCGCAGCGCCCAGGCGCTCCACCGCCTCGTCGAGAAGCCCCGGCGCCTCGTGCCGCTTGCGGTCGAGCCGCTTCAAGAGCGCGGCGAGCGCCGGCACCGGGGAGGAGCGGCCCGACAGTTCCTCATGCGCGTCGCTGACATCGGTCGCGACCTTCTCCGAGCGCATCATCACCTGCCGCCGCTCGGCGAGTTCCTCCTCCTCGCCGGCGAGGGGCGCAAGGTCCGAGAGTTCCTCGACCGACGCCCGCAGATAGTCCGCCTCGCGCGCGGCGGCGCTCACCTTGGCGCGGTGGATCTTCAGCTCGTCCTCCGCCCGTCGCCAGGCGGAGAAGCCGGCGGCCACCGCGGCCGCGTCCGGCTGCAGAGCGCCATACTGGTCGAGCACCATGCGATGGGCGGCCGGATCGACGAGCGCGCGGTCGTCGTGCTGGCCGTGGATCTCCACGAGCTGCGCGCCGAGGTCGCGCATCAGCGAGACGCTGGAGGGCCGGTCGTTGACGAAGACGCGCGTGCGCCCGTCCGCCGTCTGCACGCGGCGCAGTACCACGTCGCCGTCGTCCGAGAAGCCGTTCTCGGTGAGGAGCGCGCGCGCCGGATGGGCGCCATCCACGTCGAAGACGGCGACCACCTCGCCCTGCCGGGCGCCGTGGCGCACCAGCGAGCCGTCGCCGCGCCCGCCGAGCGCCAGCGAGAGCGCGTCGAGCAGGATGGACTTGCCCGCGCCCGTCTCGCCCGTGAGCACGGACAGCCCGCCCCCGAGCGTCAGGTCGAGCCGTTCGATGAGGACGATGTCGCGGATCGAGAGATGGACGAGCATGGCCGCCTATTTACGGCGCCCCGCGCCGCTTCGCCATGGGAAATCGCCACACGCGTTGCCGAAATGTTCCGTTCTCTTCAAGCCGCATGCCGTCGCGAATGGCCGTCCTCGAGCCCGCAAGGCTCGAGCCCCGCAGGCTCGGCGCGCAGGCCGACGACCGGCCCCTCCCCGAAAGCGGTACGGAACGGCCTTTCCCATCCGCCGTTGTCATCACGAAACGTCTCACGCTTCGTTGAACACACACTCGCTAGGAATCACTCGGATGAGCATCTTCGGCAAGATCAAGGACGCGATCTTCGGCAAGCAGGCCCAGGCGGCCCCGGCTCCCGCGCCGGCCCCGCAGACCGGAACCGCGCCCTCCACCGCACCTGCCGGCACGCCCGGAACGCCACCCGTCGCCAAGCCGGCCTCGCCCAACCTCTCGCCGGCCCCGACGCCCGCCCCCGCGCCCGGCGCCGCGCCGACCCACGCCGCGGAAGTCGATGTCGAGGCGATCATGGATCGCGCCGTCAAGGACAGTGGCCAGACCCTGCATTGGCGCACCTCGATCGTGGACACGATGAAGGCGCTGCATCTCGACAGCAGCCTGTCCGAGCGCAAGGAACTCGCCGAGGAGCTCGGCTATACCGGCGACAGGAACGACAGCGCGACGATGAACGTCTGGCTCCAGAAGGCCCTGATGAAGAAGCTCGCCGAGAATGGCGGCAAGGTCCCGGCCGACCTGACGGACTGATCGGATCGGGATGCGTCCCGGCCGATCCGGAGCGCATCCCGCCCGGACCTCTCCAACGGTGGACGCCCTGCCGGCGTCGGTCGGCGGCACCGTCTGCTCGCCGGGACCGGTCCAGGCCGCCACGCTTGCGATCGGCCGGCTCGCGAGGTTCGGGCCCGACATGCCGGGCGGCTCACGACCTCATGAGCCTCCCGGGAGCAAGGGCTGGAGACGGTGCCAGAGGTCCGGTCCCAGCATCTGGGCGCCCGTTCTCGTCAGATGCGATTCGTCGCAGATCAGCAAGGTTTCTCCCACGACGGGACCGCAAGACCCGTCGCCGCTCAGCCCGCAGATGAGATCGTCCATCTGCAGGATGGCGACGCCCGCTTCGCGCACCTGCGCATCGAAGTCTTCACGAGCCGCGGGGGACAGGCCTTCTTCGCCTTCAATGTCGCCGAAGCTTTGCAAGATGTCCGATACACGCGCCGATGCCGCCTGATCCGCGGCATAGAGGATACGGCGCTGGAAGTTCGGATATTCGGGCCGCGGCGAAACCAAGACCACCCTGGCGCCGAACTTCTTCCACAGATCCAGATTCTCCGCGAAGGCGTCCAGCCGGGTCTGTCCCGTCCAGCGCTGCGCGATGACGATCGTATCGTCGGGCCTCAGGTCGAGTCTGGCGACCAACCGTTCGAAGATGCGCAGACACCGCCCCTTCATCTTCGACCAGCGTATGGTGCAGCCGGCTGCCGTGATCTGGCCGATATCCGGATTGACGCTCCGAAGAGCGACGGCCGTATCGGCCGCATGGCTGTCGCCGATCACGAAGATCCGGCCATGGGCGGCTTTCGGCCGGCATCGAAGAGCCCAATCCTTCACGAAGGTCTCGAGCGTGACGCCCGTTCCTTCGGTGAAATGGCATTGTCCCGTCCGGATCGCCTCCGACCGCTCGCGCCAGACCGTCTGCAACAGGCGCATCGCTTCGTCCTGCCGCGGGCTCAGCCGTTCCGGAAAGCCGTTCGCCGCATAGAGACTGCCCCCGATCGCCACGAAGGCGATGCTCACGAGAGCGGCACCGGCGAAGACCGCTCTCTGACTGAGAAAACGACGGTCCCGGAAAGGCCGTTCGACGAAGCGATAGGTTGCCATGGCCAGGAGAATGGCCGCCACGGCGAGCAGAATGAACAGGAACGGCGACGGCACCTGCGGGGAGGACAGGCGCGCGAAGGCGAATAGCGGCTGGTGCCAGAGGTAGAGCGAGTAGGAGATCAGCCCGCAGGCCACGAGCGGACGCAGTCCCAGGATCCGACCCGCGAACGTCGTTCGACCATGGCCGCAATAGAGAAGAGCGGCCACGCCGGCGATGGGAAGAAGCGTGGCGCTACCGGGATGGACGCCTTCCGGATCGGCGAAAAAGAGGTAGCCGAGAATGACCGCGAGGCCGATCGCGGTCGCAGCTTCGTGGGCGCGCCGAGAGGGGCTCGGGCCGTCGGTCGTGGCACGTCCGTCGAGAAGGGCGGCGATGATCGACCCCAGCAACAGCTCCCAGGCGCGCGTGGGCAGAAGGTAGAAACTTTGCGTCGGCGCCAGTAGAGATGCCGAATGGGCGAATGCCAGCGAAAGCAAGGCCCCCCCGATCAGCGCCGCCAGCATCCAGCGCCGGCCGAGCCTCCAGGTCAGAAGGATCACGAAGGGCAGGACGATGTAGAACTGCTCCTCGAGCGACAAACTCCATGTGTGGACGATCGGATTTTCTTCCGCCGCTGGCGAGAAGTAGTTCGTCGTCAGCATCAGCCAGATGTTCGAGCCGTAAAGGACCGTGGATACCAGGGCGCCACCGTAGAGGCGGAGCTGCACCGGCGGCATCAGAGCGATGGCCAGCGGCACGGTGACCGCCAGCATCAGGAAGAGCGCCGGCAGGATCCGACGAATGCGTCGCTCGTAGAACGCGGCCAGCGAGAGCCGATCCTCGCGCCGCTCCCGGATGAGAATGGCCGTCAGCAGATAGCCCGAGATGACGAAGAAGAAGTCGACGCCGAGAAAACCGCCCGGAAGCCAGTCCGGATTGGCATGAAATGTCAGCACCGCGAGTACCGAGATGGCGCGCAGGCCTTCGATATCGCGCCTGATGAAGGTTCGATCGGCCTCGACGGCCTTGGATGTCTGAAGCATTCGGGGCCTTGCCGTAGAGTCTTACGGGCAACGCCGACCTTTGCTTCGAACAAAACAAAGACGCCCTTAGTTCTTATTCAGAACCATAAGCACAGCTACCCTTACAACACCGGCCATTTTAAACGCTAGATCCCGCAGGGTCATCACCTGATTGGGTGAGGCGCCGCGGTTCGAAAGCCATTTTCGGCTGCAACGACAGGACACGACCGGTTTCTGCCGTATAGGAATACGAAGGGCGCCATACGTCCGGCCAGACGTAGGCGCCCCGAGGTGGCTTGGTGATGATGGAGGTCTTGCAGGCGGGAACCGATCGAGCGGCGCCCGGCCTCTGCACCGCCTCCGCGCCGGGTCGGTCGGTGACCGACGCAGGGCGGTGAAGCGTGCCTGTCAGGCGCCGGTGATGCGCCTTGTCGCCGAGGCGAACCAGGAGTCGCCGCCCCCTGCGCGCGGGGCGAGGCCCTTGGACTGGAGCAGCTGGTAGCTGTCCCGGTACCAGGGCGAATCGGGATAGTTCTGCCCGAGAACGGAAGCCGACGCCTGCGCCTCGTTGACGAGGCCCATCGCGTAATAGGCTTCCGTCAGGCGGGCGAGCGCCTCTTCGACCTGGCGCGATTCCGGGTAGACGTCGACGACGTTCTTGAAGCGGTTCACGGCCGCCACGTATTCGCGGCGCTCCAGATAGTAGCGCCCGACCTGCATCTCCTTGCCGGCGAGCTGGTCGCGGGCGATGCGCAGCTTGGTGCGCGCGTCCTCGGCATATTCGGAATCGGGATAGCGCTCGATCACCTCGCGCATCGCCGCGGCCGCGCGGCCCGCTTCCTTCTGGTCGCGCGTCACGTCCGGGATCTGGCGATAGTAGGCGAGGCCGATGATGTACTGCGCGTAGGGCGCTTCCTCGGAGCCGGGATAGAGCGTGAGATAGCGCTGCGCCGAGTTCACCGCGTCGTCGTACTGGCCGCCGCGATAGCTGGCGAAGGCGCGCATCACCAGCGCCTTGCGCGCCCATTCCGAATAGGGGTGCTGGCGGTCGATCGCCTCGAACTTCTTGGCGGCCTCGCCGAGCCGTCCGCCCTCGAGGTTGGCGAGGCCCTGGTTGTAGAGAACGTCCGGCCGCTCGGTCTGCGCGGCGAGCGCCAGCGCGTCCACATCGCTCTCGCCGGACGTGGCGCAGCCCGTGAGCGGCCCCGCGACGACCAGTCCCGCCAGAAGGGCGAACATCGCGGCACGACGTCCGGAGCCCGCTTCGCGACCGCTCGATCCGTTCGCAAACGTCAGTGCATCCGTCATGTCTGTCGACCCCCATCGAAGGCCTGAGGTTCTAAGCCCGGCCTCTGCATTCGGCAACGCTGAAGCGCGAGCAACCCGCCTTTTTTGTGGCCCCTGCCCCCGCCTGCATCCGCGCGATCGTCGCGCCCCCTGCCCTGCGGAAGGGAACCGCGGCCACCCCTCCCGAGGGCTCAGGCGACGCGGCGTTCAGAGCGTCTGCGGACCGAAGGCGGGCGCGGCGACGGCGACGAGCGGTGCGTGACGGATCGCGTCGACGCGGCGGGCCGGCATCTCCACCAGCTCGTAGGCGCTCTCGTCGGCGAACAGCGCCTGCAGCGCCAGCGCGTTGAGGCGATGGCCGCCCTTGTAGGAGCGGTAGCAGCCGAGGATGCGCCCCCCCGCGAGCGCCTGGTCGCCGACGGCGTCCAGCGCCTTGTGGCGCACGAACTCGTCGGCATAGCGCAGGCCGTCCGGGTTGATGATGCGGCCGTCGTCGCCGATCACCACGGAATTCTCCAGCGAGGAGCCGAGCGCGTAGCCGGCGGCCCACAGGCGCTCCACGTCTTTCATGAAGCCGAAGGTGCGCGCCTGCGACAGGTCGCGGGCGAAGCGCTCGGCGGTCAGGTCGGCGCGGTAGATCTGGCGGCCGATGGCCGGCGTGTCGAAATCGATCTCGACCTCGAAGCGCGTGCCGTCGTGCGGGCGGTACTCGGCGCGCGCGCCGTTCAGCTCGACCGAGACGGTCTTGAGGACCCGGACGTAGCGGCGCTTGGCGCCCTGCGCCACGATGCCGGCCTTGCCGAGCGCCGCGACGAAGAGGGCGGCGCAGCCGTCCATGATGGGCGTCTCGAAGGCGTCGATCTCGACCAGCACGTTGTCGACGCCCATCGCGTAGAGCGCGGCCATCAGGTGCTCGATCGTGGAGACATGCGCGCCCATCGGATCGCCGATCACGGTGGCGAGGTCCATCAGGACCGAGTTGGACGAGATGGCGCGGATTTCGTGGAGGCGACCGGCGGAATCGGAAAGGCGGAAGACGATGCCGGTATGGACCGCGGCGGGAACGAGATCGAGATGCACCGGCAGGCCGCTATGGACGCCAACGCCGGAAAACTCGATCCGCGATCCGATGGTCTGCTGAAACATCGACACTTCTGGCACCTTTCCCGCCAGCCCGTGGCGTCGCGGCCGGCCCTTACGGGCTGCCGCCTCTCTGTTCTGGAAAGGATTCTGGTGACGCAGGGCGACCTCCTCCCCAGGATGGCCGCGCCTCCGGAAATCCCGAAAACTCGTATCTTTTCCTAGAGCGCAGCCCTGCGGCAGCCAAATCACAGTTTATGACCCGTTGTTACCACCGACGCGGTTAAGCCTTCGTAAAACGCAGCAATGACAGGGCCTTAAACGAAAGGGTCCGCCGTGCTGAGCACGGCGGACCCTGTGTCAAACTTGCAACTTCGCGACAGGCGATCAGTTCGACTGACGGCGCAGGAAGGCCGGGATCTCCAGCTGCTCGTCCTCGCTGGCGGGGCGCATCTGCGAGGTCTGCGGGCGGGCGGCCGAGTCGGCCGCCGTGCGCCGCGGCGCATAGGGGCTGGCTTCCGGCGCGCGGCGCGGGGCCTCGGCGGCCGGGCGCGGCATGGCGCGCTGCGCCTCGGCGAGAAGCGCCGCCTCTTCCTCCTCGCGGCGGGCGAGGCCCTTCGTGAGGCGGCTGAGGAGACCCATCGGGCCGCGGTCCTCGGCGCCCATCGCCTCGCTCGGCGAGCCGGTGCGGCTCTCGATCTCGGCGCGGACCATCGGCGGGAACTCGTCGACGCGCGGCATGCGGCTGCGCGGCGCCGGGGCGACCTGGGCGATCTCGGCCGCGAGCGCGGCGGAGAAGTCGTCGTCGAGGTCGGACGTGTCCATCATGTCCTCCTGCACCGGCGCGGGCGCGACCGGAGCGGGCGCCTGCATGCGGACCGGCTCGGCATCGCGCATCATCGGCATCTGCGCGGGCGCGGCGGCCTGCTGGACCGCCGGCTGCGGCACGGAGCGCTGCTGGGGCATGGAGGCGTTCTGGAAGCCGGCGAGGCGCTCGGCCATCTCCATCTCCGTCTTGTCGATGCCGGTGGCCACGACCGAGACGCGGATGATGCCTTCCAGGCTCTCGTCGAACGTGGCGCCGAGGATGATGTTGGCGTCCTGGTCGACCTCCTCGCGGATGCGCGTGGCCGCCTCGTCCACCTCGAACAGGGTCAGGTCGCGCCCGCCGGTGATCGAGATGAGGAGGCCCTTGGCGCCCTTCATCGAGGTCTCGTCGAGCAGCGGGTTGGCGATCGCCGCCTCGGCGGCGGCCATCGCGCGGCCCTCGCCCGAAGCCTCGCCCGTGCCCATCATGGCCTTGCCCATCTCGCGCATCACGGAGCGAACGTCCGCGAAGTCGAGGTTGATGAGGCCTTCCTTGACCATGAGGTCGGTGATGCAGGCGACGCCAGAATAGAGAACCTGGTCGGCCATGCCGAAGGCGTCGGCGAAGGTCGTCTTGTCGTTGGCGATGCGGAAGAGGTTCTGGTTCGGGATGACGATGAGCGTGTCGACGTTCTTCTGCAGCTCCTCGATGCCCTGCTCGGCGATGCGCATGCGCCGCTGGCCCTCGAAGTGGAAGGGCTTGGTGACGACGCCGACGGTCAGGATGCCCTTCTCGCGGGCCGCCCGCGCCACGACGGGTGCCGCGCCCGTGCCGGTGCCGCCGCCCATGCCGGCGGTGACGAAGCACATATGCGAGCCGAGGAGATGGTCGCAGACCTCGTCGATGGATTCCTCGGCGGCCGCGCGGCCGACCTCGGGCTGCGAACCGGCGCCGAGCCCCTCGGTGACGGCGACGCCCATCTGGATGATGCGCTCGGCGCGCGAGGAGCGCAGGGCCTGCGCGTCGGTGTTGGCGATCACGAACTCGACGCCCTCGAGTCCGGCGCTGATCATGTTGTTGACGGCGTTGCAGCCGCCGCCGCCGACGCCGAACACGGTGATGCGGGGCTTCAGCTCGGTGATGTCGGGCCGGGAGAGATTGATGTTCATGGCGTTGATCCTCTTCGATGTCTGGGCCGTCTCGCCGCGCCGGCCGTCATGTTTGGTCGTGTGAGGCGGCGCGCGGCGCGCACCGATCCGTGGGGAGCTGGCCTGTGGGGCCGGCCCGGAAAACCGTTCAGAAACTTCGCTTCAGCCAGGCGCCGAGGCGCCCGGTGCGGGTGTTCGTGTCGAAGGCCAGCGCCGCCAGCGAGGTCTCCTGCACGTATTCGCGGTGGGCCACCTGCGGGTAGATGAGCAGCCCGACGGAGGTCGCGAAGGCCGGGCCCTTGCTGGAAGGGTTCAGACCCGCGACGCCGACCGGACGACCGAGGCGCACGTTGCGCTGCATGACGGTGCGGGCCGTCTCGCCGAGCCCCGCGAGCTGGCTGGCGCCGCCCGTCAGCACCACCCGCTTGCCGATGACGTGGCCGAGGCCCGAGGCCGCCAGCCGGTCGCGCACCAGTTCGAACGTCTCCTCGACGCGCGGCCGGATGATCTTGGCGATCAGCGAGCGCGCCACCGTGATCGGCGCCTCGCGGCCGTCCTCGCCGAGCGGGGCCACCTGCACCGTCTCGGCGTCGTCCATCAGCTCGGAGAGGGTGCAGCCGTGCATCACCTTCAGCCGTTCGGCGTCGCTCGTGCGGATCGAGAGGCCGCGGGCAAGATCCATCGTGATGTGATGGCCGCCCAGCGCCACCGAATCGGCATAGACGAAGCGGCCGTTCTGGAAGATCGCGATCGTCGTCGCGCCGCCGCCCATGTCGATGCAGGCCGAGCCCATCTGCGCCTCGTCCTCCACCAGCACCGAGAGGGCGCTGGCATAGGGCGTCGCCACGAAGGCCTCCACCACGAGATGGGCGCGGTTGATCGCCGCCTCGAGATTGCGCAGCGGCGTCTCCTCGGCCGAGAGCACGTGCATCTCGAGCCCGAGCCGCCCGCCGACCATGCCGACCGGCTTCTCAAGTCCGCCCTCGCCGTCGATCGACGTGTCGCAGGCGATCGAATGCAGCGCCACGCGCCCGGCCTCGAGCTTCAGCCGCGAGGCGAGCGACAGCGCCTTGGCGACGTCGTCGTCCGTCACCTCGCCGGCGGCTTCCACGAAGGCCTGGCCGCGCTGGCTCTTGAGCCGGCCCGCCGTCAGCGAGACGATGAGGCTCTCGATGGTGAGGCCGGCCATGCGCTCGGCCGCGTCCACGCAATGGCGAATCGCCTGCTCGGCGGCCTCGAGGTCGACCACGACGCCCGACTTGATGCCGCGCGAGCGCTGATGGCCGACGCCGATCACCTCGATCGTATGGGTGCGCCCGGGCAGGATCTCGCTGGCTGCGCGCGGCTTCAGCCGGGCGATGAGGCAGGAGATCTTCTCGGATCCGACGTCCAGCACGGAGATGACGCGCGTCTTGCGCGACAGCGCCTTCACGCGGGGCAGGTCGTTGCGGCTTCTGGAAAACAAACTCATACGGGTTTCGCCTTCCGCGCGCGCTTCAGCGCTTTCTCGCGTTCTTCGAGCTCTGTTTCGCGGCGCTCGACGGCGGCCGGGGTCAGCTTCACGACCATCCGATCCTCCAGACGCATGTCGACCGCCTCGATATCGCGCGACAGGAGGCCGCTCTCGCGGTCGATCCGTGCCACTTCCTCCAGAGCTTCCACCGGCCCGTCCTCGGGCAGGCGGATCGTGACGCCGTCGTCGAGCCGCAGGTCCCATCGACGATCACCCACCCGGATATAGGCCTTCACCCTTGCGCGAAGCTCGGGCGTGGCCTCCATCTCGTCGAGCAGCATGGCCGCCGTGTCCGCCGCGCCCTCGCCGACGATGACCGGCAGCATGGAGAAGCGGCCGGGCGTGAAGGGCATGATCTCGCGGCCCTCGCGGTCGACGACCGTGAAGCTTCCGTCGCGCTGCCAGAGCGCGAAGGGGCGATGCTCGAGGACGGTGATGCGCACCCGGTCCGGGAAGATCTTGGCGACCGAGGCGCGCTCGATCCAGGGCAGCTTCTCCAGCGCCGCGCGCGCCGCCGTCGGGTCGAGCGAGAGGAGGCTCTGCGAGCCGGTGGCCCACAGGGTCTGCAAAACGTCGATCTCGGAGGTCTCGCGATTGCCCTCCACGTCGATCCGGTTGATCGAGAAGCCCAGCGGCTGCGCCACCGCGTCGATCACCGCGATCGTATGGCCGCCGACGGCGACGCCGTAGGCGAGCGATGAGCCGATGACGAGCGTGGCCAGCACGCCGAAGCGCGGCGGCTTGCGCCGGCACAGGGCCGTCGAGAAGGCCACGGCGCGCCGGCCGGCGATCTTCATGCGCAGCGAGAACTTGCTCGGCGCGCCCGGCATGGGCGCGGAGGGCGAGCGGCGGTCGGCGGTCAGCGGCGGCACGAGGCGTCCTCCACCAGCCAGGTCAGGAGTTCGGCGAAGCTGTGCCCGCTGGCGCGCGCGATGTCGGGCACGAGCGAGGTCGGCGTCATGCCGGGCTGGGTGTTGATCTCCAGCCAGACGAGCTCGCCGCCCTCGCCGAACCGGTCGTCGTAGCGAAAGTCCGAGCGCGAGACGCCGCGGCAGCCGACCGCCTTGTGGGCGGCGAGCGCCTTTTCCTGCACGAGGCGCGCGACCTTGGCGGGAATGGGCGCCGGCACCGTGTGCACCGAGCCGCCGGGCGCGTATTTCGAATCGTAGTCGTAGAAGGCGTGGCCTTCGGTCGTGATCTCGCAGACCTCGAGGGCGACGTCGCCCATCACGGCGCAGGTCAGCTCGCGGCCGTGCACGAAGCGCTCCACCATCACGAGGTCGCCGAAGGGCCAGTCGGAGGCCGTCAGCTGCTGCGGCGGATGGGCCTGGTCCTCGCGCACGATGATCACGCCGAAGCTCGACCCCTCGGCCACCGGCTTCACCACGTAGGGCGGCGCCATGACATGGGCGCGCGCCGCCACATGGCGGTGCACGAGCTTCGATTCGGCGAGCGGCACGCCGGCGGCGCGCGCGATGATCTTCGCGCGCTCCTTGTGCATGGCGAGCGCCGAGGCGAGGACGCCCGAATGGGTGTAGGGCAGGTCGAGATATTCCAGGATGCCCTGGATCGTGCCGTCCTCGCCGAAGGGGCCGTGCAGCGCATTGAAGGCGACGTCCGGCCGCAGGTCGCGCAGCACCTGCCCGACGTCGCGGTCGACGTCGATGCGCGTGACCGTGAAGCCCGCCGCTTCCAGAGCGTCGGCGCACGCCGTCCCCGAGGCGAGGCTCACGGGCCTCTCCGAGGAAAAACCGCCCATCAATACCGCGACATGGCTTCCCATCGAAGGCCGATCCCATTCCCTTCCAGAGGTTCGGACCATTCATCGCAGGCCGATGGTTAAGCACAGGTTAACCGTGCCAGGCCCTTGAAAGAAAATCGTAAGGGCGTTTGGAAGCCCCTCGTTCACCGTGGCGCGGAAGATGCAATGCGTGGATCTGGCGCAACAGTGCCGGGCTTGTTCCGGGCGCGAGCGGCCTCGTCCGCGCCACGGGATCGGCAGACGCGCGGGCCCGTTCACCCTCGGTATGGCGTTCGGAGAATCGCGACGGGCCCGCGCCCGCCGCGGCGGCGCGATCGAGATCGTCGCGTCCCGGAGGGACGGACCTTCGGACGGGCTCGGGTGGGAGGCCCGAGGATGGGCGTCGTCCGCCCGCGGCGGACAGGCCGGCCGCGCCGGGACGCGAAGGCCCTAGGCCTCGAAGGCGTTCACGGCGCGACCCGGCGCGAAGCGGCCGAAGCGCTTGATCTCCCAGTCGAGCGCGATGCCGGACGTGTCGTGGACGCGTTCGCGAACGGTCTCGCCGAGCGTCTCGAGGTCGAAACCGGTCGCCGTGCCCGTGTTGATCATGAAGTTGCAATGCAGGGGCGACATCTGCGCCCCGCCGACCGTCAGGCCGCGGCAGCCGGCTCTGTCGATCTCCTTCCAGGCGGAGGTGCCGGCCGGGTTCTTGAAGGTCGAGCCGCCGGTCTTCTCGCGCACGGGCTGCACGGTCTCGCGATGGTGCTGCACCTCGTCCATCGCCTGCCGGATGGCGGCGGCTTCGCCCTTCGCCCCCTCGAAGAGCGCGGCGGTGAAGATGAGGTCCGGCGAGGCGGCGGAATGGCGGTAGGAATAGCCGAGATCGGCCCGCGACAGGACATGGACGCGCCCCGACCGGTCCACGGCCCGCACCTCGACGACGCGCTCGGCGGTCTCCACGCCGTTGGCCCCGGCATTCATGCGCAGCGCGCCGCCGATCGAGCCGGGAATGCCGTGATAGAAGTGGAAGCCGGCGAGTTCCGCCTCGAGGGCGGCCGCGGCCACGCGCTTGTCGGGAGCGGCGGTGCCGGCGCGCAGCTGCGTGTCCCCGACCCGCTCGACCGCGCCGAAGCCCTTGGCCGAGAGGCGGATCGTGACGCCGGGAATGCCGGCCTCGCGCACCAGGAGGTTCGAGCCGATGCCGACCGTCGTCACCGGCACCTCTTCGGGCAGCGCTTCGAGGAAGGCCGACAGGTCCTCCTCATCGGCCGGCTGGAACAGGATCTCCGCCGGTCCCCCGACGCGGAACCAGGTCACCTTGTCGAGCCCGGCGCCCGCCGTCAGACGGCCGCGCACCCCGGCCAGCCTGTCGCCCAGCCGGGCGAGAAGCGCTTGCCCGTCCATCAGGCCGCCTTGCCGCGCAGGGCCGCGAGGTCCTTCGGCAGCGCGTAGGCCCATTGCGTGATCGAGCCGGCGCCCAGGCACACGACGAGATCGCCGGGTTCGGCGATGCGGTCGATCAGCGGCGCCAGTTCCTGCGGCCCGTCGATCAGCCGCGCGTCGCGGTGTCCGCCGAGCTTCAGGCGCTCCACCAGCATCTCGGAATTCACGAACTCGATGGGCTCCTCGCCCGCCGCGTAGACCGGTGCCAGGAGCACCGTGTCCGCGTCGTTGAAGCAGGAGGCGAAGTCGGCGAAGAGCGACTGCAGGCGCGTGTAGCGATGGGGCTGCACAACGGCGACGACGCGGCCCTTGGACGAGGCGCGCGCGGCCGCCAGCACGGCACGGATCTCCACCGGGTGGTGGCCGTAGTCGTCGTAGACGTCGATCCCGTCGACCTGGCCCGTATGCGTGAAGCGCCGCTTCACGCCGCGGAAGGCCTCGATCCCGGCGCGGATGGCGTCGGCGCCGATCTTCAGCCGGTGCGCCACCGCGATGGCCGCCGTGGCGTTGGACACGTTGTGGCGCCCGGCCATGGGCAGGCGCAGGGCCTCGATGCGCTCGCTCTCCCCGGTGATGCGGTCGCGGATCGTGACGTCGAAGGTCGACTGGCTGCCCTCGATCGAGAGATGCTCGAAGCGAACGTCCGCCTGGAGATTCTCGCCATAGGTGATGATGCGCCGGTCCTCGATCTCGGCGACGAGCGTCTGCACCTCCGGGTGGTCGAGGCACATCACCGCGAAGCCGTAGAAGGGCACGTTCTCCACGAAGGCGCGGAAGGCGCCGCGCACCTTGTCGAACGTGCCGTAGTGGTCGAGATGCTCGGGATCGATATTCGTCACCACCGCCACGTCCGCCGGCAGCTTCAGGAAGGTGCCGTCCGATTCGTCGGCCTCCACCACCATCCAGTTGCCCGCGCCCATGCGCGCGTTCGTGCCGTAGGCGTTGATGATGCCGCCATTGACCACCGTCGGGTCGAGCCCGCCGGCGTCGAGCAGCGTCGCCACCATCGAGGTCGTCGTCGTCTTGCCATGCGTGCCGCCGATGGCGATGGCCTGACGGAAGCGCATCAGCTCCGCCAGCATCTCGGCGCGGCGCACGATGGGCAGGAGGCGTTCGCGCGCGGCCGCCAGCTCCGGATTGGACCGCTTGATGGCGGTGGACATGACGACGACCTCGGCCGCGCCGAGATTCTCCGCCGCATGGCCGACGAAGACCGTCACGCCCTTCTCGCGCAGGCGCTGCACGTTGGCGTTCTCGGAGGCGTCCGAGCCCTGCACGGTATAGCCGAGATTGACCAGCACCTCGGCGATGCCGCTCATGCCGATGCCCCCGATCCCGATGAAATGGACCGGTCCGATATTCGGCGGCATCTTCATGGGGCGTCTCCGGGCGTTGTCAGGGGGCTGGGGGTCACTGGCTGCGGGGCATAGACTCCACGAGGTCGGCAAGCAACCGCGCGGCATCGGGGATCGCGGTCGAGCGCGCGGCCGCCGCCATCGCGGCCGCCCGTTCCGGGTCGCCGAGGATCTCCTCCAGAAGAGCCGCCAGCCGCTCGGGCGAAAGCTCCGCCTGGCGCGTCACGATCGCGCCGCCCTTCGCCTCGATCATCGCCGCGTTGGCCGCCTGGTCGTGGTCGAGCGCATAAGGGTACGGCACGAGGATCGCAGGGCGGCCGACGACCGCGATCTCCGAGACGGTGGAGGCGCCCGAGCGGCAGATCAGGAGATGGGCGGCGCCGATGCGCTGGGCCATGTCGCCGAAGAAGGGCGAGACGGCCGCCTCGATCCCGCGCGCGGCGTAATAGGCCTTCACCGGCGCCTCGTCCTCGGCGCGCGCCTGCTGCGTCACGCGAAGGCGCGCGCGCAGCGCGTCCGGCAGGAGGTCGATCGCCGCCGGCACGGCCCT
The DNA here is from genome assembly GCF_001425575.1 of Aurantimonas sp. Leaf443. Lineage (GTDB taxonomy): Bacteria > Pseudomonadota > Alphaproteobacteria > Rhizobiales > Rhizobiaceae > Leaf443. Next base: position 415,593 of record NZ_LMRD01000006.1, on the reverse strand, counting down.
GGAGAAGAACTGCGCGCCCTGGCTGCCGCCGAAGACTACGAGCCGCACCGGACCCTCGCCCTGCGGCGCCGCATAGGGCAGGCGCGCCGCCTCGATCACGGCGGGGCGCACGGGATTGCCGGTGACGGTGAGCTTGCGCGCGATCGCCCCGCTCGCGCCGGCCTGCGGGATGCCCGCGGCGATGGCGGTGACGCGCGGGGCCAGGAAGCGGTTCGCCCGCCCCATCACCGCATTCTGCTCGTGCACCAAGGTCGGCACGCGCGCCTGCACGGCCGCCATCATCGGCGGCACGGTGGGATAGCCGCCGAAGCCGACGACGACCGCCGGCTTCAGGCGCCGCACCAGCTTGCCGGCCTGGCGGAAGCCGCGCCAGAGCGTCCAGAGCGAGCCGGCCATCTTCAGCGGGTTCCTCGAGCCGAAGGTCGCCGAGGGCACGACATGGACGGCCTCGACCGGAAAGCGGTCGGCATAGCGCCCCGCCCGCTCGTCGGTGACGAGATGCACCGCGTGGCCGCGCGCGACGAGCTCGTGCGCCAGGGCCTCGGCGGGAAAGAGATGGCCGCCGGTGCCGCCGGCGGAAAGAAGGATCGTCGTCATGTCGCAAACCGTCTCGATTCGGGCGTCACGCTAGCGCGGGCCGTCCCGTGCAAAAAGTCCGGAAGGCCGGGTCTCAGTAGAGATGCTGCTCGGGGATGCGCGCCTCGAACCCCTCGCCCGCCGCGACGCGACCCGGCTTCTCCACCCAGGCGACGAGGCCGCGCAGGCCGCGGGCGCGGCTCGAAAAACGCATCTCGATCTCCGGGCGCCCCGGCACGTGCCGGGCGAGCGCCCGCCCAGAGGCGCGGCAGGGGTGGTTGTCGCCGTCCACCCGAAGCGTCGCGCCGCCCTCGAAGAAGAGCGTCGTGCGCGGCGGCAGGGCGGTCAGCCGCGCGATCCCCTCGATCACGAGATTGGCGCCGATCCAGCCGGCCTCGAGGCGTTCGATGGCGAGGCGGGCGGCGATCTCGTCGAGTTCCTCGCGCGAGACGAGGCTGAGCTGGCGTTCGTTGCGGATCACCGTGCCGCGCCGGTACCAGGGCTCGCGCCCGCCGCTGCGCCGCGTCTGCCCGCCATGCCGGTCGCCCTCGATCCCGGCGAAGGTCAGGTCGAGCCCGTCGCAGCGGCGCGTCTCGAACCCGTCCCCGGCGGTGCGCAGGAGTTCGGCCACCCGCCCCCGCAGCCGGCGCGCCGGACGATGGGTTTCAAACGCCCCGCGACCGCTCTCAGTCATGCAGGTGGGGATGCTCGTTGGACTTCAGATCCACCGGCCTGCGCCGCTTGGACGGCTTGAAGGTGATGACGCGGTAGAGATAGAGCCCGACGACGATCAGGATCACCGCGTTCGACACGGGTCCGATATAGCTGTCGACGACATTGTAGTTCTGCCCGAGCATGTAGCCGGCGAAGGCCAGGCCGGCCGTCCAGACCAGCGTGCCGATGGCCGAGACGCCGAAGAACAGGAGGAACGGCATCCGCGACAGGCCCGCCGGCACAGAGATCAGCGTGCGCACGGTCGGCACGAGGCGGCCGAAGGAGACGGCCCAGTAGCCGTATCTGCGGAACCAGCGGTCGGCGGCCTCGACGTCTTCCGGCGTCATGGTCATCCAGCGGCCGTAGCGCTCGGCGAGCCAGATGATGCGCTTCTCGCCGAAGGCATAGCCCAGATAGTACCAGGGCACGATGCCCGCGAGCGAACCGATCGTGCCGGCGATGATCACGGTCAGGAGCGACATCTGTCCGCTCGCGGCCTGATAGCCCGCCAGCGGCATGATGATCTCGGAAGGGATCGGCGGGAAGATGTTCTCCAGGAACATCAGCAGCGCGATGCCGAAGGGTCCCATGCTGTTCATCAGGGACTGGACGAAGTCGACCATGCGAAAACGGTTCCATCGAAGGGGCCGGAGGACGGCGATGGGCCGACAGGTAAGGCATCGCGGCGCAAATGTCGCCGCCCGAGCGCGCGGCCTCCGGCTTTTGTTCGCGCCGCGCGCCTTGCCACGGCAGGGCGCCGATGGTTCCCTGCGCCCCATGTCCCGAGGTCTCGACAGTTTCGACCGCTTCGCCTGGAAGAGCCTGCTCGCCGGGCGCGAGGCGCTCGTCTGCGACGCCGACCGGCCACGCGGCCTTCGCACCGTCGCGATCCTGGAACGCGCGGGCGCCAGGGCGACGCTGGCCGAGACGCCGACGGCGGCGGCCGACCGGCTGCTGCGCCACCGCTTTGCCCTGCACGTGGTGATGCTGGACGTCGCCTCGCCCTTTGCCGACGTGATGGGGACGACGCTGCGAACCCGAGCGGCCGACTGTCTCGCTCTTGCCGAGCCCGAGCGGCGCGAGGCGGTGCGGGGCGCCTATCCCGGCCTTCTCGTCCGCGACATGGGCACGCCCGAGCGCGATCTCGTCATGGCGATCGTAGGTGCGCGCGACGAGTAGGATCGCGGCTCAGGCCAGCGCGTCCTCGATGGCGGTCTGCACCTGCTCGGCCGTATAGGGCTTCTGCAGGATCGCGCAGTCGTGCCATTCGGGATCGACGCCGCTGCGCCCGTAGCCGGTGGCGAAGACGATGGGCACGCCGAGTTCGCGCAGTCGGAAGGCGACGGGATAGATCTTCTCCCCGCCGATATTCACGTCGAGCACCGCCACCTGGATGTCGAGCCCGCCGGCGATCATGTCGAGCGCGCGGCTGACTTTCATCGCCATTCCCACCACCTCGGTGCCGAGGTCCGCCAGGATGTCCTCGAGCTGCATCGCGATGAGGCTCTCGTCCTCGACGACGAAGACTTTCAGGCCGCCGATGTCAGGCGCCTGTCGACTGGAAAGAACCTTCAAAGTCTTCCACCCCGGCAATAGGAACTGTGAAGTCGCACATGATGCCATCGGCAACCGCGTCAAGGGAGAGAGTTCCCTCCAGCTCGCCCGTGACGATGCGGCGGATGACGCGGATGCCGAAGCCGTTGGAGAGGACCGGGGGCACGGCGAGGCCCGTCTCGCGCCAGCGCACATGCAGGCGCGGTCCCGCCTCGCTTTCCTCGCGCGCCCATGTGAGGCCGATCCGACCGCCGCGCCGCGAATAGGCGCCGTGACGGCGCGCATTGGCGGCGAGCTCGTGGAACACCATGGTCAGCGCGATGGCCGCGTTGGCGTTGAGCGGGATGTCCGGCCCTTTCACGCTGACGCGCTCGGGATCGAACTCGGCGAGCTCCTGCGCCACCAGGACGGGCAGGCTCGCCGCTTCCCATTGCCGGTCGGACAACACGTTGTGCGTCTTGGAAAGGGCGAGGATGCGCGCCTCGAAGGCGTAGCGGGCCTCCTCGGGGTCGCGGATGTTGCGGAAGCTCTGGCGCGCCAGCGACTGGACGGTGGCGAGCGTGTTCTTCACGCGATGGTTCAGCTCGTCCATCAGCCGGCGCTGGCGCCGCCGCGCCCGAATGGAATCGGTTCGGTCCGTCCCCTGCACGAAGATGCCGTTGACCTCGCCCTCGACGGAGCGGATCGGCGTGAAGGTGAAGTCGCAATAGGCCTCGCGCATCTCCTCGCCGGGGCGCCGTCCGAGAAGGACCCGGATGCCCTCGCCCGCGATCGGCTCGCCGCCCTTCACCACGCGGTCCATCAGGTCCACGAAGCCCTGCGTCACGAGTTCGGGCAGCGCCTCGCGGATCGGGCGGCCGACGAGATCCTCGCGGCCGACGAAGCGTTGATAGGCCTCGTTGGCGAAGGTCACGACATGCTCGGGTCCGGTCATGATCGCGATGAGGCCCGGCGCCTGGAGGAACAGGCGGCGGAATTCCGCGCTCTCCGAAACCTGGTCCTGATAGGCCTGTTCGCGGTCCTGCGCATTGCGCAGGAGCGCCAGTTCGCTGGGCACCGCGCGAAACGGCAGCGAGGCCGTCTCCTTCAGCCGGACGATCTCGGTCACGTCGATCGTGTTCTGCACGACATAGGCGACAGTCCCGTCCGCGCCGCGCACCGGCGTATGCGTCGCCGTCCAGTAGCGCTGCTCCATGCCGCCCCCGAGCGTTTCGGGCAGCGCGATCTGGTAGGGAATGAAGGCGAGCGTGTCGGTCTGGCCCGTCTCGAACACCCGTTCCAGCGAAGCGCGGATGCGCCGGCCGTTCTCGCTCTCGTCGGGAAAGGCCTCGAACACGACGAGCCCGAGAAGCTGGTCGCGCGTGCGCAGCACCGCCGTCTCGTAGGCCCTGTTCACGGCCACGTATCGCAACTGGCGATCGAGGACCATGTAGGGCGTCGGCAGCACGTCGAAGACGTCGGCGAAGGGCGGTCCTGGCGGTCTCATCATGGCGGCTGCGGCATCTGGGCGTTTCACGACGCCTCGTTTCTCTGGCGGCAGCAATGAGATAGGGCACCCTTCCGGGGTGGCGACGCCCTTTCTGCGACCCGCTCGCAGGCGGGCGCGAGCGGGCACGCCGCAGGGACGCGCCGGCACCCTCCACGGGAGGTGCCGGCGCCCGCGAGCACAGGGCGTCGCGTCAGCGCGTCAGGCGCTTGTAGGTCGGACGCTTCGGGTTGACGGAATCCGGGCCGAGGCGCCGGATCTTGTCCTCCTCGTAGTCCTGGAAGTTGCCCTCGAACCACTCGACATGGCTGTCGCCCTCGAAGGCGAGGATGTGCGTCGCCAGCCGGTCGAGGAACATGCGGTCGTGGCTGATGACCACCGCGCAGCCGGCATATTCCTCCAGCGCGTCCTCGAGCGCGGTCAGCGTCTCGGTGTCGAGGTCGTTGGTCGGCTCGTCGAGCAGGATGACGTTGGCGCCCGACTTCAGCATCTTGGCCAGATGCACCCGGTTGCGCTGGCCGCCCGAGAGCGTGCCGACCTTCTGCTGCTGGTCCGGGCCCTTGAAGTTGAAGTTGCCGACATAGGCGCGGCTGTTCATCTCGTACTTGCCGAGCTTCATGATGTCGACGCCGCCCGACACCTCCTCCCAGACGGTCTTGGAACCGTCGAGATGGTCGCGGCTCTGGTCGACATAGCCCAGGTCCACCGTCTCGCCGACGCTGATCTTGCCCGAGTCCGGCGTCTCCTGCCCGGTGATCATGCGGAACAGCGTCGACTTGCCGGCGCCGTTCGGGCCGATGATGCCGACGATGCCGCCGGCCGGCAGCTTGAACGAGAGGTTCTCGATCAGCACGCGGTCGCCATAGCTCTTGGTCAGGTTCTCCACCTCGATCACCTTGCCGCCGAGGCGCTCGCCCGTCGGGATGACGATGCGCCCGTCCGCCGGCTTGCGGTTCTCGGCGATCTCGACGAGCTGCTGGTAGGCCTGGATGCGCGCCTTGGACTTCGACTGCCGGGCCTTGGGGCCTTGGCTCATCCATTCGCGCTCGCGCGAGAGCTGGCGGGCGCGGTTGTCGTCCTCGCGGCCCTCCTGCACCATGCGCTTGGCCTTCTTCTCCAGATAGGTGGAGTAGTTGCCCTCGTAGGGCACGCCCTTGCCGCGATCGAGCTCGAGGATCCAGCCGGTCACGTTGTCGAGGAAGTAGCGATCGTGGGTGATCATCAGCACGGCGCCCTCGTATTCGCGCAGGTGCTTTTCCAGCCAGGCGATCGTCTCGGCGTCGAGATGGTTGGTCGGCTCGTCGAGGAGCAGGATGTCGGGCTTGGACAGAAGCAGCTTGCACAGCGCCACGCGGCGCTTCTCGCCGCCCGAGAGCGGCGCCACCTCGGCCTCGCCGGGCGGGCAGCGCAGCGCGTCCATCGCCATGCCGACCTGGCTTTCCAGGTCCCACAGGTTCTGCGCGTCGATCGTGTCCTGGAGCTTGGCGCCCTCCTCGGCCGTCTCGTCCGAGTAGTTCATCATCAGCTCGTTGTAGCGATCGAGGATGGCCTGCTTGTCGGCCACGCCCTCCATCACGTTCTCGAACACGGTCTTGCTCTCGTCGAGCTTGGGCTCCTGCTCGAGATAGCCGATCGTCGCACCTTCGGCCGCCCAGGCCTCGCCGCTGAACTCGGTGTCGCGGCCGGCCATGATCTTCAGGAGGGTCGACTTGCCGGCGCCGTTCGGCCCGAGAATGCCGATCTTGGCGCTGGGATAGAAGGAGAGATGGATGTTCTCCAGCACCTTCTTGTTTCCATAGGCCTTGGTGAGGCCGGACATATGATAGATGAACTGGCGTGCCATGGCGCGCGTAAGGCTCCGTCGCGAAGGGTCGGGTGAGTTTGGGCCTGACTTAAGCCATCCGGGTTGGCGGGGCAACGTGCGTGCCGCGCGCGGGCAGCCCGAACGCTCGAACGCGCGCGGCCCCTCGCCCGCCTATTGCTGCCCCGCCGGGTCCACGATGCCGCCCTCGCAGCCGCCGTCCGTGGGCTTGGCCGCGCGCATCAGCGCGCCGAGGTCGGGCGAGGTCACGATCGTGCCGGCGAGGCCGAGCGTGATCTCGCCGATCAGCCGCCGCTTTCCGTCCTGACGGCAGGCGATGCGCACGCGCTCGCCGGCGCCCGCGCCGAAACTCTCGTCGAAGGCGGCGCGGATCTCGGCCCGCGTCACCTCCCGCCCGATCCGCTGCGCGAAGAGCGCGGCGACCTTCGAGCCGTTCAGCTGTTCCATGAGCACGATGGAATCGGTGAAATAGGCCGTGGCGCCCTTGCCGTAGCAGGTGCCGTGCCGCGTCCATTCGTGCCGGTCGAGGCTGGAGGCGACCCCGGGCATCACCGCCTTCAGGCGGTCCGCCAGCCCCGCGTCGATCTCCACCGGCGGCAGGTCGGCCCAGCGGCCGGCATCGTCCGTCGCCTTCAAGCTCTCGGGCACGCCGCAATACTCGTTGCGGCGCGGCTGCGGCCAGAGCCCATGCAGCGAGAAGCGCGTGGCGTCGGCGCGCTCGGGCGTCTGGCTCGCGCATTCCGGCTTTTCCCTGCGCCCCTCGCAGAAGGCCGGCTGCCAGCTCGCCGCCAGGACGTACCAGGTGCGCGGTGCCGGATCGCCCGCCGGCCGGCCCGGTCGCGGCGGGCGCGCGGCCCCGGCGGTCGGCGGCGCGCCGATCCCGCCCTCGGCGATCGTGCCGCCCATGCGCAGGCCGCAGGCCTTCTCCACCCAGCGCTCGGGCCGTTTCAGGCCGGGCAGGACGACGCGGTAGTGACTGCCGTCCGCCCGGTTCTGGCCGACGATGGCATAGCGCTTTCCGGTCTCGAGCTTGGCCTCGTCGGGATTGGTGCCGCGCTTGATGGAGAGCACGGCCGGGCAGTCGCGCGAGGCCATCAGGTCGCCGTCCAGAACGGCCTGCGCATGCGCCTTCGGCATGCAGGCCGCCCCGAGGATGATCGCGCCGAGCGCGGCAAAACCCAATGCGCTGCGTGCCATGTCCGTCTCCAGCTTCTTCCCCTCCGGTATCGCCCGGCACGCCCGCAGGTGGCAAGACGTGCCGCATGCAGCCCCGCCGAAGCGGGGTTTCTCGCCGTCGATCTTCCCCGCCGGACGCTTCGCGCTACGATCCCGGGCGGCGCGGCGCTCAGGCCGGCCGGGAGACATGCCTTGGCCTTCGACGACTGGTTCACCCTCGATGCCCGCTCGGGCGCCGCCCTTCGCGTCTATGCGAGCCGGGCGCGCCGGACGCCGCGCGCCGTCCTTCTCGTCCATCACGGCCTTGCCGAACATGCCGGCCGCTACGGCGCCTTCGCCGCCGAGATGGCCGAGGCCGGCTTCCACGTCTTCGCGCACGACCATCGCGGCCACGGCTCCACCGTCGCCGTGGACGCGCCCTTCCGCCGCTTCGCCAAGCATTCGGGCGAGGCGAAGGTGCTGGCCGACTGCCGCGCGGTGGAGGACGAGGCGCGCCGGCGCCATCCGGACCTGCCCGTCGTCGTCTTCGGCCATTCGATGGGCGGCATCGTCGCGCTGAACTACGCGCAGATGCACGGGCGGGGCCTTTCGGGCCTCGCGGTCTGGAACTGCGACCTGCGCGGCGGCATCAAGCCGCGCGCCGCGCGCGCCGCCCTGAAGCTGGAAAAGGCGCTGAAGGGCTCGGACGTCGCCTCGCAGTTCATGCGCCGCGCGACCTTCGACGCCTGGGCGGCGGAAATCTCTCCCCGCCGCACCGGCTTCGACTGGCTCTCGCACGATCCCGCGGTGGTCGACGCCTATGTCGGCGACCCGCTCTGCGGCTTCTCGCCCACCGTCTCGATGATGCAGGACGTCGTCTCGCTCGTCCTGAAGGGTGGCAGCGCCGCGGGCCTCTCCATGCTGCCGCCGAACCTGCCCGTCCATCTCCTCGGCGGCACGGGCGATCCGGTGTCCGCGCATGGCGAGGCGACGACGGCGCTGGCCGAGGCGCTGAAGGCCGGCGGCTCGCGCGACGTGACGCTGTCGCTCGTCGCCGGCGCGCGCCACGAGACGCTGAACGAGACCCCCCAGTTCCGCCAACCGGCTCTCCTCAGCCTCGTCGCCTGGCTCGACCGCGTCGCGCCGCCGCGCAATGAGGAGGAGGAGGAGGACTGACCGCCCCGATTCAGGCGGCGGGAACCGGGCGCGCGCTCACCAGCGACACGTCCTGCATCTCCTCCAGCGTCAACACGTAGAGTTCGGCGGGCGGCGTGCGCATGGCCTTGATCCACAGCGCCGGCTTCACCCCCATGTCGGCGAGGAGCTGCTGGCACTCGGCGATGGTCGTCTGCACGTCGGAGATCGAGCGGTCGAGATCGGGCGCGAGCGCGGGGTCGGCCGCGTCCAGCGCATAGACCTGGTGCAGCCCGATCCAGGCATTGCGGCCGGCCCGCCGCTCGACGCCGCCGGAAAAGAGCAGCGGACAGGCGGAGGCGCAATAGCCGTCCGCCGGCACCACCGTCTCGATGCCGCGCGCGCGCAGCGTGCGGGCCATGGCGATGGCGTCGGCCACCGAGCCGCCGGGCGAATGGAGATGGAGCGTCCGCGTGCCCGCCCCCGCCGGACTGTCGAGAAACTCGGTCAGCCGCTCGGCCATGCCGATCTCGATGCGCCCGACCGCGCTCGCGACGCCGCCGGGCGCCGGCAGGAAGCGCATCGGCTCCGAGAGCACGGCGGCCTGCGCCGGACCTTCGAGACCCGGCAGGTCCGGCAGGCCGCGCTCGGGCCCGACGGGCGTGGCGCGCGGCAGGTAGGGCCGGATCTGGTCGCCCGGCCGGGGCAGCGGCAGCGGCAGCGGTTCGGTGCGCGTCAGCCGGTCGTCGACGGCGGCCGCCTCGAAGGCCCGCCGCACGTCGAGAGCCACCATGCCGGAGGCGAGCGCCAGCAGCGTGTAGAAGACGAGCCGCAGCACGAACCCGTCCGGCAGGGCGCGCAGGAAGCGGTCGATGCGGCCCGGCGAATAGTCGGCCTCGATCATCGCCGCCTCAAGCGGTCCGCTGGCCCGGCACCGTCACGGGATAGGGGCCGGGATGGGCCGGCTGGTTCTGCTGCACGAAGTCCTCGACCTCGACCGCCCCATCGGCCTCGCGCAGGCGTCTGGCGATCCGCAGCGCGCGCATCAGATCGCCGGCGCTCATGTCGGCATTGTCGGCCTCCTCCCCGTCCTCGCGCCGGATCACGTCCTGCACGATGCACAGGATGAAGATCAGGACCCCCGGCACGAGGTCGATGGCGATGGCGCCGGCCCAGGACGGCAGGAAGTCGCCGGCATAGCGGATCACCGCCTCGGGCGCCGACAGGGGCGTGAAGCGCATCGGCTCGATCACCGGCCGCGCCAGGATCTCGTCGGCCGCCGCCGCCAGCGCCACGCTCTGCGCCTTCACCGCGGCCTCGACCTGCCCGACCACCGCGCTCTGCCGGTTCTGCAGCGCGATGTCGGCGCCGTCCGCGGCGGGCGCGATGAAGGTCTGCCCGAGATCGGCCGCCGCCCGCTTCACGGCGGGCGCGACGGAGGTCTGCTGCAGCGCCGTGATGAGGCCGGAAAGCTTCACCGCTTCTTCCGCATAGGCGTTGGACCGCTCGGCGATCGGACCGGAGGAGGAGACGAGCTCGCGCATGCGCGCCAGCCGCTTGCCGCCCTCGTCGAAGATCGCCTGGACGGCGGTGCGCGATTCCTCGATCTCCTGCTGCAGTCCGCCGAGCTGGGCCGACATCTGCGAGAGGAGCTGCACCACCGTGCCTGAGCCGGACGTGCCCGTCAGCCCGCCGGTGGAGCGCTCCAGATCGGCGAGCCCGGAAAAGCGCTGCGCCGCCAGCTGGATGTCCGGCAGCAGGCTCTGGGCGGCGAGCGCGTTCTCGTTCGCCGCGTTGAAGCGCTGCTGATAGTCCTCGGTCGTGTTGGCCAAATGTAGTTCCAGCGCCGCCGAGCCCGCGAGCGCCGAGGCGTTCAGCCAGGAGGACATGGCCATGATCATGCCCGCGCCCATGGCCATCGCGAGATAGAGCATGCGCCGGCTGCCGGCCTGGCGCACATGCGGCATGAAGCGCATGAGGTAGGACCAGAAGGCGTAGATCGCAACCGAGACGGCCGCCGAATAGATCACCGCGCCGAGGAAGACGGTCGTGGGCGAGCCGTCGAGGAGTTCGCGCACGCCGAGATAGGTGAAGACGCCGCTGCCGAGCGCCAGCACCGAGAGCGTGACCTGGGTCGTCGTCTCCAGCCGCGTGATCTGGCCACGCAGCATGTAGGATTGGGAAAGGCTCATCGAGGCGACCGGACCGGAGTTCAGGAACAGGGTCCCGAGCGAGTCCCCTTTCGCCATCTAGACACAGATTGCGGCGCGTCGGCGACGATCTTCACACAAGCTTAACCTGTGGCATCCCGGCCGATGCCGCCTATTCGGCGGCGTAGACAAGGTCGGGTTCCAGCACGCAGCGGGCGAGGCGAAGTTCGAGCGGCCGGCCGCGATAGGAGCGCACGACGCGTTCGAGCGTCATCACGGGATGGCCCTCGTCGATCCCGAAGACGGCCGCGTCCTCGGCCGCCGCGCGGGTCGTGCCGACCCGCTCGCTCTTGCCCGTGGCGATGTCGAACCCGTGCCAGCGCATCTCGGCGAGACGCCGCAGCGCTTCGGCATCGCCCGGAACGTCGTGGTCGCCGGGCAGGCGCAGGAAGACGCGCTCGGTCATGAAGACCCGGTCCCGATAGGTGCGCAGCCGGTCGAAGACGACGATCTGAGTGCCGGCCGCCACGTCGAGAAGCGCGGCCGCCCTCTCGTCGGGACGCTCGACCCGCGCGTCGCGCACTTCGACCTCTCCGGTGACACGGGATCCGCAGGGGGCACGGACGTTGCTGAACCGCGCCCGACCCGCGCCGCGCGACAGTTCCGGCACGACGGAGCCCCGCCCCTGCTGGCGCTCGAGCAACTGGTACTCGACGAGAATATCGAAGGCCTTGCGCGCCGTTCCGACGCTGACGCCGAGCGAACGCGCGATCTCGGTCTCGTTGTCGATCGGCTGGCCCTGGCTCCATTCGCCACTGATGATCCGGGCGATGAACTCGTCCGCAACCTGCCGATAGAGCGGACGCACGCTGACCGGTCGTGAAGATGCCATTCTTTCCAGCCCGTCGCCCTGCTAAGCCACTCTTCCCACGATAGGATTTCGAGCGACGGGGCAACAACCGGCGAAAATTCGCTATAGACTTCACAACTCTCAAGTGTGGCGCGCTTCCCTTGCGCCGTGGGGAAAGCCTCGGACCCGGCCGAACGACCGGACGCGGCGCAACCGATGGCCGTCCCGGCTCACCGCCGGACGAACCGTCACGATCCCCGCGCCTGCGGGCCCCGATAGGCGTCGCCGATCGCTCCATGCGCGTTATCTATACCGACGCCTCATGGATCGCGCGCAAGCCCTGCGCGCGGCGCATAGCTGGCATGAGCACAACGCTATGGTTCATAAGAGGTACTGGCGTATTCTCAACCCAGTCGAGCCGACCGATACCTCCTCCCATCGGCCCGCCTCGACTGTTTCCTCCCAAGGGTTTGCTTTCCTCGAAAGTTTCCCTTTTTCAGCCGGGTTCGAACGAGCCCGGCTTTTTTTTGGCCTGAGCTCGCGCAAGGTCCGGCGATGCCCTGCCCCGCCTCCGGACGGCAGGACCGTGGCGGGAGCCCGAGCCGGGCGACGCGGCCGGAAGCCGGACCGCGTCGCCGGTGCCGGTCAGGCCTTGAGGCTGGCGCAGAACCGCTGGATGCGCGAGCAGGCTTCCTCGAGCAGCGCCTCGGAAGTCGCGTAGGAGATGCGGAAGTTCGGGCCGAGGCCGAAGGCCGAGCCCTGCACCACCGCCACGCCTTCCGCTTCCAGAAGCTCGGTCACGAAGGTCGCGTCGCTGTCGATCACCGTGCCGCCCTCGGTCCGCCGGCCGATCAGCGCCTTGCAGGAGGGATAGACGTAGAACGCGCCCTCGGGCGTCGGGCATTCGATGCCGGTCGCCTGGTTCAGCATGGAGACCACGAGGTCGCGGCGGCTCTGGAAGAGGTCGCGGTTCTTCGGGATGAAGTCCTGCGTGCCGTTCAGCGCCTCGACGGCCGCCCATTGCGCGATGGAGCAGGCGCCCGAGGTCTGCTGACCCTGGATCATGTCCATCGCCTTGATCAGCGGCAGCGGCCCGCCGGCATAGCCGATGCGCCAGCCGGTCATCGCATAGGCCTTGGAGACGCCGTTGATGGTGATCGTGCGCTCGTAGAGACCGGGCTCCACCTGCGCCGGGGTCGCGAAGGTGAAGTCGCCGTAGACGAGATGCTCGTACATGTCGTCGGTCATCACCCACACATGCGGGTGGCGCATCAGGACGTCGGTCAGCGCCTTCACTTCGGCATGCGTGTAGGCCGCGCCCGTCGGGTTGGAGGGCGAGTTGAAGAGGAACCACTTGGTCTTCGGCGTGATCGCCTTCTCCAGCGCCTCGGGCGAGAGCTTGAAGTTGGTCTCCATGCCGGCCTCGACGAAGACCGGCGTGCCGCCGCAGATCGCCACCATCTCCGGGTAGCTCACCCAGTAGGGCGCGGGAATGACGACCTCGTCGCCGGGATTGAGCGTCGCCATGAAGGCGTTGAACAGAACCTGCTTGCCGCCGGTGCCCACGATCGTCTGCTCGGGCGCGTAGTCGAGCCCGTTCTCGCGCTTGAACTTCTTCGAGATCGCTTGGCGCAGCTCGGGAATGCCGGAGATCGGCGTGTACTTCGTCTCGCCGCGCTCGATCGCCTCGATCGCCGCCTTCTTGATATTGTCGGGCGTGTCGAAGTCCGGCTCGCCGGCGCCCAGGCCGATCACGTCGCGACCCTTGGCCTTCAGCTCGCGCGCCTTCTGGCTGACGGCGATCGTGGCGGACGGCTTCACGCGGTCGAGGGCGTCGGCGAGAAATGCCATGGGTCGAGGCTCCGAATGGACTGGATCGGGCCCGAACCGGCCCGCGGGAGCCTTAATCGCCCCGCCGGTCGCGCGCAAGCCGGCGCCGGTGCCGGGCCTCCCGTCCGGGCGGCGATCTTTCAGGGACTGAACACCAGCACCATGAAGACGAGGAACATCGTCAGGTGCACCGCCCCTTCCAGCATCGTCGTGCGCGGGCCGGAGAAGGTCAGCGAGGAGAGGATGAGCGTCGTGACGAGAAGCACCATGTTGGCGGGCGAGAGGCCGAGCACGACGTTGCTGCCCGTCAGGAGGCCGATGGCAAGCACCGCCGGCACGGTCAGGCCGAGCGTCGAGGTCGCCGCGCCGAGGCACAGGTTGATCGCCCGCTGCAGCTGATTCTGCGAGATCGCCTTCAGCGCCGAGATGCCCTCGGGCGTGAACACGACCATGGCGATGAGGATGCCGCCCAGAGCCGCCGGCGCCTCGAGGGCGGCGATGCCGAAGTCGAGCACCTCCGCGAGGCTCTTCGACAGGAGCACGATCGGCAGGATGTTGAGGATCAGGAGGCCGATATGCTTGGAGACGGACGCGACGGAGACGTCGTCATGCACCGCGTCCGGCGTGTCGCTCGGCGCCCCGTGCGCGGCCTCGCCGGGATTGGCATGCTCGGGCGCGAGGAAGAAGCCCTTGTGCCGCCCCGTCTGCAGCACGAGGAAGATCACGTAGAGCGCGATCGTGAAGAGCGAGAAGAAGATCGCCTGCATGCGCGAGAGCGAGCCGTCCACCGTCGAGGTCGTGAAGTTCGGCAGCACCAGCGCGATCACGCAGAGCGGGATCATCACGGCCAGATAGGCCGCCGCCCCCTGAAGATTGTAGACCTGTTCGCCGTGGCGCTTGCCGCCGACGAGGAGGCCGAGGCCGACCACGCCGTTGAGCACGATCATCAGGACGGCGAACATCGTGTCGCGCCCGAGCGTCGGCGCCTCGGAGCCCAGCATCACCGCCGAGATCAGCGCCACCTCGATGATGACGATGGAGAGCGTCAGGATCAGCGTGCCGTAGGGCTCGCCCAGCATATGCGCGAGTTCCTCGGCCTCGTGCACCACGCCGAAGGCCATCCAGACGATGACGCCGAGCAGCCATACGAAGAGGAAGCCCGTCCAGACGGGCGCCCCGAGACTCTCCAGCCAGCCATAGCCGTAGAGCTGGAAGAGGATGACGCTCCCCCATCCCGCCGCCAGCCGCGCCATTCCGTTCAACCCCATGCGCCGTCCCGCTCTCTTCGCTGCCGCAAAAAGGCGATATGGCGGCGCAAGCGGGGCGGGAAAGGCCCGGACCATCCCCGAACGCTCAAGTTTCGACGGGCGAAGGTGGGGCCGGGGACGTTCCGCGAGGGTGCCGGTCTCCGGCCGGGCGCGCCGCCCGACCGAAGACCCGCGCCGGAGGCTACTTCGCCGGATGGATCACGCCGCAGGCGATCCGGTCGCCCGCCTTGCCGGCAGGCTGCGAGACGTAGTCGTCGGCGCCCGAATGGATGACGAGGGAGGAGCCGTCGGCGTCGTCGAGCGCGGCCGAACCGCTGCCGATCATCGGGTTGAAGACCTGGAAATTCGCCGTCCCGCCGGTCGCCGTGAAGTTCGGCATGTCGCCGGCATGGGGACCGCCCTCGGCCATGTAGCCATGCGCCTTGCCGTCCGGGTTGAAATGCCCGCCGGCGGACTCGAATTTGGCCTCGCACAGGCCCTTCTCGTGCACGTGGAAGGAATGCTCTCCGTCCGGCACGCCCTTCAGCGCCGCCACCAGCAGCATGCCCTGCGGCGTCTGGCGCAGCGTCACGGTGCCGTGGTCGGTCCCGTCCACGCCCTTGATCGCGACGACGCTTTCGCCGGCCGCCTGCTGCGCCAGCGCGGGGGCGGCCATCGGCACGAGAAGAGCCATGGCGGCGGCGGCGGTCTTGGACAGGGACATCATGGGGAACACTCCGGTCGGGTTCGAATGGGTTTGCGCCCTCGCGGACGAAAAGCGCAGGGGCTTCGGCAACACCGGGCGGTTTCGATCGTTCCCGCTCGCCGCACACGGCTTCGTGCCCGTTTCGTGAGTCCGTTCCATGCGTCTCCTCAACCGCCTGTTCCTCTTACTCCTCGGCGCCGCGGTCGTGGGCACCGGCGCGTTCTTCGCGATCGGCCCCGCCCGCGTCTGGGATCGGCTCGCCGGTCCCGCCGATCTCGGCCCCGTCGATTTCGCGACGCTGCGCCGACGCACCGTGCCGAACGACGCGCTCGCCTGCAGCCGCGGCGCCTGCCCCGCGCCGGCGGAGATCGAACTGCCGCTCTTCGCCCGTCCGCCCGGCGAACTCCTCGCCCGCCTCGAAGAGCAAGTCGCGCGCGAGGGCGACGGCACCCGCGTCGACGACGGTTCGGACCCGCTCTACCGGCGCTACGTGCTGCGCACGCCCGTCCTGCGCTTTCCCGACACGCTGGACATCCGCGCCCGCCCGGGCCCCGAGGGCACCGCCCTCCTCCTCTATTCGCGCTCGGCGCTCGGCCGCGGCGATTTCGGCACGAACCGTGCCCGGCTCGAACGCCTCCTCGCGCCGCTGCGCCCGGCGGACTGACGGCGCCTCAACGCGGCCAGAGCCTCTCCCAGCTTTCCGGCCCGTCCCCGACATCGCCGTCGCACTCGTCCTTGGCCCGCGACTCCACGAGCACGAAGCCGAGTTCGCCCGTCTCCAGATGCCAGCGGTCGAACGTGCCGCAATCGCCGAGGCCGCGCCCCCTGGCGAAGGCGGTGAGCGTCCTGCTCCGGTCGTCCCAGTCCGCGTTCATCACCCAGTCGAGCGCGACCGGCCCCTTCTCGCTCATGCCGGGCAGCGCCACGGGTTCGGCGGACCCGTCCTGCGACAGGCGATAGAAGCGGCTGATCGAATTGTAGGCGCCCGGCGAGCCGCAGAGGAGGCCGAAGAGCCTGTCCGTCCCGAGGGGCGCGCTGAAGCCGATGGCGTCCGGCTCGTAGCCGTCGAACGCGGCGCAGTCCGCCGCCCCGTCGGCCCAAAGCCGGCGGACCACCTCCGGCAGGTCGGCCGCCGTCGCGATGTCCTTCGGCAGCAAGGCCGCCGCGCGCGCAGGGTCCGGCCCTTTCGCCTCCAGGGCACTCACCGTGCCGGCGCGATACTGCGCCTCGTCCATGAAGCGCAGCGCCGCGACGAAGCCCCTGGTCGAGAGCGTTCCCTCCCGTGGCCCTTCCGCCGTCTCGTAGGCGATGCGCACCTGCGTGCCGCGGCGCAGGGCCGCCTGAAGCCGAGCGCCGACCTCGCCCGGCCGCGCCGTCAGGTTGCCCTGCGCGTCCACGCCAAAGTCTTCCGCCGAGAACGAGACGGCCGCCCCGTCGTCGGGCGTGAAGACGACCGGGCCGGTCGGTGCCGCCCTGCCGTCGGCGCCGAGCGTCACCGCGGCAGCCGCGTCGCCGCCGGCCGCGCGCCTGATGGCGAGGGACCGCAGGCCGCCCTCCGCGCCCTCCCGGAAGACGGAGGCCGAGCAGGCCAGCCCGTCGCTGCACACGACCGTCCAGTCCATGAAGGTCGCGGACGGCCCCGCCCGGGCGGGCGCGACCGTTCCGATGGCCAGGGCGGTCGACAAGGCGATGCGAAGCGACGAACCCATGGCGATTCCCTTGTGTGGCCGCCCGCGCCGGGAGCGCTGGACGGCGCGACCATGCCGCAACTCCTGCGGCGCGAAAAGCGCCCCGCTCCGCCTCGTCCCGGCGAGCCGAAACATGCCTTCGCGCGGGCGCGCCCTCGCCGTCTGGCAAAACCGCTACACGCGTCGCGCGCCATCCTGTAGAGCGCGGGTGACCCCTGCCGTCCCGCCGACAGGGCCCGCCCGTCGCCCCGGCCGACCGGCCTTCGACCACCGGACAGCCCGGAGACCGCCATGACCCGCGCAAGCGCCAATTTCCTGCTTCTCACCGCCGGCGCCGTCTGGGGCATGGGGTTCCTCGCCCAGTCCACGGCCATGGCGCATATCGGGCCCTGGACCTTCGTCGCCACCAAGTTCCTCATCGCGGCGATGGCGCTCCTGCCCTTCGCCTGGCGCGAGGGCCGCCGGGCGCATGCGCGGCCCTTGGATCGCCGGTCGCTTGCCGGCTTCTGCCTCTCGGGCACGCTTCTCTTCGTCGCGGCCATCCTGCAGCAGATCGGCATCGTCTCGACCAGCGTCACCAATGCCGGCTTCCTCACCGGCCTCTACGTCGTCTTCACGCCGCTCCTGTCACTGGCGCTCCTGCGCCAGCACCCCCATCCCGTCGTCTGGCCGAGCGCCGCGGCGGCCTTTCTCGGCATCGCGCTTCTCGGCGGCGGCGGGGCGGCGCTCGGCCTCGGCGATCTCCTGATGGTCGCCTGCGCCCTGTTCTGGGCGCTGCAGATCATGGCCGTCGGCCGCGTCGTGGCGGCGAGCGGCCGCCCGCTCGCGCTGTCCGCCGTCCAGTTCGCGGTCTGCGGCCTTCTGGCGCTCGCCGGCACCGGCCTGTTCGAGGCCCCGCGCCTCGCGGGCCTGCAGGCCGCGCTGCCCGAGATCCTCTATGGCGGCCTCTTCGCCACCGGCCTCGCCTTCACGCTCCAGGTCATCGGCCAGCGCCACACGAGCGCACCGCAGGCGGCGATCTTCCTCTCCTCCGAAGCGCTCTTCGCCGCGCTCTTCGGCGCCCTGTTCCTCGGCGAGCGCATCGGCCCGGTCGGGCTTCTCGGCTGCGCGCTGATCTTTTCCGCCATGCTCGCCGTCGAACTCGTGCCGCTGCGCGCCGGGCGCCGCGTGGGCTGACGCCGCGCCCCTGCAACCGGCGTGCGAAGTGCCGCGCGATGGTCTATGGCTCCCGGCGCGATCCGCCGCCGGGCCCCACGCGCCGGCGCCGGACGGGACGGGGGCGTGGAGGCGGGGCTGTGATGAACGAAGAGAAGCCGCAGGGCGAGTTGACGGTGCGCATTCCCGCCATGCCCGCCGACGCCAACGCCAATGGCGACATCTTCGGCGGCTGGGTCATGGCGCAGATGGATCTGGCCGCCGGCATCCGGGCGGGCGAACGCGCCCATGGCCGCGTCGCCACCGTCGCCGTCAACGCGCTCACCTTCAAGAAGCCGG
Organism: Aurantimonas sp. Leaf443; assembly: GCF_001425575.1. GTDB lineage: Bacteria > Pseudomonadota > Alphaproteobacteria > Rhizobiales > Rhizobiaceae > Leaf443. Next base: position 397,187 of record NZ_LMRD01000006.1, on the reverse strand, counting down.
TGAAGATCGGCGACACGCTCTGCGTCTACACGACGATCGAGAAGGTCGGCCGCAGTTCCATCACCCTCGCCATCGAGGCCCATGTCCGCCGCCGCATCACCGGCGAGCGCGTGAAGGTGACCGAGGCGAGCTTCGTCATGGTCGCCATCGACGAGGACGGCAACGCCATCCCCGTCCCGCCCGAACCCGCCGCCGACTGACCGCCCGCCGCCGGGCGGCGGCGATTGCTTCGGTCGTCCAACGCCCATCCAGCTGCGTTCGTCTATATGAAGAACGGGGACCTCACGCGACGGTGTCGACATGCGTGGCCGACCGCCGCTGCCTAACGATCAGCATCAAGAGGAGATTTCTGTGCTTATTGACCATGTAAGGTTTCGATTTGGCGCGGGACAAGGGTCAGGCCCACTCGTGTTAGACGAGCCCGCCGTTACGATCTTCGTTGGACCAAACAACTCGGGGAAGAGCTTAGTTCTGCGCGAAATTGCTGACTTCGGCAGCATAGGAAGTACGCCTCGTGCAATTCTTGAGGATCTTCAATTTCGAAAACATACAGCTAAAGAAATTGATGCGATTCTAATAAAATCGACGGACTATCGACGACACCCGGGGGAAGTGGATCTCCCTGATCATGTGTACCTAAATTTTAAAACTTCAAGAACACAAGTACACATCCCAAGTTTTTACGAAATTCTTAAAAATCCTGCTCGCCAGACGGATTGCTTTGTTCGCTTCTACGCAGCCCACCATATGCTCAATCTCGATGGGCCAAGTAGAATCCAACTGACAACGAAACAGGATAGAGGCGATTTGAAGAACCCGCAAAGCACTTTTGCGAGACTTCTAACGGACGATCCTCGCCGACAGTCGCTACGGAATGTCCTTTTCGATGCCTTCGGCCTTTATCTGGGTATGGACATTTCGGAGGGTGCGTCGATCCACCTGCGATATGGGAACACGGCCCCACCAAACGAGCGAACCGTAGAGGACGCCACGATAGAATGGATGAGGAATGCTCGTCCCATTCATCAGTGGAGCGACGGAATGAAGGCCTTTACGGGCATACTGTTAGCACTGCGCGCAAGCGACCCGAAGATCATAATCCTTGACGAGCCGGAAGCCTTTTTACACCCCACGCTGGCCCATAAACTTGGCCGTGAAATCGCCCAGACTGCGAGCCAAGATGACAAACAGATTTTTGTATCGACTCATAGCAGCCAATTCCTAATGGGTGCGATTCAGTCGGGTGCGAAGGTCAATGTAGTTCGGCTAACCTATCAACAAGGCAGCGCCACTGCTCGCGCGCTCTCAAACGACGACATCCGCGTCATGATGCAAGAACCACTCTTGCGATCTGCAAATGCATTGTCGGGCCTCTTTTACGAAGGTGTCGTGGTCACCGAAGCGGATGCAGACCGCGCCTTCTACCAAGAGGTCAACGAGCGGCTTCTGGCAGAAGAATCTGGACGAGGTGCGCCGAACACGCTCTTTCTGAACGCCAACGGGAAGGACTCGATCAATAAGATTGTCGGTCCGCTCCGGGCACTCGGGATACCCGTGGCCGCCATTCTCGACATTGACGCACTCAACCCCGAAACCAACTTCCCAGTTCTCTTGGAAGCCGCAAATTACCCCAAGCCCCACAATTCTATAAAGCTGGATCGTGCAGACGTCTGGTCAGAACTTATCTCAGACGACAATAAACCTAAGTCAAATGGCGGAATTGCTTTACTTAACGGCGCTTCGAAGGAAAAGGCCGAAAATTTATTCGAACGCCTCGATCAATACGGTCTGTTCGTACTAAGGAATGGTGAAGTCGAGCACTGGCTACCAGGATTGAACGTCACCAGAAGCAAAAAATGGCTGCGCAAAATCTTCGATGCAATGGGAAGCGATCCGAAGCGTCCAGATTATGTTCATCCAGATAACGACGATGTTTGGGCGTTTCTTGATAGGGTTGCCGCCTGGATGACGGATAAGGCACGGCGCGGAACTCCTCTTTGACGCCGAGCGCGCGCGGTCAAGCTGTAATGACTGTGAGGCCATTTATGCTCTTGCTGAAATACGAACAGATGTCATTTCGTCATAATATTAAAGACTTGTCATGTGAGATTAAAAAGGCGTTTTTTTGAATTGCTCTAAAACAACGGAATGTTTGGTTTTTAGGGCTACTAGAATACGATCTAAGTGACCGCAAGGCTCGAAGCATGCCGATCAATGCATCCCACGCTTTTCCCCGTGATCCAGGACGCAGACAGGCCTTTTGTCGAGCGACACGTCAGTTCCGCCCCGCCGCTCGTGATCGGCTCCGTGCCAGATCGTGATACCGAAAACCCGGCGGGGCTGGTCGGCTCAGGACCGATGCCCCCGTTCACTTGCACACGACCCGGCGCCGGTTCTTGGCGTCGAGATGCAGGTGGTCGCGATGGGCGTAGTTGTAGCCGGGGCCGAGCACCGTGCCGAAATTCTCGCAGGCCGAGCGGCGGATGGTCTGCTGGAAGCCCTTCTCGCGGAAGGAGAAGAAGCCCTTCTTCTCCACGTCGAACACGCTGCCGTCGGTGAAGACGAAGCCGCGCACGTCGAGCGCGTTGCCGGTGGCGTGCTCGCTCACGGTGCGCGAGCCCGCGATGGTCGAGCAGCGGTAGGAGGAGGCGTTCAGGACGGCGCGGGGCGTCTTCCACAGTTTCCAGCGCGCCGCCGGTTTCACCTCGTCCTGCACCCAGTCGGAAATGCGCGCGGCGGCCGCGCAGTTCAGCGTCGCCGCCGGCAGCATCGCCACATTGCCCGCCACCGAGGTCACCCGGATCGGATGGGGAATGCCGCAGGCCCGGCCGCGCCGGATCGGTGCCACCTCGGTGAAGCGCACGCCCTGCCGGCGCAGGGCCGCCCGGCACATCGCCTCGGCGCGCGGCAGCGGCACGTAGCCGCCGGGCGTCTCGTCCTCCAGTGCGCCGCGCCCGCCGGGCAGGCCGGGATCGACGCGCCCGAGCGGCACGACGGGCTCCAGCGAGGCGACGCGCGGCACGGCCGGCTCGCTGCGGCGCGGCGCCGCGCGGCCCTCGGGCGTGCCGACGCGCGCGACCGGCCGCAGGCCCGCCGGTGCCCGGCCCGGCACGCGCGGCGCGGCACTTACGGCAGGCTCCGGGGCGATCGCGACGTCCGGCTCGAGGATGGGCTCCGGCTCGGACAGAGCCGCCGTGGCCTCCTCGCCGAGGCTCGCCTGCGGCCCGACATCGTAGAGCCGCCCCGGCCCGTCCGCGTCCGGGCGCTCGCCCAGCGCCGAACCGTCCGGTGCCGCTTCCTCGTCCACCTCCGTCGCGCCGGCCTCGGCCGGCGGCAGGCTCGCGCCCATCAGGTCCTCGTAGAGGCTGCGCTCGCTCGCCTCGTCGGCGCGCGCGGCCGTCGCGGGCTCCAGTTCGGCCGAGGCCGGCGGGCGCGCGACCCGGCGGGCCGGCGGCAGCGGCTGTAGGGCGACGGGCTCTTCGGCGACGGCGGGGATCTCGGCCGGCGGCACGGGCCCGGCACCGAAGGGCGCGGCCTCGCGCGCCTCTCCGCGGCGCGGCGCGCTCGGCACGTATCCCGTGCCGGCCTGCGGCACCGGCCCGCCCCAGACGAGCTTCGCCGACTGCGCCCCGGAGGGCGAAACGGGGCTCGCCACCGCCAGACACGCAGCGGCGAGCGTCAGGACGAGCGGTGATCCCTTGATACGCGACGCCATCGGATCGCCCCCGGACATCCGCGACATTCGAGCGGACGCCTCCACCCTATCGCAACCAAGTTCAACGAAAGCTGAACGGGGCCCCCGTTGCCCGCCGCGACGCGGCGCCCCCTTCCTTCGGGCGGGCGCGCGGCCCATATTCCGCCGATGCCCGACAAGACGCGCAAGCCGGCCCCGCGCCGCTCTCCCATCCTCGACTTCTCCGACGCTTCCGAGCGCCTGGCGCCCGGCTTCGGCGAGGCGCCGCAGGCCGCCTTCGAGGGCGAGCCGGCGCCGGACGCCCTGTCCGGTCCGATCTCCGGCTGGGCCGACGAGATCGCCCGCGCCGCCGAGGAGGACGCCGCGCGCAGCGCCGACGCCAGACCGGCCAAGCCCGCCAAGGCGAAGAAGCCCGCCGCCGCCGAGCCGAAGGCCGGGCGCACCTCGCGCGGCACCTCGATGGGCGTGGCCGCCGATCCCAAGGCGCGCGCCGCCGCCGGGCTCAACCCCGTCTCGGGCATGGATGTGAGCCTGGAAGAGGCCGGCGCCCTGCCCGAGGGCGGCGTCACCGCCACGGTCGAGGCGCTGACGCGGCTCATCTCCGAGGGCAACCCGCTCCTGAAGAACGGCGAGATCTGGGTGCCGCACCGCCCGGCGCGGCCCTCGAAGTCGGAAGGCGGCCATGCCTTCCGCCTCGCCTCGGACTACGTGCCGAAGGGCGACCAGCCCACCGCCATCGCCGACCTCGTCTCCGGCATCCAGGAGTCGCAGGAACAGACGCAGGTCCTGCTCGGCGTCACCGGCTCGGGCAAGACCTTCACCGTCGCCAACGTCATCGAGCGCACGCAGCGCCCGGCGCTGATCCTCGCCCCCAACAAGACGCTCGCCGCCCAGCTCTACGGGGAGTTCAAGAACTTCTTCCCCGACAACGCCGTGGAATATTTCGTCTCCTATTACGACTACTACCAGCCCGAGGCCTATGTGCCGCGGTCCGACACGTTCATCGAGAAGGAATCCTCGATCAACGAGCAGATCGACCGCATGCGCCACGCCGCGACGCGCGCCCTGCTGGAACGCGACGACGTCATCATCGTCGCCTCCGTCTCCTGCATCTACGGTATCGGCTCGGTCGAGACCTATACGGCGATGACGTTCCAGATGTCGGTCGGCGACCGGCTCGACCAGCGCCAGCTCCTCGCCGACCTCGTCGCCCAGCAATACAAGCGCCGCGACATGGACTTCACCCGCGGCTCCTTCCGCGTGCGCGGCGACACGATCGAGCTCTTCCCGGCCCATCTGGAGGACCGCGCCTGGCGCATCTCGCTCTTCGGCGACGAGATCGAGGCGATCCACGAGTTCGATCCGCTCTCCGGCAAGAAGACCGACGACCTGAAGTCGGTGAAGATCTACGCCAACTCGCACTATGTCACGCCGCGCCCGACGCTGCAGCAGGCGGTGAAGTCGATCAAGGAGGAGCTGCGCCTTCGCCTGATCGAGCTGAACAAGGCCGGCCGCCTGCTCGAGGCGCAGCGGCTGGAGCAGCGCGTCGGCTTCGACATCGAGATGATCGAGGCCACCGGCTCCTGCAACGGCATCGAGAACTACTCGCGCTACCTCACCGGCCGCCAGCCCGGCCACCCGCCGCCGACGCTCTTCGAATACCTGCCCGACAACGCCCTCGTCTTCATCGACGAGAGCCACGTCACCATTCCGCAGATCGGCGCGATGTACCGGGGCGACTTCCGCCGCAAGGCCACGCTCGCCGAATACGGCTTCCGCCTGCCCTCCTGCATGGACAACCGCCCGCTCCGTTTCGAGGAGTGGAACGCCATGCGCCCGCCCACCGTCGCCGTCTCCGCCACGCCGGGCTCGTGGGAGCTGGAACAGTCCGGCGGCGTCTTCGCCGAGCAGGTCATCCGTCCCACCGGCCTCACCGATCCGCAGATCGAGATCCGCCCCGCGCGCTCCCAGGTCGACGACCTTCTCGGCGAGATCCGCGAGACGGCGGCCGCCGGCTACCGCGTCCTCGTCACCGTCCTCACCAAGCGCATGGCGGAGGATCTCACCGAATACCTGCACGAGCAGGGCGTGCGCGTGCGCTACATGCATTCCGACATCGACACGCTGGAGCGCATCGAGATCATCCGCGACCTGCGCCTCGGCACGTTCGACGTGCTCGTCGGCATCAACCTCCTGCGCGAAGGTCTCGACATTCCCGAATGCGGCCTCGTCGCCATTCTCGACGCCGACAAGGAGGGCTTCCTGCGCTCCGAGACCTCGCTCATCCAGACCATCGGCCGCGCCGCCCGCAATGTCGACGGCCGCGTCCTCCTTTATGCCGACCAGATCACCGGCTCCATGCAGCGCGCCATCGCCGAGACGGACCGGCGCCGCGAGAAGCAGGAGGCCTACAATGAAGAGCATGGCATCACGCCGGAATCGGTGAAGGCCCGGATCGCCGACATTCTCGACAGCTATTACGAGAAGGACCACGTGCGCGTGGAGACCGGCGCGCTCGCCAAGGAAGGCGCCATGGTCGGCTCCAACCTCAAGGCGCATCTGGAGCATCTGGAAAAGGAGATGCGCGACGCCGCCGCCGATCTCGACTTCGAGCGCGCCGCGCGCCTGCGCGACGAGATCAAGCGCCTCCAGGCCAAGGAACTCGAGATCGCCGCCGACCCGCTGGGCGAGGAGGAAGCCTCCTTCTCCCCCAATACCGGCCGCACCAAGCACGGCGCCAAGAACCGGCGCGGCGCTGCCCCGGACCCCAAGGCCCGCTTCGGCCCCAACGGCGAGAGCCTGAAACCCCGCGGCACCGGCGACGCGACCGCCACCGGCCCCGTCTCGCTCACCGGCCGCGGCGGCAACCGCCAGAACCCCGTCTTCGGCCCCGGCGGCGAACCCATCGCCTCCCGCCTCGCGCCCGACGAGGCGCCGGCCGAAGCCCCGTCCTATTTCTCCCGCCCCTCGCTCGACGACATGGGCCCGGGCACCGACACGCCCGTCCCCCTCTTCCGCAAGAACACGCTGGACGAGATGACCGTCGGCCGCACCGAAAAGCCCCTCGCGCGCGGCCCCCTTCCCGTGAAGCCCGCCGACGGTGCCAAACCCGTCCGCCGCGAAAAGATCGGCCTCGGCAGCTACGAAGACCCGGGCGACGACAAGCGTCGGAAGCGCCGGCCGGGGAAGACGGGGCGGCCGGGGCGATAGAACAACCGATGCGTCGGGGTCATGATCCACGACGCACTCATTCGAACGCTCGCACGGAGCCTCCCGATGACCCGCCTCGACAGGATCGAACCGGCCGTCGTCACCTTGTCGCCGGAAGAACTCGCACCCTTCCGTCCAAGGCTCGCTGCCCTCGACGCCCGCATCCAGGCGGACCCAACGTCGGGGCGGCTGGCTGGGCTTGCCGATGAGGCGGTTCAAAGTTTTACGCGGGCCAGCTTAGTCAGCGTGCGTTATCAACCTCACGAACCGCGAACCAATACACTTCGCCAAGACGCAACTTCTGGTATTTTCTTTTGAGCGCAAACTCTTTCGCGTCTGCGGGAGCGGGTGGTGCCTTAACGTGACTATGCTGCTTTTACTATCGAGGGTGGGATTGCGTGCCTTCGCAGCCTGGATTTTCGCGAGTGCCACAATCCCATCTGCAGTGTTATTTTACACATCAATCCTCTATATTGGCTGGAACGCCAATGATGCCACATACAAATTACCGACACTCGCAAGCTTATTCAACGTATACATTGGTATTTTCATTTACTCGGCGTGGGCTTCCGCGGCTTATTTTGCAGTATCATCCGCTCTATTTGTGTCTTGGCAATTGTTTGTGATGAAGTCATTCAGGTATTTTGGCGTAAATCACTTCTTTATTAGCGCCATTATGATTTACTCAACATCTCTTATAATATATTTCTCCATGAATCCGGTGGATTCGAATCGAAAAATTTCGCTTCTATGTATACTTATTTTTACTGCGCTTTATTATTCATCCTGCTTGGCGGTTTTTTTGTACAGGCCGTTGAAGGAGTATAGCGACGAATTCCGGGTTTAAATGAAAGCTTCATGAAGCGTCGTGGGATACGGTGGAGTGTAGACGAAGCAGCGTATATCGGACAGACGTGAAGGCCAAAAATGAGAAAAGGTCTTTCACAGCGGGAGCTTTCTACAATAGTAAGCTGCCATGGACGCTCAGTGAATGGTCCGAGATAACTACGGCTGATGCTCGACGTAGTTTGACTCCAAAACTTATCCCCACCCCTCCGCCCGTCTCCCATACTCCCCTCACCGCCGGCTCACGCCACAAGCGCGGACGATCGCCGGGATCGTTCGGAGGCCGGCGGGCGGATCCGGGTGGAGGGCCTCTTCCGGAGGGGTCGCCGCCCGGGCGGGACGAGGCAGGACCGGCGGGGGCGATTAAAAGCCTTCGCCGCGGACCAACCCGAGGGAACCCCGAAAGCCGTGTGGCCAGGGACAAATTTCGGGCTCACGCCGCTTGAGGCCGGGGAAGCCGCCCGGTCGAAGGTTCTGTCAGCCGCCGGGCAGGCACCCGGCGGGCAAGCCCCGCAGCATTCGCGTGGAACGCCGGGGGTCGGCCGCTCCTTCATGGTCGCCCCCGGCGCCGAGCGGCTCGTCGAACCCGCCCGGCCGCGTCGGCGGTGCGAGCGCGCGCCCCTGTCGGCGGGGAGATAAGGCCGACCGGTCGCGCTTGGCGCCCGGATCCGAGGCGCGGCCCCGACGGCCGGACGGCTCGAAGCGGCGCCATGCGGGCGCGGGCCTTCGACCCGTGCCTCGGCCGATCGGCGTCGGGCGTCTATTTCGGGTCCTGACCCGGCACGAGCCCGTTCGAGGGCGTCGAGCGCAGGATGGAATCGGTCTGCCCGTCCACCACTTCGCGCGCCGAGGCCTTGCCGTAGACGCTGCCGAACCCGAAGAGCCAGGGAATTCCGCCGTCGCCGACACGCGTGACGACCGTGCCGTCCCGCAGACGGATGCGCTCGGCCGCCGCCGCCTCGCGCGGCGAGAGCCGCACCGGGCCCTCGCCCTGACGCGGCTCGGCCTGAGCCGAAGCGCCGAGGCCGGCGAGGAGGAGAAGCGCGAGGGCGGTCCGTCTCATGGCATGTCTCCGAAGGCGCCGCGCCGCGGCGCGGCCTGTCCCTCGAAGAACCGTCGGGCCGCGCCGCAGTTCCCGCGCGCCGGACGGCCGGGATCAGCGGGGAACGGCGGTGTCCATCATCTCGGCCTGCTTGCGCCAGCCGCGATCGGTCGTCTGCGTGCAGGCCGAAAGCGCCAGCGTCGCGAGGAGGAGGGAAGCGAGGATCTTCATGGGGCGCGGCCTTTCGTTGAGCACCTGGTCGGCCCCGAGCCCTCGCAGACGCGGCCCGCGCTGGCAAGGACGCCGGCGCATCATCCCCAGGCCCCGAGCACCGGCCGCGATCCTGCTGCCGCCGCCGGCCGCAGCTCGGGAGCTCCGCCGCGCCCGGTCGTCCCCGCCGAGCCCGCTCAGCGCGGCACCTGCCCGGGCACCAGACCGCCCGAGGGCGTCTCGAACCCCGCCGGCGGCTCGCGCCCGGCCTCGTTGGCCGCGCAACCGCCGAGAAGCGCCGCCACGGCCGCCAGCGCCGCGAGGGTTCGGGCCGACCGCCTCACCGGCGCCGCGCCACGACGAGATGGCCCGGCGCCGGCTCGTTCTCCTGCAGGCGCACCACGATCTCGTCGGCCGAGAGGCGTTCGAACCCGTGCGTGGCGAGGCGTTCGGTCACGTAGGGCAGCGCGTGGTGGAAGCGGTGCGCGCGTCCCACCTTGAAGCCGGCGCCCGCGAATTCAGCCTCCGGCAGCGTCTCGGAGGAGAAGGCGAAGAGGCCGCCGGGCACGAGCCGCGCCGTCACGCCCGCCAGAAGAGGGTCGAGCGCGCCGAGATAGGGCAGCATGTCGGCGGCCACCATCAGGTCGAAGGGCTCGTCCTCCTCGAACTCCTCGAGAAAGCCGACGGCCTCGCCGATATAGAGATGGTCGTAGACCTCCTTGTCGAAGGCCGTCTCGATCATGCCCTCCGAGAGGTCGACGCCGATCAGCGTGCCCGTCACCGCCTCGCGCAGCGCCTCGCCGGCGAGCCCCGTGCCGCAGCCGAGATCCAGGACCCGCGAGAAGGGCCCGAGGCCGAGCGCGGCGAGCTTTTCCGCCAGCAGATCCGGCACGCCATAGTGCAGCTGGTCGACGAGAATGGTCTCGAAATCGTCCGCATGCTGGTCGAAGAGCGTGGCCACATAGGCGTCGCCCGCCGAGGCCGGCACCTCGCCCTGCCCGATCGCCGCGAGCCGCAGCTGCGCGCCGCAATGGTCGTCCGGGTCGATGGCGAGGCATTCGCGATAGGCCTCGGCCGCCTCGTCGGGCCGCCCCGCCTTCTCCGCCGCGAGCGCCCGCGCATAGGCGATGCTCAGCGCGTCCTCGTCGAAGCCCGCCGCCTCGGCCCCGCCCTCGTCCTCGATCCCCGCCATCGCACCCATCCTTCGCCCGCGCGCCCCAGGCGCTCCGTTCCGTCTCCCTAGCACGGGCTCCGGCCCGCGAAAGCCGCGCGGACGGGGCGCGCAAACGAAAAAAGCGGCGCCCGAGGGCACCGCTTTCGTCATGCGACCGGTGAGACCGATCAGTTCGGTGTCTGGCCGGGAACCACGCCACCCGAGGGTGTCGTGACCTCGTCGCTGGAGGCACCGGCCTCGCCGCTGCGCGCCGTCGAGGCGCCGGTCGAGGGCGTGCCGGCCGGCAGCATCTTCGTGGACGAGGTGGACATGGCGTCCGTGCCCGTGCCCGTCATCGTGCCAGTGGCGGAGCTGGCGGCCGCATCGGTCGGCGTCTGCGTCACGGACGTGCCGTTCTGCTGCACGGTGCCGGTGGCCTGGGCCTGCGAATTGCTGTTGTCGACCGTCGAGGCGATCGGGGCCGCGCCGTTGGCGGGAGCCATCGTGCCGGCTTCCTGAGCGGGCGAGGACTGGGCGAGGGCCGGCGAGGCCATCAGGGCGAGAACGGCGGCGGCGGTCAGGATCTTCATGGGGCAATTCCTCGGTATCGTTCGGTGTGTGAGCCGATTGGCTTGCCTCAACAACGGCATGTCTGCCTGATGGTTGCGGGTCTGCCGGGCGAGGACCGTCACAAGAAAGTGCGCGGCGCGGATGGAACGCGGCGCCGAAGCGCCGCGCCCGCCGTCCGTGGACGGCTCAGGACCGGCCGCCGTCGAAGCTCAGCCCGAGCGGGTTCGTGCTGCCGGGATCGAGCGTCACCGGATTGTGCGAGGAGGTGGACGGCGGGCCGCTGCCGATGGCGCCGACGCCGTTGGCAAGGCCGCCCGGCCCGTAGATCGTGCGGTCCGCGTCCCGCGCGCCGGAGCCGACGCCCGGCAGGTTGCTGTTGGCGCCGGTCTCGGGCAGCGCCACGGCATCGGTGCTGCGCACCAGCGTGCCGCGGCTCGGGATCGGCGCGTCGAGGTTCGACTGCGCGAGCGCGGCCGCCGGAAGGGAAGCGGCGGCGCAGAGCGCGAGGAGGGTCGTTCGAAGGGGCATGGCGTGTCTCGTCTCGAGGAGGATGAGACGGCAACGCTCGAAGGTGGCGCCGCGATCCGCCCGCTAGAAGAACGAGCGCGTGAGCGAGCCGACGAGCATGTTCCAGCCGTCGATGAGGACGAAGAACAGGATCTTGAACGGCAGCGAGATCACGGTCGGCGGCAGCATCATCATGCCCATCGACATGGTCAGCGTCGCCACAATGAGGTCGATGACGAGGAAGGGCAGAACGATCAGGAAACCGATCTCGAAGCCGCGGCGCAGTTCGGAGATCATGAAGGCCGGCACGATGATGCGCAGGTCCGTGATCTCGCCCTCGCCGTCGCCCTGCTCGATCGGCTCGACGCGCGAGCGGCTCTCGGCGGCGGAGATGTCGCCGAACAGAGCGAGGTCCTGCGGGCGCACCTGGCTCAGCATGAAGTCGCGGAACGGGTCGACGATGCGCTCGAAGGCCTCCTCCTCGGCGATCTGGTTGTCGATGAGCGGCTTCAGCCCCTCGCGCCAGGCCTGGTCGAAGGTCGGCGACATGACGAAGAAGGTCATGAACAGCGACAGCGAGATGAGGATGAGATTGGCCGGCGTCGACTGCAGGCCGAGCCCCGTGCGCATGATGGAGAGCGCGATGACGATGCGGGTGAAGGAGGTGACCATCACCAGGAGGCCGGGCGCCACCGAGAGCACCGTCACGATGCCGAAGAGCTGCACGATGCGCCCGGAAACGGCGGCATCGCCCGCGGGGATGAGCGAGGTCAGGTCGCGCGCGGCATCCGCGATGGAACCGCCGTCCTGCGCGAGCGCCGGGCTCGCCGCGAGGAGAAGCGCCGCGAGAAGGCCGGCCCGCGTCATTCGGCGACCAGCGACTGGACGAGATAGTCGACGACCGCCGGCGAGCGCAGCTTGGCGCGCTCGCGAAGGTCCTCGCGAAGATGCAGGAGGCCGCGCGCGCCCTCGATCTGCACGAGGTCGATCGTGCGCAGGAAGGCGAGCGTGTCGGCCTGGATCTCGGCGGCGAGCACGTCGGGCGCCTCGACGTCCTTGGAATGGATGAGGATCGACGCATCGAGGCGCACGCGCGTCTTGGGCGGCGAGGCGATCTCGGTCATGGTCGTCTTCAGCGGCACGAGCACGATGGGATCGTCCTGCGAGGCGCGCGCGGCGGCCGCCTGCGCCTCGTCCACCGCCTCGGCCTCGGCCGGGGCATGGGCGACGGGCGCCTCGGGGGCGGCCGCCCTGTTGCCGGACAGGAGAATGCCCACGCCGGTGCCGCCGGCGATGGCGACCACCGTGAGGATGGCGACGGGCAGGATGCTCTTCAGGCTGAACTTGGAGGCCTTCTTCTCGCCCCCGGCCGCCTCGGCGATCATCGCCGCGGCGAGATCGCTGCCGCTCAAGTCGGTCATCTCTGCCAGATCCTTCGCACGACGGGCGTGGCTCGCCCAGCGCGACGGGCGCCATCATGGCGGCCGCCTGGTCTCAGGATGTAGGGGATCGACCTGACACGAGGCTTGCCGACCGCGCGGCGGGGAGCGGAGCCGCCACGGCGTGCGGGGCGGGAAGGACGCCCTCCCCGCCTCGCATCGTGGTCCTGCCGGTGTGCCGCGTCAGTAGGGCATCGCCGCGTCGAGCACCTGCTGGCCCCAGCCGGGCTGCTGCACCTCGGTCAGGCGCCCGCGCCCGCCGTAGGAGATGCGCGCCTCGGCGATCTTGTCGTAGGGGATCGTGTTGTCGGGCAGGATGTCGCCCGGCCGGATGACACCGGCGATGGACAGGACGCGCACCTCGTAGTTGACGCGGATCTCCTGCTGGCCCGAGATGAAGAGGTTGCCGTTCGGCAGGACCTGCGTGACCTGCGCGGCGACCGAGAGATTGATCTTCTCCGAACGGTCCACCGTCCCCTTGCCGGCCGTGTTCGTCCCGCCCGTCAGGCCGATCTTGCCGCCGAGCGTGCCGAGGAAGGGSGAGCCGTTATAGGTCGGGTTCACGTCGGCGCCGATATCGACGCCCGACTCGCGCGAGCGCTTGGAGTTGTTGTCGAGCTTGGCCTTGTCGGAAATGGCGATGCGCACGGTCACGATATCGCCGACGTCGAGGGCGCGCGTGTCGCGGAAATAGTCCGAATTGCGGTCGGTGAAGAGCGAGTTGGCGCGCGGCCCCAGCGTCGGCTGGTAGCCGACGGGCTGCACGTAGCCCTGATACTGGTAGAGGCCGGCGCCCGGCGGCGAGAGGGCCGGCGCGGTGTTGAAGTCTTCGCGGGTCGTCGAGCAGCCGCCGAGGGCGGCAAGCCCGGCCAGCGCGAGGAGGATCTTGGAACGCATGGTCTATCCCTGCCGCTTGGCGCTGACGGCGTTGGCGGCCGCCTTGTCGGTCTTCTCGACGATGAGGTTGGCGATCTCGGCGGCGACCTCGGCCGGCATCTCGGCGAGGATGTCGCCGGCCTGGCGCGACTTCAGCTTGGCGATGATGGACGCCGCCGTGGTGCGCTCGATGCCGGCGAGCTGCGAGGCCGCCGCGTCCGGCTTCATCTTGGCGTAGATGTCGAGCATGATCGTGGAGGTGGATTCGATGAAGGCCCGGCGCTGCTCCAGCCAGTCCTGGTATTCGCGGCGCTTGGCCTCGAGCTCGTCGACCTTGGCGCTCACCTGGGCCTCGAGCTCCTGCAGGCGTTTCTGCTGGAGCCCGGCGCGGGTGTCGCGGGCCGGATCGGCGATGGCCGCGCAGTAGCGCTCGACCTCGGAGGGCTCGGGCGCGACCAGTTCGGTTCGCCCGTCCGGCGAGACGACGCGCACCTTCGTGACGGGTTCGGGCCTGGCGTCCGCGCCGGCCTTGGCCTCTTCCGCCCGCGCCGCGCAGGCCTGCATCAGGAAGGCACCGAGGCACAGGGCGGCGGAGAGGCCGCGAAGCGCGGGACGGGTTTTCGTCTGGATCGACATCACTGGACCACCAGTTCGGCTTGCAGGGCGCCCGAGGTCTTGATTGCCTGCAGGATCGCGATGATCCCGGTCGGCTTCAGGCCGAGGCGGTTGAGACCGCGCACCACGGTTTCGAGATTGGCGCCGGCGACGAAGGCGAAGTTGCCGCCTTCCTGATTGGCTTCCACCAGCGTGTCGGAGGTCACGACCGTCTGCCCGTTCGAGAAGGGCGCCGGCTGCGAGACGTTCGGCATCTCGGTGATGCGCACGGTGAGGTTTCCGTGGGTCACCGCGACGGTCGAGATCTGGACCTCGTTGCCGATGACGACGGTGCCGGTGCGCTCGTCGATGACGACCTTGGCGGCCTGGTCCGGCTCGATCTTCAGGTCCCCGAGTTCGGCGATGAAGCGCGTGGAGGAGATCTTGCCCGGCCGCGTCAGCGAGATCGAGCGCAGGTCGTTCTCGCGCGCCACGAGGGTTCCGTAGCGCTGCGAGGCGTAGGCGTTGATGGCGTCGACGACGCGGATCGCGGTCCGGTAGTCGGGATTGCGCAGTTCCATCGTGATCTTGTCGGTCTCGACGGTGGCGCGCGGCACCTCGCGCTCGATGATCGCGCCTCCCGCGATGCGCCCGGCCGTCGGCACGCCCTGCGTCAGACGCTCGCTCTCGCCCTCGGAGGTGAAACCGGAGACGGCGAGCGAACCCTGGCTGACGGCGTAGATCTCGCCGTCGGCGCCGTAGAGCGGCGTCATGACGAGCGTGCCGCCCATCAGCGACTGCGCGTCTCCGAGCGAGGAGACGGACACGTCGATGCGCGAGCCGATGCCGACGAAGGCGGGAAGCTCGGCGGTGACGACGACGGCCGCGACGTTCTTGGTGCGCGGATTGTTGCTGCGCACGTTGACGCCCATGCGGTCGAGCATCGACTGCAGCGACTGCTCGGTGAAGGGCGAGTTGCGCAGGGAATCGCCCGTGCCCTGCAGGCCGATGACGAGGCCGTAGCCGACGAGCTGGTTCTCGCGCACGCCCTTGATGGTCGTCACGTCCTTGATGCGCACGCCCGTGGTGCGCAGGGCGTTCTGGCCGGGGCGCACGGTGCGGAAACTCTCGCGCGCGCCGATGCCGGCCTCGTAGGCCACGCCGTCCGCGGCCTGGCCCTGGAGATAGTCGGCCGAGAAGACGGGCGTGGTCTGGAACAGCGTCAGGAGGGCGGCGGCGAGCCGCGCGACGCGGATGGAGAAGGGGCGCGTCACTGGGCCAGCACCGCGATGGAGCCGTCCGCGGCGACGATGCCGCTGATGGTGATGCCGCTGTCGGAATTGCGCACGCGCACCATGTCGCCCTCCCCCGCCGAGGCGAGCGGGATGCCGAGGCCCTGGATCAACACGCCGGGTTCGGAATAGGTGATGGGCGTCGGCACGCCGGCGCGCACCAGGTCGGGCGAGCGCAGGTCCGAGAGGAGGATCGGCTGGCCCGGCAGCAGCGTGCGCCGCGCCAGCTTCTCGATGAGCATGCCGTCCTCGACCACATAGGCGGCGATCTTTTCGGCCGGCAGCTTGAAGCGCTGCGTGGACACGCCCTTCTCCAGGATCGACTGGCCTGGATAGATGACCACGGTCGGCACCGGCAGCGTCAGCTCGGCGGCACCGGCGGGCGCCTGGGCCTGGAGGAGCGCCGCGAGGCCGAGGAGCGGCGCCGCGAGGCGCGCCAGGGTCTTCGGTCGGACCATGTCCGCGAGCCTTTCTGCGATCTTTGGAAGGAGGAGGCGATCTGCCGTGCCGCGGCTCCGGAGGCCGCGGCGAAGGGCCCGCGCGGGCTCTCGGGACGTCAGCGGATGCCCTTGGAGACGACGCCGGACATGTCGTCGGCCGCTTGGATGACCTTGGAGTTCATCTCGTAGGCGCGCTGGGCGGAGATGAGTTCGGAGATCTCCTTGACCGGATCGACGTTGGAATCTTCGAGATAGGCCTGCTCGATCGTGCCGTAGCCGGGATCGCCGGGAACGCCGGCGACCGCCGCGCCCGAGGCCTCGGTCTCGCCGAAGAGGTTGCCGCCGCGCGCCGACAGGCCGGGATTGTTGGCGAAGGTGACGAGCGTCAGCTGGCCGAGCAGCTGCTCGGCGCCGTTGACCGTGGCATAGACCTCGCCCGAGCGGTTGATCGAGATCTTGGTCGTCTCCTGCGGCACGGTGATCTGCGGGTCGAGGAGGAAGCCGTCGAGCGTGACGATCTGGCCCTGGTCGTTGGTGTTCATCGCGCCGTCGCGCGTGTAGAGCGTCTCGCCGCCCGGCCCCTGCACCTGCAGATAGCCCTCGCCGTTGATGGCGACGTCGAGCTGGTTGCCGGTCTGCTGCAGCGAGCCCTGGATATGGACGGTGCGCACGGCGGCCGTGCGCACGCCGAGGCCGATCTGGACGCCCTCGGGCACCACGCCCTCGCCGCCGCGCGCCGGCACGCCGGCCTTGCGCTCGACCTGGTAGAGGAGATCGGTGAACTCGGCGCGCGAGCGCTTGTAGCCGGTGGTGTTGATGTTCGCGATGTTGTTCGCGATCACCTCCACATTGGTCTGCTGGGCGTTCATGCCGGTGGCGGCAATGGCAAGGGCTCTCATCGGATCGGTCTTTCTCAGATCGCCATGCGCGAGATTTCGAGATAGGCGGAGACGACCTTGTCACGCAGCGTGACGGCCGTCTGGAGCGTGCGCTCGGCGTTCATGACCGCGTCGACGACCGCCTGGGTCGAGGCCTTGCCGTGCATGGCGTCGATGGAGACGGTCTCGGAGGTCTTGAGCGTGCCGACGGCGTCGCTGGCGACCTGCTTCATGACGCTGGCGAAATCGGGAGCGCCGACAGCGCCGGCGCCGCCGAAGGAGGCCGCGCTCGGCGCGGAGACGCCCGACAGGCCGAGGGAACCGGTGGAGAGGCGCGCGCTCGCGCCGTCGATGGGGGAGATCATCCGCTCAGCCTCTCAGGAGATCGATGGTCATGGAGATGAGGTCGCGGCCCTGCTTGATGACCTGCAGGTTGGCCTCGTAGGAGCGGTTGGCCTCGCGCATGTCGGCCATTTCCGAGAGCATGTTGACGTTCGGCGTCTTCACGTAGCCGTCCGCGTCCGCGGCCGGGTTGCCGGGATCGTGCTCGATGGTGAAATCGCTGCGGTCGGTGTCGTAGCGGCCGATCTTGACCATGTTGGCGCCCGTCAGCCGGTCGAGCTCGCTCTCGAAGCTCACCGTCTTGCGGCGATAGGGATCGCTGCCGGGCGTCTCGCCGGTGGAGCGCGCGTTGGCGATGTTTTCCGAGACGATGCGCAGGCGGTTCGACTGCGCCTCGAGACCGCTGGCCGCGATCTTGAGGGAGGAGACGATCGGATCCATGGGCGTCAGGCCTTGACGGAGGTGAGATAGAAGCGGTGGAAGGCCTTGGTGATGGACGAGGTCAGCGAGTAGTCCGCCTGGACCTCGCCGGCCTTGAGCATCTCCTGCTCCAGGCTCACCGAGTTGCCGGAATGGGTGACTTCCCAGGAGCGGTCGCGCTGGTCCTCGACGACGAGGCCGGTCTCGACGCCGTCCGTCATGTGCGCGCCGCTCGTGCCTGCCATGGCAAGGCGCGTGGCCTGCATCACGTCCTGGAAGGGCGTGACGTCTCGGGCCTTGAAGCCCGGCGAGTTGGCGTTGGCGACGTTCTCGGCCACCACCGTCTGGCGCGTCGAGAGCCATTCGCTGCGGCGCGAGGCGAGTCCGAAGAGATAGACCTGATCCATGGGGAAGCCTTTCATGCATCTGAAAGACTTTTAGGCCCGCGCACTTGTCCGAAGCTTGTCGCCGGCGCCGCTACGTCAGGAGTTTCAAAAGCTTAACGAAACCTTAACGGCCGGGGGAAGCACCTGGAACGACCAAGGGGCGGCTTTCGCCGCCCCTTCGGAGCCTGTCCGGTCCTGACAGTGCGTGGCCGTCCGGCGGCCCCTTCAGGCCTTGGGGCGGTAGCGCGCGTCGGCGACGGCGGCGGCGAGCTGGGCGGTGTTCGCCTCGGGCGCGTCGTCGGTCTTCTCGAAGGCGAGATAGTGGATCTCGACATAGGCCGAGGCGGCGCTGAGGCCGAGCTTGAACTGGGCGGAGACCCCGGCATGGCGGAAGAGCATCTCGAGATTGACCACCGGCGGCGTCGACCAGCCGAGCGTGATCTCGCCGTCGTCGGCGAAGGTGAGCGTTCCCGGCTTCATGTAGAGCTGCGCCGAAGAGGAGACGATGTCGGCGATGTTGGCCATGCGCTCCAGCCGAAGGAACGCGATGTAGTCGACGACATCGACGAGACGCAGCTCGGCGATGACCTCGCGCAAACCGTCGGCGAGGATCTTCTCCCGCTCGCCCATGTGCCTGCTGCGAAAGTCCGTCATGAAATGAGAACCCATGAAACCCGTCCACTCCGGACCCGACGCCATGGCGATGGATCGCCCCTGCGTGGTCCGCTTCGTTGCTCTCGACGGCTGCAAGCACCGCCTCTCGGCCTCTGCAAAGGCCATGGTCGTCTCGTCGTCCGCCGCTTGCGCAGGGCGGTTCCCGGCGCGATGATTTCGCCAGTCCGCCTTATTGAACCTCATGGACCTTTCGTCAGGCGGTCCCCAGACCCAGGCGTTCCGCCGTGCGCGTGTGCAGGAAGTAGATCAACTCGGCGACCGCCTTGAAGAACTGCGGCGGGATCATCTGGTCGATCTGGACATGATCGTACATCGACCTTGCCAAGAGCTTGTCTTCAATCACCGGTACGTCGTTCGCCTCGGCGATCTCGCGGATCTTGAGCGCCACGAGATCGGTGCCCTTGGCCACGACGACGGGGGCGCCGCCCTCCTCGCGCACGTAGCGCAGCGCGATGGCGTAATGCGTCGGGTTGGCGATGACGAGGGTGGCCTTGGGCACCTCCGACATCATGCGCTTGCGGGTGCGCTCGCGCGCGATCTGGCGCTGGCGCGCCTTGATGGCGGGATCGCCCTCGGACTGCTTGTGCTCGTCCTTGATCTCCTGCTTGGTCATGCGCAGGTCGCGCCGCCAGTGGAAGCGGGAGAAGAGAAGGTCGGCGGCCACCAGCACGATCGTGGCGACCGAGACGGCGGCGAGCAGCTGCATGGCGAGCGTGAGCAGCGTCTCGGGAAGCTGGGCGGGATCGGAGAACATCGTGTTCATCGTCGTGTGCAGCTCCCCGCCGAGCAGCCAGCCGACGATGATCGTGACGCCTGCGAACTTGAACAGCGCCTTGCCGAATTCGGTGAAGCCGCGCACGCCGAAGAGGCGGCTCCAACCCTGGACCAGCGAAATGTTGGAATATTTGGGCCGCACGCGCTCGATATTGATCTGCGGCGGGTTCTGCAGGACCGAGGCGAGGATGCCGGCGACCAGGAACAGCCCGGTGGCGGGCGCCAGGAACGTGCCCGCCTGAAGCGCGACGGTCTGCAGGAATCGAAGGGCGTCCGCACCATTCTCGATCGACCATTGGTTCGGGTTCTCGAAGGTGCTCCGAAGATCCGATGCGAATCCGCCGGCGACACCGCGCACCTGGAACGCGAGAAAGGCGAAGCCCGCGAGCAGCGAGGCGAGGATCGGGGCTTCGCGCGAGTGGGGCAGATTGCCCTTCTCGATCGTGTCGCGGACCCGCTTCTCCGTCGCCTCTTCTGTCTTGGAGTCCTTTTCCGCATTGTCGGCCACGGCGAACCTGCCCTATCCGGTCTTAAGAACCCGCTTCATGCGGGCCTGGCGCGCCGGCGACCCGGCGGCTTCGTCATGCGACCCCCTGCGGGGCAGCGCCGGACCTCATGTCCGGCGACCGAAAGGGGGCGGGCCGAGGAGCGCCGCCCCTCGCCCCTTGTCGGGCGTCCGGCTACTCGCCGGAACCGTCCTCTTCCTTCAGCGCGATCTTGCCCTCCTGCGACAGGCGCAGGGCGAGCGAGGCGATGGTGCGGCGCGCGATCGCCACGTCCTTCTTGCTGGCCTCGGCCGGGCGGGTGAGCTCGGCTTCCACCATGCGCCGGGCTCTGGCGGCGAGCGAGGAGGTGACCGCCTCGGCGAGCGCCGCGTCGGCGCCGCGCAGCGCGAGGGTCACGGTCTCGGTCGGCACGTCGTCGAACAGCAGGAGACGCGACTTCTTGGGCATCGCCGGGATGTCCTCGAAGGCGAACATCAGGCTGCGGATCGCCCTCGCCTCTTCCGGCTCGCTCGTCTCGATCGAGGTGATGAAGTCGTCGGCCTGGACCTTCTCCATGCGGTTGGCGATCTCGGCGAGCGCGGCGCGGCGGGCCTGCCGCTCCTCGTTGCCGGAGCCCGCGACGAAGATCTCGTTCAGCCGGTCCTCGACGAGGGCGACGGTCGCCTCGGGCATGGTCTCGCCCGAGAGGACGCGGCGCATGACCTCGTTGCGAAGGCCGGGCTCGAACTGGGCCACGGTCGCCGCGGACGCCTCGGCGCTGAGCTTGGAGATGACGAGCGCGATGACCTGCGGATGCTCGGCGAGGATCGTCTTGGCGAGCTTCTGGGGACCGAGCCGTTCGAGATTCTCCCAGACGGTCCGCGTCGGGCCGGTGAACAGCGAGGGATCGATGAAGCTCTCGTCGCCGAAGATCGCGGTCATCTCGTCGTTCGAGAGCGCCCCGCGCAGGAGCTTGACCATCTCGTCGTCGAGGGCGGCAAGGCCGGGGCCGGCCTTGAACTCCTCCTGGAATTCGCCGACGAGATCCTCGATCTCCTGCGCCGTCACCGGCTCGTGGCCGGCGACCGCCTCGCGCAGGGAGCGGATCTCGTCCGGGTTGAGGTGCTTGAGAACCCGCGACGCGCCGTTCTGGCCCATCGCGAGCAGGATGATCGCCGCGCGGGCGGGACCGGGGACGGCGGACCGCGTACCCCCGAGCTCGGAATAGGTGCCAAGGGACATCGCGGTCAGACGCCGCCGTTCTTGGTGCGCTGCGGCCGCGAGCCGGGCGGCACGATCTCGGTGAGCGTGATGCCGAAGCGCGATTCCTCGGTCTCCAGCACCACGACCTCGCCACGCGCCACGATGCGGCCGTTGACGATGAGATCGACGGGATCGCCGATATTGGTGTCGAGCTTGACGACCGCGCCGCGGCCGAGCTTGACGAGATTGGCGACCGGCATGACGGCGGTGCCGAGCACGACCTGCATCGTGACCGGAATGTCCATGATCATCGCCAGATCCGCCTTGGAGCGGGGCGCGACGCCGGGGGCGAGCGCGCTCATGTCGATGTCGTCGTCCTCGTCCTGCGCCTCGGCGAAGTCCTGCATCCCGCCGTCGAAGGAGAAGCCGCCGTCCTCGGCGACATCGTCCTGCGCGTCCTCAGCCGTGTCCAGCATGCTGATGTCGTCTTCGTCGATCATGACACCCGTTCCCCGTCTTGGGCCCTGGCGCGCCGGTGGCCCTCATGGCCGTCGCGCGCCGTCCCTCTTTCTTCGCGGCGGGCCGAGTTTCGGCCCGTCTTCGTTAACGATTAGCCGCCGTGGCTGGCGCGAGGCGGGACTCGAGGCGCTTGGCGAAGCTGCGCTCGGGCTTGACGATCGGCGGCACGATGCTGCGATCGAGCTTGATCGCCGGCGCGGCGCCTGCCCGATCGGACGTCTCGAGGCTCGCAACGGCGATCGGCTCGACGGTCCGGAAGCCGGCCGCGGCGAGGCGCTCGGCGCCCGTGCCGACGCGGCCGAAGGGACGCTGCGGGCGGGACGAGGGCGCGCTCGGCGCGGGCGCCGGGGCGGCCTCGGCCGGGATCGCCGACGTCTCGACGCAAGCGGGCCGTGCGGGGCTCGCCTGACGGGCGAGCGGGGTCTCCATGGCCTCGTGCAGCCATTGGGCGAGGTCGCGGGCCTCGCCCGTCGCCTTCTCCAGCGCGCGGAGCGTGTCGACGCCCTCGCTGCGCAGCATCACGACGGCATGCGCCGCCTTGTTGATCGACAGGTCCGAGGCCTTCAGCGCGCGCGCGAAACTGGAGCTTTCCTGTCGCAGCGCCCGCAATTCGCGATACATCGCGCCCGTGCGCCAGCCGACGACGACCAGCGCGGCGATGAGGATGAAATCAATCACATAGGATGTCATCGATGAACTCCTCGGTCGGGTCGATCTTCTCCTCCACGCGCACGACATAGGAATCGCGCGAGGTGCCCATGCGGCCACGGAAGAGACGCGTCTCCTCGCATTCGATGACGACGAGGCTCTCCATCGTCGCGTTGAGGACGAGCGTCTGCCCGAGCTGGAATCGCGCGACGTCGCCGAGCGTGATCTCCTGCTCGTCGAGGATGGCGCGCACTTCGAGGTCCGCGAGCTGCAGGCCGAGCTCGATGTCATGCGCCCAGCGCTCGTCGGCGATCGGAGGCGCCTCCTCGGGCATGGCGACCAGCTTGCGGCGATGGGGCGCGAAGATGCGCTCGGGCAGCGCCACGCGGATCTCGCTGGACTTGCGGCCGAGCGAGACGGTGAAGGCGAACTCGATGAAGGCGCGCGCGTCGGGCGCCAGGAGTTCGTCGAACTCGGTGTCCATCGCGGCGAAGAAGAAGTCGCCGAGTGCCACGTCGAGCGGCAGGACCGGCTCGAAAGGGTCGTTGCCCGCGGCGACGAAGGTGGTGAGCGCCGTCTGGACGAACTGGCGGTCGAGCTTGGTCATCGGGCGCACGGTGTCTTCGAGAAGGCCCGTGCCCCCGAAGGTCGCCTCGACGCAGACATTGGCGAAGCGCGCGTCGGCAACCGCGAAGCCGATCTCGCGGAACTTGGTGGAGCGCACGACCGCGGCCATGGCGTGGCCGTCGATCTCGCCCGCCCCGTCCGAGACGGTGAGCGAGGCAACCTCGGTCAGGACGACCGCGACCTTGGCCGCGTAGTCCTTGTTGAGCGCGTCGGCCGCGCTCTGCGCCCATTCCTCGCCCAGGAGCCGCAGCCGCGGCAGGCGCTCGGGTTCGAGCTTGGAGGCGGATCGGATCTGCGCCTCGATGGTCCGTTCGCCGGTGGAGGCCATGTGTCCCTCGGTCCCTTCCTGCGTCATGCGGCCTGCGGGGCACCGCCGCCGATCGTCTCGTTCTCGACCTGGTCGATGCTCGGCCGGTCATAGGCGGAGATCGTCTTGCGGCCGTATTCCAGGGCGACCTGCGGCATGGCGCCGTTGATGTAGGCGATCAGCGTCTGCTTCACGATCGTGAAGCGGCGCAGGTTCTTCTCGCGCACCACCTTCACCTTCGTCGCCAGCGGGCCGAAGACGGCATAGGAGAAGAAGATGCCGGCGAAGGTGCCGACGAGCGCGGCGCCGATGAGATGGCCGAGCACTTCCGGACCCTGGTCGAGCGCGCCCATGGCGTGCACGATGCCCAGGACGGCGGCCACGATGCCGAGCGCGGGCAGGCCGTCGGCGACGTCCTGGAGCGCGTATTTCGGCTTCATCGTGTCGTGGGTGATCGTCTGGATCTCCTCGTCCATCAGCGCCTCGATCTCGAAGGACTTGACGTTGCCGATGATGATGAGGCGGCAGTAGTCGCAGATGAAGGCGAGCATCGCCTTGTCCTTGAGGATCTTCGGATAGGCCGAGAAGATCGCCGAGGCCTCCGGATTGTCGACATGCTCCTCGACCTCCGAACGCGGCTTGGAGCGCATCTCGCGCATGATCGAGTGGAGGCAGGACAGGAGCTGCAGGTAGTCGGCCTGCGTCGGCACCTTGTTCTTGAACGCCTCGAGGATGCCCTTGCCCGTGTCCTTCACGACCTTCATCGGGTTGGCCACGAGGAAGGTGCCGAAGGAGGCGCCCAGGATGATCAGGAGCTCGTAGGGCTGCCAGAGGACGTAGAGATGCCCGCCCCCGGCGATGTAGCCGCCGAGCACGCAAGACAGCGTGACGATGAGTCCGAGGACGATGCCCATTGCGGTTCCCTTTTGCAGTGTCCCAGATGAGTTAGGGAGAGCGAC
Source organism: Aurantimonas sp. Leaf443 (assembly GCF_001425575.1). Taxonomy (GTDB): domain Bacteria; phylum Pseudomonadota; class Alphaproteobacteria; order Rhizobiales; family Rhizobiaceae; genus Leaf443. The sequence goes on along the minus strand of NZ_LMRD01000006.1, from coordinate 373,091 downwards.
TTGTGCGAGCCTGACGGGGGCCGGAACAGGCTGGCGCAAGTAAGTTTTCCGAAGGTCCGGCTCGTTCCGGAGGAAGGGGGAGTCCCCGCACGAACGGCCGCCCGGCGGCCGCCGCCTTCCGCCCGGACGATCACCGATGGCTCGGCGCGTCCTGCCCTTCAGGGCACGGCGCCGCCCGCAGGGAACCAGACCTTCCGATGCAGACCTCCCTTCCGGTCGCGCTTTCCGCGCAGCTCGCCACCGAGAAACGCCTCGAGACGATCGCCAACAACATCGCGAACGCCCGCACCGTCGGGTTCCGCGCCGAGGAGGTGAAGTTCGAGACCTATCTGTCGCGCGCCGACGCCCAGCCCGTGGCCTTCGTCTCCAAGGGCGAGCAGTACATCTCGACGCGGGCCGGAGAGATGACGCAGACCGGCAACGGTTTCGACCTCGCCGTCTCCGGCAACGGCTTCTTCGCCGTGCAGGGGCCGAAGGGCACGGTCTACACCCGCGACGGGCGCATGCAGATGGACGCCGAAGGCACGCTGCGCTCGGTCTCGGGCGACCCGATCCTCGACGTCGGCAACGCCCCCCTGCAGGTGGACCCGACCGCCGGGCCCATCACCGTGGCGCGCGACGGCATGATCACGCAGAACGGCCGCCAGATCGGGGCCGTCGGCCTCTTCGAGATGCCGGCGGGCGCCGACCTCACGCGCGCCGGCCCCTCGGCCGTCGTTCCCGACCGCGCCGCGATCCCGATCGTCGAGTTCACCGACGTGCAGGTGATGCAGGGCTTCGTGGAAGGCTCCAACGTCAACCCGATCCTGGAAATGACGCGGCTCATCGAAGTGCAGCGCGCCTTCGAGAGCGCCGCCAACTTCCTCACCCAGTCCGAGCAGTCGCTCGACCGGGCCGTCGAGGTTCTGGGCTCCAAGTCGTGACGCTGCCGAACGCCTCGCCCGTCCTCTCTGCGCTGGAAGGGCCGCGGATCCGCATCTGCGGCCATATCATCGACGTGTCCGCGCAGGCCTTCCGCGTGGCGGGGCTTTCGCCCTTCCTGCGCCTCGGCGACTGCGTCGTGGCCAAGGGTCCGGCGGGCGAGGAGCTCGGCGAGGTCGTTCGCATCGACGAGACGGCGGCGACCGTGAAGCCCTTCGCGGTGCGCTTCCAGAGCGGGGTGCGCGACGTGGCCTGGCGCATCGGCCCCCTTTCCGTCTCGCCGGCGAGTTCCTGGAAAGGGCGCACGGTCGACGCGTTCGGCCATCCGCGCGACGGGCTCGGGCCCCTCGAGGAGGGCCCGCGCGCCTTCACCGCCGACGCCTCGCCCGACAATGCCATGACGCGCGCCCGGGTGCGCGAGAAGGTGGCGACCGAGGTGCGCGCGATCGACATCTTCACGCCCCTCATCAAGGGCCAGCGCATGGGCATCTTCGCGGGCTCGGGCGTCGGCAAGTCGACGCTGATGGGCATGCTCGCGAAATCCAAGGGGTTCGACACGGTGGTCTGCGCGCTGGTCGGCGAGCGCGGCCGCGAGGTGCGCGAGTTCCTCGAGGAGACGATGGGCGGCAATCTGGAACGCTGCGTCACCGTGGTGGCGACCGGCGACGAGAGCCCGATGATGCGGCGCCTGGCGCCCAAGACGGCGATGGCCATCGCCGAGTTCTTCCGCGACCAGGGCGACGACGTGCTTCTCATCGTGGACAGCGTGACCCGCCTCGCCCATGCCGCGCGCGACGTGGCGCTCGCCGCCGGCGAGCCGCCGGTGGCCAGAGGCTATCCGCCGAGCGTCTTTTCCGAACTCCCGCGCCTTCTGGAACGCGCCGGACCGGGCGCCGAGGGCGCCGGCACGATCACCGGCCTCTTCGCCGTTCTCGTCGACGGCGACGACCACAACGAGCCGATCGCCGACGCCATCCGCGGCACGCTCGACGGCCATATCGTGCTCGACCGCTCGATCGCCGAACAGGGCCGCTTTCCCGCGATCGACGTCCTGAAATCCCTCTCGCGCCTTGCCGAACTCTCCTGGGCGCCGACCGAGCGCGAGCTCGTCACGCGCCTTCGCGCCATGGTCGCCCGCTTCGAGGACACGCGCGACCTGCGCCTTCTCGGCGGCTACCAGAAGGGCGCCGACCCGACGCTCGACCAGGCCGTCCAGCTCGTGCCGCATGTCTACGACGCGCTGGTGCAGGGCCCCTCCGACGCACCGAGCCGCAAGCCCTTCGACGAGATCAGCGCCAAGCTGAAACTGGCGATGACGCCGGCGGCGTGAGGCGACGGGTCAGCGAGGCGTTCCGTCGAGCAGGGGAGCGAACTGTGGCGATCGGCAGAAAGAGCCGGTTCGGTCGGGAAGGAAGCGACCGGAACCCAAAGGACTCGTAGAGCGCCCTACGCCGCTCCACCGCCCGCGCATCGCCGCAATCGAGAATGTCCAGGAGAACGACGGCCAAGCCGATATCGTGCGCGGCACGGGCCATCCGTTCAAGGGCATCGACGAGCAGGTCGCCACCGAATCCGCGCCCCTGGAAACGACGATCGACGCCGATCATCGCGATGAATCCCGCCGGAATGTCGCCATGGCTCGGCCGCGTGCGGGCGTATTTCGCCGGCAGGTCCGCATAGGCGACCGAATGCGCATTCAGCGCATGGAAGCCGATCACCCTCTCGCCCTCGCACAGGACAAAGACGCGCAGATTGTCAGCTCGGGAGAGCTTGCCGGCCGTCGATCGGAAGAAGTTGTCGACGGCATCGACCCCGCTGGAAAAACCGGCGCGATCGTGGCGCTCGCTGTCTAGGGGCTCGATGACGGAGGATCGACGGTCAGCGGCCATTTTCACTTGGCAGCCGGACCCGCCCTGTGTCGTTCGAACGCCGCGCGCAATCTCGCGGTCGGCGCGGCGGGCCTGGCCAATGCTTCGAAGAAGGCGGCGTGATCGACGGCCGACAGCACGGTCTGCTCATGCGCCGCGATCGTCTCGACCGCGGATCTGTAGGCGGCATTTATCGTGAAGGCGGAATCGTCCAGCCCACTCAGTGCCGCCGCCTGCTGGATCGCTCGCTTTATATGCGGCTTGGTGCGGAAGTTCATCCGCACGCTGTTCTTCTCGTCCGCCTGGTTCGGATCTGGTTGGAAATCGGTCATCCTGCCCACCTGTCGCTGAGCTCCAGATGTACGCCCGATCGCCGTACATGCCAACACCCCATGATCACATCGCAGGCACGAACGAAAAACGCCGCCGGTGCCCCGGCGGCGCTCTCCGTCTCTCGCCCCTGGCCGCCGAGACGTCTCAGTTCAGCGTCTTGGCCTTGTCGGTGACCGCGCTGGTCCAGGCGCCTTCGGGCTTCCGGGTGATGACGGGGTCCGAGCCACCGCCCATCAGGACGGCGACGGTGTTCTCGGCCGAGGCCGTGTCGAGCGTGCCGTCGGAGCCGTCGACGAGCTTGACGATCTCGCCGACCATGCGTTTCTGGTGCTCCTCGGTCTGGGCGCCCGTCGTGTCGTTGTCGAGCACGATCCCGGCCGCCTCGTCCGGGTTCTCGGCGGCATAGGCCCAGCCCTTCATCGACGCCTTGACGAACCGGGCGAGCTTGTCGACCATCGCCGCGTCCTTCAGGCTCGGCTCCAGCACGTAGAGCCCGTCCTCCAGCGTCGCCACGCCCTGGTCCTCGTATTTGAAGACGGTGAGTTCCTCGGCCGGAATGCCGGCGTCGATCACCTGCCAGTACTCGTTGTAGGTCATGGTCGAGATGCAGTCGGCCTGCTTCTGGATGAGCGGATCGACGTTGAAGCCCTGCTTGATGACGGTGACGCCCTCCGCGCCGCCCTCGGTCGGCAGCTTCAGCTTCGACATCCAGGACAGGAAGGGATACTCGTTGCCCGAGAACCAGACGCCGAGCGTCTTGCCCTTGAAATCCTGCGGGGCGGCGATGCCGGTGTCCTTGCGGCAGGTCAGTTCCATGCCGGACTTCTTGAACGGCTGGGCGATGTTGACGAGGGGCAGGCCCTTCTCGCGCGCGGCGAGGGCGGCGGGCATCCAGTCGACGATGACGTCGGCGCCGCCGCCCGCGATCACCTGTTCGGGCGCGATGTCCGGCCCGCCGGGCTTGATCGTCACGTCGAGACCGGCCTCGTCGTAATAGCCCTTCTCCTTGGCGACGTAGTAGCCGGCGAACTGGCCCTGCGTGACCCATTTCAGCTGCAGCGTCAGGGCGTCGGCGGCGGAGGCCGGGGCGGCGAAGGCGGTCAGCGCGAGGGCGGTGGCCGAGAGGAGGAACTGCTTCATGCCTGTCTCCTTGGGATGAGGCCTATCGCGCGCGATAGGAGGGATGCCAGAAGGTCACGGACCGCTCGAGCGCGGCAAGGGCGGCGTAGGCGAGAGAGCCGGTGAGCGCGGCCACCGCGATCTCCGCCCAGACCATGTCGGTGTTCATCCGACCGATCTCGGCCGAGATGCGGAAGCCCATGCCGACGATGGGCGTGCCGAAGAACTCCGCGACGATGGCACCGACGAGCGCCAGCGTCGAGTTGATCTTCAGGGCGTTGAAGACGAAGGGCATGGCCGTCGGCAGGCGCAGCTTGACCAGCGTCTGCCCGTAGGAGCCGGCATAGGTGCGCATGAGGTCGCGCTCCATCGCGCCGGCGGCCGACAGGCCCGCCACCGTGTTCACCAGCATCGGGAAGAAGGTCATCACCACGACGACGGCGGCCTTGGATTGCCAGTCGAAGCCGAACCACATGACCATGATGGGCGCGACGCCGATGATCGGCAGCGCCGAGACGAAATTGCCGATGGGCAGGAGGCCGCGCTGCAGGAAGGGCGAGCGGTCGATGAGGATCGCCGCGAGGAAACCCGTGCCGCAGCCGAGCACGTAGCCGGCCAGGACGGCCTTCAGCACCGTCTGGCGGAAGTCGGCCCAGAGGATCGACCCGGAGGTCGCGAGCCGCGCCCCGATGGCGGAGGGCGGCGGCAGGAGGACGGAGGGCACCTGCAGCCCCCGCACGATCACTTCCCACAGGAGAAGGATCGTCAGACCGAAAAGGACGGGCACCGCGAGATCGGCGAGCTTCTGGCGCCCGGCGTCAGGCAGTTTCAGCGCCGAGAGCCGCGCCGTCAGCTGCCAGGAAACGAGCCAGAAGGCGACGGCGAGAAGCCAGAACCCCGCCCCCGTCGCGCCCGAGCGCAGCGAGGCGACGAGCATGAAGGCGGCAAGACCCGTGAGGACGGCGGGAAGGAGGAGCCCCTGCCTGAGGAGCGCGCGACCCGTGTTCATCGCCGCGCCCCCATTCTCTCGAGCACGACGCGTTCCGCCAGCGAAACGAGGGCGACGAGGCCGCCCGCGATGAGCGAGGCGACCGCGAGCGCCGACCAGATCTGGATCGTCTGCCCGTAATAGGAGCCCGCCAGAAGCCGCGCGCCGAGCCCGGCCACCGCCCCCGTCGGCAACTCGCCGACGATCGCCCCGACGAGGGCGGCGGCCACCGCGACCTTCATCGAGGCGAAGAGGAAGGGCACCGCGGCCGGCCAGCGCAGGAGGAGAAGCGTCTGGGGCGGACTGGCATCGTATGAGCGCATGAGGTCGAGATGCATCGCATCGGGCGACCTCAGCCCCTTCACCATGCCGACCGTGACGGGAAAGAACGAGAGATAGGTGGAGATCGCCGCCTTCGGCAGGAGGCCGGTGACGCCGACGGCGTTGAGGACGACGATGATCATCGGCGCGACGGCAAGGATCGGGATGGTCTGGCTGGTGACGATCCAGGGCATCAGGCTCTTGTCGAGCACGGTCGAATGGACGATCGCGACGGCGAGGAGGATGCCGAGCCCCGTGCCGAGGGCGAAGCCCAGAAGGGTGGAGGAAAGCGTCACCTGCGCATGGTGGACGAGGCTGCGCGGCGAGGTCGGCCGCACCTCGAACACGGTCTTCCACACTTCCTGCAGGATCTGGTGCGGCACCGGCAGAACCGGCCGCTCCGCGCTCCAGGTCGCGGCGACGGTCTCTGTCAGGCCGTAGGGCACGCCGGCGCGGTCGAGCTTGGCGGTCTCGGTCTGCCAGTTCATCGGAATGGCGGCGAGATACCAGAGGAGCGCGATGAGGGAGAGGATCGTCAGGACGGGAAGGGTCCGGCCCTCCAGAACACGCCGCCGTCGCGTCGCCCGGCCTTGCCGTCGGACCGGCCCGGGTTCGACGCGTGCCGCCGCGCTCATCGCATTGCCTCCCGGACAGGCGCAGGGCAAGGCGCCGTCTCAATCATAGCCGTGCCCCAGCCTCAGCCCCTCGCGCACGCGGTGGGCGATCTCGAGGAAGCGCGGCGTCTCGCGGATTTCGAGCGGGCGCTCGGCGCCGAGGTCGCAGTCGATGATCTCGTGAATGCGCCCGGGACGCGGGCTCATGACGACGATGCGCGTCGAGAGGAACACCGCCTCGGGGATGGAATGGGTGACGAAGATCACGGTCTTCCGCGTCTTGGCCCATAGCCTCAGCAGCTCTTCGTTGAGCCTGTCGCGAACGATCTCGTCGAGGGCGCCGAAGGGCTCGTCCATCAGGAGAAGCTGCGGGTCGAAGGCGAGCGCGCGGGCGATGGAAGCGCGCTGCTGCATGCCGCCGGAGAGCTGCCAGGGAAACTTGCGGCCGAACCCGGCAAGGCCCACGAGTTCGAGCCCGGCCTCCACGCGGCGGCGGCGCTCGGCCTTGTCGAAGCCCATGATCTCGAGCGGCAGGGCGACGTTCTTCTCGATCGTGCGCCAGGGATAGAGCGCGGCGGCCTGGAACACGTAGCCGTAGGCGCGCGCCCGCCGGGCCGCGTCCGGCGTCATGCCGTTGACGAGGATCGTGCCGCCGGTCGGCTGCTCCAGGTCGGCGATGACGCGCAGGAGCGTCGTCTTCCCGCAGCCGGACGGCCCGATGAAGGAGACGAACTCGCCCTGGCGCACCGTCAGATCGACGTCCTTGAGCGCATGCACCGGCGTGTCGGCGGTGGGAAAGACGAGGTCGAGGCCGCGGGCCTCGATGACCGTATCGCTCATCGGAACGTTGCGCTTCGCAAAGGCCGATTTCGGCCATGGGAGAGAATGCTAGACTGCAGGGCGGGAAACGATGCCGAGGAAGGAGGACATACGATGTCGGAGAGAGCAAGCGCGGGCCGCTGCACGTTGATCCGGCCCGAGGAGACATACGATGGCCGGCAGGGCTTCACGTATCGCGCCGGCATCTCGGCCGAGAGCGCGGGTTCAAGCGGCATCTGCATGCATCTCCTGACCATTCCACCCGGCGGCCGCGCCAAGGCCCATCTCCACGAGAGCCACGAGACCGCGATCTACGTCGTGAGCGGCGTCGCGCAGACCTATTACGGGGAGCGGCTGGAGCACCACGCGGTGACGCGGGCGGGCGACCTCTTCTACATCCCGGCCGGCGTGCCCCACCTGCCCTACAACAGCGGCACGGAGCCTTGCGTCGCCGTGATCGCGCGCACCGATCCGAACGAACAGGAGAGCGTCGTGCTGCGGCCGGACCTGGAATCGCTCGTCACGATCTGAAGGGCGGCGCCCCAGGGACCGGACGGTCAAACTCCGCTCGCCGGAATACCCGTGCGCTCGACCTTGCGCGGCGCGGTGAGATCCTTCCAGGTGGAAAGCGCCTTGTTCACCGGCGCGTTCGGCGCGCGCGCGACGAAGCGGCCGTCGCCCATGGCGGCGCGCACCTCGCCCTTCGCATAGGCGATGGCCCCGCGCGAGAAAGTGACGACCGGCAGGCCCGTCACCTCGATCCCCTCGAAGACGTTGTAGTCGATCGCCGACTTCTGCGTGGCGGCCGAGATGGTCTTGGTCGCGGACGGGTCCCAGACGATCAGGTCTGCGTCGGCGCCCGGCAGGACGGCGCCCTTCTTCGGATACATGTTGAGGATCTTGGCGATGTTCGTCGAGGTGACGGCGACGAACTCGTTCATCGTCAGGCGGCCGGTGACGACGCCCTTCGTCCACAGGACGGAGAGCCGGTCCTCCAGCCCGCCCGTACCGTTGGGAATCTTGGTGAAATCGCCGACCCCGTTGCGCTTCTGAGCGGTGGTGAAGGCGCAATGGTCGGTCGCAACCACCTGCAGCGAGCCGGAGGCAAGGCCCGCCCAGAGCGAATCCTGATGCTGCCTGTTCCTGAAGGGCGGGCTCATCACGCGACGGGCGGCATGGTCCCAGTCGCGGTTGAAATATTCGCTCTCGTCGAGCGTCAGATGCTGGATCAGCGGTTCGCCGAAGACGCGCATGCCCTTCTGGCGGGCGCGGCGGATGGCCTCGTGGCTCTCCTCGCAGGACGTGTGCACGACGTAGAGCGGCACGCCCGCCTGGTCGGCGATCATGATGGCGCGGTTGGTCGCCTCGCCTTCGACGGCCGGCGGACGCGAATAGGCATGGGCCTCCGGCCCGTCATTGCCCTCGGCCAACAGCTTCTGCTGCAGCGAGGCGACGACGTCGCCGTTCTCGGCATGGACGAGCGGCAGCGCGCCGATCTCGGCGCAGCGCTGGAACGAGGCGAACATCTCGTCGTCGTTCACCATCAGGGCCCCTTTGTAGGCCATGAAATGCTTGAAGGAGTTGATGCCCTGCGACACGACCTGCGGCATCTCCTCGAAGACCTGCCGGCCCCACCAGGTGATCGCCATGTGGAAGGAATAGTCGGCCCGCGCCTTGCCGGCCTTCTGGTGCCAGACCTGCAGGGCGTCGAGAAGGCTCTGGCCGGGATCGGGCAGGCAGAAATCGACGGTCATCGTGGTGCCGCCGGCCAGCGCCGCCGCCGTGCCGGTGTCGAAGTCGTCGGCCGAGAACGTGCCCATGAAGGGCATTTCCATATGGGTGTGCGGGTCGATGCCGCCGGGCATGACATAGGCGCCGGAGGCGTCCACCACCTCGTCGCCCGACAGGTCCGGTCCGACCGCGACGATCGATCCGCCGTCGATCAGGACATCGGCGCGATAGGTGAGATCGGCGGTGACGACGGTGCCGCCCTTGATCACGATGGTCATGGTCGCGTGTCCCTATTTCGGATCATCGAAGACGAGATATCGATCGAGGCCGGTGATCGTTATCAAGGCGAGCTCCAGCTGCAGCAGTTCCTCGTGGCTTGCCGAGCCAATGCGTTGTCCGATTCCGTCCTTGCGAACCGGACTGAGCTTGTCGATCATCGCTTCGGACCGATGCTGGAGCCCGTTCTGTAGCGAAGGATGGAGGACCGGGCGGAAGAACCGGGCCTCTGATGGAAAGGTCGTGAGAGGGCAGAGAAGAAGCGTGCGGTGCGCATCGTTATATTCGTCGGCCTGCATGACGACGGCCGGCCGAGGCTTCTTCAAATCGCCGGGAAACGTCGCCGTCACGAAGTCTCCACGCCTGAACGTCATAGATCATCCCAGGATTCGGCTGCCACACCCGCGCACCATTCCAGAACGCGATCCTCGACGTCGGCGATCGCTGCGCTGCGCGCTTGGAGTGCGGCCTCCTGGCGATAATGCGGAGCGTTCTTCGCCGCGCGCCACGACGCGACGGAGGAGATGTTCGGCCGCTCCGCCGCGATTTTCCTACTCCCGACCTCGACCATCTCGTAACTCCTCCGACGCGATCGACTTCGAACGCCCCCGACCCTACGCCTCGATCCCCGCCGTCTCCACCACCGCGCGCAGGAGCACGTTCGCACCCGCCGCGGCCCACTCCTTCGTGATCGCCTCGGCCTCGTTGTGCGACAGGCCGTCGACGCAGGGGCACATGACCATGGCGGTGGGAGCGACGCGGTTGATCCAGCAGGCGTCGTGGCCGGCGCCCGAGACGATGTCGCGATGCGAGTAGCCGAGCTCCTCGGCCGCCCTGCGGATCGCGGCGACACAGGTCTCGTCGAAGGTGACGGGGTCGAAATGGCCGACCTCCTCCACCGAGACGTCCACGTCCAGCGCCTCGGCGATCGTGTCGATGCCGTCCTCGATGCGCTCGCGCATCTCGTCGAGCACCGCCTTGTCGGGCGAGCGGATGTCGATGGTGAAGGTGCAGCGGCCGGGAATGATGTTGCGCGAGTTGGGATGGACGTCCATCTGGCCGACCGTGCCGACCGCGTTCGGCTGGTAGTCCATCGCCACTTCGTGGACGAGCTCGATCACCCGCGCCATGCCGAGCCCGGCATTGCGGCGCTTCCACATCGGGGTGGAGCCGGTATGGCTCTCCTTGCCGGTGAGCGTCACCTCCAGCCAGTAGAGCCCCTGCCCGTGCGTGACGACGCCGATATCGATGCCCTCGTCCTCCAGGATCGGCCCCTGCTCGATATGCAGCTCGAAGAAGGCCGCGATCTTGCGGGCGCCGACGGGCTCCTCGCCCTCCCAGCCGATGCGCTTCAGCTCGTCGCCGAAGCGCTTGCCGGAGGCGTCCCGGCGCGCCTTGGCCCAGTCCTCCTCGTGGAGGCCGGCGAAGACGCCGGAGGCCAGCATGGCGGGGGCGAAGCGGGTGCCCTCCTCGTTGGTCCAGTTGACCACGACGATCGGGCGGCGCGTGCGGATGTTGAGGTCGTTCAGCGTGCGCAGGAGTTCCAGACCGCCGAGCACGCCGAGCACGCCGTCGTACTTGCCGCCCGTCGGCTGCGTGTCGAGATGGCTGCCGACATAGACCGGGTCCGCCTGCGGGTCCGCGCCCTCGCGGCGGGCGAACATGTTGCCCATCGTGTCCAGCCCCATCGTGGCGCCCGCCGCCTCGCACCAGCGCTTGAAGAGATGGCGCCCCTCGCCGTCGGCGTCCGTCAGCGTCTGGCGGTTGTTGCCGCCGGCCACGCCCGGCCCGATCTTCGCCATCTCCTCCAGGCTGTCCCAAAGGCGGTCGGCGTCGATCTGGAGATTGGAGGTCGGGCTCATGCGCGGCGAAGGCTCCTGCGGGAATGGGAGGCGTTGCGGACGGAAAGGGCCGAACGCCCTCTTCAGTCGAGCGAGGAGAGAACCTCGCGCAGGCAGTCGACGATCTCGCCGATCTGTCCTTCCGAGACCATCAGCGGCGGCGAGAGCGCGATGATGTCGCCGGTGGTGCGGATGAGCACGCCCTTCTCGTAGGCCTTGAGGAAGGCGGAGAAGGCGCGCTTGGTCGGCTGGCCGGGGAAAGGCTCCATCTCCACCGCGCCGATGAGGCCGATGGTGCGGATGTCGATGACGTGGCGCGTGCCCTTCAGGGAGTGGATCGCCTGCGCCCAGACCGGTTCCAGCGCCTTGGCGCGCTCGAAGAGCCCATCCTCCTTGTAGGTCTCGAGCGTCGCGAGGCCCGCCGCGGCGGCGATCGGATTGCCCGAATAGGTATAGCCGTGGGCGAACTCGATGAGATGCTCGGGGCCGTTCATGAAGGCCTCGTAGATCTCGTCCTTCACGAAGACCGCGCCCATGGGAATGACGCCGTTGGTCAGGCCCTTGGCCGTCACCATGATGTCGGGCGTCACGCCGAAATAGTCGGCGGCGAACGCCGTGCCCATGCGTCCGTAGCCGGTGATGACCTCGTCGAAGATGAGGAGGATGCCGTGCTGGTCGCAGATCTCGCGAAGGCGCTTGAGATAGCCCTTCGGCGGCGGCAGGACGCCCGTCGAGCCCGAGACCGGCTCCACGATGACCGCCGCGATCGTCGAGGGGTCGTGGAGCGTGGCGATGCGCAGGAGGTCGTCGGCAAGCTCCGCCCCATGCTCCAGCTCGCCCGCCGGATAGGGGTTGCGGGCGGGATCGTGCGTGTGGCGCATGTGGTCGACGCCGGTCAGCAGCGTGCCGAACATCTTGCGGTTGCCCACGATGCCGCCGACGGAGATGCCGCCGAAATTGACCCCGTGATAGCCGCGCTCGCGCCCGATCAGGCGGAAGCGCGCGCCCTCGCCCTTCACCCGCTGATAGGCGAGCGCGATCTTCAGCGCGGTGTCGACCGATTCGGAGCCGGAATTGGTGAAGAAGACGTGGTCGAGGCCGGTGGGCGCCAGGGCCGCGAGCCGCGAGGCGAGCTCGAAGGCCTTGGGATGGCCCATCTGGAAGGCCGGCGCATAGTCGAGCTCGGCGGCCTGGGCGGCGATCGCCTCGGTGATCTTCGGGCGGCAATGGCCGGCATTCACGCACCAGAGCCCGGCCGTCCCGTCCAGCACCTGGCGGCCCTCGGCGGTCACGTAGTGCATGTCCTTCGCGCCCACGAACATGCGCGGCGCCTGCTTGAACTGCCGGTTCGCGGAGAACGGCATCCAGAAGGCTTCGAGATTGTTGGGGCTGATCGGCGTCTGGGTGTTCATCGAGCGCTCGCCTGCCAGCGTTCTGGGCCGACGCCCCGGGACGCGTGAATTATTGACTGATTGGTCAAATGCGACGCTAGTTTCACTTCGCCGGACGGTCAAGCGCGGGACGAGGCCGCGCCGACGGGACGAGCGCCCTAGCGATGCGCGAGAGAGGACAAGAGGATGGACCAGAAGGTCGAGGCGGCGGGCGAGACGGGCGCCACCCGGATCCAGACGCAGAACCGCCAGATCATCCTGGAGGCGGCGCTCGAGGTCTTCGCGGTGAACGGCTTGCGCGGCTCGACGCTCGACGACATCGCCGCGCGCGCCGGCATGTCGAAGCCGAACCTCCTCTACTACTTCCCCCGCAAGCGCGAGATCTACGCCGCCGTCCTCGAACGCACGCTCGCCGAATGGCTGGACCCTTTCGCGGCCATCGATCCCACGGGCGACCCGGTGGAGGAACTGCGGCGCTACATCACCTGCAAGCTCGCCCACGCCGCCGCCCGCCCGGCCGCCTCGCGCCTCTTCGCCAACGAGATCCTCTCCGGCGCGCCCGTCATCGGCGGCTTCCTGGCGACGGTGCTCAAGCCCATGGTCGACGAGAAGGCCGCGATCATCCGGCGCTGGGTCGTGGAGGGCCGCCTCGCGCCCGTCGACCCCTATCACCTCATCTTCGCCATCTGGGCGACGACGCAGCACTATGCCGACTTCGACCTCCAGGTGCGGGCCGTGCTCGGCGGGCAGGTCGACCGGCAGGGCTTCCGCGAGCAGAGCGCGCAGGCGGTGCTGACGATCATCCTGAACGGCGTGAAGCCGCGCGAGCCCTTGCGCTGACCGTTGGAGCAGCCGTCGCCCCGCCCGCGCGAAAGCGATTGCGCCGCCGCCCTGCCCGGCCGATGATCGCGCGGGGCATCGAGCGCCGGCTTTGACGCCGGCGCCAGGCAGGAGGACCCATGGCCAAGCTGATCGTACTCTACAAGCATCCGAAGGACGCCGCGGCGTTCGACGCCTACTATGCCGAAACGCATATTCCGCTGGCCAACCTGATCCCGGGCCTGCGCCAGTACGAGATCACCGAGGGCGCGGTCGTCTCGCCCGACGGGACGAGCCCCTACCACCTCGTCGCCGTCCTCACCTTCGACAGTCTGGCCGATCTCGAGAAGGGCCTCGCCTCGCCCGAAGGCAAGGCGGCCGCGGGCGATCTCGGCAACTTCGCCGATGGCGGCGTGGAACTCCTGATGTCGGAGACGCGCGAGGTCTGAGCGCGCACGGCAGACTGTCCGGCGGGCCCGACGGGCGGCCGGACGGGCCGCTCAGCCCGCCGCGCGGCTCGCCTTGCGGCCGGTCAGGGCCGGAGCGAACTTCGCCGGCCACTGCGTCTCGATCTCCGCCAGCATCACCGCGAGGTCGCCTGCCGGGCGCGGGCGCGAGAAGAAGTAGCCCTGCATCTGGTGGCACCCTTCGGCATGCAGCATGCGCATCTGCTGCGCCGTCTCCACGCCCTCGGCCACCACGGCCAGATTCAAGGCCTTGGAGAGGCCGATGATCGCGCGGATGATGGCGATGTTCTCGGCGCGGTCGATCTCGCGCACGAAGGACTGGTCGATCTTCAGGCGATCGAACGGGAAGCGGCTGAGATAGCCGAGCGAGGAATAGCCGGTTCCGAAATCGTCCATCGAGATCGACAGGCCCATGCGGTGGAACTCGCCGAGGATCGAAAGGACGCGGTCGCTGTCGTCGAGGAAGATCGATTCCGTCACCTCGATATGCAGCCGCGCCGGGGCGAGCTGCGACCGGCGCAGCGCCTGCCCGACATCGGCGACGAGGCCGGGATTGCGGAACTGGACCGGCGAGAGATTGACCGCGATCTTGAGGTCGCGCGGCCAGTGGGCGGCCTGCCGGCAGGCGTTCTCGAGCGCGTAGGCGCCGAGCTTGTCGATGAGCCCCGTCTCCTCGGCGAGCGGCACGAAGACGCCCGGCGAGACGAAGCCGTGCACCGGGTGGTTCCAGCGCATCAGCGCCTCGAAACCCGAGACCGAGCGCGTGCCGGTGTCGACCAGCGGCTGGTAGTAGAGTTCGAGCTGCTCCTCGCGCAGCGCCGTCTCCAGATCGTATTCCATCTCGCGGCGTTGTTCGATGCGCTGGCGCATCTCCGGCTGGAAGATGCGCAGCGTCGAGCGCTTGGTCTCCTTGGTCTGCTGCAGCGCCAGGTCGCAGTCCTGCAGGAGGCGCTCGGTGGTGAGGTCCGGGGCCCGCTTGGCGCCGGGAAGATGCACGAGCCCGACGGAGAGGCTGACGGGAATGCGCCGTCCGTCGATCTCGAATGCGTCCGCGGCGATGTCGGCGACGGCGCGGGCGATCTGCTCGGCCTCGGCCGCCGTCTTCGTGCCGGGCGTTAGGACGCCGAAACAGTCGCTGCCCAGGCGCGCCACGGTCGCCTTGCCGCCCGCCGCCTTGACCAGCCGGGCGGCGACGCGCCGCAGCACCTCGTCGCCCACGCCATGGCCGTGCGTCTCGTTGATCGACCTCAGGCCGAGAAGGTCGCCGACGCAGATCGACAGCGGCGTGCGCCCCTTGGCGATCAGCTCGTCGCCGGCCTCGCAGAAGGTCCGCTTGTTGGGCAGTCCCGTCAGCGTGTCGTAGCCGGCGAGATAGACGAGCCGGTCGAAGGAGCGCTGGCGCTCGGTGATGTTCTCGAAGGTCACGAGGAGCTTGTCGCCCGGCATGCCCCGCCGCTTGACCTCCATCACCTCGCCGGTGCGCGTCTTGAGGAGCTGGGAGGACTTCTCCTCCGGCCGCAGCGGCCGAAGCAGGCCCGGCTCGGGCATCAGCGCGCGGGCCGAGGCGCCCGGCTCGCAGGGGCCGAACTGCGCCACGAACTCGTCGTTGCAGATGATGATCGTGCGGTCGGCCGCCAGCATGCAGATCGCCTGGGGCATGTTGTTCAGGGCGCATTCGAACTGCGTCTGCTTGTCGGCGAGGAGGACGTCCATGTCGCTCGCCTGGCTGTCCATCAGCTCCTCGAGCTGACGGCAGTGGATCTGCACGTCCTTCAGCGCCTCGACGAGGCCGCGCACCTCGACGGGCGCCTGGGGCAGGACGATGTCGGCCGGGGCCCCTTCCGCCAGCGAGCGCGCCAGCGTCTGCACGCGGCCGAGCGAGGAGCGGATGGTGCGCGAGAGGAAGAGCGCGAAGCCGAGCCCCGCCGCGCCGACGACGCCGAGGCCGAAGAAGTTGCGCAAGGTCGCCTGCCGCGCCTCGATGGAGGCCTGCGAGCGCAGTTCCGCCAGCCCCTCGCGCGTGCCGACGATGGCCGAGTCCAGCCCGACGCCGAGTTCGGCGAGCTCGCGCATCGCCATGCGGCGGCTGATATTGCCCTGCGAGCCCTGGAGGACGCTGACCTTGTAGAGGATGCGCTGGGTCTGGTCGCGCACCGAGCCGGCGATGTCGGCGCCCATGGCGTCGCGAAGGCCGAGCGTGATGGCGGCGAGGCCGACGTTGAACTCGAGCGCCTCGCGCTCGTCGAGCGGCTGGCCCATCTCGGTCTGATGCATGGCGAGCCCGGTCGAGATCGCCATCTGCAGGCGCGACAGGCGCGTCTCGGCGGACTGGAAGTGGCCGAGGGGGTCGACGCCGTCTTCGTAGAGCTTCCGCGCGAGGTCGAGCGAGCTCATCTGCGACTGATGCGACATCAGAACGAAGACGACTGCCGTGGACGCGAAGAACACGCTTCCGGCGAAAAGCTTGAAGTTGATGGACATCCGGACGGTTCTCGGCGTCGCCCCCAAAGAGGAGCGGGTTCACTCGAAGAGCAAATTGAACCGTTGTTCTTATGAAGCCGTTACCACAACCGTCCGCACGTGCGGCGAATTTGCGGCGCTATACCCGGAAAGGCCAGATTCGGCCCGGTAAGCCGGGCCGAAAAGCGGCGGGATCGTGACAACCGTTGCATGAAACGTGACAGTAGAATGACGGTTCTACTCGGCCGCATCGGGAAGGCGCACGGGCTCGGGCGCGAACTGCAACGTCTCGCGGCGCATCGGATTGTTCGCGTGGACAGTCCAGTTCGAATAATCATCCGGAATAGGCTTGCCCGTGCGCGGATCGACGCCGGAAATCTGTTCCATTGTGATACAGTCTTGCACGGGGCAGACATTTACGCAGAGGTTGCAGCCGACGCATTCCTCGTCGATCACCTCGAAATGCCGGATCCCGTCGACCTGGCTGGTGATCGCCTGATGCGACGTGTCCTCGCAGGCGATGTGGCAGCGGCCGCACTGGATGCACAGGTCCTGATCGATTCGGGCCTTGGTCACGTAGTTGAGGTTCAGATACTGCCAGTCGGTGACGTTGGGCGCCGCGCGGCCGCGGAAGTCCTCGATCGTGGCGTAGCCCTTCTCGTCCATCCAGTCCGACAGGCCGGACGCCATCTCCTGCACGACCCTGAACCCGTAGGTCATGGCGGCCGTGCAGACCTGCACCGTGCCGCAGCCGAGCGCTATGAACTCGGCCGCGTCCCGCCAGGTGGTGATGCCGCCGATCCCCGACATGGGCATGCCCCGCGTCTCGGCGTCGCGCGCGATCTCGGCCACCATGTTGAGCGCGATCGGCTTCACCGCGGGGCCGCAATAGCCGCCATGGCTGCCCTTGCCGTCGATGGTGGGCGTCGGCGCGAAATTGTCGAGGTCGATCGAGACGATGGAGGAGATCGTGTTGATGAGCGAGACGGCGTCCGCCCCGCCGCGCCTGGCGGCGCGGGCGGGATAGCGGATGTCGGTGATGTTGGGCGTGAGCTTGACGATCACCGGCAGGCGCGAGTGCTGCTTGCACCAGCGCGCGACCATCTCGATATATTCTGGAACCTGCCCGACCGCCGAACCCATGCCGCGCTCGCTCATGCCGTGCGGACAGCCGAAGTTCAGCTCGACGCCGTCCGCGCCCGTCTCCTCCACGACCTGCAGGATCGACTGCCAGCTCTTCTCCTCGCAGGGCACCATCAGCGAGACGATCATCGCCCGGTCCGGCCAGTTGCGCTTCACGCGCGCGATCTCCTCGAGATTGGTCTCGAGCGCGCGATCGGTGATGAGCTCGATATTGTTGAGCCCGAGGAGCCGCCGGTCCGGCCCGTGGATGGCGCCGTAGCGCGGGCCGTTGACGTTGACGACCGGGTCGCCCTCGCCGAGCGTCTTCCAGACCACGCCGCCCCACCCCGCCTCGAAGGCGCGCTGGACGTTGTATTCCTTGTCGGTCGGCGGAGCGGAGGCGAGCCAGAACGGGTTCGGGGAGGAGATGCCGAGGAAGCTCGTCGCGAGGTTCGCCATGGGTTCAGCCTTTCGTCGCGGGAACGCGGAAGATCATTTCGACGGGCGCGAGCGTGCCGGCGTCGATCGCGGAGATCATGTTGGCGCTCTTCTCCCGGATGGTCGGGCCCATCAGGAGATGCAGCCCGAGCGCTGGCGCCGCCGCCTTCGCCTGGGCCTTCAGCGCGGCGAAGAAGGCGAGCGCCCGCTCGCGGTGGACCGACTCGCGAAGGAGCGTGAATCCTGCCGCCTCGCCATGGCGGCGGTAGTGCGCGGGCGGGGCGAGATGAGACAGGTCGGCCGTCTCCGCCCAGGGCACCGGATAGGTCGGTGCGCCCTCGCCGGTCAGCATCACGTCGTAGACGGCGAAGGTGCCGCCCGGCTTCAGGACGCGGTAGGCCTGCGAGAAGAGCGCCGCCTTGTCGGGAATGTTCATGCCGACATGCAGGAGAAGCGCCAGATCGAAACGGTCGGCCTCGAAGGGAAGGTCGAGGGCGCTGGCGACCTCGAAGCGCGTGCGATCGGCGAGCCCGACCATGGCGCTCAGCGCGCGGGCCGTCTCCACGAAGTCCGGCGTCAGATCGACCCCCGTCACGTCGCCGGCGCCGCGAAGCGCGAGCGCGCGGGCCGGACCGCCGATGCCGCAGCCGATGTCGAGGACGGAGAGACCGGGCGGGAGATCGAGGCCATCGAGAAGCGCCTGCGTCGCCGCGCCGCCGCCGATGTGGAACTCGTCCACCGGCCGAAGGTCGGCCGGCGTCAGCCGGTCGAGATCGAGACCTGCGGCGGCAAGGCCGTCGCGAATGCGGTCCAGAACGCCGAACCCGGCGTAATGGCGCCTGACCCCGTCCTCCACACCGGCCACGACGATCTCCCTACCCCATCAGCGCGGCATGGATATCCATCGCCGCCACCTTGCCGTCCTCCACCGCGACCACCGTCAGGTCCTCGCCCGCCGCGATGCAGTCGCCGCCGGCCCAGACGCCGGCAAGGCTCGTGCGGCGGGCGGCGTCGACGCGGATACGGCCCTTCTCCAGCGCGATGCCCTCGCTCTCGTCCGACAGGCCGTCGGGCACGAAGGCCTGGCCGATCGCCTTGAAGACCTGGTCGGCCTCGATCGTCACGATCTCGCCGGTCGGCCGCAGCGCGCCGTCGACGCTCGTCGTGCGCTCGAACTCGATGCCGGTGACGGCGCCGTTCGAGGCCAGAATGCGCCGGGGCGAGAGATTGAAGCGCAGATGCACGCCGCGCGTCGCCGCCACTTCCTGCTCGTAGGCCGAGGCGTTCATCGCCTCGCGGCCGCGGCGGTAGACGAGCGTGACCTCCTGCGCGCCGAGGCCCTTGGCCTGCACGGCCGCGTCCACCGCCGTCATGCCGCCGCCGACGACGACGACGCGGCGCCCGACGGGAAGATCGGCGAGGTCGCTCGTCTGGCGGAGCGTCGCGATCCAGGCGACGGCATCGTGACTGCCGGAACTGCCCTCGTTCTCGGCGCCCAGCGCGTTGACGCCGGCAAGGCCGAGGCCGAGGAAGACGGCGTCGTGGTCGCGCCGCAGGTCTCCCAGATGGATGTCGCGGCCGAGCGCCTTGCCGGCTTCCAGCGCGATCCCGCCGACCGAGAGGACGAAGTCGACCTCGGCCTGCGCGAACCCGTCCGTCGCCTTGTAGGCGGCGATGCCGAACTCGTTGAGCCCGCCGGGCTTGGGCCGCGCGTCGTAGAGCGTCACGTCGTGGCCGAGCGAGGCGAGGCGGTGGGCGCAGGACAGGCCCGCCGGCCCCGCCCCCACCACCGCGACGCTCTTGCCGGTCGGGGCGGCGCGCTGGAAGGGCTGGATGCCCGCCTCCATCGCATGGTCGGTGGCGAAGCGCTGCAGGAGGCCGATCTTCACCGGCTTGCCCTCCGCCGTCTCGCGCACGCAGGCCTCCTCGCACAGCGTCTCGGTGGGGCAGACGCGGGCGCAGATGCCGCCGAGAATGTTGGAGGCCAGGATCGTCTTGCCCGCGCCGAGCGGGTTGCCCGCCTGGATCTGCCGGATGAAGAGCGGCACGTCGATCGAGGTCGGGCAGGCCTGCATGCAGGGCGCGTCGTAGCAGAAGTAGCAGCGGTCGGCCTCGACCAGCGCCTCATGCGCCTGCAGCGGGGGATGAATGTCGGAGAAGTTGTCCGCGAGCGCCTCGGCGGACAACCTCGCCGCGGCGATGTCGGGGCGGATGGGCGTGGCGTCGTTCATACGGCGGGACCTCCCGGCTGATGAAGGCGGCTCCTCGGAAACGCGCCTCCCGCGCCCTTCCTTGGGACCATTCCAAAGAGGATGATCGCAAAAATCGCGTCCGTCAAAGAATTTTATCGGATGGTCAAAAATCACCGTCGCGAGGCGGGATCGGGGTCTCGCAGCGACCGCGTTACGAAGCGTTTCGTTGCGCGAAGGCGCGGCGCGTGAGAAGAGGCGCCCGGCTCGCGGCGCTGGCACGCCCGGGGGCGCGGGGCGGCTGGAAGCAGACGGGCGATGACCAAGGACGCGAGCGGACTGTCCGGCGGGGCGGATGCGGCGCCGGACGCGGGCGAGGCGCAGGAGCCGGGCCGCCTTTCGGCGCTCCTGCACAGCCGGGCGGTGACGCTCGGACTGGCGGCCCTCGTCTTCGCCGTCTTCGTCTTCGCGCTGCGGCGCCTTGCGGCGGAGGTCTCCTATGCCGAACTCGTGGCCGCGCTGTCGGCCACGCCCTATGGCGACCTCCTCCTCGCCGTGGCGGCCACGGCGGCGAGCTACGCCGCCCTCACCGTCTACGACGTGGAAGGCCTCGCCTATGCCGGCGAGAAGCGCCCCTACCGGGCGGTCGCCTTCGTGGCCTTCTGCGCCTATGCCGTCGGCAACACGGCGGGCTTCGGACCCTTGAGCGGCGGCGCGATCCGCTACCGTTTCTATTCGCGGCTCGGGCTCTCGCCCGAGGCGGTCGCCAAGGTCATCGGCTTCGTCACCGCCGCCTTCGGGCTCGGCCTCCTGGCGGTGGTCGTGGTGGCGACGGCGGTCTCGGCCGAGCGCCTGGGCGCGGCGATCGGCGTCTCGCCGGCGCCGCTGCGCATCGCGGCCTTCCTGGCGCTGGCGCTCGGGATGGCGCTCGTCCTGGTCCTCGGGCGCGGCCGGCGCCTGACGCTCGGGCGCGTCTCGCTGGCGCTGCCGGGTGCCCGCATCGTGGCGAGCCAGCTCGTCGTCACCGCCCTCGACGTCTCCTTCGCGGCGCTGGCGCTCTACGCGCTGCTTCCGCAGGAGGCCACCGTCGGCTATCCCGCCTTCCTCGCCATCTACGCCGTGGCGATCGGCATCGGCGTCCTCAGCCACGTGCCGGCGGGGCTCGGCGTCTTCGAGACGGTGATGGTGGCCGCGCTCGGGGCCAGCGTGCCGACGACGGCGCTGATCTCCTCGCTCCTTCTCTACCGCGTCGTCTACTACGTGCTGCCTCTGGTGATCGCCGCACTCCTCGTCTGCGTGGCCGAGACGCGCCAGCTCTTCACCGGGCCGGACGGGCAGAGGCTGCGCGCGGCCGGCACGCGCATCGCGCCGCCGGTCCTGGCGACGCTCGCCGTCATCACCGGCCTCACCCTCGTCCTCTCCAGCGTCACCCCCGCCCCGCAGGGCGACCTCGACGCGCTCTCCTCCTACCTGCCGCTGCCGCTCGTCGAGGCCGCGACCTTCCTGTCGGGCATTCTCGGCCTGGGCCTCGCCATCGCCGGGCGCGGGCTGAACCAGCGGCTCGACGGGGCCTGGGCGGTGGCGCTCGTCGTCTCTCTCGTCTCGCTCGTCCTGTGCTTCGCCAAGGCGCTGGCCGTCTACGAGGCCGCCCTTCTGGCGGTTCTCGTCGCCGCCCTTCTCGTCACGCGGCGCGAGTTCGACAGGCCGGCCTCGCTCTGGCGCCAGAGGCTGACGGGGCCCTGGCTCTTCGCCATCGCCATCATCGTGGCGAGCGCGGCGGCGATCCTGCTCTTCGTCTACAAGGACGTCGCCTACACGCACGAGCTCTGGCTGGAATTCGAGTTCGAGAGCGACGCGCCGCGCAGCCTGCGGGCCTTCGTCGGCATCGCCGTGATCGCCGGCGCCGCCGCGCTCGCCAGCCTTCTGCGCCCCTCGCGCGGCACCGTCCCCGCCCCCCTGCCGGCGGACATCGCCCGCGCGGCCGCCATCGTGGAGACGCAGGACGTCTCCGACGCCAACCTCGTGCGCTGCGCCGACAAGAGCCTCCTCTTCTCGCGCGACGGCAAGGGCTTCGTCATGTACGGGCGGCACGGCCGCTCCTTCATCGCCCTGTTCGAGCCCATCGGCACGCCGGCCGCCCAGCGCGATCTCGTCTGGAGCTTCGTGGAGATGGCGCGCGAGGTCGGCGGGCGCGCCGTCTTCTACCAGGTGGCGCCCTCGGCCGTGGCCCTGTGTGCCGATGCCGGCCTGCAGGCGCTCAAACTCGGCGAGATGGCGGTTGTGGACCTGACGCGCTTCGACCTCAAGGGCGCGCGGCGCTCGGGCCTGCGCCAGACGGCGAGCCGGGGCACGCGCGACGGGCTCGTCTTCGAGTATCGCCTGCCGGAGGCGGTGCCGGCGGTGCTGGACGAGCTGCGCGCCATCTCCGACGAATGGCTCGCCGAGCGCAGCGCGCGCGAGAAGCGCTTCTCGGTCGGCTTCTTCGACGACGCCTATATGCTCTCCCAGCCCGTCGCGCTCCTGCGCCACGAGGGGCGCATCGTCGCCTTCGCCAACGTGTTGCGGACGGGCACGAAGGCCGAGGCCTCCATCGACCTCATGCGCTTCTCGAACGGCGCGCCGAAATCCTCGATGGAGTTCCTCTTCATCCGCCTGATGGAACACATGCGCGACGAGGGCTATCGCAGCTTCAACCTCGGCATGGCGCCGCTCTCGGGCCTTGCCGACAGTCCGGCGGCGCCGGCCTGGAACCGCATCGGGCGGCTGGCCTTCGGCCACGGCGGACGCTTCTACAACTTCAAGGGCCTGCGCGCCTTCAAGGCCAAGTTCGATCCCGAATGGCAGCCCCGCTATCTCGCGGTGGCGGGCGGCATCAACCCGGCCCTCGCCCTGGCCGACGCGTCCGCCCTCATCGCCGGCGGCTTCAGAGGAGTGGTGTCGCGATGACCCCAGGACGCAAGCGCCGGCCCGCCGCGCGCGTGGCGGCAGCGGCCGCGGCATGGCTGTTCCTCTGCGCGGGCGCCCTCGCGCAGCAGCAGGAAGCGCCGGACGACGGCTCGCAGACCCTGCCGGACCCGATCCTCGTTCTGCCGAAAGCCTCAGAGGCGGTTTCGGAGGTCGTGCTCTTCTCGGGCGCGGACGGCTGGGGCGAGACGGAGGCCGCGCTCGCCGAGCGCCTGAAGGCCAAGGGCGTCATCACGCTCGGCATCGACCTGCCCGCCTATCTCGCCCGCCTCGCCACGATCGAGGACGAGTGCCTCTATCTCGTCTCCGACATCGAGGCCGTCAGCCACCGCATCCAGCGCGACCTCGGCAACGACGACTACGAGGCGCCGGTCGTGGCCGGCATCGGCGCGGGCGCGGCGCTCGCCCTCGCCATCGCCGCGCAGACGCCCGAGGCGACGATCGAGGCGACGGTCGCGGTCGATCCGCTCCCGGCCATCGCCGTGAAGACGCCGCTCTGCACGCCCGCCGAACGGCAGGAGACGGGAGCCGGCGCCGTCTATGCGCTGACGCCCGGCCCGCTGCCCAACCCCGTGACCGTCGTCCTCTCGCCGGACGCGCCCGACACGGGCCGCGCGCATGCGACGCGGCTCGAGATGCGCTGGCCCGAGATCGCCGTCGAGAACACGCGCCTTTCCGCCCTCGACGCGCTGGAACGCGCGCTGACCCCCGTCGCCGGCCCCGCGCAGGACGCCGAAAGCACGGTCGCGCGCCTGCCGCTCGCCATTCTGGAGGCCGTGGGCGAAGGCGACGGGCGCATGGCGATCATCTATTCGGGCGACGGCGGCTGGCGCGACATCGACCGGCAGATCGGCGGCGAGCTGCAGGCCGCCGGCATGCCGACGGTCGGCGTCGACGCGCTGCGCTACTTCTGGTCCGAGCGCACGCCGCAGAAGGCGGCGGCCGATCTTTCCGCCATCATCGACACCTATTCCAAGCGCTGGAACAGCCCGCATATCGTGCTCGTCGGCTATTCCTTCGGGGCCGACGCGCTGCCCGCCATCGTCGCCGCGCTCGATCCGGCCCATCGCGCCATGATCTCCCAGCTCTCGCTTCTCGCGCTCTCGCCGCAGGCCTCGTTCCAGATCTCGGTCGCGGGATGGCTGGGCGTGCAGGCGGGCGGGCGCTCGACCCTCGACGACCTCGCCGGCTTCGATGCCGCCCGCATCCAGTGCTTCTACGGGCGCGAGGAGGCGCAGGACAGCGCCTGCCCGGCACTCGCGGCCCGGGGCGCGGAGATCGTCACGACGAATGGCGGCCATCATTTCGACGGCAACTATCCAGCCCTCGCGCAGGACATCCTGCGCGGCCCGAGGCCCGGCACGACGACGCGCTGAACACGCGAACGGGATTCGACGCGCGTCTTCGCCGCAGCTCTACTTGTACGAGTGTCGTTGTCCCGCCCTATCTGTCCGAGCGGGGGTGGCGTGGAGCTTGCACGGCGCACGAAATACTAAGGCTGGCATCGAATTGATGACGACGAATCATCGGCGCATCGTCCATCATGGCCGGATGGGCACTTCGAAACCGCGTCGCCAATATGCGGCCCTTCCCTGCCGCAGCGGCACGGAGGGCCAGCCGGAAATCCTTCTCGTGACATCGCGCGAGACGGGCCGCTGGGTGCTGCCCAAGGGCTGGCCGATGAAGCTGCGCCGCCCGCATCAGGCAGCGGCCATCGAGGCCTACGAGGAGGCCGGCGTGCGCGGGCGCACGGTGAAGACCGCGCTCGGCACCTACGAATACGACAAGCGCATCGAGGGCGGCGCCGTGCGCTGCCGCGTGCGCGTGTACCCGATGACGGTAGAGCGGCTGGAGGACGAGTGGCCGGAAAAGGCCCAGCGCAGCCGCCGCTGGTTCTCGCCGCTCGACGCCGCAGAGCGCGTGGACGAGCCGGAACTGCGCGCGCTCCTGCGCGACTTCGCCCTGACGATCCCGACGGCGGAAGCGACCGACCCCATGCCGGTTCCCGCCGGCAAGGCGGCGAACGCGAAGGCGCTGAAGGTCGCCGGCGCGAAGAAGCCGGCGGGCAAGAAGGCCCTCGCCAAAGGCGCCGCCAAGGCCGGGACGCGCGCCCGGAAGAAGCCCGCGGCCAAGAAGAAGGCGGCAAAGGCGGGCGATGCGACGCTCGATCCGCGCTCAATCGTCAAGAGCGTCGGCAAGGCCGCGCGCAAGGTGCTGGAGCATCTGAAGGCGCCGACGGGCAAGTCCGGCGGCAAGAAGGCCGGCCGCATCCGCGGCGCGACCTCGACCGCCTGAGCGCACCGAAGGCGCCCGGCGGCGGCGGGAGGCGGCCGGCGCCTCACCCCATGAACTGGCCGCCATTCACCTCGATCACCTGCCCGGTGATGTAGGCGCTGAGAACGTCGCTCGCGAGGAACAGGAAGGCCGGCGCGCAGTCCTCGGCGAGACCGAGGCGTTTCAGCGGGATCGCGGCGGCCGTCGCCTCGAGCTTCTCCGGCGTCGAGTAGCGGCGGTGGAAGTCGGTCATGATCGTGCCGGGCGAGACGGCGTTGACGCGGATGGCGTCCGGCGCGAGTTCGCGCGCGAGCGCCCGCGTCCAGGTGGAGATGAAGCCCTTGGCGCCGGCATAAAGCGAGGAGCCCGCGCTGCCGCCGACGCGGGCGGAGATCGAGGACGTGTTGACGATGGAGGCCGCGCCGTTCTTCTGCGCCCCCGCCTTCAGCGCCGGCAGGAGCGCGGTCGTCAGCGCCACGACCGAGCGGACGTTGAGATCGAGCACGGCATCGTATTGCGCGCTGTCGATGTCGCCGGCCGGCACGCGCCCGCCCATCGTGCCGGCATTGTTGACGAGCGTGCCGATGCGCCCGTCGCTGCGCGTCACGATCTCGGCGGCGAGCTCCCGCGTGCCCTCCGGCGTCGAAAGGTCGGCGACGACGAGCGTCAGGCGCTGCCGGCAGGTGTCGGGCAGGTCGGCGAGGAGATCGGCCTCGGCATGGTCGAGCGTGCGCCCGGCATGGGCGATCACGTCGGCGCCGCAGGCGAGGAAGGCGCGCGCCGCGGCCGCCCCGATACCCCGCCCCGCGCCCGTGATCGCGACGGTCCGCCCGGCGAAGAGCGCGGAATCAAATCCGTTCATGGATGACACGTCCCCAGAGAATCGGCGGGCGGTCGCTCAGGCCCGGCGCAGGAGCGCGATGATGCCCGAAATCGCCGCGGCCAGCCATCCGGCGATCATCAGGACGCCGCCGAAGGGCGCGGCGCTGGCGAAGAGCCGGTCGCCGAGGACCTGGCGGGCCGCGAGATCGCCGCAGAAGAGCGCCGCGCCGAGGCCGAGCAGCGCGCCGGACAGAAGCATGGCCCGCGGCGCCCGGCCGGCGAGGGCCGCGAGCGCCAGAAGGGCCGGCGCATGGGCGAGCGCCATGGCGCTGGCGGTGGCCAGAAGCCGCGCCTCGCCGCCATGGGCCGCCGCCGCGCCGAGCGCGACGCCGCAGGCGCCCAGGAGGCCCGCGGCGAGGATCAGCGCGGCGCTCGCGCGCGGCGGTGCGGACGGGTCCCGCGTGTTCATGGATGATCCGGCTCGTGATGGGGCAGTTCCGCCAGCGGGTCGTGTCCCGTGGGCGGCAGCGGCTTGCGGCGCACGGCCCCTTCCTCCGGCGGCATCTCGTCGAGCACCGAACCCTGCCAGAGCGAGACGCCCGCGAGATAGGAGGCTCTGGCGAGGAGATGGGCCGAGATCGGCGCGGTGAGGAGGAAGAAGGCGATGGCCGCGAGCGCCCGCAGCGCCTCGGGTCCGGTCTTCGCTGTCATGGCCAGCGCCAGCAGCATCATGGAAGCGCCGACCGTTCCGGCCTTCGAGGCGGCGTGCATGCGCGTGTAGAGGTCCGGCAGGCGCAGGAGGCCGATCGCGGCGATCAGCGCGAAGGCCGAGCCGCCGAGGATCAGCGCAGCGGCGAGCATGCGGGCGACATCCTCGATCATCGCCGGAACCTCGCCTTCACGCGATCGCGCCGCCGGTGCAGACGCGGCTCGTCGAAGAGGATGGAGGCGCCTGCCGGATCGCGGCCCGGGCCGCCGACGCCGATGACGAAACGCGCGAAGGCGACGGTCGCCAGGAAGCCGACGAGGCCGAGCGCGATGGCGATGTCGACATAGAGCGTGAAGCCGCTCGACAGGCCGAACACGGCGATGAAGCCGATGGCGATGGCGGTCAGCATGTCGAGGCCGAGCGCCCGGTCGGGAAGGGTGGGCCCCTTCACGATGCGCATCAGCGTGACGAGAAAGGCGAGGCTGAGGAGGATGAGCGCCGTGAAGACGGCGAAGTCGAGCACGTGGCCGGAAAATTCGTGAAAGCTCATCGGAAGGCCGCCATGATCTTGCGCTCGAACCCTTGCGCAATGTCGAACCGCGTCTGCGCCGGGTTCGAGCAGTCGAGCGCGTGGACGTAGAGGACCTTCCCGTCCGGCGAGACGTCCACCGAGAGCGTGCCGGGCGTCAGCGTGATCATGTTGGCGAGGAGGGTGATCTCGAACTCGCGGTCGACGGTCAGCGGAAAGGCGAAGATGCCGGGCTTGAGATCCATGTCGCGCTTCGTGACGATGCGCGCGACCGTCCAGGCCGACAAGGCCAGTTCCTTCAGGAAGAGAAGGAACAGCGCCAGGACGCGCCAGACGCGCAGGCCATAGGCGGTGGAGCCGACCTCGGCGCGGATGAGCCAGAGCGCGCCGGCCCCCAGCACGAAGCCGAACAGGATGTTGAGGAGCGTGAACGACCCCGTCACCGTGGCGAAGACGAGGGCGAAGATCAGGTTGACGAGGGTGAGCCTCATTCCGGCGGGCTCCCGAAGACGGATTCGACATAGGCCTGCGGATCGAGAATGCCGGCGGCGCCGAGTTCCGTCAGCCGCGCCAGGCCCTGCGGCAGGAGCCCGACCAGCGTGACGACGAGGGCGAGCGCCAGGATCGGCCCGAGCGGCCGGTGCGTGGCCTCTCCCGGCGTGCCCGCCTGCGCGGCGGCGGCCGGCACGAGCCCATCGGGCGCCGGGCGCCAGAGGGCGAAGGCGACGATGCGCGCGGCGACGATGGTGAGGACGAGGCCGGAGGCGAGGATCGCGGCGGCAAGCCACGGCCGCCCGTCGAGGAGCGCGGCCTTCACCAGCTGCACCTTCGGCCAGAAGCCGGGAAAGGGCGGCAGGCCGGCGAAGGAGAAGAGAAGGGCCAGAAGCGCCGCCGAGAAGAGCGGGGACCGGCGCCACAGCCCGCCCATCGCCGACAGGCGCACGGCGCCCGTCTCCTGCGCGGCCCAGCCGGCGGCGAGATAGAGGGCGGCCATGACGACCATGGACTGCGCGGCATAGAAGAGCGCGCCCGACAGGCCCGCCATCGCCGCCGGCCCGCCGCTCTGCGGCGCGAGGCCGGCGAAGATCGTGCCGATGCCGGCCACGACCACGAAATTGAGGAGCCGGCGCAGATCGTCCTGCGCGAGCGCCCCGAGGGCGCCGACGATCATCGTCAGGATGGCCACGAGCGAGATCACGTCCGCCATGGCCGCCCGCTCCAGGGGGAAGAGCATCAGAAGGATGCGGATGCCGGCATAGACGCCGACCTTGGTGAGGAGCCCGGCGAAGAGCGCCGACACCACGAAGCGGGGCGTGTGGTAGGAGGCCGGCAGCCAGAAGTTGACGGGAAAGGCCGCCGCCTTGATGGAGGCCGCCGCGAAATAGAGGACAGCGATGGAGAGGAGCGTGCCCTCGCCCTCCATCGCCCGCGCCTTCAGCGCGATATCGGCCATGTTGAGCGTGCCGAACGTGCCGTAGAGAAGGCCGGTCGTGACGAGGAAGAGCGTGGTGCCGACGAGGTTGAGGAAGGCGTATTTCGTCGCCCCGTCCAGCTGCTCGGGCCGCGAGCCGAGGATCACGAGGCCGAAGGAGCCGATCAGCAGGACCTCGAACCACACGTAGAGATTGAACACGTCGCCGGTGAGGAAGGCGCCCTGGACGCCGGCCATCATCAGGAAGAAGAACGGGAAGAAGCCGTAGCGCCGCTCGGCCCGCGGCACGGCGATGCCGGCATGGACGCAGCAGGCGAGCGCCGTGACGGCGGATGCGGCCAGGAACAGCGCGCCCGCGACGTCGAGCGTGAAGGCGATGCCGAAGGGCGGGCGCCAGCCGCCCATCATCATCGTCACCGGCCCCGTGCCCGCCACCCGCCACAGCAGGATGAGATCGACGAAGAGAAGCATGATCGCGCCCATCACCGCCACGGGCGCGTGGAGGTCGATGCGCTTGCGCATGACGAGGAGCCCGGCCCCGAACAGGAAGGACAGGGCGACGGGCATCACCAGGAGATGGTCGATCGGCGTCAGCGGCGCCGTCTCCAGCGCGGCTTCGAAGAGCGCGGGCACGCTTTCGCCTGCCATGGCGTCAGTAGCCGAGGGGCGGAGGCCCCTCGCCTTCGGGTTCAGCGATGCGCATGCCGTCCGTGTCGTCGGTGCCCAGATCCTCGTAGGTGCGGAATGCGAGGACCAGGAGGAAGGTGAAGAAGGAGAAGGAGATGACGATGGCCGTGAGGATGAGCGCCTGCGGCAGCGGGTTGGCCACGGCGGTCGTGGCCACCAGCGATCCTTCGGGGATCAGCGGCGGGGCGATCGGCCCGATCCGCCCGGCGGTGAAGAGCGTGAGGTTCACCGCGTTGCCGAGAAGCAGGATGCCCAGGAGCATGCGGATGACGTGGCGGGAGAGGAGAAGATAGATCGCCACCCCGTAGAGGCAGGCGGTGACGAGGCAGAGCGCGGTTTCCATGGGTCAGGCGCTCTCCCGCTCGGCGAGGACCATGGCGATGGCGGAAATCGCGCCGAGGACGACGAGATAGACGCCGATGTCGAAGAGCATGGGCGTGGACAGCGCCACCTCGGTGCCGAGGATCTTCGGGAAGACCCAGAGCCCGGAGAGGAAGCGCTTGCCGGAGAAGGTGGAGAGAAGGCCGGCGGCGACGGCGAAGTTGAGCCCGAGCGCGGCGAGCGTCATGGGATGCAGGACGAGCGCCCGGCGCACCGAGCCGACGCCGCAGGCGAGCCCGTAGATCGAGAGCGCGCAAGCCGCCACCAGCCCGCCGATGAAGCCGCCGCCCGGCTCGTTGTGCCCGCGCAGGAGCACGAAGACCGAGAAGAGCATCATCAGGCTGGTGAGATAGGGCGCTGTGAAGCGGAAGATCAGCGTGTTCATCCCGTCGCCTCCTGCGGGTCGATGGGCCGGGCGGGCTTCGGCGCGACGCGCAGCCGCATCAGCGCGAGGATGGCGAGCCCCGTCGTCATCACGACCGCGATCTCGCCCATCGTGTCGAGGCCGCGGAAGTCCACGATGATGACGTTCACGATATTGCGCCCATGCGCGATCTCGTAGGACCAGCGCCCGAAGAAGTCGGACAGGAGCGGGTCGAACGGCCGCTGGACGACCGAGAGGAGAACCAGGCCGAAGCCCGCCCCGACGCCGGCGGCGAGCGCGGCATCGGGCAGCTTCTGCGCGAAGGGGCGATGGTCGGTCGGATAGAGCTTCAGCCGCGTCATCGTCAGCGCCAGGATGACGACCGAGAGCGTCTCGATCATGAACTGGGTGAAGGAGAGATCGGGCGCGCCGGCCAGAAGATAGAGAAGCGCGACGGCAAAGCCCTGGATGCCCAGCGAGACGATGGCCGTCAGCCGGTTCCGCGCCACGACGACGGCCACGATGCCGAGGAGGATGAGCGCGAGCACGGTTCCCTCGACGAGCCGCAGGTCCGGGACGGCCGGCATCGCCGGCAGGCTGCCGGACAGGAGCATCGGCGCGAAGAGCGCGGCGAGGATCACGGCGAAGGTCGCCGTCATGTAATGGTCGAGCCGGCCGGACTGCAGGCGCCGCGTCAGGGCGGCGGCACCGAGGACGAGGCCGGACAGGGCCTGGTCGAAGCCGCGATCCGGCCCCCAGCCGGCGGCGCGCGTGACGGTGTCGACGCCCCGGCGCAGCGCCGGCGCGAAGCGATAGCCGAGAAGGCCGGCGGCCAGCGTCGCCATCGAGAGCGCGAAGGCAAGGTTCAGATGGGGCAGCGCGCCGATCTCGACGCGCGCCGGAACCCCGACCACGGCGCTCGCCATGGGCGTCGAGAGGAACAGATGGGCGATGCTCGACAGGAGGCCGGCGAGAAGGCCGGCGATGCCGAGCGCCAGCGGACCGGCGTAGAGCGGCGCGGCGCCTTCATGGGCGGAGCCGAGCGCCTTCGGCCGCTCGCCGAGGAAGGGCTTCAGCGCCACGAGGCAGGCGGCCGTGACCATGAGCGCGTTGCCCGCGAAGGCGGCGGCGAGCAGCAGGAGCCCGAAGAGGCTCGGGGTCTGGAGCGCGTGATAGATCTCCTCCTTGGCGAGGAAGCCGAGGAAGGGCGTGACGCCGGCCATGGACAGCGCGCACAGGAGCGCGGCGGCGAAGGTGAAGGGCATGGCGCGGCGAAGGCCGCCGAGCTGGCCGAGATCGCGCGTGCCGGCCCCGTGGTCGATGCTGCCGGCGACCATGAAGAGCCCGCCCTTGAAGAAGCAGTGGGCGAGGAGATAGAGCACCGCTGCCGCGATCCCCGCCTCTCCGCCGATGCCGATGAGGAGGACGAGAAGGCCGAGCGAGGCGACGGTCGTGTAGGCGAGGACGATCTTCACGTCGCGCGCGCGCACCGCCAGAAGCGCGCCGGTGAGGAGCGTGGCGGCGCCGAAGAGCGGCAGGATCGTCGTCCAGGCGGGCGTGGCGCCGAGCGCAGGCGACAGGCGCATCAGGAGATAGATGCCGGCCTTCACCATCGTGGCGGAATGGAGATAGGCCGAGACCGGCGTCGGCGCCTCCATCGCGTTGGGCAGCCAGACGTGGAAGGGCACCTGCGCCGACTTGGTGAAGGCGCCGGCCAGGACGAGAAGGAGGATCGGCAGGTAGAGCGCGCTGGCGCGCACCGCCTCGCCCGCTTCCAGAACCGCCGTCAAGGAAGCGAGGCCGAGCCCCTCGCGCAGGAGCAGGAGGCCCGCGAGCAGCGCCAGCCCGCCGCCGCCCGTGACGACCAGCGCCTGCAGCGCCGCGCGCCGCGCCGCCACGCGCTCGTGGTCGAAGCCGATCAGCAGGAAGGAGGAGATCGACGTCATCTCCCAGAGAACGAAGAGCGCGACGAGGTCGTCGCTCACGACGAGCCCGAGCATCGAGCCCATGAAGAGGAGAAGGAAGCCGAGGAAGCGCCCGAGGTCGCGATGGCCCTTCAGATAGGCGCCGGCATAGGCGACGATCGGCACGCCGATGCCGGTGACGAGCAGCGCGAAGACGAGGGAAAGCCCGTCGAGCCGGGCCGAGAGGCGGATGCCGTAGGCCGGCACCCAGTCGAAACCGGCGAGATAGACCGTCCCCCGCGCCACCGGGCCGGCGAGCGGCACGAGGATCGCGAAGCTCGCCAGCGGAAACAGCGCGAGGACGAGACCCGCCCGCGCCCCGAACCAGCGCACGAAGAGCGGCGCCGCGAGCGCCCCGAGGAACGGCAGCGACAGGGCGAAGGTGACGATGGGCGGCGCCATGCCTATCATCGGCGGGGGAAACTCCGTCATGCGTGCGGGGCTCGGAAGAGCGGGCATGGCGTCCCGGAACGCCACCCCCGCCCGCCGGCTGGTGGAGCGAGCAATAAGGGCGCGACCCGGCCCCGACAAGCGGCAAGAAACGACCGCGCCCGGCATCGGCGCCGTTGCAGCCCGGGCGCTCCCATCCCATCTGACGGCAAGCCCGCCCGGCCAAACGCCTCCGGCGACCTCCGGCACCGCGGGCCCTGCCCGTCCGCACCCGTCGTGGCAGCAAGGTGGCCCTCGACTACACTGCCGCCGCTCAGACCGATTCGCGTTCGACGCAACAGACAGCTGGTCCCTTCGAGATGACGATGCAAAAGCCCTTCACCGCCACCGCAACGCCCCCGCTCGCGGATCGGCGCCCGCGCAAGGACACGCGGCACGGTCTCGACCGGCACGACGACTATGCCTGGCTGCGCGCCGACAACTGGCAGGAGGTCTTCAAGGACACGTCGGTCCTCGATCCCGAGATCCGCGCCTACCTGACGGCCGAGAACGCCTATCAGGAGGAGGTGCTGGCCGGCACCCGGGACCTTCGCGACGCGCTCGTGCGCGAGCTGCGCGGGCGCATCAAGGAGGACGACAGTTCCGTGCCGGCGCCCGACGGGCCCTATGCCTACGGCATCTCCTATGTGGAGGGCGCCGAATATCCGCGCTACGTGCGCCGGCCGCGCGAGGGCGGCGAGAGCGTGGTGCTGCTCGACGGGCAGGCCGAGGCGGCGGACCGGGCCTATTTCTCGCTCGGCAGCGCCAGCCATTCGCCCGATCATCGCTGGATGGCCTGGGCCCACGACGACAAGGGCTCGGAATTCTACGCCCTCTCCTTCCGCGACCTCTCGACCGGGCGCGATCTCGACGAGCGCATCGAGGACACGAGCGGCGGCGGGGTCTGGTCGGCGCGGTCCAAGGGCGTCTTCTACACCCGCCTCGATTCCAACCACCGCCCGAGCCGCGTCTTCTACCACGCGCTCGGCACGGACCCGCGCGACGACCGTCTGGTCTTCGAGGAGACCGACAGCGGCTTCTTCATGGGCGTCGACAAGACTCAGTCGGGCGAGTTCGTGATGATCGACATCCACGATCACGAAACGTCCGAGTGCTGGCTGATCCCCGCCGGAAACGCCGCCGCCGAGCCGCGACTCCTCGCCAAGCGCGAGACGGGCGTCGAATACAGCGTCGACGAGGCCGACGGCACCCTCTACATCCTGACCAATGCCGACGGCGCGCGCGACTTCAAGATCGCGACGGCCTCCACGGACGCGGCCCGCCGCGAGGACTGGGTGGACTACGTGCCCCACGAGGACGGGCGCATGATCCTCAGCCATCTCGTGCTCAAGCGCCATCTCGTGTGGCTGGAGCGCCGCGAGGGCCTGCCGCGCATCGTCGTCAAGCGCCTCGCGGACGGCGCCGAGCACGCCATCGCCTTCGACGAGGAGGCCTATTCGCTCGGCCTGTCCGGCACCTACGAGTTCGACACGACGGCGATCCGCTTCACCTATTCCTCGCTGACGACGCCGGGCCAGACCTTCGAATACGACGTGGAGACGCGCGAGCGCCGGCTCCTGAAGACGCAGGAAGTGCCCTCGGGCCACGACCCGGACGCCTACGTGACGCGGCGCGTCTTCGCGCCGGCGCAGGACGGCGAGCTCGTGCCCGTCTCGCTCCTCTACCGCAAGGACACAGCCCTCGACGGGACGGCGCCCTGCCTCCTCTACGGCTACGGCTCCTACGGCATCACCATCCCCGCCTCGTTCAACGCCAACGCCTTCTCGCTGGTCGATCGCGGCTTCGTCTGGGCCATCGCCCATATCCGCGGCGGCAAGGACAAGGGCTTCGCCTGGTACGAGGCCGGGCGGCGGCAGAACAAGGCGAACACGTTCAACGATTTCGTGGCGGTCGCCGACCATCTCGTGGCCGAGCGCTTCACCTCCTACGGCCGGATCGTCGCCAATGGCGGCTCGGCGGGCGGCATGCTGATGGGCGCGGTCGCCAACATGGCCGCGGAGAAGTTCGGCGCCATCGTGGCGGTGGTGCCCTTCGTCGACGTTCTGAACACGATGCTCGACGATACGCTGCCGCTGACCCCGCCCGAATGGCCGGAATGGGGCAATCCGATCCTGTCGCCCCAGGACTACGAGATCATCGCCTCCTATTCGCCGTACGACAACGTGAAGGCCCAGGCCTATCCGCCCATGCTGGTGCTCGCGGGCCTCACCGACCCGCGCGTGACCTATTGGGAGCCCGCCAAGTGGGTGGCGCGCCTGCGCGAGATGAAGACCAACGACGCGCCGATCCTCCTGCGCACCAACATGGATTCGGGCCATGGCGGCGCCTCCGGGCGCTTCTCCCGGCTCGAGGAGGTCGCCACGATCTACGCCTTCGCGCTGCAGACGATGGGCAAGGCCTGACCACGGAACCACACGGCCGCGCCGTCCCGGCGCGGCCGTGCGGGCGGGCGCGTCAGCCGTCCTTCGCCGAGCCGTTCTCGTTGAGGTCGATCCAGCGCCCTTCGGCGGCGCTGCGATAGAGCGCGTGGATGATGTGGACGTCGCGCAGGCCCATCTCGCCGGGCGTGCGGATCGCCGATCCCGTCGAGATCGCCTCGCAGAGATGGTCGATCTCGTTGGAGAACTGTACCTCGCTCGGCTCCTTCGTCACGACCTGCTCGTTCGCCTCCGGCGTCGAGACCGTCAGCCGGTTGCCGCTGTAGGACGTGGCCGGATCGAGCTTGGCGACGGCCTTGGCGCCGAACAGGTCGATGCGCTTGGTGTTCGAGGAGTAGGACGAGGAGATGTTGGCGCGCGCCCCGGAGGGGAAGACGAGCTGCGCCGTCATCAGGTCCTCGACCTCGGCGAAGCGCGGATCGTCCGGCGGCGAATGGAGCGTGGCGCAGACGCGCGAGGGCGTCTCGCCGAGGAACCAGATCAGCCCGTTCAGCGAATAGATGCCGATATCCACCAGCGATCCCCCGCCGGCGATCGTGCGTTTGGCGCGCCACTGGTCGCGCGGCAGCGACAGGTCGAGCGGGCGGTGATGGTCGGACGAGGCGAAGGTGATCGGGCCGATCTCGCCGGCGTCGATCATCTCCTTGACGCGCACGTTGCTCGGTTCGAAGTGGGCGCGGTAGGCCACCATCAGCCGGCGGTCGGCGGCCTTGGCGGCATCGATCATGCGCTGGCATTCGCGCGAGGAATTGGCCATCGGCTTCTCGCACATCACGTGCTTGCCGGCCTCCAGCGCGCGGATGGCGAGTTCCTGATGCGTGGAGTTGGGCGTGACGACGTAGACGATGTCGATCGAGGCGTCGTCGGCAAGGCCCGTCATCGCGTAGTCGTAGATCGAGCCTTCCGGCACGCCCTGCCGCGCGGCGACTTTCAGCGCCTTGTCGCGGTTTCCCGAAACGAGGCCCGTGAGTTTCGCGCGCCGGGCGCCGCCGAGCCCCTTGGGGATGACGTAGCCCTGCGCGAAGTCGCCGAGCCCGGCGACGGCCCAGCCGAGGCGGGACGCCAGAGGTTCCGGCGGCGGGCTTTCGAGCTCGGGCTCCGGGCGGCCGACGGGCGTGGCGGGGATCGCCTCCTGCGCCGCGGCGCCGCGCCCGGCGACGATGCCGCCAAGGCCGAGCGCGAGGGTTCCGACGAACAGGCGACGGGTCGGATCGATGGGCGAGTTGGTCAAGAGGCGCTCCTCGTCTGAACTGGCGAAGAGCTTAATCCGGGATGGCGGCGGACGTTCCGACGAACGCGCCGCGTCTCACCCGCCGGGCGCGGCGGCCGTGCCCTCGACCGGCGGCACCGCCTTGAGATAGGCCGCGATCGCCTCGCGGTCGGCCGCCGGGAGCCTGGCGAGATTGGCCTGCACCTCGACCATGGAGCCGCCCACCGTGTCGAAGTCCGGCGTGAAGCCGCTTTCGAGATAGGACGCGATGTCGCCTTGCGACCAGTCGCCGATCCCGTCCGGCGAGGGCGTGATGTCGGGAACGCGCCCCTCGCCCTCCGGGTTCGGCGCGCCGCCGAGCCAGTGCGCCCTGTCGAGGCCGCCCGCCCCGAAGAGCCCGCGCGGCGTGTGGCACTGGCCGCAATGGCCGGGCCCCTCGACGAGATACTGCCCGTCGCGCACCGGCTGCGGGGCGTCGGCCGGCAGCGCGACGACGGGTCCGGGCGTGCCGGCGAAGGCGAGCTTCCACAGGCCGAGGCCGCGCCGGACGTTGAAGGGGAACGGCAGATCGTTCCCGGCCGCGCGCCCCGCCACGGGCGGGAGGGTCTTCAGATAGGCGAAGAGGTCGGCGACGTCTCCCTTCGTCATGTTGGCATAGGACGTGTAGGGGAAGGCAGGATAGAGATGCCGGCCCTGCGGGTCGACGCCGCGCTGCATGGCGTTGGCGAAGTCGGCGAGACTCCAGGCGCCGATCCCGTCGGCCGGGTCGGGCGAGATGTTGGGGGCGTGGAACGTGCCGAACTTCGTCACCAGCGGGTCGCCGCCGCCGAGCTTCAGCCGCTCGTCCCCCTTCTGCGCTTTCGCGGCATGGCAGGAAGTGCAGCCGCCGGCCCAGAAGACGCGCTCGCCCCGCGCCGCGTCGCCCGTTCCCTCGGCGGGCAGCGCGGCGGCGTCGAGGCGCTGCGGCACGGTCAGGACGTAGAAGCCGCCGGACGCGGCCAGGACGAGCGCGACGGCGCCGGCGATGATGCGCGAGACCATCGGCCCTTCTCCCTCCCGGACCCGGACGCAGCCGCCGGCCGTGGCCTACTTGTCGACCCGGAAGCTCTCGTGGCAGCTCTTGCAGTTCTGCGCGACCTTGCCGAAGGCCTGCTTGAAGGCGTCGAGATCGGCGACCTTGGTCTCGGACGCCGCCTTCGTGTCGGCCTCGAACTTGGCGACGGCCGCCTGGAACTCGGCCGGCTTCTGCCAGATGGCGGGTGCGGCTTCGGTATCGCCGCCGGTCTTGGAATTTTCGGGGAAGAGCGTGCCGAACTTGGCGGCCGTGGCGTGCATCGAGGCGAAGATCTGAGCCGCCGTCGCCGCGTCGAAGGCCGTCTCGCCCTTCAGCATCTGGCCGGCCGCCTTGGCGGCCTTGCCGTTCTCCTTCATCAGCGCCTGCCGCTCCTTGATGGGCGCGGTGTCCTGCGCTGTCGCGGGAAGGACGGCGAGCGCCGCGAGGGTCCCGGCCGCCGCGGCCAGGAGGGTGAGCTTCATCGACATCGGTTCTCTCCTCGGGCCGGCGCACGGATCGCGGCTCCCGGGGCCAGTGGAACCGAGTTCGCAGGGACACGCAATCTGGAATCGTTCCGAACGGGCATCACGTCGGCGTTTGCGCCCGCAACCCTCGACCCTCGCGCGAGGCGGCGCCGACGGACATGAAACGGCCCCGCGAAGCCGTGGCGTCGCGGGGCCGTCGAGAGCGGTCGAACGGGATTCGAGGGGCTTAGCGGGCCGCCTCGTAGCGCTCCAGCACGTAGTCCCAGTCGATGAGGTTGTCGACGAAGGCTTCGAGATATTTCGGCCGGGCGTTGCGATAGTCGATGTAGTAGGAGTGCTCCCACACGTCGACGCCAAGGATCGGCTCGGCGCCGTGCACCAGCGGGTTCTCGCCGTTCGGCGTCTTCATGATCTGCAGCTTGCCGTCCTTCAGCGCGACCCAGGCCCAGCCCGAGCCGAACTGGCCCTTGCCCGCTTCGACGAAGTCGGTGCGGAACTTGTCGTAACCGCCCAGATCGCTGTCGAACGCGGTCTGCAGCGCGCCCGGCAGGCTCTTGCCGCCGCCGCCCTTCTTCATCCACTTCCAGAAATGGATGTGGTTGTAGTGCTGCGCGGCGTTGTTAAAGAGCGGCTGGTTCTTGCCGTAGCTCGCCTTGACGACCTCCTCCACCGAGGCGTCGGCCATGCCGGCGTCCGCCGCCAGCTTGTTGCCCATGTCGACATAGGCCTGATGGTGCTTGTCGTGATGGTACTCGAGCGTCTCCTTCGACATATAGGGCGCGAGCGCCTCGTAGTCGTAGGGCAGAGGGGGGAGCGTGAACGCCATGGGACTCTCCTTGGGGCTTAAGGTGTGTCGCGCGAAGGGCCGCCGGCCCTGAACGCGTCTGAATGGGCGAGCCGCTAGATAGGGCCCGCCGGGCTGAAAACCAACGTCAGGCCTTGGCGAAGGCGAAGTAGAGCGCACGCGCCTGCTCGGCCACGGGACCGGGCGCCAGTTCGCGCCCCTCGATGCCGGTGACGGGAACCACCTTGGAATGGTTGCCGGTGGAGAAGATCTCGTCCGCCGCCATGAAATCGGCGACCGTCAGCGACTTCTCGACGACCTCCACGCCCGCCCCGCGCAGGAGGCCGATGACGCGCTGGCGCGTGATGCCGGCGAGGAAGGAGCCGTTGGGCACCGGCGTATAGACGATGCCGTCCCGGGCCATGAAGACGTTCGACGTGCCCGTCTCGGCGACATTGCCGATCATGTCGAGAACGAGCGCGTTGCCGAAGCCGCGCCCGCGCGCCTCGAGCACGGCGCGGGCGTTGTTGGGATAGAGGCAGCCGGCCTTGGCGAGAGTCGGCATGGTCTCGGGCGTCGGGCGGCGGAAGGGCGAGACGCCGAGCGTGAAGCCGGAGGCCGCGATCATCGGCGATTCGTAGAGGCAGAGGCAGAAGCGCGTGGAGTCCGGATCGGCCGAGACACCCATGTAGCCGCCCTCCTCCGCCCAGTACATCGGCCGGATGTAGACGGCCGTGCGTCCGTCGAAGCCCGACAGGCCTTCCCAGGCGAGGCGCACGATCTCCTCCGGCGCCATGGTCGGCGACAGGCCGAGGGCGAGCGCCGAACGGTTGACGCGCGCGGCATGGAGGTCGAGGTCGGGCGCGACGCCGTCGAACCAGCGCGCGCCGTCGAAGACCGAGCTCGCCATCCAGAACACGTGGCTGCGCGGGCCGATGATCGGCGGGTTCCCCTCCAGCCATTCGCCGTCGAGATAGGTGCGGGTGCGGCCGGCTTCCTGCGCCATGAGACTGCCTTTCCTCCTGGGGCACGCCCGGCCTCGGCCCCTGCCATGACGCAGGCCGATGCGAGCGGCGATACGGGCGCGCCCGCCGGATGCGGCGGGCGGCGCAACCGGCTGTAGCCCA
Source organism: Aurantimonas sp. Leaf443 (assembly GCF_001425575.1). Taxonomy (GTDB): domain Bacteria; phylum Pseudomonadota; class Alphaproteobacteria; order Rhizobiales; family Rhizobiaceae; genus Leaf443. The sequence goes on along the minus strand of NZ_LMRD01000006.1, from coordinate 333,700 downwards.
TGGCGGACGGGCGGTCACCCCTGGCATGCGCTTCCTCCGCAAACGCGCCGCCCTATGCTAAGGGCAATGCCGAGGAGAGCCGATTCTTGCCGTCCCTTTATGTCTTCGATGCCTATGGCACGCTGTTCGACGTCCATGCCGCCGTGGCCCGCCATGCCGGTTCCCTCGGGCCCGACGCGCGCGCGCTCTCCGAGATCTGGCGGCGCAAGCAGCTGGAATATTCCTGGGTGCGCTCCCTGATGGGGACGACGGCCTACGACTTCTGGCAGCTGACGGAGCACGCGCTCGACTACGCCTTCGCCAAGGTGCCGAGCGCCGACCGGGCGCTGCGGCAGAAGCTGCTGGAGGCCTATCGCGACCTCGACTGTTTCGAGGAGGTGCCGGCGACGCTGCGCACGCTGAAGGAACGCGGCGCGCGGCTCGCCATCCTCTCCAACGGGTCGCACGACATGCTGGCGCGCGCCGTGCGCTCGGCGGGCCTCGCGGACCTCTTCGACGAGGTCTTCTCCGCGCAGGACTGCGGCGTCTACAAGACGGCGCCCGCCGTCTACGAACTCGCCACGACCGCCTTCCGCCTCTATCCCGATGCCGTATCCTTCCAGTCCTCGAACCGCTGGGACATCGCTGGCGCGACGCGCTTCGGCTTCCGCACGGTGTGGATCAATCGCGGCGAGGAGCCGGACGAGTATCGCGACCTGCCGCCGAACGCGGTGCTGAAGGATCTGCGCGGGCTGCCGACGCTCGGCTGAGACCGGCGGCGGCACGACGTCCTGCCGGCCGTTGCCGGCCTTTCCGTCGCCCGCAAACGTGGCGCCGTTACAACACCGTTAACCCTGCCTTGCTTTCGACCGGAACTTCGCCACACGCGCCCTGTTCACACCGGACGAAGAGAGCGACGGCCGCGCCAAGACGGCCTCGGAACGCTGAAGGCTGGACCGATGCACGACCGTGATCCCCGCATGATGTCGAGACGCCGTCTCTTGCTGGGGGCCGGCATCGGCGCCGGCGCCCTTCTCACCGGCTGCACATCCAACACCCGCGCCCTCGTCTCCGGCTTCGCGCCGAGCCCGATGACGGCCTTCGGCGGCGTCGATCCGCAATATGTGTCGATGTACGGGCCGATGGAGGATGACGGGCATCTCATTCCGGCGATCAATCTCCGGCGCGTCAACCCGATCTACTACCGGCAGGAGGTCGCCGACCCGACGGGCGAGCGGCCGGGGACGGTGGTCGTGGACACGGCGGCCAAGTTCGCCTTCGTCGTCATGCCCGGCGGGCGCGCGATGCGCTACGGCGTCGGCGTCGGCCGCGAGGGCTTCGGCTGGTCCGGCCGGGCCAACGTGCAGTGGAAGCGCCGCTGGCCGACCTGGACGCCGCCGCGCGAGATGATCGAGCGCAAGCCCGACCTCGAGCCCTATGCCAACGGCATGGAGGGCGGCATCATGAACCCGCTCGGCGCGCGCGCCCTCTATCTCTTCCAGAACGGCCGCGACACGCTCTACCGCCTGCACGGCTCGCCGGAATACTGGACGATCGGCACCGCCGACTCCTCGGGCTGCGTGCGCTTCATGAACCAGGACATCGTCGATCTCTACGACCGCGTGCCGACCGGCTCGCCCGTCATCGTCACCCAGGGCGTCGTGGCCTGAGCCAAGGCAGAACTGCATGTGCCGGAAGGCCGCGGACCGGAACGGGTCCGCGGCCTTCGCCGTTTGGAAAGCTTCCAGACAACGGACGGGACCCTCCTCCATGCGACACGATCTCTGCGCCCTCGCCGACCTCTCGGACACCGGCCTCGAGGAGGTCGAGGCCGGCGGGCTGAAGATCCTGCTGGCGCGCGACGGAGACAGGGTCCTGGCGACCGGCGCCACCTGCACCCACAAGGGCGCGCCGCTGAAGAAGGGTCAGCGCTTCGGCAATTCCGTCGTCTGCCCCTGGCACCACGCCGTGTTCGACCTCGAGACCGGCGCCCACAGACAGCCGCCCGGCTACGGCTGCCTCAATCGCTTCGAGACCTCCGTCGAGAACGGGCGCGTCTTCGTCGAGATCGCCGACGGCGCCAAGATGCACCGCCCGGAGGTGGAGGGAAGCGACCGCCGGACCGGGGGCACGCGCACCTTCGCCATCGTGGGCGCGGGCGCGGCGGGCCTTGCCTGCGCGATGGAACTCGTCAAGCGCGGCTTCGACGGACGCATCGTCCTGATCTCGGCCGAGGACGAGCCGCCCTACGACCGCACCGACCTCTCCAAATCCTACCTCCAGGGCAAGACGGGCGACGAGAAGCTGCCGCTCGTCGACCACGACACGCTGGAGACGCTCGGCATCGAACGCCTGACCGGAACCGTGGAGCGCGTCGACGCGTCGGCGAAGCGCGTCCTCTTCTCGAAGGGCGGCCCGGCGGGCGGACTGGCCTTCGACCGTTGCTTCGTCGCCCCCGGCAGCGCCGCGGCGCCGCTCGACGGGGTGGACCTCGGGCTCTCGAACGTCCTGACCCTTAGAACCCATGCCGACGCGAAGGCGCTGAAGGCGGCGGCCGCGAAGGCGGAGCGCGTCGTGCTCGTCGGGTCGGGCTTCATCGGCATGGAGGCGGCGGCGGCGCTCGTCCAGTCCGGCAAGTCGGTCACGGTCGTCGCCCGGGAGACCCTGCCCTTCGCCAAGCAGTTCGGCGAGGCGGTGGCGGGCGAGATCGTCGGACGCCATCGTCGCAAGGGCGTGACCGTGCTGACCAGGGCCGAGTTCGCCGGGCTCGATGAGGAGAACGGCCGCGCCGTCGCCGTGCGCCTGAAGGACGGCGCCGTGCTGCCGGCCGACCTCGTGCTCGTCGCCGTCGGCGCCCGCCCGAACGCGTCCGTTCTGTCGGGCGACGAGGAGGACCGGAGCGTGTCCGTCGACGCGCATCTGATGACCGAGGACGGTCTCCATGCCGGCGGCGACATCGCGGAGGTGCCGCTGCCCGGTCGCCCGGAGCCGCTGCGCATCGAGCATTGGCGCGTCGGCGAACAGCACGGCCGCCACGCCGCCGGGGCGATGATGGGCGACGAGACGCCCTTCGCGGGCGTGCCGTTCTTCTGGTCGGCGCAATATTCGCCGATCCGCTATGTCGGTCACGCCAAGGGCTTCGACGCGGTGCAGATCGAGGGCGATCTCGAAGCCGGCGACTACACCGCCTTCTACGTCAAGGACGGCAAGGTCGTGGCGGGCCTCGGCTGCGGCAAGGGCGACCGAACGGCGGCTCTGCACGTCCTGATGATGGACGGTACGCTGCCGGACGCCGGCAGGCTGGCCGCCGCCGGCTGGGACCCGAAGACGCTCATCGCCTGAACGGCCGGTCGCCGTCGCCAGATGAACATGCCCCCGCGCGGCGGACCGCGCGGGGGTCCGAGGTCAGATCGGGCGCTGGTGGCCGAGCGTGCGGTCGCGCTCCATCATGCGCACCCGCTTTTCCAGATTCTCCTGGCGCAGCATGCCGGGGATGAGGAAGAGGTCGATGAGCTGCCCGATGCCCAGAAGGCCGAAGGTGAAGAGCCAGAGAAGGCCGGTCCAGGGCCGCCCCAGATAGAAGCGGTGCAGGCCGCAGATGCCGCCGAGGCACAGCGCCCACAGGATGTAGGAGGCAAGGCCGGACTTCTCGTTCATGGAACTCTCCTTCGCGTGGCACCGGAGATGGGGATTGCGGACCTTCCGCGAAAGACCCCCGCGCCGCCCCTCCTCACCGCCCCCGCTTCAGGCTGCCGAGGACGCCGCGCAGGATGGCGGATGTGACCGTCGAGGCGACGGTCCGGCCGACCTGTTTCATCACCGTCTCGGTGATCGTCTGGCGCTGGTAGCCGGAGGAGCGCCCGCGCGCCGCGGTGCGGCGCCGGGGCGCCTCCTCCGCGGCATCGTCCCGGCCGCCGTCGCCGAGGCCGAAATCGGGCAGCTGGAAGCCGGTGCGGGTTCGGCGCACGGGCGGCTCGGCCTCTTCCTCCTCCGGCGCCTGCGCCCGGCGGCGCGCGGCCTCGGCGCGGCGGTTGGCTTCGGCCCGGCCGGCGGCCTGCGCCTCCTGCGCCCGCGCGGCCTCCTCGCGCTTCAGTTCGGCGTCGGCCCGCCCGACCAGCACCTCGTAGGCCGAGTCCCGGTCGATCGCGTGGTCGTACTGTCCGGCCACCGGGCTCTTGGCGATGATCGCGGCGCGCTCCTCGTCGGTCAGCGGGCCGACGCGCGCGGCGGGCGGGCGGATGAGCGTGCGCTCCACCATCGAGGGCACGCCGCCCTTGCCGAGCGTGGAGACGAGCGCCTCGCCGACGCCGAGCGTCGTGATGGCCGCGAAACAGTCGAAGTCCGGGTTGGGGCGGAAAGTCTCGGCCGCCACCTTCACGGCCTTCTGCTCGCGCGGCGTATAGGCGCGCAGCGCGTGCTGCACGCGGTTGCCGAGTTGGGCGAGGACGCCCTCGGGCATGTCGAGCGGGTTCTGGGTGACGAAATAGACGCCGACGCCCTTCGAGCGGATGAGCTTCACCACCTGCTCCACGCGGTCGACCAGGATCTTCGGCGCCCCGTCGAAGAGGAGATGCGCCTCGTCGAAGAAGAAGACGAGCTTGGGCTTGTCGAGATCGCCCACCTCGGGCAGCTCTTCGAAGAGTTCCGACAGAAGCCAGAGCAGGAACGTGGAGTAGAGCCGCGGGTTCATCATCAGCCGGTCGGCGGCCAGGACCGAGACGATGCCGCGGCCCTCGCGGTCCGTGCGCATGAGATCGGCGATGGCGAGCGCCGGCTCGCCGAAGAACTCCGCCGCGCCCTGCTGTTCGAGAACGAGAAGCGCGCGCTGGATGGCGCCGACCGAAGCCTTGGCGACATTGCCGTAGAGGCGCGAGACCTCCTCGGCATTCTCGGCGAGATGGGCGAGCAGCGCCTGCAGGTCCTTCAGGTCGAGAAGGAGGAGGCCGTCGTCGTCGGCCATCTTGAAGGCGATGTTGAGAATGCCCTCCTGCGCTTCCGGGAGATTCATCAGCCGCGACAGGAGGAGCGGCCCCATCTCCGAGACGGTGGCGCGGATCGGGTGCCCCTTCCGGCCGAAAATGTCCCAGAAGATCGTCGGGTAGACGTCGTGATAATAGGGCTCGAGACCGATCTCGGCGGCCCTCCGGGTGAGGAAGTCCCTGTCCTCGCCGCGCATGGCGAGCCCCGAGAGGTCGCCCTTCACATCGGCGCAGAAGACCGGCACGCCGGCATCCGAGAAGCCTTCCGTCAGCACCTGCAGGGTCACCGTCTTGCCGGTGCCGGTCGCCCCGGTCACGAGACCGTGGCGGTTGGCGAGCTTCAGATCGAGATATTCCGGCCCCTTGATCGCATCCTTCGGATCGCGGCTCGCGCCGACGAGAATCTTGCCGTCCTGCAGCATGGCGACGTCTCTCCTGGCGCGCGTCTTCCCGAACCGGCGCAATTGGGGCATCTAGCGCCGAAAGCGCGCCCGGCGAAAGGGACCGGCGCGATCCTCGGGGAGAGTGCAGATGGAAGCGTTGGTCGCAGGGCTCGCCGCCGAGACGGGCAAGGATCCGCAGACGCTGGTGAAGGCGATCGGGCACATCCTCGCCTTCATCCGCGACGAAGCCGAGGATCCCGAGGCCGCCCCGATGATCGCCGCGACGCCCGGCGCCGGCGAAGCCATCGCGGCGGCGGAAGCCGGCGGCGGCGGGGGCGGATTCTTCGGCTCCCTGATGGGCGGGGGCATCATGGGCCTCGGCATGAAGCTCATGGGGCTCGGCCTCGACATGGGCGAGATCCGCCTCGTCGCGACGTCGCTGATGGACCATGCCAAGGCGCATGCGGGCGAAGACGTCGTCAACCGCGTCGCCTCCTCCGTCCCGGGCCTTGCCGACTACGTCTGACCCGCGGCACCGTCGCCGGCCCGGGCGCGCGCGGCGCAAATGCGCCGGGCCCGACGCGATTCTGGTCACGGCCCTCCCCTTTCGTTAAGGTCTGCGAAGCGGCGGGGGCCTTTGACAGGGACGGCTGGGAGACTTGACGCGGGCCAGCGGGTCGGCGGCGAACGGGGTTTATCGAGGACGATGACAGTTGATGCGGAGATCGGACGGTCCTTCACGCGGGCGATCCGGGCGCTGAAAGTGTCGCGCCGCCTGCGGCGGCCGCCGCTTCTCGCCCATCTCGTGGCCTTCGCCCTCACGATCCTCGTGCCCGCCCTTCTCGTCGGCGCCTTCCTCATCCTGCAATTCTCCCGCCAGCAGGAGGAGATCGCGGCCGCGCAGGTGAACGACACGGCCGAGTTCATCTCCAACTCCGTCGACCGCGAGATCTACGGGATGATGACGGCCGGCCGGGTGCTGGCCGCCTCGCCGACCGTCGAGCGCAGCGATCTGCCGGCCTTCAAGGCGCGCACCGCCGCGGCCCTCGTCGACACAGACCTCAGCGCCGTGCTGGTCGGCCCCGATCTCGAGACCATGATCCTCGCCAACGATACCGGCTGGTCGAGCGCGCCCTCGCTCGACATGGACACGGCGCGCGAGGTCTTCGCCACGCGCCAGCCGCGCGTCTCGGACGTGTTCGTCTCGCGCGACGGCAACAACTTCCGCTTCGCGGTCTATCTGCCCGTGATCTACGGCTCGGGCGTGCCCTACGTCCTGTCGCTGGTGAAGAACGTGGAGGCGCTGGGCGGCGTCATCGCCGACCGCGACCTGCCGCGCGCCTGGTCGACGATCATCAAGGACCGCGAGGGACACCGCGTCTTCGCCGCCTCGTCCGCCGGCGGGCGCATGGAGAGCCGCAGGGCCGTCTCCTACGACAATCCCTCCATCGTCGAGACCTACGGCACCGGCGACCCCGGCGAGATGATCGAGGCCTCCGTCGTCTCCAGCCTCACCGGCTGGACGACGACCGTCGCCGTTCCCTCCAGCGTCGTCGGGCAGCCGGTCATGCGCTCCTGGCGGGTACTGATCGGGGCGAGCCTCCTGCAGCTCGCCTTCTCCGTCGCCGTCGTCTACGTCTTCGGCCGGCGCATCGCGGTGCCGATGGTTGGCCTCGCGCGCCAGGCCGAGGCCATCGGGCGCGGCCAACCGACGACGGCCATCGCCACCCATATCGAGGAGATCAGCGACGTCTCCAAGGTCCTGTTCCAGGCCTCGCGCGCCCGCCGGGAGGCGGAGGAGCAGAACCGCTTCCTGATGCGCGAGATGACCCATCGCGCCAAGAACCAGTATGCGCTGATCGGTGCCATCGCGCGCCGCGCCGCCAAGGACAGCGCCGACACCAACCAGTTCCTCGCCACGTTGTCGGAGGCGCTCGCCTCGCTCGCGCGCAGCGCCGACCTCCTGGCCGGCAGCGGCTGGGACAGCGCGTCGATGGAGGGGCTCGTGGAGACGCAGCTGAAGGCCTTCGGCGCCGGCGGGCCGCATATCGTGGCGCGCGGCCCCGCGGTGAACCTCAACCCGACGGCCGCCCAGACGCTCGGCCTCGCCTTCCACGAGATGGCGACGAACGCCGCCAAATACGGCGCGCTTTCCTGCGACACGGGCCAGGTCTCGATCGAATGGCGCCTCGGGGAACGGTTCGAGGTCACCTGGATCGAGACGGGCGGACCGCCCGTCGTCCCCCCCAAGCGCTCGGGCTTCGGCACGCTCGTCACCCAGAAGATGACCGCCCGCGGCCTCGGCGGCGACGTGGAGATGACCTACGAGCCGAGCGGCGTGCGCTGGCATCTCTCGGCCCCCGCGGACGCCGTCCTGCCGCGCTGAACGCCCTCCCGCACCGCACCGGACGCACGGCTTGCGCCCGGCTGCGGCATGGCGCCCCGAGGATGGCCGCCGCGCTCTTGCGCGTGAAGGGCGCCTCGGCTTAGGTCCGCCCGCCGGCCCCGCTCCGCCCCGCGACGCCGCGCGATCCGGCCCGACGAGGGGCCGGCCGAGGAAGGAGAATGCCGGTGATCGAGGTCTACGTTCCACGCGGCAGCCATATGCGGTCCGAGCGCGTCGCCGCCGACGCCATCCCGCCCGAATGCGTGTGGATCGACCTCACCAATCCGACGCGCGAGGAGGAAGCGGCGGTCGAGGCGCTCTGCGCCCTCGAAGTGCCGACGCGCGAGGAGATGCGCGAGATCGAGGTCTCGAGCCGCCTCTATTCCGAGGACGACGCGGACTTCATGACGGCCTCCGTCGTGCATGGCCTGGATTCCGGTCGTCCGTCCTTCGCGCCCGTCACTTTCATCCTGGCCGGCGGGCGCCTCGTCACACTGCGCTATTCGGAGCCCAAGAGCTTCTCGATCTTCGCCGCCAAGCTCTGCCGCGAGATCAACAACCACCATCGCGTCATTCCCGTGGGCGGCACGGACCCGGTGCGGCCCATGACGAACGGCAACGGGCTGGAGAAGCCGCCGACGGCGGACCAGATCCTGATCGGCCTTCTGGAGACCGTCGTCGACCGCATCGCCGACCTCCTCGAGACGATCTCGGCCGATCTCGACCGCATCGGCGACGACATCTTCGCCGCCTCGGACGGGACGAAGCCGACGGGCACGGCCGAGTTCAAGCGCATCCTGCGCCGGATCGGGGCGGCGGGCGATCTGTCCTCGCGGGTGCGCGAGGGGCTGGCGACGATCGACCGCCTCCTGCCCTTCCTCCAGCTCGTCCTCGACCGGCGAAAGCCGACCAAGGAAGCCAAGCTGCGCGTCAAGGCGATGGTGCGGGACATCACCTCGCTGAACGACTTCGTCTCGTTCCTCTCGAACAAGACGACGTTCCTTCTCGATACGACGGTCGGCATGATCTCGATCGAGCAGAACGCCATCATCAAGATCTTCTCGGTCGGCGCCGTCGCCTTCATGCCCCCGACGCTCGTCGCCTCGATCTACGGCATGAACTTCGAGCATATGCCCGAACTCGGCTGGACCTTCGGCTATCCTTACGCGCTCGCGCTGATGGTGCTCTCGGCCATCGTCCCGCTCCTCTTCTTCCGCCGCAAGAACTGGCTGTGAGAAGAGGACGGCGCCTCAGAGCGCCGTCGTGAACCCGCGATAGACCGCCGCGCCCGGCACGATCGTGGCGCTGGCCTCGCGGGCGGCGATCTCGCCGAGATCCATGTGCAGGGGCGACTTGATGCAGGCCGGGTCCGTGTTGGCCGCGTCGCCGGTGAGCGCGAGCGCCTGGCAGCGGCAGCCGCCGAAGTCGACCGTACGGCGCTCGCAGGAGCGGCAGGGCTCCTTCATCCAGGACGTGCCGCGATAGGCCTCGAAGGCGGGTCCGCGCTCCCAGATCTCGCCCAGCGAATGGTCGCGCACGGTCCAGAAGTCGAGATGGGTGATCGTCTCGGCGGCGTGGCAGGGCAGGACCTTGCCGGAGGGCGTCACCGAGAAGGAGCGCGTGCCCCAGCCGCCGTTGCAGAGCTTGGGATATTTCGCATAGTAATCCGGGAAGACCGCGTCGATGACGAGCCTGCCCTTCAGCCTCTCGCGCGCCTCCTCCACCTCGACGCGGGTGCGCTCCACGTCCTCGCGGGCCGGCATCAGCTGGCCGCGGTTCTTCAACGCCCAGCCGTAATATTGCGTATGCGCGATCTCCAGTCGCTTGGCGCCGAAGGCGACGGCCTTCTCGATCATCGCCGGCACCTGATGGATATTGGCGCGGTGGATCACGGCGTTCAGCGTCAGCGGGAAGCCGCGCGCGACGACGGCGCGCGCGAAGGCCTCCTTCTTCTCGAAGCCGCCGCGATAGCCGCCGACGGCTTCCGTGACGGCGGCGTCCGCCCCCTGCAGCGAGAGCTGGATATGGTCGCAGCCCGCTTCGAGCAGCGCGTCGAGCTTGGCCTCGTCGACGCCGATGCCGGAGGTGATGAGGTTGGTGTAGAGCCCCGCCTGCCGCGCATGGGCGGTGAGCTCGACGATGTCGCGCCGCGCGGTCGGCTCGCCGCCGGACAGGTGCAGGTGGATGACGCCGAGCGCGGCCGCCTCGTCGAAGACGCGCTTCCACGTGTCGGTGTCGAGTTCGGTCGAGCGGGGATCGAGCTGCAGCGGATTGGAGCAATAGGTGCAGCGCAGGGGGCAGCGATGCGTGAGCTCCGCCAGAAGGCCGAGCGGCGGCGCGGGAACGGTGCGCGGGGTTTCGAGGGGCGCCGGCGCGGGCGTCGGAGGCGGAACGATCTCGTTCACAGGAGCACCATCTGCTTGTCGGCGAGATCGCCGAGGAAGCTTTCCACGTCCGGCCGGATCGTCGCCTCGTCGGCGGTGAAGACGGCCGTCAGTTCGCCGAGCAGCGCCTTGAAGTCGCGCTTGCCGTCGACGCGCTTGAGGATCTCCACCGCCACCTCGTCGGCATTGAAGATCCGCTCGGGACCGACGAGGATGAACTGGCCGCGCACGGCGTCCTCGCGGAAGCGCACGCCGTGGGGAAAGCGCGGCACGGTGGCGTCGTCGATCGCGCTCATGCCGCAAGCCCCTCGCCCGGCCGCCAGGCATCCGGCGGCACCATGGCGGGCTCGACATAGGAGTACCAGAGCGCATCGAGCTGCGCCCAGAGCACCTGGCACTTGAAGCGCAGCGCGTTGAGCACCGCCTTCTGCTCCTCGGCGCGCCGCGCATGGGTCACGCAATAGTCGAGCGCGAAGTCGGAATCGCGCTTGGCCTGGACGGGACGCTTGTCGAAATAGGCGAGCGTTTCGGGCGCGATGAAGTCGTAATGCTCGAGCATGCCGCGCACGCGCGTGCCGATCACCTGCGGCGAGAAGAGCTCGGTGAGCGAGGAGGCGATGGCCTCGAGAAGCGAGCGCTCGTGGACGAAGTGAACGTAGGCGTCCACGGCGAAGCGCGTGGCCGGCAGGATGCCCTCGCCCGATTCGACATAGGCCCGGTCGAGCCCGACGCCGTCGGTGAGCGCGATCCATTTCTCGATGCCGCCGCGCTCGGTGTCGGTGCCGTCATGGTCGATGATGCGCTGGCGCCATTCGCGCCGGAGTTCGCTCGTGGTGAGGCGCGCCAGGATGAGCGAATCCTTCACCGGGATCATCGACTGGTAGTAGTAGCGGTTCAGCGCCCAGGCCTGCACCTGCTCGCGCGTCAGTTGGCCGCTCTCCAGCCGCTTCTGGAACGGGTGGAGGTGGTGATAGCGCTCCGCGCCGATCTGGCGCAGCGCCGCGACGAAATCGTCCCGTCCCATCATCGCCGTCATGGCGCAAGCTCCATCCCGTCGAAGGCGACCTGCCATCCCGCCGCCTCCACCGCCCGCCGGGCGGAAGACCCCTCGACGAGAATGGGGTTCGTGTTGTTGATGTGAATATAGGCCTTGGCGCCGAAAGCGCAGGTCTCGAAGGCCTTCAGGCTCCCTTCCGGGCCGGCGATCGGCAGATGGCCCATGCGCCGCCCCGTCTTCTTGCCGACGCCCGCCTTCTCCATCTCGTCATCCTCGTAGACCGTGCCGTCGAAGAGGAGGAGATCGGCGCCGCCGACGCGTTCCACGAGACGTTCGGTCACCGCCGCGCAGCCCGGAATGTAGTAGGCGGTGCGCCCGCCGACGGTGAGCCGCACGCCCACCGTCATCTCGCCCTCGGTGCCGACATCCACCGTGCCGCGCTCCAGATAGAGCGGAACCTTGCCGGGCACGGAGAAGAGCTCGACCTCGAGGCCGGGCACCGGCTCGAACGGCGTGTCGAGCGTCACCGCGTCGGGCGTGACGAGCGAAGGGTCGAGCACGTCGAAGACCGGGTTCGCATGCAGCACTTCGAGGACCGCGCCGGTGGCGTAGAGATCGAAAGGCTGCTTTTCCCGCAGCGTCAGGAGACCCGCCACGTGGTCGACGTCGCCGTTCGTCACGAGCACGGCTCGGATCGGCGAGGACCTGAACTCGCCCTGCGCGGCGCTCTCGACCGGCGACAGGGACCGGCACCTGACGATCTGCTCGCGAAGATCGGGCGAGGCGTTCAGGAGAAGCCAGTGGACGCCGTCCGCCGTGGCGGCGATCGACGATTGCGAGCGCGGCGTCACGCGCGGGTCGCCGGCCCAGTGCAGCCGGCAGATCTCGCAGGCGCAGTTCCATTGCGGCGAGCCGCCGCCGGCAGCGGAGCCGAGCACGAGAAGCCGCAGGCGGGACGGAGCCCGCCCGCGGCCGTCAGACATATCGCTCAATCAGAATTCGATCGGCATGTAGCCGTTGATTTCCATGGCGACGCAGACTTCCGTCACGACGGGCTTTTTCCAGGCCATTGCTCTTCTCCCAAAAGGCAGGTCCGCTCCGGCGATGCCGGCAGACCGATATTTCGTCATGCCCACCATCGGGAAGTTATCCCAGTGCGGACCTTAGCAAAAGGCCCGGCCGCGCGGATCGATCCCTCCCTCGCGGAATCGGGAAAAAGTCCCGGGCCCGGTGTCGCGCGAATGTCATCGCGGCGTGAAGACGATTGCCGAATGCGGCGTCTGCCTCTGGCGCTTTGGGCGAAATGCGGTAGGTGGCTAGCATCGCGATTCTTGAGGTCTGCCAGCATGTCCCTGACCAAAACCGAGCGAACGCCCCGCTTGGCGGTGCTGATCGATGCCGACAACACCTCGCCCAAGATCGTCGACGGCCTGTTCGAGGAGATCGCCAAGATCGGCGAGGCCAGCGTGCGGCGCATCTACGGCGACTTCTCCAGCCAGCGCTCGCGCGGCTGGGCGGACGTGCTGGCCCGCTTCGCCATCATCCCGCAGCAGCAGTTCGCCTACACGACGGGCAAGAACGCCTCCGACATCACCCTCGTCATCGACGCCATGGATCTTCTCCACTCGCGCCGCTTCGACGGGTTCTGCCTCGTCTCCTCCGACAGCGACTTCACGCGGCTTGCCGCGCGCATCCGCGAGGAGGGCATCGACGCCTACGGGTTCGGCGAGCAGAAGACGCCGGAAAGCTTCCGCCAGGCCTGCCGCCGCTTCGTCTATACCGAGAACCTGATGCCGGCGCGCGCGACCGTCGCCGGCAAGGCGGAGGAGCCGGTGCAGGTCGGCTCGCTGCTCGAGCCCGACGAGGCCGTGGCGCTGCTGCGCCGCGTCATCGTGCAGATGGATTCGGAGGATGGCTGGGTCAATCTCGGCACGTTCGGCAAGCAGCTCCTGAACCTTGCCTCGGACTTCGACCCGCGCACCTACGGTTTCCGCAAGCTCTCCGATCTCGTGCGCTCGACGGGCGCCTACGAATTCGACGAGCCGGAGGGCGGCGCGGTGCGCATCCGCCTGAAGCCCGTCGAGCCGCCGCGCCCGCGCGCCGCCCGCTCCTCGCGCGGCGGCCGCGGCAAGCGCCCCGCCGCCAAGGCCGCGCCGGCGGCGGACTGAGCGCCTCAAAGCAGCGCGCGCGCCCGCACCTCGCCGACCGGGACCTTCTCCCAATTGCGAAGCGTGGTGCGGGATAGCTCGTCGAACCGCTCGGCCAGACTTGCGTCCTCGCGGCGCAGGAGCTGCGCGATGACGGCGGCGACGAGCGCTTCGGAGGCCCGCGTCGCCCCGTCGTCGATCTTCAGCGCGAAACCGATCCCGAGATCGGGCAGCGCGCCGCAGAAGACGCCTTCGGCCCCGGTCTTGGCGAAGACGCGGCCCGGCGCCGCCGCCATCAGCCGCTCGCAGGCGCGGCCGGTGCCCGACATCTCCCACGGATGCGCCATGCAGGCCTCGATCAGCCGGCGCCCGGCCGCGCGGCGATCCGCCGGCAGGGCGGAACCGGACGAGACGAGCCGCGAAAAGGCGCGCGCGAAACCCTCGAGCGGCGCGGCATAGGTCGGGATCGAGCAGCCGTCGGTGCCGCAGGCGTCCGCGCCGAGATCGCAGCCCGTCACCGCCTCCATCGCCGCGCGGGCCCGGCGCTGCACGGGATGGTCGGCCGCCACGTAGCCCGAGACCGTCTCGCCGGCATGGACGGCCGTGGCGAGGAAGCCCGCATGCTTGCCCGAGCAGTTGTTGTGCAGCGGCCCCGGGCGCCTTTCGGCGCGGGCGAGATCGAGCGCGACCGGCAGATCGAACGGCCAGTGGCAGCCGCATTCGAGCGCGCCCTCGTTCAGACCGGCGCGCGCCAGCATGTCGGCGGCCAGCGCCACATGGCCGGGCTCGCCCGAATGGGAGGCGCAGGCGAGCGAGAGTTCGCGCGGACCGAAGCCGAAAGCATCCGCCGCTCCCGTCTCGATCAGCGGCAGGGCCTGCAGCACCTTCACCGCCGAGCGCGGAAAGACAGGCCTTGCCGTGTCGCCGATCGAGAGGATCGCCCGGCCGGCCGCGTCGATCGCCGAGACCGCGCCGCGATGGGCGCTTTCGACGATCCCGCCGCGGGTCACCTCGACGAGAACCGGATTGTCCATGCCTGCCGCCTCCTCCAGCACTCTCGCGCTCCGCTCGCGCGGCGCCGCGACGTCATGCCCGGCGCAGGCGCGCTTGCCAAGCGTCGCCCCCGAGCCGACCCGCCGGGGCGCCCGCCATGCCGTCATTGTGACGCGACGCAGCATTCCCAAGCGCGGCGGCGATGGTCATGTTCGAAAGGTCCGACCGTCCTCCGCCTCGTGGATCATGCGCATCTTCAAGATCGTCCTTCTCGTCCTCCTCGTCGTCTATGTCCTGCCCGCCGCGCTGGCCGCGCTGCTCTGGAAGCTCGGGGAGCACCCGTCCTCCTGGCGCGACGCGAACTGGACCTCGGCGGAGCTCCTGCCCGCCGCCGGCGAGAGCGAGGCGGCGGCGGTCTATGTCCTCGCCGCGCGCACGGGCGGGCTGAAGGGTTCGCTCTCCGAACATTCCTGGATCGTGGTGAAGGAGAAGGGCGCCGGGCGCTACGAGCGCTGGGACAAGGTGGGCTGGGGCAGTCCGATCCGCCGCGACGGCTATCCGGCGGACGGGCGCTGGTACTCGAACCCGCCCCATATCGTGGTGGCGCGCACCGGCCCCGAAGCCGAAGCGCTGATCCCGACGGTGCGGGCGGCCATCGCCGACTATCCCTTCGCCCGTCCCGGCGGCTACCGCATCTTTCCCGGCCCGAACTCCAACACGTTCGTCGCCCATGTCATGCGCCACGTGCCGGCGCTGCAGGCCACCCTCCCTTCGGCGGCGGTCGGGCGCGACTATCCTTCGGACGGCGGCTTCGTCTCGTTCGAACCCGCGCTCGGGGACCTGCGCCTCTCGCTCGCCGGCTATGCCGGCATCGTCGCCGGCCGCACGTCGGGGCTGGAGGTCAACTTCCTCGGCCTCGTCGCCGGAATCGATCCGCTGCGGCTCGCGGTCAAGATTCCGGCCTTCGGGCGCTTCGGACTTCTGCCGGACTGACGCGCCGCCCGCGCTCGGCGCTTTCTCGCGCCGCGCTTTCCTGCTAGCGCGACCCTTGCCATCTTCTCGCGATGGTCAGACCCTGGAGGCGGCGTTCATGTTCCTGAGCTGCGGCGACGCGCTGTTCGATCTTTTTGCGCAGGGCGACGACGACGTCTCGCGCATCGCCCTGAACGGGCGCATCGGCGGCTCGCCGCTGAACGTGGCGCTGGGCCTCGCGCGCCTCGGGCACCACGCGGCCTATTTCACCAAGATCTCGAGCGACCTGTTCGGCCAGCGCATCCGCGCCTTCATGGAGCGCGAGGCGATCGACCAGCGGCTCCTCGTGCCGACGGACCGCAACACGACGCTCGCCATGGTCTCGCTGAAACCGGACGGCTCGGCGGCCTACGTCTTCTACATCGACGGCACGGCCGACCGTTCGATCGAAGTGTCCGACGTGCCGAACCCGATGCCGGCCGAACTCGAGGCGATCCATCTCGCCTCCTATTCCACCGTGACCGAGCCGACCGCCGGCGCGCTCGTCGCCCTCCTGCGCCAGGAAAACGACCGCCGCTTCGTCTCCTACGATCCGAACGTGCGCGCCTCGATCGAGCCGGATCTCGACATCTGGCGCGCGAAGGTCGCCGAGATCGTGCCGCACGCGGCGCTCGTGAAGGCGAGCGACGAGGATCTGGAGCAACTCTATCCCGGCCGCGCGCCGGAAGCGGTCCTCGCCGACTGGATCGGCGCGGTGGCGCTCAGCGGCAGCGGGCTGGAGACGTCGATCGGCGGACGGCGGATCGTCGTCGCCGACACGGTGGGCGCCGGCGACACGTTCCAGGCGGCGCTCCTGGCGGGCCTGAAGGAACGCTCGGCCCTCTCGCGCTCGGCGCTCCTGCGCGCGCCCAAGGCCCTGATCGACGACGTGCTGGATTTCGCCGCGAACGCGGCCGCAGTCACCTGCTCGCGCCGCGGCGCCGACCTGCCGCGCCGCGCCGATCTCGGCCTGCCGCCGCTCGCCTGAGCCTCGGCGCAAGACGAACGGAAAGAAGGCCCGGCGGATCGCTCCGCCGGGCCTTTCGTCATGGGGAACGCGACCCTGCCGGCCGCCAGGCCGGCAGGCGGCGGCTGGCGCCGCTCAGTTGAAGCGGTAGGAGGCCTTGGCGAAGATCGTGTGGAAGTCCAGATCGTCCTTCGAGGTCGAGGTCAGGTCGATCGTGTTCGAACCGTTGGTCGCCTCGACCGAATAGTCGTTCTTGCCGAGGTTCGTGTACAGATATTCCACGCCGAACGAGATGTTGCGCGTGGCCATCACGTCGATGCCGCCGCCGACCGAGTAGCCGACGTCGACGTCGTCGCCGTCTTCCTTGAACGTGTAGCCGGCCAGCGAGTTGGTCGGGACCGACGGGAAGGAGTTGTCGCGGTTGTAGCCGGAATAGGCCAGACCGCCCGAACCGTAGACCAGGATGCTGTCCATCGCGTAGCCGAGGCGGCCGCGCACGGTGCCGAAATAGTCGAGATCCTCGGAGACGCCGAAGCGGTTGCCGTCGATCGAGTAGCTGCGGCTGGTCTCGGCGTCGATATAGTTGAGGTCGGCCACGGCGCCGACGACGAGGTTGTTGCCGAACTGGTAGTCGTAGCCGATGTGGCCGCCGCCGACGAAGCCGGCATTGGTGTCGTCGTTCTCGAAGATCGTCTCGCCGAAGGCGCCGTTGTTCTCCGGGTCGAAGCGGATGTCGTTGCTGTCCTGGCCGAAGGCGACGCCCGCCTGGCCACCGATGTAGAGGCCGGTCCAGGTGTTCGTCTCGGTCACCGGCGCGATCTCCATGGGAGCGGCGGGGGCGACGGGCGTGTCGTAGATGACGTCCGCGGCCAGCGCGGGGGTGACGAAAGCCGCCGAGGCAAGAAGCAGGGCGAGGCGTTTCATGATGCAGGCTCCATTCTGTCGCTGATGCGACGCTTTCCGGACGAGGGTCCTGAACCGTTGCCGGAAACCGGATCCGCGTCCTTGCGGGATGCCGGTGGTTATGGATCGCTCCCTGGCCGAGAAAATGGCAGGAAACTGTTCTCCTTCGTCTTGTGGCCGTTGAGCAACGGGGCCCATCGCGCGCACTCGACGTCGTGAAGAATGTCTAAGCCCAGATCGTTGATTGCCGATTAAGATTGATGGTTTACGCGGATTAGCCCCATGCGATCAGCCGCTTAAGCAATGCGGCGAAAGCGTGTCGGAATTCATTCCCATAGGCGGAACCGACGGCCCGGCAAGCCCCGGGCAAAAGAAAACCCGCCGGCGCATGCCGGCGGGTTTCGTGTCTCGTCGAAAGCCTGGACCGATCGGGGCGATCAGTTGAAGCGGTAGGTGAGCTTGGCCGTCACGGTGTGGAAGTCGAAGTCGCTGTCCGACTTGAACGTGGTGGACTGGCCGCTGACGAAGGTCGTGTTGTTGCCGTCGAACGGGCCGCCGTCGAGCGTCGTGGAGGAATCGCCGCTGCCGAGATTGGTGTAGAGATATTCGGCGCCGAAGGAGACGTTCTGGGTGAGCTTCACCTCCATGCCGCCGCCGATCGTGTAGCCGAACTCGTCCTCGTCCTCGTTGACGCGCGCCGCGCGCGCCGCGGCGTTCGAGCGTGCGTTGCCCGAGACGGCCGGGGAATCGGTGCTGAACCCGTAGTCGATCTCGCCATAGGCGACGCCGCCCGTGACATAGGCGAGCGCCATCGGCGTCACCGTGTAGCCGACGCGCACGCGGCCCGTGGCCAGATAGTCGAGGCTGCGCTCGGTGCGGTAGAAGGCGGGCGTGTTGGAATCGGCGGAGAAGCTCTGCTTGACGTCGAGCGCGTTGATGTCGGCGAGGACGCCGAGGACGAGATTGCCCATCTGGTAGTCGTAGCCGGCATGGACGCCGCCCAGGAAGCTCGACTCGAAGTCGGATTCGAAGTTGTCGCCGAAGGCCGCGCCCAGCGTGTTCGCGGGGAAGCCGGAATTCTGGCCGGCGGTCAGGCCCGGCACGGTGGTCGAATTGCCGAAGCTGGAGCCGAGCGTGAGATCCTCGGGGCTGTCGGGGTTGAAGGCGCCGCCGCCCTGGACGCCGAGATAGAAGCCGCTCCAGCCGGTCGGCGCGGGCTCGTCCACCATCGCCATCGGGGCGGGCGCCGGCGCGGCCTCGTAGACGACGTCGGCGGCGAACGCCGGAGCCGCGAGCGTGCCACCGGCGAGGGCGGCGAGAAGGAGGGCGATGCGGCTCATGGGATGATCCCTTCGAAGGCGTCTGTTCGGATGTCCCGCGAGCCGATCGGCCACGGGACTTGCGTGTTCCCCCAGAAGAAGAGAGCAAGTCTCTCTCGGCAAGCCGCCCAGACGCGACGCCGCCGCCCCTGTGACACCAAAGACACGCGCCAAGTTCAGCGCTCCGGGGCGACCGCGATGCACAATATTGAGCTTCACCGCTGTGCCCCGGGGATTCCGCTCTACTTCGACGCCCCCGACCGTCCCGGCTCTCGCCTTCATCACGATGGCGTCATTTCACAGGGCCATCGGGCCCCTCGCGCAAGGGAGCGTTCGCGGCACCCGGCGCGACCATCGTCCTTTGGGCCAGAGCGATTGCGAAACTGGAATCGCTCTACATATGATCGCCTTGGCTGGGCGCCGAGGATTCGAGGAGGACTTATGCAGAGATCGATTCTGGCCGTCGCCGCCGTGCTGGCGGGCCTTTCGACCACGGGCGCCTTGGCGCAAGGCGCGGGCGACCCGGAAGCGGGCAAGACCGTCTTCAAGAAGTGCCAAGCCTGCCATGCGGTGGGAGCCGGCGCGGCCAACAAGATCGGGCCGGAACTGAACGGCATCATGGGCGAGAAGCCGGGCGCGGTGGAAGGCTATTCGTTCTCCGCCGGCTTCAAGGAATGGGCGGCGGACAAGCCGGCCTGGAACACCGAACTGATGAGTGCCTGGCTCGCCAACCCCAAGGCCGTGGTGAAGACGACCAAGATGGCCTTTCCGGGCCTCAAGAAGCCCGAGGAGATCACCAACGTGATCGCCTATCTCGCCACGTTCGACGAGGCGGGCGCCGCGCAGGATCCGGCTGCCGCGCTGAAGGCCGTCGACGGCCAGTAGACCGCCCCGACGCTCGGATCGGAACGAGCCGGGCGCCGCGCCGCGCCCGGCGCCTTGGTGCGCTGTCGGACGCATGCCGGGCGCGGCCTCAGCGCACCGGCACCGGGGTCGCCTGGACCGGCGGCGGGCCGGCGGCCGGGTCTTCGCCCTCCGTCTGGACAGGGGCGCCCTGCCCGGACCCGAAACCGGGAAGGCGCGCGGCGACGGCCTCGATCTCGGGATAGAACCAGCGCTCGCCGGGATAGCCTTCGAGGCGCCCGATCTCTCGCGCATCGTCGCCCAGAAGGACGAAGGTCGGCGTAAAGACCGCGGGGGCGAGGCCGGGAATGCCGCCGCGCCGGTCGTCGTGGATGTTCACGCGGCGCAAGGGGGCGAGGCGGCCGATGGCGCTCTCGCCGTAATGGGGCGCGATCTCGGCGTCGAAGGCCTCGCAGAAGGGACAGCCCTTCTGCTCGAAGACGAGGAGTTCGGCGGCCCGCGCCGGCGCAAGGACGAAGCCGGCGAGAAGCGCCAGCGCGGCGATGGCGAACCCTCCTCGGGCCGCGCCGCGGCGCCGCTTCGTCCGTCCCGTCCCATCGCCCGGCGTCAGATCCATGCGCGAGGATAGCGCGTCGCGGGGCGCGTGGAAATCGCCCCGCGCCGACGACGCCCCGCGAAGGCGGCGGGGAGTGCCCTCCCCGCCGCGCCGTCGCGTCAGGCGTAGGCCGTCATCACCTCGTCGAGGAGCTGCAGCGCCTCTTCCTTGGTGCGCTGGAAGGAGTTGCGGCCGATGATCGAACCGTTGCCGCCGCCGTCGCGGATGCCCTGCACCTCGGCCATCAGCTCCTCGCGATTCTTCGCGGCGCCGCCGGAGAAGACGACGATGCGCTTGCCGGCGAAGGAGGCCTGCATGATGTGCTGCACGCGCTCGGCCGTGGTCTTGGCGGAAATGGCGTGCTTCTCGTAATAGGGCTTGGCCTCCGAGAGATCGACATGGTCGGTCGGCAGCTTCACCTTGATGATCGTCGCGCCCATCAGCGCGGCCATGTGGGCAGCATAGGCGATGATGTCGAAGCCGGTCTCGCCGGCCTTCGTCACCTTGCCGCCGCGCGGATAGGACCAGACCACGGTCATCAGGCCGCGGGACTTGGCCTTCAGCGTGATCTCGCGCAGCTCCTCGAGCATGGCATAGGCGTTGTCGGAACCGGGATAGATGGTGAAGCCGACGCCCACGCAACCGAGGCGCAGCGCGTCCTCGACCGTGCCCGTCAGCGCCTGGTCGCCGGCGCCCTCGGCGAGCGAGTTGCCGCTGTTGAGCTTGAGGATCAGCGGCACCTCGCCGGCGAACGTGTCGGCGCCCTGTTCCAGAAGGCCGAGCGGGGCGGCATAGCCGGAGACGCCGGAATCGATGGCGAGCTCGTAGAGATAGTGGGGGTCGTAGGCGACCGGGTTCGGCGCGAAGGAACGGGCCGGACCGTGCTCGAAACCCTGGTCGACGGGCAGGATCACGAGGCGGCCGGTGCCGGCGAGGCGCCCGTGCATGAGGAGACGCGACAGGTTCGACTTCAGGCCCGGCGTCTCGCCCTCGTACCAGGAAAGGATCTCGCGGACTTTTTGCGTTCTGAGCATTGATGCGTTCCTAAGCGTCCGAAAAAGCTGCGGGCCACCGCGCGGCGCCCGTCACGGATCTTGTATGACGCGGGCAAAATCATCCCGTCCAGCCGTCCGGACGGGGTGTTCCGGATTAAAATCGTTTGAAGAACGGAATCATTTCCGGATTGCCGGTCTCCCTGTCGCGCGGCGGCAACGCCGGGTCGGAATGGTGCCGGCGACGGGGCGAGACAGGCGAAGGCAGCCCGCCACCGTCGCGCGCGCGACGACACGCGGCGCCCGATCGAGGCGCGAAGGAAAGCTGGTCCGCGCCGAACCGTAAGCAACGCCGATCTTCGAACGATTCTAATCTTTTACGGCCATGTTGACAGGCCCGTCGGCCGGTCCTAACCAGACGCGCCGCCCGATACATGACCGTCGGGCTCCTGTTTTTCGCCGGCGCGCCGGCTCTTCCTCGAGGACCGGACGCCATGCGCACCCTCCTGCCGCATCGCCCGCGGGGCGCGCTCCGCCTTGCCGCGCTCGCCTTCTCCCTCTCCACCGCCGTGCCCTGCCTCGTCCCCGCCGCGCGGGCCGCCGAGCCGGCGGCCGTCGTCGACACCTACGCGGCCATCGCGCTCGCGACCTACGAGGACGCGCTGACCTCCGCCAAGGCCCTCGACGCGGCGGCCAAGGCGCTCGTCGCTTCGCCGAGCGAGGCGACGCTGAAGGCCGCCCGCGAGGCCTGGAAGGCCGCCCGGCCGAGCTACCAGCAGTCGGAGGCCTTCCGCTTCGGCAACCCGGTGGTCGACGCCTGGGAAGGCCGCGTCAACGCCTGGCCGCTCGACGAGGGCCTCATCGACTATGTCGGCGGCGCCTACGGGACCTCCTCGGACGAGAACGGGCTCTACACGGCGAATGTCGTCGCCAACCCGAAGATTTCGGCCGCCGGCAAGGAGATCGACGCCACGCAGATCACCCCCGCCCTGCTCCAGGACGAGCTGCAGGAGGCCGGCGGCATCGAGGCGAACGTCGCCACGGGCTACCACGCGATCGAGTTCCTGCTCTGGGGGCAGGACCTCAACGGCACCGAGGCCGGCGCGGGCGATCGCCCCTTCACGGATTACGCCGCGGGCGAGGCCTGCACCAACGGCCATTGCGACCGGCGCGGCGCCTTCCTCACCGCCGCCACGACCCTCCTCGTCTCCGACCTGCAGGAGATGGTGGACGACTGGAAGGCCGGCGGCGAGGCGCGCAAGGTTCTGGACGGCGATCCGATGAAGGCCGTCTCGGCCATGCTGACGGGCCTCGGCTCGCTCTCCTACGGCGAACTGGCCGGCGAGCGCATGAAGCTCGGCCTTCTCCTGCACGACCCGGAGGAGGAGCACGACTGCTTCTCCGACAACACCCACGTCTCCCATCTCTACGACGCGATCGGCATCCGCAACGTCTATGCCGGCGCCTATCGGCGTCTCGACGGGTCGATGGTGGAAGGCCCCTCGCTCTCCGATCTGGTGGCCGCCAAGTCGCCCGCGCTCGACGCCGAGCTGAAGGGCGACCTCGACAGGACGGTGGCCGCGATGGAAGCCGTGGCCGCGGCGGCGGAGGGCGGCGAGGCCTATGACATGCAGATCGCCGAAGGAAACGATGCCGGCAATGCGCGCGTGCAGGCCGCCATCGACGGGCTGGTGACGCAGACCCGCGCCATCGAGCGCGCCGTCGCCGAACTCGGCGTGGAGAACGTCACCATCGAAGGCTCCGACAGCCTCGACAACGCCAACGCCGTCTTCCAGTAGGATCGGGCAGGGCCGCCCGGCCAAAAGGTCGCAAGGCGCCGCATGGCCCGCCGGAACGGCCTGTGCGACATCAGGAGAAACCGGCCTTCCGGTTTCGTGCAGGGGCGGCGCATCTTCCGGGCGCTTGCCGGGATCGGGAGAGACGGATGCGTCTGGCCGCACGCGTGTCGTTGATCGTCGCCGCCCTCGTCCTGCCCGCGGCCCTGCCCATCGCCGCCGCGCTCGGCCAGGACCCCGCCGAGCGGACCGACCTCACGCCGAAGGACAAGGCGCGCGTGGCGGCGGTGACGAAGCCGACGACGGACTTTTCCAGGCCCGAGGGCTTCGAGGCGATGCAGGGCGGCGCCGGCACCTCGATGAAGATCGTGACGCGCGACGCCTTCAGCCATGTCTCGGCGAACCAGAGTTTCGAGGCCGAGGACCGCTTCAAGCTCGGCAACGCCCTCTTCCGCAAGCTCTGGGTCTCCTCGCCCTCCTCGACAGAGGCCTCCGACGGTCTCGGACCGCTCTTCAACGCCCGTTCCTGCCAGACCTGCCATCTGAAGGACGGCCGCGGGCGCCCGCCCGAGGCCGGCGAGGCGGCCGTCTCCATGTTCCTGCGCCTGGCCGTGCCGCCGCGCGACGCCGGGGAGCGCGCACGCCTCGACACGCACGAGACGAGCCGCATCCCCGAGCCGACCTATGGCGGCCAGTTGCAGAACTTCGCCGTGCAGGGCCTGAAGCCCGAGGGCCGCATGGTGATCGACTACCGCGAGGAGCCGGTCCGCCTGGCCGACGGCACGCTGGTTCCCCTGCGCCGCCCCACCTATTCCGTCGCCGATCTCGCCTACGGACCGATGGCGCCGGACGTCGAACTCTCGCCGCGCGTCGCGCCGCCGATGATCGGGCTCGGGCTGGTGGAGGCCATCGAACCCGCCGACATCCTCGCCCATGCCGACCCGGACGATGCCGACGGCGACGGCATCTCCGGCCGCGCCTCGATGGCGATCGACCCGGAGACCGGCAAGCTCGTCCTCGCCCGCTTCGGCTGGAAGGCGACGACCCCGACCATCCGCACCCAGACCGCCGACGCCTTTTCCGGCGACATCGGCATCTCGACGCCGCTCGTCACGGACGCATTCGGCGAATGTTCCATCGCCCAGACCGTCTGCCGCGAGGCGCCCTCCGGCGTGCAGGAACGGCTCGGCGCGGTGGAGGCGCCGGACCCCGTCCTCGACCTCGTCTCCTTCTACTCGCGCAATCTCGCGGTGCCGGCCCGCCGGGCCGTCGGCGACGCGACGGTGCTGCAGGGCAAACGGCTCTTCTACGAAAGCGGCTGCGCGGCCTGCCACACGCCGAAATTCGTCACCTCGCGCCACGCGCTCGACAAGGCCCAGAGCTTCCAGCTCATCTGGCCCTATTCCGACTTCCTCCTGCACGACATGGGCGAGGGCCTCGCCGACGGGATGCGGGTCGGCGACGCGGGCGGGACCGAATGGCGCACGCCGCCGCTCTGGGGCATCGGCCTCACCCGCGAGGTGAACGGCCACACCCAGTTCCTGCACGACGGGCGCGCCCGCGATCTCGCCGAGGCCATTCTCTGGCACGGCGGCGAGGGGCAGGCCTCGCGCGACGCCTATGCCGCGATGCCCAAGGCCGACCGCGACGCCCTGCACGCCTTCCTGGAGTCCCTGTGATGCTGCGCCTGATGCTGATCCTGCCCGCCATCGGCGCGCTACTCCTGGCGCTGGCGACCGCGCCCGCCCGAAGCGCGGGCCATGCCGAGGCGGCCAAGGCGGCGCTTGTCAGGAACGCGGTCGAGCGCGTGATCCGGCCGGGCTATGCCGGGCTCAAGGCCGAGGCCGCCGACATGAAGGCGGCGATGGACCGCTTGTGCGAAGCGCCGGGACCCGAGACGCTGACGGCCGCGCGCGCGAGTTTCACGGATCTCGTCTCGGCCTTCTCGCGCATCGAGTTCGTGCGCTTCGGCCCGGTCGTGGAGGACAACCGCGTCGAGCGGCTCCTGTTCTTTCCCGACCGGCGCGGCACCGCGCAGCGCCAGATCCAGACGATTCTCTCGCAGAAGGACGAAAGTGCGACGAGCGTCGAGGGGCTCACGGAAAAGTCCGTCGCCGTGCAGGGCCTCGGCGCGCTGGACACGGTCCTGTCGGGCGAGGACGCGGCGCTCGTCTCGGGGCCGGACGCCGCCTTTCGCTGCCGCTACGGGCGCGCCCTCGCCGGCAACGTGCTCGCGATCGCCACGGCCCTCGACGCGGCCTGGGCGCGCGACAAGGGGATCGCCGGGCGCCTGATGCATCCGGACGCCGGCGACGCCGCCTATCGCAGCACGGACGACGCGCTGCAGGAGATCTTCGGCATCTTCATCCACGGGCTCGAGATCGTGCGCGACCTGCGCCTCAAGCCGGCGCTCGGGGAGAGCGAGGTCTCGGCCAAGCCCGGCCTCTTCCTCTTCCACCGCTCGGGCAACACGCTGGCCTCGCTGAACGGCAATTTCGCCGGCCTGCAGGCGCTTCTGGAGGCGATGGACGTCGCCCCGCTCCTGCCGCCCGACGAGGCCTACACGCCCGGCTCGGCCGATTTCGAGTTCGACAACGCGCGGCGCGCGCTGGCCGGGCTCACCGCGCCCAAGGTCGAGGCCGGCCTCGACGCGCGACAGCGCCAGGGCTTCCTCTATCTCGTCATCGTCACCGCCAGCCTGCAGGATCTCTTCGCCACCCATATCGCCCCCTCGCTCGGCCTCTCGGCCGGCTTCTCCGCCCTCGACGGCGATTGAGGCCGCGATGGCCGCCTTTCCCTCCCCGCGATCGGGCCCGCTCGTCGCCCGCCGCGACTTCATGGCCGGCGCCGGCGCCCTGTTCCTCGCCGGCCTGTCGTCGCGACAGGCGGAGGCGCTGGAGCGCTCGGACGCGCTTTTCGGCGCGGCCTGTCGGCGCGCGGACGGAAGTTTCGGATGCGCCGTCTTCACGGAGGACGGGCGGCTCGTGTCGACGGTGGCCCTTCCCGAACGCGGGCACGACATCGCCTTCGACCCCGTCAGCCGGCGCGCCGTCGCCTTCGCCCGCCGCCCGCGCACCTTCGCCCTCGTCTTCGATCCGCTGACCGGCGCCGCCTCCAGGACGCTCGCCTCGCCGCCCGGCAGACACTTCTTCGGCCACGGCTTCTTCTCGCCGGACGGGCGCCTCCTCTACGCGACGGAAAACGACTTCGACGCCTCGCGCGGCCTGATCGGCGTCTACGACGTCGCCGCCGACTTCGCCCGGATCGGCGAGTTCGAGACCCACGGCATCGACACGCACGAGGCGCTGCTGATGGCGGACGGCGAGACGATCGTCGTGGCCAATGGCGGCATCGAGACCCATCCCGACTACGGCCGCCAGAAGCTCAACCTGCCGACGATGGAGCCCTCGCTCGTCTTCCTCGACCGGCGGAGCGGCGCGCTTCTCGAAAAGCACGTCCTGCCGAAGGCGCTGCATCAGCTCTCGATCCGGCACCTCGCCATCGACGCCGCCGGCCGGGTCTGGTTCGGATGCCAGTACGAGGGACCGGCCGAGGACGCG
Organism: Aurantimonas sp. Leaf443; assembly: GCF_001425575.1. GTDB lineage: Bacteria > Pseudomonadota > Alphaproteobacteria > Rhizobiales > Rhizobiaceae > Leaf443. The sequence continues at coordinate 307,445 of NZ_LMRD01000006.1, read as the reverse complement.
CCGCAGCTTCTGGGCGTCGCGCAGCGCGGATCGGACCTGCGCCTCGCCGAGCTGCCGCGGGACGATCTGGCGCATCTTTCGAACTATGTCGGCTCGCTCGCCGCCAGCCGCGACGGCAGGACGATCGCCCTCTCCTCGCCCGTCGGCGGCACGATGCTCGTCCTCGACGCGCGCGACGGTTCCGTCCTGCGGCGCGCCGCGATGAAGGACGGCTGCGGCCTCGCGCCCGACGCCGACGGCTTCCTCGCCACCAGCGGCACCGGCATCGTCGCCCGGCTCGGCACGGCCGGACGGCAGGCCGAGGGCATCGAATGGGACAATCACATCCTGGCGCTTTGACGATGGACGGCGCGTCGCTTGCCCGCCGTAACGCCTCGCGTTATGGTGAATGATGATCCGCAGCTTTCGCGACCGCCGGACCGCGCTAGTGTGGGAGGGCCGCCAGTCGCGTCGGTTGCCCCCGGACATCCAGTCGACGGCGCTGCGAGAACTGCGCATGATCGCGGCGGCCGCACGGTTGGAGGATCTGAGAGTCCCGCCGAACAACCGACTGGAACAGCTCCACGGCGACAGGGCCGGCCAGCACAGCATCCGCATCAATCAACAATGGCGTATCTGTTTCGGATGGAGCGAAGGGGGAGCGGACGATGTCGAAATCGTCGACTAGCACTGACCTGATCGCGAACCCCACTCCGGGCGAGATGCTGCTTCTGGATTTTCTCCAGCCGCTGGCGATCAGCCAGTCGGCGCTGGCCCGCGCCATCGGGGTGCCGCCGCGCCGCATCAACGAAATCGTGCTGGGCAAGCGCGCCATCACCGCCGACACCGATCTTCGGCTGACGCGCTATTTCGGTCTTTCGGAAGGTTTCTGGCTTCGGGTCCAGGGCGAGTTCGATCTCCTGCAGCGCCGCCGGACGATCGGTCCCGAACTCGACAGGATCCAGCCGATTTCGAGGGCGGCATGAGGACGGACTGACGGTTCGACGAAACCCGCCGGCGCGTCCGGCGCACTGGTCGGGAGGCCGGCGCGATGATGAAGATGAAGCTCTACCACAATCCCCGCAGCCGCTCGACCATCGCGCGCTGGATGCTGGAGGAGGTCGGCGCGCCCTACGAGATCGTGCCCGTCGATTTCGAGGCGGGCGATACGCGCAAGCCCGACTTCCTCGCCCTCAACCCGATGGGCAAGATCCCGACGCTCGTCCTGCCGCAGGGCGAGGTCGTGACGGAGGCGCCGGCGATCGTCGCCTATCTCGCAGACGCTTTCCCGCAGGCGGGTCTCGCCCCGGCGCCCGGCTCGCCCGAGCGCGGCCCCTACTATCGCTGGCTCTTCTTCGGCGGCTCGGTCTTCGAGCCGGCCCTGACGGAGACCATGATGCGCAAGGGCGCCGCGCCCCTGCCGCGCCAGACGGTGGGCTGGGGCAGCTACGACGAGGCGGTGGCGACGCTGGAAGCCGCGCTGGCCGGCCGCGACCATCTGATCGCCGACCGCTTCACCGCCGCCGACCTCTATGTCGGCGCGCAGCTCGCCTTCGCCCGCATGTTCGGCGCGCCGCGCCTTGCCGAGAGCCCGGTGCTCGGCGCCTATATCGACCGCGTCACCGCGCGCGAGGCCTATCGACGGGCGAACGCCTGAGATCCGCCCGCCTCACGCCGGTCGCTCCCGCTCGCGGGCGCGTTCGCGCTCGAGGAAGGCCAGGAGCGAATGGCTGGCGTCGAGAATGTGGCGCCGGGTGAGTTCGGCCGCGCGGTCGGCGTCGCCGGCGATGCAGGCCTCGAGGATCGCGGCGTGTTCGGCACGGGCCTGGTCCATGCCGTCGGTCAGGATGAGCTGGGCCCGCAGGTAGCGGCCCACCTTGTCGAGCGCGGCCGAGACGACCTGCAGATGGTAGGGGCGATTGGCGTCGCGGTAGAGCGCGTAATGGAAGGCCCGGTTGAGCGGCGCCCAGCGCTCGGGATTGATCTCGGTGTCGAAATCCCGGCAATGGGCCCTCGCCTCCTCGAGCGAGGATGGCGACATCTGCCCGACCGCGATGCGCAGCACTTCGGGCTCGATCAGCGCGCGGAACTCGAAGGTCTCGGCGATCTCGTCGAGCGACAGGGACGTGACGACGGCGCCCTTGTAGCGGTGGCTCGTGACGAGACCCTGCGCCTCGAGCCGCGCCAGCGCCTCGCGCACGGGAATGCGGCTGACATTAAAGAGGCCGGCGATCTGATCCTGCCGAAGGACGTCGCCGTCGCGCATCTCGCCATGGACGATGGCCTCGCGCAGCGCCGCCTGGATGAGGTCGGCCGCCGATGCGGTGCGTCCGATGTCGACTGCCTTGAGCTTCAGCACCGCCATTCTCCCGCGCTCCGCCGAGCCTACCGCTGCAGGCGCCATCCGAACCGTCCAAATGCCGATCAAATGATCGGTTGTCGATCTGCCGTCCAAAATATCAGACCGACAAGATTTTCATATTGAAAATTGGATCCGATATGCGAAGCTGTCCTTGCGCGGCCTGGAAGCTCCGCAAGAATTGATCCGAAGGGCCACCCCTTCGCCTCCGTTATCCGCAGACCGGCCACCCGGCGCTTTGCGTTGCCGGAAACGGCCCCGCATGTTCAGCGAAAGGCCGATCCATGCCGAGACCCGACACGGCCGCGCCCGAAGGCCCGCACGCATCGCCGTCCCGCGCGATCCTGCCGCTTCGCGCGCTTCAGGCGACGTCGGAGGCCGTCCTGAAGGTCGAGAAGGTCGCGCTCGGCGCCCTGATGACGCTTCTCTTCGCGCTGATCCTCGTCAATGTCGTCACCCGCTACGCCCGCGTGCCGCTCTACGGCAACGACGAGGCCTCGATCTTCGCCATGGTCTGGCTGACCTTCGTCGGCGCGTCTTGCATGACGCGTCTGCGGATGGACTTTTCGGTGACCCTCCTCACCGATTTCATGAAGCCGGCCATGGCGAAGACCTTCAAGGCGGGTGCCACGCTCCTCGTGCTCGGCTTCTCGCTGGCGCTCGCCGCCATGTGCTGGCTGTGGCTCGATCCGATCGGCATCGCACGGGCCGGTTTCGATGCCGAGACCTATGCGGGCGAGAGCTTCAACTTCCTCTACACCGAACGCACCCAGACGCTGGAATGGCCGACCGTCCTCGTCATGAGCATCGTGCCGATCTTCGCGCTCACCACGATCCTGCACGGCGCGACCAATCTCGCCGAGGATCTCGGCCTTCTGCCGCGGCCGCAGCGCCCGGCCCTCGATGCCGGCCAGGGAGTGAACTGATGGTCACCGGCGGCGCCTTCCTCTTCCTCATGCTCGTCGGCGTGCCGATCAGCATCTGCCTGTGCCTGGCCTCGATCGCCTTCATCTGGGACTCGGGAAACCCGCTCCTCTTCCAGTCCTTCGTTCCGCAGATCTTCAGCGGCGTCGACAATTACGGCCTGATCTCGATCCCGCTCTTCATCCTCATCGGCGAGGTGATGAACGGGGGCGGCATCACGCGGCGCATCGTCGGCATGGCCATGGCCATCGTCGGGCGGCTGAAGGGCGGGCTGGCCTACGTCAACCTTCTAGCCAACATGTTCATCTCCTCCATCCTCGGCTCGGCGACGGCGCAGGTCGCCATCATGGCCAAGGTCATGGTGCCGGAGATGGAGCGGCAGGGTTACGACCGCACCTTCGCCGCCGGCCTCACCGCCTATGCCGGCATGCTGGGGCCCATCATCCCGCCCTCGATCATGTTCGTGATCTATTCGGTGATGGCGCAGGTGCCCGTCAGCGACATGCTGATGGCCGGCCTCGTGCCCGGCGTGATCCTGACGCTCCTCTTCTGCGCCGTCATCGCGGTCATGGGCATCTGGCAGAACTATCCGCGCGGCGAGGCGCTGGACTGGCGCAGGCGCCTGCGCATCGTCGTCGACGCCGCGCCGACCCTGACCATCCCCGCCGTCATCGTCGGCTCCATCCTGACGGGGCTCGCCAACGCCACGGAGGCCGCGGCCGTCGGCACGCTCGCGGCCATCCTCGTCGGCCGCTTCTGGACGAAGCAGCTGAAACTCTCCGACCTGCCGGCCATGATGGTGCGCTCGGGCATCTATTCGGCCGTGGTGCTCTTCCTGGTGGCCGCAGCGGCCGTCTTCTCCTGGGTGCTCGTCTACGGCCGCGTGCCGCAGGCCGTCGCCGAGTGGGTGCAGACCGTCGCCAGCGATCCGATCACCTTCATGCTTCTCGTCAACGTCATCCTGCTCGTCATCGGCACGGTGATCGACGGGGCGCCGGGCCTCATCATGACGGTGCCGATCCTGCTGCCGATCGCCACCGAGGTCTACGGCATCGACCCCATCCATTTCGGCGTCGTGGCCGTCGTCAATCTCGTGCTCGGCTTCCTCTCGCCGCCCGTGGGCCTGTGCTTCTTCGTGGCCTCGGCCGTCACCGGGGCCAAGGTGGGGCGGATGTTCGTCGTCACCCTGCCCTTCTTCTTCGCCGCCTGCCTTCTCCTCATACTCCTGTCGATCTTCCCTTCGCTGTCCCTCTTCCTCGCTCGCTGAACCCGAAAGGCCCCTGACCATGACCCTTCTCCTCTCCCGCCGCGCCCTCCTGCGCTCGGCCGCCGGCGCGGCGGCCCTCGGCCTCGCCGCACCCGTCGTCGCGCGTGCCCAGGAAAAGCGCGACCTGCGCCTCGGCATCATCACGCCGAACGGCCATCCCTGGAACCTCGCCGCCGCCAAGGTGGCCGACCAGCTCAAGGCGCAGACCGACGGCCGTCTCTCGATGACGATCTTCCCCTCGGGCCAGCTCGGCAACGAGGCGGCCATGCTGCAGCAGATGCAGTCGGGCGCGCTCGATCTCGGCTGGATCATGACGGCGGAGCTGGGCTCGCGCATTCCCTCCATCGCCGCGATCAACGCGCCCTGGATCGTCGATTCCACCGCCAAGGTCGCCAAGCTCGTCCGCGATCCGCTGGCGCTCGACATGCTGAAGGTCCTGCCGAAGGAAACCGGCACGATCGGCCTCGCCTACGGTATCACCACGATGCGCGTCGTCTTCTCGGCCAAGCCCATCGAGGGGCTGAGCGACCTCAACGGTATGAAGCTGCGCATCAACACCACGCCCGCCTATCGCGACTTCTACGGCCTTCTCGGCGCGACGCCGACGCCGATCCCGACCCCGGCCGTGTTCGACGCCATGTCCAACGGGCAGGTCGACGGGCTGGAAGCCGATCTCGATTTCTCCTGGAACCAGCGCTTCGACAAGGTCTCCAAGACCATGCTGCGCATGAACGCCATCTTCATGCCCTGCGTCGCCCTCGCCTCGGGACGCGCCTGGCAGACGCTGGATCCGGCCGATCGCGAACTGCTGACGAAACTGACCGGCGAGGCGCTCTCGGCCCAGATCGACGAGACCGTCGTCAACGAGCCCAAGCTCGTCGAGAGCTTCACCGCGGCCGGCATTCCCATCAAGACCGTGGAAGTCGCGGACGCCGAGGCGATCATCGCCAAATACGACGCGATCTGGCAGCCCAAGGCCCCCGTGCTCGCAGATCTGCGCAAGCTCGGCGCGACGCTCTGACATCGCCGCCTCCCGGCCGTCCCGGCCGAGAGGCGCCCGCAAACGCAAACGGGGCCGGACCTTGCGGTCCGACCCCGTTCGTCGATGGGCCTGCTCTTGTGGTGCTTAGAGGCGCGCGGCGGCGATGACCGGCTTCGGACGGCCGACGAGACCGCCGACGGCGCCGACCACGAGGCCGAGGAGCATGGCGACGAAGCCGCCGAAGGCACCCGTGGAGACCGCGTTGGCAGCCTTGTCGGCCGCTTCGCGGGCCTGGGCCACCGCCTGGTCGTACTGCGCCTGGAACTGGCTCAGGCGCTGTTCGGCCTCCTGCTGCGAGATGCCGGCCTGCTGCGAGATGACCTGCACGGCGGCCTGACGCTCCTCGGGGGTCGCGCCCTCGCCGAGACCGGCGACGATCTCGCGCAGAGCCGTCGAGAGGTCCTGCTCGCCCGTCGCCTGACGGGCGTCGTTGGCCGCCTCGTTCGCCTGCTGCTGCACTTCGCCGGCCGCCTGCTGGGCCTGCTGGGTGCCGCGCTGCAGGAGCTGCTCGGCCTGGCCGCGAAGGCCGGCCGGGAGTTCGCCGAGCGAGTTCGGCACGATCGCCTGCGCGGCGCTCGAGATGCCCTGGATCGACGAGCCGAGGACGCCGAAGGCGCTGCCGACGACGGCCGAGATGCCGCTGGTAAGCAGATAGACGATGAGGAGCGTGGACGTCGCCCAGGTCACGACGCCATGCAACAGCGAATCGGACTTTTCCGGGCTGCCGGCGAGGCGGGCGGCCGTGAAGGCGCCGACGAAGATGCCGATCAGCACGACCGCGAGGGCCCAGATGCCGCTCGAGGAGGCCAGCGTGGCCGCCGTGGGCGTCTCGCCGCCATTGGGATCGATCGTCGCGAGACCGATGCCGAGGCCCAGAAGGCCCAGCATGAACTGGACGGTCAGCGCCAGGAGGACGCCGGCAATGATGGCGCCCCAGGAAATGCGGCGGATGTCGCCGCCTGCCACGACGGCGCGGTCGCGAATGATCTCAGCCATGAATACTCCTCTGCGCCGCAAGGCGGACGCTCAACACACGTGGGGACAGGTTCCCGCACGGGTAAGCCTGCCTTTGCCGAGCCCGAAACACCGCCGCCCCGGTTGGGTTCCACGATTCCGCCTGAATCTTTGGCGTTACGCCCAACCCTTGGGCTGCGACCGTCGACACCGTGGCCGCGGCGCAACAGGGTCCGCCTCCCCACGGGAATGGACGGATGCGGGTTTGCGCGCGATAGAGAGGGCCGTGTCGTCCCCCGCCCCCAGCCCGGCCCGAGACTTGCCGCCCGTCGCCCTCCTGCGCCGGCTCGCCGCCTCGTTCGTCGTCTCCGATCCCGGACTGACGCGGCTGCGCATGGCCGCGCGCACGGTGCTGACGCTGGCGGCGGTCGTCCTGTCGCTCGTGATCGTCCATCCCGTCCTGCCTCTGCCGGTGGCGGCCTACGGCGTGGCGATGACGACCGCGCTCCAGGGCGCGCTGCAGATCCGCGACGCGACACGGCGCGCGCGTCTCGTGACGCGCGCCTGGTGCGCGCTGGCCGGCTTCGCGAGCGTCGCCCTCGCCTCGCTGCTCGCCGCCACCGCCTTCACGCATCCCGTCTTTCTCGGCATCGTCTTCCTCGCGGTCTGGGCCCGCCGCTTCGGCCAGCGCTGGAACGCGGCCGGCATGTACGGCTTCATGTGCTACTTCATCGGCGCCTACCTGCACCCGGCGGTCGCCGATCTCGGCGCCATCGCGCTCGCCATCGTCCTCTCCGCGATCGTCGCCCATCTCGTGCGCAACCATGTGCTGCCCGAAGACCCCGAGCGCGATTTCCGCGTGGCGCTGGTGGCGGTCGATGCCAACCGCCGGGCCTTCGAGGCGGCGATGCGCCGGCTGGAGCGCGCGTCGCCGCCGGGCAAGGACCGGCCGTCGCGCCGGGAGGCGGCGCGGGCGGAAGAGCGGCTGAAGGACGCGATCCTCACCGCCGAGGGCCTGCTGCCGGGCGAGGCCGGCACGCCGCAGGCCGACGCCCTGCGCCGCGAGATGGTGGTCGCTCTCTTCGATCTGCAGCTGGCGGCCGAGGCCCGCTTCTTCGCCGGCGCGCCCGACGTCGGCGGGCAAGGAGACGACGCGCCGGAGCGCCATCGCGAGGCGGCCGCCCGCCGCCTGGACGAGGCGGCGATGCGGGTGGCGGAAGCGGCCCGCACGCTGCCGGCCGGCGCCTTCGAAGGCTCGCCGGGCGCGGCCCCGGCGCGCGGGCCGACCAAGGGCGCCGGGCTTCTCGCCGACCCGGCGCTGCGCCTCGCGATCCAGGTGACGCTCGCCGCCGCCATCGCCATGGCCGGCGGGCTGGTCCTGTCGCCGACGCGCTGGTTCTGGGCGATCCTCACCGCCTTCCTCGTCTTCACCAACGCGCAGTCGCGCGGCGACACGATGCAGCGCGGGCTCGGACGGGCCGCCGGCACGCTGGCCGGCATCACCGTCGGCATGGGCCTCGCCACGCTTCTGGGCGGCGCGCTCGCCCCGTCCGTCGCGCTCATCGCCATTTTCGTCTTCGTCGCCTTCTACCTCCTGCAGGTCTCCTACGCGGCGATGACCTTCTTCATGACGCTCGCGATCTCCGTCCTCTACGGACTGATCGGCCAGTTCACGCCCGCTCTCCTCGTCCTGCGGCTGGAGGAGACCGTGATCGGCGCGGCGGCGGGCATCTTCATCGCCTTCGTGGTCTTTCCCCGCACCACGGGCACCGTCATCGACGAGGCGGTGGCCGCCTTTCTCGACGCGTTCGACGAGCTTCTGGCCGCCGCGATCGAGCGGGTGGAGGACCGGCGCCGGCACGGGCTGATCCGCCTTTCGCGCGGGCTCGACCGGCGCTATCTCGATCTGGCCGTCGCGGCGCGCCCGCTCGGCGGTGACTGGCAGCTCGTGCGCAAGCCCGGACGCGTGCGCACCGCCCTCATCCGCTTCCGCAGCGCCGCCTATTGGGCGCATGTCCTGGCGCGCGGCCTCGGGCGCGCGCGGATCGAGCCCGAGGACCGGCCGGCGCTACGGGCCGAGATCGAGGCGCTGCGCGCGCGCATCGCGACGCTTCGCACCCGGCGCGACGCCTTCTTCGGCACGGCCATCCGCAGCCTGGACGAGACGCCGCGTCCCGATCCCGACCGGCTGGAGATGGGCGAGAGCCGCGACGACCCGCGCTTCGCCCTGGCCGTCATCGCCCGCATCCTCGATCGCTCCGTTCCGGAGGCGGAAGCCGGACCCCAGCCCGGGACGGGCGTGCCGACGGCGGACGCGGGGGTCTGACGGACGAGGCCCCCTTCCCGGAGGGACCGCCGTTTCTATTCTTTCCGACGGGTGGCACCGCAACGAACCGTGCCCGGCCGGCAGCGGCACGGGCGAGGGAGTGAGACGTGTCGCGCTCGTCGTCCAACACCCGCCTGCGGACCCTTGTCCTGATCGTCGCCGCCGGCCTCGGCTTCGGGACGCCGGCCGGCGCCGCGCAGAGCCGCATCGCGCTCGCCGACATCTACTATCTCGACACGTCGGGCGAGCCGGGCGAACGCACGGCCGAACACGCCGCACGCACCAAGCTCTTCCAGAGCGTTCTCGGCGAGGAACTGGAAAGGGACGGCGCCTTCGCGGTCGAGCCGCTGGCCTGCGGCAGGCCGGACTGTTCGATCGGCGCGATCAGCGTGGAGGACGCGGTGGAAGCGGCGCGCAGGAGCGGAGCGGACTACGTCCTTCTCGGCGCCATCCAGAAGATCTCGACGCTGATCGGCACCGGCCGCATCGACGTGATCGAGATCGCCACGAAGCAGGACGTCGTCAGCCGCGTCCTCTCCTTCCGGGGCGACACGGACGACGCCTTTCGGCGGGCCGCCGAATTCGCGGCGCGCTCGGTCGCCGGGGCGGGACTGGGCCGCGGGAAGGCCTCGCCGGACGCCGTAACCCCGGCGCCGAAACCCTGAAGCGGCAGGCTGCACGACGCCCCGCCGGACTGGCGCGGCGCCATCTCGACAGACCGGCCCCGCTCTGCTAAGGGCGTGCGCGAATTCGGGACGTCAGTCGCGTCCCGGCCGTCCGACGTCGTCGCACGGACCCTCGAACGCGCAAGACACGGATCTCACAGGTGCAAGTACTCGTCCGCGACAACAATGTCGACCAGGCGCTGCGCGCCCTCAAGAAGAAGCTGCAGCGCGAAGGCGTGTTCCGCGAGATGAAGATGCGGAACCACTACGAGAAGCCGTCCGAGAGGCGGGTGCGCGAGAAGGCCGAGGCCGTGCGCCGCGCCCGCAAGCTGGCCCGCAAGCAGGCGCAGCGCGAGGGCCTGATCGCCGGCGGCCGCGCCGCCTGACGGTCCCCTCTGCCAGGCGGCCGCACGATGCGGCTGCCGCCACGATCCGAGCGCGCGCGGCAAGGACGCCCCGCGCGCTTTTTCGTCTGCGCAGTCCCTGCGACGGCCGAGCGCGGGCGTTGCGGAAACGACGCGGGGCGCCAAGTTTGGCGGCCTATCGCGCCTGCGACGGATTTCGCGTGGTGCTGCGATGCTTTAGGTGTTTCCAAGCCGCTGCACGGCGTGGGGCCCGGGACGGTCCTGTCATGACGGATCGCCGGTGCCGCCCCGCTATCGACGCGCCACGCCGCGCCGGCCCGTGAACCGAACTGAAGCGACTGGGAGATCGACCCGCCGATGCCGCATCCTGCGACCGTCCTCGTGCCCGCCAAGCCGGCCGGCCGGCCTCTTCCGCGCCCGGTGCTCGCCCTCACGCTCGGCCTCGTCGCCATGCTCGGCGCCTGCCAGACGGGGCCGGAACTGGCCGCCATCCAGTCGATCTCGCTGGATCGCAACCAGGGCTCCCAGCAGAATCTCGCCTCGCTGAACCAGGCGGTCGCCGCCAACCCGCAGGACGCCGAGGCGCTGAACGTGCGCGGCACGGCCAACGGGCGGTCCGGCAACTATCAGGCGGCCATCGCCGACTTCACCCGCGCCATCGAGATCGACCCGAACTTCTATCAGGCCTATGCCAATCGCGCGCTCGTCTGGCGCCAGACGGACCAGCCGCTGAAAGCGGTGGAGGACTACAACCGCGCCCTCCAGATCAACCCGAACTACGATTCGGCCTATATCGGCCGCGGCAATGTCTACCGCCTCGCCGGCCGCAACCGCGAGGCGCTGACCGACTTCCAGCGCGCCATCGACCTCAACACGACGGACCCGCGCGCCTTCCACAATCGCGGCCTGCTCTACCAGCTCGACGGCCAGCACAAGCAGGCGATCGAGGATTTCTCGATGGCCATCTCGCTGCAGTCGACGGCCGCCGAGCCCTATTCCGGCCGCGGCGTCTCCTATCTCGCGCTCGGCGACGAGGAGAATGCCTTCACCGACTTCAACACCGCGCTGAAGCTCGACGGCACCAAGGCCGAGTACTGGACGAACCAGGCAATCGTCTACGAGCGCCAGGGCGACCGCGCCAAGGCCTCGAAATCCTACGCGCGCGCCGCCCAGCTCGACCCGAACTACCAGCCGGCCAAGGACGGACTGGCGCGCACGCGCGGCGCGGCCTGACGTCTCCCGCCTGCGCTGCGGGCACGGCGCCCGGACGCGCAGGCCGCACCTTGCCGATCCTTCACGGAACCGGAGCGGCGTCCCGGCGGTTTTTCCGTCGGAACGTCATGCCCGTCAGAAGGATGTCCTCCATGAAAACCCTTCCCTCCCTCGCCTTCGCCCTCCTCGCCGCCCTGCCGCTCGGGATGAGCGAGGCCAGGGCCGCGACCTCCGTCGGCGTGCTCGGCTGCCACGGCGACGGCACGATCGGCCTCGTCCTCGGCTCGCGCGAGAAGCTGGTCTGCGAATTCACGCCCTATGGCGGCGGCCCGGTCGAACTCTACACCGCCCAGCTCGACACGGTCGGCATCGACCTCGGCGCCACCGGCCGCACGGCGATGACCTGGGCGGTCGTCTCCGTGAACGGCCGCCAGTATCAGCCGACGGCGCTCGGCGGCACCTATGTCGGCGCCAGCGCGGACGCGTCGGCGATCGTGGGCGGCGGCGGCAGCATCCTCGTCGGCGGCGACCTGTCGAGCTTCTCGCTCCAGCCGCTCAGCGTGCGGGCGCAGGAAGGCATCAACGCGGCGGTCGGCGTCTCGCGCTTCACACTGACGCCCGCCGTGGCGAGCGCCGCGCCGGTCGCGCCCGCCGGTGTCGCGCTCAGCCCCGCCGGCAACGTGCCGCTGGCCCCGCCCTCCTACTGAGCGGCCGCCTCATCGCCCTTGCCGAAACGAAGACGCCCGCCGCGTGACCACGGCGGGCGTCTTCGTTTCGCGAGATCGGCCGCTCGTCAGTGCGCCATGGCCTTGACGATGTCCTCGACCATCTTCTTGGCGTCGGCGAAGAGCATCATCGTGTTGTCCTTGTAGAACAAGGTGTTGTCGATGCCGGCATAGCCGGAGCCGAGCGAGCGCTTGATGAAGAGGCAGGTCTGCGCCTGATCGACGTTGAGGATCGGCATGCCGTAGATCGGCGAGGAGGGATCGTCGCGCGCGGCCGGGTTCGTCACGTCGTTGGCGCCGATGACGAAGGCGACGTCGGTCTGGGCGAACTCGGAATTGATGTCCTCCAGCTCGAACACGTCGTCATAGGGCACGTTGGCTTCGGCCAGGAGCACGTTCATGTGCCCGGGCATGCGCCCGGCGACCGGGTGGATGGCGTATTTCACCTCCACGCCCTCCTTCTTCAACGTGTCGGCCATCTCGCGCAGCGCGTGCTGGGCCTGCGCCACGGCCATGCCGTAGCCCGGCACGATGATGACGCGGCCGGCATTCTTCATCAGGTAGGCCGCATCCTCCGCCGAGCCCTGCTTGACGGTGCGCTCGACCCCGTCGTCGGCGCCCGCCGGCCCGCTCTCCCCGCCGAACCCGCCGAGGATGACGGAGACGAAGGAGCGGTTCATGCCCTTGCACATGATGTAGGAGAGGATCGCGCCGGAGGAGCCGACGAGCGCGCCGGTGATGATGAGCGCGAGATTCTGCAGCGTGAAGCCGATGCCGGCGGCCGCCCAGCCCGAATAGGAGTTCAGCATCGAGACGACGACAGGCATGTCCGCCCCGCCGATCGGCACGATGAGGAGGACGCCGAGGGCGAGCGCCACGAGGACGATCATCCAGAACATCACGTGGCTCTGGGTGACCGCGAAGCCGATCACCAGCGCGACGAGCAGGATGCCGAGCGCGATGTTGATGAGATGGCGCGAGGGCAGCATGATCGGCTTGCCGCTCATGCGCCCGTCGAGTTTCAGGAAGGCGATGATCGAGCCGGTGAAGGTGATCGCGCCGATGGCGACGCCGATCGACATCTCGACCAGCGCCTGCCCGTGGATGTCGTCCACCGTGCCGATGCCGATGGCTTCGGGCGCGTAGAGCGCGGCGGCCGCCACCATGACCGCGGCGAGGCCGACGAGCGAGTGGAAGGCGGCCACGAGCTGGGGCATCGCCGTCATCGGGATGCGCTTGGCGATGTAGGCGCCGGCCCCGCCGCCGATGGCGATGCCGAGGACGATCAGCACCAGCCCGCCGAAGGACGGCGCGGCGAGGAAGAGCGTCGTCAGGATGGCGAGGCCCATGCCCACCATGCCGTAGACATTGCCCCGCCGCGAGGTGGTCGGATGCGAGAGGCCGCGCAGCGCCAGGATGAACAGGACGCCCGAGACGAGATAGAGGAAGGCTGCGAAACTCGGCGACATCGGATCAGCGATCCTTCTTCTTGTACATCGCCAGCATGCGCTGCGTGACGAGGAAGCCGCCGAAGATGTTCACCGAGGCGAGGATGAGCGCCAGGAAGCCGAAGGCCGTGGCCGCGAAGGAGGCGGAGATGCCGACCGCAAGGATCGCGCCGACGATGATGACCGAGGAGATCGCGTTCGTCACCGACATCAGCGGCGTGTGGAGCGCCGGCGTCACCGACCAGACGACATAGTAGCCGACGAAGATGGCGAGCGCGAAGATCGCGAGATGGAAGACGAAGGGATCGATGCCCGTGGCCGCGTGCACCGTGCCGGCGACGCCGTCGGCAAGGCCCGAACCCATGAGCTGCTCGACGCCCGCGCGCGCGTCGCGCACGGCGGCGCCCGCCTCGTTGAGGTTGCGCAGCGTGTCCTGAAGGATCTCGGTCGCCATCATGCGCCTCCCGCGGCCGGCTGGCCGGCGAAGTTCGGATGCACGACGGCTCCGTCGCGCGTGAGAAGGGTCGCCTTCACCAGCGGATCCTCGAAGTCGATCCGGAGGGCCTTGGTCTCCTTGTCGATCATCGTCTCGAGGAAGGCCGAGAGATTGCGCGCGTAGAGGAGCGAGGCGGAGGCCGCGATGCGACCGGAGACGTTGAGATGGCCGACCACCTTGGCGGGACCGACGGAGACGACCTTGCCGGGCTCGGCGCCCTCGACATTGCCGCCGCGCTCGACCGCCAGATCGACGAGGACGGAACCGGGCTTCATGGCGTCGATCATCGCGCGCGTGACGAGGCGCGGGGCGGGCCGGCCGGGGATGAGCGCGGTCGTGATGACGACGTCCTGCTTGGCGATGTGGCTGGCCACGAGTTCGGCCTGCTTGGCCTTGTAGGCGGCCGACATCTCCTTGGCGTAGCCGCCGGCGGTCTCGGCCTGCCGGAACTCGTCGTCCTCGACGGCGACGAACTTGGCGCCGAGCGATTCCACCTGCTCCTTGGAGGCGGGGCGCACGTCCGTGGCGGTGACGACGGCGCCGAGGCGCCGCGCGGTCGCGATGGCCTGGAGGCCCGCGACGCCCGCGCCCATCACGAAGACGCGCGCGGCCGGCACGGTGCCGGCCGCCGTCATCATCATCGGGAAGGCGCGGTCGAATTCGGAGGCGGCGTCAAGCACGGCCTGATAGCCGGCGAGATTGGCCTGGCTGGACAGGACGTCCATGACCTGCGCGCGGGTGATGCGCGGCATCAGCTCCATCGCGAAGGCGAGGATGCCGGCCTCGGCCATGGCCTTCAGCGCGTCCTCGTTGCCATAGGGGTCCATGATGGCGAGGACGATCGCCCCGCGCCTGTAGCCGGACATTTCCTCGGCGGTCGGACGGCGCACCTTGAGAACGACATCGGCGGAGGAGGCGTCGGCCGAGATCGTGGCGCCGACGGCCTCGTAGGCGGCGTCGGGAATGCGCGAGCCCTCGCCCGCCCCCGGCTCCACCGCGACGCTCGCGCCCGCGGCCAGCAATCGCTTGACCGTATCGGGCGAGGCGGCGACGCGCGTCTCATCTCCCACCCGTTCCCGCGGAACGAAGATCTGCATCCTGTGCCCCTCCCAAGGTCCGGCGGTCCCCGTCCGCCGACGTCTGCGGCAGGGGTACCCGAAGCCCCCTGCCCGCCCTCACCCGGTCAGGCGAGGAAATAGGCCGCCGCGAGGGCGACGAAGAAGGTCGCGAAGCCGCCGATGAAGCCGCCGCCGGCCATGAGGCCGACCATCATGCCCAGCAGGATCGCGATGACGGCGATCGTGCCCCATTTCGTGGCGACGAGGAACATCGAGTAGGTCTTCTCGTGTTCCGGATAGTCCATCTGCGCGCGCACGGATGTCTCGTATGTCGGATCGGCCACGATGCGTCTCCCCTTCCTCTGGAATGCCCTTGGCGCAGATACACGAAACGCGCTCGCGCTGGCAATGGCGGCCCATTCCGGCAGGCCCGCGCCCTGTCGGCGCGAAACGCGAAAAAGGCCGGCGCTCGCGCGCCGGCCTCTTGTGATGTAAGCCTCGTTGTCCGGCCGCCGTCAGGCTGCCTGACGATCCAGATGACGTTCCTCTTCCACTTCCTCGACGATCTTGGCGATGAAGGCCGGCAGGTCGTTCGGATTGCGCGAGGTGATGAGCGCCTGGTCGGTGACGACCTCCGCGTCGTGCCAGTTGCCGCCGGCGTTCACGACATCGGTCCTGATCGACTTGAACGAGGTGACGTCGCGGCCCTTCACGATGCCGGCCTCGATGAGAAGCCAGGGCGCGTGGCAGATGGCGGCGAGCGTCTTCTTGGAATTGTAGAACTCGCGCACGAAGGCGACGACGTTCTCCTCGGCCCGCAGCTTGTCCGGGTTGATCTGGCCGCCCGGCAGGACGAGCGCGTCATAGTCGGCGACCGTCACGTCGGAGAGCTGGCGATCGACGGGGATCTCGCGACCCCAGCGATCCTCGTCCCAGCCCTTGATCGGGCCCGACTTGATCGACACGACGTGGACGGTCGCGCCGGCCTTGCGCAGCTCCTCCAGCGGCTGGACGAGTTCGGACTGCTCGAAGCCGTCCGTGGCGAGAATGGCGATCTTGGCGTCGGCAATGTTCGGCATGATGAAATCCCTTTCGGTCGCGGAACGACGATCCGGCGGCGCGTCTCGCGCCGTTTCCTTCCGTTCCGCCAATGTCTTGGTTCGGGGGAGGAACGGGCGGCGCGAGCGAGGGTTCCGACCGCGACCTTCAGCCGGGCAACGATCCCGGCCCGCCGTCGCCGTCGATCGCCGCCCGCGAGTCCTGGAAGGAGAAGCCGGCGCGCATCATCGCCGCGATGTCGCGGTCGCGCCGCTCCTCGCGCTCCCTGAGGCGGTGCGGGCCGAGCCGCCGCCGCCGCGCATAGGCATGGGCGCTGGCGCGCTCGGCCTCGTCGGCCGCCTCGCCGGCGGGCATCAGATCCTCCACGAGGTCGCGGTCGACGCCCTTCTGCGACAGGCGCAGCGAGGCCATGCGGCGCGACGTGCCGCGCCTGGACTGGCCGGCGAGCCACCCTTCGGCGAAGCGCCGGTCGTCGACGAGCTGCAGCTCCACGAAGCGCGCGACGGTCGCCTCGACGAGATGGCGGAACCCTTCCGCATCCTCCCCGCGCGCCGCCGCGCGGCGCTGCACCTTGCGCCAGAGCACCCGGCGCAGGGTCTCGGCGGAGGAGGAATAGCGTTCGAGATAGTACGCCGCCGCCCGCGAGAGCCATTCGGCGCTCACCGGCCGCGCCGGGCGTTCGGCCGGGCGGCCCCTGGCCTTCGGCGCGGCGCCCTCGCGCCGACGCGGCGCTTCGGCCGGCCCCGCCTCGTCCTCCTCGAGCTCTTCGGGCGTGAAGAAGGGGTTCTCGGCCGTCATCTCGCTCTCCTCGCGTTGCGGAAGGCGTCTCGGCAAAGACGGGCGGCATGCCGCCATCGCCCGCCCGTCCCGGCCTTGCACTGCCGCATCAAAATACGTAACGCACGAAGGCGCTTATGCGACCGCCGCACGGAAGCGGCAAACCGGTGGCGATGCCTTGGGGGGCGGGGCGACCGGCGGAACGGCGACACGAGTGGGGGACGACCGGGCAAGATGTCATTTCTGTTGGGATTCTCGCGCGGCGTGGACCGCGTGACGACATTCGTCGGCCGGTCGGTCTCGTGGCTGATTCTGGTCGTCGTGCTCGTCAGCGCCGCCAATGCCGTGGTGCGCAAGGCCTTCGACGTCTCGTCGAACGCCTGGCTCGAACTGCAATGGTACCTGTTCGGCGCCGTCTTCATGCTGGCCGCCGCCTGGACGCTGCTCGTCAACGAGCACATCCGCGTCGACATCGTCTCCTCGACGCTGTCCAAGCGCACGCGCGACTGGATCGACTTTCTCGGCCATCTCGTGATGCTGCTGCCCTTCTGCGTGCTGATGCTGTGGCTCCTGTGGCCCTACGTCATCCAGTCCTATCGTGGCGACGAGTACTCGCCGAACGCGGGCGGGCTCCTCATCTGGCCGGCCAAGGGCCTTCTCCTCGCCGGCTTCACGCTCCTCTTCTTCCAGGGCCTGTCCGAACTCATCAAGCGCGGCGCGATCCTCTTCGCCGGCATGGAGGACGACACGCCGATGGCGGCCTCGCACGCCGCCCCGATCGAGATGATGGAGACGGCGCCCGACGCGCCGGCGAGCCCGGCCGGTCCGACCGGTCCCTCGACCCGCCGCGAGGGAGACGCGAAATGATCGAGTTCATCGCCCACAATCTCGCGCCGATCATGTTCGCCTCGCTGGTGATCTTTCTGCTGCTCGGCTACCCCGTCGCCTTCTCGCTGGCCGCCAACGGCCTCCTGTTCTTCGTCGTCGGCGTGGAACTCGCGCCCTATTCCAACGGCAACATCAACCTCTTCTGGCCGCTGCTCGGCGCCCTGCCCGACCGCTTCTTCGGCGGCGTCATGGCGAACGACACGCTGCTGGCGATTCCGTTCTTCACCTTCATGGGGCTGATCCTCGAGCGATCGGGGATGGCCGAGGACCTTCTCGACACGATCGGCCAGCTCTTCGGCCCGCTGCGCGGCGGTCTCGCCTATGCCGTCATCTTCGTCGGCGCGCTGCTGGCGGCCACGACCGGCGTCGTCGCGGCCTCGGTCATCGCGATGGGCCTCATCTCGCTGCCGATCATGCTGCGCTACGGCTACGATCGGAAGCTCGCCTCCGGCGTCATCGTGGCCTCGGGCACGCTCGCGCAGATCATCCCGCCCTCGCTCGTCCTCATCGTCCTCGCCGACCAGCTGGGCCGTTCGGTGGGCGATATGTATTCGGGCGCGCTGATCCCCGGCCTCGTCCTCACCGGCCTCTACGTCCTCTACGTCTTCATCGTCACGATGATCTGGCCGAACTCGGCGCCGGCCCTGCCGCCCGAGGCGCGCACGCTCGGACGCGGGGTGACCTCGCTCTTCGTCGCGCTCGCGGGCGCTGCGCTCATCTCCTACGCCGCCACGGCCTGGATCGAGAGCGGCGGCCATCAGGGCGCCTCGATCTGGGGCGTGACGATCGGCACGCTCGCGGTCTACGCCGTCGCCGTCCTCAACAAGGCGCTGCCGAAGAAGCCGCTCTCCTATCTCGCCCAGCAGGTCATCATCGTGATGATCCCGCCGCTGGCGCTGATCTTCCTCGTGCTCGGCACGATCTTCCTCGGCATCGCGACGCCGACGGAGGGCGGGGCGATGGGCGCGGTGGGCGCGCTGGTCCTGGCGCTCGCCAAGGGCCGCTTCTCGCTGTCGCTGCTCAAGCAGGCGATGGAATCGACGACGAAGCTCTCGGCCTTCGTGCTCTTCATCCTCATCGGCGCTCGCGTCTTCTCGCTGACCTTCTACGGCGTGAACGGCCATATCTGGGTCGAGGAACTGCTGACGGCCGTGCCGGGCGGCGAGACGGGCTTCCTGATCGTCGTCAACATCCTCGTCTTCGTGCTCGCCTTCTTCCTCGACTTCTTCGAGCTCGCCTTCATCATCGTGCCGCTGCTGGCGCCGGCGGCCGACAAGCTGGGGATCGACCTCATCTGGTTCGGCGTGCTGCTGGGCATCAACATGCAGACCTCGTTCATGCATCCGCCCTTCGGCTTCGCGCTCTTCTATCTGCGGTCGGTGGCGGCCAAGGTGCCCTATCTCGACCGCATCACGGGCAAGCGCATCGAGCCGGTGACGACGGGACAGATCTACAAGGGCGCCATTCCCTTCGTCTGCATCCAGCTCCTCATGGTGGCGCTGACCATCATGTTCCCGCAGATGGTGATGCGCTACAAATCGACCGCCGCGCCGGTCGACACCGAGAACTTCCAGCTGCAGCTGCCCGAGCTCGGCGGCGGCACTGGCGGTACCGGCGGCGGCGCGAACAACCCGCTCGGCCTGCCGCCGCTCGGGCTTCCGGGTACGCCGCCGAGCCTCGGCGGCCAGGCCCCGGCCGGTGCGCCGGCGGCCCCCGCCCAGCCGAGCCTCGGCCTGCCGCCGTTGAACTTCGACGCGCCGGCCTCCGGCACGCCGGCTCCCGCCCCCGCGGCCCCGGGCGCCGTCGATCTCTCGACGCCCCCGAGCTTCAACTAAGGCTGCGGGAGGGGCGCCCCTCCCGCGCCCGGCCGAGACGCTCCCGACGCCCGGGACGAGGGCCGCAGCGCAGGAAACGCGAACGCCCCGCGGCAGGCCTGCCGCGGGGCGTTCGTCGTTGAAAGGCTTGAAGCGCCGGCGCGAGGGCTCAGGCGGCCTCGCGCAGCCCTGCCGCATAGATGCTCGCGCTCTCCTCGCGGCGCCCGAGGATGCCGATCTCGAAGGCAAGGCTGGCCGCCTCCGCCCGCGCGCGGTCGAGGCCGGGCGCGACCTCGACGGGCAGCGTGAAGATCGTGCCGCCATAGAGGAACGGCGCCTCGTAGGCCGAGCGCTGCACGAGGCCGATGCCGGCGCGCGGCGTCGAGCTGCGCTGCACGGTCTGCTCCACCGAGCGCGCGATGCGGCTCGGGATATGGGTGACCGCCGAGGCGACGAAGAGACGGGTGCGGTTGCGGCGGCCGAGATCGGCTTCCGCGCCGAGGATCGTATCGGTGAGGAGGGCCGCCGCCGCCGAGACCGGCGAGAAGCGCACCGGGATGAGCGAGCGGTCCGAGAGGCGCGCGGCCATGCGGATCGTGTCGACCGAGGAGCCGGCGTCGATGATCGCCGCATCGCCCCGGCGCCGCGCGGCGCGCACCAGCTGCTCCATCTCCTCCTCGTTCTGGGTCGCCTCCACGGTGAAGCGCGGGGGCAGGATGGTCTTGCGGCTCCAGGTCAGGAGATCGCGATCGCGCGAGGCGTCGATCAGCACGACGGGGATCTCGGCGGCCGCCGCGACGGCGGCCAGTGTCATGGCGAGCGTCGTCGTGCCAGAGGTCTTCACCGACCCGACGGAAATGACAGGGATCATGGACGTCCTCGTGGGCATGGGCGACGCCGCTTCCCGGCTGGGCCCCAATGGCGTTCGACCGGGAGAGGCGTCATGCCGTCCGGTCGGCCCCGCCGGGATGGAGCGTCCGCCGCATGCGCCGTCCGCCCCGTCGGGAACGCCAGAACCATCGCGCCGGCATGGTTAACGAATGGTTAACGCCGCGCGCCGCGTTAAGCTTTCGGCAAGGATTGGCACCCCTTCTCCCGGCGCGGGCGAGGATGCGAGAAGGCCCGCCGCCTTGCGGCAACGGGCCTTCGCCTGCGCTGTTGCGAACGCGCGACGGCGCGCGCGTTCCGGCGCGCCGCGTCAGGCCTTGTTGGCGAGACGCCCTTCGCGCTGCTTGATCATCATGAACGTGTCGAACGTGTATTCGGCGACCTGCTGCCAGAGATAGGTGTCGTTCCTGAAGGCGATCATGGAGTCGTAGATCTTCTTGAACGGCGCGTTCTTGGCGTTGATCTCCTCGTAGACCTGCTGGGTCGCCTCGAAGCTCGCCTGCATGATCTCCTGGCTGAAGGGCCGCAACTTGGCGCCGGCGCCGACGAGCTGCTTGAGCGCGAGCGGATTCTTGTAGTCGTACTCGGCGAGCATCTCGATCGTGGCGGCGCGCGAGGCGGTCTCGAGGAGGCTCTTGTAGGCGGCGGGAAGCTGCTCGTACTGCTGCTGGTTCACGAAGAAGCAGAGCGCCAGGCTCCCCTCCCACCAGCCGGGATAGTAGTAGAACGGCGCCACCTTGTAGAAGCCGAGCTTCTCGTCGTCATAGGGGCCGATCCACTCGGCGGCGTCGATGACGCCCTTTTCCAGCGAGGGATAGATGTCGCCGCCCGCGATCTGCTGGGGCACCACGCCGAGCTTCTGCATGGCCTGGCCCGCCAGGCCGGCGATGCGCATCTTCAGGCCCTTGAGATCCTCCAGCGTGTTGATCTCGCGTCGGAACCAGCCGCCCATCTGCGTGCCGGTGTTGCCGCCGGGCATGTAGTGCAGGCCCTGCGTGTTGAAAAATTCGTTGAGGAGGCCGACGCCGCCGCCGTGATAGAGCCAGGCATGGAGGCCGCGCGCGTTGAGCGCGAAGGGCACGGTGGCGCCGAGCGCGTAGGTCGGGTCCTTGCCGACATAGTAGTAGGAGGCCGTGTGGCACATCTGCACGGTGCCGTTGGTCACCGCGTCCGCGGCCTGAAGGCCCGGCACGATCTCGCCGGCGGCGAAGACCTGGATGTCGAAATTGCCGTCCGTCGCCTCGCGGACATATTTGGCGAGATCGTCGGCGCCGCCATAGATCGTGTCGAGCGACTTGGGGAAGGACGAGGTGCAGCGCCACTGGATCTTCGGCATCGTCTGCGCGATGGCGGGCGCGGCGAGCGCCGTTGAGCCGGCGGCGCCCAGCGCCCCGACCGTGGTGTTCGTCAGAAACTTGCGGCGATCCATGGATCCAGCCTCTCCCTTTGGCGTGGCGCATGAGGGCGGTCGCCCGTCATGCCTGTCTTGTCGATCGGCGCCCTGCCCCGGACACGGCGCGGCAGGGCGCTCGAAGCCTTCGCCTCGCCGCATGACCCGGCCTCCTCGCCTCCCGAGGGCCGCGCGATGCGCGAGCCGTCCGGGCGCGCGGACGCGCCCGCCGGATCATGACCTCAGATCGCGCCGGCGCGCTGCTGGGTCATCATGAACGTGTCGAACGTGTATTCGGCGACCTGCTGCCAGAGGAAGGCGTCGCGCTTGAACGCGGTCTGGCTGTCGTAGATCGCCTTGAAGTCGGCGTTCGAGGCGGCGAGGCCGTCATTGACCTCCTTGGCGGCCGTGAAGCTCGCGGCCATGATCTCGGGGCTGAAGGCGCGCAGCTGCGCCCCGTTCGCCGCCAGCCGGCGCAGGGCCGCCGGGTTCTTGAAGTCGTAGGAGGCGAGCATGGAGACGTTGATCGCCATGCAGGCCGATTCCAGCATCGCCTTGTGCGAGGCGGGCAGCGCATTCCACTTCTCGAGGTTGAACATCATGTGGAGCGCCGCGCCGCCTTCCCACCAGGCGGGATAGTAGTAGTAGGGCGCCACCTTGTAGAAGCCGAGCTTCTCGTCGTCATAGGGGCCGACGAACTCGGTCGCGTCCAGCGTGCCGCGCTCGAGCGCGGCGTAGATGTCGCCGGCCGGGATCTGCTGGGGCACGGCGCCGAGCTTCTCCACGACCTTGCCGGCCAGACCCGCGATGCGCAGCTTGAGACCCTTGAGGTCCTCGACCGTGTTGATCTCCTTGCGGTACCAGCCGCCCATCTGGGCGCCGGTATTGCCGGCCGGCAGCGCGTAGACGCCGCTCTTGGCGAAGAGATCGTTCATCATGGCGTTGCCGCCGCCGTCGTAGAACCAGGCGTTCAGCTGGCGGGCATTGAGACCGAAAGGCACGGCGGTGCCGAGCGCGAAGGCCGGGTTCTTGCCCCAGTAGTAGTAGCTGGCCGTGTGCCCCATCTCCACCGTGCCGCCGGAGACGGCGTCGAGCACCTGCCCGCCCGGCACGATCTCGCCGGCGGCGAAGAGCTGGATCTCGAAGGCTCCGTCGCTCGCCTCGCGCACGAGGCGCGCCAGGAGTTCGGAGGCACCGAAGATCGTGTCGACCGATTTGGGGAAGGAGGACGTGCAGCGCCAGACGGTCTTGGCCCTCTCCTGCGCCACCGCGGGCGCGGCGAGAGTCGATGCGGCGAGCCCGGTCGCCGCCGCGCCGATGAACCTGCGTCTGTCCATTCCAGTCCTCCCCAAGAGCCGCTCTTCCCGGCGGCGTGGCCGAGGCGGGCATCCTGCCCTCCCTGACCCGGCGCGGATCGTACGCATCGATCTTCAAAACGCAACCCGGGCCTTCGGCACATTCCCCGGCCGTCAGACGTCGACAAACCGAGCGCCCTCGCCTATCGCGGAGAGGCGCGAACGCGGCTCCCCGAGAGCCCCGCCCCAGAGCCCTGCCCAAGAGCCCTCCCATGACGCCCGCCCCCATCCTCGTCGCCGTGCCCGCCGACCTTCGCCGCTTCGAGAACTATGTCTGGCACGGGGCGCCGAGCACCTATCTTTCTGCCCTCGTGACGGCGGCCCATGCCGTGCCGGTGATCGTGCCGGCCATGACGGACGGGTTCGACGTGCGCGCCGTCCTGTCGCGCGTCGACGGCCTTCTCGTCACCGGCTCGGCGACGAACGTCCACCCCGCGCGCTACGGCGCCGAGCCGACGCCGGACCACGAGCCCTACGATCCCGACCGCGACGCGCTGACCGAGGCGCTGATCCGCGCGGCGATCGCGATGGGCCTGCCCACCTTGTGCATCTGCCGCGGCCATCAGGAGCTGAACGTCGCGCTCGGCGGCACGCTCGCCACCGAGATCCAGGACCTCGACGGGCGCATGGACCACCGCGCCGAGACGCTGCCGACGCAGGAAGAGCGCTTCCGCCTGCGCCACTCCGTCGCCGTCGAGCCCGGCGGACGGCTGGAGGCGATCGTGGGCGCCGGCGCGATCGAGGTGAACTCGCTGCATCGTCAGGCGATCGACCAGCTGGCGGTAGGCCTCGCCGTGGAGGCGCGCGCGCCCGACGGCACGGTCGAGGCGGTGTCCGTGAAGGACGCCCGGGCATTCGCGCTCGGCGTGCAATGGCACCCCGAATACTGGGCGACGAGCGATGCCGCCTCGGCCGCGATCTTCGGCGCCTTCGAGGCGGCCTGCCGGGCCTATGCCGCGGGACGGGCCTGACGGCTCACCCGCCGGCCGCCAGAGCGCCGCCGAGTAGCGCGAGCCCCAGAAGGAGAAGCGCCAGCGCGCCGCCCACCTCCAGCACCGCACCGACGCCGCGCGCCACCCGGCCGGCGCGCCCGGCCTTCAGGGCGGCGTCGCGCGCCATCACCGCGAAGGCGGCGATCGCCGAGACGGTGACGGCCGTGCCGAGCGCCATGGCGAGAACCGAGAGGGCGCCGCCGAGATAGAGCCCGTTCAGGAGCGCGAAGGTCAGGACGACGATCGCGCCCGAACAGGGCCGCAGGCCCACCGAGACGACGGCCCCGAGCGCCGCCCGCGCCGAGAGCCGAGACCCGGCAAGGCGCGCGGGATCGACGATATGGGTGCGCCCGCAGCCGCAGTCCTCCTCATTGGCCTCGCACACGCTCGCCGCGAAGCCGCCGGAGGCGGGCCGCATGATCGGCGCGCCCCGGGCCGCTTGCGGCGCGGCGAAGGCGAGCGCGCCGACCGGAGTTTCCGCGCGCGGCATCGACAGGGCGGCAAGGCCCCGCCCCTTCAGGCGGCGGGCGAGCGCGCGGGCGAGGAGCCAGCCGCCGAAGGCGGCCAGAAGGGCGTAGGAGGCCGTCTCCAGCGCGTCGCCGACCGTCGTCATGGAGACGCCGGTGCCGCGCAGCACGAACCAGCCGAGGCCGACAAGCGCGAAGGCGGAGCCCGCCTGCAGGAGCGCCGAGACGAAGGAGAGGAGGATGCCGCGCCGCAGCGCGGCGCCGCTCGCCACGACATAGGCCGAGATCACCGCCTTGCCGTGGCCGGGCCCCGCCGCGTGGAAGACGCCGTAGGCGAAGGAGAGCGAGACGAGGGCCGGCAGCGCCGCGCCGCTGCTTTTGAGCGCGACGAGCGCGCCCCGCAATTCGGAGAAGAAGGCGCGCTGGCGAAGGGCGATCTCGGTGAAGAGCGGGCCGAGAAGCCCGCCGCTCGGCTGCACCGGCGCCTCGGCCGAGCCGATGCCGATCGAGGAGCGCGCCAGCGCCTCGCCGCAGGCAAGGAGCGCGAGCACGAGGACCGCGCCGGCCGCCGCCTTGGCACCGGGCCTCGCGAGAGGTCTCAACCGGCGGCGGGACATGCCACCTCGGCGCGCGTCGCCAGAGCCTGCGAATAGTTGATGCCGTCGTCGGGCAGGGTCTGGTCGGGCCCGAGCGTGGCCACCGAATTCATCCAGTCCTTCGCCGCCTCGTCCTCGTCGGGGACGACGAAGGCGCGCGTGCAGGAGGCCGGCATGGAAACGAGCTGGAAGTCCGTTTCGGCCGCGAAGTCGAAGGCGACGAAATAGCTCTCGTCGAAGGCGGAGAAGACGAGCTTGTGGCCGGCGAGCGGCACGGCTTCGGCCGGCTTCATCTCGAAGAACATCAGGAGCTGGCCGTTCTCCCAGAGCGTGCGGATCTCGTCCGGCGCGCCCATCTTCTTCTCCTGTCCGTCCGATTCGACGAGCGTGTAGAAATTCCACTCCGCGATCGACTCGCGCACCGTCTCGCCGACCTCCACGAGTTCGTCGTCGTCCAGCCGCCCGTTGGCGTTCTTGTCGAAATCGACGACGACGGAGGAGGAGAAGAGCTCGTCCATGCGCCAGATGTTGCGCACGGCGGCGAGCGTCCCGTCCGGCGCGCCGACGATCTCCATCTTGGCCTCGGCGAAGACGTGCGGATGGGCGAAGGCCGTGGCGGGCGCGAGCAGCGCCGCGGCGAGGAGACCGCCTCGCGCCAGCCGGCGGACCGTCAAATGGGACATGTGCGTCATTTCCCCTCCGGGCGAAGCGTTCGCCAGACCCTTTCAGGAGAAGCATGTCCGAAGTTTGAACGACAGTCCCGACCCGGCGCCTTCTCGCGCCTCAGGCGGGCGCGCCCGTCGCCATCTGCGGCGTGATCGCGATCTCGACGCGGCGCAGCGAGGGATCCTCCTTCGGCACGCGCTGCACGAAGCCGAGCTCTCGCGCCATGGCGAGCATGGTGACGTTCTCGGCCAGCACCTCGCCATAGACCTGCCGCAGGCCGCGCCGCGCGGCATGGGCGAGGATCTCCGTCATCAGGAGATAGCCGAGCCCGTTCCCCTTCTGGTCGGACCGCACCATGATGCCGAACTCGGCCACCTCGTCGTCGGGATCGGCGATGAGGCGGGCGGCGCCGAGGATCGGGGCGTCCGGCCCCTCCTCGCGCGTCGCCACGAAGGCCATCTCGCGGGCATAGTCGATCTGCGTCAGCCGCGCGGCGAAGGCGTGGCCGATATGCTTGATCGGCGCGAAGAAGCGCAGGCGCACGTCGTTGGGATCGCAGCGCTCCAGCATGTCCACGAGCGCCGGCTCGTCCTCGGGCCGGATCGGCCGCAGCCGGAACGAGGCGCCGGCGCGCGTGGACACGCGGCGCACCAGCTCGTCGGGATAGGGGTGGATCGCGAGCCGCGCGCGGCGCTTGGCCGTGGCGGGCGCCACGACGACGCGCGCGTCGAGCGCGATGACGCCCTTCGCGTCGGCGAGGAGCGGGTTGATGTCGAGCCCGACGATCTCGTCGAAATCGGCGAGCATCTGGGAGAGGCGCACCAGCGTGCCGGCCACAGCCTCGATGTCGGCCGCCGGCTGGTCGCGATAGCCCTTCAGAAGTCTGCACACGCGCGTGCGGGCGATCATCTCGTGGGCGAGCGGCAGGTTCAGCGGCGGCAGGCCGATGGCCCGGTCCGCGATCACCTCCACCGCCGTGCCGCCCTGCCCGAACAGGAGCACCGGCCCGAAGAGCTCGTCCGTATGGGCGCCGGCGATGAGTTCGAGCGCGCGGGGCCGGCGCACCATCGCCTGCACCGTGAGCCCCTCGATCGCGGCGTCCGGCGCGCGGTCGGCGACGCGCCGCAGCATCTGGGCGGCGGCCTCCCGCACGGCCTCGGCCGTCGCCAGTTCCAGCTGCACGCCGCCGACATCGGACTTGTGGGTGATGTCCTTCGACAGGATCTTCAGCGCGACGGGAAAGCCGATCTCGGCGGCGATGCTGCTCGCCTCCTGCGGGTTCGCGGCGATCCGCGTGGCCACGACGGGGATGCCGTAGGCCGAGAGCAGCGCCTTGGCGTCGGGCTCGGTCAGCACCGTCTGCCCGCGGGCGAGCGCGGCGTCGATGAGGGCGCGCGCCGCGGCAAGGTCGGCCGGCACCTGCGCGGTCGCGGGCGGCGTCTGCATCAGGAGGTCCTGGTTGCGGCGGTAGTCGACGAGCTGCATGAAGGCGCGCACCGCCTCGTCGGGCGTCTGGTAGGTGGGAATGCCGCGCGTGGCGAAGAGGCGGCGCGAGGCGCGCGCCGCCCGCTCGCCGAGCCAGGAGGTGAGGATGGGCGCCCGGCCCTTCACCTCGGCCACCTTCACCGTCGCCTCGGCCGCCTCCAGCCCGTCGGCCACCGCCTGCGGGCAGTTGAGGACGAGGACGGCATCCTGGTTCGGATCGTCGAGCAGCACTTCCAGCGCCCGCGCATAGAGCCCGCCCGGCGCGTCGCCGAGGAGATCGACCGGGTTGGCGCGCGACCAGTTGGAGGGCAGCATCGCGTCGAGCCGCGCCATGGTCTCGGGCGAGAGCGCCGCGAGCGTGCCGCCGCATTCGGCGAGCATGTCGGTGGCCAGCACGCCGGCGCCACCGCCATTCGTCACGATGGTCAGGCGCTCGCCCTTGGGGCGCAGGCCCGAGGCGAGCGTGCCCACCGCCTCGAAGAGTTCGCGCAGCGATTTCACGCGCAGCATGCCGGCGCGCCGGAAGGCGGCATCGTAGACCGCGTCCGCGCCCGCCAGCCCGCCCGTATGCGTGGCGGCCGCCCGCGCCCCGGCCTCGCTGCGGCCGGCCTTGATGACGACGACCGGCTTGGTGCGCGCCGCGATGCGCGCCGCGGTCATGAACTTGCGCGCGTTGGTCAGGCTCTCGACATAGAGGAGGATGGCGCGGGTGCGCCCGTCGAGGGCGAGATAGTCGAGGAGGTCGCCGAAATCGACATCGGCCATGTCGCCGACCGAGACGACATGGCTGAAGCCGATGTCGCGCACCGCCGCCCAGTCGAGGACCGAGGTCGCCACCGCCCCGGACTGGCTGACGAAGGCGAGGTCGCCGGCCTTGGGCGTCAGATGCGCGAAGCTGGCGTTGAGGCCGATGCGCGGCACCATGAGGCCGATGCAGTTCGGCCCGACGATGCGCAGGAGATGCGGCCTTGCGGCATCGAGCATCGCCTGGCGCAGGCCCGCCTCGTGGAAGCCGGCCGAGATGACCACGGCCGCCCGGCAGCCCTTGGCGCCGAGTTCCCCGATCATCGCCGGCACGCCCCTGGCGGGAATGGCGACGACGGCGAGATCGGGCGCCATCGGCAGATCGGCGACGCTGCGATAGCCGATCGTGGAGCGGATCGCCGTCTCGTGCGGGTTCACCGGCATGACCGGCCCCTCGAACCCGGCCGAGAAGAGATTGCGCGCGATCACCGCGCCGACCGAGCGCTCCTGGTTGCTGGCCCCGATCAGCGCCACCGATTTCGGCCGGAACAGGGCGTCGAGATTGCGGATGGTCATCGCGCGGGCTCCGGTCGGATGCGAGCCCTGCAGATGGCGCCCGGCCCCGCCACGGCAAGAACGCCTGCCGCGCGCCGCGAGCGGGACGGCGCAGCGCCCCTATTCGAGGACGAGAACCTGCGTGCCGATATGGACGCGGTCGAACAGGTCCTTCACGTCCGCGTTGCGCATGCGGAAGCAGCCGGCGGAGGCGGCCGAGCCGATCGAATTCGGCGCGTTGGTGCCGTGGATGCGATAGGTGCCCCAGCCCAGATTCATCGCCCGCTCGCCGAGCGGGTTCTTCGGCCCCGGACCCACCGAGACCGGCAGCGCCGGATTGCTCTCGCGCATCGAGGGTGTCGGGATCCAGACGGGGGCGAGGCGCTTCTTGGAGACCCAGCTGCGCCCGAACCACTGCTCGCTCGGCTTGCCGACGGCGATCTCGTAGCGCAGCGCCTTGCCGGGGCCGGTGACGAGATAGAGCCGGCGCTCGCCCGTCTTGATGACGATCGTGCCCGGTTCGTTGGCGGCGGTGGCGAAGGAGACCTCGCTGCGGCTGCCCGCCGCCTTCGGCGTCGCCGCGAGGACGGGGACGGAGGCGACCGACAGGGCGAAGGCGAGAAGAAGGGATTTGCGCATGGCTGGAAGGGTGGCCGAAGAGGGATAAGGACGGGTTAAGCGAAGGGCGGCCGTCAGGCCGCCTCGCTGAGACCCTCGCCGCAGCGGCGGAACCAGGCGGCGAGGAAATCGACGAAGAGCCGCACGCGGGCCGGCAGGTGGCGGCGATGCGGGAAGACGGCGTAGATGCCCGCCTCCCCCGGCATGAACTCCTCCAGCACCGTCACGAGCCGCCCGGCCTCGAGATCGGCCCGCACGACGAAGCTCGGCGAGAGCGCGAGGCCGAGACCCGCGATGGCGGCGGCGCGCACCGTGACGGGGCTGTTGGCGGTGAACTGCCCGGACACCTGCACCGCGATGGGCTCGCGCGTCGCCGGATCGCGGAAGAGCCAGTTCGAGAACATGCGCGCATTGGAATCGACGACGGCCGGATAGTCGACGAGCTGCGAGGGATGCGTCGGCCGTCCCAGCCGCTCGATCAGATCCGGGCTCGCCACGATGGCGAAGTCGAGCGAGGCGAGGCGCCGGGCGATCATGGAACTGTCGGCGAGCCGCGTCATGCGGATGGCGACGTCGAACCCTTCCTCGACGAGATTGACGAAATTGTCGTCGAGCCGGATGTCGAGCGAGATCTCGGGATGGGCCTTTGCGAAGTCCACGAGGCTGAGGCCGAGCTCGGCATCGCCGAAGGTGCGCGCCGCCGAGACGCGGATCGTGCCGCGCGCCCGGCCCGTCGCCTCGCGCGCCTCCTCGTTGAGGCTTTCGAGATCGGCGAGGATGGCCGAGGCTCTCGCCAGATAGATCTCGCCCGCCGCCGTCAGCGCCACCTGGCGCGTCGTGCGGTTGATGAGGAGGACGCCGAGCTCGTCCTCCAGCTCGCGCACGTATTTCGACAGGAGCGCCTTGGAGCGGCCGGTCTTGCGCGCGGCGGCCGAAAAGCCCTCGTTCTCGACCACCGAGATGAAGGCGCGCATGCGCGTCAGCGTGTCCATGCCCCTCTCCAGTCCCGCCCGGCCGTCCGCCGGCCCGCCGCGTCCGGCACAGGCATAGACCCTGAAGGCCGGCCGCGAAATGCCCCTCGCGCCGCCTGCGGGCCGGACGCCGGACAGACCGCCGCGGGGCGCGTGTTTCCGCCAGCTCCGCGCAAGGTTTAGTTCAAGACAAAACAATAACTTGCGTCGGACCCGCGTGGAAAATCCGACCCATGCCCCAGAAAGGGCTTGCGTGTGACGGAGGACGGTCATAGATGCGTTCTCGCCCCAAGTCGCACGTGCCCTTGGGCGTCCCCCGGTCCTCGAATGCGAGGGTTGCCGGGACGGTACCTGGACTTAACACATCCAGTCGTTTCCGCTGCTGGCGGATTCGAGGACGCCCTCAAAGCAACGACGGTCCGGGCCTTTCTGGTCTCTCCTGGTCTCCAAAGCCGGGAATACTGAAGAGGCACACCATCCTTGCCTGAAGTGCGGCGGGTCCAAGCCCTCCAAGCCATGGCAGACTAACCGAGACGGACGCGTCGCGTTCGCATCGGCTATCGTCGCGTCTCGCGAGCTTGATCGGGCAGGGCCTCCACCGGCTGTCCGACCGGGTCTTCGCGTGCGCTCCTCTATCGACCTTTCCGGCCGCATGGGCCGGGTCATGGGAGAGCCCAATGGCCACGCAGCGCATCCTCGACTTCCTCGCCACCCGTCGTCCCGACGGTCCCTGCCTCGTGGTCGATCTCGACATCGTCGCCGACAACTTCAACGCCTTCCGCAAGGCGCTGCCGGACTCGTCCATCTTCTACGCGGTGAAGGCGAACCCGGCGCCCGAGGTGCTCAAGCTCCTCGCCTCGCTCGGCTCGAACTTCGACTGCGCGTCGGTCGCCGAGATCGAGATGGCGCTCGAGGCCGGCGCGACGCCCGCCCGCATCTCCTTCGGCAACACGATCAAGAAGGAGCGCGACGTAGCGCGCGCCCACGCCCTCGGCGTGTCGCTCTTCGCGGTCGATTGCGTCGAGGAAGTGGAGAAGGTCGCCCGTGCCGCGCCCGGCGCCCGCGTCTTCTGCCGCGTCCTGACCAATGGCGAAGGCGCCGAGTGGCCGCTGTCGCGCAAGTTCGGCTGCGTGCCGGCCATGGCGATCGACGTGCTCACCCATGCCCGCTCGCTCGGCCTCGTGGCGACGGGCGTGTCCTTCCATGTCGGCTCGCAGCAGACCGACACCGAGGCCTGGGACGCGGCGATCGCCGACGCCAAGTTCGTCTTCGACGCGCTGGCCGAGAAGGGCATCGTGCTGACCCTCGTCAACATGGGCGGCGGCTTCCCGACCCGCTACCTGAAGGACGTGCCGAGCGCGCAGGCCTACGGCCGCTCGATCTTCGCCGCGCTGCGCCGCCATTTCGGCAACGCGCTGCCGGAGACGATCATCGAGCCCGGCCGCGGCATGGTGGGCGACGCCGGGGTCATCAAGGCCGAGGTCGTGCTCGTCTCGAAGAAGTCGGACACGGACGAGAACCGCTGGGTCTATCTCGACATCGGCAAGTTCGGCGGTCTCGCTGAGACGATGGACGAGGCGATCCGCTACCCGCTCGTCACCAAGCGCGACCACGACGAGATGGCGCCCTGCGTCGTCGCCGGCCCGACCTGCGACTCGGCGGACGTCCTCTACGAGAAGACGCCCTACCCGCTGCCGCTCTCGCTCACCGTCGGCGACGAGGTGCTGATCGAGGGCACCGGCGCCTACACGACGACCTATTCGGCCGTCGCCTTCAACGGCTTCGAGCCGCTCCGGTCCTACGTGATCTGATGCGGCTTTCGCCGACCCATCTGCGACGACGATCGCGACGAGGGACGCCGTCCCTCTCCGACTGACGCCCCGGCGCCCTGCGCGCCGGGCGTGTTCGCCCGCGCGCCGGCCGCCCCGGTCCGCATGTCCTTCGCCTCGCAGGAACCGGGGTCAAGTCATGTCCTTCGCACTTTCGCTCGCCACTCCCTTCGCCGCGCCCTTCTTCGTCAAGGCCGAAGCGCCCGCCCACGCTGCCGCGCGCGAGGCGCTGCTCGACGCCGCCATGGGGCCGGGCCGCACCCGCAAGTCGTCGGAGGCCATCCGCCGCGGCCGCCTGCCGGCCGAAGGCCTCGCCTTCGTCGCGCTCGACTCGAACGAGCGCGTCGCCGGCACCGTGCGCCTCTGGTCGATCTTCGCCGGCCGCCGCGACGGCCGCCCCGTGCCCGCGCTCCTCCTCGGGCCGCTTGCCGTCGACCCCGCGCTTTCGGGCGCCGGCCTCGGCACCTCGCTGATGCACCGCGCTCTGGCCGAGGCCGCCTGGCAGGGCCACGAGGCCGTCCTCCTCGTCGGCGATCCCGGCTATTACGAGCGCTTCGGCTTCACCGCCGACAAGGCCGCCGACCTCTCCATGCCCGGCCCCTTCGAGCGCCATCGCTTCCAGGGCCTGGAGCTGAAGAAAGGCGCGCTGGCAGGCGCGAACGGGCTGGTGGTTCCGTGCGGGCGGCGCCTCGGTCCGGTGGCGGTCACCGGCGTGGCGCTGACGCGAGCGGCCTGATCTAGGCGCGGCGGAACCGGCGCTGAACCGCCTGCCGCCGCGAACTGGCACAGGCGTCTCGTCATCCCGGCGAGACGCTTGACCATGGAGGCGAAGCCATTCCACAATCCGAAAGGTTGTAGCGTGGGCTCGATGAAAACATGCCTGGGATGCTGAAGTTCATTGCCCTCTTGACGTTCGCAGTGATCTGCACGCCAGCGCAGTCTCAAGTGCCGAAAACCGGAACTAGCGTTCGCGGACTGACATCGGAACAGTTGGCCGGGTTGGAAGCCAAGGTGAAGAGCGTCAATCCCGGCGTCGGAACTCTCTCCAACGTGGCATCCGGCGTCGACGCACAGCGGTCGGTGATCGCGTGCGGAAATATTGGCAAACGACCGTTCCTGGCGATCTGGGACCGTCGGAAGAATGACTGGTCCACGAGGCCCAGCAAAAATCAGAACGAAGTCTTCGGAACGTACATTACCTGTGCGAAAAATTCGATAATCTTGCCTGCATACGCCAATTTCCTCAATCCTAAAGATTTTAGAGCGAGAGGCGGCAATTACAAACTATCACCCGCGCAGGAACGCCTGGTCAGGGACGGCGTATCGAAGGAACTGGGCGTCCCTGTCGCCTCGCTGCGGGGAACGGCGGCCTTCATCAATGCCAAGAAGGCCGTCGCCGTGTGTGGGTTCGCATCGACCTCGAAGGGAAACATCCGCTTCAACGGCTTCCTCATCACCGACAAGCGATATCAGGTGGCAGGTGTCGGGCGAACGCCGGTCGAGGCGAACGCCATCAGCTACAATTGCACGAAGCTTTACGGGATGACGCTGGCGGGAAGTCTCTGACGAGCCTGTCCTGTCCAGTGGGCTTCGACGCTGCGAGCCTTGGACGATGACCGCGCCGACCGCCCTACCCCGCGATATTGACGACCCCGCCCTCGCCGCCCTCGCTTCCGAAGGCCAGAAGGTCGCCCTTGCCGTTCCAGCCCATCGTGCGCACCGCGCTCGAACCGCCGCGTCGCAGGAGCGCCTCGCGGGAATCGGCGAAGCGCACGGCGAGGATCATCCCGTCCTCGTAGCCGATGGCCAGCATGTCCTCCGAGGGATGGCAGGCGACGGCCGTGACCATGGAATTGCCGCGCGTGCCGAGTTCCAGCGGCGCCTTGCCCATCGGTCCGTCCTTGGCCGAGAAGGGCCAGAGGATGGCGGCGGGCGCGCCGGTCGTGGCCAGGAACTTGGCCTTCGCCGACCAGGACCAGCCCTTCACCTTGGCCGGATAGCCGGTCATCTTCATGTGCTTGCCGTCCTCCACGCGCCAGCCGTGCAGGGCGTTCTCCTGCATGGTGGTGACGAGGAAGCGCCCGTCCGGCGAGAAGTCGATGCCGACATGGGCGCCCTTCCATGTCAGCTCCACGGGGCTGGCGTCGGTCGCGGCGAAATAGAGCGAGGCGCCGTCGTAGCGCGCGATGGCGAAACGCAGGCCCTTCGGCGCGAAGACGAGGTCCTCCACCGTGCGCTCGGCCGTGAAAGTGCGCAGCGTGCCGTCGGAGAGGCGCACATGGGCCGTGCGGCCGGTGGCGAAACCCACCGTGTCCTTCGGCCCGCCGGCCACGGCGTCGATCCACTTGCGCCCGACGGAGGCGAGTTCCCGCGCCTCGCCCTCCGGCGACACGGCGGTGACGCGCCCGTCCTCGCCGGAGGTGAGAAGGCGCGGCTGGAACGGGTCGAGGCGCGCGGCGAGAAGACCGCCGCGATGGGCCTCCACCACCCGCTCGCCGCCGGCCGGCAGGCGCACCGTGCCGTCGGCCAGCGCGAAGACCGGCTGGTCCTTCAGGAAGAGGGCCGTCTCGACGAAGTCAGGAAAGTCGAACGCCGCGATCGACGGCATCAGGCATCGACCTTCGTCGCCGCGCAGGCCTTGAACTCGATCTCGAGCGCCTCGGCGTCGAGCTGGCGCCCGATGATCACGAGCCGGCTCTCATGCGCCTCGCCCTCGCGCCAGGCGCGCTGGTGGTCGCCCTCCACGATCATGTGCACGCCCTGCACCACGTAGCGGTCGGGATCGCCGGCGAAGGCGATAATGCCCTTCAGGCGCAGGATGTTCGGCCCCTGCTCCTGCGTCAGCGCCTGGATCCAGGGGAAGAACTTCGCCTGGTCGAGTTCCCCGCCGCGCAGCGAAACGGAGGTCACGGTCACGTCGTGGATCGGCGAGAGAGCGCCGTGAGCGTGATGGTCGTGATCGTGCCCGTGATGGTCGTGGCCATGGTGGTCGTGCCCGTGATCGTGGGCATGGTCGTGATGATGGTGATGGTCGTGGTCGCAGTCCGGCCCGCAGACATGCTCGTCATGGGCGTGGCTCGCCTCGGCGAGGAACTCCGGGTCGCCCTCGAGCACGCGCTGCAGGTCGAAGGCGCCCTGGTCGAGCACGCGCTTCAGGTCGATGCCGGCGCGCGTGGTGCGGTGGATGACGGCGACCGGGTTGATCGCGCGCACCGTCGCCTCGACGGCGGCCAGTTCCTGCGGCGAGACGAGGTCGGTCTTGTTGAGGAGGACGACGTCGGCGAAGGCGATCTGGTCCTCGGCCTCCCGGGAGTCCTTCAGGCGCAGCGGCAGGTGCTTGGCGTCGACGAGCGCGACCACCGCGTCGAGCCGCGTCTTGGCGCGCACGTCCTCGTCCATGAAGAAGGTCTGGGCGACGGGCACGGGGTCGGCGAGGCCCGTCGTCTCCACGATGATGGCGTCGAACCGGCCCTTGCGGCGCGTCAGCCCCTCCACGACGCGCACGAGGTCGCCGCGCACCGTGCAGCAGACGCAGCCGTTGTTCATCTCGTAGATCTCCTCGTCGGATTCCACGATCAGGTCGTTGTCGATGCCGATCTCGCCGAACTCGTTGACGATCACCGCATATTTGCGCCCGTGATCCTCCGAGAGGATGCGGTTGAGCAGCGTGGTCTTGCCGGCGCCGAGATAGCCGGTGAGGACGGTGACGGGGATCTGGTCGGAGGCGGGAACGGCGGACATCTGTACGCTCCATGGGTTTTGGGCCGGCCGCAGGTGAAGGCGGCGGCGAAGTCGGGCCCGATATAGGCCCCGCGCCGCCGGATTGCACGGGGGATTGCGGCGTATATGCAGATCGCATATTTTCGCGATACGAGGCAATCGGCAGCGCCTCCCTCCTTGAAGCGGATCAGGGAATGGCGATCGGGTTCGAGTGGGACGAGCGCAAACGGGCGTCGAACGAGCGCAAGCACGGCGTCGATCTCCTTCGTGCCGCGCGGATCTTCGAGGGCGAGGTGCTCGAGGCGCCGGATCGGCGCAGGGATTACGGCGAGCCCCGCTTCATCGCCATCGGCCTCGTCGGCGACGACTGCTTCGTTCTCGTCTGGACGCCGCGAAACGGCAGGCGCCGCCTCATTTCGGCATGGAAGGGAGGTCGCGATGAGCGGCAAATTCATCAGGACCGCGTCTCTGGAAGAAATCCTCGCGATGGATGAGCGCGGCGAGATCGCGCCTGTCGATCCCGACGCCCCGCCCGGCCCCAGCCTCGGCGACGAGTTCTGGCGCGATGCGCAGCTCGTCATGCCCGAGGCCAAGACGCCGATCAGCCTGCGGGTCGATGCCGACGTGCTCGACTGGTTCAAGGCGCAGGGCCCCGGCTACCAGACGCGCATGAACGCCGTCCTGAAGAGCTACATGGCCGCGCAGCTGCGCAAGGCCGGCTGAGATCAGCGCAGGCGGTGGAGGTCGAAGGCAGCGACGTCCTCGATCAGCTCGACGAAAGCGCGCGCCTGATGCCCGGCGATCGCCCGGCCGATCTCGGCGCTCGCCAGCCGCGCGTCGCCCACCACGCCGTGCGGGTTGAGGTCGCGCGAGGTCCAGGCGAAACCGATGCGCCCGTGGGCGCGCAGGCGCTTGGCGCTCGCGCCGAGCTCGTCCTGCAGCGAGGGAAAGGCGTCGATCGCCGCGCGGCGCACGAGGTCGGGCCTGAAATGCAGCATCAGCGAAGTTTCCACCGCGCCGCCGTGGATGCCCGATTCGATCTCGGCGGGCGGCAGCAATCCGTCCGGATAGCCGAAGCGCAGCCAGGAGCAGGTGGCGACCAGCATGCGATGGGACCGGCGCAGCTCGAGCGCGGCGCCGTCCATCGCAGGCGTGTTGCCGCCATGGGCGTTGACGAGGACGAGCCGCCGGAAGCCGGCCCGCGCGAGCGCGGCGCCCGTCTCCACGATGAGCGCCGAGAGCGTGGCGCCGGTGGCGTCGAGCGTGCCGGGAAAGTCGGCATGCTCGCCGGACTTGCCGATCCGCAGCGTCGGCAGGAACGTCGCGGGCAGATCGGGCGGCAGGAGCGAGGCCGAAAGGCCCGCCATGGCGTCGGCGAGGAAGGCGTCGGTGCCGAGCGGCAGATGCGGCCCGTGCTGCTCGATGGCGGCCAGCGGCAGGATGGCGACGGCGCGCCCCTTTGCGGCGGAAAGCGCCGCGGCGAGCTCCGGGCTCGTCATCTCCTCGAATGAGCGGTCCATCGCAATGCCCCTCCAGGCGCCGCCTTCCCGCGAAGGCATCGGGGGCTTCTAGACCATCGCGGGCGCTGCGTCGCGCCTTCGGCCACGGCCGCGCGCGAAGGCGAGCGGCGCCCGGTGGACATCGCCCGGTTGCTTCGTCATCCTGCCGGCGGGGACAAGGCGGGACGACGATGGCCGGCAGGAAGAAGAAGCGTTCGGCGATCGTCGAGCTGGGGCTCACCGCGCGCAGCTGCCGCACGGCGCTGTCGGCGGAACTCGCGAAACTCGACGTCTATCCCGGGCAGGACGCGGTGCTTCTGACGGTCGGCGCGCGGGACGGCCTGTCGCTGCGCGAACTCGCCGATCATCTGGCCGTGCGCCCGCCCACCGTCACCAAGACCGTCGCGCGCCTCGCCGCGCAGGGGCTTCTCGAAAAACGGCCCTCGGCCAGCGACGCGCGGCAGAACCACGCCTTCCTTACCGAGAAGGGCCGCAGCGTCGTGGACGGCGTGCGCGCGGCGCAGAAGGCGGTGGAGAAGACCGCGATGCAGGGCTTCTCGGACCGCGAGCGCAAGACGCTGCGCAAGCTTCTCGTGCGCGTGGCGCGCAATGTCGGCGGCGGCGCGGGCGCCGAGCCCGCGGACGACGGCCAGCCCGAATGATCCGGCGCGCGAAAGTCGCCGTGTGCAGGCAAGGACTTCCGTCCAGCGCCGTCCTTTGCGATAGAACGACGGGAGGGCGGTGCAGGAGGGTGCCGCCGGGAATGCGGGATCAGGGCTGAGGGTGGCGCAGAAGGTCAAACTGTCGACGATCGCCGATGCGCTGGGCCTGTCCACGGCCACCGTGTCGCTCGCGCTGCGCGACAGTCCGCTCGTCGCGGAGGTGACGCGCGAGCGCATCAAGGAGGAGGCGCGCCTCTCCGGCTACATCTACAACCGCCGCGCCGCCTCGCTGCGCACCTCGCGGTCGGGCATCGTCGGCGTGTGCGTGCACGACGTGATGAATCCGTTCTTCGGCGAGATCCTGAAGTCGATCGAGGACGAACTCGACCGCCACCGCCAGACCTTCATCCTGTGCAACCACTACGACGACCTCGCCAAGCAGCGCTCCTTCGTCGACACGATGCTGCAGCTCGGCTCCGACGGTCTCATCCTGTCGCCCGCCATCGGCACGCCGCCCGCCGACATCCGCCTCGCCGAGGACAACGAACTGCCCGTCACGCTGATCGCGCGCACCATCGAGGGTTCGGGCGTCACCGGCTTTCGCGGCGACGACGCCTACGGGATGGGTCTGGCGGTGGACCATCTCATCGCCCGCGGCCATCGGCGCATCGCGATGATCGGCGGCACGCAGTTCACCTCCACGGGGCGGGACCGGGAGGCCGGCTATCTGGCGGCGCTCAAGCGCGGGGGCATCGAATTCCGCCCGCAATGGCGCCTGGAAGGCCCGCGCGACCGGCATTCGGGCTTCGACGCGGCCTCGCAGTTCCTGGCGATCGAGGACCGGCCGACGGCCATCGTCTGCTTCTCCGATCTCGTGGCGCTCGGCGTCATGTACGGCCTCAGCCGCGCCGGCCTTCGCCCCGGCCACGACATCGCGGTGACGGGATACGACGACATCGACGAGGCGGCCATCGCCACGCCTTCGCTGACGACCGTCGCCAACGGCCAGAGCGAGGTCGGCCGGCGCGCCGCCGGCGCGCTTCTCGAACGGCTGCGGGGCGCCGAGGCCGGCGAGGAGACCATCCTCATCACGCCCGAACTGAAGATCCGCCAGTCGAGCGGCCATCGCGACTTCGACTCGTGAAGGCGGCGCCAAGCCTCCTTCACGCCCGGCAGCGACGCGAGCCCTTTCGGTTCGGCTAATGCCGGGCCGGATCGTTAACCTTCAGGCAAGGATGACGAGACGATAATACAGGCCGATGAATTGGAGCGGCCCCATGAGATTTGCAACGATCGCCGTCTGCGCCGGTTTTGCAGCGACCATGCTCGTGTCCAAGCTGCAGGGCGCGCCCGTCCTGCCGCAGACGAGCCACGTGGCCGCCACCGTCCTCGACGAGATGGTGACCGGCACCGTCGTGCCGCGCGCCGAGCGCGCCGCCGATGCCATCCGCCTGATCGACCTGAAGAGCGGGGCCACCTGCAAGATGGCGCGCCCGACGCATGTCGGAACGCAGTTCAGCCCGGCGCCGGTCGGCCCGGACTGCACCGGCTCGGCCGACCTGCAGCGCATCGCGCAGTGGCGCAACGCCGAGGACGGCTCGCTGGAAATGGCCGATGCGGACGGGCGCACCGTCTATCGCTTCATTCCCGGCGACGGCGTCCTGTTCGAGTCGGTCTATCCCAACAACGCGCTCGTCACGATCGTGCCCGCGCGCGGCTGAGCGCCGCGCCGACGCCTCGCACCGGCGTCAGGCCCGATCGCGCCGGGCGGCAAGCGTCTCCTTCTGGCGGCCCTGGGCATCGAAGTTCCCGTCCTGGAGCCAGGCCTCGAAGCCGGCCTTCACGCGCGGCCATTCGCCGTCGAGGATCGAGAACCAGGCCGTGTCGCGGTTGCGCCCCTTCACGATCATATGCTGGCGGAACAGCCCCTCCGGCGTGAAGCCGAGCCGTGCTGCGGCGCGTTTGGACGGCGCGTTGCCGTCGTCGCATTTCCACTCGTAGCGCCGGTAGCCGAGTTCGTCGAAGACGCGCCGCGCCAGGAGATAGAAGGCCTCGCTCGCCGCGCGCGTGCCCTGCAGGGCAGGCGAAAGGCAGACATGCCCGATCTCGACGACGCCGTTCGCCACATCCGCGCGCATCAGCGCCGCCACCCCTTCCGCCCGCCCGCTCGCCTCGGGCACGATCGCATGGAACCGCAGGTCCGCCGAAAGATAGGTCGTGCGCGCGAAGGCGAGGAACGCCGCGCGGTCCTCGAACGGCCCATAGGCCAGCCAGCGCCAGAGTCCGCGGCTCGGGTCCGCCTCGAAGGCGCGCGCCAGATCCGCAAAATGGCGCTCGTCGATGATCGGCTCGACGCGCACGGCGCGCCCGTGCATCGGCTCCGTCCCGGGCAGCGCCCGGCGCTCGTAGCGGCTGAGGTCCTCGGTCATCGGCTCTCCCGGATGAAGGCGATCGCCGCGTCGCGGATCGTGCGGTCCTGCAGCGGCAAGGCGGTGGCGAAGGCGGTGACGGCGCCCACATGGTCGACGCCCGGCCGCAGGAGGACGCGCGCCTGCCCGCCCTCGGCCGTCACCCTGGCGGCGAGCGAGCGCGTGTTCTTCGGGTTCACCGTCGTGTCGGCCTCGCCGGCGATCAGCAGCATCGGCGGCTCGTCGCCATTGACGAAGTTCACCGGCTGGCTGTCGGCGCGCACCGCCTCGGGGAAGATGCGCTCGTAGCGCGCCTCGGTCAGGGGCAGGAAGTCGTAGGGTCCGGCAAGGCCGACGAAGCCCGAAAGGCGCGCCGGCGAAAGGCCTCGCCTCGTCAGATAGCGCGCGTCCGTCGCGAGCAGACCGGCGATCTCGGCGCCGGCGGAATGGCCCATGAGATAGAGCCGGTGGCGCCCGGCCGGCACGCCCGAACCGCCCTCGGCCGCCAGCGCGGCGACGGCGGCGGTGGCCTCGGCGCCGTCCTCCACGAAACCGGGAAAGGTCACCTGCGGGTAGAGCCGGTAGTCGGGCACGGCGACGACGATGCCCTGCGAGGCGAGCGCCTGGCCGAGAAAGCCGTAGATGTCCTTCGAGCCCGTGTCCCAGCTGCCGCCGTAGAAGAAGACGACGACGGGACTGTCGGGCCGCGCGTCCTGCGGCACGTAGAGATCGTAGGTGCCGCGCGCGCCCGGCCGGTAGCGCAGGTCCTCCACGACCGTGTAGCCCGATTTCGGCGTCGCCGCGTCGAGGGCCGCCACGCAGGCCGTGAGGGACAGGCCGAGGCCGGCGGCGACGAGAGCCCGGAACGGGCGACGGAAGGGAACGGTCATCGGGCCCGGAGGGAGAGGGAATCGAACGGCTTGCCCGCCAGCATGCCGCAAACGGCGTCCGCGCGTATCCTCACCCTTCGGTGAAACGGTGCGGCATGCCCGCAATGCCCGTCGCCCTACCCTTCGACGAGGCGTCGACTGACGCGGTCGAGGGCCTCGGCGGCCTCCTCGAGGCTCTGCGAGAAGCGGGCGGCATCGCGGCCGCGCGCGGCCTCCATCTCGCTGGACCGCCGGGCGTCGGTGCCCGCGCCCGCCTCCAGCTCGTCGACGCGGCGGCGCAGTTCGCCGAGCTCGTCCGTCGTCATGATCGCCGCCATGACGGCGAGGCGCAGGTCGCCGATCTGCCCGAAGCTCTCCTTCAGTTCGACGATGCGCCTGTCGACCTCGGCCGCCAGCGCGGTCAGGCGCGTCTCTTCTCCCTCGCCGCAGGCCATACGGTAGGTTTTGGAATCGATGGTGACGACGACCTGGGGCATGGAGTTCCTAAAGCCTGTCAGGAGCGGTGGCGGTCGAGGACCGAGCGCACGGTCTCCATCGCGTCGACGAGGCGCTGGGAGACCTCGCGGTTCATCTTCTCCAGCCGTTCGCCGCGCGCCAGGGCCGAGTCGAGCGCTCCGGCGAGCTTGGCGCGGTCGGCGGTCATGCGCTGGATCTCGGCATCGACGTTGCGCACGACGGAGTCGCGCTCGAGCCGCGCCTCCACGGCATGCTCCAGCCTCTCGATCGCCGCGCGCAGGCGCATCTGCGCGGCGCTGACCGGATCGTCTGTCGGCATGCCGGCCCTTCCCCGTGAGTTGCCCCGCCCGAACCGTCGCGGCCCGCGCTCCGTGCCCTTATAGCGCCGGGGCACGGCGGGGAAACCGCTTTTTGCGCCGGCTCCTTCGAGGTCGCCCGTCCGGGCCCGGACGGACGGGCGCAGGCGGGGCGCGGCGCCTTACCGGGCCTTAAGAAAAGCTCAAAGCGGCCCGGCATTGATCCCGTGCCGCTTTGGCCTTAGAGCCGACCCCGAGGGCCGCCGTTGCAGGACGGACGGAGAAACAGTTCGGCACGCTTGGAGCGCAAGACATGGCAGTTCGCGTCGCAATCAACGGTTTCGGTCGGATCGGCCGCAACGTCCTTCGCGCCATCGTGGAATCGGGCCGCACCGACATCGAGGTCGTGGGCATCAACGACCTCGGCCCGGTCGAGACCAACGCCCATCTCATCCGCTTCGATTCCGTGCATGGCCGCTTCCCGGGCCAGGTGACCGTCTCCGGCGACACGATCGACGTCGGCCGCGGGCCGATCAAGGTCTCGGCCGAGCGCGACCCGAAGAACCTGCCCTGGGCCTCGCTCGGCGTCGACGTGGCGCTCGAATGCACGGGCATCTTCACCGAGCCCAAGAAGGCCGCGGCCCATCTGGAGGCCGGCGCCAAGAAGGTCGTCATCTCTGGCCCGCTGACGAACGCCGAAGACGAGAAGACCATCGTCTACGGCGTGAACCACCACACGCTGACGGGCGCCGACAGGATCGTCTCCAACGCCTCCTGCACCACGAACTGCCTGGCCCCGGTCGCCAAGGTCCTCAACGACGCCATCGGCATCGACAAGGGCTTCATGACGACGATCCACTCCTATACCGGCGACCAGCCGACGCTCGACACGATGCACAAGGATCTCTACCGGGGCCGCGCCGCCGCGCTCTCGATGATCCCGACCTCGACCGGCGCCGCCAAGGCCGTCAGCCTCGTCCTGCCCGAGCTGAAGGGGCGCCTCGACGGCGTCGCCATCCGCGTGCCGACGCCCAACGTCTCGGTCGTCGATCTCGTCTTCGTCGCCAAGCGCGCGACGAGCGTGGAGGAGGTCCAGGCCGCCATCCGCGCCGCCGCCGACGGCCCGATGAAGGGCATTCTCGGCTATACCGACGCGCCGAACGTCTCCTCGGACTTCAACCACGATCCCCATTCCTCGGTCTTCCACATGGACCAGACCAAGGTCATGGACGGCACGATGGTGCGCATCCTCTCCTGGTACGACAACGAGTGGGGCTTCTCGAACCGCATGTCGGACACGGCGATCGCGCTGCACAACGCCGCCTGACCCCGCAAAGGGCATCCGAGCCGTTGGACGGGGTCGCCGCGAGGCGGCCCCGTTCGCATGTCGGGCATGCGTGTCCTGCATTGCGGCAAGGCCCTGCGAAGGCGCGAACGCGCTGGCCTTTCCCGCCCCGCGCCGTATATCGGCACCTGCCGGCCGGGTTCGCGCCGCGCCGCGTCCGTCCGCCGTTTCGTCCGGCCCCGTCAGCCCCCGCCGAGGCGCATCCTTTCCCATGCTCGAGCCGCTCTACCTCGTGATCCTGGTCGGCACCGTCCTGGTGCTGGTCGCGGCGCTGTCGAGCCTTCTCGCCTTCCGCTTCGGCGCCCCGCTCCTCCTCCTCTTCCTCTCCGTCGGCCTTCTGGCCGGCACGGACGGGCTCGGCATCCAGTTCGACAATGCGGGTCTTGCCTATTTCGTCGGCTCGATCGCGCTCGCCATCATCCTCTTCGATTCCGGCTTCCGCACGCCGCTCCAGGCCTTCCGCAACGCCGCCGCGCCCGCCTTGGCGCTCGCGACCGTCGGCGTCCTCGTCACGGCCGGCCTGTTCGGCGCGGCCGCCTCCTGGCTCCTCGGCATTCCGCTCCTCGACGGGCTCCTGCTCGGCGCCATCGTCGGCTCGACGGACGCGGCGGCGGTGTTCTTCCTCCTGCGCATCGGCGGCATCACCATCCGCGAGCGCGTTCGCTCCACGCTCGAGATCGAGTCCGGCTCGAACGATCCGATGGCGATCTTCCTCACCATCGTCCTCGTCGAGCTCATCGTGGAGGGCGCCGGGCTGTCGGAACTCGGGCTGAACGTCCTTCTCGGCTTCCTGCGCCAGATGGGCCTCGGCCTCGTCCTCGGCCTTGCCGGCGGCTGGATGATCCGCATCCTCGTCAACAAGCTCGACGTCGAGGCCGGGCTCCTGCCGATCCTGACGCTCGCGCTCGCCATGCTCGTCTTCGCCGTGACGGGCGTGGTCGACGGCAGCGGCTTCCTGGCGGTCTACGTGGCCGGCCTCTATGCCGGCAACAGCGGCATCCGCCTCGCCGCCAGCCTCAGGCGCTTCCAGGACGGCATGACCTGGCTCGCCCAGATCATCATGTTCCTGATGCTGGGCCTCCTCGTCACGCCTTCGCAATTCCTCGGCATCGGCTGGCAGGCGCTGGCGCTCTCGGCCTTCCTCATCTTCGTGGCGCGCCCGCTGGCGGTCTCGCTGAGCCTCCTGCCCTTCTCCTTCCAGCAGCGCGAGCGCGCCTTCGTCTCCTGGGTGGGCCTGCGCGGCGCGGTGTCGATCCTGCTCGCCATCGTGCCGCTGATCGCCGGCATCGACCCGGACCGGACCTTCTTCAACGTCGCCTTCATCGTCGTCCTCGTCTCGCTCCTCGTGCAGGGCTGGACGATCAACCTCGTCGCCGCGCGCCTCGGTCTCGTCGTGCCCCAGCGCATCGGCCCGGTGGAGCGCGTGGAGCTCGAACTGCCGGGCACGGCGACGCACGAGCTGGTCTCCTGGCGCGTCGTGGAAGGCAGCCCCGTGGCGCGCGGCGAGCGCGTGCCGCGCTGGGCCCGGCCCTCGCTGGTCGTGCGCGACGGGCAGTCGATGCGCTACCAGTATGCCGGGCGCCTCCGCGCCGGCGACACGGTCTATCTCTTCATCTCGCCGCGCCTGCCGCGCCTGCTCGACCGCCTCTTCGCCAGCCCCGT
Organism: Aurantimonas sp. Leaf443; assembly: GCF_001425575.1. Classification (GTDB taxonomy): domain Bacteria; phylum Pseudomonadota; class Alphaproteobacteria; order Rhizobiales; family Rhizobiaceae; genus Leaf443. The sequence continues at coordinate 262,593 of NZ_LMRD01000006.1, read as the reverse complement.
CGCCGTGCGGCCGGACGATGCCGAGTTCTTCGGCGAGTTCTCGGTCGATCCCTCGCAGCCCGCCGCCGATCTCGCCGCCGCCTACGGCGCGACGCTGCGCGAGGGCGAGCGCGACATGACCATCTCGCAGATGATGATCGCGCGCCTCGGCGGCCGCGCCGAATACGGCGACCGGGTGCTGGTGAAGCCGGTGGAGCTCATCGTGCGCGAGACCGACATCGACGGCGAGGTGATCGACGCCGGCCTGTCGCTGGAGCCCGAGGGCGACCATCGCCGCATCCCGATCGTCTTCGACGCGTCCGACGTCGCGACGGTGGTGCGCGGCGTCTTCTCGCCCTTGCGCAAGGCCCTCGGCTTGAGGCAAACGCCCAGGGGCGAAACGAAGGCGGGACGAGCCCCGGCGCAGGAGCCCCAGAGCTTCGACGACGCCGAGCCGCCCGCAAGGATCGGGGAGACCGGGACGATGACGGAATTCAAGACGCTCGACGACGTGGACCTGTCGGGCAAGCGCGTCCTCGTGCGGGTCGACCTCAACGTGCCGATGAAGGACGGGCAGGTCACCGACGGCACGCGCATCGAGCGCATCCTGCCGACGATCCGGGAGATCGCGGACAAGGGCGGCCGCGTGATCCTGCTCGCCCATTTCGGCCGTCCCAAGGGCAAGCCCGATCCCGCCCAGTCGCTGGAGCCGCTGGCCGGCGTCCTGTCGAAGGCGCTCGGCAAGCCCGTCGGCTTCTCCGCCGACTGCGCCGGACCCGTGGCGGCCGGCATCGTCTCGGCGCTGAAGGACGGCGACGTCGTGCTTCTGGAGAACACGCGCTTCCACGCCGGCGAGGAGAAGAACGACGACGCCTTCGCCGCCGAGCTCGCCTCGCTGGGCGACCTCTACGTCAACGACGCCTTCTCGGCCGCCCACCGCGCCCACGCCTCCACCGAAGGGCTGGCGCGCCACCTGCCCTCCTATGCCGGCCGCACCATGCAGGCCGAGCTGGAAGCCCTCGAGAAGGGCCTCGGCCGGCCGCAGAAGCCGGTCCTGGCGATCGTCGGCGGCGCCAAGGTCTCGACGAAGATCGACCTCCTCCAGAATCTCGTCTCCCGCGTCGACGGGCTCGTCATCGGCGGCGGCATGGCCAACACGTTCCTCGCCGCCCAGGGCGTCGACGTCGGCAAGTCGCTCTGCGAGCACGATCTCGCCGACACCGCCCGCGCCATCCTGGCAGCGGCGAAGACGGCCGGCTGCGAGATCGTTCTGCCGGTCGACGCGGTGGTGGCGCGCGAGTTCAAGGCGGGCGCGGCCAACGAGACGGTCGATGTCGGCGCCGTGCCGGCCGACGCGATGATCCTCGATGTCGGCCCGAAGAGCGTCGAGGCCGTCGCCGCCTGGATCGACAGAGCCAAGACGCTCGTCTGGAACGGCCCGATGGGCGCCTTCGAGATCGAGCCCTTCGACCGGGCGACGGTGGCCGCCGCCCGGCACGCGGCGGAGCGCACGCGGTCGGGCACGCTCGTCTCGGTCGCCGGCGGCGGCGACACGGTCGCCGCCCTCAACCATGCGGGCGCGGCCGACGGGTTCACCTATGTCTCGACCGCCGGCGGCGCCTTCCTCGAATGGATGGAGGGCAAGGCCCTGCCGGGCGTCGAGGTGCTGAAGGCCTGACGCCCGAAGGGCCGGTCACGATGGAAAGGCGTGAGAGGGAGACGGTACCGTGAGCCTGCGCGACAGCGCCCTGTCCTGGGCGCTCATCCCCGTCTACGTGGTGCAGGGGCTGAGCGTGCGCCGCCGCACCGAGCGCATGCCCCCGCCGGCCGGCCCCGCGCGCGGGCGCGTCGGCCCGGCCGACGAGGCGGGCGGGCATACGTCCCTCGCCGCCATCCGCCTTCTCGTCCTCGGCGATTCCTCGGCCGCGGGCGTCGGCGTCGACGACGTCTCCGAATGCCTGGCGCCGCGGCTCGCCGAGCGGCTCTTCGCCCTCACCGGCAAGACCGTCTCCTGGCGCATGGCCGGCTCGAACTCGGCCATCAGCGCCGAGGTGCGCGACCATGTCGTGCCCAATATCGAGCGCGAGCCCTTCACCCACATCGTCCTGATGGTGGGCACCAACGACGCCAAGAACTTCCACCGCGCCGGCCGTTTCAAGCGCGGCTTCGGCACGCTGCTCTACGCGCTGCGCGCCCGCTGGCCGGAGGCGCGCATCGTCTGGTCGCCGCCGGTGGACTTCCTGCGCGTGCCGGCTCTGCCGAGGGGGCTCGCCAAGGTTCTGGAGCTTCGGGCCGCCATGGTGCGGCGCGTGGGAACGCGGCTCTGCGTGGAGCGCGGCGTCGTGCCCGCCACGACGATCCCGCGCGTCGAGCCCGCCGGCTTCTCGCGCGACGGGTTCCACGCCTCGGCCGCAGGCTACACCTACGTCGCCGGACACCTCGCCGCCTACGTCCTCGGCGATCGCGCCGCGGAGGCCTGACGCGGGCGAGCCGGGCCGCCTACTCCGCCTCGTCCTCGTAGCCCACGAGATGCAGCGGCCGGGCGCGCATCTGGCGCAGTTCGCACCAGCGCACCAGCGCCTCCTCGCGCCCATGCGTCACCCAGACCTCCTGCGGGCGCAGCTCGTCCAGCGTGTCGACGAGCTCGTCCCAGTCGCAATGGTCGGAGATGATGAGCGGCAGTTCCACGCCGCGCTGGCGGGCGCGCTGGCGCACGCGCATCCAGCCGGACGCGAAGCAGGAGACCGGATCGGGAAAGCGCCGCGCCCATTTGTCGGCGAAGGCCGAGGGCGGGCCGACGACGACGGCGCCCGCGAAGGCCGCCTTCGCCTCGCCCTCGCCGTTGCGGCCGGCCGCGACCGTCGCGGGGCGCAGTTCCCCGAGATCGACGCCCTCTTCCTGATAATAGTCGCAGAGCCGCTTCAGGGCGCCGTGGATGTAGATCGGCTCGTCGTAGCCGGCCTCGCGCAGATGCCGGATCACCCGCTGCGCCTTGCCGAGCGCATAGGCGCCGACGAGATGGGCGCGCTCGGGGAACTGGCGCAGCGAAGCCAGAAGCTTGCCCACCTCCTCCGCCGTCTCGGGATGGCGGAACACCGGCAGCGCGAAGGTCGCCTCGGTGATGAAGACGTCGCAGGGCACGGGCTCGAAACCGGCGCAGGTCGGGTCGTGTCGGCGCTTGTAGTCGCCGGAGGCCACGATGCGCATGCCGCCCCATTCCACCGCGATCTGGCAGGAGCCGAGGACGTGGCCCGCGGGATGGAAGGAGACCGTGACGCCGTTCACCGCCACCCTCTCGCCGATCGCCGCCTCCTGCCGCGTCTGCGAGAAGGCCTCGCCGTAGCGGATCGCCATGATCTCCAGCGTCTGCCGGCTCGCCATCACATGCGTCGAGCCCGGCCGGGCGTGGTCGGCATGGCCGTGAGTGACGAGCGCGCGCTCCACCGGGCGCACCGGATCGATGTAGAAATCGCCGGGCGGGCAGTAGAGGCCCTGCGGCGTCGGGCGGAGGAGATCTTCGAAACGGGCCATGGCGTTCCAAGATAGGGCTTGGCGGGCGCGGCGGAAGCGGCGATATCGGGTCGCGATGGCGGCGCGCGGCCCGGCCACGCTTTCGCGCAGGACGACGATGATCCTTTCCCACCGCTCCGGCGACGAGCGCGCCGACCGCCGCGCCGCCTATGCCGAAGACTACGCCAGGGCCCGCGATTTCGCGGCCGCCGCCGATCTCATGCGCCAGGCGCTCGAACTCGCCCCGCGCTGGACGCTCGGACGCCTGCGGCTCGCCAACTTCCTGGAGGAAGCGGGCGATCTGGCGGGCGCGCTGGCCCTCTATGCCGACATTCGCGCCGAGGACGAAGGCGACCCCTACGGCGCCGGGCTGAAGATCGCCGCGCTCGGCGCGGGCGAGGCCCCCGCCGCCCCCTCGCCCGCCTTCGTCGCCGGCCTCTTCGACCAATATGCCGAAGGCTTCGAGGCAGCCCTCGTCGGCCGCCTCGAGTATCGCGCGCCGGATGCGATCGCCGGGATGATCGCGCGCGTCGCGGGCCCGTCCGCACGCTTCGCCCACGCCATGGATCTGGGCTGCGGCACCGGCCTGATGGGCGCGCGCCTGCGCGCCCTCTGCGACCGGCTCGACGGGATCGATCTCTCCGCCGGCATGCTGGAGGTCGCGCGCCGCAAGCGCCTCTACGACACGCTGCGCGAGGGCGACATCGTCGAGGCGCTGCGCGAGGACGGGCCGGCCTTCGATCTCGCGACCGCCGCCGACGTCCTCACCTATCTCGGCGATCTTTCGCCGGTCTTCTCGGCACTTGCGCCGCGCCTGTCGCCGGGCGGGCTCTTCGCCTTCACGGTGGAGGCCGACGACGCGGCCGGCGCCTATGCGATCCAGCCCTCGCTGCGCTACGCCCATGCGCCGGCCCTCCTCGCGGCGCTCGGCCGCGACCTCGGCTTCGCGCTTCTCGCCGAGGAGCGCCTCGTCCTGCGGCGCGACCGGGGCGAGCCCGTGCACGGCGCAGCCATGCTCCTGCGGCGCATCGGCTGACCGGCGGGCGCGATTGCACCGCCGGGCCGGACGGCTATTGTCGTCTCGCAGATGCGAAGAGGCGAGGAAGACCAGAGATGAGCGCCGGGCCAGCAACGGACAGCTTTCCCGAGGCCTGCGCGCGCGCCGCCCCGCCGATGGGCGACGCGGAGACGACGCGGCGCGCCCACCGCTTCGGCAACTGGGCGGCCACCGCCACGCGCCACAGCCCCTGGGAGGACGCGCTCGGCGTGCTCGCCGGCGTCACGCTCACCGCCTTCGGCATCGCCATTCTCGGCCATCTGGGCTTTCTCACCGGCGGCATGGCGGGCCTGGCCTTCGTCGTCCACTATCTCTCCGGCTGGAACTTCGGCCTCGTCTTCTTCGTGCTGAACCTGCCCTTCTACGGCCTGGCGATCGGGCGCATGGGGCGGGCCTTCACGATCAAGACCGCCTTCGCCGTCGCCCTCCTGTCGCTGATGACGGCCTTTGCCGGCGATTTCGTCGCCTTCGCCCGCATTCAGCCGCTCGTCGGCGCCTGCCTCGGCGGGCTGATGCTCGGATTCGGGCTTCTCGCGCTCTTCCGCCACCGCTCCTCGGCGGGCGGCGTCGGCATCCTGGCGGTCTACCTGCAGGACCGCTTCGGCTGGCGCGCCGGTCTCACGCAGATGAGCGTCGACCTCCTGGTGCTCGTCACCGCCTTCGCCGCCGTGCCGCCGGGCGCCGTCCTCTATTCGGTGATCGGCGCGCTCGTCCTCAACCTCTTCCTCGCGATCAACCACCGCACCGACCGCTATCTCGCGGTGTGAGCCCTTGGAGAGGGCGGGGTCGGGCCTTACCTCTCCTGCCGTGAACCTCCTCCCCGACCTTTCGGCCGAAACGGCCGCGCCGAGCCCGCTGCCCGCCCCGTTCGACGCGTGGTTCGCGAAGAAGGGCTGGGCTCCGCGCCCCCATCAGGTCGATCTCCTGGAGCGCGCCGAGGCCGGCGCCTCCGTCCTCCTCATCGCGCCGACGGGCGCCGGCAAGACGCTGGCGGGCTTCCTGCCCTCGCTCGTCGATCTCTCGCGGCGCGGCCGTCGCAAGCCCGGCACGCGCCCGCCCGGCATCCACACGCTCTACATCTCACCGCTGAAGGCGCTGGCGACCGACATCCAGCGCAATCTCGCCGTCCCCGTGGAGGAGATGGGCCTGAAGATCTCGATGGAGGCGCGCACCGGCGACACGTCGCAGAGCCGGCGCCAGCGCCAGAAGCTGCGCCCGCCGGACATCCTGCTGACGACGCCCGAGCAGCTCGCCCTCCTCATCTCCAATCCGGATGCCGAGATCTTCTTCTCGGACCTTCGCACGGTCATCTTCGACGAGCTGCACGCGCTCGTCGTCTCCAAGCGCGGCCAGCTCCTTTCGCTCGGCCTCGCCCGGCTGCGCCAGCTGCGCCCGACCTTGCGCACGATCGGCCTCTCGGCGACCGTCTCCGACCCCGACGAGCTGCGCCGCTGGCTGGTGCCGCAAGGGCCCGGCGCGGCCGACGATCCGGCAGCCATGGCCGATCTCATCACCGTGGAAGGCGGCGCGGCGCCCGAGATCACCATCCTGAAGAGCCGCGAGCGCGTGCCCTGGCAGGGCCATACGTCGCGCTACGCGATGCCGGAGGTCTACGAGGCGATCAAGGCGCATCGCACGACGCTTCTCTTCGTCAACACGCGCAGCCAGGCCGAGGGCCTCTTCCAGGAACTGTGGCGCATCAACGAGGAGACGCTGCCCATCGCGCTCCATCACGGCTCGCTCGACACCGCCCAGCGCCGGCGCGTCGAGGCCGCCATGAGCGAGAACCGCCTGCGCGCGGTCGTCGCCACGTCGACGCTCGATCTCGGCATCGACTGGGGCGATGTCGATCTCGTCGTGCATGTGGGCGCGCCCAAGGGCGCCTCGCGCCTCGCCCAGCGCATCGGCCGCTCCAACCACCGTATGGACGAGCCCTCCAAGGCCATCCTCGTGCCGGCCAACCGATTCGAGGTGATGGAGTGCCAGGCCGCGCTCGACGCGAACTATCTGGGCGCGCAGGATTCCCCGCCCATCCGCGAGGGCTGCCTCGACGTCCTCGCCCAGCACATTCTCGGCATGGCCTGCGCCGCGCCCTTCCGCGCCGACGATCTCTTCACGGAAGTGACGAGCGCCGCCCCTTACGCGCGCCTGCCGCGCGAGACCTTCGACAAGGCGGTGGAGTTCGTGGCGACCGGCGGCTACGCGCTGCGCGTCTACGAGCGCTACGCCAAGATCCGCCTCACCGAGGACGGCACCTGGCGCATCACCCATCCGAGCGTCGCGCAGGGCTACCGGATGAACGCCGGCACGATCATCGAGTCCGAATCGCTGAACGTGCGCCTGGTGCGGGCGAAGACGCGCTCGGCCATGGCGCGCGGCGGCGCGGTCCTCGGCAAGATCGAGGAGAACTTCCTGGAGACGCTCAGCGTCGGCGATACGTTCCTCTTCTCCGGCCAGGTCCTCGCCTTCCAGGGCATCCACGAGATGGAATGCCTCGTCACCAAGTCGAACGCGGAGGAAGCCAAGGTCCCCTATTACGGCGGCACCAAGTTTCCGCTGACGACCTTCCTCGCCGCCAAGGTGCGCGAGATGCTGGCCGACCCCGCCAAATGGGGGGCGCTGCCGAGCCAGGTCGGCGAATGGCTGGAGATCCAGAAGCGCAAATCCGCGATCCCCGGCCCGGACGAGCTCCTGATCGAGACCTTTCCGAACGGCAACCGCTTCTTTCTCGTCGCCTATCCGTTCGAGGGCCGCCTCGCCCACCAGACGCTCGGCATGCTTCTCACCCGGCGCCTGGAGCGCGCCCGCGCCAAGCCGCTCGGCTTCGTGGCGACCGACTACGCCCTCTCGATCTGGGGCCGCGGCGATCTCGGCGCGATGATCTCGGGCGGGCGCCTCTCCCTCGCGGACCTCTTCGACGAGGACATGCTGGGCGACGACCTCGAAGCCTGGATGGCCGATTCCTGGCTCCTGAAACGCACCTTCCGCCAATGCGCGATCATCGCCGGCCTCGTGATGAAGAACCAGCCCGGCCGCGAGAAGACCGGCCGGCAGATGACCGTCTCCTCCGACCTCGTCTACGACGTCTTGCGCGTCCACGAGCCGGACCACCTCCTCCTGCAGGCGACCTGGGACGATGCGGCCACCGGCCTCCTCGACGTGCGCCGCGTCTCCGACCTCCTCGCCCGCGTCAAGCATCACATCCTGCACAAGGATCTGGAGGAGATCTCGCCGCTCGCCGTTCCCATCATGCTGGAAGCCGGCCGCGAGCGCATCGAGGGCGAGGCCCGCGACGAACTCCTGGCCGAGGCCGCCGAGGAGGAGCTGATCATCAAGGCGATCGGCGAGATGACGGATTTTCGGTCGAATTATGTGTGAGGGTGGGGTGAGCGGAAGGGAACGCGGGAAAGGCTGCCATGGGTGGAAAGCTGTCCGTCCGCTTTTGAGCTGGAAGCTAACAGAAGCTGCCTTTCGAAAAACATCACGCGTCGCATGCGCCGCATCTGATCCTCTGCGAGAGGTGTCCTAGCGGACACGCTCAGCCTCGACTTTGAACTCATGGCCGAGGCGGAGGGCGAGAGACGCGGTGTCCTAATCCGATGTCGAGGCCAGGATGTTCACCACAGTGTTCACCACGTCGTTGACTTCGATGTACAAACAGCGACATAAGAACGGACCTAACTGGCCTGCCATACGGAGCGGCGGGGCCCGAGTAGCGGAAACGCGAAAGGCGTCGCGAAGTCAAAAGTAAGAGTCGATAAACCCGAAAGATCAACTCAGTTTGTGATCCGGTTTGTTCGCCTTAGTGAGTAGGAAACAACCGTTAGGTATTCTCCGGAAAGCGGCCTCGGCGCAAGCCGAGGCCGCTACTAAGTCCAGAAGCTGTTAGTGAAAAGGTCGAGCTTGTCGTTGCGCTCGATCAGCTCTTCGCGCCCATGACAGTCCCAAAACGTAGCACTGAAGCCGCCGACCGGTCTCTCACCCGAAACGTTGAAATGCCTCTGCCGGTCGAACGTACGGCCAAATCGCCAATCAGCGTTCATGATGCACTTCACCGTGTGAGGCGGCGATTTGGTATCAGGATGAGCATGGTGCTCATGGCCGTGCTGAAAATACAGGTCCCTCTCATCGAAGTGGAACCTCTCACGTTCACGACGCCCCTTTTCATACCGCTTGGGTGACTGTCGTTCTAAAAGCTTAGAAAGCTTCTCCTGCACGATTCTCTGAAAGTTTCGATCGCGCTCACTGCGACAAACATGGTCGCAAAGTTCATCCCAAGCATCAAAATGAAAATTCTTTACTGGGAGGAGTAGGATTTTCTGATATTTGTAATCATCGAAACGGCTGGAGATCACCGAGAACGCCCTCAGTCCTGAAGCAAGCGTACTCTGAAACGCATTAGCGCTCCGGTCTTTCGGTCCTTTGAGCCCAAAATCGCCGCGAACGCAGATTGCTGCCTCGCAGTACGACGACTCCAGGTCTTGGAAACCATCCCCATCTAGCAGAATGACGAAACCCTGCTTGCCTTCAAGGAATGTCGTCACTCGGCTTGCGAAGCGTTGCAGATCGCCGTCTTGAAAAAGGAACGGCATAACGGAGATCCGAGCCCGAACATCTGCTAGATAGCCATCACGTGTCGCGCTGACCGGAACGACCCGCTCCTTGTGCTCTTCAAGGAACGCGATCTTATCCGGCGATCGACTTACGGCAAAAACCGCCAGATGCATTCTATCGCGACAATTTCAGAATGATATGGAACGGGATAGAAACCTGCTTGGCGTCCTCTTCATCGAGATCGCTCAGGACCTCCATAAGGGTATCTAGCTTGGTTTTTTCGCCAGCCTTACCTCTAGCAGATTCCCTAAGCAGCCTTGTGAAGCTGGGGCCTCTTGTCGGCCCTGAACCATCGGTCGGAAACTGGTAAGCCTTGCCTTTGGGAATCAGCCCGACCTTTGCGATGTGAACTGGATGGCGGACCGCCACGACGTCATCAGCAAGCGCTTCCTGAGTGAACTGGAAGAGCCCCCGACCGCCGAGAGCTTCATCGTAGTCACCGACAACACGTTCAATGAGGGGAGGAAGGGCAGCGAGAAGCACCGGTTGCTGAGACTCGGCCCAGGTGCGATGAACGATATCGCTTATGCATTTCGCTACATCGTCGGCTGATGGCTGCGCCTTCGGCATTGTGATTCCTTCTATCGCCTCTTTGCCGATTATAGCTGACGCCGTAGATCGGTCCATCGACTCCCGACGTAGGTGATGTCTGCTATCGGCCTCGTCTAATCCGGGCAGTGGGGTCTGGAAGGGGTCGTTTGCTGCCAGTGCCAACCTCCTCCCGCCGCCAGCCGTCGCCTCCCCTCAATGCCCCGGCTGCATCTCCAGCGCGTCGGCGCGGTTCTGGATCGTGAGCTTGTCGACGATCGTCTGAGAGGCCTGATTGAGGCCGATCACCTCGACCTCGGCGCCCGCCTTGCGGAACTTCAGCACCGCCTTGTCGAGCGCGCCGACACCGGTGAGGTCCCAGATATGGGCCGAGGTGACGTCGATCACGACCTTCGCCAGTGTCTCCCTGAAGTCGAAGGCGGAGAGGAAGCGGTCGGCGGAGGCGAAGAAGACCTGGCCTTCGACGGTGTAGGTCCGCGTTTCGCCGTCGAGCCTCGAGGTGATGCGGAAGATCTGGGCGATCTTCGAGGCGAAGAACAGGCCGGAAAGGAGGACGCCGGCGAAGACGCCGAGCGCCAGATTGTGCGTCCAGACCACGATGACGACGGTCGCCAGCATCACGATCGACGAGCGGCGGGGATGGGTGACGAGGCTCTTCAGGGAGCCCCAGTCGAACGTTCCGATCGCGACCATGATCATGATCGCGACGAGCGCCGGCATCGGGATGATGGCGACGAGATCGCCCAGCCCGACGATGAGGATCAGGAGGAACACGCCGGCCGCGAAGCAGGAGAGGCGCCCCCGGCCGCCCGAGCGGATGTTGATGCCGGACTGGCCGATCATCGCGCAGCCCGCCATGCCGCCGAAAAAGCCGGTGACGAAATTGGCGACGCCCTGGCCGACGCATTCGCGGTTCTTGTCCGAGCCCGTATCCGTCAGATCGTCGACGACCTGCGCGGTCATCAGCGATTCCAGGAGACCCACGAGCGCGATCGCCACCGAATAGGGCGCGATGATCGCCAGCGTCTCGAGGTTGAACGGCACGTCCGGCAGGAGGAACATCGGCAGCGTGGAGGGCAGCTGGCCCATGTCGCCGACCGTGCGCACGTCGATGCCGAAGAAGACCGCGACGAGCGTGACGAGGACGATGGCGACGAGCGGCGAGGGAACGGCCTTCGTCAGGTACGGGAAGAGGTAGATGACCGCGAGCGCGGCGGCGACGAGGACATAGGTCATCGACGGCACGTTGGTGAGTTCGGGCAGCTGGGCGAGGAAGATGAGGATCGCGAGCGCGTTGACGAAGCCGGTCATCACCGAGCGCGAGACGAAGCGCATGAGGTCGCCGAGACGCGCGACGCCCGCCACCATCTGCACGAGGCCGGCCAGAACCGTGGCCGCGAAGAGATATTGCAGCCCATGGTCGCGCACGAGCGTGACCATGAGCACGGCGGTGGCCGCGGTGGCGGCCGAGATCATGCCGGGGCGCCCGCCGAAGATGGCGGTGAGGACGGCGATGGAGAAGGAGGCGTAGAGCCCGACCTGCGGGTCGACGCCCGCGATGATCGAGAAGGCGATCGCCTCGGGAATGAGCGCGAGCGCCACCACGAGGCCGGAGAGAAGGTCTCCCCGGATATTGCCGAACCAGTCGGCTTTCAGGTTTTCGGTCAAGGTCATGAAGCAACGGAACATCGGGACGACGGTCCCGCGATGCGTGCGGCACGCGCGGGGTCGGAAATTTCCGGAACGGGTCGTCGAGATTGGCCGAGGGATAGGCGCCCGGCATAGCCACCCGCGCGGGCGGGTCCTTGTGCGCTGCAACCATCGCCGATCGCCCGCCGCTTTGCAAGGTGGCCGCGCCCTTGTCGGCCGCCGCTTCATCCTGTCGCCTTGCCTTCGCCGGAAAGACGGCGTCGAAAGGAACGAAAGGCGAATCATGCAAGTTCGGGGCGAATGACGGGGATGAACGCTCTTTCGCGGCGCAGGCGGCAGTCGGAAGGCGAGACGGTGGACGTACAGGTGAACGGCGAGGCCGTGACCTGCGATCCCACCGGCGTCATCGTCTGCCCGGAGCACGATCTCCTCGTCGTCTCGGACCTGCATCTGGAGAAGGGCGCCGCCTTCGCGCGCCGCGGCATGATGCTGCCGCCCTACGACACGGCCGCGACGCTCGCCCTGCTCGGCGCCGCGCTCGCCCGCCACGCCCCCCGACGCGTCGTGGCGCTCGGCGACAGTTTCCACGACCGGGCGGGCGCGGGGCTCATGCCCGCCCCCTATCGCGAGGCGCTCGCCGGCCTGATGGCGGGCCGCGACTGGATCTGGATCGCCGGCAACCACGATCCCGAGCCGCCGGCCGGGCTCGGCGGGGAGACGATGACGGAGGTCGCCTTCGGCGGGCTGACCCTGCGCCACGAGCCCTCCCCGCACCCAAGGGCCGGCGAGATCGCCGGCCATCTCCACCCGGTGGCGCGCGTCTCCGGCAACGGCCGCTCGGTGCGCGGCGCGTGTTTCGCCAGCGACGGCACGCGCATGGTCATGCCCTCCTTCGGGGTGACGACCGGCGGGCTGAACGTCCTCGACCGCGCCTTCGACGGGCTCTTCGACCTCAGGGCGGCGCGCGCCCACGTCATCGGCCTGACGCGCATCTACACGATCGCCTTCCGTTCGCTCAGCCGCGGCTGAGCGCCCGTCAGGCCGCGGGCGAGAGGAAGAGGACGGCGAAGCTCGCGGCGAGGCAGAGCATCACCACCACGGTCAGCGCGATGCGCAGCGTGGCGAACCACGGCGGCAGGGCGCCGCTGCGCGTGGCGCGAACGTCCCAGAGGCCCTGCAGCGCGAAGCCGAGCGCAAGGCCCGCGAGATTGTAGGGAACCGGCACCAGGAGCATCGCCCAGCCGAGAAGCGAGGGCAGGACCGAGCCGACGAGCGCGCGCCGCGTGTGCAGCCCGTCCGGCCGCTCGATCGCCGCGCCCCAGCGGATGCCGCCGAGGAAGGACAGGATCGCCGCGCCATAGCCCGACAGCGCCAGGATCAGGAAATCGTAGGCGATGAAGGCGCGCCCGGCATAGAGAAGCGCGGCCGTCATCAGGACGAAGGGGACGAGGCCCGCGAGCCCGAGGATCCAGGCGGTGCGCTCCGGTGGCCCCGGCGGCACGTCGCCGTCGGCGGCAGAGGGCGGAGCGGAGCGGGGCGCGGGGTCGATCGTCTCGGTCATGCGAGACGAGATAGGCCGGCGGCCGCGGCGGCCAAGCCGGCGGAACGTCAGTCCCGCTTGAACATCAGCCGGCCGATCCAGCCGGTGAAGACGGCGAGCGCCACGGCGAAGAGGCCGTAGAGCGTGCCGTAGCGCGTGGCGAAATCGGAGACGAAGCTCTCGAAGCCCGTCTTCACCACGGTGAGGCGCTCGGAGCTTTCGGCGATGAACTCGCCGCTGCGGAAGAGATAGGCGCGCGCCGTGTGCGAGCCGACCGGCAGGTCGGCCGGCAGTTGCAGCTCGGCGCGGAAGAGCGTGCGGCTGATGAACTCCACCGTCCCGAAGGTCTGGTTGTAGAGCCCCTGCGACGTGCGGATGCGGCGCAGGGCGGTGGCGTATTCGTCGCGATTGGGCGCCACGCTCGCCGCGCCCGCGGCGCCCGTGTTGAGGAGAAGGTCGTCGATGCCGATGGAGAGCTGGAGCCGCAGATCGGGCCGCGACAGGTCGCGCAGAGGCCGCGTGGCGGCGAGCGCGTAGGAGGACGGCGCGGCGTTGAAGCGCTCGGAGCTGCGGTTCATCCACAGGCCGAGAACGCGCTCCTTCTCGCGCACCACGACCGGCCGGCGCGGACCGACGAGGGCGACGACGATGTCGTAGCGCTGCTGCTGGCGCAGCTTCTCGTCGGCATCGTCGAGGACGCCGAAGACGACGAGGCGCGTGCCCGCGAAGTCGGAGGTGATGCCGATGCGGTCCGTGGAGAGGCCGATCTCGAACGTCTCCTCGCCGATCTGCGCGAGAGCCGGCTGAGGGGCGAGCCCGAGAAAGGCGGCGGCGACGGCAAGGCGCGCGAGGGCGGGGCGCGGGCTCATCCGGTCTCGCCGCTCGGCAGGCTGATGGAGAAGGGCTCGCCCGGCGGCAGCACGAGTTCCACGCCGAGTCGGAGGCCGACGGAGAGGACGAGGAGCGCCAGGAGCGCCCGCAGCTGGTCGCCGCGCAGCTTGCGCCCGGCCTCCGCCCCGAACTGGGCGCCGATGACGCCGCCGATCATCAGGAGGAAGGCGAGCACGACGTCGATCGTGGTGTTCGTCGCCGCCTGCAGCACCGTCGTGACGGCGGCGGTGAACATGATCTGGAAGAGCGAGGTGCCCACCACGACGCTCGTCGGCACGCGCAGGAGATAGATCATCGCCGGCACCATGATGAAGCCGCCGCCCACCCCCATGACGGCCGCCAGGATGCCGATGAAGAAGCCGAGCCCGAGGACGGGGATCACCGAGACGTAGAGCTTGGAGCGCTGGAAGCGCATCTTCAGCGGCAGGCCATGCACCCAGTTGTGCTTGCCCGAGCGCCGGAACTCGCCCGAGCCGCCCTTGGCGGAGCGGCGGATCGACTGGATGCTCTCCACCAGCATCAGCCCGCCGACACCGCCGAGAAACACGACATAGAGGAGCGAGACGATGAGATCGAGCTGGCCGGCGCGCCGCAGGAACGTGAAGATCGCGACGCCGACCACCGAGCCGAGCGCGCCGCCGACGAGCAGCATCGTGCCGAGCTTGAGATCGACCGTGCCGCGCTTGTAGTGCGCCAGCGCGCCCGAGAAGGAGGCGGCGATGACCTGGTTTGCGCCTGTCGCCACGGCCACGGCCGGCGGGATGTTGTAGAAGATGAGGAGCGGCGTGATGAGGAAGCCGCCGCCGACACCGAAGAGCCCGGAGAGGAACCCGACCGCCGCCCCCATGCCGATCAGCACGAAGACGTTGACGGAGAGTTCCGCGATCGGGAGGTAGAGGTTCACGTGAGGCTCGCGCTTTCCATGCGGGAAGAGCTGAGAGATCGGCGTCTCCCGTCTTCGCCCGAACCCCCTCGCCTGTCAAATGGCCGCGCTGCACCGCAGCGCGGTCGTCTCGGATCCCGTTCCGGGCGTCCCGCTCAGCCGTCCTTGCGGGCGAGAAGCGCGCGCACGAGGGGCTCGTCCACCTGGCCCGTCACGGTCAGGCCCGCGTCCTTCTGGAAGGCGCGGATCGCCTCGGTCGTGCGCGCCCCGATCACCCCGTCCGGCGTGCCGGCCTGATAGCCGAGCTTGCCGAGGATGGCCTGCACGTTGCGGATGGCGCGCTTCATGTCCACCGTCGCGGTCAGCTGCCCGGCGTCGACGTTCAACGCCCATTCCTTCGGCACGTCCACCGTGTTGGCCGCCTCGTCGCGGGCCTTGGGAGCGTAGGCGGCCACGGCGGCGTCGATCTCGGCCACCTTCTCCGGCGACAGGGTCTTGCGCACCTCGTCGCGCTTGGCGTCGGCATCCTTGTCGCCGCGAAGGGCGACGATGGAGAACCAGCGGTAGGATTCGGCGAAATCCTGCGGCAGGCCGGCGCCGCGGGCGTAGAGGATGCCGAGATTGTACTGGCTGTCCGTCATGCCGTATTCGGCGGCCTGGCGGAACCAGCTGGCGGCCTCCTGCGGATCGGACGCGCCGTCGACGCCGGTGGCATAGAGCACGGCCAGATTGTGCATGGCGCGCACATTGCCGCTGCGGGCGGCGGCCAGATACCAGTCGCGCGCCTTCACCGTATCCTGCGCGACGCCGTTGCCCTTCTCGTAGAGCGTGCCGAGGCTGTACTGCGCCGGCGCGAAGCCGAGCGTCGCCGACTGCTCGAACCAGCCGACCGCCGCCTTGGGATTGGGATCGCCGTAGCGGCCTTCCATGAGGCGCAGGCCCACTTCGAACAGCGCCTTGGGCTCGCCCCGCTCCACCGCCGCGCGAAGCTGCGGCGTGCCGGCATCGGCCGGCAGTTCGGCGAGCGAAGCGGCCCGGGCGGCCGCGCCGACGGCCGGCAGGGGCGCGGCGGCGTCGATCGTCGGGGAGACGAAGGGCGCGGCAAGCGCGGCGGCCGGTTCCTGAGACAGCGGCGCGGGCTGGACCGGCGCCGGCTCGGCAGGCGCGGTCGAGACGTCGGAGCTCGCGGCCGTCGGCATCTGCGGCGTCGAAGCCTCCGTCGCCGGCATCTCGGCCGGCGCGGCCGGCGTCTGCGCCGCGGCATCGACGCTCGCGGGCTCGGCGGGCAGCGCCGGCGTCGCCTCCACCGGGACGTCGGTCGCCTCGATCTGCGCGGGCGCCATCAGCATCTTGCCGAGCGGCACGGCCATCATGGCCAGGAGCACGGCGCCGACCGCCATCAGGATCGGCTTGCGGCTGCGCGAGACGAAGGAGGCGAGGCCGCCGGACGGCTGGGCCATGGCCTCGCCGCGAAGCTTCTCCACCTCGGACGCGGCCGCCATCGCGGCGCGGCGGGCGGCCGTGATGTGGTCGGCGGCGGCGGCGGCCGGAGCGACCGTCTCGCCGGAGCGCTCGCGCTGCTGGGCGCGGGCACGCTCGATGAGCGCGGCGATGTCGGGCGCGCCGGAGCCGATGGCGAGCGGGCGGTTCACCTCGGCCGAGGCGAGGAGGTCGGCGGCGTCGACCGAGGGAGCCTCGACGGTGCCGATGGGCTCGGGCGCGCGGGTCGGCCGTTCGACGAGCGCGACCTCGCCCTGCGGCTCGGCAAGGCCCGTCGGGGAACCGTCGTCGGGTCTGGCGCCCTTGCGGAACGGAAGATGGCGCGCGAGGGCCGAGAGCCCGCGCGGCGCGGCAGCGGACGGCGCGCCCGCCCCGGCCGGCAGGTCCGGAGCGACGACGGCCGGCGATACGGCGGGCGCGGCCTCGCCTCGCGCCCTGGCGGCCTTCGCCGCCTTGCCGCCACGGCCGCGCGACGGCGTCACGATCTCGGCCTCGATCTCGTCGATGCGGCCGACGAGGCGCACCAGCGTCTCGTGGACGATCTCGAAGAAGTCGCTCGAGCGCTTGTCGGCCGCGCGCGACAGCGCCTCCAGCGAGCGCAGGTCCTCGGACAGGCGCGCGATATGCAGGCCCTCGCGCTGGTCGCCGCTCTCCAGGACTTGGCGCACCGCCTCGTCGGCCGCCGCGCGGGCCGCCACGAGGATCTGGTCGCGATTCTCGTCGAGGCGCCGTTCGACGGCGGCGAGGCGCCGGTCGATCTCGGGATCCACCGCGCCCGAGACGCCGCTCTCGCCGATGCGCTGCGACAGCTGCACGATCTGCGCTTCCAGCGTGCGCACCACGTCCTCGTCGACCCGCGAGGCGGCGACGTCTTCCAGGCGTGCCATCAGCACCGTCAGCCGGGCCTCGATGCCGCTCGTGTCGACGGCCGCGGGGCCGCTCGCCAGGGCGTCGAGCTGGGTGCCGAAGGCCTGCAGGCGCTCGGCGAGCTCCTGCGTCAGGCTCTCGGAGGCCATGTCGTCAACGCGGGCCGAGAGCGTCTGCAGGCGGGCCTCGATGCGCTCCACCGGGCTCATGTCGACGATCGCCGCCGGCCTTGCGGCGGAGGAGACGATGGCGCGGGAAATCTCGTCCAGCCGCTCCTCGAGCGCCAGGAAATGCTCCACGTCCGGCTCTTCGGCGTGGCGCACCAGCGCCTCGACATTGACCGCGAGCGAGCGCACGCGCTGCTCGAGGCTCGCGATGGGCAGGCTGTCGGGCAGGCGTGCGAGCGAGGATTCGAGCTCGGCGATGCGCGCGGCCATCGCCTCCATCTTCGTCTCGATCTCGCGGCCGGCGAAGCGCTCCTCGAGCGCGCCCCAGCGCGCCTCGACGGCCTTGAGGGAACTGTCGGTGGCGAGCGTCTCCAGCTTGCCGCCGAGCTTCTCGATCTCGCCCTTGAGAAGGTCGCTCAGCGCCCCGCCGCCGTCCGGCGCGGTGCCGCCGGCCGCGAGGCGATCCTCCAGATCGTCCCAGCGCCGCTCGACCGCCTTGACCTGCTCGCCGCTAGCCAGCCCGCCGAGCGAGGCGCGCAGCATCTCCAGCTCCTGCCGGAGATCGCGCTTGGCGAGGATCTCCTCCTCCGCCTGTCCGGCGAAGCGCTCCTCGAGCGCGTCCCAGCGCCGGTTCACGGTCTGCACGCTGTCCTCGCGCGCCGTGCCGGCGACGAGTTCGCCCATGGTGCGCAATTCGCGGCGCAGCGAGCCGATCGTCACCTCGTCGGCGCCCTCGCCCTCCATGGCCTGCAGGCCGCTGTCGAGCTGGGTGATCTCGGCGGCGATGGCCGCCGCGCTCGCCTTGCCCTCGATCATCGCGGCCAGCGCGTCGAAGGCCGCGCGCATGTCGGCGAACTGGGTGTCGAGGCGGGTGGCGACGTCCGCCTTCATCTCCTGGCGGATGAGCTGGAGTTCCTGGAAGACGCCCGAGAGAGCGGCATTGCCGTCGCCCTGCGCGGTCAGGCCCTGCAGCCGCTCGGCGAGGTCGGCGATGTCGTTGGGCATGCGCGGGCGCGGCGTCAGGGGCGCGCCGCCGTCGAGCATCTTCTGGCGCATGACGATCTGCGACACGGCGTCGGAGAGCGCGGCGCGGGCGGGATCGGCGGCCTCCGCCGGCTCGGGCGACGGGGTTGCGGCCGGGGGCGCGGCGCGGCGCGAGGCGAGACTTGCCAGCCGGGCCTCCAGCTGTTCCAGCGTACGGCTCAGCGTTGCGAGGGAGGACGTGTCCTGCGAGGCCGGCGTGACGTGATCGGGAGCGCCCGTCGACCCTTCGCCCATCTCGGCTCTCCGTATCGTCTGTCCCACGCGGTCCTCCAATCGGCCAGGCGGCGCAGCGGGCAGCCCGCATTGCCAGAGCCGCGTCTGCGCGATCGAACGGACCGGAACAGGGCGGATTTACGCGTTGGTAGCCACCGAAGCTCAACCGAGGCTGGAGCGATAATTCGTCCCCTTGTCTTGTAAGTGCCGTATTCGGCGTTCTATTCGAACAAATCCGAATGGCCGCGGCACCTCCCCCTCAGCCGGACGATTCGGCCTATCGCATACAGGACGTAGAATGGCTCATTCCACAGCGGCAGAGCAGCCGGAAGAAGACGCGCGGCTCGATATCGACTTCCTTCTCGGCAAGAAGGAAGAGGAGAAGGACGAGCGCGAAGTCTTCAAGATCGGCGATCTCTCGCGCGAGTTCGGAGTGACCTTGCGCACGCTGCGGTTCTACGAGGATCGCGGCCTTCTCTCGCCGCAGAGACGCGGCACGACGCGCCTCTATTCACGCCGGGACCGCGCGAGACTACGCCTGATCCTGCTCGGCAAGAGCCTCGGCTTCTCCCTCACCGAGGCCAAGCAGATCATAGAGATCTATGCCCAGCCGGACGGACGCCGAAAGCAATACGAAGTCGCGCTCGAGCGTTTCGTCGAGCAGCAGAAGGTTCTGCAAGACCAGAAGGCCGAGATCGAAGCGGCCATCCGCGACATGACGATCTCGATTGACTTCGTGCGCGAACAGCTCAAGAAGATCGCGGACTAGGTCTGCGCCGGGTCGCGGTCGCGCCGCGGCCTTCGCGACAGAGACCGCCGGACGCTCGCCCCTTCTGCGGCGCGCGCAGCCCGGCCTCCCCGGACACCGGGGACCCGGCGTCGCCACGGCGGCGCCGACGGAGCGGGCAAGCCCGCTCCAGGGACCTGCCGGGCGCCCTGCCCGCTTCTCCCCGGCCGAAGGCGAATGCACAGGACGGGAGCGCTCGGCGCGACCGGTCGTCCCGCCAGCCCGGCCTCCGGCGGCGTGACACCGCGCGCACGCTTGGCCCCCGAAGCCCGCCTCCTCCACTCTACCGATCCGCATGTTCGCCGCCACCCGTCGGGCGATCGACCGACGATGGCCGTTTGACGTTTACGTCAAAGTCAGCGATGATCGAAGCTCGGATATGATGGAGGATCAGATGCCGACCTATACCGCGCCGGTCGCCGACACGCTCTTCGTCCTCAACGACGTCCTGTCGATGCAGCGCCATGCCAATCTGCCCGGCTTCTCCGACGCGACGCCCGACATCGTCGAGGCGGTCCTGTCGGAATCGGCGCGCGTCGCGCAGGATATCCTCCTCCCCCTGAACGCCGTGGGCGACGCGCAGGGCTGCACCCGCCATGCCGACGGTTCGGTCACGACGCCGGCAGGCTTCAAGGCCGCCTACGAGGCCTGGCGCGAAGGCGGCTGGGGCGCGCTCTCGGCCGATCCCGACTTCGGCGGCCAGGGTCTTCCCCATACGCTGGCGACCGCCGTCTCGGAATTCATGTCCTCGGCCAACATGGCCTTCGCCATGTATCCCGGCCTCACCGCCGGCGCGATCGCGGCGATCTCGGCCCATGGCGACCCGGCGCAGAAAAAGGCCTACCTGCCCGCGATGATCGAGGGCACCTGGACCGGCACGATGAACCTCACCGAGCCCCATTGCGGCACGGATCTCGGCCTTCTGCGCACCCGCGCCGTGCCGCAGGACGACGGACGCTTCTCGATCAGCGGGCAGAAGATCTTCATCTCCGCCGGCGAGCACGACCTGTCCGACAACGTCATCCATCTGGTCCTCGCCCGCATCGAGGGGGCGCCGGCCGGCGTCAAGGGCATCTCGCTCTTCGTGGTGCCGAAATTCCTTCTCGACGAGTCCGGCCGTCCGGGCGCGCGCAACGCGGTCTCCTGCGGCGCGCTGGAGGAGAAGATGGGCATCCACGGCAACGCCACCTGCGTGATGAACTACGACGGGGCGACGGGCTTCCTCCTCGGCGAGGCGCACAAGGGTCTGAGGGCCATGTTCACGATGATGAACGAGGCCCGCCTCGGCGTCGGCGTGCAGGGTCTGGCGGTTTCCGAGATCGCCTACCAGAACGCCGTCGCCTATGCCCGCGAGCGCCGGCAGGGCCGCGCGGCCAATGACGGCGGCGCGGGCGCCGATCCGATCATCGTCCATCCCGACGTGCGCCGCATGCTCATGACCATCCGCGCCGTCAACGAGGCCGGCCGCGCGCTGATCCTCGACACGGCGCTGAAGGGCGATCTCTCGCACCGCTCGCCGGACGCCGCCGAGCGGCAGGCGGCCGACGACCGGATGGGCCTGCTGACACCTGTCATCAAGGGCGTCCTCACCGACCGGGGCTTCGACAATTGCGTCCTCGCCCAGCAGGTCTTCGGCGGGCACGGCTATATCCGCGAATGGGGCATGGAGCAGTTCGTGCGCGACGCGCGCATCGCGCAGATCTACGAGGGCGCCAACGGCATCCAGGCGCTCGACCTCGTCGGTCGCAAGCTCGCGATGAACGGCGGCCGCGCGCTCCAGGCCTTCATCGGCGAGGTCGGCCGCTTCTGCGAGGAGAACCGCGCGGACGAGGCGATGGCGCCGCTCACCAAGGCGCTGAAGAAGGGGCTCGACGATCTGGGACGGGCGACCGCCTGGCTGATGCAGAACGGCATGTCCCGCCCGCAGGATGCGGGCGCGGCCGCCACCGACTACATGCATCTTCTCGGCCTCGTCGCCCTCGGCCATATGTCGGCGCGCATGGCCAAGGTCGCCGGCGACAAGCTCGCCGAGGGCGGCGAGCACGATGCGGCCTTCCTCGAAGCCAAGCGCGTGACCGCGCGCTTCTTCATGGACCGACTGATGCCCGAGACCGCGGCCCATCTCGCCCGCCTCTCGACGGGCGCCTCGTCCATGATGGCCTTGGACGCGGCGGCCTTCTAGGACATTCCAGGACGGGACGGGCGCGCCTCGCCATCGGGCGGGCGGCCGTTCCCGCGATCTGGGCCATCTCCGGCGACTGCGAACGCGCCGGACACGCCCTAGGTCTCACACCAATCCACGAGCCGGACGCGACCCCGTGGCGGGATCGCGTCCGGCTTCGAAGACCGACAGGACGGGGAGGTCCGAGCATGACGGAAGCCTACATCTACGACCATGTCCGCACGCCCCGGGGCCGCGGCAAGAAGGACGGCGCGCTGCACGAGGTGCCGGCCGTGCGCCTGGGCGCCCGCGTGCTGGAAGCGCTGCGCGAGCGCAACGGCATCGACACGGCGAAGGTCGACGACATCATCTTCGGCTGCGTCGATCCCGTCGGCGAGGCGGGCTCGGTGATCCCGAAGTCGGCGGCCTTCGAGGCCGGCTACGCCTTCTCGGCGCCGGGCCTGCAGATCTCGCGCTTCTGCGCCTCCGGGCTCGACGCGGTCAATCTCGGCGCTGCCAAGATCGCGCAAGGGGCGGACGACCTCGTCATCGCGGGCGGCGTCGAATCCATGTCGCGCGTCGGCATGGGCATGTCGGGCGGCGCCTGGTACATGGACCCCTCGGTCGCCATTCCCGCCTATTTCATGCCGCAGGGCGTCTCGGCCGACCTCATCGCGACGAAATACGGGTTCGGGCGCGACGACGTCGACGCCTATGCCGTCGAGAGCCAGAAGCGCGCCGCGCGCGCCTGGAGCGAGGGGCGCTTCGCCAGATCCGTCGTGCCGGTGAAGGACCAGAACGGCCTCACCATCCTCGACCGCGACGAGCATATGCGGCCCTCGACCGACATGCAGTCGCTGGGCTCGCTGAATCCGGCCTTCACCATGCCCGGCGAGATGGGCGGCTACGACGCGGTGGGCATCCAGGCCCATCCCGAGATCGAGGCGGTGAACCACGTCCACCATGCCGGCAACTCGTCGGGCATCGTCGACGGGGCGGCCGCCGTCCTGCTCGGCTCCAGGGCCGCGGGCGAGGCCTTCGGCATGAAGCCGCGCGCGCGCGTCACCCATTTCGCCAATATCGGCTCCGACCCGGCCCTGATGCTGACCGGCCCGGTGGACGTGACGCGGAAGCTCCTGTCCCGCGCGGGCATGCAGCTGTCCGACATCGATCTCTTCGAGCTGAACGAGGCCTTCGCCGCGGTCGTGCTGCGCTATCTGCAGGCCTTCGAGATCGATCCCGAGCGCATGAACGTCAACGGCGGCGCCATCGCCATGGGCCACCCGCTGGGCGCCACGGGCGCGATCATCCTGGGCACCGTGCTCGACGAGCTGGAGCGCCAGGACAAGACGACGGCCCTCGTCACGCTGTGCATCGGCGCCGGCATGGGCACGGCGACGATCATCGAGAGGGTGTGAGGTGACGCCGGGCCCCTCAGGCGTAGAGCGCCTCGTGGGTCGCCTGCGGCATCGCCACGCCGGCGGTGACCGTTGGCAGGCGCTCGAATTCCGGCTTGGCGAAGTAGTAGCCCTGCATCAGGTCGATGCCGGCGGCCTTCAGGACGAAGGCCTCGGCCGCCGTCTCGATGCCTTCGGCGAGCACGGTGATGCCGAGCTGGCGCGCGACCGTGGCGGTCGCGGCCACGATGATCTGGCGCGGACGGCTCGTGTCGATGCCGCGCACCAGCTTCATGTCGAGCTTGATGAGGTCGGGCTGGAAATCGGCGAGAAGGCCGAGACCGGCGAAGCCCGCGCCGAAATCGTCGATGGCGGTGATGAAGCCCTGCCGGCGGTATTCGGTGAGGATGGTGGTGAGATGATTCGTGTCCACGATCTCCTCGTCCTCGGTGAACTCGAACATCATGTCCTGCAGCGGGAAGGCATGGCGCCTCGCGGCGGCGAGCGTCGCGCGCAGGCAGGCGGCGGGCTCGTAGACCGCGTTCGGCATGAAGTTAATGGACAGGCGCATCTTCTCGCCGGCGGGGAAGAGGCGCGAGGCGAGTTCGATCGCCTTCACGCGGCAGGCCTGGTCGAAGCGGTAGCGCTGGTCGGGCTTGACCTGCGAGAGCATGGCATAGGCCCCCTCGCCGTTCAGGCCGCGGATCAGCGCCTCGTAGCCCCAGACCCGCTCGCTGCCGATATCGACGATCGGCTGGAACGCCATGGAGAATTCGAAGTCGAGAGGCTGCGAGGTCTGGCAACCCTGGCACGAAGTGGACATGGCGGAAGTTCCGTTGAAGACGATCGCTTGCAAGTCTATGACGCAGCCTCTTCTTCAACTCTTAACGGCATGGGCTTTACGGCCGCGGATTCCATCGCGACCGAGACGATTTTCAATGGCCGGCCACAGGGCCGCGCCTCTTCATTCGGGAGGATGAGACGTTGAGCGAGAAGAGCTTCACCCTTGAGACCGATGCCGACGGCATCGCGCTCGTCACCTGGGACATGGAAGACCGGTCGATGAACGTCTTCACCGAGGCGGTCATGGCCGAGCTGGCGGCGCTTATCGAGACGATCGCCGCAGACGCCGCGATCAAGGGCGCGGTCATCACGTCCGGCAAGAAGGGCTCCTTCACCGGCGGGGCCGACCTGAAGATGCTGCGCGGCATGTTCGACGCCTTCGAGGCGAAGAAGGCGAGCGACCCGCAGGCCGCCGTCGCCGAGCTCTTCGAGCGCGCCGGCCATATGTCGGCGATCTACCGGCGGCTCGAGACCTGCGGCAAGCCCTTCGTCTGCGCCATCAACGGTACCTGCATGGGCGGCGGCTTCGAACTCGCGCTCGCCTGCCACGGGCGCGTGGCGGCCGAGGAGGCCAAGATGGGCCTGCCCGAAGTGAAGGTCGGCATCTTCCCCGGCGCCGGCGGCACGCAGCGCGTGCCGCGCCTCGCCGACACGCAGAGCGCGCTGCAGATGCTGCTGAAGGGCGAGACGCTCTCGGCCGCCAAGGCCAAGGGCATGAAGCTGGTCGACGCCGTGGTGCCGCAGGCGGACCTGATCGGCGCCGCCAAGGCGATGATCGCCGGCGGCCTCTCCGCCGTGAAACCGTGGGACGCCAAGGGCTACAAGCTGCCGTCCGGCCCGGTCTACTCGCCCGCCGGCGCGCAGGTCTGGCCGGCGGTCGCCTCGCTCTACCGCAAGGAGACGAACGACAACTATCCCGGCGCCCGCGCCATCGTGAAATGCGTCTACGAGGGCCTGCTCCTGCCGATGGACGCGGCGCTGAAGGTCGAGCAGCGTTACTTCACCGAAGTGCTGCAGACGACCGAGGCGGCGATGATGATCCGCTCGCTCTTCGTCTCGCTGCAGGCGCTGAACAAGGGCGCCCGTCGCCCGGCCTCCGTGCCGGCGCTGACGCTGAAGACGGTCGGCATCGTCGGGGCCGGCTTCATGGGCGCCGGCATCGCCTATGTCGCCGCGCTCGGCGGGCTGAACGTCGTCCTCATCGACCGAGACCAGGCGGCCGCCGACAAGGGGCGCGCCCATTCGCAGTCGCTTCTCGAAGGCGCCGTCGCCAAGGGGCGCTCCACGAAGGAGGCGGCCGAGGCGGTCCTGGCCCGTATCGTGGCGACGCCGGACTACGAGGCGCTGCGCGACGCCGATCTCGTGGTGGAGGCCGTGTTCGAGGACAAGGGCGTGAAGGCGGAGGTGACCCGAAAGGTCGCGGCCGTCCTTCGCGAGGACGCGATCTATGCCTCCAACACCTCGACCATCCCGATCACCAGCCTGGCCGAGGCCTTCCCCGACCAGGAGCGCTTCATCGGCATCCACTTCTTCTCGCCCGTCGACCGGATGATGCTGACCGAGATCATCCTCGGCGAGAAGACCGGCGACCGCGCGCTCGCCGTCGCGCTCGACTTCGTGCGCGCCATCCGCAAGACGCCGATCGTCGTCAACGACACGCGCGGCTTCTTCGCCAACCGCTGCGTCCTTCGCTACATGTCGGAGGCCTTCGACATGCTGGTCGAGGGCGTGCCGCCGGCGATGATCGAGAACGCGGCGAAGTTCGCGGGCATGCCCGTCGGCCCGCTCGCCCTCACCGACGAGACGGCGGT
Organism: Aurantimonas sp. Leaf443; assembly: GCF_001425575.1. Taxonomy (GTDB): domain Bacteria; phylum Pseudomonadota; class Alphaproteobacteria; order Rhizobiales; family Rhizobiaceae; genus Leaf443. The sequence goes on along the minus strand of NZ_LMRD01000006.1, from coordinate 237,130 downwards.
GGATCTGGCGCTGAAGATCATGAAGGCGACGATCGCCGATCTCGGCCCCGAGGCGGTGGACGCCAAGCAGCTGAAGCTGATCCAGACCATGAACGAGGCCGGGCGCTTCGGCCGCAAGGCCGGCAAGGGCTTCTACGACTATCCGCAGAAGCCGGCCAAGAAGCATCTCTGGCCGGGCCTGAAGGAGATGTATCCGCAGAAGCGGCCGGACGAGGTGGATTTCGAGGAGCTCAAGCAGCGTTTCCTCGTGACCATGGCGCACGAGGCGGCCCGCACGATGGAGGAAGGCGTCGTGACCGATCCGCGCGAGGCCGATCTCGGTTCCATCCTCGGTTTCGGCTTCGCCCCCTATACCGGCGGCACGATCTCCTACATCGACGGCATGGGCACGAAAGCCTTCGTCGCGCTGTGCGAGAGGCTCGCCGCCCGCCACGGCGAGCGATTCGCGCCGACGCCGCTGCTGAAGGAGATGGCCGCGAAAGGCGAGACGTTCTACGGCCGCTTCGGACAGGCCGCCGCCGAGGCCGCGTAACGAAAATATGTCCGGGCGGGCATCAGCCCGTCCGGACGCCGGAAATACACCGGTCGGCGCGGTTTGCACTTGCCGCCAGGGCGCCCAAACTTTCGTCAGGCTTGTGAAACGCTCGGGAAAGTAGCGACCGCATTGCAGCAGGTCTCTTTACCCCGGCAACTTCGATCGGCCATAATCGGTCTCTCTAGCTGAGATCATGGACGGGTTCGCGACGGCTGCGGCCGCATTGCGATCCCCATGCGCATGGTCCGAATCGACTTGCGACGGTCGGGAGACGGGAAGCGATGGCGATGACACAGGGGCCGGATGGAACGCCGGCCTTCGAGGAACTGCGGGACCGGTTGCGGGCTCGGCGGCGCGATTTCGAATCGGCTGCCGCGGCCAAGCGCCCGGTCGTGCCCGACGACGCCTTCGTGCTGAAGCCTTTCGTGCCGGCGCCCCGGACACCGAAGGTCCAGCGCAGCCGTCTCTCCACCGGCCTCGTCCTGACCGCGCTCGCCGTGGCGGCGACCGCCGGCTGGATCGGTTATTATGCACTGCAAAACGTGCGCAAAAGCACGCCCGCCGAGGTTGCGACCCTTTCCGAGCCGGCGACGGCACCGTCCGAAGCCGTTCGCCCGCCGGCGGAGTCGATGGGCGAGGCGGCGCGCGACGGCCGGTTGCGCCCGTCCGAGACCGTGCTTGCGGACGAGGCGGCCCTTGCGGCCCAAGAGGCCGACGAGGCGCAGCGGGCCGAAACCGAGCGCCTCGCCCGCGAGGGCACGCTCGACGGCGGCATGGCGACCGGCACGATCCCCCTCGTGCGCGACGTGACGCCCCGCTTCGGCGCCTCGACGACGACGACCGGCCCCGCGACGCCGGCGCCGGCACCCGCCCCTGCCGCCGAAACCGTCCTGCAAGAGGACCTGCCGGACGAGACCACCGCCGTTCCTGACGAGACGGCTCTGCCGGGCGAGACCGCCGCCGTGCCGGAGGAGACCCCTGCCCTGCCGATGCCGGACGACGTCTCGCCGGGCGCAGGCGATCCCGTCGGCGAGAGCGCCGCCCTTCCCGCGGACGCGCCGGGCCTGCCCGATGCCGATCCCGCCGTGCCGGAGAATGCGACGGACGAAACGAGCGCGGCGCTCGATCCCGGTCCCGCGGTCGAGGCGCCCGTCGAGGGCGCGGATCCCGCGAGCGCGCCGGGCAGCATCGTCAGCGCCGTGAACATGCGCGCCAGCCCGGAGAACGGGGCGCCCGTCGTCTCGGTGCTGCGCGATGGCGCGACGGTGGAGGTGATCGCCTGCGACCTCTGGTGCGAGGTCGTCGCCGACGGCAAGCGCGGCTTCGTCTTCAAGAGCTTCATCGCCGGCCGCGGCTAGAGCATCCTAGAGCAGGCGCGGGTCCAGCGCGGCGAGGCTCCCGATGGCCATGAGGAGGTCGCGCTGGCGACTGAAGCCGGTCTTGCGCAGGATGCCCTTCACATGCGTGCGCACCGTGTTCGACGTGGTCGCGGTGGCCGCGGCGATCTCGGCGATGCTCGACCCGGCGCTCAGTCGCGAGGCGATGGACGCTTCGGTCGGCGTCAGGTCGTAGAGCCATCGCAGGCAGTCGGCGCTGGCGGTGACATTCGTTCGAGGCTGGGCGACGACGAGGAGCGTTCCGTCCGCGCCGAGGACGTCAGAGGCCTGCCGGCAGGCGGGAATGACATGCAGGACGCCGACGGCGCCCTCCTCTCCGGCGATCGGGATGGAGCGCACGACCGGACGGCTGGAATGATCGACCGCCAGCGCGTCCCGCAGGACCTGATCGGCGCGCCGATCGCGAAGGGCGAGGCTCCCGAAGGCGCCGCAGACGAAGACGCTGCCGACGAGCGCGTCGAACAGCCCGTTCGTGGCGACGACACCATGGCGTCGGCGCAGGATCGCCGCCGGGATGCCGACCATCGCCAGCGCCGTCGTCGCGCTGGAAGCCTGGCGCAGGCGCAAACGGCTGGCGAGCGCGACCGAACGCCCGAGATGGGGACGGAGCGCGTCGAGCCATCGGATCTCCTCGCGCCTGTAGGGGCCTGCCGCCTGCCCCCGGTCGACGGAGAAGACGGCGAGATCGTCGCGCGCCCCGGAGATGACCGTCGCGGCGGTGTAGAAGATGCCGTTCGGACGCAGGAAATCGGTCACGATCGGCAGCCGGTCGTAGCAGCCCTGCGCCACGTCGCTGTCCTGAACGAAGCCGGGATGAGCCCGTTGCAGCAAGCCTTCCAGCCGCGGATTGCGGTCGGCCCAGCCGCCGGCGATGTAGGCGTCCATGATGGATCGCGTGCCGGCGGGCGCCTCCCAGGACAGATGCCCTTCCGACAGGGAGAAGATCGACCCGCCGCCTGCGTTCATCCGGCGCGCCATGCGGTCGATCACGTCCGGCCAGACCTCGGGCACCAGTCCCGCTGTATAGATCAGTTCGATGAGGTCGTTGTCTTTTGTGTCCATGACCAGCCCCGGCACGCGTTGCTGGCTCTGTAACAGAAGAGCGTATCGAATCCGTCATTTTTAAAGGCGCGGCAAGACATATGGAACCTCACCCATTCGGGTGATCTGCGAGCGAGCGGGATATGGTCTGATCGTTCCGTGCGATTGCCTCAACGGCAGGCGATCCAGCGAACTTAAGGGAAACAAATGATTCGACGTCGGTCCATCATCGTCGGCGCCTTCGCGGCCGCGACGCTTCTCGCGGCCCCGGCCGCCCTCGCGCAAAACTTCACCTGGGACGGAACGTGGAGCGGCCGGTCGGCGAACGGACGCACCACCGCGATCACGATCGCCAAGGGCAAGGTCGTCTCCTGGCTTTCGAACGGCAAGCCGCAGCAGATCGCCTCCTCCTCCGTCGCCCCGACGGGCGTCGCCATCCGGCATGCCGAAGGCGCGGCGGTGCGCCTGACGGCGCGGGACGCCAGGACCGCGACCTATAGCTGGAAGGGAAACGGCGCGAGTTCGACGGCGATCCTGAAGCGATAGGCCGCTCGTCCGCCGCGTCTGGAACGGCGGCGCGCCCGGCGACGGGCGCCCGCTCAGCAGAGCGTGACGTTGACGGCCAGTCCGCCGAGCGCGGTCTCCTTGTATTTCTCGCTCATGTCGATGCCGGTCTGGCGCATCGTCTCGATGACGTCGTCGAGCGAGACGAAATGCGTGCCGTCGCCCTTGAGCGCCAGACGCGCGGCGTTGATGGCCTTCACCGCGCCCATCGTGTTGCGCTCGATGCAGGGGATCTGGACGAGGCCGCCGATCGGATCGCAGGTCAGGCCGAGATTGTGCTCCATGGCGATCTCGGCGGCGTTCTCGATCTGCTCCGTCGTGCCCCCGAGAACGGCGCACAGGCCCGCCGCCGCCATGGAACAGGCGACGCCCACCTCGCCCTGGCACCCCATCTCCGCCGCCGAGATCGAGGCGTTCTGTTTGTAGAGCGCGCCGACCGCGGCGGTCGTGGCGAGGAAGGTCACGACGCCGTCGTCGCCGGCGCCGTGCACGAAGCGTTCGTAATAGGCGAGCACCGCCGGGATGACGCCGGCCGCCCCGTTGGTCGGCGCCGTCACCACGCGCCCGCCGGCGGCGTTTTCCTCGTTCACCGCCAGCGCGTAGAGATTGACCCAGTCGAGCGTCGTCAGCGGATCGCGCAGCGCCTGCTCGGGGCGCTTCAGGAGCTCGGCCTGCAGCCGGCGCGCGCGGCGGCGCACCTTCAGCCCCCCGGGCAGGATGCCCTCCATCCGGCACCCGCGCTCGATGGAGGCGAGCATCACGTCGCGCAGATGCAGGATTCCCTCGCGGATCTCCGCCCGGCCGCGCCAGGTCTCCTCGTTGGCGAGCACGATCTCGGCGATCGACAGGCCGTGCCGGGCGGAGAGCGCCAGGAGCTCGGCGGCCGAGCCGAACTCGTAAGGGGCGCGCGCATTGGCGAGCACCGGCGCTTCCCCCGCCGCGTCCTCGCCCGTCACCACGAAGCCGCCGCCGACGGAATAGTAGTCCGCCTCGTCGAGCCGCGCGCCCGCCGCGTCGAAGGCCGAGAAGCGCATGCCGTTGGAATGATGGGGCAGCTTCTCGCGCATGAGGAGATGCAGCTCGTGCCCCTCGCGGAAGGCGATGCGCCGGCCGCGATCGAGCTGCAGCTCGCCCTTCGACAGGATGTAGCGGTAGAGGTCCTCGGCGTCGTCGGGGTCGAGCGTGTCGGGCCGCAGCCCGGCGAGCCCCAGCATCACCGCCTTGTCCGTGGCATGGCCCCTGCCCGTGAGGGCGAGCGAGCCGTAGAGCCGCACCTCGACGCGCGCGGTCTCGGCCTTGCTCCCGCGCTCCTCCAGCCGGTCGAGGAAGCGGCGCGCGGCCCACATCGGCCCGACCGTGTGCGAGGAGGACGGCCCGATGCCGATCTTGAAGAGGTCGAACAGGCTGACGGACATGGGCCCTCCCTTGGACGAGGCGCAGGAGACGCCGCTTCGCCCGCCGGCGCAAGAGCGCTCGAGGCGCGGGGGCGCGTCCATTGACGCATCCGCCGTTTTGCCCGATCCGTAGGGCTCGCGCCCGGCGCGAGTCCCCGCCTTCGGCCTCGCATGGCGGGCAAGGGCCTTGCGGCCGGCGTGCAGCGCAGGGAAGGACGGCATGAACGTCTCCGAAGCCGTCATCCTCGTCGCCGGGCTCATCGCGGGCGGAGCTCTCGCAGCGCCGCTCGCCGCGCGCCTGCGCCTTCCCGTCTCCATCGTGCTGGCGCTTCTGGGCATCGCCATCGGCCTGTTCGGGCGCGAGATCCTGGCCGGCGAGGAGGCCGCGCAGATGGCGAGCCTCTCGCCCGGCTCCGCCTTCTTCCTCTTCCTCCTCCTGCCGACGCTCCTCTACCAGTCGTCGCTGGAGATCGACTTCCACCGCATCCGCGAGGATGTCGCGCCCATCGTCATCCTGGCGCTGGTGGCCGTGCTGGTGGCGACCTTCGGCATCGCGCTGGCGCTGACGCCCTTCACGCCGCTGCCCACCATCGCCTGCCTGCTCCTGGCCTCCATCGTGGCGACGACCGACCCCGTGGCCGTCATCGGCATCTTCCGCGACGTCGGCGCGCCGGACCGCCTGACGCGGCTCGTGGAGGGCGAGAGCCTCTTCAACGACGCGGTCGCCATCTCGCTCTTCCTCGTCTTCACCGCCGCGATCGCCGATCCCGCCACGATGGGCGCGGGGCGCATCGCCGTGAACTTCCTGTGGCTGCCCGTCGGCGGCGCGCTGCTCGGCATCCTCGTGGCGCGGGTCTTCGTCGATCTCGCCGCGCGCCTGGCCGGCGACCGGCTCACCGTCGTCTCGCTCAGCCTCGCGGTGCCCTTCTTCTGCTTCTGGCTCGCCGAGCACCACCTCCATGTCTCGGGCGTCATCGCCGTGGTGGCGGCGGGCGTCAGCGTGGCGACGCTCGCGCCCGGGCGCATTCCCAACCACGTCTGGAGCTATCACACCGACATCTGGGAACAGCTCGCCTCCTGGGCGACGATCCTCGTCTTCATCCTCGTCTCGATGCGCGTGCCCGGGCTCCTTGCCACCGCCTCGGCGGCGGACGCCCTGCTTCTGGCCGTCGTCTTCACCGCCGCGCTGGCGGCGCGCGCCCTCATCGTCTTCGGCCTGTTCCCGCTGCTCGACCGGTTCGGCGTCTATCCGCCGGTCTCCCTCCCCTTCCGCATCGTGACGCTCTGGGGCGGCCTTCGCGGCACGATGACGCTGACGCTGGCGCTCGCCGTCACCGAGAATCCGGGCATCCCCGAGGACATCACGCGCTTCGTGGCGGTGCTCGCCACCGGCTACACGCTGGCGACCCTCTTCGTGCAGGGCGTCACGCTGCGCCCGCTGATCCAGGGCCTCGGCCTCAACCGGCTGACGGATGTCGACCGCGCCGTGCGCGACCTCGCCCTTACCTCGATCACCCGCCGCATCCTGGAGCGGCAGCAGACCGTGCTCGACCGCTTCCGCGCGCAGGGTCTGGAGGTCGATCCGAGCACGCCGGTCAATCTTCGCGTTCAGGGGCGCATGCGCGGGGGAAGCGACATCGAACTGGCGAAGAAGACCGCCATTGGCCTCGCCACGACCACCGCCCGCGAACGCGAGATGGTGCTGGAGCATTTCGCCCGCGGCACGCTGGCCGCCCGCGTCTCGCGCCGCATGGCCGCCGACGCGCGCCGGCGCACCGACGCCGCGCGCCACGGCGGCACCGCGGCCTATCGCGAGGCGGCCGCGCGCGAACTCGATTTCGACACGCTCGACAGGCTCGCCATCGTGCTGCAGCGCCGGCTCGGCAAGGGGCGCATGCTCTCCGGCCGCCTCGCCGAACGGTTCGAGCTTCTGGTGGAGACGGCGCTCGTCCTCTCCGAACTGCCCGCCTTCGTGGAGGGCGAGGTCGCCGCGATCCTCGGGGCGGACGTCGCCGAGCGGGTGCAGGCCGAACTCCTCCTGCGCCGCCAGAACGCCGAGCGCGAGATGGAAGCGCTGACGCTGCAATATCCCGGCTACGCCCGCGACGTGCAGCGCGCCATGGCCGAGCGCTCGATCGACGCGCTGGAACTGTCGGAAATCCGCCGCCTGCGCCAGGCGGGCATCATCAACAGCGAGATCGAACGCGACCTCACGCGCGAGGTGAAGGCGCGCGCCGCCCTCCAGTCGCGCCCCGCGCTCGACCTGCAGCTGGACCGCGAGACGCTGATCGCCCATTGCGAGATCCTGTCCGATCTCAGCGAGGAGGCCCGGCGCCGGCTCGCCCGCTATCTCCGGCCGTTCTTCTCCGGGCCCGGCAACACGATCATCCGGCGCGGCGACGACGGGGACGCGGCCTATTTCGTGGCGTCGGGCTCCGTCGAGGTCGATACCGGCCAGGCGGTGCTGCGCATCGGACGCGGCGAGGTGGTCGGCGAGATCGCGCTTCTCTTCGACGTGAAGCGGCAGGCGGACGTGACGACGCTCGGCTATTCCACGCTCCTGCGCCTGTCGCGGGCCGATTTCGAGCGCTTCCTCGCGAGCGACCAGGCCCTCAAGAAACGCATCGAGGCCACGGCGCGCCGGCGCATGGACCAGAACTCGGCCGGGATCGACCCCTCGCCGGCCGAGATCGACCGGATCGACGAGGCGCGCGTCGCGCCGGGCCTTGCCTGAACCGAACATGCTTGCCGGCGGCGCGTTCGTCCGCCGGCCGCGCGCGCCCTATCCGAACAGGCCCTTCTTCTCCGCGTCCGGCTGCGCCACGCGGCGCGAGCTCTTGCCGATCGTGTCGGCGACGCGGGCGCCGCGCTGGCCGATGGGCTTGGGCGGCAGATTGGTCGTGTCGAGCGCGGTCTGGTGTTCCATCTCCGCGTTGATCTCGGCGCCGACGATGAAGATCGTCGAGGAGATCCAGACCCACATCATGAAGCCGATGACGGCGCCGAGCGAGCCGTAGGTGGCGTTGTAATTGGCGAAGTTCTGGAGATACCAGGAGAAGCCGATCGAGGCGGCGAGCCAGATCGTGGAGGTGAGGACGGCGCCGAACATCACCCAGATCCAGCGCGCCCGGTTCCGGCTCGGCCCGTAGCGGTAGATCATCGCGATCGAGCCCGTCACCACGAGGAAGACGAGCGGCCAGCGCAGCGCGGCGATGAAGAGATCGGTGAGGCTGGAAAGGCCGAAGATGGCCATGACGATCGGCACGACGCCGACGGCCGTGAAGAGGAGGATGCCGACGGCGACCGCGCCGAGCGTGAAGCAGAAGGCGACGGCGTTGAGCTTCAGGAAGGAGCGGCGCTCCTGCTCGCCATAGGCGACGTTCATCGCCTCGAACAGCGTCTTGATGCCGTTGTTGGCGCTCCACAGGGAGAAGGCGAGACCGAAGACGAAGCCGAGCGAGAGCGAGGCGGGGTCCTGGGTCACCAGCCGCTCGAGCTGCGACTGCAGGAGCTCGGTGCCCGCCTGCGGCAGGAACTGGCCGATGAAGGCGATGTGGTCGCCGATCGTCGCGGGATTGGCGACGAAGCCGTAGAAGGAGACGAAGACGGCGAAGGCGGGGAAGAGGGCCAGCAGGAGATAGAAGGTCGCGCCCGCCGCGATCAGCATCACGTGGTCTTCGAAGAAGGAATTGTAGACCCTGAGAAGGATGTCCTTCCAGCCCTTGTAGGGGATGGAGAGCGGTCCCTCCGCGTCCCGCCCGCGACCCGGCTCGCTGGCCCGCTGCCGTGTTTCCTCGGTTGTGTAGGCCGAAAATCGCAGACTCATCGATCGACTTCCAAGGAGGGCGCATCCATCGCCTGAACGAGGCGGGGCGCGACGACGCCCGCCCGGTCGCAGATGGCCGAGCGTAACACGGCAATGCCACAATTCTGCGTGGGTTCCAGCCGAAGGCGCCCGCGCGGTCGGTATTTTGCGGAAAGGGCAAACGGGCCACGGGGGACGGCGCCCGTAAAACGCCACAATCGCCGCGACTCGGCCGTTCCGGCGCTGGACAATCGCCGCGCGCCCTCCTAAAGATAAAGAGGACTATATTCCTTCTTCTTGCTGAGGCCGGGACCGATGTTCTCCCACGACCGGATATGGGCGGCGATCGATGCGCTGGCGGCGCGCAATCGACTGTCGGCCTCCGGCCTCGCCCGGCGCGCCGGGCTCGATCCCACGACCTTCAACAAGTCCAAGCGCATGGGCTCGGACGGGCGGCCCCGCTGGCCCTCCACCGAATCGATCTCCAAGGTGATCGAGGCGACCGGCGCCAGCCTCGACGAGTTCGCGAGCCTGATGCGCGGCGAGGAGCCGGCGCAGGCCGTCCCGCCCCCGCCCGCCATCCTCACCGTGCCGCTGCTCGGCTTCGCGCAGGCCGGCCATGGCGGCTTCTTCGACGATGCGGGTTTTCCCGCCGGCCACGGCTGGGACGAGATCGCGCTGCCGGCCACGGGCGACGCGGCGGTCTACGCGCTGGAGGTCTCCGGCCAGTCGATGATGCCGCTCTATCGCGACGGCGACGTCGTGATCGTCTCGCCCGACTCCTCCATCCGGCGCGGCGACCGCGTGGTGGTGCGCACGCGCGACGGCGAGGTGATGGCCAAGATCCTGCAGCGCCGCACGGCCCGCACGATCGAACTCGCCTCGGTCAATCCCGACTTCCCGGACCGCCAGTTCGCCGTGGAGGAGATCGAATGGATGGCGCGCATCCTGTGGGCGAGCCAGTGACGCCGCCTGCCGCTCGCGGCACCTCGGGCCTCCGCCGGGAGCGCCGGTCGCCCGAACGGGGGCACGGCTGATGCAGGACGGCGATCCGCGGACCCTCCTCCTTCGCGGCGACAGACCGGCCGCCCCGGTGCGGCTCGCCATCGCGCTCGCCGGCTTTCTCCTGCCCTGTCTTCTCCTCCTCCTGCTCGCCCCGGCGGAGCCGTCCCTCCTCGCGTCCGATCCCGCCGACGGCGGACGGGCGCGGATCGAGGTGGCCGAGCCGCCGCCGGCCGAGGACGAAGGCCCGGCCGATCCGGCGCCGGGACCGGACGCCACGCCCGGTGCCGCCGCCGGCCCGCGCGACGTGACGCCGGACGGCATGACGCCCTCGCCCTATGCCTACGAGCCGGCCATGCGAAAGGCTCCGCCTGCCGAAGGCGCCGCGCCGTCTCTGCCGCCGCCCCTCGCGACGGCCGAACTGGGGGCGGAATGGCCCCTCCTCCTGCGGCCCGTCGCGGTCGACGGCGCAAGGCTCGCGATCGGCCAGAGCACGGTGACGCTCGCGGGCGTCGCCGCCCCGCCGCTCGCCAAGGTCTGCGGCGCGCCCGGCATGGGCTGGCGCTGCGGGGTGGAGGCGCGCACGGGCCTGCGCAACCTCCTGCGCGGCCGCGCCGTGCGCTGCGACGTGGCGCCGGGCTTCGGCACGGTGCGCGCGGAGGTCGAAGCGCGCTGCTCGGTCGCCGGGACCGATCTCGGCGATTGGGCGGTGCGCCAGGGGCTGGTCGAGGCCGTGCCGGGCGGCCCCTATGTCGAGGCCGAGAGCGAGGCGAAGGCCGCCCGCCGCGGCCTCTGGCGCTGAGCGCGCCTCAGGCCGCCGGCGAACTCGCCGCGAGCGAGCCGTCGAGCGCGCGCCGGATGAGGGCACGGGTCTCGTCGATGCCGTAGAGCGCCACGAAGGAGCCGAAGCGCGGGCCTTTGTCCTGCCCGATGAGCGTCTGGTAGAGCGCCTCGAAGAACTTGCCGGAGACGCCCGGCCCCCCGTCCGGGCCGGTGCGGCTCGTGTCCTGGTAGCGCTCGATGGGCCGGGCGACGTCGAGCATGGCGTTCTGGATCGCGTTGGCGTCGGCATCCTTCGGCAGGGCGCCGAGCACGGTCTCGAGCTGGCCGAGCGCCTCCCGCTCGACCGCGTCGGGGGCGCGGAACCGCTTGGCCGGCGCCACGAAATCCTCGAAATAGCGCAGCGCGTAGCCCACCAGCGCATCCAGTTCGGGCGCGGTCTGCGGCGTCACGCCCGGCGCGTAGCGCGAGATGAAGCCCCAGAGCGTCGCGCTGTCGGAAGCGTTGGAGGCCGAGACGAGGTTGAGGAGAAGCGCGAAGGGCACCGCGATGCCCTTCACCGGCGGCTCGCCGCCATGGATGTGGAACACCGGGTTCTGCAGCCGCGCCCGCGCATCCTGCCGCTCGTAGGCGCCGGCGAACTGGTAGTAGTCCTCGACGGCCTTGGGGATGACGTCGAAATGCAGGCGCTTGGCCGCCTTCGGCTTGTTGAACATATAAAGCTGCAGGCTCTCCGGCGAGGCATAGGCCAGCCAGTCCTCGATCGTCAGGCCGTTGCCCTTGGACTTGGATATCTTGGCGCCCTCGGCGTCGAGGAAGAGCTCGTAGTTGAAGCCCTCCGGCGGCGTCCTGCCGAGCGCCCGGCAGATCTTGGAGGACAGCGTCACGCTGTCGATGAGATCCTTGCCGGCCATCTCGTAGTCGACGCCGAGCGCGGCCCAGCGCAGCGCCCAGTCGGCCTTCCACTGGCACTTGACCGCGCCGCCCGTGACGCTCGTCTCGTAGCGCTCGCCCGTCTCGGGATCGCGCCAGACGACCAGCCCGCGCGCCTCGTCGCGCGCCTCCATCGGCACCTGCATGACGATGCCGGTCCGCGGATGGATGGGCAGGAAGGGCGAGTAGGTGGCGCGCCGGTCCGCCCCCAAGGTTGGCAGGATGATCGCCATCACCTCGTCGTAGCGCGCCAGCATGCGCAAAAGCATCTCGTCGAAGCGGCCGGAGGCGTAGTAGTCCGTCGCCGAGGCGAACTCGTAGTCGAAGCCGAATCGGTCGAGAAAGGCGCGCAGGCGCGCGTTGTTGGCCGCGCCGAAGGAGGCGTGCTCGTTCGAGAAGGGATCGGGCACGCGGCTGAGCGGCTTGCCGAGAAAGCCCAGCATCATCTCGCGGTTCGGCACGTTATCGGGCACCTTGCGCAGGCCGTCCATGTCGTCCGAGAAGCACAGGAGCCGCGTCTTCACGCGATCCTGCGTGAGCGTGCGGAAGGCGTTGCGCACCATGGTCGTGCGGGCCACCTCGCCGAACGTGCCGATATGGGGCAGGCCGGACGGGCCGTAGCCCGTCTCGAACAGAACCTCCTCGGGCATCCCGCCCTCGAACCGCTTGAGCAGCTTGCGCGCCTCCTCGAACGGCCAGGCGTTGGAGGCGCCGGCCGCCTCGACGAGCGCTGCATCGGGAGCGGGGGAGACGGACATGGTTCGACCTTCGTGTGCGGGCGAGCGGGCATTCGGCGGGCTTGCGGGAGGCGCTGCGGCGCCGCGCCTTCAGGAGGCCGCCCGCAGGCGCCCGGTCTAGAAAGAACCCGCCGGTCCGTCAACAAACGCCGCCCGCGCTTGCGCGGCGCGATCTCGTTCTTACCTAACGCCCCACCCGCGGCCCGGCGCCGCAACAGGAGACGACGAGACGATGCCTTCCCTCGGGGCCCAGGACGCGCTGATCCACCTCATGGTCGCCATGGCGGCCGCGGACGGAGGCATTTCGGACACGGAGCTGCGCGGCGTCGGCGCGCTCCTGGCGACCGCCCCGGTCTTTGCCGGGTTCGATCTGCAGCGCCTGCCCGACGTCGCCGACCGGTGCCGCGAGATCCTCGCCTCCGAGGACGGGCTCGCCGACCTCATCGCCGAGATCGCCGGCAGCGTGCCGGTGAAGCTTCACGAGACGGCCTATGCGCTGGCGGTCGAGATCGCGGCCTCCGACACGCGGGCGGGCCAGCCCGAGCTGCGCCTCCTGCAGATGCTGCGCGACGACCTCGATCTCGATCCCCTCGCCACCGCCGCCATCGAGCGCAGCGCGCGGGTGCGCTACCGCAAGCTCTGCCCCCCTAGAACGGGCTGTAGGGGAAGTATTTCAGCATCAGTTCCGAGAAGCGCTTCCTGACGACGAGCTGTCCGATCGCGTAGTCGAAGGACCGGGCGAGATCGCCGTCCTGCGGCTGCACGGCGATCGACAGGCCCTCCCCCAGGAAGAGATCGGAGAGATAGGCCCCGCCAGAAAAGGCGCAGCAGTCGGCGGCCGTCTCGCTCCCGAGCCAGAAGGACAGGCCGACGCCATCGCCGAAGAAGGCGGCGACCTTGCCCTCGCGCATGGCGGCGAGCCCCTCCTCGCGGGTCGGGAAGACCTCGGCCCGCGTCGTCGGAAAGAAGGCCCGCAGCATCGCCGCATGCGCCGTGCCCCCCACGACCGCGACGGCCTTGCCGGCCAGGCTCTCCACCATCGGCTCGGCGAGCGTGGCGTCGCGGCGCGTCACGAAGCGGGCGGGATAGCGGAAGTAGGGCTCGGTGAAGGTCGTCTCGCGCCGGTTCGCCGGGGTCATCGCAAGGCCCGCGATGATCGCGTCGCCCTCGCCGCGCCGCAGCGCCGGCAGGAGATCGTCGAAGGGCATGGCCTCGATCTGGCAGGTGGCGAGGATCTGCAACTCCTCGCAGATGGCGCGCGCCAGATCCACGTTGAAGCCGGCGAGCTGGCCGCGCGCGTCGAGGAAGTTGAAGGGCGGGAAATCCGTCGTCGTCAGGAAGCGCACGCGCCCGCGCTCGGCGAGATCGGGCTTCACCAGCCGCTGCCGCTGGTCGAAGAAGTTCGGAACCGCGACATCCTGCGCCAGGACGGGCGCGACGGGGCCGCCGAGCGAGACGCAGAGACTCACCAGAGCGAGCAGTCTTCCCACAGAAGTTGCAATCATCGGTTCGTTTTCCACCTTCGCGCCATGCGGGAGACTTCTCTGCACACCCGTCCAGTCCGGTTGCACAACCGTCTCTGGCAGGCCCGCTCTCGAACCGCCGGTCCACGTGCGCGACGACATCCTCGACGACCGGCGGCGCGCCGCGAGCGCCATCTACGACCGCCCCGGCGCCGGGCGCAATCTGTCCCCCGTTCATTTCGCCCCGGCCGCCGCCCCGCCGCCGGACGAGGATCGCGGGCCCGGCGCGCGTCTCGCCACGCTTCTCGGCGTCTCCCCCGAGGCTCTGCGCGAGGCCTTCCTCGCCGCGCGCCACAACGGCACGGATCCCGGCGAGGAACTCGTCGCGCAGGGCATCCTGCGGGAGGCGGACCTCGCCCGCGCCTATGCGCGCCTGCTCGATCTTCCCTGCGAGCCGATCGGCGCGGGCGACCGGGCGCTGTCGCCGGGCCAGGGCGCGGCGCTCGCCGGCGTGGAGATGCTGCGCACCTGCGACACGGCCTTTCGCCGCAAGCTCTTCCTCCTGCCGCGCCTCGCGACGCTGGCGCACACGCGGCGCTTCCTGGCCGACAATCCGGAGCTTCGCGCCATCGCGCGCGTCACCTCCCGCAGCGATGCCGAGCGGCTGGCCGAGAGGGGCAGCGCGCCCGACAGGCTGGCCGAGGCGTCCTTCGGCCTTGCCGCCAGGGCGCCGCAGCTCTCGGCCTATACGGTGGTCGACCCCGCGCAGGCGGCCGCCTTCTGCCTCGCCGCGACGCTGTTTCTCGTTTTCGCCACGCATCGGCCGCTCGACATGCTTATGGCGCTGCATGTCGGGGCCGGCCTTCTCTTCCTGGCCGCGCACGGCCTGCGGCTCGCAGCGCTCCTCGCCCGCCCGGTCGGCAACCGGGCGCAGCGCGGGCTCGCCGCATCGCAGCCGGACGCGCCGCTCCCGATCTACAGCGTGGTCGTCGCGCTCTATCGGGAAGGGGCGGATGTCGTGGAGGCGCTGGTCGAGGCGCTGGCGCGTCTCGACTGGCCGGCCTCGCGGCTCGACGTCGTTCTGGCCTGCGAGGCGGACGACCACGACACGCTGCGCCATGTGGAGCGCGCGCTCGCCGGCCGCTCCGCCTTTCGCTGCATCCGCGTGCCGCCGGGCCTGCCGCGCACCAAGCCGAAGGCGCTCAACTTCGTCCTGCCGCTCCTGAAGGGAACCTATGTCGTCCTCTACGACGCCGAGGACGCGCCCGATCCCGGCCAGCTGCGCGAGGCCGCCGCGCGTTTCGAGGCCGATCCGGGCCTTGCCTGCCTCCAGGCGCCGCTTTCGATCCGCAACGCCGGCGCCTCGCCGGTCGCGGCCCTTTTCGACCTCGAATATGCCGGCCTCTTCGGCCGTTTCCTGCCCTTCCTCGCAGGCCGCGACCTGCCGGTGCCGCTCGGGGGCACCTCGAATCATTTCGTGCGGGCCCTTCTCGAGCGGGTCGGCGCCTGGGACCCGCACAACGTGACGGAGGACGCCGATCTCGGCATGCGCCTGTGCCGCGCCGGCCACCGCATCGGGACGCTCGAACGGCCGACGCTGGAGGACGCGCCGGAGCGCCTTTCCGTCTGGCGCCCGCAGCGCAGCCGCTGGCTGAAGGGCTGGATGCAGACCTGGCTCGTCCACATGCGCGATCCCGTCCGGCTCCTGCGCGACATCGGCCTGAAGCGCTTCCTCGTCTTCCAGCTCCTCTTCGCCGGCCTCTTCGGCTCGGCGCTCGCCCATCCGCTCATGCTGGGCTTTGCCGGGCTCACGCTGGCGGCGATGGCCGCGGGCGCCGAGCTCGGGGCCCTCGATCTCGCGCTCTACGGGCTCGATCTCGCCAACATCCTTCTCGGCGGCGGCCTGTTCGTCGCGCTGGCCGCCGTCTCCATGCCCCGCCGGGACTGGCGCCGGCGGCTCTGGCCGGTCGGCCTCCTCGTCTTCGTCTACTGGTTCCTCCTCTCCTACGCCTTCCTGCGCGCCCTCGCCGAACTCGTCGCCCGCCCCCATCACTGGAACAAGACGCCCCACGGGCGCGCGGCCGGGACAGGCGAGGCGGCGCCCGCGCTGGCGCCGAGCCTTGCCGAGGTCGCCCGTCTTGCGGGAACGGGCCCGGCGCCCGCTCGTTGAGGTGCAAACGCAACGCGCGAGAGGAGGACGACCATGTCCTGGACGGAAGGAAGCCGCATGATGGCGGCAGGCGAGAGCTTCGACGGCCAGGTCGGCGCCGACGCGATCGAGGCCAGCCGCGTCACCGGCACGCCGGTCTACAACACCGAGGGCGACCATCTCGGCCACATCCACGATCTCGTGCTCGGCAAGCGCGACGGGCAGGTGCGCTACGCGATCATGTCCTTCGGCGGGTTCCTCGGCATCGGCGAGGACTATCATCCCCTGCCCTGGCAGGTGCTGAAATACGACGAGCGCCAGGGCGGCTACGTCGTCGGCGTGACGATCGACCAGCTGAAGGAGGCGCCGCGCTACGGCGCGGGCTCCGAACCGCGCTGGGCGGACGAGGATTACGGCCGCCGCATCGACGACTTCTATCGCCCGGCCTTCATCTGACGCCGGCGGACGGCCCGGACAGCAAGGCATGGAAACGGAGAAGGGCGGCTCTCGCGGGCCGCCCTTCTCCTTGTCGTTCCGTCCATCGCGCCGCCGATCAGGCCGCGACGCGCTCGCCCTTCGAGGCGTCCTTGGAGCCGACGACGTAGAAGTTCAGCCGGTCCGTGCCGCCCGAGATCTTCACGCGGCTCTCGTCGTGGATCTCGCCGCCGAGGATCTTCTCGGCCAGCGGGTCCTGCACCTCGCGCTGGATGACGCGCTTGAGCGGACGCGCCCCGTATGCGGGATCGTAGCCCTTCTCCGCCAGCCAGTCGCGCGCGGTGGGCTCGAGCTCCAGATCGATCTTGCGATCGACCAGGAGCTTCTCCAGCTGCTGCATCTGGATGTCGACGATGGCGCCCATCTCCGAACGGTGCAGCCGGTGGAAGAGGATGATCTCGTCCACGCGGTTGAGGAATTCCGGCCGGAAGGCGGAGCGCACCACATCCATCACCTGGCCGCGCGCGGCCTCGGCCTCCTCGTCGTCGCGCAGCGCCGTCAGGTACTCCGAGCCGAGATTGGAGGTCATGATGATGAGCGTGTTGCGGAAATCGACCGTGCGCCCCTGTCCGTCCGTCAGGCGCCCGTCGTCGAGGACCTGCAGGAGGATGTTGAAGACGTCGGGATGGGCCTTCTCGATCTCGTCGAAGAGGATCACCTGATAGGGCCGGCGCCGCACCGCTTCCGTCAGCGCGCCGCCCTCCTCGTAGCCGACATAGCCCGGAGGCGCCCCGATCAGGCGCGAGACGGAGTGCTTCTCCATGTATTCCGACATGTCGATGCGCACCATGGCCGTCTCCTCGTCGAAGAGATAGGCGGCCAGCGCCTTGGTCAGCTCGGTCTTGCCGACGCCCGTGGGGCCGAGGAAGATGAACGAGCCGATCGGCCTGTTGGGGTCCTGCAGCCCGGCGCGGGCGCGCCGCACCGCCTTGGAGACGGCCTGCACCGCATCGCCCTGCCCGATGACGCGCCGCCCGAGTTCGTCCTCCATGCGCAGGAGCTTCTCGCGCTCGCCGGCCAGCATCCGGTCCACGGGAATGCCCGTCCAGCGCGAGACGACCTGCGCGACATGGTCGGCCGTCACCGTCTCCTCGACCATCGCGACCGAGCCGTCGCTGGCCTCGGCTTCCACGAGGTCGCGCTCCAGCTGCGGGATCTCGCCATAGGCGAGCTCCCCGGCGCGCTGGAACTCGCCGCTGCGCTGGGCGATGGCGAGATCGTTGCGCGCCTCGTCGAGACGCCGCTTGAGGTCGGCGGCGCGCCCGAGCTTGGACTTCTCGGCCTGCCAGGCGGCGGTCACGCGGTCGGACTCCTCCTGAAGATCGGCGAGTTCCTTCTCCAGCCGCTCCAGCCGGCCCTTGGCCGCGTCGTCGGTCTCCTTCTTCAGCGCCTCGCGCTCGATCTTCAGCTGCATGATGCGCCGGTCCACCTCGTCCAGCGCCTCGGGCTTGGAATCGACGGCCATGCGCAGGCGCGAGGCGCCCTCGTCGACGAGGTCGATCGCCTTGTCCGGCAGGAAGCGGTCGGTGATGTAGCGGTTCGAGAGCTGGGCGGCGGCGACGAGCGCGGAGTCGGAGATGCGCACCTGATGATGCTGCTCGTATTTCTCCTTCAGGCCGCGCAGGATGGAGATCGTGTCCTCCACCGTCGGCTCGGAGACGAAGACCGGCTGGAAGCGCCGCGCGAGCGCGGGGTCCTTCTCCACATGCTTGCGGTACTCGTCGAGCGTGGTCGCGCCGACGCAGTGCAGCTCGCCGCGCGCGAGCGCCGGCTTCAGGAGGTTCGAGGCGTCCATCGCCCCGTCCGCCTTGCCCGCCCCGACCAGCGTGTGCATCTCGTCGATGAAGAGGATGATGCCGCCGGTGGCCGCCGTCACCTCCGCGAGCACCGCCTTCAGACGCTCCTCGAACTCGCCGCGATATTTCGCACCGGCGATGAGCGCGCCCATGTCGAGCGCCATCAGCTGCTTGTCGCGCAGGGATTCCGGCACGTCGCCGTCCACGATCCGGGACGCCAGGCCCTCGGCGATCGCCGTCTTGCCGACGCCGGGCTCGCCGATGAGGACCGGGTTGTTCTTGGTGCGCCGCGACAGGACCTGGATCGTGCGGCGGATCTCGTCGTCGCGGCCGATGACCGGATCGAGCTTGCCTTCGCGCGCGTCCTTCGTCAGGTCGCGGGCATATTTCTTCAGCGCCTCGTAGCCGCTCTCGGCGGAGGCCGTGTCGGCGCTCCGGCCCTTGCGCAGATCGTTGATCGCCGCGTTCAGCCCGTTGGCGGTGACGCCGGCATTCTTCAGGATCTCGGCGGTCTTGGCGGCCTTCTCGATCGTCATCGCGAGAAGCAGGCGCTCGACGGTGACGAAGCTGTCGCCCGCCTTCTTGGCGATCTCCTCGGCGGTCGCAGCGACCTTGGCGAGCGGCTGCGAGAGATAGAGCTGGGAGCCCCCGCCCGAGACGCGCGGCATGGCGTCGAGCGCGGCGTTCACCGCGAGGCGCACGTCGCCCGGACGCCCCCCGGCCTTCTCGATCAGCCCGGCGGCCATGCCCTCGGGATCGTCGATCAGCACCTTCAGGAGATGCTCGGGCGCGAAATTCTGGTGATCGCGGCCGACCGCGAGGGTCTGCGCGGCCTGGAAGAACCCGCGGGCGCGCTCGGTATATTTCTCGATATTCATGCCTGACGTCTCCCCTGTGGCGCGCCACCCTCGTCGAGGCATGGCCCGCATGGTCCGGAAAACCGGCCCCCGTCTTCGGCGGGCCGTTGGTTCACGGATATGGGAGCGCGCGGGCGGCGTGAAAAGAGGCGCGACGGGCGCGGGCCTGCAATTCGCCGGTCGGGCCCTGCGAAGGCCACGGAAACGAAAAACGGGGCGCCGCCGATGCGACGCCCCGTGCCTGACGCTGTCTCGAAAGCCTCAGCCGTTCGAGGCGAGGAGGAAGTCCGGCAGTCCGCCGCTGTCGTCGTCGCCGGACGTGTCTTCCAGCTTCTTGCGGCGCGGACGGCCGCGGCGCTTGGGCGCCTCGGCCTCGCCGGCACCGGCCTCGACCGTCGAGGCGGGCGCCTCGGTGGCCGGAGCCTGAAGCTGAGCCTCGGCGGCGGGCTGGACCGCGACGGCCTCGTCCGCCGGCGCGGCCTCGTCCTCGCGCACCCGGCGCGGGCGGCCGCGACGACGCGGCTGCGCGGCCTCGCCAGGGATTTCCTCGCCGGTCGGAACCGCCGTCTCGACGGCGGCGGCGGCGACGGGCAGGACCTCGTCCGCCTCGGGGCGCGTCACCGGCGCCTCCGGGGAAGAGACATGGCGCGCCTCGGGACGGGGCGCCTCGGCGGGAGCGGGCGCGGAAGCGGCGACCGGCGGCGCGATATAGGGCTGCGGGCCGAGCCCCCCCGGCTGCTGCGCGTTGCGGTCGCGGCGCTGGTCGCGGTCGCCCCGATTCTGGTGGTCGCGATTCGGGTTGTCGCGGGTCTGGTCACGGTCGCGATTGTCGCGGGACTGGTAGTCCCGGTTCGGATTGTCGCGGTTCTGATTGTCGCGATTGTCGCGGTTCGGCCGGTTCTGGTCGCGGTTGCCGTCGCGGGCATAGGGCTCGCGATTGCCGCCTTCGCGGTTCTGGTCGCGGTTCTCGCGCGGCTGGTAGCCCTCGCGATTGTCGCGCTGCGGGTTGCCGTCGCGATTGGCGCGGGGCTGGAAGCCCTCGCGGTTCTGGTCGCGGTTCTCGCGCCCCTGATAGGGCTCGCGCTGGCCGTTCTGGCCGTTCTGGCCATTATAGGCCGGGCGGCGGTCGCCCTGGTCGTTGCGGGCCTGGTCGCGATTCTGCTCGCTGCGGTCGGGCAGCTGCTCGAAGCGCTCGTCGCGAAGGTTGGAGAAGTCCTCGCCGTCCTCGTCCTCGTCCATCTCGTCGCGCTGGGTCTGGAACTGCCCCTGCGCGGCGGCGATGAGGCGATTGTAGTGCTCGGCGTGCTGAAGATAGTTCTCGGCCATGACGCGGTCGCCCGACACGGCGGCGTCGCGCGCCAGCGTCGTGTATTTCTCGGCGATGTGCTGCGCGTTGCCGCGGATCTTCACATCGGGACCGTTCGACTCGTAGCTTCTCGACAGCGGGTTCGGGCCCTTGCGTCCACGACCGCGCATGCGATTCTTCTGCTGCTGCCCTGGCCTCATGCTTTTCCTGTCTTTTCGGATTTGCCGGCGCTGGCCGGTTTGACCACCTCAACGGAGCGGCGAAACGCACACCCCGAACGAACCGGCCGGACGCGACGTCCGACCGCGATGGAGATTTCTAAAATTGGTTGCGCCCCTCGATGGCCCTTCGCCGGGGTGCGGACAGCCCTTCGGCCATCACGAGCGTCCCTTCGGGCAGCTGCGCGCCGGACGCGCAGACCTTGCCGAGCCAAAGGGACATTTCCCCTCGAAGTGTCGCATTTCGTGCTGGACCCTAGAGGGGAAGACCCATCCTCACAAGGGGCACGGACCGCTTTTCAACCCCTTGCGCGCGAGTTTGGCAAGCCCCGTCTCAGGCTTGCATCAGGCCCGGGACACCCGCCGGAAGCGCAGAACCCGCTCGATGCCGCCGAGATCGCGCGTCGCGCCTTCGAAGACGAACCGATGCCCTTCGCAGACGATGGCGCGGACGTCGGGCCCCTGCCCCGCGCCGATCTCCAGAAGCAGCGCGCCGTCTTCCGTCAGCACGCGCGGCGCCTGCGCGGCGATCGCGCGATAGGCGTCGAGCCCGTCCGGCCCGCCATCGAGCGCGAGACGCGGATCGTGGCCGCGCACTTCGGGCGCGAGCGATGCGATCTGCGACGACGGTATATATGGGGGGTTGGACAGGACGAGTTCAAGAGGGCCGTCGACGCCCGCGAGATAATCGGACCGCCGCAGCGCCAGCCGGTCGGCGACGCCGGCGCGCCGCGCGTTCTCCCCCGCCGTCGCGAGCGCGTCGTCGCTGATGTCGACGGCGATGCCGGTCGCGGCCGGAAACAGCGCGAGCAGGGAGACGGCGATCGCGCCCGTGCCGGTGCCGATGTCGCAGAAGCGCGCCGCCCTCCGGCGACGCAGGACGGCGTCCAGTTCGCGGCGCGCGGCGTCGACGAGGATCTCGGTGTCCGAGCGCGGCTCGAGCGTTCCCGGCGAGAGGAGAAAGTCGTGCTCGTAGAACGGCCGGCGCCCGACGATGCGATAGACCGGCTCGCGCGCCAGCCGCCGGTCCACCCATTGCGCGAAGCGGGCCTGCGCCTCGTCCGGCACGAGAACATGGGCATTGGCGGCGAGGATGCCGGGCTCGAGGCCGAGGCATTCGGCGAGCAGCAGGCGGGCGTCGAGATCGGGCGTGTCGAGCCCGGCCTCCCGGAACCGCGCGCCCGCCCCGCGCAGGAGCCCAGCGGCGTCCGCCATCTCAGCCCTCGCCGCCCATGCTCGCCAGGAGCGCCGCCTGATGGTCGGCGACGAGCGCGTCGACGAGTTCGCCCATCTCGCCCTCGATCACCCGGTCGAGCTTGTAGAGCGTCAGGTTGATGCGGTGGTCGGTGACGCGCCCCTGCGGGAAATTGTAGGTGCGGATGCGCTCCGAACGGTCGCCGGACCCGACCTGGCTGCGGCGAGCGGCGGAGCGCTCGTCGTCGGCGCGCTGGCGCTCGGCGTCGTAGAGGCGGGCGCGCAGGACCTGCATGGCGCGGGCGCGGTTCTGGTGCTGCGACTTTTCCGAGGAGGTCACCACAATGCCGGTCGGCAGATGGGTGATGCGCACCGCCGAGTCGGTGGTGTTGACGTGCTGGCCGCCGGCGCCCGAGGAGCGCATCGTGTCGATGCGGATGTCCTCGGCCCGGATCTCGACATCGATGTCCTCGGCCTCGGGCAGCACCGCCACCGTCGCGGCGGAAGTGTGGATGCGCCCGCCCGATTCCGTCGCCGGCACGCGCTGCACGCGGTGCACGCCCGATTCGAACTTCAGTTTCGAGAACACGCCGACGCCCTTGATCGAGGCCACGACCTCGCGATAGCCGCCGGCCTCGCCTTCGCTGGCGGTGAGGATCTCCACCTTCCAGCGGTTCAGTTCGGCGTAGCGCTGGTACATGCGCATGAGGTCGCCGGCGAAGAGGCCGGCCTCCGAGCCGCCGGTGCCGGCGCGGATTTCCAGGATGACGCCCTTCTCGTCCGCCGCGTCCTTGGGCAGGAGGAGGAGGCGGATCCGGTGCACGAGCCCGTCGATGCGCTCGCGCAGGTCGTCGATCTCGAGGCTCGCCAGATCGCGCATCTCGCGGTCGGCGCCGGGATCCTCCAGCATCTCGCGGGCCTGCGAGAGCTCCACCTTCGCCTCGCGATAGGCGCGGATGGCGGCGACGACGTCCTCGAGGCCGGAATAGTCGGCCGCCAGCCGCGCATAGGTCTCGTGGTCGGGTCCCGACGCCATCTCCGCCTCCATCGAGGCGAAGCGGTTCAGGATTTCGTCCATCGTGCTTTCGGGCAGGCTGGCCATGAGGTCTCGGATCGCGATGCGGGAAGGAGACGGCCGGCGGCGCCCGAGGCGTCGCGGCCGGGGCCCGGAGCGAACCGGGCGGGGCGCCGGAGCGCCCGGCTAATAGGGGATGGCGTGCGTCTCGGCGAAGCGCACCAGCACCTCGCGCATCGAGGACGCGGCGCCCGGCGCCCGCATATGCGCCTCCATCTCGGCGGCGAGCGCGCCCGCGTCGAGCGAGGTCAGCATCTCCTTCACCGGGCCGATGGCGGGCGGCGACATGGAGATGGAGCGGAAGCCAAGGCCGATGAGGGCCATGGCCGAGAGCGGGCGCCCGGCCATCTCGCCGCAGAGCGTCACCGGCACGCCGTGCCGGTTGCCGGCGTCGAGGATCGCCTTCAGCGCCCCGAGGAAGGGCTTGGACAGATCGTCGTAGCGCGTGGCGACGCGGGCGTTGCCACGGTCCACGGCGGAGAAGAACTGGAAGAGGTCGTTGGAGCCGATCGAGACGAAATCCACCGCCTCCATCAGCGCGTCGAGCTGGAAGAGGAGCGCGGGCACCTCGATCATCGCGCCGACCTTCAGGACCTCCGGCACCACATGGCCGAAGCGGCGCAGGTGGTCGATCTCGCGCTCGATGAGGTCGCGCGCCTGATGCACCTCGAAGACGTCGGTGATCATCGGGAACATGATGCGCATCTCGCGCCCGGCGGCGGCCTTCAGGAGCGCGCGCAGCTGCGTGCGCATCAGGCCGGGGCGGTCGAGCGAGAGGCGCACGGCGCGGTAGCCGAGGGCGGGGTTCTCCTCGGGCGACTGGCTGAGATAGGGCAGTACCTTGTCGCCGCCGACATCGAGCGTGCGGAAGGTCACGGGCCGCCCGTCCGCCGCGTCGAGCACGGCCGAGTAGAGGCGCTGCTGGTCGCTGGTGCGCGGCATGGTGGAGGCGACCATGAACTGCAGCTCGGTGCGGAAGAGGCCGATGCCCTCCGCGCCCGATTCGGTCAGCTGCGGCAGGTCCACGAGGAGACCGGCATTCATCATCATGTGGATGGGCACGCCGTCGCGCGTGACGGCGGGGCGCTCGCGCAGCGAACGGAAGCGCTCCTGCCGGCGGGCGCGGAACTTCACCTTGTCGCCGAACACGGCCTCGACCTCGGGCGGCGGGCGCAGATGCACGCCGCCGTCCTCGCCGTCGACGATGATCGCGTCGCGGTTCTCGGCCATGGAGACGGCGCCCTTGGCCTGTCCGACGACGGGAATGCCGAGCGCGCGCGCCACGATGACGACATGGCTCGTCGTGGCGCCCTCCTCCAGGACCAGACCGCGGATCTGGTCGCGGCGATAGTCGAGGAGTTCGGCCGCGCCCATGGAGCGGGCCACGATCACCGCGTCCTTGATGCCGTCGATGAGGTCGTCGCGGCCGATGAGCTGGCGCAGGAGGCGGTTGGCGAGATCGTCGAAATCGTGCAGGCGCTCGCGGATATAGGGGTCGGTCATGTGCATCATGCGCGCGCGCATGTCCGACTGCACCTTCTCCACCGCCGCCTCGGCCGTCAGGCCGTTGCGCACCGCCTCCTCCAGCCGGCGCACCCAGCCCCGGTCGTTGGCGAACATGCGGTAGGCCTCGAGCACGGCGCGGTGCTCGCCCTCGCCCGCCACGTCGCGGCGCGAGAGCATGCTCTCGATGGAGGAGCGCAGGAAGCCGAGCGCCACCGTCAGCCGGTCGACTTCCGTCTCGCCGTTCTCGTTGAAGAGGTTCGTCACCACGACGCGCGGCTCGTGCAGGACGACGTGGCCGAGGCCGATCCCCTCCGACAGCGGAATGCCGGTGAAGGAGACGGGCCGCGACAGGTCGAGGACGACGCCCGGCCGCGACAGGCCCTCGAGGCTTCCGGCCGCGATCATCTCGGCGACGACCATGGCCACCGTCTCCAGCGCCTCCAGTTCCTCCTCGCGATAGTTGCGGGCGGCCTTGTTCTGGACGACGAGCACGCCGAGCGTGCGCCCGGCGCGCAGGATCGGCACGCCGAGGAAGGAGTGGAAGATCTCCTCGCCCGTCTCGGGCAGATAGGTGAAGGCGGGATGGTTCTGCGCTTCCGAGAGGTTCAGCGCCCGGGCGGTGGCGGCGATCGTGCCGACGAGGCCCTCGCCGAGCTTCAGCTGCGCCAGATGCACCGAGCCCGGATTGAGGCCCTCGGTGGCGTAGAGCTCGAGCACGGAATCGGCGCGCAGCACGTAGAGCGAGCAGACCTCGGCCACCATGTTGCGGGCGATCAGCTTGACGATCTGGTCGAGACGCGCCTGCGGCTCGAGAGGCTCGGCCATGAGCTCCCGGATGCGGCGCATCAGAACGCGGGGACCGGAGGAGTCGCTTCTGATCAAACCCATATCCCGTTCGCGGCAAGCCGCGCTCCTGAAGGGCGCTGCGGGGGCTCCCCCGCGGAAGGCGCGCCCTCCCCTGTCAGATCACATATCGGATGCTTGCCGGAATTGAAGGGTTCGGCAAGAGAAGCCTGGCATTAGCGCACAGTCCTAGACGGCGCCCGCCCGGTCGAGCCCGTAGGCCGCATGCAGGGCACGCACGGCCAGCTCGGTATATTCGCCGTCGATCAGGATCGAGATCTTGATCTCCGACGTCGTGATCGCGCGGATGTTGATGCCGCGGCTGGCGAGCGCGGTGAAGGCGGTGGCCGCCACGCCCGTGTGGCTGCGCATGCCGATGCCGATGACCGAGACCTTGGCGAGGCCCTGCTCGCTCTGGACCGCATCGTAGCGCATGTCGGCCTTGGCCTTCTCGATCACGGCATTCGCCTTGGCGAGGTCGGCGACGGGCACGGTGAAGGTCATGTCCGTCGAGGAGCCCGATTCGGAGATGTTCTGCACGATCATGTCGACATTGACGCCGGCCTCGGCCAACGGCGCGAAGATGGCCGCGGCGATGCCGGGGCGGTCGGCGACGCGGCGCAGCGAGATCTGCGCCTCGTCGCGTGCATAGGCGATACCGGTGACGAGCTGCTGTTCCACGATCTCTTCCTCGTCGCAAATGAGGGTGCCGGGGGGATTGAGAAGATCGCCCATGCCGGGGGCGTCCGGGTCCTCGAAGGAGGAGCGCACGAAGGTGCGCACCTTATGCACCATGGCGAGCTCGACGGAGCGCACCTGCAGCACCTTGGCGCCGAGCGAGGCCATCTCCAGCATCTCCTCGAAGGAGATGCGGCTCATGCGCCGCGCCTTGGGCTCGATGCGCGGATCGGTCGTGTAGACGCCGTCGACGTCGGTATAGATG
This sequence comes from Aurantimonas sp. Leaf443, assembly GCF_001425575.1. Lineage (GTDB taxonomy): Bacteria > Pseudomonadota > Alphaproteobacteria > Rhizobiales > Rhizobiaceae > Leaf443. Next base: position 211,097 of record NZ_LMRD01000006.1, on the reverse strand, counting down.
TCGCAGCGGTCGGCCTTCAGCGCCGCGGCCACCGCGACGGCCGACGTGTCCGAGCCGCCGCGCCCGAGCGTGGAGATGCGGTTGTCGGGCGCGATGCCCTGGAAGCCGGCGATGACGGCGACCTGCCCCTCGCCGAAGCGGCGCACGAGTTCCGATCCGTCGATCTCGGCGATGCGCGCCGCGCCGTGCGCGCCGTCGGTGCGCAGCGGGATCTGCCAGCCCTGCCAGGACCGCGCGTTGACGCCCATGTTCTGCAGCGTGATCGCCAGAAGCCCGGCCGTCACCTGCTCGCCGCTGGCCACGACCGCATCGTATTCGCGCGCATCGTGCATGGGCGAGGCCTCGCGGCACCAGGCCACGAGCTCGTTCGTCTTGCCCGACATCGCCGAGACGACGACGGCGACCTGATGGCCGGCATCGACCTCGCGTTTGACGTGGCGGGCCACGTTGCGGATGCGGGCGATGTCGGCGACCGAAGTGCCGCCAAATTTCAGGACAAGACGCGCCATCGGGACAGTCATGGGTTCCAGGGCGCCGGCGGAAGGCCGGCGCGTGTTCGAGGGCCGCGCGGCTTTCGCCGGGGAAGGCACCCCGTGCGCGGCAGGCGGCCGGCAGTAGCGTCTTTGCCGCCGCGAAGCAAGGCGAGCCGGCCGCGCCCGTTCCGGCGCCGGCTTCCCGAAGGACCTAGGGCCGCGGGCCGGGCGATACTGCTCCGTTCCACTGACGGATTGTTAGGGGTCCATGACGATACTGGTCGCGAAGGAGCGTCCGAAATGTCCGCCAGACCCCTGTTCTTCGCCGCTCTGATGGCGCTGTGCACCGGCAGCGCACGGGCGGAGACGCTGAACCTCCTGATCTGGGAATCCTATATCGATCCCAAGGTGATCGAGGACTGGACGGCGCGCACGGGCGTGGAGGTCCATCAGATCAACTACGACAGCGGCGACGGGCGCGACGAGATCCTCGCCGATCCCAACAGCGACGTCGATCTCGTGGTGATCGGCGAGAACAGCGCCCGCCTCTTCGGCCGCCGCGGCATCCTGGAGACGGTGGACGAGGCGAGGACACCGGCCGCCGGCGAATACGCCCCGGACTGGCGCGCGCGCTGCGCGGGCTTCGGGCTGCCCTATCTCTGGGGCACGATGGGCATCCTCTATCGCGACACGCCCGGCATGGAAACGCCGCGCTCCTGGAGCGACCTCCTGGAACCGGCGCCCGCCCTCAAGGGCGCCGTCGCCATGTTCGACGACCACAACGAGACCTTCGTGGCGCCGCTCGTGATGCTCGGGCGCTCGGTCAGCACGTCCGACAAGGCGGTCCTGGCCGAGGCCTTCGAGGTGCTGAAGCGTCAGGCGCCCTCGGTCCTGACCTACAGCTACGTCGTCACCGCCTCGCAGGACCCCGTCATCGGCCCGAAGATCCGCATGGCGCTCGGCTATAGCGGCGACCAGCACGTCCTCAACGCCCGGGCCGGCTCGCCCGGCGACTGGCGCTACGTGGTGCCGCAGGAGGGCACGCTCTCCTGGCTCGACTGCCTTTCGGTGCGCGCCGGCTCGCCCCGCAAGGCGCTGGCGCTCGACCTCTTCCAGCACCTGAGTTCGGCTCCGAGCGCGCTCGCCAACGCCCGTGCGCTCGGCATGCCGACCGCCAACCAGGTGGCGCTGGCGCAGCTGCCGGACGACATCCGCAACGATCCCGCCGTCTACCCGCCCGACGACGTCCTCGCGCGCAGCCAGACGCAGGAGGAACTGTCGGCGGATTCGGTGCAGACGCGTCGGCGCATCATCAGCGCATTGGCGAATTTTCAGTGAAGCTCACCAGCCGCGCGCTCCTCCTGATCTTTCCGGTCGTCCTGACGAGCTACGCGCTCGCGGCGATGACGATCTACATGGTCCAGCGCGACTCGGTGCAGCGGCTCGAGGAGACGCGGCTGCGCCAGCAGCTGAGCCACCTGTCGCTCCTCTACAGCAACGACGAGACGATCAATCGCGGGCTGCTGGAGCTCCTCGTCAGTTCCTCGACGCTGCGCGTCTTCGTGCAGGAGGCCGATACGGGCTTTCGCAGCAACGCGCTGAGCTCGCGGCTCGAGGAGACGATCCGCCAGCTCAGCGACGACCCGCAGAAGTTCATCTCCTTCGCGCTCTACCGGACCACGCAGGCGCCCGAATTCTACTTCGAGAACAGCAGCGATCCCTTCGCCGAGATCTCGCTCGCCCAGCTGAACCAGGCGCGCGCCCTCGTCTCCTCCGCGCGGCTCTCGTCCAGCGCCCTCGTCGACCGGGACGGGCAGAGCGCGCTCATCGTCTCCTCGGTCCGTCTCGATCCGGTCACGATGGGCCGGCCGGTCGGCGGCGGCATCGCTCGGGCGATCACCGTCCAGACCGCGATCCGCCCCGCCCGCTTCCTGCAGCTGCGCCAGGAGATGGAGCGCGAATACGGCGCGAAACTGGAAATCTCCACCGACTGGCGCGCGGCCGAGGACGGCATCTCCGCCTCGGCGGCGCTCGGCAGCGGGCTGGTCATGCGCCTCACGGCGCCGGCCTCCTACACGACCGAGCGGCTGGACGGGCTGAAGCTCATGCTCTGCGCCGGCACGATCGTCATGAGCCTCCTGTCGATCTGCCTCCTCATCCTCCTCGTGCGCCGCTTCATCATCCACCCGGTCTCCGATCTCGACCGCCAGGTGACCGAGGTCATGCAGGGGCAGCGCGGATCGATCACGATCAGCGTAGCGCCGGGCGAGGTCCAGACCCTCGCCGGCAACGTGAAGCGCCTCCACGACGACGTGGCCTCCTCGCTGCGGCGCATCGGCGAGGCGGCTTTGACCGACACGCTCACGGGCATCAGCAACCGCGCCCATTTCAACATCCTCGCCGCCGCCTCCATCGAGGCGGCGGACGCCGACGGCAGCGGCCGCGCCCTCCTCTTCATCGACGTCGACAACTTCAAGTTCGTCAACGACCGCTACGGCCACGAGGCGGGCGACGAATTGCTGGCCGCTCTGGCCGCCCGCATCGAGGACGCGGTGCGCCGGGTCGGCGGGCCGGATGCGATCGTGGCGCGCCTGTCGGGCGACGAGTTCGCCGTGATGCTGCGCACGCCCGAGGGGATCGACAAGGAGCAGGAGATCGCCGACGCGATCCTCTCCCATTTCGAACGCGGCTTCGACGTCTCGGGCGAGCGCTTTCCCGTGGCCGTCTCGATCGGCATCGCCAGCTATCCGGGCAGCGCGACCTCGCTGGCCGAGCTCGTGGCGGATGCCGACGCGGCGATGTATCAGGCCAAGGCGCGGGGCAAGAACCGCGCCGAGCGCTTCGGTCCCGAGATCAGCGCCCAGCGCTCGCGCGCCCGCCAGATCCAGACGGAACTGCGCCGCAACGATCCCGATCAGGAGTTCCGCGTCGTCTACATGCCGACGGTGGACGCGCTCGGCCGCGTTTCGAGCTGCGAGGCGCTCATCCGCTGGACCTCGCCCCGGCTCGGCGCCGTCGGTCCGGACGAGTTCGTGCCCATCGCCGAACGCAACGGGCTCTTCAGCAAGATCGATCGCTGGATGGTGGACCGCGCGCTGCGCGACCATCGGCAGCTGCAGGCCTGGTTCGGCCGCGACCTCGTCCTGTGCGTGAACCTCTCCTCGGCCGAGCTGCACGGCACCGAGATCCACGGCTACATCGCCGAGCGCATGGCCGCCTACGGCGTGGAGCCCCGGCTGGTCGAGCTGGAGCTGACCGAGACGGTGGCGGTCGGGGCGACGCGGGAAGTCACGGCCAACGTCGCGGCGCTGCGCGCCTCCGGCGTGCGCATCGCCATCGACGATTTCGGGGCCGGCTACACCTCGGTCCAGCAGATCATCGAATACAGCGCCGACACGATCAAGCTCGACCGCTTCTTCCTGGAGCGCATCGTCGAGCAGAACTCGCAGACGACGCTCGACGCGCTCGTGGCCCTCTGCCACGCGCAGGGGCTCTGCGTGGTGGCGGAAGGCGTGGACACGGCGCGCAAGCAGGAGATGCTCGCCAGCGCGCGCTGCGACCTCTTCCAGGGCTACGGCATCAGCCCGCCGCGCTCGCTGGAGGATCTCGGCATCTGGGCGCTCGGTCGCGCGAGCCGCACGGCGCCGGCCATCGAATGCGAGGCGCGCCTCCTCGCCTGAGGCGCTCCGGGCGCGCCCGCCCGCGACCGCGCGGCGCGCTTGACTTTCGCCCGCCGCGGCGAACATCCCTGACCTGTTGCGAAGGGGTCGAGGAAGTTCAATGAGCGTTCAGCCGGGCACGACGATCGATGCGGACGAGATCGAGCGCTTCTCGCGCCTCGCGGCCGAATGGTGGAACCCCAAGGGCAAGTTCCGCCCGCTCCACCGCTTCAACCCCGTGCGCCTCGACTATCTGCGCGAGCAGATGGCGCTGAACTTCTCCCGCGACCTGCGCTCGACGCGGCCCTTCGAGGGCCTGTCGGTTCTCGACATCGGCTGCGGCGGCGGGCTGATCTGCGAGCCGATGGCCCGGCTCGGCGCCTCCGTGGTCGGGGCCGACGCCTCGCAGACCAATATCGAGGTCGCCAAGCTCCATGCCGAGACCGGCGGCCTCGACATCGACTACCGCGCGACCACGGCCGAGGCCATCGCCGAGGGCGGCGAGCGCTTCGACGTCGTCCTGGCGCTGGAGATCGTCGAGCACGTCTCGGACGTTCCGCTGTTCCTGTCCTCCTGCGCCACGATGGTGAAGCCCGGCGGGCTGCTCGCGGTCGCCACCATCAACCGCACGCTGAAGGCCCTGTCGCTCGCCATCGTCGGCGCCGAATACGTCCTGCGCTGGCTGCCGCGCGGCACCCACACCTATTCCAAGCTGGTGCGGCCGGAGGAGATCTCGCGGCCGCTGGAGGCGGACGGCCTGACGATGATCGACGAGACCGGCGTCGTCTACCACCCGCTCGCCGACGAATGGCGCCGCTCGCGCGACCTCGACGTGAACTACATGCTGCTCGCGCGCCGGCCCGCCTGACGATCAAATTTTGCGCGGCCGGCCTTGACGCGGGATCGCTTTGCTCCAGCGCCCGTCGCAAGCGCAAGTCATTGGTGCAAGGAGAATTTTTGCCCTCCGCGAGGCTCGAAACGGAGCCCTCCTGCAAGCCCAGCGCAAGCGTCGTCCGCCATTGTAAGGATCACAAAGGAGGCGCGTTGCACGCCTCCGGCCGATTGCGTTGATGAGCGGCGGGGCACGAGAGAATCGAGGACGGCATGGTTTCTTCAAACCGAGACGGAATCCCGAACGAAGCCTCCTGCCCGGTGGAGTTGGAACTCCTGGCGCTCCTCCTGCGCTCGGACGAGCGCACGCGCCAGGCGCTGATCCTGAAGCTCGACGGCCGCGTCCGGGCGGCGCTCGCCTTCTTCTGCTACAACCGCGCGCACCTGCGCTCCCTCGCCTTCCGCATCGCCGTCCTGTGCGAGATCAAGGACCTGCGCGTCCTCGGCGGCATGAAGGGCGACCTGATGCTCGAACAGGCCCGCAGCGCCGCGCCGGGCGACGGCGACGGCCCGACGCGGCACAAGGGCGTGACGCTCGCGCGCAGCGCCCGGGGCTGAGGCCCGCCGCCGCGAGAGGATTTCTCGGCGGGACCAATGATGGGCGCGGGAGCGCGCGCCGGCTCAGGCGCCGGCCGGCGTCTCGATCTTGTCGAGCGGACAGGGCACGCCCTTGCGCTCGCAGCGGCGCCGGTAGTTCAGCGACCAGCGACCGAAGCGGCCGGCCGCTTCGATGCGCGCCACGAGCATGACGAAGAAGGCCTTCTTCTCGGCCTTGCCGTCCAGCCGCTTGAAGGACTTCTTCTCCGCCTTCGTCATGAAGCAGCCGGCGCAGAGCTTGTCCGGTCCGCGAAACTTGCACACGTCGACGCAAGGGGACGGGGCGTCGGCCCAACGCTTCTTCAAAGTCCTACTCCGCGATAGGCGATGGGGAGACGGCGCGGATCGCCACGCCGTGAAACAGGTTGCGCGCCGCCGCTCGGTGCGCTCCGGTTCGTCAATTGTGGTCCTCTGGCAAAGGCATCAGCGGCATGGCGGCGATGCCCTCCTCGGCGAGCGCGTCGACCTCGCGCCGCGAGGCCTCGCCGAAGATCTGCCGCCGGTCGCTTTCCCCGTAATGGATGCGCCGCGCCTCCTCGGCGAAGCGCGGTCCGACATTTTCGGCGCCCGCCTTCAGCCGGCGCGTCGCCGCCTGCAGCTCGCCGAAGAAGCGGGCGGCATCGGGATGGGCGAAGGCGGCGGCCAATTCCGCCGGACCCGGCAGGGAAGGCGCGGCGGGGGCTTCGGCGGCGGAAGCCGACGCCTCGCCCTGCGACGGCGACGGCGCTCCGCGGGCCGGCTCGCCGCGCGCGATCGAGGGCGCCATCAGCGCCTTGGCGACGGTCGTCGCCCCGCAGTCCGGGCAGGTCACGAGCCCGAGCTGCACCTGCCGATCGAAATCGGCGCCCGAGCGAAACCATCCATCGAAGCCGTGGCCCGCGGGCTCGCAACGCAGATGGAAATGGATCATTCCGCCGCCTCGAGCGCTCCCGTCACGCTGACGCGGGCGCCTCCCTCTCCGACCGCGAAGGGCCGGGCATTCCTGAGATTGGGGATCTTGGCCCGGGCCTCGGCCACCTTTGCAGTGTCGATCTCGGCGACGGCGATGCCGGGCGCGTCGCCATCGACTTCGGCGACGATGCGGCCCCAGGGATCGACGATCAGCGAATGGCCGTAGGTCTCGCGCCCGTCCTCGTGCAGGCCGCCCTGCGCGGCGGCGAGGACATAGGCGCCGTTCTCGATGGCGCGGGCGCGCAGGAGGACATGCCAATGCGCCTCGCCGGTCTGGCGCGTGAAGGCGGCCGGCGCTGTGAGGATCTCGGCGCCCGCCAGCGCCTCCTCGCGGAAGAGATGGGGGAAGCGCATGTCGTAGCAGACCGCGAAGCCCAGGCGGGTCCGCCCGCCGCCGATCTCGAGATCGGCGAGCGCCGCGCAGGCGCCCGGCCGATAGGTGCGCGACTCGCGCCAGCTCTCGCCATTGTCGAGATCGACGTCGAACATATGGATCTTGTCGTAGGTCGCCCGGCGCGCGCCGTCCGGCCCGAACAGGAAGGCGCGGTTGGCCACGCGCCCGTCGCCGAGATCGATCGCCGTCGAGCCGACATGGAGATAGAGCCCGTGCCGCTCGGCCAGACGCGCGGCGGCGGATACGACGAGATCCTCCGCCTCGGCGCGCAGCTCGGCGTTCAGCCCGGCCCTGTCGCGCTGCACCATGCCCGTCATTTCAGGGCTCTGCGCATAGGACGCGCCGGCCTCGGCGGCCCGCGCCACGAGTTGCTCCAGCGCCTCGACATTGGCCTTCGGGTCGACGCCCGAACGCATCTGGAGAACGGCGGCCTTGAAGACGGTCATGGACGTTTGCCCCTCGAGATTCGGCTCAGGCGGCCAGAAGCGCGTCGAGCTTGCCGGCGCGCTCCAGCGCGTGCAGGTCGTCGCAGCCGCCGACATGGGTCTCGCCCACGAAGATCTGCGGAAAGGTCGTACCGCCGTTGGACCGGGCGAGCATCTCCTTGCGCAGGCCCGGCTCGAAGGTCGCGTCCTTCTCCGTGTAGGCCACGCCCTTGGAATCGAGAAGGCTCTTGGCGCGCGCGCAGTAGCCGCAGAGCTGCCTCGTGTAGATCGTTACGTCAGCCATCGCCGGGATCCCGTGTTCGTCTCCTCGACGATATGGCCGTCCGCGCCGCCGGCCGCAACCCTGGCGAAGACGAGGACGTCCACCGCCCGCGCCCCGGCGCGCTTCAGCGCCCGCGTCGCCGCGCCCGCGGTCGCCCCGGTCGTGTAGACGTCGTCGACCAGGAGGACGCGCCGGCCCTCGATCTCGCCGCGCCGGGCCGGCGGCACGTGGAACGCGCCCTTCAGGTTCGTCTCGCGCTGGCCGCGCGTCAGTCCCACCTGGCTCTGCGTCGCCTTCACGCGCACCAGCGCGCGCGGCGCATGGACGAGCCGTCCGCCACGGGCGGCGTCGAGGGCCGCAAGGCGCCGGCCGAGCTCGGCCGACTGGTTGAAGCGTCGGCGCCAGAGGCGGCGGCGGTGCAGCGGCACCGGCACGATGCAATCGGCCTCGGCGAGGAGCTCGGTGCCCGCGCGGTCCATCCAGCCGGCCATCAGCGGCACGAGGTCGGTGCGGTCGCGATATTTCAGGGAGGCGACGAGATGGCGCGCGAGATCGCCGTAGAGGACGGCGGCGCGCAGGCGCTCGAAGGGCGGCGGCTCGGCGATCGCCTCCGCCGAGAGGAAGCCCTTGCCGAGATCGTAGGCGAAGGGCAGGCCGAGCGCCTCGCAGTAGGGGCGCTCGATGAAGGTCAGCGCCAGCCAGCATTGCGGGCAGACCGCGTCCGCGCTCGATACCGCGCCACCGCAGCCCGCACAGACCGGCGGAAACAAGAACCGCGCGAGCGTTCCGGCCAGAACCGCTCCGCCATGGACGAGAATGCGCATGGATGCCGCCCGAACTTCGCCGTCCGTCCAGGTCGCCGGCCTCCCCGCCGCGCGGCCCGTCCGCGACGCGCCTCCCACCGGGCTTGACGATACTCCGAACCGGTTCAGCTACAAGCACCCGCCGATGCGACACCGGCGACCGACCGCCCGATGCGAGATGCCGTGACCGACGCCCCCGCCGCCCCCCCTTCCCCGAACGCGCCGCCGAGCCCCGCGGCCGAACGCCGCCCGCTCTTCGACCGGCCGCTGCTCGACCGCCGGCGCCGCAGGGCGGCGATGCGGGGGCAGACGGGCGCGCTGTTCCTGCTCGAGCGCATCGCCGACGAACTGGAGGACCGCCTGTCGCTGGTCGAGCGTCGGTTCGCCGTGGCGGTGGATCTCGCCGGCCATGCGGGGGCGAGCGCGGAGCGGCTGCGCCGCTCGGGCAAGGCCGATCTCGTGCTCGAGATCGAGCGCGACGCCGCGTTCCTTTCGAAGGGGCCGGGAGAGCGGCTGGCGATCGTCGCCGACGAGGAGGCGCTGCCGCTGAAGGCCGAAAGCGTCGATCTCTTCGTCTCGACGCTCTCCCTGCATCTCACCAACGACACGCCGGGCGTCCTCGTGCAGGCGGCGCGGGCGCTGCGGCCGGACGGGCTCTTCCTCGCCGCCCTTCTCGGCGGCGAGACGCTGCACGAGCTGCGCGCCTCGCTGATCGCGGCCGAAGCGGAGGCGACCGGCGGCGTCTCGCCGCGCGTCGCGCCCTTCGCCGATATCCGCGACGCCGGCGCGCTCCTGCAGCGGGCGGGCCTGGCCTTGCCCGTCAGCGACGTCGACCGCCTGACGGTGCGCTACGATTCCATCTTCGATCTGATGCGCGACCTGCGGGCCATGGGCATGGCGAACATGGTGTCGGAGCGCAGCCGCCGGCCGGCCACGCGCCAGTTCTTCCGCCGCGCGGCGGAAATCTATGCCGAGCGCTTCAGCGACCCGGACGGCCGGGTGCGGGCGACGTTCGACATCCTCTATCTCTCGGGCTGGAAGCCGCACGAGAGCCAGCAGAAGCCCCTCTCGCCGGGCTCGGGCAAGGTCAGCCTCGCCGAGGCACTGAAGGACCGCTCGCCGCTGCGCTGACGGGCGCGGCACCCATGGTCCGCCCGCACCGCCGCGAGACGTCACAGACTCAAAGGGCTGCCATGGCGGAGAGGGCCGCTCCCAGCGAGTCGAAGACCCGGCCGAGCTCCAGCCCGAGCGCCTTGGCGCCCCCGATGATGGCGATGCCGATGAGGCTGGCGATCAGCACGTATTCGATCACCGTCGTGCCGGAGACGTCGGAGGCGAGGCGCTCGGCGCGCCTGCGCAGGAAGGCGGCGGAGCCGCGTGTCGCTCGGATGGGACCGATCAGCATGTCGAGCCGAACCTCTGCTGCCTGTGATCGACGATGCAGGCCGGCGCCCCCGGTTCCTGCAGGACGCTGCGGCGGACATTGTAGCGCCTGGCCGCCGGACCCTTGGCGATCGAACCCGTGGTGATCATGTCGATCGCCGGCGCCATGCGCTCGTTGAGCGAGGCCACGCGCCCGTCGATCGCCGGGGCTGCGAGAAGGCACAGGATGACGGCGACCAGCGCGAAGAGGACGGAGGCGCGGACCATGCCGCCGCCGCGCTCGCCGCTGCGCGCGGCCTCGATTCCCTCGTCCTTCGCCATCGCCCACACCCCGTCCATCGCCGAGGCGAGCTTACGGCGAGGGTGGTGCAGAAAGGCTTAAGCGCAGGCCCGGCCGGTGACGGTTCGCTCACCGCTCGGCCGGGCCGAGACGTCAGAGGAGTTCCATCAGCGGCGCGATCAGCGGCTCGTCGGCGGGCGGCATGGGATAGTCGCGCAGGTTGCGCGCGCGCACCCATTTCAGCCGCTGCCCCTCGTTGGAGCGCGGCGTGCCCTCGTAGCGCCGGCAGACATAGAGCGGCATCAGGAGGTGGAAATCGTCGTAGGAATGGCTCGCGAAGGTGAGAGGGGCAAGGCACGGCACCTTCGTCTCGATGCCGAGCTCCTCGCGCAGCTCGCGCACCAGCGCCTCCTCGGGCGTCTCGCCCGGCTCCAGCTTTCCGCCGGGAAACTCCCAGAGGCCCGCGAGCGTCTTGCCGGCGGGCCGTTCGGCGAGGAGGATGCGCCCGTCCGCGTCGACGAGCGCGCAGGCCACGACGAGCACGATGCGCCGCTGCGGCGCCGGCAACGGCTCGCCCGTCATCGCTCGTCTCCATCCTCGGCGCGGTACACGTAGCGGTAGGCTTCCTTGAAGCCGAGCCGGCGATAGAGCTCGAGCCCGGCTGTATTGGAGGCCTCGACCTGAACCCAGCCCGTGCGGGCGCCCTTGTGCATGGCGTAGCGCAGCGCCGTCGTCACGAGATCGAGCCCCAGACCCTCGCGCCGCCGCTCCGGCGCCACCGCGACGTCGAGAAGGCCGGCGAGATCGTTGTCGTGGATGGCGAGCGCCACCGCCACGGGCCGCCCGTCGTCGGCCTCGCGCACGAAGAGGCCCGTCGGCGGGCGGATCGCCTCGACGATCTCCATCAGGCCCGAGCGCAGCGACTGCGGCCGCTGATGGACGCACAGGCTCGCCTCGACATAGCGCGACACGTCGCGGATCGGGATCCGGTCGAGCGCGCCCGGCAGGTCGAGCGCGGCGAGATCGGCGGTCATGACGAGCGACTCGTCGAAACGCGTCCAGCCGGCCTGATCGAGGATCTCGACGAGCTGCGGCGAGGCGAGCGGCGACTGGCGGAAGATCAGCCGCCGGCCGAACTCGGCGAAGGTGCGCCGGGCCCTGGCGATGCGCTCGGGAATCTCGGCCGTGTCGGACGGGTCGAGCGGGTTCACCGAGTTCAGCCGCTTGGCCGGAAACGAGCGCGTCAGCCGCACGGCCCAGGTGCCGTCGAAGGCGGTCGAGGTCGCCGGCCAGGCCCGGAAGCCGGCCGCCTCCAGGCGACGGACGACGGCCAGCTGGCGCAGACGTTCAGCTTCGGTAGTCGCCATTGATCTCGACGTAAGCCTTGGTGAGGTCGCAGCCATAGACCGTCCAGCGACCGGTGCCGAGGCCGAGTTCGACGCGGATGGCGATCTCGTCGCGCTTCATGGCCGCCGAGGCGGCCTCTTCGGAATAGTCGGGGTCGCGCGCGCCCTCGCGCGCCACGCGCACCTCGCCGAAATGGATCGCGAGCCGGTCGCGGTCGGCCTCCTCGCCGGACTTGCCGACGGCCATGACCACGCGGCCCCAGTTGGCGTCCTCGCCGGCCACCGCCGTCTTGACGAGCGGCGAGTTGGCGATGGACAGGGCAATGCGCTTGGCGGCGGCATCGCTCGCGGCCCCCTCGACGGTCACCTGGATCTCCTTGCGGGCGCCCTCCCCGTCGCGCCCCACCTGCCGGGCGAGGTCGAGCAGGATCTCGCCGAGCGCCGCCTCGAAGGCCGCAAGGCGCGCATCGCCCGCCGTCTCGATCACCGGACAGCCCCGGCGCGCGGCCGCGCCCGTGGCGAAGAAGAGAAGCGTGTCGGAAGTGGACGTGTCGCTGTCGACGGTGACCGAGTTGAAGCTCGGCTCGACGGCCTTCGACAGGAGCGCCTGCAGCACTTCGGGCGCGACCGGCGCGTCGGTCGCGAGGAAGGAGAGCATCGTCGCCATGTCCGGCGCGATCATGCCCGCGCCCTTGGCGATGCCGTTGATCGTGACGGGCACGCCCGCGATCTCCACGGTGCGCGTCGAGAGCTTGGGATAGGTGTCGGTCGTCATGATGGCGTCGGCCGCCTCGCGCCAGCGCTCTTCCGTGCCGGCCTGGGCGAGGCCCGAGAGAAGGCCGGTGAAGCGCGCGGCGTCGAGCGGCTCGCCGATGACGCCGGTGGAGGCGAGGAAGATCTCGGAGGGCGTCGCCTTCAGGGCGTCGGCCGCCGCTTTCGCCGTCGCGTCGGTCGTCGCCCGGCCCTTGGCGCCGGTGAAGGCGTTGGCATTGCCGGAATTGACGACGAGGGCGCGCGCGAGCCCGCCCTTCAGGCTCCTGCGGCAATGATCGACGGGCGCCGAGGGGCAGCGGGACCGGGTGAAGACGCCGGCGACCGCCGCCGGCTCGTCGAACACCATCATCAGAAGGTCGGTCCGGCCCTTGTATTTGATGCCCGCCTCGGCGGTCGCGATGCGCAGACCCTCGATCGCGGGCATGGACGGATAGCTCGTCGGGGCGAGCGGCGAGACGGCATGCGACATCTGCGAAATCCTCGGGCGTTCGGCTCGCCGCGGGGTTTGCCCGATGGGCCCGTCACCCGCAAGGGGCGGCGGGAAATTCGCCGCCCGCTTGGGCCGCCGAGGCCGAGGCGCCGGGCGCCGCGGCGCCTACTGGGCGGCCGGAGCGCCCGCCTCGCCGGCGGCCGGATCGCCCTGGAGCTGCTTCTCGAAGGTCTCGACCTGCGCCTTCATCGCCGGGTCGACATACTCGACCTTCAACGCCTCGCGCGCGCCGCGCACGAGATTGACGTAGCGCTCGCGCATCACGACCTGGCGCACCTGCTCCTTCACCTGGTCGAAGGCCGGCGGCTGCTGGTCGCGCTTCTCCTCGACGCGGATGACGTGGAAGCCGAACTGGGTCTGGACGGGCGTCTTGGTGTATTCGCCGGGCTTCAGCGCGAAGGCCGCCTTCTCGAACTCGGGCACCATCTGACCGCGGCCGAAGAAGCCGAGATCGCCTCCCTCGGGGCCGGAGGGACCGCCGGACTTCTCCTTGGCGACGGTCATGAAGTCGGCGCCGCCGTCGAGCTCCTTGATGGCGGCCTCCGCCTCCTCCTTGGTCTTCACCAGGATGTGGCGGGCGTGGATCTCCTCGGCCTTGGGAATGGCCGCCACTTCCTTGTCGTAGCGCGCCTTCAGTTCCTCGTCGGAGACGGCGGTGGCGCCGTTCTTGGCGAAGAAGGCGTTGTGCAGCGCCCGCTCGCGCTGGAAGGCGATCTCGGCCTTCACGTCGGGCCGGTCCTGCAGCTTCTCCTTCTGCGCCTCCTGCGCGAGCGCCTTGATGTCGATCAGCGCGGAGAGGACGGCGAGCTTGCGCTGCTCGGGCGGGAGCTGCTCGAACTGCGTGCCGAGGCCGCTGGCGGCGATGGCGAGCTCGCGCTCGGTGATCGACTGGTTGCCGATCTTGGCGACGACGTCGCCCTCCGCGGCCCGAACCGGGGCGGCGGCGAGAACGGCGAGCGCAACGGTGGCGAGCGCGGATCGAAGGACGAAGGACATGGCGGCGCCATCCTGAACAGGTGGAAGAAAAACGGCTCGTCGAGGCGTCGATCGGCCTTCAAAGCCCTTGCAACGCGAGGTTTTCGCGCGGGCCTCCCTCCGGGGCCGCCACGTTGACATCGCTTGGGGTGCCTCTTATCTCTCGCCCGTTCTCAAAGTCCAGCCGCCTTCCCGCAAGATTGAAGGCAAGACCGGACGTGCTCGACCCGTCCGGGTTCTGGCGGTGCGGCCCGCACGCCGTCCGGACGCGCAAGGGCACACCCACTCGGAAGGACCGCTCGATGGTCAGTTTTGGCGGCCTCGCCCGCAAGTTGCTCGGTTCGGCGAACGAGCGCCGCATCCGGCGATACGACGCCACGATCGCCGCGGTGGCAGCGCTCGAGGACCAGCTGAAGGCGCTGGACGACGACGCGCTTCGGGCCCGCACGCAGGAGCTGAAGGACAAGCTCCGGGCCGGCGCCACGGTCGACGACATTCTCGTGCCGGCCTTCGCCACGGTGCGCGAGGGCGCCCGCCGCGCGCTCGGCATGCGGCATTTCGACGTGCAGCTGATCGGCGGCATCGTCCTCAACTCGGGCGCCATCGCCGAGATGAAGACGGGCGAGGGCAAGACGCTCGTCGCCACGCTCGCCACCTATCTCAACGCCCTCGAGGGCAAGGGCGTCCACGTCGTCACCGTCAACGACTATCTCGCCCGGCGCGACGCCGAGTGGATGGGCCGCCTCTACCGCTTCCTCGGGCTCTCCGTCGGCATCATCACCCACGGGCTCTCCGACGAGGAGCGCCGGCAGGCCTATGCCTGCGACATCACCTACGCCACGAACAACGAGCTCGGCTTCGACTACCTGCGCGACAACATGAAGTACGAGCGCGGGCAGATGGTGCAGCGCGGCCACCACTATGCCATCGTCGACGAGGTGGACTCCATCCTCATCGACGAGGCGCGCACGCCCCTCATCATCTCCGGCCCGCTCGACGACCGCTCTGACCTCTACAAGACGATCGACACGTTCATCCCGCAGCTCTCGCGCGAGGACTACGATCTCGACGAGAAGCAGCGTCAGGTCTCCTTCACCGAGGACGGCACCGAGAAGCTCGAGCGCCTCCTGGAAGCGGCCGGCCTCCTGCAGGGCGCATCGCTCTACGACATCGAGAACGTCGCCGTCGTCCACCACGTCAACAACGCGCTGAAGGCCCACACGCTCTTCCAGCGCGACAAGGACTATATCGTCCGCAACGACGAGATCGTCATCATCGACGAGTTCACCGGCCGCATGATGCCCGGGCGTCGCTATTCGGAAGGCCTGCATCAGGCGCTCGAGGCCAAGGAGCACGTGACCGTGCAGCCCGAGAACCAGACGCTCGCCTCCATCACCTTCCAGAACTACTTCCGCATGTACAAGAAGCTGGCCGGCATGACCGGCACGGCGCAGACGGAAGCGGCCGAGTTCGGCGACATCTACGCGCTGGACGTGATCGAGATCCCGACCAATCGCGGCGTGCAGCGCATCGACGAGGACGACGAGGTCTACCGCACCTTCGAGGAGAAGTTCCGCGCCATCGCGCGCGAGGTGAAGGCGGCCGCCGAGCGCGGCCAGCCGATCCTCGTCGGCACGACCTCCATCGAGAAGTCCGAGATGCTGGCCGACCGGCTGCGCAAGGAGGGCCTGCAGAACTTCCAGGTGCTGAACGCGCGCTACCACGAGCAGGAGGCCTACATCGTCAGCCAGGCCGGCGTGCCGGGCGCGGTGACGATCGCCACCAACATGGCCGGCCGCGGCACCGACATCCAGCTCGGCGGCAATGCCGAGATGCGCGTCGAGCACGAGCTGAAGGACATGCCGGAAGGACCGGAGCGCGAGGCCGCGATCCGCGAGATCGAGGCCGACATCAGGCGGCTGAAGGAGAAGGCGCTCGCCGCCGGCGGGCTCTACGTGCTGGCCACCGAGCGCCACGAGTCCCGGCGCATCGACAACCAGCTGCGCGGCCGCTCCGGCCGCCAGGGCGACCCGGGCCGGTCCAAGTTCTACCTGTCGCTCCAGGACGACCTGATGCGCATCTTCGGGTCCGAGCGCATGGACACGATGCTGACGCGGCTCGGCCTGAAGGAGGACGAGGCGATCGTCCATCCCTGGATCAACAAGGCGCTGGAAAAGGCGCAGAAGAAGGTCGAGGCGCGCAACTTCGACATCCGCAAGAACCTCCTGAAATACGACGACGTGATGAACGACCAGCGTCGCGTCATCTTCGAGCAGCGCATCGAGCTGATGGACTCGGCCGACCTCCACGACATCGTCTCGGACATGCGCGAGGAGGTGATCGAGGGTCTCGTCGCCAAGCACATTCCCGAGCGGGCCTATCCCGAGCAGTGGTCGACGAAGGAACTGCGCGAGGACGTGCGCGAGATCCTCAATCTCGACGTGCCGGTGGACGAATGGGCCGCCGAAGAGGGCATCGACGACGCCGACGTCCTCAAGCGCCTGAAGGAGACCGCCGAGGCGGCCGCCCAGGAGAAGACGACGCGCTTCGGGCCGGAGATCGCGACCTACGTGCAGCGCAACGTCGTCCTCCAGACGATCGACCTCCTCTGGCGCGAGCATCTCGTCAATCTCGACCACCTGCGCTCGGTGATCGGCTTCCGCGGCTACGCCCAGCGCGACCCGCTGAACGAGTACAAGTCGGAGGCCTTCGAGCTCTTCCAGACGATGCTGGCGAACCTTCGCGAGCGCGTCACCTCGCAGCTCTCGCGCGTCGAGATCATGCGCTCCGAGCCCGAAGCCCCCACCCTGCCCGCGATGGAAGCGCACCATTTCGACGCGACGACGGGCGCCGACGAACTCGGCGACGGTTCCGAGCGGCTGACGGCGAACTTCACCCCCGTCGAGGCCGACGGCCTGCGCCGCGATCCCGAGAATCCCGACAGCTGGGGCGTGGTCTCGCGCAACGAGCCCTGCCCCTGCGGCTCCGGCAAGAAGTTCAAGCATTGCCACGGCGTGCTGGCGTAAGAGCCGGCCGACGACGCGAAGACTTCTCAGGGGCGCTGCGGCGCCCCTTCTGCTGTGCGCGGGGCGCTCGCGGCGTCGGACGGGACGGGCGCGCGCGGTCGATCCCGTTCCCAGACCGGGCGTTCTCGCGAGCCGCCCCGGCGGCCGAAGCGTCGCCGTCCAAGCCCGGCGCGGACCTCTCCGGCCGATCGGAGCGCGACCGGCGCGACCGGCCGCACTGTTGCATATTTGCAATTATGAGTCATTGAGTCTTGTTTAGAGACGTTCTTCGTTGAGGACAGGGCGAGGCCTTCCGTAAGGGAGACCACGCCCGTCCCCTCGGCCTTTGGCCCGCCGACCCTGGAGAACACGATGTCCCCGCACGCGACCGCCTTCCTTCGGAGCGCCCTCCTCGGGGTCTCGCTGCTCGCGCTTGGCCAGGGTTCGGCCCAGGGGCAGGTGGCGGGCGCCGGTGGCGCGCGGCCTTCGCCGGCGGCCTCGGACCCGATCCTCCTCGACGAGGTGGTGATCGACGCGTCCCTCGGCGGACAGCCGGCGACGGGCACCGTGGGCGAGCCCCCGGCGCCCTACGCGGGCGGCCAGGTCGCGACCGGGGCCCGGCTCGGCGCCCTCGGCAACCGTTCGACGCTCGAGACGCCCTTCAACGTCACGAGCTTCACCGATACGCTGCTGCGCAATCAGCAGGCCCGAACCCTGGCCGACGCCGTTCTGAACGATCCGTCCGTGCGCAACGACGCCCCCGCCTTCAGCGAGCGCGACGCCTTCTTCATCCGCGGCTTCTCGGTGGTCAATCTCGACACCGCCTTCGACGGATTGTTCTACATCGCCAATCCGCGCCGCTCGTTCCTGGACGGCATCGAGCGCGTCGAGATCCTCAAGGGACCCTCGGCTCTCGTCAACGGGGGCCTGGGACGGGTCGGCGGCACGATCAACCTCGTTCCCAAGCGGGCCGGCGACGAGCCCCTGACGCGGCTGACGACGGGCTTCGCCAGCGATTCGCAGGTCTCGCCGCAATTCGACTTCGGCCGGCGCTACGGCCCCTCCGGTGAATGGGGCATCCGCGCCAACGGCTCCTATCGCGCGGGCGACACGACGCTCGATCGCAACGATATCGAGATCGGCGCGGGGGCGCTCGGCCTCGACTATCGCGGCGACCGCCTGCGCGCCTCGCTCGACCTGACGCATTCGGACCAGAAGATCGACGCGCCGACCTCGCTGTTCAACGGCGCCGCGCCCGGAATCGCGATCCCCCGCGCGCCCGATGGCAGCGTCAACACGGCCAATTCGTTCGAATATATCGACAGCGACCACACGATGGGCGCCGGGCGCGTCGAATACGACATCCTGGAGAACACGACCCTCTACGCGGCCGGCGGCGCCAGCCGCTACCGCGAGGACTTCCTGACCTCCTCCTACCTGATCGAAGACGCGGCGGGGAACGCGACGGCCACGCTCGCCATCCAGCCGCAGCAGATCGAGGGCAAGACCGGCGAGGCGGGCCTGCGCTCGCAGTTCGAAACCGGCTTCGTCGGCCACCAGCTGAGCCTGTCGGTCTCCGTGGCGCAGAACGAGAATTTCCGCGGCGGCTTCGCGCGCCTGTCGCTGCCGCGTTTCGCCACCAACATCTACGATCCGAGTTTCCTGCCCGAAAGCCGCATTCCCTCCTTCGACTTTCCGCTGGCCAGCGGGCGCCCGCTCTTCGCGGACCTCCTGCTCAAGAGCTATGCCGTGTCCGACACGCTCTCCTTCGCGCAGGACCGGATCCAGGTCACGCTCGGCGGGCGCTATCAGGACATCCGATCGCGCGGCTTCTCCACCGTTCCCGGCCCCACGCTCGGCGACCAGACCTACGATTACGAGGAGGCCCGCTTCAGCCCGGCGGTCGGCACGGTCGTGCGCCTCACCGATCGGCTGTCGGTCTACGGCAACTATGTCGAGGCCCTGACGGAGGGGCCGACGGCTCCGGCCACGGCGCTGAACGCCAGCGAAGTCTTCGCGCCCATCGTCAGTCGGCAGAAGGAGGTCGGCGTGAAATACGACTTCGGCAATTTCGGCCTGACGACCGCGCTGTTCGAGATCGAGCAGCCGAGCGCCTTCACCGATCCCACGACGCGCCTCTTCGCCGTCGACGGCCTGCAGTCCAACCGCGGCGTCGAGTTCAGCCTCTACGGCGAGCCGCTCGAGGGCGTGCGCCTTCTGGGCGGCGTCACCTTCCTCGATGCGGACCTCGAGACAACCGCCGGCGGGCGCTTCGACGGCAACACGGTTCCCGGCGTGGCAGGCACGGCGATCAATCTCTACGGCGAGTACGACGTGACCTGGCTGGCGCCGGGCCTCACCCTCACCGGCCGCATGGTGCACACGGGCTCCACCTATTACGATCAGGCCAACACCCAGAAGGTCGACGACTGGACCCGCTTCGACACGGGGCTGCGCTACGCGTTCACCGGCCCCTACGCCAAGCCGGTGGAGGTCGTCGCAACGATCGAGAACGTCCTCGACGAAGCCTACTGGGCCTCCTCGGCACGCGGCTTCCTGGCCGCCGGCGCCGGACGCACCTTCAGGATCTCGACCTCGGTGGAGTTCTGATCCGTCCTCGGGTCGAACGGGCGGGGCCGGCGGTCCGTCGCGCCGGACCCCGCGCGATGCTCGAATGCCGGACTCCCGCCCGCCGCCCTCAGGGGCGGGACGCCGCCTCGACCGCTTCGATCAGACGTCTCGTCGCCTCGGCGCGGGCCTCGTTCGGATAGTTCCGGTTCGCCAGGACGGTGACCCCGATCCGGCGCCCCGGAACGAGCGCGACGTAGGACCCGAAGCCGCCCGTGCCCCCGGTCTTGTTGAGGAACACGCCGTCCGATGCCGGCGACAGGGGCGGTTCCAGCCGCTCGACGGGCTGCGGCTTCAGCGCCATGGCGCTCGAATTCCCGTCCTTCAGCCGCTGCAGGTCCACGGGCCAGGGATATTGCTCCCAGACGAGGTCCTGGACGTAGTATTGCGTCCTGAAACGACCGGTGCGCGTCTCTGCCAGCGCCGCCGAAACGTCTTCGGGAAGATCGATCGTGCCGAGATTGGCTTCCAGGAACCGCGTCATGTCCCTGACGGTCGACTTCACGCCGTAGGCTTCGGCGTCGAGGACGCCCGGGTTCACCCGGACCGGGCGGTCGCCGTCCTTCGCGTAGCCGAAGGCGTAGCGATCGGCCGCGTCGTCGGGAACGAAGACGAAGGTGCTGGAGAGGCCGAGACCCTCGAACAGGACCGACTGCGCGGCCTGCGCGTAGGGCATCGCGAAGCGTTCCGCCGTGATCTGTCCCAGAAGTCCGATACTGACGTTCGAATAGGAGCGCGTCGCATTCGGATCGCCGTTAGGCGTGAAGGCGCGCAGATAGGCCGTCAGCCCATCCCCGTCGTCGGCGACGGTCTCCGGCACCTGGAGCGGCAGGCCGCCCGTCGTGTGCGTGGCGAGATTGACGAGCGTGATCCTGTCGAAGGCCGAGCCTTTCAGCGCCGGCCTGTGGCGCGAGACGCTGTCGCCGAGCGACAGGAGCCCCCGTCTCTCGGCGAGTGCGGCGAGAGTGACGTTGAAGAGCTTGCTGACCGAACCCAGCTCGAAGATCGTCTCCGCCATCACCGGCGCATGGGTCGCCCGAACCGCCTCGCCATGGGTGAAGTAATACTCCTCGCCGTCGATCGTGAGGCCGACGGCCAGTCCCGGGATGTCGTGCGCCTCGACGACGGGCAGGAAGATCCGCGCCGCCATGTCCTGGAACTCGGCGGGCGTGAGAGCCTTAGCGGGAACCGCTCCGGCGGCGGCGGTGACGAGCGCGGCGGCGATGCAGGATCTGATCAAGGGACACCTTCGATGCGTTGCGATCGAAATCCTCTGACGGGGAAAGGTGGCGTCGCGGCGTCGCTTCGGGCGTTCGCGGCGCGCCATCCACAGGTCTTCGCAAGGCATCTCATCCGTGCCGCCTTTTCCCCTGCCCCGCGAACGACGACGCCCGCCGGATCTCTCCGGCGGGCGCGACATGCGGCGTGACTGCGTCGGGGCTGCGAAGCCCGCTCAGTCCAGGAATGTCGAGAACACGCTGCCGCCTGCCGGGGCGCGGGGCGTGCCGGGGATGCGCTGGCCGGTGCGGTCGTAGCCCTCGCGCCGGTGCTGCTCGGCGGCATAGGCCTCGGCGGTGATGGGCTGGCCGGTGCGATAGGTGAAGGTCGAGGTCTGGGCGAAGTCGCTCGGGCTCAGCGAGGAGGCGATCTTCAGCTCCTCCGCCTCGTCGGCGGCCTGCTTGGCGGCGACGGTCTGCGCCACCGGGATTTCCGGGCACGGGCCGTTCGGGGTCAGGCCGGCGACGGTCTCGGCCGTCTGGTCGAAGATGTAACGCTTCTCGCACACGCCGACATTCGGCAGCTTGTGCGTCGCCTCGAAATAGTCCGAGCCCGTCTTCAGCATCTTCCAGAAGGCGTAGTGCTCGGACTTGCGGTGGCGCGCCATGTTCTTGGGCGTCATGCGGAACGGATAGGCCTGGATCTGGAAGGCCCGCTGCCCGCCCTGGAAGGCGTAGCGCGCCAGCGTGTAGATTTCCTGGATCTGCGCGTCGTCCATCGCGTAGCAGCCGGACGAATTGCACGAGCCGTGCACCATCAGGTGGCTGCCGGTGCGCCCGTTCGCCCGGTCGTAGGCGTTGGGATAGCCCATGTTGACGGCGAGGTGATAGTTCGAGTTCGGGTTCAGCTGCGCGGGCGTCACCGTGTAGAAGCCCTCGGGGGCCTGGCGGTCGCCCTCGGCCTTCTTCGGCCCGAGCTTCCCCGACCAGGCGCAGATGTCGTAGGTCTTCAGGAGCTCGTAGGTCCCGTCCGTCGTCTGCTTCCAGACCTCCAGATCGGACTCCTCCTTGAACAGGCGCACCAGGATCGGCGCGTTCTGCCCCATGTTCTTGGCCGCGATCGTCTTGGCGAGGGCGGCCGACATCGGCGCCTGCGAGGGCAGGAGATCGTCGTATTTGCAGGAGGTCACAGCGAAGAGCCCGGCGGTCAGGGCCGCGGCGGTGAGAAGGCGTCGAACGATCATATCCAATGTCCCCTCGCACTGGCGGCGGACCGCCATTCCCGGACGCGGCGCCCCGAAGGCGGCCGAACCGGGACCGTTCGCGCCTCCCGCCTCGCGCGTGAGCGCAGCGACGACGGAGGACGCTTCCCCCTTAGACCCCGGAATGGTTGCGTAACCCTTAATGTGCGGGGATACGCAGCTCACCTTCACCAAGGGTTTACCGGCGCACGGGAACCGCCGCAATGCAGGGCCTGCGGCGAGACGGATTCGGCCGGCGACCTGTGGCCGGCCGGCAACGCTCTAGATATTCCGCCCGATGGCGAGGAACTTTTCGCGCCGCTGTCGCCGCAGGGACTCACCGTCGAGACCGGACAGGCCCGCGAAGGCGTTCCGGATCGCGCCGGCCGCGTTGGCGATGGCCTCTTCGGGCGAGCGGTGGGCGCCGCCCAGCGGCTCGTCGACGATCTCGTCGATGATGCCGAACTCCTTGAGGTCCTGCGCGGTGATCTTCATCGCCTGCGCCACGTCGCGGGCGCGCGTCGCGTCGCGCCACAGGATCGAGGCACCGGCCTCCGGCGAGATCACCGAATAGATCGCGTGCTCCAGCATGAGGACGCGGTTGGCCGCGGCGATGGCGATGGCGCCGCCCGAGCCGCCCTCCCCGATCACCAGCGAAACGAGCGGAACCTTCAGGTTGAGGCAGGTCTCGGTGGAGCGGGCGATGGCCTCGGCCTGGCCGCGCTCCTCGGCGCCGATGCCCGGATAGGCGCCGGCCGTGTCGACGAGCGTCAGGACGGGAATCGCGAAGCGCTCGGCGAGTTCCATGATGCGCACGGCCTTGCGGTAGCCCTCGGGCCGGGCCATGCCGAAATTGTGCTTGAGGCGCGTCTGCGTGTCGTTGCCCTTCTCCTGGCCGATCACGGCGACGGAGACACCGTCGAAGCGCCCGAATCCGGCGACGATCGCGTGGTCCTCGGCATAGGAACGGTCGCCGGCGAGCGGCGTGAAGTCGGTGATGAGCGCGGAGAGGTAGTCGAGGCAGTGCGGCCGGTCGGGATGGCGGGCCACCATCGTCTTCTGCCAGGGCGTCAGCTTCCTGTAGAGATCGGCGAGCGCGTCGCGGGAGCGCTTCTCCAGCCGCTGAATCTCGTCGGCGACGTCGACGCCGCCGTCCTCGCCCGTTCCCAGCTTCTTCAGGGCGACGATCTGGCCGTCGAGATCGGCGACCGGTTTTTCGAATTCGAGATAGTTGTGCATGCGGTCCGTGGGGTTTCGGCCGCCCCGCGGCCGGGACGCCTCTTTGCGGGCGTCCGGACGGACCGTCCGGCCGGGAGCCGGTCGCGGCAGCAGCGTGGCCGGGCGGTTCGAGTTCCGGCGGGAAACTGGCGACGCGCCCTGCGCTTGTCAAGAAACTAAGCGCGCGGCCCGCGCGGCACGCGATGGACTGCGCCGCGGAAGCAGCGGATGCCGCCGAGGCGCCCTTGCGCGCCGGGCTCCTCCTCGGGCCGGCCGCCCTCCTCTTCGCCGCGCTCGCGCTGCGGACGACGCGGCGCCCTGCCCGTTGATCGAGCGCCCTCAGTCGCCCGCCAGGTCCGACAGCGGGTGATGGTCGGTCACGAGCCGGATCAGGCGCTCCTCCAGCACATGCGTGTAGATCTGCGTCGTCGAGATGTCGGCATGGCCGAGCAGCGCCTGGACCGAACGGAGGTCGGCGCCGTTCTGCAGGAGGTGACTGGCGAAGGCGTGGCGCAGCACATGCGGCGAGATGCGCGCGGCCGGGATGCCCGCGCGCGCCGCCAGCGCCTTGAGATCGCGCGCGAAGGCCTGGCGCGTGAGGTGGCCGCTCTCGGAAAGGGCGGGAAAGAGCCATTCGCTCTCCTGCCCGAGCCCGGCGACCCGCATCGCCTCGGAAAAGGCCGCCAGCGCCTCCTGCGCGGCGAGGCCGATCGGCACCATGCGCTCCTTGTCGCCCTTGCCCCGCACGACGATGACGCGGCTTCGCGCCCGCAGCACCGCTTTGGGCAGCGAGACGAGTTCGGAGACGCGCAGGCCCGTGGCGTAGAGGAGTTCGACCAGCGCGTTCATGCGCGCCGCCCGCGCCGCCTCGCCGGGCGAAAGGCCCGCCGCCGCAGCTTCCAGCGCCGAACGGGCCAGAAGCCGGTCGACCTCGTCCTCGCTCATGATCTTCGGAATCGCCCGCACGCGCCGCACGCTTTCGAGCGGCCCGGTCGGGTCGTCGCCGCGCCGCCCCTCGGCATAGAGGAACTGGTAGAACTGGCGCAGCGACGAGAGGCGCCGCGACTGGCTGGTCTCGGCGAATCCCTGGTCGTTGAGGCGCGCCACATAGGCCCTCAGCCCGTCCGTGTCGGCGCCGGCGAGCGTGGCGCCGCGCCCGGCCAGGAAGCCGGCCGCGTCCTCGAGATCGCGCCGATAGGCCTGAAGCGTGTTCTCGGCCGCGCCCCGCTCCACGGCCATCATCTCCAGGAAGGCCTCGATCGTCGCGCCGTCCCGCGCGCCGGCGCTCATTGCGGCGCCGGTGGGCTCGCCGGCGCGTCCTCGACCGGCGCGACCGCCTCGGGCGCGGCCTCCACCTCCGGCGCCGGCTCGAAGCGCGGCAGCGGCACGTCCACGATCGTCTCGCGGCGCGTCGGCTCCACGAAGGTCACGAGCGCGGCCATGACGGCGAGGACGAACCCTGCGACGAGGGCGAGAATCGTCAGGAGGCGGACGAGGGTCGGCATCGTTCGCGGTGTCTCACTTTCGGCAAAAGGCGTCCCCTCGCGGACGCGTCGTTCTAGCTCATACGAAGGGCGTTGCAAGCGCGGCTCGGAGGCGGGCGGAGCGCGGCTTGACGCAACGGGCGAATTCCTGTTTGCCCCTCGAAACCTGAGATCAGACCCGTTTCGCCGCGAAAGGCCCCATGATCTGCGACCTCACACCCGAAGCACGGGCGGCCATCGTCAGCCGCCTCGGCCCTCGGTCGGTCACGCTGATCGGGCTGATGGGCGCGGGCAAGACGACGGTCGGACGCCGGCTGGCGCAGATTCTCGGCCTCCCCTTCAAGGACAGCGACGTCGAGATCGAGACGATCTCGCGCATGAGCGTGCCCGAACTCTTCGCCGCCTATGGCGAGCCCGAGTTCCGGGCGCTGGAGGCCCGCGTCGTGCGGCGCCTCTCGCAGGACGGGCCGCAGGTCATCGCGACCGGCGGCGGCGCCTTCATGGACGAGGGCACGCGGGCCGTCCTGAAGGAGAACACGATCACCGTCTGGCTGAAGGCCGATCTCGACACGCTGATGGACAGGGTCGGCCGGCGCGGCAACCGCCCGCTCCTGAGGAGCGCCGATCCGCGCGGCGTGATGGCCGACCTCATGGCCAGGCGCTACCCGGTCTACGCGCTGGCGGACGTGACGATCGTCAGCCGCAATGTGAAGCGCGAGACGATCGCGCTGGAGATCGCCGAGACGCTCGCGCTGCAACTTGCGAAGGAGACGGCCTGATGGGCGAACCGATCCGCCGGGACGCGGCGCCGCAGGCGGGCGAGCCCGCCCGCGTGCCTGTCGACCTCGGGCCCCGCTCCTACGACATCCTCATCGGGGCCGACCTCCTCGCCACGGCCGGCGCGCGCATCGCGGACCGGCTGCCCGGCGCGCGCGTCGCCGTCGTCACCGACGAGACGGTCGCGGGCCATCACCTCCCGGCCCTGCAGGCCTCGCTGACGCGGGCGGGCATCGACCACACGGAAATCGTCCTGCCGGCCGGCGAGACGACGAAGAGCTTCGCGCATCTGGAACGCGTCGTCGACGCCGTCATCGCCGCGCGACTTGAGCGTGGCGATGCGGTCGTCGCGCTCGGCGGCGGCGTGATCGGGGATCTGGCGGGGTTCGCCAGCGCCATCGTGCGGCGCGGCATGAAGCTCGTGCAGGTGCCGACGACCCTCCTCTCGCAGGTCGATTCCTCCGTCGGCGGCAAGACGGGCATCAACTCGCCGCGCGGCAAGAACCTGATCGGCGCCTTCCACCAGCCGGTCCTGGTGCTGGCCGACACCGATCTTCTCGACACGCTGAGCCCGCGCGAATTCGCCGCCGGCTATGCCGAGGTCGTCAAATACGGGCTGATCGACCGGCCGGACTTCTTCGCCTGGCTCGAAGGGGCGCGCGAGGCGATCTTCGCCGGCGGGCCCGAGCGGGGCCGGGCGATCGCCGAGAGCTGCGCGGCCAAGGCCGCCGTCGTCGCCGGCGACGAGGAGGAGCACGGCAACCGCGCGCTTCTCAATCTCGGCCACACGTTCGGCCACGCGCTGGAGGCGGGCGTGCGCTACGATCCCGCCCGTCTCGTCCATGGCGAGGGCGTGTCGATCGGCCTGTGCCTCGCGCACCGCTTCTCGGCCGAGCTCGGCCTGTGCGATCCCGCGCTCGCCGGCCGCGTCGCACGCCATCTTGCCGCCGCGGGACTGCCGACGCGCATCGCCGACGTTCCGGGCGAGCCCTTCACCGTCGAGGGCCTGATGGCCGCGATCCAGCAGGACAAGAAAGTGGCGCGCGGCCGGCTGACCTTCATCCTGGTGCGCGCTCTCGGCGAGGCCTTCGTGGCGCGCGACATCGAGCCCGCCGCGCTCGAGCGCTTCCTGCGCGCGGAGCTCACCGCGTGAGGCGGGCGCGTTGACGGCGGCCGCGCTCGAAAGCCCTCAACTCTGGTGGACGCTGAGCGGCGTCCTCCTTCTCGTCGCCGTCTCGGCCTTCTTCGCGGCGGCGCGCACGGCCACGACCGCCCTCTCGGCCGCGCGCATCCAGGCGCTCGTCACGCAGGGCGTCGTCGGCGCGCCGCTTCTCCTGCGCCTCACCGAGAAGAAGGACCGGCTGATCGGCGCGCTCGTCATCGGCGGCACGCTGGTCGACATCCTCGCCGCCGCGCTGGCCGCCAGCAGCTTCCTCGAACTCTTCGGGCCGATCGGCCTTCTCTACGCGATCCTCCTCACCGGCACGCTCGTCGTCGTCTTCGGGCAGATCCTGCCGCGCTCGGTCGCCATCGCGCGGCCCGAAAGCGTGGCGCTGCGCCTCGCCCGCCCCGTGCGCCTCGCCGTCCTCCTCCTCGCCCCGCCGACGGCCGGCGTGAACGCGGTGGTGCGCTTCCTCCTGCGCGCCTTCGGCACGCGCCTCCAGTCCGGCGCCTCCATGCTCTCGGCCCACGAGGAGCTGCGCGGCGCGCTGGAGGTGCTCCACCGCGAGGGCGCGCTCGTCAACGCCGACCGCAACCGGCTGGGCGGCCTTCTCGACCTGCACGAGCTCGAAGTCCTCGACGTGATGGTCCACCGCACGACGATGCGCACGATCAATGCCGGCGACGCGCCGGCCGAGATCGTGCGCCAGGTGCTCGACAGTCCCTATACGCGCCTGCCCGTCTGGAAGGGCGCGAGCGACAACATCGTCGGCGTCGTCCACGCCAAGGACGTGCTGCGCGCCGTCGCGGAGGCCGGCAACGACCCGGCCGCGATCGACATCCTGAAAGTGGCGACGCCCGCTTGGTTCGTGCCGGAGACGACGACGCTCCAGGACCAGCTCAACGCCTTCCTGCGCCGCAAGATGCATTTCGCCGTCGTCGTCGACGAGTATGGCGAGGTGGAGGGCCTCGTCACGCTGGAGGACATCCTGGAGGAGATCGTCGGCGACATCGCCGACGAGCACGATATCGACGTGCAGGGCGTGCGCACGGAGGCCGACGGCTCGGTCGTCGTCGACGGACAGGTGCCGATCCGCGACCTCAACCGCGCCCTCGACTGGACCTTGCCCGACGACGAGGCGGTGACGATCGCCGGCCTCGTGATCCACGAGGCGCAGACGATCCCCGAGGAGCGGCAGGCCTTCACCTTCTTCCAGAAGCGCTTCACGGTCCTGAAACGCGACAAGAACCGCATCGCCACCTTGCGCATCCGCCCGGCGAGCGTCGTCGTGCCGGTCAAGCGCGTCGGCGCGCCCGTGCCGGTCGGCGACATGCACGAGCCGGCGCCCGAAGAGCTCTACGAGGCCTATGACGAAGGCTGGCACGAGGCGGGCGAGGCCGATTTCGTGCCTCTGGAGGAGCGCGCGGGCGAGGCGGACGAAGCGCCCGTCAGCGCGCCGGCGGACGCTTCGTCCGGCGCGGCCGGGGAAGACCGACATAGCGACGCCGCCAGCCGCGGGGAATGAAGGCGCTGGCGACGGCCAGACCGAGCGCCAGACCCGCCGGCAGGAGCAGCGCCTCGCGCCCGCGGGCGCTGGAGGCGGCCGCGCCCGCCACGGCGCCGGCCATCATGCCCGCGAAGGGCACGAGATCGAGCACGAAGGCACGCGAGGATTCGCCGAGCATGCGGCGCCCGAGGCCGCGCCCGAAGCGCGACAGCGCGCCGGTGACGTAGGTGATGCCGAAGGCATGCCCGTCGATCCGCTCGACGGCGGCGTTCACAAGACCCATGGACAGGACCGCGCAGAAGATCGCGAGCGGCGCCCCGCCCGGCCCCGGCAGGAGGGCGGCGGTCGCCAGCGGCAGCGCGAGAAGGGTCAGGAGCGCCGGCTGGCGACCGCCGAGGAGGCGCAGGGCGACGATGCCGAACGCGTTGCCGAGGACGTAGAGGCAGAGCGTGGCGGCCAGGAGCGCGACGACGCGCCCGTCGCCCGCCGCGAGCGCGATGGCGAGCTGCGTCGTGTTGCCGCTCATGAAGGAGACGAACTGGCCGGCGGCGAGGAAGCCGATGGCGTCGGTCATGCCGGCCAGAGCGGAAAGCGCGGCGACGAAGGAGAGCCCGACGGCCCGCCGCGCCGCCCGCTTGCGGCCGCGCGTGCCGGCGCGCGCCTCCCGCGCGCCTCTCCCCTCCTGCGGGCTCACCGGCGCTGCGGCTCGCCGGGTGCCCGCGCCTCGATCGCCAGCGCGTGGACGCCGCCGGCCAGTTCCTCGGCGAGCACGGCGTTCACGGCCCTGTGGCGCTCCAGGCGCGACAGGCCGGCGAAGGCCGGGCTCTCCATCCGGACGCGGAAATGCGTCTCGCCCGAGCCGTCGAAGGCCTCGTGATGGTCACTGCCGGAATGGTGGTGGCCGGCATGCAGATGGCTCTCGTTGACGACGGCCAGCGCGCTGGGCGAGAAGGCCCGCTCAAGCTTGGCCTCGATGGTCTTCTGGATCGTCATTCTTCGCACACAGTTCCTGTCGATGGAGGGCGCCCGGTCGCGGCCGGGGGGCGTGCCGCTTCGTCGGCGGCATTTTCCGATCTGTCAATTCTTGTTCGCCCCTTCCGCGGGCACCATAATCCGGCGTGATGAAGCTCGACTCCAAATTTTTCGACGGGATCCGCGTCGGCGGCAGCAAGCGCGGGGGCCCGACCCCGCCGCGCACGCCCGAATGCGCCTGGGAAGGCTGCCACGAGCCGGGAAGCCACAAGGCGCCCCTCGGCCGCGACCAGGAGGGCAAGTACCTCAACTTCTGCGTCGATCACGTGCGCCAGTACAACAAGGCCTACAACTACTTCTCGGGCCTCGACGACAAGGACATCCAGCGCTTCCTGAAGGACGCGATGACCGGCCACCGCCCCACCTTCCCGATGGGGCACAACGGCACGGCCAATCCGAGCGCCAGCCCGACGCCGGCCGCCCGACGCGCCGCGCGCCGGCCCGGCCAGCGCCCGAAGGATCCGTTCAACCTCTTCGGCGCGGACGGCCAGCCCATGGCCCCGCCCCCGCGCCGCAAGGTGCGCTCGCTCGAGGTGAAGGCCTTCGAACAGTTGGGCCTGACCGAAGGTGCGACTGGCGAAGCCGTGCGCGCCCGCTATAAAGCTCTCGTGAAGCAGCTCCATCCAGACGCCAATGGCGGCGACCGCTCGACCGAGGACCGGCTGCGCGACGTCATCCAGGCCTACAAGCTTTTGAAGCAGTCCGGGTTTTGCTAAGCGCGGGGAACGCGGGCCCGGCGACAGGCGCTGCGGCGCCCGCCGCCGCCGCGTTCCGCGACGGGACGATGCGCCGGGATGGCGACGCGATGATGACGACAGGCACGCCGAAGGCGGCCGTGCCCCTGGAGGTGTGATGAGTGCAGCGGAAAAGGAAGTGGCCTCCCTGCCGGACGCCACGGTCTCCGTCCGCGAAACCTTCGGTTTCGACAGCGACCTGATCGTGCCGGCCTATTCGGCGGCCGAAGCCCATGTGCCCGATATCGACCCGGACTACCTGTTCGACCGGCAGACGACGCTGGCGATCCTGGCCGGCTTCGCGCGCAACCGGCGCGTCATGGTCTCGGGCTATCACGGCACCGGCAAGTCCACCCATATCGAGCAGGTCGCTGCGCGCCTCAACTGGCCCTGTGTGCGCGTCAATCTCGACAGCCATGTCAGCCGCATCGATCTCGTCGGCAAGGACGCGATCTCGGTGAAGGACGGCATGCAGGTCACCGAGTTCCGGGACGGCATCCTGCCCTGGGCCTACCAGAACAACGTGGCGCTGGTCTTCGACGAGTACGATGCCGGGCGTCCCGACGTGATGTTCGTCATCCAGCGCGTGCTGGAATCCTCCGGCCGCCTGACGCTTCTCGACCAGGCGCGCGTCATCCGCCCGCACCCGGCCTTCCGCATCTTCGCCACCGCCAACACGGTCGGCCTCGGCGACACGACCGGTCTCTATCACGGCACGCAGCAGATCAACCAGGCGCAGATGGACCGCTGGTCCATCGTCACCACGCTGAACTACCTGCCGCATGACAACGAGGTCGGCATCGTTCTCTCGAAGGCCAAGAGCTACGCGACCAAGGACGGACGGCAGGTCGTCTCCAAGATGGTGCGCGTCGCCGACATGACGCGCTCGGCCTTCATCAACGGCGACCTCTCCACCGTGATGAGCCCGCGCACCGTCATCACCTGGGCCGAGAATGCCGAGATCTTCCACGATGTCGGCTTCGCCTTCCGCGTGACCTTCCTCAACAAGTGCGACGATCTCGAACGCCCGCTGGTGGCCGAGTTCTACCAGCGTGCCTTCGGCGAGGAACTGCCGGAGAGCTCGGCGAACGTGGTCCTGGACTGACGCGATGGATGTGCCCGCGATCGCCGCGACGATCGCGGGCGCGGCGCTGGGCGCCGTTGCGGCGAGCTGGGCGATCGACCGCCTGTTCGGCCGGCTCGCCAAGGCGCCGCGCTACGAGTTCCGCAGCGTCGCCGTTCCGGGTCTGACGAAGCTCGGCGATTGCAGCGTGCAGGGAGTGGCGGTGCGTTTCGAGGGCGAGCTGAAGCTGACCGAACTGCGGGTCGTCAATCCCAACGCGGCGCCCCTTCCGGGCCTAACCCTGCGCTGCCCGCAGGCGGCCTTCGCGGTGATGGACGAGACGTCCGTCGACGGGCCGATCCGCACCTCTGCCACCGGCGACGGCGCGTTGCCGTCGCTGCCGGGCAAGGGCATGATCCGGGTGCTCGTGGCGACCGACGGCGCCGGCGAGCCGAACCTTCACCCTCTCGTCGTCGACGCGTCGGGCCGGCCCTTGCGCGCGAAGGTCTGGCGATGAGGCAGCCTGCTCGAAGCGCGAACGAACGAACGACACCCTACCGGACAAGATCGAGGCACTGATGGCACGCATCGGCGACAACCAGCGCGGCGGCAAGGCGAAGGTCGCGGCCGATCGCGAGCCCTTCCGGCGCGCCGTCGCGGGCTGCCTGCGCGCCATCGCGGGCGATGCCGAGCTGGAAGTGACCTATGCCGCCGACCGGCCGGGCCTTGCCGGCAAGCGCGCGCGCCTGCCCGAACTTCCCAAGCGCGCCTCGAAGAACGACGTCGCCGTGACCCGCGGCATCGCCGACGCGATGGCGCTGCGCAAGGCGCGACACGACACGCGCCTGCACGCTTCCTTCTCGCCGGAGGGCAAGAGCGCGCGCGCCGTCTACGACGCGGTGGAGCAGGCGCGCTGCGAGGCGATCGGCGCCAATGCCATGCCGGGCGTCGCCGACAATCTCGCCTCCATGCTGGAGGACAAGTATTTCCGCTCCTCTCTCTCGGAGGTCAACGACCGCGCCGAGGCGCCGATGGAGGACGCCATCGCCCTCATGGTGCGCGAGAAGCTGACGGGCCGCCCCGTGCCGCCGAGCGCGCGCGCGCTCGTCGATCTCTGGCGCGATTTCGTGGAGGAGCGGGCCGGCGAGAAGTTCGACAAGCTCTCCGAGACGATCGAGGACCAGGAGGGCTTCGCCCGCGCCATGCGCGACATGCTCGTCTCGCTCGAGATGGCCGAGGAGCTCGGCCAGGAGAACGAGAGCGACGAGGACTCGCAGGACGAGGAACAGGGCGACAGCCAGACCCGCGACCAGGAGGAAGGCGGCGCCGAGCGCGAGGCGGGCTCCGACGAGGCGCAGCCGCAGGAGTCGGAGACCGAGGGCGAGGATCAGGACGCCGCCGAAGCCGAATCCTCGGAGGTGACCGCCGATGACCCCGTCGACGACGACAGCCCCGACAGCGAGACGCCCGGCGAGTCGCGCCGCCCGCGCGAGGCCCCGCCCTCCGCGCTCGGCGAGAGCGACTACAAGCCCTTCACCATGGCCTTCGACGAGACGGTCGGCGCCGAGGACCTGTGCGACGAGGCGGAACTGGAGCGCCTGCGCGGCTTCCTCGACAAGCAGCTGACCTCGCTCCAGGGCGTCGTCGGCCGCCTCGCCAACCGGCTGCAGCGCCGCCTCATGGCGCAGCAGAGCCGCTCCTGGGACTTCGACCTCGAGGAGGGCTATCTCGACACGGCCCGCCTCACACGCCTCGTGACAGACCCGATGCAACCCCTCTCCTACAAGATGGAGCGCGACACCGACTTCCGCGACACGATCGTCACGCTCCTCATCGACAATTCCGGCTCGATGCGCGGGCGCCCGATCACGGTCGCGGCGACCTGCGCCGACATTCTCGCGCGCACGCTGGAGCGCTGCGGCGTGAAGGTGGAGGTGCTCGGCTTCACCACGCGCGCCTGGAAGGGCGGGCAGTCGCGCGAGGCCTGGCTGAAGGCCGGCAAGCCGCAGAAGCCCGGCCGCCTCAACGACCTGCGCCACATCATCTACAAGTCCGCCGACGCACCCTGGCGCCGGGCGCGGCGCAATCTCGGCCTGATGATGCGCGAGGGACTTCTGAAGGAGAATATCGACGGCGAGGCGCTGCTCTGGGCGCACCGCCGGCTGATCGCACGGTCCGAGCAGCGCCGCATCCTCATGATGATCTCGGACGGCGCGCCGGTGGACGATTCGACGCTTTCGGTCAATCCCGGCAACTATCTCGAGCGGCACCTGCGCGCCGTCATCGAGGAGATCGAGACGCGCTCGCCCGTCGAGCTTCTCGCCATCGGCATCGGCCATGACGTGACGCGCTACTATCGCCGCGCCGTCACCATCGTCGATGCCGAGGAACTGGCGGGCGCCATGACCGAGCAGCTCGCCAGCCTCTTCGAGCAGGAAGGCTCCGGCGGTCGCGCCCCGGCCCGAATCCGCGCGGCCGGCACCCGGTGAGACATCTGTCGACACGCCTTGCCGGTGTCGCTCTGGCGGCTCTGATCCTCGCGCCCCTGCCCTCCTCGGCCCGCGCGCCGGTCGTCGGCGGCGCGTCGCCCATCGCGGTGACGGCGAGCCGTATCGAAGCCTTCTCGCGCACGTCCGGGCGCACGCGCTACGGGGCGCTCGAATTTATCGGCGGCCTGCAGTTCAGCTCCGGAGACAATCGCCTGAAGGGGATCTCGTCGATGCGCCTGCGCGACGGCGGCCGCCGCTTTCTCGCCGTCACCGACAGCGGCGTCTGGTTCGCCGGGGCGTTCCGGCGGGACGAGGCGGGCCGGCTGAAGGGCATCGAGGATGCCGTGATGGCGCCGATGCTGGATGCGCAGGGCGAGGACATGGGCGGCAAGGCCTCGGCCGACGCCGAAGCCCTCGCCATTCGCGGCGACGAGGTCTTCGTCGGCTTCGAGCGCAACCACCGCATCCTGTCCTATCGCGGTGCCGCCACCCCCTTCGCGGCGCCCGGCCGTCCGGTGCCCCTGCCGATTCCGCGCCGCGAGCTGCGCGCAAATCGCGGCATCGAGACCATCGCCGCCTCGCCGAAGGACGGCCCGCTCGCCGGCGCCCTCGTCGCCGTGTCCGAACGCTCGCTCGACACGCAGGGGCGCCTCTATGCCGGCCTCTTGGGCGGCCGCCGCAACGGCCCCTTCACGGTGGAGCGCGAGACGGACTGGGACGTGACGGACGGCGCCTTCCTGCCGGACGGCGACCTCCTGCTCCTGGAGCGGCGCTATACCGGCCCGTTCGGCGGACTCGGCAGCCGCATCCGCCGCATCGCCGGCGAGACGATCCGCCCGGGCGCCGTCGTCACCGGACCGGTGATCTTCGAGGCCGACCTCTCGGACGAGATCGACAACATGGAAGGGCTCGACGTGTGGACGGACGATGCGGGCGCGACGCGCCTGACGCTCGTCTCCGACGACAACGGCTCCTTCCTCCAGCGCAACATCGTCCTGGAATTCCGCCTCGTGGACGACGGCAAGGCCGCCGGGCTGGACGCGCCGCGCGCGCCGTGAGGCGTGCCTCCGACCCGCGCTGCCCTCAGGCGCGCAGGCGCGCCCTGTCGGCCGGCAGCACCAGTTCCACGACGACCCGGTAGGGCACGAGCGCGAAGGCCGCGATCAGGAGCTTCACCGTCAGGTCCCCGAGCGCCCAGGAGATCCAGCGCGGAACCTCGGTGGCGAACAGGCCGAGGAGCGGCGCGCTCTCCAGCGCGAACTCGTCTCCCGCGCCGAGAAAGACGAAGGCCGGCGCGAAGGCGAGGCTGAAGAACACCGCCGTATCCAGAAGCGAGCCGGAGACCGAGCCGAAGGCCGGCGCCTTCCACCAGCCGCGGCCGCGCAGGCGGTTGAAGACGGCAATGTCGAGGAGCTGGGCGAAGAGGAAGGCCGTGCCCGAGGCCAAGGCGATGCGCGCGAGCCGCTCGCCCGTCGTCTCGAAGGGCAGGAGCCCGGCCGCAAAGAGCAGCGGCGGCATGGCGATGGAGGTCGCGACCGCCACCGCGAAACCCGCATAGACCGCCCGGCGCGCCGCGCGCGGCCCGTGCAGGCGGTTCGTCAGATCCGTCACCAGGAAGGCGAAGGGATAGGTGAAGGCACCGAAGGTGAGGATGTCGCCGAGCGCCAGCGGGCCGACGCTCCAGGGCACCGGAAACTGGACGAGGATGTTGGAGGCCAGCACCACGACCGCCATGGCCGTGGCCGGCAGGAGGGGCGTGGAGAAAAGCGAGACGGATCGGGCCATCGGGGCGTTCCATTTTTTTAGGCTGGGTTATGGCACCAGCGGTCGGGGCGTCCCGCGCGCGGCGGCGCGGGGATGTCGGGCGTGAGGGCCGGAACGGCAGGGACGACTCCCTCGCGGCGCCGCCGGCATCAAAGAAAAGGGACCGCCGGCCGCAAGGCCGCCGATCCCGGAATGGCGCGTCGGTCGGCCGGTCGAGACCGGCCGGGACTTCGCTGGATCAGGCCGCTTCGCTCGTCGGAGCGGCGGCGGCGACCTTCTTGGCGATCTGGCGCTTCAGGAGCTTGGCCTTCTGCGAAAGCTCGATCTCGCGGGCCTTGAGCAGGAAGGCGTCGAGGCCGCCGCGATGCTCGACCGAACGTAGCGCGTTCGCCGAGACGCGCAGACGCACGCGCTGGCCGAGGGCGTCGGAGATGAGCGTGACGTTGCACAGGTTCGGCAGGAAGCGGCGACGCGTCTTGTTGTTCGCGTGGCTGACATTGTTGCCGGACTGGACGGCCTTGCCCGTGAGTTCGCAAGCGCGCGACATCGGATCACCTTTCGAAGTACCAAGCGCCCGGACGAGACACGCCGCCGAAATCCGGCGCGATCACTGCGGTCGGGCATGATCGGGAAACTGCCGCTCCTATAAGCGCATGCGCTCGCCAGCGTCAAGACTTCGGGCGAAAGCCGCGTCCGGCCGCGCGCAGGCGCGGACGATTTTCGGTGATGGGGCGATGCAAGGCTCGCGGCGGGCTTCGCACCTGCGGTAGAGTGCTCCATCGCTCGCCTTCCGCAGGATCACCTCCATGGCCCGAAAGCGCCTCCTCGCCCCCGCCCTTGGCGCCCTCCTTCTCCTTGCGCCCGCGGGCGCGAAGGCCGAGCGGCAGACGGTGACGACGCAATACGGCATGTCCGTGATCGGCCTGCCCATCGGGCGCGCCTCCTTCGACACCGTGATCGACGGCGCGCGTTTCCAGGTCTCGGGCAGCCTCTCCTCGGCCGGGCTCGGCGCGCTCGTCTCGCAGACGGGGGGCACGAGCAAGGTGTCGGGCCGACTCACCCCGCGCGGCTTCCTGGCGGACAGCTACGGGCTGAACTACGCGACCGGCGAGAAGAAGTGGTCGAGCGACATCAAGTTCTCCGGCGGCCGGGTCGTCTCGGCCAATGTCTTTCCCCGCCGCGGCAAGCCCAAGCCCGACTATGTGCCGATCGCCCGCGCGCAGCTCGCCTCCGTCGTCGATCCGCTGAGCGGCCTGATGATCCGCGCCGACAAGCCCGATTCGGTCTGCCGGCGCACCCTGCGCCTCTACGACGGCTGGTCGCGGCTCGACCTCAACCTCTCCGCGCAGGGCAAGCGGGCCTACAAGATGAACGGCTACGAGGGCGAGGCGCATGTCTGCAACGTGCGCATCCAGCCCGTCGGCGGCTACGACCGCTCCTCCAAGGGCCTGAACTACCTGAAGGGGCAGACGATCCAGCTCTGGTTCGCCCCCATCGCGCGCCCCGACGTCTATGTGCCGGTCTACGCCATGATCCCGACGCAGGTCGGCCCGCTGACCCTCTCGGCGACGTCCGTCGCGGTGAAGTAGCGCCGCCTCGCTTGACGCACGCATCCGGGGCGGCCGATGTGGCCGCCGACCGGGGACCTGGGCGAGAGGCTGGAAGGCGAGATGGGGACGTTATCGGGATTTGCGGCCGTGCTCATGTGGTCGCTGCTGGCGCTTCTGACCGCTCGCAGCGGCGCCGTGCCGCCGTTCCAGATGAACGCGCTGACCTTCGGCATCGGCACGCTGGTCGGGCTCGTGATCTTCGTCGCGCGCGGGGCGAGCCCGAAAGTGTTCCGCCAGCTGCCGGCGGTCTGGGCGCTCGGCATCGGCGGCCTCTTCGGCTATCACGCGCTCTACTTCGCAGCCCTGCGCAACGCGCCGCCGGCGGAGGCGAGCCTCATCGCCTATCTCTGGCCGCTCCTGATCGTCCTCGGCTCGGCCTTCCTGCCGGGCGAGCGCCTGCGCTGGTTCCACGCGGCGGGGGCCGTGCTCGGGCTCGTGGGCGCCGGCCTCATCGTCACGCGCGGCGGCTCGGTCGCCTTCTCCCCGCAATACGCGCTCGGCTACGGGCTCGCCGCGCTCTGCGCGCTCTTCTGGTCGGCCTACTCGCTCCTGTCGCGACGCTTCGGCACCGTGCCGACGGACGTGGTGACGGGCTTCTGCGCGG
Source organism: Aurantimonas sp. Leaf443 (assembly GCF_001425575.1). Classification (GTDB taxonomy): domain Bacteria; phylum Pseudomonadota; class Alphaproteobacteria; order Rhizobiales; family Rhizobiaceae; genus Leaf443. The sequence continues at coordinate 173,838 of NZ_LMRD01000006.1, read as the reverse complement.
CGACGGCCGCCCTCTCCCTCGTCTGCCATCTCCTGTTCGAGACGACCGTCTGGCCGCAGGGGCCGGGGCAATGGACCTGCGTCGTCCTTCTCGGCCTCTTCCCCGTCGGCCTCGCCTTCTACGTCTGGGACTACGGGGTGAAGCACGGCGACATCCAGGTCATCGGCGCGGCGAGCTACGCGGCACCGCTCCTGTCGACCCTCGTGCTGATCCTGGCCGGCGAGGCCGTGCTCACCGGCGCGATCGTCGCCGCGGCCCTCTTCGTCACCGCGGGCGCGGCGCTCTCCGCCCTGCCGCTCTTCGCGCGGCTCGTGCGGCAACCCGGCCGAAGAAGCGTCCGGCCCTGACGCCATCGCAAAAGAGGGCCGCCCCATCGGAGCAGCCCTCGGAGCCGTTCGGCACCGGCCTCAGCGGCGCCCGTCGGGGCGGCGCGGGGTCGGGCGCCAGCCGGGAGGCGCCATCTCGTGCTCGGCGAAGTCGAAGCCCGGCGCGACGGTGCAGCCGACCAGCGTGTACTCGCCGAGCGAGGTCGCCGTCTGCCAGTGGCCGGCCGGCACCACGAACTGCGGCAGCTCGCCCGTGCCGATGCCCGGCCCGACGCGATGGGCCGAGGCGTCGTGCCCGTTGGGCGAGACGGTGATGACGAGCGGCGCGCCGGCATACCAGTGCCAGACCTCGGCGGCATGGTTCACCCGGTGCCACTCGGCCGTCTCGCCGGCCTCCAGCAGGTAGTAGATCGCCGTCGAGCGCGGGCGCCCGTCCGGCCCGGCCTCGTCACGGAACATCTCGCGGTACCAGCCGCCTTCCGGATGCGGCTTGAGGTCGAGCGTCTTCACGAGCTTCAGCGCGGCTGAACTCATCAGTAGGTATCCCTCTTCTTTCGCATGGCGGCGAAGACCTCCACCGGGTCGGCGCCGGCCATGCCCATGGCCTCCATCAGGTCCGGATCGTCGGCCCGAAGGAACGGATTGGTGCGCTTCTCCTGCCCGAGCGGCACGGGCAGGGTCGCGCGGTGCTCCACCCGCAGCGTCTCGACCTCCTTGACCCGCTCCTGCAAAGCGAGATTGCCGGGATCGATCGAGACGGCGCAGCGGGCGTTGGTCGCGGTATATTCGTGGCCGCAATAGAGCATGGTCTCGTCCGGCAGCGCGCGCAGGCGCTGGAGCGAGTCCCACATCATCGCGGGGGTTCCCTCGAAGAGACGCCCGCAGCCGAGCGAGAACAAGGTGTCGGCCGCGAACAGGGCGACCACGTCGGGCATGTAGTAGGAGACGTGGCCGATCGTGTGGCCGGGCGTGTCGATCACCTCCACGCGCACGCCCGACACGTCGAGGACGTCGCCACCGGAGACCGCGTGGTCGAGGCCCGGAATCTGGTCGCGCTCCCTGGCGGGCCCGTAGATCGTCGCCCCGTAGCGCGCCTTCAGCGCCGCATTCGCCTCCACGTGGTCGGCATGACGGTGCGTCGTCAGGATATGCGTCAGGCGCCAGCCTCGCTCCTCCAGCGCCCGCACGATCGGCCCCTCCTCCGGCGCGTCCACCGCGATCGTGGTGCCGGTCTCGGGCGCGTGGACGATCGCGCCGAAATTGTCGGTGCGGCAGGGAAAGAGGGCGATGTCGAAGCGGGGCATGGCAAGCGCTTTCGCGGGTGGAACGGCGGTGTCGAACCCTGCGAGGTAGGGCGCGGGACGCCGCCGGCACGATATCGCACGGCCTTTTTCCCGCAAGGCTGGCTTCGGCGGGACGAGCGACTATAGATCGCTGGGACCCTGGCGAAACGAGGAAGCGCGCCGCTGACGACGAATGCCGACATCCTGGAACTGCGCGACTTCTACGGCACGCCGCTGGGATCGGCCGCTTCGCGCGCCATCTCGGCGGCGCTCACGCCGCTGTGGACGCCGATCCCGGAGGAGCGACTCGTCGGCCTCGGCTACGCCCTGCCCTATCTCGACCGATTCGCGCCCGACGCGGAACGCGCGCTCGCGCTGATGCCGGCTCCCCAGGGCGCGATCCGCTGGCCGGACGGGCCGAGGCCCTGCCGCACCGCGCTCGTCGGCATCGACGACCTGCCGATCGTCGACGCCTCGATCGACCGCGTCCTGATGGTGCACGCGCTGGAATTCGCCGAGAATCCCGAGGAGATGCTGGCCGAGATCTGGCGCGTGCTCGCGCCCGGCGGCCGGCTCGTCGTCGTCGTGCCCAACCGGCGCGGCGTCTGGAGCCGGTTCGAGCACACGCCCTTCGGCTCCGGCCGGCCCTGGTCGCGCGGGCAGCTGAACAGCCTCCTGCGCGCGGCCGCCTTCACGCCCTCGGCCTTTGCGGACGCCCTGTTCTTCCCGCCTTTCAAGCGCCGCTCGGCGCTCGGCTTCGTGCGCTTCTGCGAATTCGTCGGACGCAGCGCCTGGCCGGTCTTCTCCGGCGTCGTGGTGGTGGAAGCGACCAAGCAGGTCTATCGCGGCGTGCCGGTGGCGACGAAGGCGCGCCGGCGCAAGCGGGTCGTGCGGCCGGTGCTGGCCCCGGCGGGCGCGGGCGCGCGCATCCGCGGCTTCTGACCAGCGCGCCCCATGGCGGATCCATGCAAGCGCGGCGGATGTCGGCGCCCGCGATCACGGGTCTGTGACTTCGTACCATGCTTATCGATGCGTAAAGCGCTGCAATCTATAAGCGAGTGCATCTAGGGCAAGGGTTGCATATTGTGACGCTCGACATCGCTACGTTGTTCGTCGCCGCCACGGCGATCGATTTCGTCACGGCACTTTATTTCTGGGCGCTCTGGCTCGGGCGGCGGGAACAGCGGGTCTATCTCTGGATCGCGGCCTCGGCCACGAGCGCCACCCTCGGCTGCCTCCTCTTCATGCTGCGCGAGGTCGTGCCCGACTGGCTCGCCGTCTGGGCGGCGCAGCTCTTCATCATACAGATCTTCGCCTTTCTCTGGGCGGCCGTGCGCCTCGTTCACGCGCGCTCGCGCTCCGTCGTCGAGACCTGGATCGGCTCGGCGCTGTGGACCGGCGCCTGTCTCGTGCCCGCCTTCTTCGAGGCCGAACCGGTGCGCAACGCCGTGGCGACGCTCGCCTTCACAGCCTATTGCGCGGCCATGTGCGTGGAACTGCTGCGCCCGCATCGCGCCCGCGCCTCGCTGAACCGGATCGTGACGGTTGTCTCGCTCTTGCTCCTCACCGGTTTCTCGATCCTTCTGGCGGTCTACTCGGCGCTGAACGAGGACGTGGTCGCGCCGCTGCGCAAGCCCGATCCCCTGGCCGCGCTCTGGCTGCTGGCCTACATGGTGATCTATGTCATGCTCGTCATGGCGGTGACGACGCTCGAACTCGGCAACGAGGCGGATCGCGAGCGCGAGGCCGCGACGACCGACGCCCTGACCGGCCTCTTCAACCGCCGCGCCTTCCTGGCGCGATCCGAACGGCTGATGGCGCGGGCCGGCGGCGCGACGCTCCTGGTGCTGGACATCGACCATTTCAAGCGCATCAACGATCTCTTCGGCCACGCGGCGGGCGACGAGGCGCTGGTGCGCTTCGCCGCCGTGCTGCGGCTTGCGATCGCCGGCTTCGCGACGGACGGTCCGGCCACCGTCCCCCTCGTGGCGCGTCTCGGCGGCGAGGAATTCGTCTGCCTCGTGCCCGGCACGAACGAGGCCGCCGCCGCCCGGCTCGCCGAACGGATCCGCAGCCTCGTGGAGCGCGATCTGGCGGCGACCGGCGGCCCGGGCATGACGGTCAGCATCGGCCTTGCCGCCTCGCCGGCCGGCATCCGCACGGTGGGAGACCTTCTCCTGGCCGCCGACAAGGCGCTCTACCGGGCCAAGAACGGCGGTCGCAACCGCGTCGAGCAGGAGGAGGCGGCCGAGCCGTTCGTCGCGCGCGGGCCCGGCGGCGCGACGGCGCTTCCGGTCGCGGCCGCCGCGCTCATGGCCTGAGGCGCCCCTTACCGCTTGAGGACGAATACCGCCTGCTGGCCGAACAGGTTCCAGAAGGCCCAGGGCATCTTCATCCCCATCTTCTGGCCCTTGGAATTGATGGCGACGGACGTCTCCACCGTCGCGCCCAGCGCCTCGGCGAGTTCCACGAAATCGCGGATGGTGCAGAAGTGGATGTTCGGCGTCTCGTACCAGGCCTGGCTGAGATTGCTCGTCACGGGCATGCGCCCGCCGAACAGGAGCGACAGGCGCACAGACCAATGGCCGAAATTCGGGAAGGAGACGATCGCCCGCTCGCCGATCCGCAGGAGTTCGGACAGGACGGTGTGGGGTTCGCGCGTCGCCTGGATCGTCTGCGACAGGATCACGTAGTCGAAGGCGGCGTCGGGATAGTGAACGAGGTCGCGGTCCGCATCGCCCTGGATCACCGAGAGGCCGCGCGCCACGCAGGCATTCACGTTCGGCTGGCCGATCTCGATGCCGCGCGCGTCCACGCCCCGTTCGCGGCGCAGGATCTCCAGGAGCGAGCCGTCGCCGCAGCCGACGTCGAGGACGCGCGCGCCGCGGGCCACGAGGTCGGAGACGATTCGCAGATCGACGCGCGCGGCCTCCTCGGCCTCCTCGGCGGTGGAGACGGCGGGGCGGACGGAGGGGCTGGCGTCCATCGCGCTCACAGCCCCCGCGCCCGTGCCGCCGAGGAGAGGAACCCGTCGATCGCCGCGTGGAATTCCGGCTCGTCCAGAAGGAAGGCGTCGTGTCCGCGGTCGGTCTCGATCTCGACGAAGGAGACGTCCGCCGCCACCGCGTTCAGGGCATGCACCACGGCGCGGTTCTCCTCGGTGGGAAACAGCCAGTCGGACGAGAAGGAGACGAGGCAGAAACGGGTCCTCGAGCCGCGGAAGGCGTCGGCCAGGCGTCCGCCGAAATCGGCCGCGATGTCGAAATAGTCCATCGCCCGCGTCATGTAGAGATAGGAATTGGCGTCGAACCGGTCGACGAAGGTCATGCCCTGGTAGCGCAGGTAGCTCTCGATCTGGAACTCGGCGTCGAATCCGAAGCCGAGCGAATCGCGATCCTGCAGGTTGCGGCCGAACTTGCGCTGCAGCGCCGTCTCCGAGAGATAGGTGACGTGCGCGGCCATGCGCGCGACGGCGAGGCCCTTGCGCGGCACCGTGCCTTGCGCGAGGTAGCGCCCGCCGCGCCAGTCGGGGTCGGCCATCACCGCCTGCCGGCCGACCTCGTGGAAGGCGATGTTCTGCGAGGAATGGCGCGCGCCGGTGGCGATCGGCAGCGCGCAGAAGACGCGCTCCGGATAGCTGACCGTCCATTGCAGCACCTGCATGCCGCCCATCGAGCCGCCGACGACGGCGAACAGCGTGTCGATCCCCAGCCGGTCGATCAGCATCGCCTGCGCCCGCACCATGTCGCGGATGGTCAGAACCGGCAGGTCGATGCCGTAGGGCTCGCCCGTCGCCGGATTGGTCGAGGCCGGGCCCGTTGAGCCCATGCAGCCGCCGATGACGTTGGAGCAGACGACGAAGTATCGGTCCGTGTCGATCGGCTTGCCCGGCCCGATGATCGAGGACCACCAGCCGGGCTTGCCGGTGACGGGCGACGGGCTGGCGGCATGGTGGTCGCCGGTGAGCGCGTGGCAGACGAGGACGGCGTTGGACTTCCCGGCGTTCAGCGTGCCGTAGGTCTCGTAGGCGATCTGGAAGGGCGAGAGCTCGCGGCCGGCGTCGAGGAGCAGCGGCTCCCCCTCGCCGAAATGCGCCACGAGCCCGTGGCCCGCCGCCTCGCGCGCGGCGGCCTCGGCGATCGTGTCGGGGGTCTCATGGAGCGTCATGGCGGGACCAATGCGATGCGGACGGGCGCCTGCGGCCGCGTCCCTTGTCGCGGCCTTGATAGGCTCTGGCGCGGGCCTCCGCAACGCCGCAGCCCCCCAGGCGCCTCGACAAGGGGGCGCCGCGGCGCTAAGGGGGCGCCATCCCCGCGAGCGCGCGCGAAAGGCCCCGTCGGCGATCTCGCGCGCCGCCGCCAGCCCGCCAGCAGCAAGGTCGCGAGCCAGCCATGAGACCCGTTCCCAAGAAGGGCATCCTCGACATCGAGGCCTATGTCCCCGGCAAGAGCCAGGCGCCGGAGGGCGTGACGCTGCACAAGCTCTCCTCCAACGAGAGCGCGCTCGGCTCCTCGCCGGCCGCGCGCGCGGCGGCCGCCGCGGCCGTTGAGCGGCTCGAGCTCTATCCCGACGGACAGGCGGGCGCGCTGAAGACGGCGATCTCGGAGCGCTACGGCCTCAACCCGCGCAACATCGTCTGCGGCAACGGCTCGGACGAACTCCTGACGCTTCTGGCGCAGGCCTATCTCGACGACGGCGACGAGGGCATCCACACCGCCCACGGCTTCCTCCTGCACCGCACGGCGATCCTGGCGACGGGCGCCTCGGCCGTCTGCGTGCCCGAGACGGACGCGCGCATCGACGTCGACGCGATCCTCGCCGCCGTCACGGAGCGCACGAAGCTCGTCTTCATCGCCAATCCCGGCAATCCGACCGGCACCTACATTCCCTTCGACGAGGTCCGGCGCCTGCAGGAGGGCCTGCCGAAGAGCGTCGTCCTGGTGATCGACGCGGCCTATGCCGAATACGTGCGCCGCAACGACTACGAGGCGGGCATCGAGCTCGTCTCCTGCGCCCAGAACGTCGTGATGACGCGCACCTTCTCCAAGATCCATGGCCTCGCGGCGCTGCGCGTCGGCTGGATGTATGCGCCCGACACGATCGTCGACGCGGTCGAGCGCATCCGCGGTCCCTTCAACATCAACACGATCGCCATCGCCGCCGCGACCGCGGCCATCGCCGACCGCGCCCATGTCGAGACCGCGGTGACGCACAATCTCGGCTGGCTGGAGAGCCTGACGGCGGATCTCTCCGCCCTCGGCCTGCGCGTGACGCCGAGCGTGACGAACTTCGTCCTCGTGCATTTCCCGGCCGAGGGCGGGCGCACGGCGGCGGCGGCCGACGCCTTCCTCACCGCGCGCGGCTTCATCCTGCGCCGGGTCGCCGGCTACGGCTTTCCCGACGCGCTGCGGCTGACGGTCGGCAGCGACGAGGCCAATCGCGGCGTCGTGGCCGCGCTCGCCGACTTCATGGGCGGCGCGGCGCGATGAGCGAACCCGTCGTCGAGCGTCTGGCGCTGATCGGCATCGGCCTGATCGGCGCCTCGATCGCGCTGAACGCGCGGGAAAAGGGGCTCGCGCGCCATGTCGCCATCTCGACGCGCAGCGCCGAGACGCTGGCGCGGGCGCAAGCGCTCGGCCTCGGCGACAGCTACCATGCCGAGGCGGCGGAGGCCGTGCGCGATGCCGATCTCGTCATCCTCAGCGTGCCGGTCGGCGCCTGCGGCGCGGTGACGGCGGGCCTCGCCGGCGCGCTGAAGCCCGGCGCCATCGTCTCGGATGTCGGCTCGGTGAAGGGCGCGGTCATCGCGGCCATGGCGCCGCATATCCCGGCGGGCGTGCATTTCGTGCCGGCCCATCCGCTGGCCGGCACCGAGCATTCGGGGCCGGACGCAGGTTTCGCCGAACTCTTCGTCAACCGCTGGTGCATCCTGACGCCCGGCGAGGAGACGGATGTCGCGGCCGTCGAGACCACCCGGCGCTTCTGGCAGGGCTGCGGCGCCAATGTCGAGACGATGACGGCGGAGCACCACGATCTGGTGCTGGCGATCGTCAGCCACGTGCCGCATCTCATCGCCTACAATATCGTCGGCACCGCCGCCGATCTGGAGACCGTCACGCAGTCGGAAGTCGTGAAGTTCTCCGCCTCCGGCTTCCGCGACTTCACCCGCATCGCCGCCTCCGACCCGACCATGTGGCGCGACGTCTTCCTGACCAACAAGGACGCGGTCCTGGAGATGCTCGCCCGTTTCTCGGAGGATCTGGCGCTGCTGCAGCGCGCGATCCGCTGGGGCGACGGCGACACGCTCTTCGACCTCTTCACGCGCACCCGCGCCATCCGCCGCGGCATCATCCAGGCCGGGCAGGACACGGCGCAGCCGGACTTCGGGCGCGAGCACCCGAAGAAGGCCTGAACGGCTCAGCGCAGCGGCGGGATGCGGCCGAGCGGCAGGAAGCCCGCCGAAAGCCGCCCTTCGTCGAGCGTGAGATCGACGACGCGGCGCCCGTCCACCTCGCGTCCCGCGAACGAGATGGCCGAGGCCACTGCATTGGCCACGCCGGCGAGCGCCGGCACCGCGGCGGCCACGGTCCCGGCCACGGCCGCCGGATCGGTGACGGCGAGCTGCAGCCGCCCGCTGATCTCGCCCTCCGGCGAGACCTCGAACGGGCCGGAAAGATCGGCGTCGCTGGCGCCCAGATCGATGCGCATCGCACGCAACGTGCCGGAGCGCCCGGCCATCAGCTCGGGAATGGAGCGCCCGGCGGCCGCGCCGCCGAGCCAGTCGGCCGCGCCCGCGATCGTCACGTCGAGCGCGGTGTCGGCCGCGGGCAGGCCGGCGGCGGCCGGAACGAGCGCGCGCAGCTGCAGCGCCGACAGGGCGAGATCGAGATCGGCCTCCCGGCGACGGCCATGGGCCTCCACCCGCGCGCTTTCGGCGAGCGGCGAGACGCCCGCGCCCGGCTCCCCCGCACCGACCGACAGGCCGTCGAGGACGAGCGCGAAATGATCGACCCCTTGCGTCCAGAAGGTCGAGCTCGCCTGCGCCAGCGACCAGGTCAGCGTCACGGGCGGCGCGTCGGCGCGGGTGACGACCACCGGCCCGTCGAGCTCCCCGACGACGCGGTTCGGACGATAGATCTGGGCGGCGGTGCGCAGCGCCCCGCCCGTCAGGCGCAGCGTCTCCCCCGGCACGTCGAGGCCGAAGGCGGCGCAGCGCAGGCCGAGCCGGAACGGGTAGCCGAAGACCTCGCGCTGCGGGCAATCCACCGAAACGCCCCGTGCCGCAGCCTCCTCGATCGCGGACGCCGCGCGCGCGTCGAGCTGGCGCGCCAGATAGTACCAGGCGCCGGACAGGAGGGCGGCGAGGAGGATCGCCACGAGGCCGATGACGACAAAGGCCCTCTGCGCCCGCCCGTCCCGTCCGCTTGCACTTGCCATGCCGCTCATCCTTCGTGTCTTTGCACCCTGCCGGGCCGGACTTCGGCACCGGCGCTCCATGGCGCAAGAGGCGATTTGAAGGCGATGAACGATTTCTGGGTCTTCGGCTACGGTTCGCTGATGTGGCGGCCGGGTTTCGCCTTCCTGGAAGCGACGAAGGCGCGCGCGCGGGGCTATCATCGCTCGCTCTGCATCCATTCCCATGTCCATCGCGGCACGCCCGAGCGCCCGGGCCTCGTCTTCGGCCTCGACCGGGGCGGCTCCTGCGTCGGCATGGCCTTCCGCGTCGCCGGGGCGGAGCGCGAGGCGGTGACGGCCTATCTCCGCGAGCGCGAACTCGTCACCAATGTCTATCGCGAGACCGCGCTCGCCGTGCGCCTCGACGGCGGCACGAGCGTGCACGCGCTCGCCTATGTGGTGGATCGGGGCCACGCGCAATATGCCGGCCGGATCGCGGTCGCCGACGCCGCGCGCATCGTCGCCTCCGCCCATGGCCGGTCGGGCGCCAATATCGACTACGTCACGAGCGCGCTGGACCATATCCGCGCGCTCGGCCTTCGCGACCCCTGGCTCGAGGACGTCGTGGCGAGGCTCTGAGGGGGCCGCGTCTCAGGCGGCGGGCGTGTCCACGCGCCGGCGCGCGGCCGTGCGCTTGGCCGCCTCCTCGCCGTAGCCGTCCCGCACCACGGCCTCGGCGACGAGTTCGGCCGTGCGGCTCTCGATGGCATTGCGCAGCGCGTCCAGGAACTCCGCCCGGCCAAGGCCCGGCGCGATGGCCGGCAGGAACTCCGCGCGCACCGTGCCGGGCCGGCGCAGCAGCGAGCGCCGGGGCCAGTAGAGGCCGGAATTGAGCGCCACCGGCACGACCGGAAGGTTCAGGGCCTCGTAGAGCCGGAAGACGCCCTGCCGATAGGTCGCCTCCGCGCCGGGCTCGGTGCGCGTGCCCTCGGGAAAGATCACGATCTGCCGCCCCTCCTCCACGGCCCTGTGGGCCGCGCCCGTCATCGCCTGCAGGACGCCGGCGCGCTTGGAACGGTCGATCGGGATCATGCCCATGTGCCGGGCGAACCAGCCGAAGAGCGGCACCGCCATCAGCTCCTTCTTCAGGATGAAGGTCGGCCGGTCGAGTTCGGGGACCAGCACGAGCACATCCCAGTAGGACTGGTGCTTGGCCGCGACGATGACGCCGCCGGCCGGCAGGTGCTCCTGCCCCGTGAGGAGCGAGCGCGTGCCCGCCACCTTGTCGAGGAGCCAGAGGCTGGACCGGGCCCAGGCCTTGACGATCCGCCAGCCCCGCGCCTCCGAGACGAAGACGAAGATGGGCGCCAGGACGATGAGGCGCAGGGCGAGGTTCAGGTAGAAGAGGACGTTGAAGGCGAGCGAGCGCAGGAAGGTCATCGTCGGGAGCGCTCCGGGCATCGATGCGGGGGGCGGTGCGGGAAGAGCCGCGACCGGCAGGACGGCATCGCTTTACGACGGGTGCGCCCCGATTTGAAGCGCCGTGCGGCCCCATCGCGGAGGGGAAGGCAAACCCGCGTCCGATGCTCTACAGGTCGAGGCGGGCGATCTGCGAACTCGTCGCCGATCCGACCGGCAGGCCGATGCCGGACCGAAGGCGCACCGCCACGAGCTTGGCATATTCGACGAGGAGGACGCGAAGCCCCGGCACGCTCGGCACCGCCTCGCCCTTCCACAGGTCGCTGCGGCGCACCGCGTGGGGGATGACCGAATGCAGGCCAGAGAGCTGGGTGAATTCCAGCAGCGAGCGCGGCATGTGGTAGTCGCTGGTGACGAGGATCAGGTCGTCGAAGCCGCGCCGGCGGGCCCATTGCGCGGCGATCTCGGCATTGCCGATCGTGTCGAGCGCGGCATAGTCGATGTCCACGCAGCAGTCGAACCAGGACCGGTCCGTCGCCGTCATGCGGGCGAGCGTGGCGATGCTGGTGCCGGGATTGACGCCGCTGATGAGGAGCCTGTCGCCCCAGCCCTGCTTGAGGAGATCGATCGCCTGGTCGATGCGGGCCGAGCCGCCGGTGAGGACGACGATCGCATCCGCCCGCTGTTCCTGGCGCGCCTGCGCATAGCGGCTGACCTCCTCGGTGAAGCGCAGGAACCCGCCGGCGAGGTAGCCGGCCGCCAGCACCGCGACGAGGAGGATGACGAGGACGACGCTCTTCAGCGTCGCGACACGGGCCCGCCGCCGCCTCGCACCGACAGCCGCCGGCAGCCGCGCCGCGGCGCTCACCGCCGGATCCGCACTGTCGGGCCGCAGTCGCGGCGGGAGGAAGAATGTCGCGTCATCGTGCACGAAGTTTCAGCAAGGATCGTTAAGGCTTCGTCAACGGCCGTTCGTTCCGTCAGGCCTCGACCGGCGAGATCATGTCGATCGCCGCGAGCTGACGCTGTACCGTCCAACGCGATGTCAACGCCGTCAAGGCGCCGACGGTTGCGATGAGCAGGCCGACGCCGGCATAGCCCGTCCAGCCGATGGCGAAGGCGCCGAAAAGCGCGCTGATCTGGTCTGCCTCGGGCGTCGCCTGGTTGGAGCGCGTCCACAGGCCCATCGCGACGAAGACGAGCGTGGCGGCGAGCCCCCCGGCGAGCGCACCGAACAGGCCGAGCCGGAAGAAGTGGCTCTGGAACTGCCCGGCGATGAAGGAGCCGCGCGCCCCGACGAAATGCAGCACCTCGATGATCTGGCGATTGCCCGACATCGCCCCGCGCGTGGCGAAGACGACGGTGAGGACCGTCGCGACCATGACCAGCGCCAGGATCGCCGCGCCCACCAGAACGGTCGCATGCGCCATGGAGACGAGGCGTGAGACCCAGGCGCGGTGGTCGTCGAGCTCGGCCGAGGGCACCGCGCTCTTCAGCCGCAGGCCCATCTCGGCGAAGTCCGGCGGGGCGTTCTCGTCGATCGAGACGACGACGAGGCGCGGCACCGGCAGTTCGTCGAGATCGAGCCCCTCGCCGAGCCAGGGCTGAAGGAGACGCCCCGTCGCCGCGTCGTCGAGGACGCCGGCGCTCGTGACCCCCGGCGTTCCGAGCGCGATGGCCTGCACCTTCGCCAGAGCCCCGGCCATGTCGAGCCCCTCCTCCGGCTTCACCTGCACGGTGATCTCGCGCGAGATGTCGCTCTGCCAGGCGCTCGCCGTGTCGGAGACGAGCGTCACCGCGCCGACCGTGAGGCTGGCGAGGAAGGTCATGATGGCGATGACGGTCATCAGCGCCCGCCCCGCGACATTGGCGGGCGGCACGATCGGCGTCTGGCGCTCGGCGCGCCGGGCCGACAGGCTGCGGCCGATGCGGTGGGCGATGTCAGTCATGGATCTCGAGCCGCCCGTCGGAAAGGATCATGCGGCGCGCGTCCACCTGGTCCATCAGGGTGAGGTCGTGGGTGGCGATGACGACGGCCGTGCCGGTGCGGTTCAGCTCCAGGAAGAGGCGCAGGAGGCGGCGGGCGAGCGGCGGGTCGACATTGCCGGTCGGCTCGTCGGCGAGGAGCACGTCGGGCTGGTCGATGAGGGCGCGCGCGATCGCCGCGCGCTGCTTCTCGCCGCCGGACAGGACGACGGGCAGCGCGTTCATGCGCTCGCCGAGCCCCACCCACTTGATGAGGTCGACCACGTCCTGCCGATAGCTCGCCTCCTCCTTGCCGCGCACGCGCAGCGGCAGGGCGACGTTCTCGTAGGTGGTCATGTGGTCGAGGAGCCGGAAGTCCTGGAACACGACGCCGATGCGCCGGCGGATCGAGGGCAGGTCCTGGCGCGAGAGGCTGGCGGCGTCCTTGCCGAGGATGGTGATGAGCCCGCGCGTCGGCTTGAGCGCCAGGAACAGCATGCGCAGGAGGCTCGTCTTGCCCGCGCCCGAGGGACCGGTGAGGAACTGGAAGGACTGCTTGCGGAGCTCGAAGGAGAGATCGCGCAGCACTTCCGGTCCCATGTCGTAGCGAAGGCCGACATTCTCGAAGCGAATCAAGGCTTGGCGATCCTTCTCGCGCGGTTCGGCCCGCAGGGCGCCGGCCTCGGCGCGGCGTCTGGGGCAAGGCGCTCCATCGTCGGTGCGACTGTGGTGTTTTCGAGGGCAAGGCTCCCGCAGGCCGGTGCCCACCGCTTCACCCTTTGTTAAGCATAGTTCCTTACCGATTGGTGAACGAGGAACAGGGAACGCCGCCATGTCGTCATCGCAGGAAAAGCCCGCCCCCGGCCGGCCGGACGCGCGAGACCGCACCGCCCGACGCCCGGCGCGGGTGATCGATGCGACCGCCGAGCGCCTGTCGAGCCGCCCGATCGTGACGACCGCGCGCGCCCGCCCGACCGAGCGCATCCTGTCGCCCGTCTACGAGGTGCCCCCGCCGGCAGTGCCTGCGGCGCCCGCGGCACCGGCACCCACGGCGAACTTCGGCCGCCGGATGGCGCCGCCGGTGGATCTCGTGTTCCAGCCGCAGGGCGTCCAGCAGCTGCGGCGCCTCGTTCCCCGCCGCCGCTCGCCGCTGGCCGCGCTCGCCGAGCTCGCGCGCGGCGCCCCGCTCGCCCGCCGCGCGCTCTTCGCCTGCGGCTTCCTCATCGGACTTCTTTCGGTACCGGCCCTTCTCCTCACGATGCTCGGCGCGCCCGTCGCCGCGACGCTCGCCGCGCCGGACATCTCGGCGACCCTCGTGGGCGGCATCGCGGTGGAGAACGCGACGAGCGCCATCACGACCCGCGGCGCGGGCGCCGTCCTCACCGTCTCCGGCACGCTGCGCAATGCCTTGCAGACCCCCAGCCTCGTGCCGACCATGCGCATCGCCCTCACCGACGAGGCCGGCCGCACGCTGCAGCGCCCCTTCCGCCCGACACGCGACAGGCTGGCCGCGGGCGAAACGCTCGCCTTCTCCACCCGCATCGCGGTGCCGGCCGAGCTCGCGGGCGCCGTCTCGATCAAGCTCGTGCCGCAGGAGACATCGCTGTGAGGGAGATCCGCGGCCGCCGCATCGAACCGCTCTTCGACGAAGCCGCCATCGCGGCCGCCGTCGAACGGCTCGCCACCGAGATCGCCGCCCGCCCGCCGCGCGAGATCCTCGTCGTCGCCGTGCTGAAGGGCTCCTTCGTCTTCGCGGCCGATCTCATCCGCGCCATGCATCGCAACGGGCTCGCGCCGGAGGTCGAGTTCATCTCGCTGTCGAGCTACGGTTCGGGCACGCAAGGGGGCGACGTGCGCGTCGTGCGCGACATCGAGGGCCCCGTGGCGGGCCGCGCCGTGCTTCTCGTGGACGATATCCTGGAATCGGGCCGCACGCTCGCCTTCGCCCGCGACCTCCTCCTCTCGCGCGGCGCGACCAGCGTCGAACTCGCCGCCCTCCTCGACAAGAAGATGCACCGGGTCGCGCCGATCGAGGCCGACTATGTCGGCTTCGACTGCCCGGACCTCTTCGTCGTCGGCTACGGGATGGATGTCGGCCATGCCTTCCGCGAACTCCCCTTCGTCGGCCACGTGCTGCCCGACGAGGCGTGACGGCCAGCCGCGAGACGGGCGCCGCCGCGCCGAACTTACGTGAGCCTTAACGCCGCCTTCAGTCTTTCCGCCGCATTGAGGTCCGTGGGCCGCCCGTGGGCGGCTCGCCCAGCTTCGCACCAGCTTCGAAGGCTACGCGCGGAGTCCGGGACTGATTTGAACCCCCCGAAGCGGGAGAGTGCGGTGGCGGAGATCCTTCTCGCCGAGGATGAGATGGCGGTGCGCCTTCTCGTTTCGCGTGCCCTGCGCCTCGAAGGCCATGTCGTGACCGAGGCCGAGGACGGCGACGCGGCCCTCGAGATCCTCGTGGAGCGCAAGGGCGCCTTCGACCTCGTCCTGTCCGACATCCGCATGCCCGGCCTCACCGGCATCGAGATCGCCTACGAGATCGCGGCCGTCTGGCCGGACCTGCCGATCCTGCTGATGACCGGCTATGCCGAGCAGAAGGAAGCGGCGGCCGATCTCGCCGCCGTCATCGAGGGCGTCCTGGAGAAGCCCTTCCCGATCGCCACCGTGCGCCGCGAGGTCGGACGCGTCCTTGCCGCCCGCCGCCCGCGGGCCCAGGCGGAGCCGGACGAGACGGACCTGCGCCTCTACGGCTGAGCGCCCGGAGCCGCGACGGCACGACCGCTCGCGCGTCTCCATCGGCAGGCGGCGACAGGCGTGTCGGCGCCTTCGGCAAGCCCGGCGAAACGTCGCGCGACCTCGTCCTGGCAACGGTTCTCGGGACGTCCCGGCGAGGGCTGGGCGCGGAAACACGGACCGGCGGCGA
Organism: Aurantimonas sp. Leaf443; assembly: GCF_001425575.1. Lineage (GTDB taxonomy): Bacteria > Pseudomonadota > Alphaproteobacteria > Rhizobiales > Rhizobiaceae > Leaf443. Next base: position 158,527 of record NZ_LMRD01000006.1, on the reverse strand, counting down.
AGGCCGCGGGGGCAGAGGCACCCGGCATCCCTCCCGCTGCGCCTCCGACGAGCCGAGGCGACGTGCTGCAAGTCTCGCGGAGGGCTTGGAACCGTCCGCCCGCGTGCCCGGCGTGAATCGCCTCACGGCGTGCGCAGCAGCCGCTCCAGATAGTCGCGCTCCATCTGCGGCGACAGCGCATCGCCGAGACGCTCGCGGATGGCGTCGAGAATGGCGCGCGCGCGCTGGGCGTCGATCTCGTCGGGCACGCCGACATCCTGGCCGAAATCGGGCCCCTGCGTCTGGCGCGGCCGGCCGAGCGGATCGCGGCCGGACTGCTGCTGCTGGCCGCCGAAGCCCTGGCCCGGCTGGCCGCCGGGCTGCTGGCCGGGCTGGCCCTGGCCCTGCTGCATGGCCTGCTGCATCTGCTGCATCATGTCGCGCGCGCCGCGGCGCAGCGCCTGCATGGCCCGGCCCTGCTGGTCCACGGCCTGCCCGTCCTCGCCCTGCCCGAGCGCGCCCTCGGCCTGTCCCATCGCGTCCTTGGCTTCGCCCAGACCCTGGCCGGGCTTCATGCCCATGCCTTCCATGCCCTTCTGCATGGCCTCAAGGTCCTTCTGCAGCTGGCCCTGCTGCTGCTGCAGGTCCTTCAGCGCCTGCTGCAGCTGTTCCTCGGTCATCGGCTGGCCGCCCTCGCCCTGCTGCGGCTGTCCCTCCTGTCCCTCCTGCGGCGCGCCGCCCTCGTCCTGCCGGTAGCGCTGGCGGCCGAGATCGAAGGTCCGGTCCATGAGCTGCTGCTGCTTCTGCAGCAGTTCGCCCATCTTGTTCATCTGCTCCTGCATCGGGCTCTCGCCGGCCTGCTGCTGCCGCTGCTGGCCCGGGCGCATCGCCTGCATCGAGTCCATCATCTGCTGCAGTTCGGAAAGGAGCTGCTGGGCGGCGTCCTTCGAGCCGGACTTGGCGAGGTCCTCGATGCGGTCGAGCATCTTGTCGAGGTCCTGCGGGCGGATCTCCTGCGCGTTCTGCGGCGGCTGCTGGCCCGGGGGCTGGTTGCGCATGGCCTCGGCCATGGCCTGCATGTAGTCCTGCATGGCCTCGCGCAGCTCGGCCATCAGCTTGTCGATCTCCTCGCTCGACGCGCCGTTCTCCAGCGCCTCCGACAGATTCTCGCGCGCGTCGCGCAGGCGCTTCTCGGCCAGCGACAGGTTGCCGTCCTCGATCCCGAGGGCGATCTCCCAGAGGAAGTCCACCGAAGAGCGCAGCGCGTCGTCGTTCGCGGCCGTCGCGATGCGGGTGCGGGCGGCGCGCAGCGCGAGATAGTCGGACGGGGTCTCGATGAACTCCTCGCCGCGCAGCGTGACCGCGTCGAGCATGGAGACGACGCGCGGCACGGTGTTGGCGTCGAGCGCCAGGATGCGCCGCTGCTCGATCACCGCGCGCGCCAGCGGATTGGTGAAGCGCCGTTCCGGCAGCACCATCGTCTTCGTCGCCGAGCGCCCGGTCTGGCCGGCATCGTCGGTGGCCACGAGCGTCAGGTCGACGGTGGCGCCCGCATAGGGGCTCTCGGTAAGGTCCGCGCTGGTGCGACCCTCCGCCGTGCCCTTGGTGCGGCGCGGCAGCGAGAGCTTCAGGTCGGGCGCTGCAAAGAGAGGACGGGCGCCCGGCGCCGGCCGGTCCGCGCCGGAGACGGCGATCTCGCCCTTGGCCTGGCGAACGCCGTAGTCGTCGGTGACCCGATAGGTCAGCTGCAGCGCGCCGTTGCGCGCGGTGGAAGGCTCGTCCTTGAAACCGATCGCGGGATCCTCGTCGGGCGTCACCGCGAAGGTCCAGTCGCCGAGCGCGGAGAAGCCGGAGGCGAGCCGCGCCGTGCCGCTCACCATCACCCTGTACTCGTATTCGACCGGACCGGTCGCCGGTGCGGAGACCGGCACCGCGGCGGCGCCGTCCGGTGTCGCGGCCGGCGCCTCGTCCTTGGCGACGGGGGCTACGGCCTCGCCCTTGGCCGCGCCCTCCGGCGTAAAGGCGAGTTCGGCGCCCGAGCGGTCCGAGAGGCGCACGGAGAGGACGGAGCCTTCGGGGACGGCGATCGGCCCCGAGGCCGGACCCGTGGCATCGGTGAGGAAGATCGGCGGCCGGCCCGTATAGCCGGGCGGCGTCACCCAGGCATCGACGCGCGCGCGCGCGATCTCGAGGCCCGGCGGGACGGCGAAGGCGTCCGACACGCGCCCGCCGCCCGGCCCGTAGGAGAAGGCGAAGGCGGTGACGAGGAGCAGCGCCACCACGGCACGCAGCGCCAGGGGATCGAGCCGCTCGCTGCGCGTGTCCGGTGCGCCGCCGCGAAGGTCGGAGAGCCGGTCCGCCATGCGGCGCTGATGCTCGCGCCAGAGCGCGGCGGCGAAGGGGTCCTCGCCGCTCTGCCGGTCGCTCTGGGCCCGGAGCGGCTGATGGTCGAGACGGCTGCGCGCCTCGATGCGCCGGTCCACCGCCTCGGCCGAAGGCAGGCGGATATGGCGGTTGCGAACGATCGCCACGAGCGCGGCGAGGCCGAGCAGCCCGACGACGACGAGGCGCGCCAAGGGCGGCAGCGCCGCGAAGAGGCCGAACCAGGACAGGACGAGGAAGAGAGACGCGAGGCAGGCCAGCGGCAGAACCAGCGGCCACGCCGCTTCCAGCGTCAGCGCCAGAAAGGCCGCGCGGCGGGGCGCGTCGAAGCGGCCGCGCTCTTGCGCATCGTCCTGCCGGTCGCGTTCCGCCATCAAGCCGCCTTCCCCAAGTCGATCGGGTTGAAGAGTAACAGCTTTTGAGGCGAAGGCGAGGCGCTGACGCCGTTGTGACAGGGCCGGGACGGGACCCGGCGCCTCAGGCGGCGGCGTCGAGCCAGAACGGCAGGCGGTCGAGGGCGATGAGGTCGGCGGTGTCGACGCGCGGGCGCACCACGGCGAAGTCCTCGCCGTTCACCATCACTTCGGGCACCAGGGCCCGCGTGTTGTAGGTTCCCGCCTGCACGGCCCCGTAGGCGCCGGCGGAGGCGATGGCGAAGAGATCGCCCGCTGCCATGGCGGGCAGCGACCGGTCCTTGGCCATGAAGTCGCCGCTCTCGCAGACCGGGCCGACGACGTCCGCGACGATTTGCGCGGCGCCCGGCGCCGGCTCGGCGACGGGGCGGATGTCGTGCCAGGCCTCGTAGAGCGTCGGCCGCACGAGATCGTTCATGGCGGTGTCGGCGATCAGGAAGGTCTTGCCCTCCGTCTCCTTCACGTAGAGCACCGAGCCGACCAGGATGCCCGCATTGGCGGCGATGAGGCGTCCCGGCTCGAAGACGACCTTGCAGCCGAGGTCGCGCACGTGCCGCTTCACGGTCTCGGCATAGGCGTCCGGCCCCGGGGGCGGCTCGTTGTCGAGCCTGTAGGGCACGCCGAGCCCGCCGCCGAGATCGACATGGGAGATGGCGTGGCCCGCCGCGCGAAGGTCCGCCACCAGCGAGGCGAGGCGCGCGAAGGCCTCGTCGAAGGGCTGCAGCTCGGTGATCTGGCTGCCGATATGCATGTCGATGCCGGAGACCGTCAGCCCCGGCAGGTCGCGGGCGCGCCCGTAGACCGCCATGGCGCGGCCGTAGGGAATGCCGAACTTGTCGCTCTTCTTGCCGGTGGAGATCTTGGCGTGGGTGCGCGCGTCGACATCCGGGTTGATGCGGAAGGAGACATGCGCGGTGCGGCCGAGGGCGACGGCGCGGGCCGAGAGAAGCTCGAGCTCGGGCTCGGATTCGACGTTGAAGCAGAAGATGCCCGCCTCGAGCGCCAGATCCATCTCGTCCGCCGTCTTGCCGACGCCGGAGAACATGATCTTCTGCGGGGCGACGCCGGCGGCAAGACCCCGCCGCAGCTCGCCGCCGGAGACGACGTCGACCCCCGAGCCGAGGCGCGCCAGCGTCGCCAGCACGGCCTGGTTGGAATTGGCCTTCATCGCGTAGCAGACGAGCGCGTCGATATCGGCGAAGGCCTGCGCGAAGACGCGGTAGTGGCGCGTCAGCGTGGCGGTCGAATAGCAGTAGAAGGGCGTGCCGACCGCCGCCGCGATGCTGCGCAGATCGACGTCCTCGGCGTGCAGGATGCCGTCCCGGTACTGGAAATGGTTCATTTGCGTCGGGTCCGGCGGGGGAAAGGTGACGTCAGTTCAGGAGCGGATCGAGCAGGAAGCTCTTGCGCGAGGCGCCAAGATTGCGCGTCACCTCGGCATTGGTGATCGTGGTGCTGGAGTTGCCGGCGATGCGGCTGCCGCGCACGGCCGAGACGCTGTCGCGGCCAAGGCCGCTGCCGCGCGCGGCGGCGGTGGAGGAGACGACGCTCGAGGGCTTGTCGGCGCCCGGCGGGATCGGGTCGCCCTTCACGCCGCAGGCGGCCAGCAGGCTGAGCGCGCCGAAGCCGAGGACGAGCCGTCCGATGGAAAGTCTGAGATCCGTGATCATGCACCGCCGGCCTTCACCCGCGCCGGACGAGCCGGCCCGTCCCCTGAAGGGACATCCTGTTCGATCTGATAGCCTGTCGCGGCGGTAAAATCACCCGTCCGCGAGAGGTTTGAGAGCCGTCGTCAGGCGTCTTCGGCAAGGCGCGCGCGCCAGTAGGCGATCTGCGAGCGCACGTTGTCGGGCGCCGTGCCGCCGAAGGAGCGGCGGCTGCGCACGGAGGCCTCGACCGAGAGGACGGCATAGACCCGCTCGTCGATCCGCGCGTCGATGCTCTTGAGGACGTCGAGCGGCAGCGCCTCGAGGCCGACCTGGTACTCCTCGGCCAGCGCCACCGCGCGGCCGGTGACGTGATGGGCCTCGCGGAAGGGGAGCCCCGCCTCGCGCACCAGCCAGTCGGCCAGATCCGTCGCGGTGGAGAAGCCGTGGCCGGCGGCGCGCGCCATGGCCTCCACCTGCATCTCCATGTCGCGCACCATGCCGGTGGAGGCGGCCAGAGCCAGGGCCAGGCTGTCGATCGCGTCGAAGACCTGTTCCTTGTCCTCCTGCATGTCCTTCGAATAGGTCAGCGGCAGGCCCTTCATCACCGTCAGCAGCGAGACCAGCGCGCCGTTGATGCGGCCGGGCTTGGCGCGCACCAGTTCGGCGGCGTCCGGGTTCTTCTTCTGCGGCATGATGGAGGAGCCGGTGGAGAAGGCGTCGGAGAGCTTCACGAAGCCGAATTGCGGCGTCGACCAGATGACGATCTCCTCGGCCAGCCGCGACAGGTGCATGGCCGCGATCGAGGCCATGGCGAGGAACTCGATCGCGTAGTCGCGGTCCGAGACCGAATCGAGCGAGTTGCGCGTCGGCTCGCGGAAGCCGAGATCGGCGGCCGTCCTGTGCCGGTCGATGGGAAAGCCCGTGCCGGCGAGCGCGGCCGCGCCCAGCGGGCACTCGTCCATGCGGGTGCGCGCGTCGCGGCAGCGCGACAGGTCGCGCGCGGCCATCTCCACATAGGCGAGGCAATGGTGGCCGAAGGTGACGGGCTGGGCCACCTGCAGATGGGTGAAGCCGGGCATCACCGTCTCGGCATGGGCCTCGGCCTTGTCGAGAAGGGCCGCGATGAAGGCGAGAAGCCCCGCCTCCACCTGGCCGAAGGCGGCCTTGACATGCAGGCGGAAGTCCACGGCCACCTGGTCGTTGCGCGAGCGTGCCGTGTGCAGGCGCCCGGCCGCCGGGCCGATCAGCTCGGCGAGACGCGCCTCCACGTTCATGTGGATGTCCTCGTGCCGGCGCGAGAAGGCGAAGCGCCCTTCCAAGATCTCGGTCCGGATCGTCTCCAGCCCTTCCGCGATCCGCGCGCCGTCCTCCGCCGCAATGATGCCGCGCTCGACGAGCATGGCGGCATGGGCTTTCGATCCGTCGATGTCTTCGCCATACAGGCGCTTGTCGAAATCGATCGACGCGTTGATCTCCTCCATGATCGCCGCGGGGCCCGAGGCGAAGCGGCCGCCCCACATCTCGTTGCTGGACTTGGTGGTCATGGAAACTCGGAAAGGTTCGCGGAACATGAGCGGGACGGCGAAGGAAAGAAGCTCCGCCTTAAGGCTCGGCCTCGTCGGCATCGCCGCCCTCGTCGCCGGGATCGTGGCGGGCGGAGCCGTCCTATACGTGATCGAAACGCGCTCTGGCAACGAAACGGCGAGCGCCTGCCCGCTCTCGGCGACGCTGAGCGCGGCGCTGAACGAGCGCGCGCGCGGCGAGGTGGCGGCCGTGCAGGTCCTGGAGCGCCCGTTCGACGCCTCGACCATCGCCTTCAAGGACGAGAACGGCCGCGCCACGACGCTCGGAGCGTTCAAGGGCTCCACCCTCCTCGTCAATCTCTGGGCCACCTGGTGCGTGCCCTGCCGCCAGGAAATGCCGGCGCTGGAGGCCCTGGAGACCGCCGAAGGGGGCGAGGACTTCGCCGTCGTGCCGATCAACGTGGAACTGGGCAGCGACGAGAAGCCGAAGGCCTTCTACGCCGAGACGGGCCTGACCGCCCTGCCCTTCTACCGCGACGAGACGATGGGCGTCTTCAACGACCTGAAGCGCCAGGGCGTGGCGCTCGGCCTTCCCGTCTCGCTCGTCGTCGGCCCGGACGGCTGCGCGCGGGCGGCGATCAACGGGCCGGCGGAATGGGCGAGCGAGGACGCGGTGCGCCTCATCGAGGCCGTGCGCACGGCGCCGGCCGTCTGAGCGGGCGCGGCCGTTCCGCCGCGCGCCGTCGTTGCCGGCCGCCTGTCCTCAGGCGCTGAGGCGCTCGAACCCGGCGCTCTCGCCGAGGTCGAGATCGAAACCGTCGTCCGAGGCGGCCTTGACCGGCGCGGGCGCGGGACGGCGCGGCGCCGGGCGGCTCGGCGCGAAGGTCTGCGCCTTCGCCTGGAGCGCGCGCACGCCGACCGGGACGGTGGGCGCCGAAGCCGCCGGCGCCGCACCGCGGGCGGACGCGTCGAGCTTGAAGAAGCCGGCGCTCTCGGCGAGGAGCGAGGCCTCCGAGGAGAGCTGCCCGGCCGTCGCCGCCATCTCGTTGGCAGCGCCCGCATTCGATTGCGTCACCTGATCGAGCTGCTGGATCGCCTGGTTGATCTGCTCGATGCCGATCGACTGCTCGCGGCAGGCGGCCGAGATTTCCGAGACGAGCTCGGCGGTGCGCTGGATATTGGGCACGAGCGCCTCGAGCATCTCGCCCGCCTGCTCGGAGGTGACGAGCGTCTCCGACGACAGCGTGCCGATCTCCTGGGCGGCGTGCTGGCTGCGCTCGGCAAGCTTTCGCACTTCGGAGGCGACCACCGCGAAGCCCTTGCCGTGGCTGCCGGCGCGTGCGGCCTCGATGGCCGCGTTCAGGGCGAGAAGGTCGGTCTGGCGGGCGATCTCCTGGATGACCGAGATCTTCTGGGCGATGGTGCGCATGGCCTCCACCGAGGCCGCGACGGCTGCGCCCGTCTTCTCGGCGCTGCCCGAGGCCTGCGTGGCCATCTTCTCGGTCGCGCCGGCATTGTCGGCGTTCTGGCGCACATTGGCCGCCATCTCCTCCACCGCGGCGGAGGCCTGCTCGGAGGCGGCGGCCTGCTCGGTGGAACCGGACGAGAGCTGTTCGGCGGTCGCGGCCGACTGGGTGGAACCCGACGCGACCTGCGAGGAGGAGGTCAGGATCGTCGAGACGACCGCGTTCAGCTTCTGGCGCATCTGGTCCATGGTCGAGAGGAGATCGCCGATCTCGTCGTCGCGCTTCACCGCCGCCGAAGCGGCGATATCGCCCGCGCCGATGCGCCGAGCATGGTCCGTGACGAGGGCGAGGCCCCGCGAAATGGAGCGCGAGAGGGCGAAGGCGGCCGCCGCGCCCAGCACGAGCGCGAACGCCACGAGGCCGATCATCACGGAACGGGTCGTCACGTATTCGTGCTGCGTGGCGCTCGCCAGGGCTTCCGCCGAGGCGCCTTCCATGGCGATCAGCCGGTCCATCCGCTCGATGATCTGCAGAAGGACGGGACGTCCCGTCGCCGCATAGTCCTTGTTGGCCGTCAGCGACGTGTTCGTCTCGGCCAGCACCGCGATCTTCTCGACGATGGGCTTCAGCATCCTCCAGTCCTCGGCCTGTTCGGCGACGGCGGCGGCCATCGGCGTGCCCGGAGCCGAGGCGATATAGGCCGTCATCGCCCTGTCGAAATCGACGAGGGTCTTGTCGAAGGCCGCCTTCGCTTCGTCGAGGCGGGTCGGCTCGGCTTCGGCGATGACGGCCGTCAGGCGGAACATCGTCGTCGGCAGATTGGCGCGCAGGAGCGAGACGGCATCGCGCAAGCCCTCGGCGCCCCGCATGTTCTCGACATCCGCGCGCATCTTCACGAAGTCCTCCGACATCTCCTCGAAGAGCGGCATCGCCTCGCGGGCGAGGCTCTCGTTGGCACGGGTCGTGGAGTTCCGCTGCAGTAGGTCCATCGCCTTTCCGGCCGCCGCCTGCCAGCTGCCGATGGCGGCGACGATGGCGTCGGTCTCGGCCAGGGCCTCGGTGCTGCCGGGCGCCAGGCCGGCCCGGTAGGTGCCCATCGTCTCGAGCTGCGCGCGGATGCTCCGCTCGATCTCCGCGCGCACGCTGGCGATCTCGGCGTCGTCGATGGAGGCCAGCATGCGGTTCACGCTGCGCCCGATATTCTGCATGCCGCGGGCGGCATCCTCCATCCGCTTCGTCTGCGCATAGGGCTGCGTTATGAAGGCCTGCATGTTCTCGTTGGAGGACCGCAACCCGGAATAGCCATAGTAGCCCGTGCCTCCCATCAGGACGAGAAGACCCGTGAAGGCGGCGGCAAGCTTAAGCTTGATGGTCAGGCGCACGTCAGATGTCCGTTCCGAGAGTGACGATGCCGGACCGTGGCACGGACAGCTTATGCGGCCGTTAAACCGCACCGAATGCTCTCGTTAATCTGACGCTATTCTCAAACGCCTGAGACCCGCCGGCGCCGGAACTCGCGCCTCGACTTCGCGCTCGGCCGAAGAGGCACGGTCGATGAAAGAGGCGCACCGCCGGGCGGCAAGGCGCCGGCGCCTTGCCCGAAACGCGTCAGCGCGTGGGAACCGGCGTTTCGCCGCGATAATCGTAGAAGCCGCGCCCGACCTTGCGGCCGAGCCAGCCGGCCTCGACATATTTCACCAGGAGCGGGCACGGGCGATATTTCGAATCGGCCAGCCCGTCATGCAGCACCTGCATGATGGAGAGGCAGGTATCGAGGCCGATGAAGTCGGCGAGCTGGAGCGGGCCCATCGGGTGGTTGGCGCCGAGCCGCATGGCCGTGTCGATCGACTCGACCGAGCCGACGCCTTCGTAGAGCGTGTAGATCGCCTCGTTGATCATCGGCAGCAGGATGCGATTGACGATGAAGGCGGGGAAGTCCTCCGAGGTCGTGATGGTCTTGTCGAGCGTCTCGACGAAGGCACGGGCGGCGGCGAAGGTCGCATCCTCGGTGGCGATGCCGCGCACGAGCTCCACGAGCTTCATGACCGGAACCGGGTTCATGAAGTGGATGCCCATGAAGCGCTCGGCGCGGTCCGTGGAGGCGGCGAGGCGCGTGATGGAGATGGAGGACGTGTTGGAGGCCAGGATCGCCGACGGCTTCAGGTGCGGGCAGATCTCGCGGTAGATCTTGCGCTTGACGATCTCGTCCTCGGTGGCCGCCTCGATCACGAGATCGGCCTGCCCGAGCGCCTGCGGCTGGCTGGAGGTCGCAACGCGCGCCAGCGCCGCGTCGCGCTCGGCGGGCGTGATCTTCTGGGAGGAGAGCTGGCGGTCCAGCGTCGACGTGAGCCGGTCGAGGCCCGCCGCGGTGCGCTCGTCCGAGACGTCGTAGAGCGTGACGTCGTAGCCGGACAGCGCGCAGACATGCGCGATGCCCGAGCCCATCTGCCCGGCGCCGACGATCCCGATCTTCCGGATGGACCCGTCCATGTCATTTCCTCCCGCTTGCTGCGATGCAGCATAGCCGGATGCCGTCCGGCCCGTCAAAGATGCGCCGGGCGGCCCGAAGGCCGCCCGGCCGAACCGTCAGAGCTTGTCCTTCAGTTCGGGCAGGAGCGTGAAGAGGTCGCCGACGAGGCCGTAATCGGCGACCTGGAAGATCGGCGCCTCCTCGTCCTTGTTGATCGCGACGATCACCTTGGAATCCTTCATGCCGGCCAGATGCTGGATCGCGCCGGAAATGCCGCAGGCGATGTAGAGGTCGGGGGCCACGACCTTGCCGGTCTGGCCCACCTGCCAGTCGTTCGGCGCGTAGCCGGCATCCACCGCCGCGCGGCTGGCGCCGATGGCCGCGCCCAGCTTGTCGGCGATCGGCAGCAGCACCTCCTCGAACTTCTCCTTCGAGCCGAGCGCCCGCCCGCCCGAGACGATGATCTTCGCCGAGGTCAGGTCCGGCCGGTCGCTGGCCGCGACCTTGTCCTCCACGAAGGCGGAAAGGCCCGGATCGCCCTTCACCTCGACCGGCTCGACCGGGGCCGAGCCGCCTTCAGCCGCAGCCGCGAAGGCGGTGGTGCGCACCGTCAGCACCTTCTTGGCATCGGCCGAGCGCACGGTCTGGATGGCGTTGCCGGCATAGATCGGGCGCTGGAACGTGTCCGGCCCGTCCACGGCCACGACGTCCGACACCTGCATCACGTCGAGGAGGGCGGCGACGCGCGGCATGACGTTCTTGGCGGCGGCAGTGGACGGGGCGACGAGCGCGTCGTAGCCGCCGGCGAGCGAGACGACGAGGTCGGCCAGCGGTTCGGCGAGGCCATGGCCGTAGAGCGGCGCGTCGGCGGTCAGGACCTTGGCGACGCCCGAAAGGGCGGCGGCGGCCGAGGCGGCCGCGGAGGCGTTCTCGCCGGCGACGAGGATGTCGACCGGGGCGCCGAGGGCCAAGGCCGCCGTGAGCGCCTTGGCGGTCTCGGGCGAGAGGCTCTGGTTGTCGTGATCTGCGATGAGGAGCGTGGTCATGGGTTCGATCTCCGGCGCGGCGTCAGAGGACGCCGGCCTCCTCCTTCAGCTTGGACAGAAGCTCGTCGACCGAGGCGACCTTCACGCCGCCCGCCCGCTTCTTCGGCTCCACGGTCGAGAGAACCGTCAGGCGCGGCGCGACGTCGACGCCGAAATCGGCCGGGCTCTTCTCCTCGAGCGGCTTCTTCTTGGCCTTCATGATGTTGGGCAGCGAGGCGTAGCGCGGCTCGTTGAGGCGAAGATCGGTCGTCACGATGGCCGGCAGCTTGAGCGACACGGTCTGCAGGCCACCGTCGACCTCGCGCGTCACCGTGGCGCTCTCGCCCTCGATGACGACCGTGTTGGCGAAGGTGCCCTGCCCCCAGCCGAGGAGCGCGGCGAGCATCTGGCCGGTCTGGTTGCAGTCGTCGTCGATGGCCTGCTTGCCGAGGAGCACGAGGCCGGGCGCCTCGGCCTCGACGACGCCCTTCAGGATCTTGGCGACGGCGAGCGGCTCCACCACCGCGTCGGTCTTCACGAGGATGCCGCGGTCGGCGCCCATGGCGAGCGCGGTGCGGATGGTCTCCTGCGCCTGCGCCGGCCCGATGGAGACGGCGACGATCTCCGTCACGGCGCCCTTCTCCTTCAGGCGGATCGCCTCTTCGACGGCGATCTCGTCGAACGGATTCATACTCATCTTCACGTTGGCGAGGTCGACGCCCGTACCGTCCGGCTTCACCCGGATCTTCACGTTGTAGTCGACCACGCGCTTCACCGCGACTAGGACCTTCATCGAAAACGCTTCTCCCATGGCAGGTCTCCGGCCCGCCCTCCGGACGTGCCGGCCCGCCCCTCCCTGGGAGGCGGCGACCCGGCGCGTCGAATGTTTCGGCACGTCGTGCCGCTCTTCAAACAGGCTCGCAGGCCGCGTTTCAAGCCCCACCCTCGCCGGTCGGCGCGTTCGCGGGCCGCGGCGACCAGTCGAAGAGCGGAACGCCCGGCTGGCGTAGGACCGGCGTCAGCACCGCGCCCGCCGCCAGCCCGCCGACATGGGCGGCATAGGAATAGTCGCCGGCGCCCGCGACGAAGAAGACCAGCTGCGTGAGCACGAAAGCGGCCAGAACGAGGAAGGCCGGGAGCCGCAGGGGCACGCGCAGGAAGGCGAGGATCCAGATCTTGGCACGCGGATGCAGCATCAGATAGGCCATGACGGTGCCCGACACCGCGCCGGAGGCGCCGACGAGCGTCGCCTGCGAATCGGGCTGGCACGCGCCGTGGAAGAGCGCGCCTGCCGCCGCGCAGCCGAGATAGAACAGCACGAAGCGCCACGGCCCCATCGCGTCCTCGACATTGTCGGCGAGGACGAACAGGAAGACGAGATTGCCGAGGAGATGCCAGAGGTCGAGATGCAGGACCGAATAGGTCACGAGCGTCAGCGGCTGCGGCAGAATGCGGTAGGCCGGCGGCAGGTCGGCAAGGCCGCTCGCGACAGCCGGGATGTAGCCGTAGGAGATCTCGTAGGCCTCGGGCAGCCAGCCCGCGCGCAGCGCCAGGAAGGTGACGGCGAAGACGCCGAGATTGACGGCGAGGATCGCGCGCGTGGCGAAAGGCGCGCGGATGCGCCTCAGCCCGTTGGCGTCGTGGAGCGGCAGGAACACCACCGCCGGCGTGTCCTAGCGGCTCTTGCCGGGCACCCAGAGGACGTCGGCCCGGCCCTCGTCGTTGGCGATGCGCGCGGCCACGAAGAGATGGTCGGAGAGCCGGTTCACATAGGTGAGCGCCGCCGTGGAGACGGTCTCGCCCTCGCGGGCGGCCAGTTCCACCATCTGCCGCTCGGCCCGCCGCGCGACGGTGCGCGCGAGATGGAGATGGGTGGCGAGCGCCGAGCCCGCCGGCAGCACGAAGGATTTCAGCGGCTCCAGCCGCTCGTTCATCGCGTCGATCTCGGCCTCCAGCCGCTCGACCTGCGAGGGCAGGATGGCGAGGCGCTCGTAGGGCAGAGGCTCGCCCGTCTCGGGGGTGGCGAGATCGGCGCCGAGGTCGAAGAGCTCGTTCTGGATGCGCGCGAGGCTCTCGTCCATCGCGCCCTCTGCGGCGAGCCGGGCGAGGCCGATGACGGAATTCAGTTCGTCCACCGTGCCGATCGCCTCGATGCGCGGGTCGAATTTCGGGCGCCGCTCGCCATTGCCGAGCGAGGTCTGCCCGCCGTCGCCGGTGCGGGTGTAGATGCGGTTCAGCCGGACCATGGCGGGTTCTTCCTCGAGACGGGCGCGCTCAGCGCGCCAGGAGCAGGACGCTGACGATGATGATGACGGCCACGCCCTGCAGCATGACGCGGGCGCGCATGAGCTGCTGCGAGCGGTTGGCGTCGCCGTCGCGCATCATGTTGAAGAGCCCGAGCAGAAGGACGATCGCGGTCGCGATCATCACGAAGAGGGCGAGATAGGTCAGGAAGCTCGACATGGCGTCGGCAGGCTCCGTCGGGTGGCGTGCGCTGTCGATATAGGCGCCCTTGGCGCGCGTCCATGCGCGCGGCGTCGATCGGTCACGGCGCGGGCGTCTCCATCGCCGCCCGCGCCGAGGAGCGCCGCGTGGCGGCCGCGACGCCGATTCCGGCGATGGCGAGCCCGGCGAGCTGCAGGAGCGTCAGCGTCTCGCCGAAGAGGAGATAGGCCAGCACCGCCGTCACGCCCGGCACGAGATACATCAGCGAGGCGAGCGAGGAGACCGCGCCGCGCTCGATCAGCACCAGCATCAGGAACACCGCGCCGATGGACAGGACGAGCACGAGCCAGAGAAGCGCGAAGAGGAGCTCGCCCGTCCAGTCGACGACCATCGTCTCGGTGGCGTAGGCGAGGAGCGCGGTCGGCGCGAGGGCGCCCAGATATTGCAGCGCCGTGCCGGTGCGCAGATCCACCCCGGTGACGAACCGCTTCTGCCAGATCGTGCCGAGCGTGATGGCGGCGACCGCGACGAAGGCCGGCGCGAGCGTGGCGAGGCTCATCTGTCCGCCGTCGCCGATCTTCGGCAGGATCACCAGCGCCACGCCGAGCAGCCCGAGCGCGAGCCCCGCCACCTGCCGCGGCCCCACCCGCTCGCCGAGGACGCTGGCCGCCAGAAGGCCCGTCAGCACCGGCTGCAGCCCGACGATCAGCGCGACGATGCCCGCCGAGAGGCCGTGTCGCACGGCGTAGAACACGCCGCCGAGATAGGCGCCGTGGATGAGCGCCCCGGCGATCGCCGCGTGCAGGGCAGTGCGCCGGTCCGGCCAGGGCGCCCGCGCCGCGAGGACGGCGCCCAGTAGGAGGATCAGCGCCAGCCCGTAGCGCAGGCTCAGGAAGGTGAAGGGCTCGGCATGGGGCATCGCGTAGCGCGCGCCGATGAAGCCGGTGGACCACAGGAGCACGAAGGTCGCCGGGAAGAAGGGCAGGAAACGCTGCACGCACGGGTCCTTCGCAAGGTCCGCCCGCCGGGGCCGGAGCGGCGCCGGGGACGGCCGGCGCAGGGAGAGGGCGGCCATAGCACCCGCCTTGCCGCCGGCAAAGCCGCCCGCTCGCGCCGCGCGCGTCGATTGCGCCGCACGTCCCGCCCCGATATCGCAGGGGCGAGCGGCGGCGGCAGGAGACGGGGACGCATGCAGGAAATCCTCGACGTCGTCGTCCCGATCTTCGGCCTGATGGCGGTGGGCTATCTCGTCGCCCGCTTCAAGCTCCTCTCGGAGGCGACGGGCGACGCGCTGAGCCGCTACGTCTTCGTGGTGGCGGTGCCGGTCCTCATCTTCCGCTCGCTCGCGGGCGCGAGCTTCGCCGGCGCCAACCCCTTCTGGCTCTGGGGCTGCTATTTCGGCTCGGTCGCCCTCGTCTGGACCGCAGGCACGATGATCGCCCGGCGGCTGCTCGCCGCCGACCGGCGCAAGGGCGTCGTCGCCGGCATCTCCTCGGCCTTCAAGAACACGGTCTTCGTGGCCGTGCCGCTCCTCCAGCGCGCCTATGGCGAGGCGGGGCTGGAGCCGCTTCTCCTCCTCATCTCCGTCCATCTGCCGCTGATGATGATCGCCTCGACGCTCCTGATGGAGCGCGCCGCGAGCCTCGACGCGCGCGAGGCCGGCACGGGCGCCGCCTCGCCCTCGATGAAGGCCGTGCTCTCGCGCGTGGCGCGGAACCTCTCCACCAACGCCATCGTCGCCGGCATCGTGGCGGGCGTTCTCTGGCGCCTCACGGGTCTCGGCATTTCGGGCCCGGCGGGCGAGGTGGTGACGCTTCTCGGCAGCACGGCCGGGCCCGTCGCGCTCTTCTCGCTCGGCATGTCGCTGACGCGCTACGGTCTGCGCGGCGATCTTCGCGCCGCCGCCCTCACCTCGGCCCTGTCTCTCGTCGTCCTGCCCGCGCTCGTCTGGGGCGTCGGCCAGTTCGCCCTGCCCCCGCACTGGCTGAAGGGCGCGGTGATGACGGCCGCCTGCCCCGCCGGCGTCAACGCCTATCTGCTGGCGGCCCATTTCAAGTCCGGCGAGCGCCTCGCCTCGACCTCCATCCTCGTCTCCACCCTCGCCTCGGTGGTCACGCTCAGCGTCTGGCTGACGCTCGTCGGCTGACGGCGTTCAGGGGAACGGCGCCTCGCCAGGCTCCGGCCCGACGCCGGCGAGCGCCGCCACGGCCCGCGCGTCGAGTCCCGACTCGAACAGGCGGGACAGCGCCGCCGCCCCGGTGCTCTTGGAGAGCTTGCGCCCGTCCGGCCCGAGCAGAAGCGCGTGGTGGTGGTAGACCGGGTCGGGCAGGCCGAGCAGCGCCTGCAGGAGGCGGTGGACGCTCGTCGCCGCTTCGAGATCCGCTCCGCGCACGACGTGGCTGACGCCTTGCGACGCGTCGTCGACGACGACCGAGAGGTGATAGCTCGTCGGCGTCTCGCGCCGCGCCAGCACCACGTCGCCCCAGTCCTGCGGACGGGCGGGCACCAGGGCGACGCCCTGTCCCTCGGGAGTCGCGGCGCTGCGGATGGACAGCGGCCCGGCGCGCTCGATCGCCTTGTCCATGTCGAGCCGCCAGACATGGGCGATCCCCGCCGCGATCAGCATCTCGCGCCGCGCCGCCGGCATGGCGCGCTCGAAGGTCGGCGCGAGCGGGGTTCCGTCCGGGTCGGCCCGCCAAAGCGTGCCGCGCTCCTCTTCCATCGCGCGCACATGGGCGCGGATCTCGCCGCGCGAGAGGAAGGACGGGTAGACGAGGCCCTCGTCCACCAGCCGGCCGAGCGCCGCGCGATAGGCCGGGAAATGCTCCGACTGGCGCCGCGCCGGACGCTCGAAGGCGAGGCCCAGCCGTGCGAGATCGCGCTCCACGCCCTCGATCAGCGCCGGCGTGCAGCGGATCGTGTCGATATCCTCGTGCCGCAGGAGAAGCCGCCCCCTTGAGCGCCGCGCCGCGCGGGCGTTGAGGAGCGCGCTGCGCGCATGGCCGAGATGGAGCGGGCCGTTCGGCGAGGGCGCGAAGCGGAAGACCGGCGGCATGATGTCCCTTCCGTGGTCGTGGCGAGGCATCTAGTCTCGGCGGGCGACGCCGTCCATCGCCGAACGGCGCGAAGGAGACCCGAACGCCCATGCGCATCGCCACGCAGCGCGACATCGAGGCCGGTCTTGCGGCCCTGGTCCGCCTCGACCCGCGCCTTGCGGCGGTCGCCGCCGTCGCGGGCGAGGTGCCGCTGCGCGCGAGCGCCGGCGGCCTGCCGGGGCTGATCGCGATCGTCATGGCGCAGCAGGTCTCCAAGGCCAGCGCGGAGGCGATCTTCGGGCGACTCTCGGCTTCCGTCCCGCTTCACGACGCCGCGGCGATCCTCGATGCCGGAGAGGAGCGCCTGCGCGCCGCCGGCCTCTCCCGCCCCAAGATGCGCACGCTGCGGGCGCTGGCGCAGGCCGTTCGCGAGGGCCGTCTCGATTTCGCGCGGCTGGAGACGCTCCCCGCGCCCGCCGCCATCGCCGAACTCGCTGCGGTGAAGGGCATCGGGCGCTGGACGGCCGAGTGCCACCTCCTCTTCGCCTGCGGCCATCCCGACCTCTTTCCGGCCGGCGACCTCGCGCTGCAGATCGCGGTGCAGCGCGCCTTCGGGCTCGAATCGCGGCCGACGGAGAAGGCGCTCGCGGCCCTTGCCGAGGGTTTCTCCCCGCACCGCTCGGTCGCGGCAAGGCTGTTCTGGCGCTATTACGCAGCGACCGGCGGGCGCGATGCAGCTCCCGCCCCCGGGATTGCGGCTTGACGACGGGTTTCATGCACCCGGTGCGCAGATCCGCGCCAGTTCTGTCCGCCCCTCCACTTGCCGCCGCGCCATTCGGCCGCGGCGCGCCAAATGGACAGACTTCACAAAGGCGACACGTTGGAGCACGATAGTGCCAATGCACGAGTAGAGCATCGCTGTGAGTAGGGAGAGACGTCCTTGACGATCGCGGTTCCACAAGAGCTTGCCCCGGCGCTCGTCCTGAACGCAGACTATCGTCCCCTCAGCTACTACCCGCTTTCCCTCTGGTCCTGGCAGGACGCGATCAAGGCGGTGTTCCTGGACCGGGTGACGATCCTCGCCGAATACGACCGGGCGGTGCATTCGCCGACCTTCTCCATGCGCCTGCCCTCCGTGGTCTGCCTGAAATCCTACGTGAAGCCGGCCCGGCACCCCGCCTTCACCCGCTTCAACGTCTTCCTGCGCGACCGCTTCCAATGCCAGTATTGCGGCTCGCCGCACGACCTGACCTTCGACCACGTCATCCCCCGCTCGCGCGGCGGCCTGACGACCTGGGAGAACGTCGTGGCCGCCTGCTCGCCCTGCAATCTCAGGAAGGGCGGCCTCATGCCCAAGGCCGCCGGCATGATCCCGCAGCAGAAGCCCTACCAGCCGACCGTGCACGACCTGCACAACAACGGCCGCCTGTTCCCGCCGAACTACCTGCACGACAGCTGGCTCGACTATCTCTACTGGGATTCCGAGCTCGATCCCGAATAGGCGCCGCCGGAAAGCCGAACGCGCGTCCCCGCATCGCGCCCGAGGGTCCCGCGATGACGCGAACGTCACTCTCCGCCCTGTCCGGATGGAGGGTTTGCGCCCTATCTCTGCGAGGGACGATGCGCGTTCCTCTCGCGGGGCGCGCGGAGACGGGAGGCACGGGCTTGGACAGGGAACGGGACGACGAGGCCTCGCTCGCCTTCTACGAAAGCCTCCCCGCCCATACCGACTTCTCCGAACTGCGCCACGAAACGGCCTACGCGCCGCTCCCGCCAGACTGGATCGTCGGCGTCTCCGACATCGTCGATTCGACCGGCGCCGTCGAAGCCGGTCGCTACAAGAGCGTCAACACCGCCGCCGCGGCCGTCATCGCGGCGCTGTCCAACGCGCTGAAGGGCGAGGACTTCCCCTTCGTCTTTGCCGGGGACGGCGCGAGCTTCGCCCTGCCCGGCCGCTACGAGGGCGAGGCGCGCGGGGTGCTCGCCTCCGTCGCGGCCTGGGTGTCGCGCGATCTCGGCATGGTCATGCGCGTCGCGGTCCTTCCCGTTTCGGCCATCCGGCGCCACGGATTCGACGTGCGCGTCGCCCGCCACGCGCCCTCGCCGGACGTCGCCTACGCCATGTTCTCGGGCGGGGGTCTCGCCTTCGCCGAGGCGCGGATGAAGGCGGGCGACTATGCCGTGGACAGGCCGGCCACCGTGCTTCCGCCGGATCTCTCGGGCCTCAATTGCCGCTTCGCCGAGATCGCCGCGCAGCGCGGGGTGATCCTCTCCGTCATCGCCCTGCCGGCGCCCGGCGCGCCGGCGGCGCGCTTCGATGCCCTGATCGGCGAGGTGCTGCGCCTCGCCGGAGACGGCGCCGAGGCCGGCAGTCCCGTGCCGGCGGAAGGGCCGCGGCTCACCTGGCCGCCCTCCTGGCAGGCGCTGACGCTGGAGGCGCGCGCCCGGCGCTCGCGCTCCGGCGGCCCGCTCTCGCTCGCCCGGCTGCGCGTCGCGCTGCACACGCTCTTCGCCCACATCCTCTTCGTCAGCGGCCTTCGCGTCGGCGCCTTCGATCCCGCGCGCTACCGGCGCCAGCTCGTCGCCAATACCGACTTCCGCAAGTTCGACGACGGCCTGCGCATGACGCTCGACTGCACGCCCGCCACCGCCGACGCCATCGAGCGCCGTCTCGCGGAGGCCGAACGGGAGGGGATCGCGCTGCAGGGCACGCACCGCCAGGACGCGGCGCTGATGACCTGCTTCGTGCCCTCCGCCTCGCGCAGCGACCACGTGCATTTCGTCGACGGGGCGACGGGCGGCTACTCGGCGGCGGCCGCCGCGGTCAAGGCGAAGGCGGCGGGCTGATCCCGACGCCGCGTCAGCGCGTGAAGCGGTCGGCGCGGGCGAAGGCGGAGAACAGCGCCAGCCCCGCGAAGAGCGCCGAGGCGATGGCGTTCCAGCCGGCGAAGGAGAGGCCGAGGAAACGCCCCGCCGCCTTGTCGCAGGAGGGCGGGCGAACCGCGTCGATGGCCGACAGAAGGTCGCCGCCGAGAAGATCGCCGCCCGGAACGCTCGCGCAGTCGGTCGGGCCGGGCCAGGCGCCCCATTCGACGCCGGCATGGAAGACGGCGAGATAGAGCGACCAGACCATGAGGAGCCCGACGCTGAGAAGGAGAAGGCGCGTGATCGCCGCCTTGCCGCGCCCGGCCGCGGACACGAGCGCCAGGAGCGCGACGGGCACCGCCACATAATAGGGAACGCGCTGGCCGAGGCACAGAGCGCAGGGAATGAAGCCGCCGACATGCTGGAAGAGGAGCGCGGTGCCGACCGTTCCCGCCATGCCCGCCAGGAGAATGGCGGAGGCGAGGGTCTGGCGCAGGCCCGTCGGCCGGCGAAACGCTTGGAGGAGAGCCATGGCAGCCTTCGGACGAGATGCGGCGGCGCCCCGGCGATCCGGAGCGCGTTTCGCTGCTTACCCCCGCCGCCCGCCTCTCGGCAATGGCGCCCCGGCTCTCGCGCATTGACGCTGCCCGCCCCGCCGATATAGTTCACCGCGACGGGCGCTTCGGCGCTCCGCCTCGCCGTGCGGGTGTGGTGGAACTGGTAGACGCGCCGGACTCAAAATCCGGTTCCGCAAGGAGTGTCGGTTCGAGCCCGACCACCCGCACCACGCTTCGCCCCCTTTCCGCCGCTGCCGATCCGAAGGCTCGGGATCGTCCCGACGCGTCTTTCTCGCTCGCCAAGAGGCGACGCCACGGTCGTCGGCCCGCGTCCGCGTGGTGCGAGTCGACCGCCCCATGCAGCGCCTTCGGCGCGCAAGGGCGCGGCGGGCTTCGGAACGCGTCCAATTCTTGACAGTGCGGTGACGCCCCGGTATGTCCCGCCCATCTTTCGGTGCGTTGCTGACGCGCCTTCAATCCTGCGGCGGAACGGAGTGAACCCGGTCGTCGCGATCGGCGATCCGGTGTTGTCATGAAGATCAAGAATTCGCTCAAGTCCCTCAAGGCGCGCCACCGTGCGAACCGCCTGGTCCGCCGCAAGGGCCGCATCTACATCATCAACAAGGAAGCCCCGCGCTACAAGGCTCGCCAGGGCTGACGCGGGCAGCCGTCCGGACGGACGGCTGGCTGAAGAGGCGCCAAGGCGCGCCTCACATGCAAAGTGAGTTTGACGGCGCGCATTCGGGGGATAGTCTCCCCCCATGCGCGCCGTTCTCGTTTCGACATCCCTCGCCCTGATCTGCCTCCTCGCCGCCGCGCCCGCTGCGCGCGCGCAGGACCGGGCCCCCTCCCAGACCCTGCCCGGCGAACCGCCGGCAGCGCCGCCCGGCCTGCAGGAGCGCACGCCGCCGATGGTCGTGCCCCCGCCGGACACGGGCGACGGCCCCGAAAGCCTGCCGGAGGCCTTCGGAAGCCCGCCCGCGGCCGATCCGATGCCCTCGCCGGACGAGCCCCCGGCCCGCGCGGACGAGACGCCCCGCGCGCGGCTCGACCGGCTCTTCACCGAGCTTTCGCGCGAGCCCGATGCCGAGAAGGCCAAGGCGATCGCCGGGCGCATCGAGGCCGAATGGCGCAAGAGCGGCAGCGCCACCGTCGATCTCCTGATGCAATGGGCGGCGCGGGCCATGGGCCACAAGCAGACCGCGGCCGCCTACGACATGATCGATTCGGCCCTCGTCCTCGCGCCGGACTACGCGGAAGCCTGGAACCGGCGAGCGACGCTGAATTTCGCGACGGACCAGTGGGGCAAGTCGCTCGCCGACATCGAGCAGACCCTGTCGCGCGAGCCGCGCCATTTCGGAGCGCTGGTCGGGCTGGGCCTCATCCTGGAGCGCATGGGCCGCAAGGAACGCGCGCTCGAGGCCTACGCGCGGGCGCTCTCAGTCTATCCCACGCTGAAATCGGCGCAGGACGCCGTCGCCCGCCTCTCCGACGAGCTGCTGGGGCCGACGCTGTAGGCCGCAAAGGGTCGCAGCGAACCGGCGGAGGGCAAAGGAAAGCCGGCCGCCGGGTTTTCCCGGGCGGCCGGCCGGAGGCTTGTCGCAAGGGATCTCAGACGGCGGAGAGGCCGTCCGAACCGATATAGGCGATGCGCAGCATGTTGGTGGCGCCGGGCGTGCGCAGCGGCACGCCGGCGGTCACGATCAGGCGCTCGCCGGCCCGCGCGTAATTCTCCTGAACGGAGATGCGGCAGGCGCGGTCGACCATGTCGTCGAGATTCTGCGCGTCTTCCGTCACCACGCAATGCAGGCCCCAGACCAGCGACAGCCGGCGGGCCGTGCGCACGACCGGCGTCAGCGCCAGGATCGGAATCTGCGGACGCTCGCGCGCGGTGCGAAGGCCCGTCGTGCCCGTCGCCGTATAGGTGACGATGACGGAGACGCCGAGCGTCTCGGCCATCTGGCGCGCCGCCAGCGAGACCGCGTCCGCGCCGGTCGGCTCGGGATCGGGGCGCTGGGCGAAGATGATGCCGGGATAGAGCGGGTCCTTCTCGACCCGCTGGGCGATGCGGTCCATCATCGACACCGCCTCGACCGGATAGTCGCCGGCGGCCGACTCGGCCGAGAGCATGATCGCGTCGGCGCCCTCGTAGACGGCGATGGAGACGTCCGAGACCTCGGCGCGCGTCGGCACGGGCGCGGTGATCATTGATTCCAGCATCTGCGTGGCGACGACCACCGGCTTGCCGGCCTTGCGGCAGGCGCGGGTGATCTGCTTCTGGATGCCGGGCACCATTTCCAGCGGCAGCTCGACGCCGAGATCGCCGCGCGCCACCATGATGGCGTCGGAGAGTTCGATGATCTCGTCGAGACGCTCGACGGCCTGCGGCTTCTCGATCTTGGCGAGCAGGAAGGCGCGGCCGCGCGCGATCTTGCGCGCCTCGGCCAGATCGTCCGGGCGCTGGATGAAGGAGAGCGCCACCCAGTCGACATTCTCGGCGAGCACCGCGTCGAGATCGCGGCGGTCCTTCTCGGTGAGGGCGCCCGTGGCGATCGTCGTGTCGGGCAGGCTCACGCCCTTGCGGTCGGAGATCTTGGTGCCGGCGACGACGACGCAGCGCAGCCGCTTGCCGTCCGACTCCAGGCAGCGCAGTTCCAGGCGGCCGTCGTCGATGAGCAGCCGGTGGCCGGGCTTCACCGCCTCGAGGATCTCGGGATGGGGCAGGTTCACGCGGGTCTGCGAGCCGAGCGCGGGATCGTCGTCCAGCGTGAACTCGTCCCCGGCGGAAAGCTCGATCTTGCCGTCCTGGAACTTGCCGACGCGCAGCTTCGGTCCCTGAAGGTCGGCGAGGATGCCGATCGGGCGGCCGACGGCCTCCTCCACGTTGCGGATGCGCTTGACGAGCTCGCGCATCAGGTCGTGGTCGGCATGGCTCATGTTGATGCGGAACACATCGGCACCGGCCCGATGCAGCTTCTGGATCATCTCTTCCGAGGAAGAGGCCGGCCCCAGCGTAGCCAGGATCTTGACGCGACGATTTCGTCTCATTGCGTATCCGCACCCTCGCGCGGAGCCTCGGTCAGCTGAACCATCCAGCTGCCTTGCTCGCCGGTGTCATACTCTCGGAAGCCCATCTTCTGATAGCCCCGTTTGAAGCAATCCTTCACCCCGGCGATCTTGAACTCGTTCTCCGCGATGCAGAGATCGACGGGGCCGGCCCAGCGCCCGGCGCCGTCGGCGTCCTCGGCGTAGAGATAGTAGTAGCGCGAGGCGAGCGGCCCCTCGATGATCGACTTGCAGGTCGTGGCGGGAATGCGCCACCAGCCTTCCGAGGTCCAGCCCGCCTCGGCCCGGTAGCCGATGGCAACGCCCACCAGCGCCTTCGTGCCGTTGCAGACGCGGAAATCGGCCTTGGCCGTTCCCGTCCCGACGAAGGTGGCGAGCCCGCAACCGGCAAGGAGGGAGAGGGCTCCGACGCCGAGGCGGCGGCGTGAACGCGATGTCATGTCGGCAGTCCTTGAGAAGCGATTCGGCGACGTCTGGATGAGGCGTTGATGCGCTGCGGCAGTCTTCGCACAGGCAGGGGACGTGTCAACGCGGCGGGGGCGATCATCGGCCGCGAACCTCGCTCGCGGCGACGGCCGGCGGGACGACGGGCGCCCGCGGCCGCGCCACGAAGATGCCGGCCAGGATCAGGAGACCGCCGGCGCCCTGCGCCAGCGACAGGCTCTCGCCGGCGAAGAGATAGGCGAAGAGGGCGGCCGCCACGGCCTCGGCGAAGATGACCAGCGAGGAGAAGGAGGCCGAGAGCGCGCCGAGCGCGAAGGCCAGAAGCCCCTGCCCGCCGGCATGGCTGACGGTGGCGAGCGCCGCGAGATTTGCCGCGCCCGAGGCACCGGGCGGCAGCAGCCTCTCGCCGGCCAGAAGCGCCGCCACGAGCAGGACGGCCGAGGTGATGGCGGTGGAGCGGAAGGTGATGGCGCCCGCCCCCATCGTGCGGCGCGCCTCGCGCACGGCGAGGAAAAAGAGCCCGAAGAAGAACGAGGTGAGAAGGCCGTAGAAGTCGCCCATGGCGCCCTGCCCGAGGCTTCCCGAATGGAAGACGAGGAGAGCGGCCCCCGGCAGGCAGACGAGAAGGCCGAGAAGCGTCGTCGGCGCGACGCTCTCGGCGATGGTCACCCGTGACAGCAGCGCCACCCAGAAGGGCGCGAGACAGGCGAGGAACGTGGCATTGGCGATCGACGTGTCGCGGATGGCGAGGTGCCAGAAGAGGAGGTCGCCGGAGAAGAACAGTCCGGCAAGGAGAACGGGTGCGCGCAGCCGCGCCTTCGGGCCAGCCGGCGGCTCGGATGGAGACGCCGCGCCGTGCCGGCCTTCCCAGACCGCCCAGAGCGCCAGAAGCGGCAATGCTCCGAACACGCGCCAGAAGGCACTGGCGAAGGGGCCGACCTCGGCATTGCGCACGAAGACGGGCGAAAGGCCCATCGCGGCCGCCCCGACGAGGAGGGCCGCGACGGCAAGGCCGCCGCCGACCGCGGCGCGCGCGCCGACCGGCGGTCTCTCAGCTCCGGCGGCACTGTCGTCGGTCAGGGTCAATCGCTTGTCCTCGCGAGGAAACGGCGGCGAGACGCGGCGGATCTCGATCGAGGCTCGGGCGCCCGGCGCGCGCCCTCCTTAGACCATCGCCGCGCCGAATTCGACCGCGATGCGCGGCTGGCGCGAACGGCACGCGGCGCTTGATGCGGGCGGGTCGAGGCTCGATATGCACGTATACCCGGGACAAAACAGGAGACGAGGCCATGGACGACCTCACAGAAGACCAGCGCCGAGACTACGAGGCCGCCGCCTTCCGCCGCCTCGTGGCCCATCTGCGCGAGCGCCACGACGTGCAGAACATCGACCTGATGAACCTTGCGGGCTTCTGCCGCAATTGCCTGTCGAACTGGTACCGCGAGGCGGCGGAAGCGGACGGGACGGCCCTGTCCAAGGAAGGATCGCGGGAGATCGTCTACGGAATGCCCTACGAGGAATGGCGCCGCCTCCACCAGAACGAGGCCACGCCCGAGGCCGCGACCGCCTTCGCCGCGCGCTCCGAACACTGAGGTCGGCCGTTCGGCACGACGCCGGCCCCGCCGCGAATGCGCGCCCCGTCCAGGGACGCGCAAGCTCCGCACCATTCAAAGAATCGATTCGACCTGATAGGGCACCGTCCTTCGACCGAACGCCCTCATGCGGAGACCCATGCCATGTCCGATGTCACCGACGTCACCGATGTCGCCCAGGACCAGCTCCGCTCCTTCGTGGAGCGCATCGAGAGACTGGAAGAGGAGAAGAAGACGATCGCCGACGACATCAAGGACGTCTATGCCGAGGCCAAGGGCAACGGTTTCGACACCAAGGTGCTGCGCAAGGTGATCTCGCTGCGCAAGCAGGACGTGAACGAGCGGCAGGAACAGGAGGCGATCCTCGACCTCTACCTGCAGGCGCTCGGCATGGCGCCCAGCCTCTCCGACGCCTGAGGCCGCGAGCGGCGGCGCGAACGAAGACGGCGGTCATAGGGGGCGGCCGACGTCTGCCGCCCGACCGGACCGTCCAGGGGGAAGGCCCGCCCGTCCGACAGCCGCTCATCCGCATGTCCGGCGGCGCGTCGGCCGGACAACGCCCGGTTGGACGTTTTTCGACACTTCGGCCCTCCATCGCGCGCCGCGACCGACACCGGACCGGACCCTGCGACGTTTCGCCACGGAAGGGCAGACCGGCGTCCCGACGGTCGGAGCGAGACTTCGAAAGCGCCGATCAGCCGGTGTCGCAAAAGCGTCGCAAGCGCGGAACGCCCTTCCGACGGCCGTGACGAACCATCCCGAACGCCAAAACAGAAAAACCCCCGACGCGGAGCGCCGGGGGCGGGACTGGCGGGACTGTTCGGACCCGATCGGGCCGCTCAGCGGCCGCGACGGCGCTTGTGGCCGAGGCCCATCTGCTTGGCGAGGCGCGAGCGGGCGGCCGCATAGTTCGGCGCGACCATCGGATAGTCGGCCGGCAGGTCCCACTTCTCGCGATAATCCTCGGGCGACAGGTTATAATGCGTCATCAGGTGACGCTTCAGAGATTTGAATTTCTTACCGTCTTCCAGGCAGATGATGTAGTCGTCCGTCACGGACTTCTTCACCGGAACTGCCGGCTTCGGCTTCTCCGCCTGCGGGGCTGCGGGCGCGACCGTCGTGCGACCGAGCGCACCGTAGACGTCCGAGATGAGAGCCGGGAGTTCGGAGACCGGTAGCGAATTGTTGCTGACATAGGCGGCCACCACTTCGGCGGTCAGACCCATCAGCATCTCGTTGTTGTCGACCGATTCAAGCTGTTCCATCTGTCCCTCAATCATCAATGACATTTACGTAAGCCTCGCATACCACTTTCGGGCACGCCGCCAAGCTATATGTGTACCTGTATTGGCCCGGCAATACTTGATGTCAAGTATCGACGCAACAATTCCACTGGTCATCCGGACTGCGAAGGATCGCGGCGCTTCAAGACGCGTCGCCTACGACGGCGCGCCGTTACACAACCGGCGGCAGGGAGGACGCGGCAGTCGCCAAGCATTCCTGAAATATGATGCCCGCGAGGCGAAACACATCGCATACTGTTCAACTTCTCGCGAAGTCGAAAGCGGTCATTCGCCCGCCTTAGCTCCATTCGTCCGGACGGTGGTCATACCAGTAAAGCTTGACCTTCGACGACTGAAGGCGAGACGTCAAAACCTTGGCGCGGACTGCCGCAACCTGCGTGATGCTCAGTCGTTCTTGCCAATAATTGAGGCCGGCCTGTCACAATATACAACCTTCCCGCGTCTGGAGCATCCGCTCTCCGGCAGCGCTCCAAGCAAACGACGAGGCCGCCGAGCCATATCGAAACAAGCGGCGACCGCTGGTTCCCATCCGGGATCGGCCTGCGAGGATCTCGACAATTGTCGGTATGGCTCTCGCTTCGTCGTTGCTCGGCGGAAGATTTCATCCCGTCCTGCAACGGCTGGCGAGATCGCAGGGAGCGATCGAGAGGGAATGCTGGTCGAACTGGGTCAGCGAGACCGCCATCCACCCGTCACGTCCAGAGACGGTCTATGCCACCTTGGATTGTACGATACTGATCCGGCCGCAAGGGGGTCGCCGGCCCGGCGACTGCGGGGTGCATGGCCGTCGGATGCGCGGGGACGGCCCGCTTCGTCGCCTCGGCCGCCGGAGCGCCAAGCCGCTGGCGCGACGGCGGAGACCGAGTTGCAGCATCAGGCGCCATCGGCGTCGGCGACCGGCCCGCACGGATCCCGCCCCTGGTCGGGCAAGTCCGCCTGCGAGAGAGAACCTCCGGCCGCCGACGAAAGCGAAGATGGCCCGAAAAGAAACGGCCCCGCCTCGAACGAGGCGGGGCCGCTGAAATATCAGGAGGGCGCGTCGGTCAGTCGAGCCGGGCCACGGGCAGGAAATTCACCGCCTTGCCGGCGAAACGATCGCTCTTGCCGCTCGCCGGCTCCGAGGAGAAGCCGCCGACGAAGACCGTGCCCGGCTTCTCGCCCACGAGACGGTCGGCGCTCGGCCGTTTCATCGTCTCGACCGCGCGCGCCTGCGGGTCGGTGACGATGGCCGCGAGCGCGATGCGCTGTGCGATCGCATCCTGCGGATCGATCACGTTCGCCTTCGGCTGGACCTCGGCGAGGCTGTCGGCGGGACCGACGCGGCCCGACTTGCCGGATCCGTTCGGGGCGGCCTTCGCGGCGGGCGCTGCGGCCCGCGCCGGCTTGCGCACCTCGTTCGAGGCCGTCTTGAGAAGGGCGGGCGTCGGCACTGCGGCCGCGGCGACGCGGGCGGCCGGCACGGCGAGAGCGGGCTTGGCCGAAGCTGCCACAGGCCGCTCGCTCGGCGTGATGGCCGCGACGGTCGCCTTGAGGCTTTCGGCGCTCGCCTGCGGTTCCAGCGCCGCTTCCTTCATCACGCTGGCGAAGGGCGGGCGCTCGCGCGGCATCGGCACGGCATAGGCCATCTGACCGCTCGCGACCGTTTCCTTGGCCTGCTTGTCCAGCGCGGCGACGAGGCTCGCGACGGAATCGACGCGCTTTTCGACGATCGGATCGGTGGGCACCGGCACGGCCGGCACCGGGACGCTCGCGGCGCTCGCCATCTGGACGGGCGCGGGCGCCGCTTCGAGAGCGCGCACCGGCGCGAAGGTCGGCACGGGCACGCGGGTCAGCATCGCGACCTCGGTCTCGGCCTGCGTGTCGGGCTTGGCCTCGGGTTCGACGGCGCGGGGCGCCGGGGCGCCCGTGTCGAACGTATCGGGCACGCCGACGGCGGCGCCGTTCGGCAGCTTGGCGGGCGGCACGGGCTTGGCGGCGGCGACTGCCGTCGCGGGCGTCTCGACGGCGCGCTCGCGCACCTTCGGCGCGGCCGGCGCCGGGGTCGCCACGGCCTCGGCCTCGTCGTCCGCCTCGTCGGCCCCCCCGCCGAAGAGCATGGCGAGGAAGCTCCGGCCGCCGCCGCCGCCCGAGGCGCTGGCATTGGCGACTTCGAGCGAAGCGGCCCCGCGGCGCTGCTTGTAGGAGGCCAGCGCCTGCTGGTAGCCCGGCAGCGGCTTGCCGTCCGAGGGCACGTGGATCGTGTTGCCGTTCGGGAAGACGGCCATCAGCTCGCGCCGGTTCATGCGCGGCCAGTGGCGGGCATTGCCGACGTCGAAATGGACGAAGGGCGAGCCCGAGCGCGGATAGAAGCCGACGCCGCCCACCTGCATCTTCAGGCCGATGGCGCGCATCTTGGACAGCGGCACGTCGGGGATGAAGAAGTCGAGCGCCTTGCCCGCGGTGTGCTGGCTCTCGCGGGCGACGCCCGAGGAGCGCGAGCGCAGCATGGCGTTGGTGGCGGGCGAGCGGTAGCCGCAGATCACGTTGATGTAGTCGCGCGAGCCGGACTGCCGGTAGGCTTCCCAGATCAGGTCCATGAGCTGCGGGCTCATGCTCGTCGCCTTGGCCTTGCGCCAGTCGCGCATGAACCAGTTGATGCGCTTCAACTCGCCCTGGTCGTAGCGACCGTTCTTCTTGTAGGCGAAGCTCGCGCGCTCCTTGGTATGAAGGTTGTAGAAGCGCAGCGTCCGGACCTCGGCGCTCGCCGCCTGCGTCATGACCCCGAGAGCCATGATCGCTGCGGCCGTCGCCATCGCGATGCGCCAGCCCTTAAGGCCCGCGCCAGCGGTTCGTCCGAACATGCGCTATCCCCCTCATCTTCGCGGCGCGGTGCCGGGAGGTCCCCGGACCGCCACGCGCAGATCGTTCCCGTCCTGCCACAGTCCAGATTGAATCAGACTGCGGCACCATGATGACACCCGAAGCGCCGTCCCACGATTCTTCAAGAAAAGCGTTAAGCCTCCATTAAGCCTAACCTAGTCTTGCAGAGCGCAAGCACGTCGCCGCCCCGTTCGAGCCGGGCGTCGGTCCCGGGAGAGATGGTGTCGTCTCAGACGAGGTCGATCTTGTGATCGCGCATTTTCCTGTACAATGTCGAGCGTCCGATGCCGAGCCGGCGCGCGGTTTCGCTCATCCGCCCCCGGTAGCGGGCGATCGCGGCCCGGATCACGTCCCCTTCCACCGCCTCGAGCGTGCGGATCTCCCCGTCCGGCCCGCACAGGTCGATCGGCAGGACGAGCCCGCCCGCGCCCCTGGCCGGCACGGCCGTCTCGCGATCGGCCTCAGCCCCCGGCCGGCCGGCCGGCGGGAGTTTCGCGCGCGCCTCCCCGCCCACGCCGATCGCGTCGCGGACCTGCGGAAAATCTTCGACCGTGAGCACCTGCGCGTCCGCCAGCACCGCGGCGCGGTGGAGGACGTTCTGCAGCTGGCGGATATTGCCGGGCCAGTCGTAGGCTTCCAGGAGCGCCCCGGCCTGCGCGTCGAGATGGAAGCCGCGCCCGTCCCGCGCGTGTCGGGCGAGGATCGACCGGGCGAGAGGCGCGATCTCTTCCCGCCGCTCGCGCAGCGGCGGAACGGTCAGTTCGAGGACGGCGAGGCGATAGTAGAGATCCTGGCGGAACGTCCCCGTCTCCACCGCCGCGGCGAGGTTGCCGTTGGTGGCCGAGACGACGCGCACGTCGACCGCGACGCTGCCCCGGGCGCCGACCGGATCGACCGCGCCGTCCTGAAGGACGCGCAGGAGCTTCACCTGCGCCGCGAGCGGCAGTTCGGCGATCTCGTCGAGGAGCAGCGTCCCGCCGTCGGCTTCCACGAAGCGTCCGGGCTGAGCTTCGCGGGCGTCCGTGAAGGCGCCCTTGGCATGGCCGAAGAGGATGCTCTCCACGAGATCGGCGGGCACGGCGCCGCAGTTCACCGCGACGAAGGGCCGTGACGCGCGCGGGCCCGCAGCATGGATCGCGCGGGCGAGCCATTCCTTGCCCACGCCCGTCTCGCCGCCGATGAGGAGCGGAATGGACGAGCCGGCCGCGCGCTCGGCCATGGCGAGGAGCGGGCGCATGGCGGGGCCGGCATCGGGCATGTCGAGCGGCGGGCGGTCCGGCAAGGCCTGCGAAGCGGCGCCTGCGGCATGAGCCCGGCCGCCGGCGCGGCTGAGCCGCACCGCCGCGTCGATGGCGAGCGCCATGCGCTCGGGGCTCGCGGGCTTCACCACGAAGTCGAAGGCCCCGGCGCGCATCGCCTCCACCACCGTCTCGAGCGAGCCCTTGGCGGTCTGCACGACGACGGGCACCTGGATTCCGGCCGCGTCCATCTCGCGCAGCACCTCCAGCCCGCCCAGATCGGGCATCACGAGATCGAGCACCATCGCCCCGATCTCCTGGGCCTTGGCGCGCAGCAGCGTCAGCGCGGCGGCCCCGCCCGAGCAGACGAGCGGCGTCAGCCCCATGCGCGAGACCTGTGCGTCCAGCAAGCGACGCTGTATAGGATCGTCATCGACGATGAGGACCATTTCGGTCATGCCAGCCGCCTGTTCCCTGCGCTATCTCGATACGTGCCAATCTGGCACGAAGGGCGTGAAGGCCGGCTGAAGCGGCACGGACAACGGTATCTTCCAAACTCCCGATCTTTTGACCGAAGACATAGAGAGACGCTTTCCCAAGGGCGTCGCAACCAGACGAGACCGATTGCATGATCCCGATCCTGCGGATTCTACGCTCTGCCCTGGAGGCAGCCGGCGGGCTGACCGAAACCCTTCCCGAATGGAACCTCGACGATCTCTACCCGTCGATGGACAGTCCGCTGCTCGCCGAGGACCTGTCGCGCGCCGGGCTCGAGGCCGCCGCCTTCCAGGCCAGGTGGCGCGGCACGCTCGCAGGGGTCGCGGCCTCTCCGGCGGGCGGGCTCGGCGAGGCGCTGAAGGAGTTCGAGGCGCTGGAGGACCTTCTCGGCCGCATCATCTCCTATGCCGGCCTCGTCTATTCCGGCGACACGTCCGATCCGGTGCGCTCCAAGTTCTACGGCGACGTGCAGGGCAGGATCGTCGACATCTCCGCCCGCCTCCTGTTCTTCCCGCTGGAACTGAACCGCGTCGACGACGCGGCGATGGACGCCGCCATGGAGCGCGACCCCGCCCTCGCCCATTACCGGCCGTGGATCGTCGACCTGCGCAAGGACAAGCCGCACCAGCTCGAGGACCGGGTCGAGGAACTGTTCCACGAGAAGTCGATGACCGGGGGCTCGGCCTGGAACCGCCTCTTCGACGAGACGATGACGGCCCTGCGCTTCACCGTCGACGGCGACGACATGGCGCTGGAGGCCACGCTGAACCTCCTGCAGGATCCCGAGCGCGAGACGCGCCGCAAGGCGGCGGTCGCGCTCGGCAACGTCTTCTCGCAGAACCTGCGCACGTTCACGCTCATCACCAACACGCTCGCCAAGGACAAGGAAATCTCCGACCGCTGGCGCGGCTTCTCGGACGTCGCCGACTCGCGCCATCTCGCCAACCGCGTCGAGCGCGGCGTGGTGGATGCGCTGGCGGCGGCCGTCGCCGACGCCTATCCCGCGATCTCGCATCGCTACTACGCGATGAAGGCCCGCTGGCTCGGCCTCGACCGGCTGGAACACTACGACCGCAACGCGCCGCTGCCCAACCAGTCGCGCCGCGACATCTCCTGGGGCGAGGCGCGCCGCACGATCCTGGAGGCCTATGCCGGCTTTTCGCCCGACATGGCCGAGATCGCCGAGCGCTTCTTCGACCGCGGCTGGATCGACGCGGCGAACCGGCCGGGCAAGTCGCCGGGCGCCTTCGCGCACCCGACCGTGCCGAGCGTGCACCCCTATGTTCTCATCAACTACATGGGCAAGCCGCGCGACGTGATGACGCTCGCCCACGAGCTCGGCCACGGCGTCCATCAGGTCCTGGCCGGTCGGCAGGGCGCGCTGATGGCCGCGACGCCGCTGACGCTGGCCGAGACCGCCTCCGTCTTCGGCGAGATGCTGACCTTCCGCTCGCTGCTCGACGGGGCGCGCACCCCGCAGGAACGGCGCACCCTGCTCGCCTCCAAGGTGGAGGACATGATCAACACGGTGGTGCGCCAGATCGCCTTCTACGAGTTCGAGCGGGCGCTCCACACCGAGCGGCGCGAGGGCGAGCTGACGGCCGAGCGCATCGGCGAGCTCTGGCTGGACGTGCAGGGCCGCAGCCTCGGGCCGGCGATCCATCTCGGCGCGGGCTACGAAACGTACTGGACCTATATCCCGCACTTCGTCCACTCGCCCTTCTACGTCTACGCCTACGCCTTCGGCGACTGCCTCGTGAACTCGCTCTACGCCGTCTACCGGCAGTCCGAGAACGGCTTCCAGGAGAAGTATTTCGAGATGCTGACGGCGGGCGGCACCAAGCACCATTCGGAACTGCTGCGCCCCTTCGGCCTCGACGCCTCCGACCCGGCCTTCTGGTCGAAGGGTCTGGCCGTCATCTCCGGCTTCATCGACGAGCTGGAGGGCATGGAGCCCTGACGGACCAGGGCCGGCGGGGCCGTCAGGCGAACCCGTCGCCCCATTCCGCCCGCCGGGCCGCCCGGAAGGCCTCGCCCTCGCGCCGCGTGACGAGGCGTTCGCCGCAGCGCCCGTCACTGCGGCAGAGCTTCAGCTGAACCTTGCCGCTGCCGGCGCGCGGCGGCGCCAGGACGCGCGCGGCCGGCGGCTCGCCGGGCCTGCGGGCGGCGGCGAGATAGACGAACTTCTCGTCCTCGAAGGGCACGTCGGCCTCCTTGGCGAGGCGGTGCAGGCGCGAGCGCGGCAGGCGCTCGGCGAAGTGGCACCAGTCGGGCGCCGCGAGCGGACAGGCCAGCGCGTGCGGGCACGGGGCGAGGATCGACGCGCCGGCGCGCAGCAGCCGGTCGCGCGCGGCGAGGATGCGCCGCCAGCCGGCGGGCGTGCCGGGCTCCACGAGGAGAAGCGCCTCGCCGCAGGCCTGCCAGAGCGAATCGACCAGCGCGCCCTGCTCGCCGGGCGACAGTTCGTCGAGCAGGTAGGTTGCCGTCACGAGGTCGGCCCGCCCGGGCGTGCCGTATCGCAGGTCCCGCGCCTCGTAGCGCGCGCTCACCGTCGGCAGGCAGGCGAGAAGGCGCTCGCCGAGCGCGCGGATCGGCGCGCTCGCCTCCACCAGCCGTGCCTCGCCGAGCCCGGGCCAGAGGTCCTGCGCGGCATGCAGCACCGTGCCGGGGCCGGCGCCGATGTCGAGAAGGCTCGCGGGCGAGACGTCGGGGCGCGCTTCGGCCAGCGCCGACAGGCTGGCGCGGACGGCGGCATAGGTCGCGGGAAGGCGCGTCGCGAGATAGGCCATGGCGAGGAGGTCGTCCGACAGGTGCAGGCGCCCGTCGCGCGTCTCGGCCCGGTAGCGCGCCGAGAGCGCGAAACCCGCCGCCTTCAGGTCGGCGAGCGGCACGGGGTCGAGAAGGTCGGCGATCGCCTGGCGGAGGGGGGCGGGAAGATCCATGCCGCTTCCTTGCCCGGCCATCGCCCGGAAGTCACCTGCCGGCCCCGTCCGCGCACGGGAACACATGAGAGGGCTGCAGCGCCTCCCCTTTTATTTGACAGCGAACTGGTCTAGCCGCTGAGCATCGCCGGCCGCGTTCGGCCTGCCACGCCACAGGGAAGAAGACACGATGGCCAAAGAGAAGCATCCGGTCCACGGCAAGATCACCGGCCCGATCGTCATGATCGGCTTCGGATCGATCGGCAAGGGCACGCTGCCGCTCATCGAGCGCCATTTCGAATACGACCGCTCGCGCTTCACCGTCATCGACCCGCTCGACCGCGACAAGGCGCTGCTCGACGAGCGCGGCGTCCGCTTCGTGCAGGAAGCCGTGACGCGCAAGAACTACGTCGATCTCCTGACGCCGCTCCTCACCGAGGGCGCCGGCCAGGGCTTCTGCGTGAACCTCTCGGTCGACACCTCGTCGGTCGACCTCATGCGCCTGTGCCGCGAGCTCGGCGTCCTCTACATCGACACCGTGGTCGAGCCCTGGCTCGGCTTCTATTTCGACGAGACGCTCTCCAACGCCGACCGCACGAATTACGCGCTGCGCGAGACGCTGCGCAAGGAGAAGCGCAAGAACCCCGGCGGCACCACGGCCGTCTCCACATGCGGCGCCAATCCGGGCATGGTCTCCTGGTTCGTCAAGCAGGCGCTCGTCGACATCGCCCGCGACACCGGGCTCGACTTCGAGGAGCCGGCCACGTCCGACCGCGAGGGCTGGGCCAAGCTGATGAAGAAGGTCGGCGTCAAGGGCATCCACATCGCCGAGCGCGACACGCAGGTCGCCGCCAAGCCCAAGCCGCGCGACGTGTTCTGGAACACGTGGTCGGTCGAGGGCTTCCTCTCCGAGGGCATGCAGCCGGCCGAGCTCGGATGGGGCACGCACGAGAAGTGGATGCCCAAGAACGCCAAGGAGCACAAGAAGGGCTGCCAGGCCGCGATCTACCTGGAGCAGCCGGGCGCCAACACGCGCGTACGCTCCTGGTGCCCGACGCCGGGCGCCCAGTACGGCTTCCTGGTGACGCACAACGAGTCCATCTCGATCGCGGACTACTTCACCCACCGCAACAAGGAGGACGAAGTCACCTATCGTCCGACCTGCCACTACGCCTACCATCCCTGCAACGACGCCGTCCTGTCGCTGCACGAGCTGTTCGGCGCCGCAGGCAAGATCCAGCCGCAGCACCACGTGCTCGACGAGAACGAGCTGGTCGAGGGCATCGACGAGCTCGGCGTCCTCCTCTACGGCCACGAGAAGAACGCCTACTGGTACGGCTCGCAGCTCTCGCTGGAAGAGACGCGCCGCC
Source organism: Aurantimonas sp. Leaf443 (assembly GCF_001425575.1). Taxonomy (GTDB): domain Bacteria; phylum Pseudomonadota; class Alphaproteobacteria; order Rhizobiales; family Rhizobiaceae; genus Leaf443. The sequence goes on along the minus strand of NZ_LMRD01000006.1, from coordinate 123,426 downwards.
TCGCGCCCTATCAGAACGCGACGGGCCTGCAGGTCACCTCGGCCGTGCTGGCCGGCATGGTCTGGGCGCTGGAGAACCCGGAGGCCGGCATCGTCGAGGCCGACGAGATCGACTACAAGCGCTGCCTCGAGGTGCAGAAGCCCTATCTCGGCCCGGTGAAGGGCTACTACACCGACTGGACGCCGCTGCAGGACCGGCCGGGCCTCTTCCCCGAGGACATCGACGACAAGGATCCCTGGCAGTTCCGGAACATTCTGGTTCGCTGATCGTTCTTCGCTCGGCCGTGGTTCTTGCCATGGCCGAGCTTTCTCGCTGCGACGGCAGCGGGGACGCTCCGAACGGAGCCCATCGCCGGCTCCCATGGAGAAGCCGATGAGTGACACCGACGCGAAGCGCCTGGTGGTCGAAGAGGTGATGGAAGCGGTGATGGCAGGCCGGCAGGGCGCCATCGCGAGGCATTTCGGACCCGGCGCTGTGTTCAACCAGCGCATGAATGCAGGCACGGACGCGCCCTGGTACGGGCGTCTCGAAGGCGAGTTCCGCCTGCATGGCGAGGAAGAAGCCAAGGCCTTCCTGGACGAGCTGATCCGGCGCACCTCCTACATTTCCTACGAACAGCGCGGCATCCTCGTCGAGGACGACTGCGCCGCCAGCCGCTGCAACTGGACGCGGCTCGACGAGAAGACCGGCACGCTCATCACCGGCACGACCATGTACTGGTTCGCCTTCACGAGCGACGACCGCATCCGCTCCATCGAGACGATCGGGTCGATCCATTCCGTCATCCCCTCGCGGCGCCTGGAAGCGGCGCAGTAGCTTGGCCCTGTGAGGCGGATCGAGGCGCGCGGACGGCGAAACGAGAATCGTTCCAGTCCGCCGTTGCGTCTCGGCGAGCCTGTCCCATCTATCGCCGGCAAGGTCCGTGGGTGAGGGTCGTGCGTCGTCGGACGGCCGGCCTTTGCCGGGGAGTTCGCGTCGCCGCCGGGGCGGCGGGACCTTCGCCTCACCCGCGATCCTTGCTAGACCCGCTCGCCCGTGTCGCCCTCCGGCGCCGCGGGCTCTATCTTGTGCGTCGGCGCCCCGTCAGCGCCCGAAGGAGTTCTCCCATGCGCCGCCTCGCCATCCTCCTCCTTCCGATCGCGCTGGCCGCCTGCCAGACCGGCAGCCAGATCGCCCAGGTGCAGCCGGCAGCGCCTGCCGGCGTCGAGGGCCGCTGGGCGTCGACCGCCGGCCCGGTCGCCTACAACGCCACCTTCCGCAACGGCCAGTTCCAGTCGGTCGAGAGCAAGACCAGCGCGCTCCTGGCGTCGGGCACCTACAGCCAGATCGCGCCCGGCCAGATCACCATCACCTACACGTCCGAGACGACGCGCCAGCGCGTGGCGGCGAACTGCAATCAGGTCCAGCCGGCGCGCCTCTCCTGCTCCTCGTCGAACGGCTCGACCTTCGACCTCGTGCGCGCCTGAGCCCGCCAAGGGCGACCTTGCGCCGCGCCTTCGGCGCCTGCCGCCGGCGGCGCCGAACCCTATAAACGGACATGCCCGGGGCCCGCATGGGCGCCGGGATCCATTCCTATGTCGAGGATGCCATGAACGCGCTGACGAAGACGGTCGCCGAACGGAGCGTGGGGCCCCTGCCCGCCGGACACCCGCCCGTGAAGAAGCCGCGGATCGGCGTACTCCTCGTCAATCTCGGCACGCCCGACGGCACCGACTTCAAGCCGATGCGCCGCTATCTCAAGGAGTTCCTCTCCGACAAGCGCGTCATCGAATGGCCGCGCGCGGCCTGGTACCCGATCCTCTACGGCATCGTCCTCAACACGCGGCCGAAGAAGTCCGGCGCGGCCTATGCGCAGATCTGGAACAAGGAGCGCAACGAGTCGCCGCTGCGCACCTTCACCCGGGCGCAGGGCGAGAAGCTCGCCATCCGCATGGCCGGCCAGGGCGAGGTCGCGGTGGACTGGGCCATGCGCTACGGCACGCCCTCGATCGCGGAGCGCACGGACGCCCTGATGGCGCAGGGCTGCGACCGCATCCTCGTCTACCCGCTCTACCCGCAATATTCGGCCTCCACGACCGCGACGGTGAACGACAAGTTCTTCGAGCACATGCTGGGCAAGCGCTGGATGCCGGCGGTGCGCACGGTGCCCGCCTATCACGACGAGCCCGTCTATATCGATGCGCTCGCCCGCTCCATCGAGACCCATCTCGCCACGCTCGACTTCGAGCCCGAGCGCGTCCTCGCCTCCTATCACGGCATTCCGCAGAGCTATTTCCGCAAGGGCGACCCCTATCACTGCCATTGCCAGAAGACATCGCGCCTTCTCGAGGAGCGTCTCGGCTGGCCGAAGGGACGCCTGATGACGACGTTCCAGTCGCGTTTCGGCCCCGAGGAATGGCTGCAGCCCTATACGGACAAGACCGTCGAGGCGCTGGCCAAGGAGGGCGTGAAGTCGATCGCCGTCCTCAATCCCGGCTTCGTCTCCGACTGTCTGGAGACGCTGGAGGAGATCGCCGGCGAAGTCGGCGAGATCTTCCACCATGCGGGCGGCGTGAACTTCAGCCACATTCCCTGCCTCAACGATTCGGAGCCGGGCATGGACGTGATCGAGGCCATGGTGCGCCGCGAGCTGAAGGGCTGGCTCGACTGACAGGCCGGGACGGTCGAGCCTCGTGCCCCGCGCGCAAGGCTCGATCCATGATGCGGGAGGATAAGGCGGAGGCGATCCCTGCGCCGCGTGAGGCGAGGGGCGCGTGCCGACCGTCCGGCCAGCCGAAGGCCCTGCGATGCGAACCTTCCCCTGCCTGCCGCCCCCGAGGCTCGCCGCCGCCGGGCTGGCGATCCTCGCGCTGGAGCTCTGGGCGGGCGCGGCGCTCGGCCAGACGTCCATGCTCGACGAGTTGCGCAGGCAGAGCGGACCCTTGCGCGAGGGGCCGGCCGAGGACACCGATCTGTCCACTACCGGGCAGATCGGGCCGCTCCGGACGCTCGCACCCGCCCGCCAGACCCTTGCGCCCCGCGCGGACATCCGCCCCGAGCCCGAGCGCGAGCCGGCCGAGGACGAGACGCCCGAGCCCAGGCGCCGCACGTTCGATCTCTTCGCGGCTCCCGAAACGCCGACGGCGAACGCTCCGGCGCGCCTCAACCCGCGCACGCGCGCCACGGCGCGGGCGAGCGCGCGCACCGGCGCCCCCCTCGCCGCCGAGGACGACGGCGCCGCGGTCCCGTTCGCGGAGCCGGAGGCGGCGACGGGGCTCGGCCTCGTGCAGCCGCCCAACCCGCCGCTGGCCGCCGGCATCGCCGACGAGGTGCAGTTCGGCTTCGACTCGCGCCGGGCCGGGCGCACCAGCACCGCGCTGGAACAGACGCTGCGCCGCCCGCAGGGCGATCCCTTCGCGCCCGTCGGCCTCTCCGCGGGGCGCTTCATCCTCTATCCCGAACTCATCCAGACGCTCGGCATCTCCTCCAATCTGGAGGACGAGCCGGGCGGCCGAAGCGGCTTGTTCAGCGAGACGAGCCTCAACGCCCGCCTCCTGTCGGATTTTTCCGCCGACGAGGCCGAACTGAACGCCGGGCTCACCTGGCGCCGCAACTTCGCCGGCGAGCCCGAGAACGACCCGCGCGCCACGCTCGACGGCCGCTACCGGCTGGAGATCGACCACCTGACGCGCGCCACCGTTCGCGGCGCGCTCGAATACCGGCAGGAGGACGCCTCCGACATCGCGAGCGCGCTCGACGGCACCGCGTTCGGCACGGAGCGGGTCGACCGCTTCCTCGGCTCGGTCTCCGGCGATCTGGAGCGCGATCTCGGCCGCTTCGCGCTGCGCGGCACCGGCACGATCGCGCGCTCCAGCTACGGCGACAAGCCGCTGCCGCAGGACGACGACTACACGACTCTGACGGCGGGGCTGCGGGCCGGCTACACGCTCTCCCCCGCGCTCCAGCCTTTCGTGGAGGCGAGCCTCGGGCGGCGCCTGTTCGACGAGGACCAGCCCTTCGGCGCGGCGTCGCCGGGGCGCGATTCGCTGATCCCGTCTGTGCGGGCGGGGCTTGCGCTCGATCTGTCGGAGAAGCTCGCCGGGGAACTCGCGCTCGGCTATGCCGCCAACCGCCCGGACGACGACGGCGCGCGCGACACGTCCGCCCCCACGATCGACGCCTCGCTCGCCTGGTCGCCGCAGCGCGGCACGGACGTCACGCTGGGGCTTCGCACCGCGTTCCAGCCGGACTTGTCGAGTTCGGCGGCGGAAGTCGACTACGAGGGGAGCCTCGGCCTGCGCCACATCCTGACGGCGCGCACGGACCTCAACGGCGCGCTGACCCTGCGCTACGCCGATTCCACCCGCGATGCCGACGACGAGACGACCTATTCGGCCGAGGCGGGCTTCACCTACTGGATCAACCGCAACGCCGCGTTCACCGGCCTCGTGTCGCAGTCCTTCCTCGTCGGCGCGACGAGCGCCGACGACTATTCGGCCACCGGCGCCCGCCTCGGCGTGAAGCTGCAGCGCTGACGGATGTCGCGGCAGGGCCCTGCCCCGCCGCGAAACGCCTCCGCCCTACTCGGCGGCGTTGCGCACCGAGACCGGCTCGACGGTCTCGAGCAGGCGCTCGATATTGCCGATGACCTTGTCGCGGATGTCCGAACGCCAGAGCGCGAAGGCGACATTCGCCTCGATGAAGCCTTCCTTCGTGCCGCAGTCGAAGGTGCGGCCGGAGAAGGGCAGCGCGCTGAAGCTCTGCTGGGCGGCGAGCTTGAGCATGCCGTCCGTCAGCTGGATCTCGTTGCCCGCGCCCTTCTCCTGCATCTCCAGGATCTGGAAGATCTCGGGCTGCAGGATGTAGCGGCCGGAAATGTAGAAGTTCGACGGCGCGTCCGCGGGCTTGGGCTTCTCGACCATGCCTTCGATCTTGAAGCCGTTGCCGACGGTCTCGCCCTTGCCGACGATGCCGTATTTGTTGGTCTCGGCCGGATCGCACTGCTCGACCGAGACGACGTTGCCGCCGGCGATCTCGTAGAGCTCGACCATCTCGGCGAGGCAGCCTTTCTGCGCCTGCATGATCATGTCGGGCAGGAGCACGGCGAAGGGCTCGTTGCCGACGAGGTCGCGCGCGCACCAGACGGCATGGCCGAGGCCGAGCGGGGCCTGCTGGCGCGTGAAGCTCGCGGTGCCGGCGCGCGGCTGCAGGTCTTCGAGCAGCGTCAGCTCCATCGTCTTGCCGCGTTCGGCCAGCGTGTTCTGCAGCTCGTACTGGATGTCGAAATAGTCCTCGATGACGCCCTTGTTGCGGCCCGTCACGAAGATCAGGTGCTCGATGCCCGCCTCGCGCGCCTCGTCCACGACATACTGGATCACCGGCCGGTCCACGACCGTCAGCATCTCCTTGGGGATCGCCTTGGTGGCGGGCAGGAAGCGCGTGCCAAGCCCGGCGACGGGGAAGACGGCCTTGCGTACTTTCTTCATGGTCTCTCTCAGTTGGCCTCGTTGGGCGGGTCATCGTGAGCTGAGGCGTCGGCGACGCCGTCAATCCCAAGGAAACGGGCGCGACTCATCGCGCCGCGAAGGCGTGTCGCCGCCATTTGGCCGCGAAGGATTGGATAAAGACTTTCCATCGGCGGTTCGGACCGGAAACGCGGGCGAAGATGGTAAACGCTCTCTTAACGTCCTTCGCGTAGCCTCGGCGGTCCATTCTTGATTTCGTCACGGACGGGAGAACGCTCATGCCTGGAAGAACCGCATCGCGCCTTTTGCAAATCGGCTCGGCCGTCATGCTGTTCCTGGGACCCCTCGCTGCCAGCCCTGCCGCCGCCGATCCCGGCTTCACGGCCTGGATAGCGAATTTCGAAGACGTCGCTGCGAAAAGTGGCATCAATCGGTCCGTCTATCGCGCCGCCTTCGCCGGCATCACGGAACCAGACATGGAAGTGATCGAGAAAGCTCGCTTCCAGCCGGAGTTCCGCGACAAGGTTTGGGACTATATGGACAACCGCGTCAACGAAGAAACGGTTGCCGAAGGTCAGGCCATGCGCGCCCGTTACAAGCCGTGGCTCGACCGGATCGAGAAACGCTTCGGCGTGGACGAGGACATTCTTCTGGCCATCTGGTCGATGGAGACCAATTACGGTAAGGCGCTGGAGCGACCCGACGTCATGCGCAACCTGCCGCGCTCGCTCGCGACGCTGGCCTATCTCGACAAGAAGCGCGCGGGCTTCGCGCGCCAGCAGCTCATCGCGGCCTTGAAGATCGTGCAGGCCGGCCACGTCTCGGCCAAGGGCCTCATCAGCTCCTGGGCCGGCGCCATGGGCCACACCCAGTTCATCCCCACGAGCTATCTGGCCTATTCCGCCGACATGGACGGCGACGGCCATCCCAATATCTGGGGCTCGGTCCCCGACGCGCTCGCCACCGCCGCCAACCTCCTGCGCAAGAACGGCTGGCAGTCCGGCAAGACCTGGGGCTACGAAGTGATCGTGCCGCCCTCCTGGCGCGGCAAGGGCGAGCGAGAGAACCGCACGCTCGGCGCCTGGGCCAAGCTCGGCTTCAAGCGGCCGGACGGCCAGCCCTTCTCCAGCCCGGGCGACCGCGGCAACCTCTACCGCCCGGCCGGAGATTCGGGCCCGGCCTTCCTTCTGACCAAGAATTTCTTCGTCCTGAAGGCCTATAACAACGCCGACAAATACGCGCTGGCCGGCGGCCTCCTCGCGGACCGCATCGCCGGCTATCGCGGGCTCGCGATGGACTGGCCGCGCGGCTACACGCCGCTCTCGGTCGCCGAGCGCCAGGAGCTGCAGAAACACCTGACGAGCCGCGGCCTTTATGATGGCAAGATCGATGGTAAGATAGGTTCGGGATCGAAGACCGCGATCATGTCGCTCCAGGGCCAGGCCGGCCTGTCGCCCGACGGGAACGCCTCCAAGGCGCTTCTGGACTTCCTCAGAGGGAACTGACCGCATGATGCAGGGGAAGACCGCAGGGCGGGTCCGGCGAACGATCGTCTCGGCGATCGCCCGCACGCTCTGCGTCTCCCTTGCCGCGGGCCTCCTGCTGCAGCCCGAGGCCTCGCAGGCGCAGGAGCGCTCGCGAACCGTCTTCGACATGCTGTTCGGCGGTCCCTCGGACCGTCGTCCTCCGCCCGGCGTCACCGTGCGCGGTCGGGTGGGAGAGCGGCCTCCGCCGCGCGCGGCGACGCGCCCCCGCAAGGCCTCGCCGGCCACCACCGCCGCGCGCGGACGCAAGGCCAAGCCCGCAGCCCCCGCCCGCGCCGCGAGCCGCCGCGGCGCTGCCGCGGCCTCCGTCGCCGCGGCGGCCACCGCCGCACCGGAAACGCCCGAGAAGGTGGCGGACGCGCGCAAGATCCTCGTCGTCGGCGACTTCATGGCCGACGCGCTGGCCGACGGCCTGCGCAACAGTCTCGCCGACGATCCCAACCTCGTGGTCGTGGAGAAGAGCGAAGGCTCCTCCGGCCTCGTGCGCACCGATCACTTCGACTGGGGCAAGGAACTCTCCGGCATCGTGGAGGCCGAGAAGCCCGACGTCATGGTGGTGATGATCGGCTCCAACGACCGACAGCCCATCGAGACGGGCGGCGCCAGCCTGCAGCCGCGCTCGGACGGCTGGGTGGAGGCCTACAAGGGTCGCATCGCGGCGATCGTCGATCTCGCCAAGGAGCGCAAGATCCCGCTCGTCTGGGTCGGCATGCCGTCCTTCAAGTTCGACCAGATGAACGAGGACGTGGTCTTCCTGAACGATCTCTACCGCAACGCGGTGAGCGGCAACGGCGACTATGTCGATGTCTGGGACGGCTTCGTCGACGCCTCCGGCGTCTTCACCTATTCGGGGCCCGACGTCTCGGGCCAGACGGCGCAGCTGCGCAATTCCGACGGCATCACCATGACCGATGCCGGCGACGACAAGCTCGCCTTCTATGCCGAGAAGCCGATCCTGCGCCTGTTGCGCAGCGGTCCGGAGGCCCAGGCCATGCTCGCGGCCGCCCCGGCCGCCGCGCCGACGCTGGATCTGGCGTCCATCGTCGCCAAGCCGCCCATCTCCTTGAGCGATCCCTCCTTCGACGGGGGCGAGGCGCTTCTGGGGGGCGGTCCTGCCGGCAAAGGAGACGCGGGCGCCCTCTCGCCGCGCGACAAGCTGGTGCTCTCGGGCGCGGGAACCGGGCAGCTCGCCGGGCGCGCCGACAGTTTCGCCTGGAACGACAAGTCCTCGGCCGTCACCTCCTCCACGGGCGCGCCGATCGCCGCGCGCGGCTCGGTGGACCTCGACACGCTGCGCCGCGGCACGCTGACGCCGCCGCCCGAAATGCCCGACATCATGGACGCGATCATCAACGAATGGGATCGCGAGAACGCCGCCGCGCGCGGCGGCGCGGCAGGGCCTGCAGCGCCCGCCCCCGCCACGCCATAGACCGGCTGCCGCGCCGGACCGCTCGCCGCGGCGCGAGCGCGAGGCTCCGAGCCTGCGACGGGACGGACGAGCGAGGCGCCGAAGCGGCGCCCCGGCCGAGGATGCCCTAAAGCGGCAGCGTCGTCGTGCCCATCAGGTCGAGATCGATCGCGCGGGCCGCCTGGCGCCCCTCGCGGATCGCCCAGACGACGAGCGACTGGCCGCGGCGCGCGTCGCCGGCGGCATAGACCTTGTCGACGGAGGTCAGGTAGCCCGTGTCGTCGGCGGCGATCGCCCAGTTGCCGCGCCGGTCGCGCTTCGTCTGTATCCCCTGCCCCGCATCGGCGAGGAAACCGTCTTCCAGCGGCCCGGCAAAGCCGATGGCGATGAAGGCAAGATCGGCCTTGATGACGAATTCGGTGCCCGCGATCGGCTTGCGCGAGGCGTCGACCTCGGCGCATTTCACGCCGACGAGCTGGCCGTCCTCACCCACGAACTCGAGCGTCGCGACCTGGAACTCGCGGATCGCGCCCTCGGCCTGGCTGGAAGAGGTGCGCATCTTGGTCGCCCAATAGGGCCAGACCTCGAGCTTGTTCTCGGTCTTGGGCGGCTGCGGGCGGATGTCGAGCTGGGTCACCTTGACCGCGCCCTGCCGGAACGCCGTGCCCACGCAGTCCGACGCCGTGTCGCCGCCGCCGACGACGACGACATGCTTGCCGCCAGCCCAGATCTCCGGCCCCTGCCAGCCCGCGCTCATCACGCCCTCGCCGCCGACGCGCCGGTTCTGCTGCACGAGGTAGTTCATCGCCGGGAAGACGCCGGTGAGACCGTCCTGGGGAATGCCGCTGTCGCGCGGGGCCTCGGCGCCGCCGCAGAAGAGCACGGCGTCGTAGTCGGCCTGAAGCTCGGCGACCTTCTTGTGCCGGCCGATCTCGACGCCGCAGAAGAAGGTGACGCCCTCGCCCTTCATCTGCTCGACGCGCCGGTCGATCCAGTGCTTCTCCATCTTGAAGTCGGGAATGCCGTAGCGCAGGAGGCCGCCCGGACGGGACTCGCGCTCGAAGACATGCACCTCGTGGCCGGCGCGGCCGAGCTGCTGGGCCGCCGCCATGCCGGCTGGGCCCGAGCCCACCACCGCCACCTTGCGCCCGGACTTCTCCTTGGCGGGCTGGGGCTTGATGAGGCCGAGCTGATAGGCCTTGTCGGCGATCGCCTGTTCCACCGTCTTGATGGCGACCGGCGTGTCCTCGAGGTTCAGCGTGCAGGCCTCCTCGCAGGGCGCGGGGCAGATGCGACCGGTGAACTCGGGGAAATTGTTCGTGGAATGAAGGTTGCGCGCCGCCGTCTCCCAGTCGCCCTGGTAGACGAGGTCGTTCCAGTCGGGAATCTGGTTGTGCACGGGGCAGCCCGTCGGGCCGTGGCAATAGGGAATGCCGCAATCCATGCAGCGCGCCGCCTGCTTGCCGACCTCTTCGTCGGACATGGGCAGCGTGAACTCGCGGAAGTGACGGATGCGATCGGACGCCGGCTGGTATTTGTGCGTCTGGCGATCGATCTCGAGGAAGCCAGTGACCTTACCCATGCGCCAAACCCTCCGAACGCCCTGATCCGTCCCGCCTGCTCCTCCGGCGGGAGGCGAATGGCGCGGGCGGAACCCCCTCCGCCTTACACCAAGCCGCCCGGCGTGAGAACGCGGCGAGACTTCGCAAGCGCGAGGCTCCGCCGCGATCCTCCCACCGAAGGAACGGGAAATACGTCAGCACTCCTGCCCTAATCCGCCGGCGATCGCAAGGGCAATGTCGCATGACCGCACCGGATCGGCCGCACGCGGCGCAGGCGGGGGCGGACGATGAAGCGCGCGCCTGGAGGGAGGCGGACCGGACGGACGGCCCGCGCCGTCCTCACTGCGGGCTTGTGGACTGAAAGCTCGGGCGGGATGAGACCGCCGACCACCAGTCCGACAGGCCGGGCAGCGCGAGGAACTCGTCCTTGTGCGGGGTCATCGCGATATAGGCCACGAGCGGCGCGACGTAGAGGTCGGCGACGCTGATCGTGTCGCCGGCGATGAAGGCCGAGGTGACCCGTATCGCCATGATCTCGGAGAGGACCTTGCGGGCCTTCTCGATCCCGTCGCGATGGGCCGCCTCGTCCTTGCCGCCGACGAAGTCGGGGAAGAGGTGATAGGCGACGACGCCGCCGATGATCGGCCCGTAGCCGTAGGAGTCGACGATGTTGACGACCATGTCCATCCGCGCCCGCGCCTTCGGATCGGCAGGGATCAGCGAAGCGCCCGGCAGCACCGTGTCGAGATACTGGCAGATCGCCGCCGTCTCGATCACCTTGAAGCCGTCATGCTCCAGCACCGGCACCTTGCCGAACGGATGGCGCTTCAGATGCTCCGCGCTCTTCGGCTCGCCTTCGAGCACGTTCACCGGATCCTGCGCGTAGTCCGTCACGCCTTTCTCGGCGAGCAGCATGCGCACGGTGCGGACATAGGTCGAGCCGTCGAAGCCGTAGAGTTTGATATCCGTCATGAAGGTCTCCCGTCGGCCGCGAAAACGGGCCGCGCAGGCGATATAGGCGCCGGACGCCGGGCGGCGACGGGATCACGCCGACGATCGCGGCGGGAGCCAGTTCTCGATCGCCAGTCCCGGCACACGCTCAAATTCGCCGGTATTGTCGGTGACGAGTGTCGCACCGAGCGCAAGAGCGTGGGCGGCGACGAGATAGTCGTTCGCGCCGATGGGACGCCCCACCCGTTCGAGGTCGGCGCGGATGCGCCCGTAATGTGTATCGGCCGGGGGGCTCCAGGCCTCGACCGGCAGGAACGCCAACAAGCGTTCGAACGCCTCTCTGTGCCGCGACGAACCGCTCTTCTCGATGCCGAAGCGGATTTCGGCCGCGACGATCACGCTGATGGAGACGGACCGCGATACCGCTCTCTCCTCCAGACGGCGGGCAACGAAACCGGTCGGCTCGCGCATGAGATGCGCGACGATGTTGGTATCGAGATGAAAGCTCATCTGCGACCATCGTCTGCCTCGAAGGCGAGCGGCCCCACGGGCTCGGGAAACGGGTCGTCGATCTCGAAGTGCGGCAGATCGACCGGCTCCATGGTCCGCAGATAGGCCACGAGGTCGCGCACGGTGGTGACGGTCTTCGGGTCCACCGGCGTCAGGAGAAGCCTTCCGTCGACGAGCGAGATATCGACCTCGTCGCCCGGCAGTTCCAACTCGTTCGGGATGCGGACGATCTGGCTGCCCCGCTCGCGGCTGATCTTCACGCGCTGGCTCATTGCGGACCTCCAGACGACCGCCCGTCGGCAGGACACAGGCGAGCGGCGGCCGAACCCGGGCATGGACAAGCCTAGCGAGGGCCGCGTCCGCCTTCAAGGCGTGCGCCCCGGGACGTCCGGAAGACGCCTCGGCACGATCGCGCAGGCGATCGTGCCGAGGTCGCCGACGTAACTACTCCGCCGCCACGCCCATGCGCATGCGCTCGATTTCGCGCAGTGCGCGGCGATACTCGACGGGCATGACCTTCACGAATTTCGGGCGGAAGGTCTCCCAGTGCTCCAGCATCTCCTTGGCCCGCGACGAGTGCGTGTAGTGGGCGTGGTTGGAGATGAGCTGGTAGAGGCGCTCGTCGTCGTGGCCGGTCATGTCCGAGGAGACGTCGACGCGGCCCTTGTGGTCGAGATCGCCGCCGTGGTGGTGCAGCTTCTCCAGGAGATCGTCCTCCTCGGGCACCGGCTCGAGGTCCACCATCGCCATGTTGCAGCGCTCGGCGAAATCGCCCTTCTCGTCGTAGACATAGGCCACGCCGCCGGACATGCCGGCCGCGAAGTTGCGCCCGGTCTGGCCGAGGATGACGACGACGCCGCCGGTCATATACTCGCAGCCGTGGTCGCCGACCCCCTCCACCACCGCGATGGCGCCGGAGTTGCGCACGGCGAAGCGCTCGCCGGCGAAGCCCCGAATGTAGCACTCGCCGGAGATCGCCCCGTAGAGCACGGTGTTGCCGACGATGATCGACTCGTGCGGCACCACGCGCGTGTTGTCACGCGGACGCACGATGAGGCGGCCGCCCGAGAGGCCCTTGCCGACATAGTCGTTGCCGTCGCCCACGAGATCGAAGGTGATGCCGCGCGACAGGAAGGCGCCGAAGCTCTGGCCGGCCGTGCCGGTGAGCGTGACGTTGATCGTGTCGTCGCGCAGGCCCTTCAGCCCGTAGCGCTTGGCGACCTCGCCGGCGAGCATGGCGCCGGCCGAGCGGTCGACATTGGTGATCGCCGTCTCGATCCGCACCGGCTGGCGGGAGGAGAGCGCCGGCATGGCCTTCTCGATCAGCGTCCGGTCGAGCACGTCGTCGATCGGGTGCTTCTGGCGCTTCGTCCAGCGCAGCTCGTCCACCTCGGCCTCGGGCTTGAAGAAGACCTTGGAGAAGTCGAGCCCCTGCGCCTTCCAGTGCTCGATCATGTCCTCGCGGTCGAGGAGGTTCGACTGGCCGATCAGCTCGGAGAGATGGCGCACGCCCATCTCGGCCATGATCTGGCGCACCTCTTCCGCGACGTAGAAGAAGAAGTTGACGACATGCTCGGGCGTGCCCTTGAAGCGCTTGCGCAGGACCGGGTCCTGCGTGGCGACGCCGACGGGGCAGGTGTTGAGATGGCACTTGCGCATCATGATGCAGCCGGCCGCGATCAGCGGCGCGGTGGCGAAGCCGAACTCGTCGGCCCCGAGCAGCGCGCCGATGACGACGTCGCGGCCCGTGCGCAGCCCGCCGTCCACCTGCAGGCAGACGCGCGAGCGCAGCCCGTTGAGGACGAGCGTCTGCTGCGTCTCGGCCAGGCCCATCTCCCAGGGGGAGCCGGCATGCTTGATCGAGGTGAGCGGCGAGGCGCCGGTTCCCCCGTCGAAGCCCGAGACGATGATGTGGTCGGCGCGCGCCTTGGCCACGCCCGCCGCCACCGTGCCGACGCCGACCTCGGAGACGAGCTTCACCGAGATGTCGGCCTCCGGGTTGACGTTCTTCAGGTCGTAGATGAGCTGCGCCAGATCCTCGATCGAGTAGATGTCATGGTGCGGCGGCGGCGAGATGAGGCCGACGCCCGGCGTCGAGTGGCGCGTCTTGGCGATCGTCGCGTCCACCTTGTGGCCGGGCAGCTGGCCGCCCTCGCCGGGCTTGGCGCCCTGCGCGACCTTGATCTGCAGCATGTCGGCATTGACGAGATACTCGGTCGTCACGCCGAACCGGCCCGACGCGATCTGCTTGATGGCCGAACGCTCGGGGTTGGGGGAGCCGTCGCGCAGCGGCAGGAAGCGGTCGCTCTCCTCGCCGCCCTCGCCCGTGTTCGACTTGCCGCCGATGCGGTTCATGGCGACGGCGAGGGTCGCGTGCGCCTCGCGCGAGATCGAGCCGAAGGACATGGCGCCGGTGCAGAAGCGGCGCACGATGTCCTTGGCCGGCTCCACCTCGTCGAGCGGCACGGGCGTGCGCCCGGCCTCCTCGGCCATCTTGATGCGGAACAGGCCGCGGATCGTCGAGGTGTGGACCGCCGCCTCGTTCACCATCTTCGCGTAGTCCGAGTATTTCTCGAAGCTCTCGGTGCGCACGGCGTGCTGGAGCGTGGCCACCGCGTCGGGCGTCCACATATGGGCCTCGCCGCGCATGCGGTAGACATATTCGCCGCCGACCTCGAGCGAGCGCGCCAGAACCGGATCGTCGGAGAAGGCGCGCGCATGGCGCTCGGCCGTCTCGCGGGCGATCTCCTCCAGCCCGACGCCCTCGATGGAGGTCGAGGTGCCGAAGAAGAAGCGGTCGACGAACTCGCTGCGAAGGCCGATCGCGTCGAAGATCTGCGCGCCGCAATAGGACTGGTAGGTCGAGATGCCCATCTTGGACATGACCTTCAGCATGCCCTTGCCCACCGACTTGATGAAGCGCGAGACGACCTCCTCGGCCTCCACCTCCGGCGGGAACTCCTTCTTGCGATGCATCTCCAGCAGCGTGTCGAAGGCGAGATAGGGGTTGATCGCCTCGGCGCCGAAGCCCGCCAGACACGCGAAGTGATGCACCTCGCGCGGCTCGCCCGATTCGATGACGAGGCCCGCCGCGGTGCGAAGGCCCTTGCGGATGAGGTGGTGATGCACGGCCGCGCAGGCGAGCAGCGCGGGGATCGGGATGCGGTCCGGCCCGATCTGGCGATCCGACAGGACGATGATGTTGTAGCCGCCCACGACCGCCGCCTCGGCCCGCTCGCAGAGACGCTCGAGCGCGCCCGCCATGCCCGAGGCGCCCTGCTCGGACGGGTAGGTCATGTCGATCGTCTTGGTGTCGAACCGGTCCTCGGTATGGCCGATATTGCGGATCTTCTCCAGGTCGCCATTGGTCAGGATCGGCTGGCGCACCTCCAGCCGCTTGCGACGCGAGGAGCCTTCGAGGTCGAAGATGTTCGGCCGCGGCCCGATGAACGAGACGAGGCTCATGACGAGTTCCTCGCGGATCGGGTCGATCGGCGGGTTCGTGACCTGCGCGAAGTTCTGCTTGAAGTAGGTGTAGAGGAGCTTGGGCTGCGCGCTCATCGCCGAGATCGGCGTGTCGGTGCCCATCGAGCCCACGGCCTCCTGGCCGGTGGTCGCCATGGGCGCCATCAGGATGCGCGTGTCCTCGCTCGTGTAGCCGAAGGTCTGCTGGCGATCGAGCAGCGAGACGTCCGAGCGCGAGGCGCGAGGCGCCACGGGCTTGAGGTCCTCCAGGATGATCTGGGTGTTCTTCAGCCAGTCGCGATAGGGATTGGCCGTCGCCAACTCCTCCTTGATGTCGGCATCCGAGACGATCTTGCCCTTCTCGAGGTCGATCAGAAGCATGCGGCCCGGCTGCAGGCGCCACTTCGTGACGATGCGCTCCTCGTCCACGGGCAGCGTGCCCGCTTCCGAGGCGAGGATGACGAGGTCGTCGTCGGTCACGATGTAGCGCGCCGGGCGCAGGCCGTTGCGGTCGAGCGTGGCGCCGATCTGGCGCCCGTCGGTGAAGGCGACGGCGGCCGGCCCGTCCCAGGGCTCCATCAGCGCGGCGTGATACTCGTAGAAGGCCGAGCGCTCCGGGCTCATCTGCTTGTTGCCCGACCACGCCTCGGGGATCAGCATCATCATGGCGTGGACGAGCGGATAGCCGCCCTCGACGAGGAACTCGAGCGCGTTGTCGAAACAGGCCGTGTCGGACTGGCCCTCGTAGGAGATCGGCCAGAGCTTGGAGATGTCGTTGCCGAAGAGCTCGGAATCGACCGAGGCCTGGCGCGCCGCCATCCAGTTGACGTTGCCGCGCAGCGTGTTGATCTCGCCGTTATGGGCGACCATCCGGTAGGGATGCGACAGTTTCCACGAGGGGAACGTGTTGGTGGAGAAGCGCTGGTGGACGAGCGCGAGCGCCGATTCGAAGCGCGGGTCCTTCAGGTCGGCGTAATAGGCGCCGAGCTGGTAGGCGAGGAACATGCCCTTGTAGACGATGGTGCGCGCCGAGAGCGACACGACGTAGAAGTCCGACTCCTCGGCCTGCGCCTCGGCATAGACGCGGTTGGAGACGACCTTGCGGATGATGAAGAGCTTGCGCTCGAAGTCGTCGTCGCTCTCCAGCGAGGGAGACCGCGCGATGAAGACCTGCCGGTGCACCGGCTCGGTCGCCACGATCTCTGGCGCCTTCGACAGCGAGCCGTTGTCGACGGGAACCTCGCGCCAGCCGAGCACCTGCTGGCCCTCTTCGGCCGCGGCCTTCTCGAACAGTTCCTTGAAATGCAGGCGGCGCGCCTCGTCCTGCGGCATGAAGACGAAGCCGACGCCGTACTGGCCGGGCTCAGGCAGATCCACGCCTTGCTTTGCCATCTCCTCCTTGAAGAAGGCATGCGGGATCTGCACGAGCATGCCCGCGCCGTCGCCCATCAGCGGATCGGCACCGACCGCGCCGCGATGGGTGAGGTTCTCGAGGATCTGCAGGCCCTTCTCGACGATCGAGTGGGACTTCCGGTTCTTCATATGCGCGATGAAGCCGACGCCGCAGGCATCGTGCTCGTTCTTCGGGTCGTAGAGACCGACGCGGCCGGGATTCTTGCGCGCTTTCACCGCAACGGCAGGGGCGGTCGTCGCGCGGAGCTGCGCGGCCTCGAGGCTGGATGGCGTTTCGATCGTCATCGCTTCGTCTCCCTTGTCGCGGCGCCCGCCTTGCGGTCGGCGCCCGTTTCTGGCCGTCTGCGGCCGCAATCGCGCGGGCACCGCCCTCCTCCGGGAAGGCCCGCACCCGCGCTCGTTCTACAACGCTTCCAGGCTTCGCACACCCGCCGCGCGCCATCGGCCCGCCTCCCGGCGCCGATGCCGCATCCGGATGCCCCGGATATGGCAGTGATGCTGACCTAATCCATCCGTCTATGCCAGAGACGGTGCCTTCGTGCAAGACGGCGAAAGAAAGGCGGGGCGCGCGGCCCGGCGGTGCGGGACCACCGCCCGAAGCGCTATTTCTCGCGCGCCTCGAAGACGCCGTCCCAGTCCGGCGGCGGCGGATCCGTCACCAGCGCGGCAAGGCGCGCGGCATAGAGGCCGTAGAGCTTGGCCAATGCGTCCGGCGCATGGCGCTGCAACGCAAGAAGCAGGGCGCTCGCCGCCTCCACGGAACCCGCCCGATAGGCGTCGAGCATCGCGCCATGGCCCTCCGCGAGCTTGCCGAACGAGGCGCGCCGCGCGAAGGCGGCGTCGCCGAGAAGCGCGTGGAGGACCACCGGCTCGCGCCGGCCGACGACGCGCACGCGGTCGATCTCGACGAAGGCGAGACCCTGCGCCCCGTCCCTCACGCTCTGCGTCACCGCGATCGGCACGCCGTAGAACTTCGTCAGCCCCTCGGTGCGCGAGGCGAGATTCACCCCGTCGCCGATGGCCGAGTAGCTGAAGCGCTGGCTCGAGCCCAGATTGCCGACGCAGGCCGGGCCCGCATGCAGGCCGATGCCGATGGAGAGGCTGCTGCCCGTCTCGCGGTTGAGCGCCGCCAGCCCCTCCTGCATGGCGAGCGCGGCGAGGCAGGCCTTGCGGCGATGGTCCGATATGTCGAGCGGGGCGTTCCAGAAGGCCATGATGGCGTCGCCGATATACTTGTCGATCGTCGCCTCGTGCCGCAGCAGGATATCGGTCATCGGCGTGAGGAAACCGTTGAGCAGGAGCGTCAGCGCATCCGGATCGAGCGTCTCGGAGAGCGTCGTGAAGGAGCGGATGTCGGAGAAGAGCACGGTGATCTCGCGCGTCTCGCCGCCGAGCCTGAGCGCCGCCGGGTTCTCCGCCAGCCGCTCGACCAGCGAGGGCGCGAGGTAGCGCGCGAAGGCCGAGCGCACGAAGGCCTTCTCGCGGTCGGTGAGGAGAAGGAGGATCGGCATCGTGGCGCCGAAGGCGGCGAGGATGGCGAGCGAGGGCAGGATCGGATCGAGGAGGAGCCGGTACCGGGCGAAGGCGAACCAGGAAACCGCCGCGGCGAGAACGAGCAGGGAGACGAGCGCGACGGAGCTGACGAGAGCCCCGCGCCGCCGCTGGAGCAGAAGGAACAGGACGCCGAAGGTGAGCGCCGCCAGCGTCTCTGCGCCCGGCGCCCAGTCCGGCCGCTGCAGGAAGGTCTGGCCGACGATCTGGTCGACGATCTCGGCATGGACGCGCACGCCGGGCATGGCGGCGGCGATGGGCGTCGCCACGAGATCGCGCAGGCCGACCGCACTGGTGCCGACGAGGACGATATGGCCGCCGAGCGTGGCACCGAGCGCCTCTTCCGCCCCCGTCTCCTCGGAGAGGAGTGCGCTTGCGGAGATCGTGCGCATCTGCGGCAGGCCCGAGAAATAGACCCAGAACTCGCCCTCCGGCCCCGTCGGCACTTCGAGATCGCCGGTTCGCACGGCGGTCACGCCCGGCCGGCCCGCGTCGAGCTCGCCGCTCGCCCCCGTCGAGCGCACCACGAGCGAGCCCGCCCCTTGCGCCACGCGCAGCGCCTCCAGCGCCAGCGAGGGGAAGATCTGTCCCTGCGCGGCCTGGATGGTGGGAATGACCCGCACCACGCCGTCGCGGCTCGGCGGGAAGGTGAAGAAGCCCGCTCCGCGCGCCGCCTCCTGCAGGCGGGGAATGTTCTGGATGCCCCCCGTGAAGGGCGGCAGGAAGGCACGCGGATCGGCGCCGGCGAAGGACAGGCCGCTCCTGGGCGCGGCAAGGCGCGCCGTCGTCTCGTTGCTGACCGCGATGCCGGCCGTGACATTGCCGGCCCGTTCGAAGGCCTCGGCGAGGATCGTGTCGTTGTCGGCAAGCCCCCCGGGCGGCAGCTCGACCCGCGCGCCGCTGGCCTGAAGGTCGCGCGCCATCGCGCCGAGCGAGGTGCGGTCGGCTTCCGGGAAGACGATGTCGAAGGCGATCGTCGCAGCGCCCGCCTCGGCCATCCGGTCGACCATCCGGGCGAGGACCGAGCGGGGCCAGGGCCACTGGCCGAGCGCGGCGATGGAGGCCTCGTCGATATCGACGACGACGATGGGCGCGCCCGCCTGGACACGCGGCTCGATCCGCTGGTAGGCGTCGAAGACGAGGAAGGTCAGCCGGTCGAGCGCGGCCTTGTTCAGCGAGCCGGCGAAGACGACGGCAAGGAGCACCGCGAGACCGGCGCCGAAGACGAGGCGGCTCTTGCGCCGCGAACTGCGCTCGATCCGCCGCCGGCGCCGCCACCAATGCGCCGCGACGTCCTGCGTGCGAGCGCCCGCGCCCCCGTCCATCCGCCCCGTCCCCCGTCGCCTCGGTCGGCCGCGCAGTAGAGGACGAAAGCAGGCCCGGCACAACGGGAGACCCTGTCCCGTTTCAACGCCGACGCCGCAAATTCCGGCCCTTGCGTGGCGGCGCACCGAGTTGCACGCCGAAGTGAAGTCCGGCGCCGTGGGGCGATTGCGATTGCAACACAACGACTAAGCGTTGCTTTGCGAAAAAGTCATTAAAATACCGAGCAATAATAATTCCGACGTCGTTTGACAATACTGCCCGGCCGACACAGTTTGCCATCAAGTAATCATTCGTTAAGGGTATAGAATGAGCATCGCGATCGACGGATGGCAGAAGCGCGACCCGCTCGCCGACCCGCAAAGCCTCGAGTTCCGGTTCCGTGCACGCCGCTTCGAGCGCATCCGACCGCTGATCGAGGCGGCGCTGGCGCGGAAGGACCATGTGGAGATCCTCGATCTCGGCGGGACGGAAGCCTATTGGAGCATCGCCGCGCCCTTTCTCGCCCCGGTGCGCGACCGGCTGACGATCACGCTCGTCAACAACGAGGAGGCGCCGGCCCCGCGCGGCGCCATGTTCCGCAGCCTCCTCGGCAATGCCTGCGACCCGCAGCTCTTCGCCGGGCGCAGGTTCGACCTCGTCCATTCCAATTCCGTCATCGAGCATGTCGGCGACGAGACGCAGATGCGGGCCTTCGCCGACACGGTGCGGCGCCTGTCGGACCGCTACTTCGTCCAGACGCCGAACTACTGGTTCCCGCTCGAGCCGCATTTCCGCGTCCTCGGCTTCCAGTATCTCCCGCTCGGCGTTCGCGCGGCGCTGATGAAGCGCTTCAACCTCGGCTTCTTTCCCCGCGCCCGCAGCGTCGAGGAGGCCTATGCCAACGTGCGCGACATCCGTCTCCTCGACGCGGCCATGATGGCGCGCTTCTTCCCGGAGGCGGAGATCGCGATGGAGAAGGTCGCCGGCCTCAACAAGTCGATCATGGCGATCCGCGGCTGAGAACGGGGCCGGGACGCGGGCATGCGCGCCGCTTGCCCGCTTGCCGGCGGCGCGATAATCGTCCGCGATGATCTTTGCTTCGGACAATTGGTCGGGTGCCCACCCGGCGATCAACGCCGCTCTCGCCGCCCATGGCGAGGGCATGGCGGCGGCCTATGGCGCCAGCACGCTGGACAAGGCCGTCGAGCGCCGCTTCGACGAGATCTTCGAGCGCGAATGCGCCGTGTTCTTCGTCGGCACCGGCACGGCCGCCAATTCGCTCGCCTTCGCCGCCGTGAACCGGCCGGGCGGCGTCGTCCTGTGCCATCGCGAGGCGCATGTCGTCGAGGACGAGTGCGGCGCGCCCGAATTCTTCACCCATGGGGCGCGCATGGCGCCGGTGGACGGGGCGAACGGCCTGATCGACCCGGCGAACCTGCGCCGCGAGCTGACGCGCTTCCGCCCCGGCTTCGTCCATGCCGGCCAGCCGATGGCCGTCACGATCAGCCAGCCCGGCGAGGCCGGCACCATGTACGGCGCCGCTCAGATCGACGAGATCGCCGGCATCGCCCATGGCGCTGGCCTCACGCTGCACATGGACGGCGCCCGCTTCGCCAACGCGCTCGTCGCCGGCGCCATGACGCCCGCCGAGATGACCTGGAAGCGCGGCGTCGACATCCTCTCCTTCGGCGCCACCAAGAACGGCTGCTGGTGCGCCGAGGCCGTCGTCTTCTTCGATCCCGCCAAGGCGAGCCAGTTTCCCTATATCCGCAAGCGCGGCGCGCAGCTCTTCTCCAAGACGCGCTTCGTGGCCGCGCAGTTCATGGCCTATCTGGAGGACGACCTGTGGCTGCGCCTCGCCGCCCGGTCCAACGCCATGGCCGATGCCCTGCGCGCCGGCCTGCGCCACAGCGACCGGGCCCGCGAGGCCTGGCCGACGGTGACCAACGAGGTCTTCGCCATCCTCGACCGCGATCTGGCCGCCGATCTGGAGGCGGCGGGCGCCGTCTTCTACGACTGGAACATGCCGCGCGGCCTGCCCGACACGGTCGCGCCGCAGGAGCGGCTCGTGCGCCTCGTCACGAGCTGGTCGACGGCAGATGCCGACGTCGAGCGCTTCTGCCGCGCGCTGCGCTGAGTCGCTCCGCGCGGCCCGTCCCATCCGGCCGAGTCCGTGCGCGGGAACCCTGGGGTGGGCTGACGGATTTCTCCCGGACCACCGAACAGGGAGGTTCACCATGCCAACGGATGCATTCGCGCAAGGCAAGCTCGCGTTCCAGAACAATCACCCCATGTCGGCCTGCGACTACCCGGTCGGCTCCAGCCTGCGCCAGGACTGGATGTCCGGCTGGACGCAGGCCCGCAACGCCGCGCCCCACGGGGCCGAGACGAAGGGGGGCCACAGCCCGGTGGCCGACAAGGCGATGGCCGCGAAGACCCCGATCGGCCCGGGCGCCGTCGCGGCCGACGTCTCCGGCCCATCGCGCTGATCGTCGATCGCCTCGATGATGCGGTCCCCTGCGGACCGCAGGCCTTCGAAATGGCGACGGACGAACGAAAAGCGGCGCCCGAGGGCGCCGCTCCATAGATCCGAAAGGGCGAGCCGGCCGTCGTCAGGCGGCGTTCGCCTCGATCTGGCGGCTGTTCTGGTTCTCGCCGGCGGCGGCGATCGCGATCTTGCGCGGCTTCATCGCCTCGGGGACGATGCGCACGAGATCGACGTGCAGAAGGCCGTTCTTCAGGCTCGCGCCCTTCACCTCCACATGCTCGGCCAGCTGGAAGCGGCGCTCGAAGGCGCGCCCGGCAATGCCGCGATAGAGGAGTTCGGACGTCTTACCCTCGGCACTGTCCTCCGGCTTCTCGCCCTTCACGGTCAGCGTGTTCTCACGCGACTCGATCGAGAGTTCCGTCTCGCTGAACCCGGCCACCGCCATGGTGATGCGGTAGGCGTTCTCGCCGGTGCGCTCGATATTGTAGGGCGGATAGGCCTGGCCGTTGTCCGGCTGGGACAGCGTGTCCAGCATGGAGAAGAGACGGTCGAAGCCGACGGTGGAGCGATAGAGGGGAGCGAAATCGTACTGACGCATGGTCGTTCTCCAATAGAAGCAACTGTTAGCGAATGGCCGGCCTCCGCATCCCGCAGGGGCGATGCTTGCCGGTCAGCGGCCCCGTTCGGCGACCGCAGGACAGAGGTAGGAAGCGGCGAAACGCCCTTCAAGAGTTTTTCGGATCGATCGGCGGATTTCGAGACTCGTTTCCCGAACAAAGGTTTGTGCGGGCGGCAGGGCCGAATTTTCACGTGGCCCCAAATTTTTTTCAGCCGGCCGTCGCCGCGGCCGTCTCTCCCCGACGCCCGGGACCCGGCCATGGCCCCATCGCGCGCGTGCCTCTACAGGGCTCCCCCTCGAAGAAGAACCCCGCGTGCCGTCAGCAAGCATGGCCGGACGGTTGCGGGCTCCGAAGGTGAACGGCAGATGAATGAAGGCTTCCGCCATCGTTCATGCATCGGCACTTAACCCTATCCTCCACAAACGGAGCGAAGAGCGCTCCCGGCGAGGTGACCGGAATGGAAAGCGCTGCCAGACTGACGATTGCGGTGGCAGGGCTGTTCCTGGCGAATCTCGGCGCGGCATCCGCCTCGCCCGCCAATCCGCCGGCCGAGGAGCGGATGGTCGCGGCGGAGCCCTCGGACGAGCGGTTCCTTCTGCGGCAGATGCGCCGCCAGGGCTTTCGCGACGTCGAGCGCGTCGAACGGCAGGGCCGGCTGATCGTGCTGCAGGCCGTGCGTCCCACGGGTGCGGTGATGCGGCTGACGCTGGACGCCACGAGCGGCCAGATGGTTGCCAGCGAGCGGATCGGCTGGCTCGGAAGCGGCGAGGTCCATCGCCGGCCGCCGACGCTCGCACGGCGCGCCACGGGGCTCGCCAATCTCTGATCGCGCGTCGCCGCGCCGATCTTCGGAGCCGAAGCGCTCCGGGCGGGATCGCTCCCGCATGACGAATTCCGGGTCCCGCACTGTGCGGATCCGTTCCCGGCCGAGCGCCGGGAGACAGAGAACGGCCGCCGCGTTCCGTCCCTTCCGCAGCGGTCGTCAGGGGCCGGGAGCCTCGAAAGAAGCTCCCGGCCTTTGCCTTTTTCGATGGTTCCGCGCGCCGCTGCGCCTTGCCATGCCCCACTCCCGGGGTGCATTCCTGCGACGGGCGGCGCGCTGCGCGGCCGGCGCACCCGGCGCCCGTTTCTCCCGAGCGGTACCCAATGGACGACCAGGCAGAACGCACCCGCTTCTACGAGACGCAGGCCAACCCCGCCCCGCACGGGCTCTTCGGCGGCAAGCTGCGCCTTCTCGACCAGGTGACCCTGCGCCATGCCTTCTCGGCGAGCACGCTCGACCACAGCCGCGGCACGGTCCTCCTCCTGCAGGGGCGCAACGAGGCGATCGAGAAGTATTTCGAGACGATCGCCGACCTCAACCGCATGGGCTGGGGCGTCCTGACCTTCGACTGGCGCGGCCAGGGCGGCTCCTCGCGCCTGACCCGCTCGGCCCGTCGCGGCCACGTCTCCTCCTTCACCAACTATCTCAACGACCTCGAGAGCATCGTGCAGAGCGTGCTTCTGCCGGACTGCCGGGGCCCCTATGTGGTGATGGCCCATTCGATGGGCGCGCTCGTGGCGCTCACCGCCGCGCCGCGCCTTGCCAATATCGTGGAGCGCATGGTTCTGGCGGCCCCGCTCGTCGCCCTGCCCGCCGCGGTGATCGGGCCGGCGCCGATGCATGTGGGCGCGACGCTCGGGCGGCTGTTCGGTCTCGGCGCCCTGCCCGTACGCCGCGAAGCGCCGGCCTCGCGCCGCATGACGGCGCGCGACAACCCGCTCACCCACGACGCGCGACGCTTCGAGCGCAATATGGCGCTGACGCAGGCCGCCCCGCAGCTCTTCCTCGGCGCCCCGAGCGTCGCCTGGCTCGCCGCCGTCACCGGCGCGATGCGCCGGCTGGAGGAGTCCGACGTCGTCGCCGCCTTCCGCGTGCCCACCCTCATGGTGCTGGCGGGGGGCGACGAGATCGTCTCCAACGCGGCCGCCGAGCGCCTCGCCTGGCGCATGCGCTCGGCCCGCAGCCTGACGCTGCCGGCCGCCCGGCACGAGCTGCTGCAGGAGGCGGATCGCTATCGCGAGCCGTTTCTGGAAGCGTTCGACCGATTCTGCACCGGAGTCGCAGCGGCGGCCTGAGGCTTCGGGCTCCGCCGCCCCGGAGCGGGAAAGCTCTCTCCGCCGCCCCCGTCCGGCGGCCTGCAAACGTATGACGAAAGAGACTTGACTCGTCCCGCATCGCAACATACTTTTGCACTGCGGCATTGATTTGCCGCTGCCCTTACGGGCGTTTCCTCCCTAGACTTGACACCGCGCTGTGGCAACGCAGTGCGGTTTTTTTTGCCCGCGCATGTGGCTTCGGCGGGCGGCGGATGTCGTCCGCAGGAAAGGTCGGGTTCTATTCGGCGGCAGCGGCCGCCGGCGGGGCGAGATATTCCGCGCTCACCTCCTCGGCGAACCGGCGCACGAAGCTTTCCATATCGTCGCGCAGCGCCGACAGGCCGTGATGGGGCGTGAACCGCCGCTCGTCGGCATAGAGCGCCCGGTTGATCTCGATCTGCAGCGCATGGAAGCCGATGGACGGCCGGCCGTAGCGCTCGGTGATGAAGCCGCCGGCATAGGGCTTGTTGCGCGTCACGTCGTAGCCGAGGCCCGCAAGGCGCGCGCTCGCCATCGCCACGAGACGGCCCGAGGCGCTGGTGCCGTAGCGGTCCCCGAGCACGATGTCGGGGCGCCGCCCGCCCGGCAGCGTGCGCACGCTGGAGGGCATGGAATGGCAGTCCACGAGGATCGCGATGCCGAAACGCTCGCGCGTGCGCTCCAGAAGCCCGTCCAGCGTCTCGTGGAACGGCTTGTAGATCGTCTCGATGCGCGCGAGCCCTTCGTCGAGATCGAGCGGCCCGCGATAGATCTCCTCGTTCTCCGCGACGATGCGCGGGATCGTGCCGAGCCCGCCGGCGACGCGCACGGAGGCCGCGTTCGCATAGGCCGGCAACCCTTGCGCGAACATGCGCGGATCGAGTTCGTAGGGCTCGCGGTTCACGTCGAGAAAGGCGCGGGGAAAGCGCGCGGCGATCAGCGGGGCGCCGCAGGCCGGCACGAAATCGAAGATGCGGTCGACGAAGAGATCCTCGGAGCGCCGGATCGCCTCGCCGGTCAGGCGGGTGGCCTTCAGGAAGGCGTCGGGATAGTCGCGGCCCGAATGGGGCGAGCAGAAGACGAAGGGGATCGTCTGTTCGGCCGGCTCCGTCACCTCGAAGGCCGGAACGGTGGCGACGGATGTGGTGAAGCTCGGCGCTTGAGCCAATGCGTGTTCTCTCTCCCCCGTCGGTCGAGCCGATTTTTTGCCAAGGCCGGCTCGCCGCCATTCCCTTTTAGAGAATGTTTCTTCACTCTGCTATGCTATCAGGACTGAAATGAAACTGCGGCCGGGATCGTTGCCCGGGCGGACCTCGGATAACAAGAATGTCAAAGATTCTGCTGGCCGAAGACGACAACGACATGCGGCGCTTCCTGGCCAAGGCGCTCGAGAAGGCGGGCTACGAAGTGGCCGCCTACGACAATGGCGGAAGCGCCTACGACCGTCTGCGCGAAGAGCCCTTCTCGCTCCTCCTCACCGATATCGTGATGCCCGAGATGGACGGCATCGAGCTCGCCCGCCGCGCGACCGAGCTCGATCCGGACCTCAAGGTCATGTTCATCACCGGCTTCGCGGCCGTGGCGCTGAACCCGGAATCGAAGGCGCCCAAGGACGCCAAGATCCTGTCCAAGCCCTTCCACCTGCGCGATCTCGTCGACGAAGTCGGCAAGATGCTCGCCGACGCCGCCTGACGGCCCTTCGGCCTTCCCTTATCGAAACAGAGATGCCGGGTGCTTGCGCCCGGCATTTTTCGTTTCCAGGTTCCGCCGCTCCGGGACTTTCCGAATGCGAAGGCGTCTCCGGACGCGCTGCGGACTCACCACCGGCCCGATCCCCCGTTTCATCCTGGCGGCCGCGCAGGCCGGCCCGCGATTCGCGCCGCCGTCGCGCCGGTCTCGTCCCCAAACGTCCTCCAACCCCGCCAAAATCCGCTCGGAAACGCCGGTTTCGGCCCGTTCGCGGCCGGCGCGGGGCAACGCGCCGAACCCTATTGACGAGCGCTTCCCCCCTGTGGTTTATCCGCGCTCACCGGATGGGCGTGTAGCTCAGCGGGAGAGCACTACGTTGACATCGTAGGGGTCACAGGTTCAATCCCTGTCACGCCCACCATCCGGTTCTCCTTCTTCCAATCACCTGGCGACCAGACGGGTTCATCCGACGGACCCGCCGTCAGGTTCATCGACCGTCGAGCGTCTGCGCGCGGCCTGTGTGCGTCATGCGTCGCACGACGCCGCCGCTACGATTTCGTCGCGGCCTCGCGTGTCGGGACAGACTTGGCCCGCGACGACGGCCTACGACGCCAGCCGCGCCGGTCGGTCCGCTTCCATCGCCTGCGCCACGGCCTCGGCGACCTTGATGCCGTCGATGGCGGCCGAGAGGATGCCGCCGGCATAGCCCGCGCCTTCGCCGGCCGGGAACAGGCCCGCGACATTGACGCTCTGGAAATCCTTGCCGCGGCGGATGCGTACGGGCGAGGAGGTGCGCGTTTCCACGCCGGTCATCACCGCGTCGGGATGGTCGTAGTTGCGGATCTGGCGGCCGAAGACCGGCAGCGCCTCGCGGAAGGCCTCGATGACGAAGGCGGGAAGGCATTCGGCGAGATCGGTGGGGCGCACGCCCGGCTTGTAGGAGGGCGTCACGGAGCCGAGCGCCTGCGAGGGGCGCCCCGCCATGAGATCGCCGACCGTCTGCGCCGGCGCGCTGTAGTCGCCGCCGCCGGCCGCGAAGGCGCGGGCCTCGAGGTCGCGCTGCAGCGCGATTCCCGCGAGCGGATGGCCGGGATAGTCGCGTTCGGGATCGATGCCGACGACGAGGCCGGAATTGGCGTTGAACTCGGCGCGCGAATATTGGCTCATGCCGTTGGTGACGAGCCGCCCGGGCTCGGACGCGGCGGCGACCACGCGCCCGCCGGGGCACATGCAGAAACTGTAGACCGTGCGCGCGTCGCGGCAATGATGCGACAGGGTGTAGGCGGCGGCGCCCAGATCCGGGTGGCGCGCGCAGGCGCCGAAGCGCGCCTCGTCGATCCAGGACTGCGGATGCTCGATGCGCACCCCGATGGAAAAGGGCTTGGCCTCCACATGCACGCCGCGCTCGTGGAGCATGGCGAACGTGTCGCGCGCGCTATGGCCGACCGCCATCACCACATGGCCGGCGGGCAGGCGCTCGCCCGTGCTCAGATGGAGCGCGGCGAGGCGCTTCGAACCGTCGGCGCGCAGCTGCAGCTCGACGTCGTCGACGCGCGTCTGCCAGCGATATTCGCCGCCGAGCTCCTCGATCGTGCGGCGCATCGCCTCCACCATGGTGACGAGCCGGAACGTGCCGATATGGGGATGGGCCTCGGTGAGGATCTCGGCCGGCGCGCCCGCCTTGACGAATTCGGTCAGCACCTTGCGGCCGAGATGGGGCGGGTCCTTCACCTGGCTCCAGAGCTTGCCGTCCGAGAAGGTGCCGGCCCCTCCTTCCCCGAACTGGACGTTGGACTCGGGCTCCAGAAGCCCGCGCCGCCAAAGGCCCCACGTGTCCTTGGTGCGCTCGCGCACCGCCTTGCCGCGGTCCAGGATGATCGGGCGAAAGCCCATCTGGGCGAGGACGAGCCCGGCGAAGAGGCCGCAGGGGCCCGCGCCGATGACGACCGGGCGCCGGCTCTCGCCGGGCTCGGCCTGGGCCACGAAGCGGTAGTCCGTGTCCGGGCGCGGCCGCACATTCGCATCGCCCGCAAAGCGCGCGAGCACCGCCGCCTCGTCGCGCAGCGCGACGTCCACCGTGTAGACCATCATGATCGCCGACTTCTTGCGCGCGTCGCTCGCGCGGCGCACGACGGCGTGGTCGAGAAGATCGCCGGGTTCGATCGCCAGGCGGGCCTGGAGCGCGGGAAGGAGCGCTTCGGGCGCATGGCCGAGCGGCAGTCGCAATTCTGAAAGACGCAGCATGGGAGCGTTCTAGCCGCTCGGCCCGCGCGATGCCATATCCGGCATCGTCCCGCGGCCTAGTCCAGCTCGAAGCTGCGCCGCTCGCCGGTCCGCGAACTCGTCGCCAGCCAGACGTCGATCGTGCCGGGCTCAACGGTCCAGCCGTCCTCGCCCCAGAAGCGCAGATCGTCGCGCGTGAGGGTGAAGCGCACGGTGACCGATTCCTCCGGCGCCAGCTCGACCCTGCGGAACCCCTTCAGCTGGCGCATGGGCCGCGTGCGGCTCGCCACACGGTCGTGCACGTAGAGCTGCACGACCTCGGCGCCGTCGCGCGGCCCCGTATTGGTGAGGACGGCGCTCACCTCCATCCGCTCGCCCATGCGCGCGGGCACGCGGATGTCGGTCAGCGCGAAGCGCGTGTAGCCGAGGCCATGGCCGAAGGGGAACAGCGCCTCGTTGCGCGTCTCGCGGTAGCGCGCCGTGTATTCCTGCGCGCCGACCTCCGGCGCCGGCCGGCCCGTCGCCTTTCGGTCGTAGAAGAAGGGCTGCTGGCCGCTCGCCTCAGGGAAGCTGACGGAGAGCCTCGCCGAAGGGTTCACCGCGCCGAAGAGGATGTCGGCGATGGCATGGCCGCTCTGCGAGCCGAGAAACCAGGTGGCGAGGATCGCCGGCGCCTCGCGCACCCCGCTCCCGAGCGCCAGCGCGCGGCCGTGGCGCAGGAGAACGACGGTGCGCGGATGGGCGGCGAGCACGGCCCTGGCGAGATCGAGCTGCGGCTGCGGGAGGGTGATCTCGGTGCGGGCCTGCGCCTCGCCGGACATATCCTGCGCCTCGCCGAGGGCGAGAAGCACCACGTCGCTCCGACGCGCCAGCGCGACCGCCTCCTCGATGCCGCCGTCGAGCGCGGCCTCGATCCCGCAGCCGCGGGCGACGTCGAACCCGACGCCGCGCGCCGCCAGTCCCTCGGCGATCGAGACGTTGAGCTCGGGATCGGCCATGAAGGCCCAGGTGCCGACGACGTTGTCGCGATCGTTCGCGAAGGGACCGATCAGCGCGAGGCGGCCGGGATTCTCGGCGAGCGGCAGGAGATCGTCCTCGTTCTTCAGGAGCACGATCGAGCGGGTCCCGGCCTCGCGGGCAAGCGCGAGATGGGCGGGCGTCGAGACCCGCAGGCGCTCGGCGGCCGCGTCGAGCGAGCGGTAGGGGTCGTCGAAGAGGCCGAGCGCCTCCTTCAGCCCGAGCACGCGGCGCACCGCCTCGTCGAGCTGCGCCATCGGCACCTCGCCGGCCTCCACGAGATCCGGCAGCCATCGATTGAAGAGATCGGACTGCATGGACATGTCCATGCCGGCGAGGAAGGCCTTCCTCGCCGCGTCGCGCCCGTCGGCGGCGAAACCGTGGGCGACCAGGTTCTCGTCGGCCGCGTAGTCGCCGACGACGAGCCCCTCGAAGCGCCAGTCGCCGCGCAGGAGGCGCGTCATCAGCCATGCGTTTCCGGATGCCGGCACGCCCTCCACGTCGTTGAAGGCCGACATGATCGTGGCGACCCCGGCTTCGATCCCGGCCTCGAAGGGCGGGAGATGGACCTCGCGCAGCGTGCCCGGCGAAATTTCCGTGAAATTGTATTCCATGCCGCCGGAGACCGCGCCGTAGCCCGCGAAATGCTTGGCGCAGGCCGCAAGGCTCGTTGGATCGCGAAGGTCCGCGCCCTGGAAGCCGCGCACCCGCGCGGCGGCGAGGCGCGATCCCAGATGCACGTCCTCGCCCGAGCCCTCGGCGACGCGCCCCCAGCGCTGATCGCGCGCCACGTCCACCATCGGGGCGAAGGTCCAGTGCAGGCCGAGCGCCGTCGCCTCCTCTGCGGCCGCCCGCGCGGTGCGCTCGGCGAGATCGGGATCGAAGGCGCAGGCCTCGGCGACGGGCAGCGGGAAGATGGTGCGAAGCCCGTGGATGATGTCGCCGGCGAAGACGAGCGGGATGCCGAGCCGCGAGCCTTCGACGGCGGCCTTCTGCGCCATCCGCGCGCCGGCGACGCCGACGCCGTTGAACAGCATGCCGATCTCGCCGCGCCGGATGCGCTCCAGCTGCTCGGCGGCGCCCCCGACCGGCAGGTCGGGATTGAAGGCGATGCCGGTCGGGCGGATCTGGTCGGAGAAGCAGGAGAGCTGGCCGGCCTTCTCGGCAGGCGTCATGCGCGCGATCTGCGCCTCGATCCGCTCGCCCCGCGCCGGCGCCGCGCGCCCCGGCCGCGGCGCGAGCGAGACGCCGGCGATCGCGGCGGCGGCGGCCTTCAGGATCTTTCGGCGGGGCAGGCGGCGGTCCATGGCGGCTCCGGCGTTGCCGGCCGGGCCCCGTGGCTCATCGCCCGCGCCCGGCCGCGGCCTTCGAGATAGCGCGGGGCCCCGTGCGCCGCCAGCGCCCGTCTTTTGTCGTGGGGTGCGTGCGTCAGGCGATCTCGAGGATCACCGCGTCCACCGCGAGACTGTCGCCGACGGCGGCGTTTACCTTGCCGACGGTGCCGGCCTTGGGCGCCCGCAGGATGTTCTCCATCTTCATCGCCTCCACGACGGCGAGCGGCTGGCCGGCCTCGAACCGGTCCCCTTCCGCCACTTCGAGCCGCGTGAGAAGGCCCGGCATGGGGCAGATGAGGAAACGCGAGAGGTCCGGCGGCACCTTCTCGATCATGTGGCGCGCGAGGTCGGCGGCGCGCGGCAGGTAGACCCGCGCCTCGTGCGCGGCGCCGCGCGCGGTGAGGCGATAGCCGCCGGACACGCGCCGGATGCGCAGCGCCATCGTCTCCCCGCCGATCCGCGCCTCGCTCACGCGCTGCGCCGGGCGATAGTCCATCGAGACGGGGACCGGCGGCGCGCCGTCCACGCCGACCATGCGCTCGCTTCCCGTGCCGGAGATCTCGAGGGCAAGCCGCAGGCCCCCGATCTCGACGACGCGAGCGCGCGGCAGCGGCCTTGCCGGACCGAGCTGCCCGTCGATCGTCGCCGCGCGCCGCGCGCGTTCGAGATCGGCGAGGGCGGCGATCATGGCGAGACGGCGCTTCAGCGCGTCCGAGGCCGGCGCGCCGGAAAAGCCGTCCGGATATTCCTCGGCGATGAAACCCGTCGTCAGCGCGCCGGCGCGGAAGCGCTCGTGCTGCATGATGGCGGAGAGGAAGTCGACATTGTTGCCGACGCCCTCCAGCTCGAACCGGTCGAGCGCCTCGATCTGCCGGTCGATCGCCGCCTCGCGGGTCTCGCCATGGGTGACGAGCTTGGCGATCATCGGATCGTAGAACATCGAGACCTCGCCGCCCTCGGCCACGCCGTCGTCGACGCGCACCCCCTCGCCCACCGGCGGCGGCGCGTAGCGCACGAGGCGCCCGGTGGAGGGCAGGAAGCCGCGATAGGGATCCTCGGCATAGACGCGCGTCTCGATGGACCAGCCGGAAAGCGTCACGTCCTCCTGCGCGAGGCCCAGCCGCTCGCCGGCGGCGACGCGGATCATCGCCTCCACGAGGTCGAGCCCGGTCACCATCTCGGTCACCGGATGCTCCACCTGCAGGCGCGTGTTCATCTCCAGGAAGTAGAAGCCCTGGCCGCTTGTGTCGGCGCCCGAGACGATCAGCTCCACCGTGCCGGCCGAGAAATAGCCGACGGCCCGCGCCAGCGCGACGGCCTGCTCGCCCATGGCGCGGCGCATCTGCGGCGTGACGAAGGGCGACGGCGCCTCCTCGACCACCTTCTGGTGGCGGCGCTGGATCGAGCATTCGCGCTCGCCGAGATAGAGGATGGTGCCGTGCTTGTCGCCGAGCACCTGGATCTCGATATGGCGCGGGCTCTCGATGAACTTCTCGATGAAGACGCGGTCGTCGCCGAAGCTCGAAAGCCCCTCGCGCCGCGTCGCCTCGAAACCCTCGCGCACGTCCTTCTCGGACCAGGCGAGGCGCATGCCCTTGCCGCCGCCCCCGGCGGAGGCCTTCATCATCACGGGATAGCCGATCTCGCCGGCGATGCGCACGGCGTGGTCGGTGTCCGCGATCTCGCCGAGGAATCCCGGCACGACGTTGACGCCGGCCTCGGCAGCCAGCTTCTTGGACTGGATCTTGTCGCCCATGGCGGCGATGGCGGCGGGCGGCGGGCCGACGAAGGCGATGCCCGCCGCCTCGCAGGCCCGCGCGAAGCTCTCGCGCTCGGAGAGGAAGCCGTAGCCGGGATGGATGCAGTCCGCTCCCGTCGCGCGCGCCGCCTCCAGGATGAGGTCGGCGCGCAGGTAGCTCTCGGCGGCGGGCGCCGGTCCGAGCCGCACGGCCTCGTCGGCGAGCGCGACATGCGGACTGCGCGCGTCGGCGTCGGAATAGACCGCGACCGTCGCGATCCCCATGCGCCGGGCGGTGCGCATGACGCGGCAGGCGATTTCGCCGCGATTGGCGACGAGGATCTTCTTGAACACGGGAGAAGCCTTCATTGCGCGGCGGCGCCGCTGGTGGTCGCGTCGGCCTCGTCGCCGGCCGGCGGCATGTTGTGGCCGAGGAGGCGCAGGACGTCGGCCGCCGCCTCCACGAGATTGGTGCCGGGGCCGAAGATGGCGTGGACGCCGGCCTTGCGCAGCGCGTCGTAGTCCTGCGCGGGGATGACGCCGCCGGCGATCACCTTGATGTCGGCGCGACCGGCCTCCGAGAGATGCCCGATGAGTTCGGGGATCAGGGTGCGGTGTCCGGCGGCGAGCGAGGAGGCGCCGACGATGTCGACATCGTGCGAGACCGCGAGCTCGGCGGCCTCCTTCGGCGTCTGGAAGAGCGGACCCGGCACGATCTCGAAGCCGAGATCGCCGAACATGGAGGAGACGAGATTGGCGCCCCGGTCGTGCCCGTCCTGCCCCATCTTGGCGACGAGCATGCGCGGGCGCCGGCCGAGACGGCGCTGCGTGGCCCCCACCGCGTCGGTGAGGCGCGTCCAGCGGGGATCGTCGGCATAGGCGCCGCCATAGATGCCCTTCACGGGAACCGGCTGCGTGCCGAAGCGGCCGAACACGTCCTCCATCGCCGAGGAGATCTCGCCCAGCGTGGCGCGCGCCCGCGCGCAGTCGACGGCGAGTTCCAGGAGGTTGCCGCCGCCCCTCGCCCCCTCGCGCAGCGCGTCGAGCGCGGCGGTCACGGCGGCGGCGTCGCGCGTCGCCTTCACGTGTTCGATGCGCCGCACCTGCGCCTCGCGCACGGCGTGATTGTCGACGTTCAGGATCTCGATCGGGTCCTCGACCTCGAGCCGATACTTGTTGACGCCGACGACGACGTCCTCGCCCCGGTCGATGCGGGCGGCCTTGGCGGCGGAGGCCTCCTCGATCATCGCCTTCGGCCAGCCGGCGGCGACCGCCCTGGCCATGCCGCCCTCCGCCTCGATGCGCTCGATCAGCGCCGAGGCGCCGTCGACCAGCGCCTGCGTCAGGCTCTCGACATAGTAGCTGCCGCCGAGCGGGTCGACGACCCTTGTCATGCCCGTCTCTTCCTGGAGCACGAGCTGCGTGTTGCGGGCGATGCGGGCGGAGAAGTCGGTCGGCAGCGCGATCGCCTCGTCGAGCGCGTTGGTGTGCAGCGACTGCGTGCCGCCGAGCATGGCCGCCATCGCCTCGATCGTCGTGCGCATGACGTTGTTGTAGGGGTCCTGCTCGGTGAGCGAGACGCCGGAGGTCTGGCAATGGGTGCGCAGCATCTTGGAGCGCTCGTCCTTCGCGCCGAGCCTCGTCATCGCCCGGTGCCAGAGCACGCGCGCGGCGCGCAGCTTGGCGATCTCCATGAAGAAGTTCATGCCGATGGCGAAGAAGAAGGAGAGGCGCCCGGCGAACCTGTCGATGTCGAGGCCCGAGGCGACGCCGTATTTCACGTATTCGATGCCGTCGGCGATGGTGAAGGCGAGTTCCTGGAGCTGCGTCGCCCCCGCCTCCTGCATGTGGTAGCCGGAAATGGAGATGGAGTTGAACTTCGGCATCTGGCGGCTCGTGAAGCCGAAAATGTCCGAGATGATCCGCATGGAGGGCTCGGGCGGGTAGATGTAGGTGTTGCGGACCATGAACTCCTTGAGGATGTCGTTCTGGATGGTCCCGTCGAGCTTGGCGCGCGGCACGCCCTGCTCCTCGCCGGTCACGATGAAGAAGGCGAGGATCGGGATCACCGCGCCGTTCATCGTCATCGACACGCTCATCTGATCGAGCGGGATGGCGTCGAAGAGGATCTTCATGTCCTCCACCGTATCGATCGCGACGCCCGCCTTGCCGACGTCGCCCGTCACGCGCGGGTGGTCCGAATCGTAGCCGCGGTGGGTGGCGAGGTCGAAGGCGACAGAGAGGCCCTTCTGCCCCGCCTTCAGGTTTCGGCGGTAGAAGGCGTTGGACTCCTCGGCGGTGGAGAAGCCGGCATATTGGCGGATCGTCCAGGGCCGGCCGGCATACATCGAGGCGCGCACGCCGCGCGTGAAGGGCGCAAAGCCCGGCAGGCCGGGATCCACCGTCGCGTCCTCGGCCGTATAGAGCGGCTTGACCACGATGCCCTCGGGCGTGTGCCAGGAAAGGTCGCGGCCCTTGACCTCGGCGGTGGCGGCCGCCGTCCAGTCGTCCAGCGTCGGGCGCTCAGTGTCCGCCATCGGGAGCCTCCATCAGTTCCACGAGAACGCCGCCCGTATCCTTCGGGTGGACGAAGACGATGCGCGTGCCGTGCGCGCCGATCCGCGGGCTCCCGAGGATGCGCGCGCCCTCGGCCGTCAGCGCGCCCATGGCGGCCTCGAGATCCTCCACCTCGAAACACAGGTGATGCTGGCCGCCGGCCGGGTTGCGTGCGAGGAAGGCGGCGATGGGCGAGGTCCCGTCCAGCGGCTCGATCAGCTCGATCTGCGTGTTCGGCGCGTCGACGAAGCAGACCTTCACCCCTTGCGCCGGCAGGTCGAAGGGCTCGCCGCAGGCCTTTGCCCCGAAGAGCCGCGCGTAGGTCTCGAGCGAGCGGGCGATCGAGGGCGTGGCGACGCCCGCATGGTTCAGGCGTCCGAGGGTCGGAAGGCGTGTCACGGCGGCGGCCTCACAGCGGGATGTTGTCGTGCTTCTTCCAGGGGTTCTCGAGCCTCTTGCCGCGCAGCTTGCGCAAGGCCAGCGCGATGCGCCGGCGCGTCGAATGCGGCAGGATCACCTCGTCGATGAAGCCCTTGGAGGCGGCCACGAAAGGGTTGGCGAAGCGCGCCTCGTATTCGGCCGTGCGCTCGGCGATCTCTTCGGGACTGCGGCCGCGATAGATGATCTCGGTGGCGCCCTTGGCGCCCATCACCGCGATCTCGGCCGTCGGCCAGGCGTAGTTCAGGTCGCCGCGCAGGTGCTTGGAGGCCATCACGTCGTAGGCCCCGCCATAGGCCTTGCGGGTGATGACGGTGATCTTCGGCACGGTCGCCTCGCCATAGGCGAAGAGAAGCTTGGCCCCGTGCTTGATGATGCCGGCATGTTCCTGGCCGACGCCCGGCAGGAAGCCCGGCACGTCGACGAAGGTCACGAGCGGGATCTCGAACGCGTCGCAGAAGCGCACGAAGCGCGCCGCCTTCTTCGAGGAATTGATGTCGAGGCAGCCGGCGAGCACCATGGGCTGGTTGGCGACGATGCCGACCGTGCGCCCCTCGATGCGCCCGAAGCCGATGATGATATTGCCGGCATGGGCGGGCTGCAGCTCGAAGAAGTCGCCCTCGTCCACGACCTTCCGCACCAGTTCGTGCATGTCGTAGGGCTGGTTGGCGGAGGGCGGGATCAGCGTGTCGAGGCTCGGCTCCTCGCGGTCGAACGGATCGTCCGCCTCGCGCACCGGCACGCCGGTCCGGTTGGAGGCGGGCAGGAAGTCGAAGAAGTCTCGCGCGGCCAGCAGCGTCTCGATGTCGTTCTCGAACGCGAGGTCGGCGACGGAGGATTTCGTCGTGTGCGTCACCGCACCGCCGAGCTCCTCCTGGGTGACGACCTCGTTCGTCACGGTCTTCACGACGTCCGGCCCGGTGACGAACATGTAGCTGGAGTCCTTCACCATGAAGATGAAGTCCGTCATCGCCGGCGAATAGACGGCCCCGCCCGCGCAGGGGCCCATGACGAGGCTGAGCTGCGGCACGACGCCCGAGGCGAGCACGTTGCGCTGGAAGACCTCGGCATAGCCGCCGAGCGAGGCGACGCCCTCCTGGATGCGCGCGCCGCCCGAATCGTTCAGCCCGATCACCGGCGCGCCGACCTTCAGCGCCATGTCCATGATCTTGCAGATCTTGGCCGCGTGGCGCTCGGACAGCGAGCCGCCGAAGACGGTGAAATCCTGGCTGAAGACGAAGACGAGCCGGCCGTTGATCGTGCCCGAGCCCGTCACCACGCCGTCGCCCGGCACGATCTGCGCCTCCATGCCGAAATCGACGCAATTGTGCTCGACATACATGTCGAGCTCCTCGAAGGAGCCCTCGTCGAGAAGCACGTCGAGCCGCTCGCGTGCGGTGAGCTTGCCCTTGGCGTGCTGGGCGGCCACGCGCCGCTCCCCGCCCCCGGCGCGGGCCGCCGCACGGCGGCGCTCAACTTCCCGGATCGTCGACGACATCAGGCCTCCCTCTCATGCGCTGGACGACTTGTCCCACACCCGTGCGCGCCCGCAAGTGTAATCTTGCGAAGTTGTGGATGGCGGTTCCGCGGAATACACTGCGCGCATGACCGACCGCCACAAGCGCCTCTTCGCCGGAGACCGTATCCGTTCGCTTCGCAAGGCGCGGCTCCTCAGCCAGGGCGACATGGCCCGCGCGCTCGGCATTTCGGTGAGCTATCTGTCGCAGATCGAGGGCGGCGACAGGCCTCTGACGCCGATCGTGCTCGCCGCGCTCGCCCGCGCCTTCCCCGCCGACTGGACCGCGGTCGACGAGAGCCTCGAGGCGGCCCTCACCGTCGACGCGCTGGAGGCGGGCGGCGACCCGAGCGTGGAAGGCGCCGTGCCGCCCGAGATCGTGCGCCGCACGGTGGAGCGCCAGCCGCTTCTGGCGCGCCGCCTCGTCGCCCTCCACGCCGCCTTCCGCCGCAGCCAGGACCAGCTGCGCGTCCTCGACGACCGGCTGGACCAGCGCAGCGGCAGCGCCGCGCAGCTTCCCTGGGAGCGCGTGCGCGACTGGTTCCACGACGAGCGCAACTACATCGACCCGCTCGACCGGGCCGCCGAGGAGATCGTCGCGCCCTTCGAGGAGGGCGCCATCGCGCAAGGGCTGGAACGGCTGCTGCGCGACCGCTACGGCGTCACCGTCGTGCACCGGGGCGGCGAGGCCGGGGCGATCCGCCTCTACGACCCGGCCGAGAAGATGCTGCGGCTCGATCCGCTGCAGACCGCCGAGACGAGGCGCTTCCAGATCGCCTACCAGTTCGCCCGGCTCGCCTTCGCGCGCCGGACGGCCGAGATCGCGCGCGGGCTGCCGGAAGCGGCGGCCCACGAGCTTCTCGCCACCGGCCTCACCAACTACGCCGCCGGCGCGCTGCTGATGCCCTATGCGCGGTTCCGCGCCGAGGCGCTTGCCATGCGCCACGATGTCGACCGGCTGCGCGGCCTGTTCGGCACGAGCTTCGAGCAGACCTGCCACCGCCTCTCGACGCTGCAGCGGCCGGGCCTGCCGGGCATTCCCCTGTTCTTCTGCCGGGTGGACATGGCCGGCAACATCACCAAGCGCCATTCGGCGACGCCGCTGCAGTTCGCCCGCTTCGGCGGCGCCTGCCCCCTGTGGATCGTGCACGAGGCCGTCGCCATTCCCGACCGCATCCTCGTGCAGCTCGCCGAGACGCCGGACGGCACCCGCTACATCTCCATGGCCAAGGGCCTCGTGAAGCCCTCGCCGAGCTTCTCGCGCATGCCGCGCCGCTACGCCGTGGCGCTCGGCTGCGAGGCGAGCCATGCCGGCAGCTTCGTCTATGCCGACGGCGTGCAGACGAGCGGCATGGCGACGCCGATCGGCGTCTCCTGCCGCATCTGCCCGCGCGAGGACTGCGACCAGCGGGCCTTCCCGCCGGCGGCGAGCCGGATCGCGCTCGACCCGGACCGCCGCGGCGCCGTGCCCTACCGCTTCATCTGACGCGGCGCGGGCGACATGCGGGCGACGCTCAGATGCGCTCGGCCGCCAGCAGCCCGGCGTCCGGATCGCGCCGCAGCGCGAGGCTCATGCCCACGCACAGCGCCATGATGAGGGCGAAGGCGCAGAAGATCGCGAAATTGTAGTAGGTCATCGCCACCAGCGCCACGACCGCCATGGCGAGGGCGAAGCCCGGCGCGTAGGGGTAGAGCGGCGCGCGGTAGCTGCGATGGAGTTCGGGCTCGCTGCGGCGCAGCTTGAAGAGGCTCGCCATGCTCATGAGATACATGACGAGCGCCCCGAACACGGCCATCGTGACGATGCTCGCCGTGAGCGACAGGCCGCCGATCGTGACGAGACTGTCGGAATAGATCGCCGCGATGCCGACGAGGCCGCCGACGATCGTGGCGACATGCGGCGTGCGGAAGCGCGGATGCAGGCGCGAGAAGACCGCCGGCAGGTAGCCCGCCCGCGACAGCGCGAAGATCTGGCGCCCGTAGCCCATGATGATGCCGTGGAAGGAGGCGACGAGGCCGAAGAGGCCGAGCCAGACCAGCATGTGCAGCCAGCCGCTGCTCTCGCCGACGACGCTCTTCATCGCCTGCGGCAGCGGGTCGTTGAGGTTGGAGAGAAGGGTCCAGTCGCCCGAGCCGCCGGCGAAGATCATGACGCCGAAGGCGAGCGCCGTCAGGGTCAGGATGCCCGTGACGTAGGCGACGGGAATGGTGCGCTTGGGGTCCTTGGCCTCTTCCGCCGCCATGGCGACGCCCTCGATGGCGAGGAAGAACCAGATGGCGAAGGGAATGGCGGCGAAGATGCCGCCGATCGAGGCGATGGAGAAATCGGGCGCGCCGGCCCAGCCGTTGGCCGCGAAGTTCGCCCAGGAGAAGGCGGGCGCGACGACGCCCATGAAGACGAGGAGTTCGCCGACCGCCAGGATCGTGACGAAGAGCTCGAAGGTCGCGGCGATCTTCACGCCGGCGATGTTGAGCCCCATGAACAGGATGTAGACGCACAGGGCCGCGAGCTTGGGGTCGAGCGTCGGGAACTGGACGTTGAGATAGGCGCCGATGGCGAGCGCGATGGCGGGCGGCGCGAAGACGAACTCGATGAGCGTGGCGAAACCCGCCACCGCCCCGCCCACGGGCCCGAAGGCGCGGTAGGAATAGGCGAAGGGCCCGCCCGCCTGCGGGATGGCGGTCGTCAGTTCCGTGAAGGAGAAGATGAAGGCCACGTACATCGCCGCGATGACGGTGGTGGTGACGAGGAAGCCGAGCGTGCCGGCGGCGGCCCAGCCGTAGCTCCAGCCGAAATACTCGCCGGAGATGACGAGGCCGACGGCGATGC
The DNA here is from genome assembly GCF_001425575.1 of Aurantimonas sp. Leaf443. Classification (GTDB taxonomy): domain Bacteria; phylum Pseudomonadota; class Alphaproteobacteria; order Rhizobiales; family Rhizobiaceae; genus Leaf443. The sequence goes on along the minus strand of NZ_LMRD01000006.1, from coordinate 83,706 downwards.
CCCAGAGATGGAAGGCGTTGAGATTCCTGGCGAGTGTCGTGTGATGTTCGTCCTGCACGGCGGTCCCCTCTTGCGGTCGATCAAAGGTCTGCACCGGCCGCGCCCTCCCCGCGCGGGACCGCTGCGGTTCATTCGAGGCGCGGCGTCTCCTGCGTCGGCCCGAGCTCGGCCTGCGGCGCGTCGTCCTTCAGCCCGACGCCCGTCAGCCCGCGCGCCAGCGCCTGGCGCGCGAGCCAGGCGAGCTTGTCGGCCGCCTGCGCGTAGGACAGGCCGCCGAGACCGTGGACGTTGGAGATGCAGTTGCGCTCGTGGTCGCGCCGGCCGCGGCGCGGGTCGAAGGTGAGATAGACGCCGAGACTCTCGGCGACGCTGAGACCCGGCCGCTCCCCGATCAGCACCACCGCGAGCCGGGCGCCGAGCGCCTCGCCGACATCGTCGCCGAAGGCGACGCGGGCCTGGCTGCCGATGACGAGGGGCGCGACGGAGAAGCCCTGCAGCCGGGCCAGCGCGGCCTTGAGGAGCGGCGCCGCGTGGCGCTGCACGGCCGTCGCCGAGAGACCGTCGGCGATGACGAAGGCGATGTCGAAGCCCTGCCCCGCCTGCGCCAGCGCCGCGCGCGAGCCCTCGGCGAGCCGGCGGCCGAGATCGGGGCGGCGCAGATAGGTCGTCCGGTCCGGGGCCTCGCTCTCCAGCCGCAGCGCCTCCACGGGGGAGAGATCGGCCTGCAGCGCGTCGAGATCGAGCGGCAGATGCACCGCGTCGCGCGCCTTGGCATGGGCCAGCTGGAAATCGAGCACCGCCCCGATGGGCGCCGCATCGCCGCGCCGGCCAAGACCCACCCGAGCGCTCGTCGCCGCGCGAAGGGCCCGCCAGGGATCGCCGGGCGCGAGCGCGCCGGGCGCCGCCGCCGCTTCCCGATCCGCGCGAGAATCGTCGCCCCCGCCCGTCATGCGACCGCCGGGATGCGCTGGAGGAGGTGGGACAGGCGCGGGTCGCGCGGCTCGAACTCGGCGATGCCGCCGTCCGGGCGCAGCATCTCCATGCGCTCCAGCCAGGCCTCGAACTCGGGCGCGGCCCGCACTCCGAGCGTGGAGCGCAGGAAGAGCACGTCGTGGAACGACAGGCTCTGGTAGTTCAGCATGATGTCGTCCGAGCCCGGCACCGCGATGAGGAAGGTGCAGCCGGCCACCGTCAGGAGGGTCATCAGCCCGTCCATGTCGTCCTGGTCCGCCTCGGCATGGTTGGTGTAGCAGACGTCGCAGCCCATCGGCAGGCCGAGAAGCTTGCCGCAGAAATGGTCCTCCAGCCCGGCCCGCACGATCTCCTTGCCGTCGTAGAGATATTCCGGGCCGATGAAGCCGACGACGGTGTTGACGAGGAGCGGCCGGAAGGCCCGCGCCACGGCATAGGCCCGCGCCTCCATCGTCTGCTGGTCGACGCCGTGATGGGCGTCCGCCGAGAGCGCCGAGCCCTGTCCGGTCTCGAAATACATGACGTTGTCGCCGACCGTGCCGCGCTTCAGCGACCGCCCGGCCTCGTGCGCCTCCCGGAGGATCGCCAGATCGACGCCGAAGGAACGGTTGGCCCCTTGCGAGCCCGCGATCGACTGGAACACGAGGTCCACCGGCGCGCCGCGATTCATGATCTCGATGGCGTTGGTCACGTGGGTGAGCACGCAGGTCTGCACCGGCATCTCGTATTGCAGGCGCAGGGCGTCCAGCATCTCCATCAGCGCGATGGCGTTCGGCACGTTGTCGGTCGCCGGGTTGATGCCGATCACCGCGTCGCCGACGCCGTAGAGGAGCCCGTCCAGCGTCGAGACCGCGATGCCGCGCCGGTCGTCCGTCGGGTGGTTGGGCTGCAGGCGCGTCGCCAGCCGGCCGGGCAGGCCGAGCGTCGTGCGGAAGGCGGTGACGACGCGCACCTTGCGGGCGACGGCGATGAGGTCCTGGTTGCGCATCAGCTTGGAGACGGCCGCGACCATCTCGGGCGTGAGGCCCGGCGCCAGACGCGACAGCGCCGGCCCGTCCGCCTCGGCCGAAAGCAGCCAGTCGCGAAAGCCGCCGACGGTGAGATGCGAGACGGCGGCGAAGGCCGCGGCATCGTGCGTGTCGACGATGAGCCGCGTCACCTCGTCGGCCTCGTAGGGCACGGTCAGGTCCTCGAGGAAGGTCTTCAGCGGCAGGTCGGCCAGGCAGTAGCGCGCGGCGATGCGCTGCGCGTCGCTCGTCGCCGAAAGACCCGCCAACTCGTCGCCCGAGCGCTTCGGCGAGGCGGCGGCGAGAAGCGCCCTGAGGTCGGCGAAGACGTGGCGTTCGCCACCGAGATCGAAATGGTAGGCACCCATCCGGGCTGCAGTCTCCTGTGGCTTGCGGCCGGCAGTGTGCACCCGGGGCGAAGCCTTGCGAAGTCGTAAACGCGCGCCGTCCGCATATTTTTCTATCGCCCGTCCGCATAGCTCAATTCGAAGGCAGGCCGAGGTCTCCGCGACCGCCATACCGGTCTTCGTGCGATCGGGCGCTGACGCGGGCCCCGCGCTTCCGCTATGGTCGGCCCGGAACGGGCGGCATCGAGCATGGGTCCGCTTCGCGAGGGAGGAACGACGATGCACATGACGCCCCCGGACGCCCTGTCGCGGGCCTTCGCCGCCGGCGATACCGCCACGGTCCTGGCCGAGGCCCTGCACATGGAAGGGGCGACCAGCGTCCTCGACATCGGCTGCGGGCGCGGCGCGCTTTCGCGCTCGCTCGCCGACCGGGGCTTTGCCACGCGCGGCGTCGAGCCGGGCGAGGCGGCAATCCGCGCCGCCCGCGAGACGGCGCCGGACCTGACCTTCGACGCCGCGGTCGCCGAGAAGCTGCCTTACGCCGACGAGAGCTTCGACGCGGCGATCTTCGTCAATTCGCTGCACCACGTGCCGGTGGCGGCGATGGAGGCGGCGCTGAGGGAGGCGGCTCGCGTCACGGTGTCGGGCGGCACGGTCTTCGTCGTCGAGCCGCTGGCCGAGGGCCCGCAATTCGAGACCGTCCGCCCCATCGACGACGAGACCGAGGTGCGCCACGCGGCGGCCGTGGCGGTCGCCGACGCGCTGCGCGCCTCGCTCTTCACGCTGCGCGGCAATGTCGTCTACGAGCGGCGCGAGCGTTTCGCCGATCTCGACGCCTTTCTCGACCGCGTCGTCGCCGTCGACCCGGCGCGGGCGGCCCTCGCGCGGGAGAAGCGCGCGGAGGTGGCGGCGCTGTTCGAGCGCAACGCCGTGCAGGAGGGCGGCGCGCACGTTCTCGTGCAGCCCTTGCGCATCTACTGGCTGCGCCGGCCTTAAGGGTGGAGCCGAAAGCGGCGGCTTCCGCGGATCTGCCGGAGGGCGGCGAGCGCGTTCCCGACGGGGCGGATCTGGCGGCGCTGGCCGAGCAGCTGTCGCGCCGCCTCCATTCGCAGGGCCACGCCTTCCAGCTCTTTCCCGCGCAATGGGCGGCGCTGCGCTACGTCGCCTCGGCGCCGCCCGGCCGCAACACCGCCATCGACGTCGCCCGCCACCAGGGCCTTGCCGCCGGCGCCGTGGCGCGCAGCGTGCGCACGCTGATCGAGAAGGGCTTTCTCGCCAAGGCCGGCACGGTCGGCCGGGGCCGCGCCGAGGGACTGGCGCTCACCGATGCCGGCCGCCAGGCCCTGCGCCGCGATCCGCTGAAATCCCTCGCCCACGCGCTCGGCGAGCTCGGCGAGGCGGAGCGCACCGTCCTGGCGCAGGGTCTGCGGCGCGCGATCCGGGCGACCAATCCGCGCGAGATCTTCTGACGACCCCGCGTCAGGACAGGTCGAGATCCGCCACGAGCGGGCGATGGTCGGAGGCGCGCGCCTCTGCGTCGACATGGCCGCGCACGAGCCGCACGGCGCCGCGAAGATAGAGGCGGTCGAAGCGCAGGATCGGACGGCGGGCCGGAAAGCTCGGCGGCGTCAGGCTCTCCCCCGACAGCGGCGCGAGACGCCGATGCACCGAGCCGGACAGGCGCCAGTCGTTGAAGTCGCCCGTCACCGCCACGGGCTCGGCGCTCTCCGCCATGCGCGCGGCGAGAAAGGCCGACTGGTTGGCGCGGGCGCGTGGAATCAGCCCGAGATGCACGGCGATGACGCGCAAGGGTCCGTGCGGGCCCGCGACCACCGCCTCGATCGCCGCGCGCCGCTCGAGGCCCGGCCCGGGAAGGACGTGCACGACGACCTCCTCCAGCGGAAAGCGCGACCAGAGGAGATGCCCGTGGTCGCGGCCCGGCCGCGGCACGGTGCGCGCCTGCGCGACATGGCCGCCGAGAGCGTCGAGGAAGAACTCGAAGGCGCCGGCGCGCCGGCCGAGATGACTGCGCCCGTCCACCTCCTGCAGCGCCAGGATGTCCGGCGACAGGCGCTCGATCACCGAAAGGATGCGGCCGGGATCGCAGCGCCGGTCGGCGCCGATCGATCCGTGACAGTTGAAGCTGACGAGCCGAAGGCCTGGGCCCTCGCGCCCGTCCCGAAGGGGCGCGGTCAGGCCGGCACCGCTTCGGCGCCGAGCCCGCGATCGGCCCGGTCGAGTTCGTCGCGCAGGCGCGTGACGAGGAGGTTCTCGTCGGGCGCGCAGTTGGCGCGCGTGAGGAGTTCGCCCTTGGCGATGGGGCGCAGGACCTTCGCCCGTTCCACGAGGCCGATCGGCAGCGCCTGGCGCGAGACCGCGTCCGGCGCCGTCATCGCAAAGCCCCGATACTCCGCCTCGCCGATGCGCCCGAGCCGCTCGCCGCGCTTCAGGTCGCGCTTGGCCACCGCGCCACATTCGGCGACGGGCCGGTCGAGCGGCACCATGTCCGGCCGCCGGTGCAGCACGGCGCGGGCCGCCGAGAGCGGCGTCTCGAGGCTCGTCAGGTGGAAGGGGCGCACCAGCGCGAAGCAGGGGCCGGGACCGACCTTCAGATCGGCCATGCGCTCGATGGCGCGCGGATGGCGCGGCTTGACGATGCAGAAGACGCCGGGCGCCACGCCCTTGCCGATGGTGAAGTCGACGCAGCCCGCGCGCGACAGGATGCCGCCGTCCTCGGCCGCGCACAGGACCTGCGCGAGATTGTCGAGCGTCGCCTCCGGCCCGTGCATGCCCGGCACGTCCGGCGTCAGCCCCGTGCAGTTGGCGATGGCCGTCATCTCCACCATGGTCTTGGAGCCGTCGACGAACTCCACCAGCATGCGCGCGTTCATGTTGCGCGCCGCCGCCTCCGCCTCGTATTCGGCGGGCACGGCGTCGTGGCGCAGCGGATTGTTCTTGCCCTTGCCGGCCGAGATCACCTCCATGCCGAGCGACTGCGCGAAGGCGACGAGTTCCAGCGTCGCGGCCGGCTCGTCGCCGGCCGAGCCGGTATAGACGACGCCCGCCTCGCGCGCCTTGCGGGCGAGAAGGCGGCCGATCGTGATGTCGGCCTCCACGTTCAGCATCACGATATGCTTGCCGTTGCGGATCGCCTCCATGGCGAGGAAGGCCCCCGCCTCCGGGCTGCCCGTGGCGTCCACGATCACGTCGATGCGTCCCGCCGCGCACAGGACTGCCAGGTCGTCGGTCACCGCGATGCGCCCGGCCTCGATGGCCGCGTCGACCGCCTGGGGGCTGGAGGCGAGCACGCCGTGGTCGTGCGAATGGCCGGCCATGGCCACCGCCTCCATCGGGCGCCGGGGGCTGCCGGCCGCAATGGCGCCGACGCGCAGGCCCTGCATCAGCGCCGCCTGCACGACGATGTCGGTGCCCATCTGCCCGGCTCCGGCAAGGCCGATCGTCACCGGCCCGTGCCGTTCGGCATGGGCGGCCAGTTCGGTCGCAAAACCGATGCGCTCGATCATCGACACGTCGTCCCGCTGGAGACTCGGCCGAGGCGCCGGCGTCGAGCCGGCGCGGCCTGTCCTTGTGAATCAGGCGACGGTTCTAGAACCTGTTCAGCGCTTTGGATAGGCATGGACGAGAGGCCGCGGGCGAGCGCGGCCCCGAACCGGCGCGGACGGACCCGGCGCCGGGGTCAGACCTTCACGCGGTCGCCGCTTCCCCCGCCGGTGACCGTGCGCAGGATCAGCCCGAGATCGCCGAGAAAGCTGCGCGTGGCGACGTAGCGCGCGTCCTCCTCGGCCAGCCGCACCGGGTCGGACATATCGATCCCCTGCACCTGCGCCAGGCCCGTGATGCCCGGCCGCACGCGATCGACGCCGCGCGCGCGGCGCTCCTCCACGAGCACGGTCTGCGTCGGCAGGCAGGGGCGCGGCCCGACGAGGCTCATCTCCCCCTTCAGCACGTTCCACAGCTGCGGCAGCTCGTCGAGCTTCCAGTGCCGGAGCTTCGCCCCGAGCGGCGTCACCGCGCTCGCCGGCGTCTCGTGCGAGGGGGCCGAGAGCGTCGCGCTGTGCATGGTGCGCAGCTTGTAGCAGATGAAGACCGAGCCGCCGCGCCCGACGCGCGGCTGGGCGAAGAGGCCGGGCCCCTCGCTGCCGCGCCGCACCAGCACCACGAGAAGCACGATCAGCCAGCCGAGCGCCACGAGGCCCGCGAGGCTGGCGAGAAGGTCGAAGATCCGTTTCATGCTCCTGCGGGTAGCACGGCGCGCGCCGTTGTGGGATGGCTCGGCGGCCCGAGGGGCGAGCGTTCCGACGAACACGGCAGGAGGACGACCGGCCATGCGCATTCTCGTCACCGGCACCAGCGGCTTCGTCGCCGGCCATCTCCTGCCCGGGCTCGAGGCCGCCGGCCACGAGGTCTTCGCGCTCCTGCGCCGCGACGCGGCCGTGCCGGCCTCCGCGCCGGCCCGGCTGCCGCGCCTCGGCCCCGACGAGCCCTGGCCGGACGGGCTGGACGCCGTGCTGCATCTGGCCGCCCTCAACCCCTCGCGCGGCGGCCCCGGTGCGGACGCCGCGTCGCTCGACCGTGCCAACGCGGCGGACACCGCGGCGCTCGCCGAACGCGCCGTGCTGCACGGCGTGCCCCGTTTCGTCTTCCTCTCCACGGCCAATGTCCACGCGACGGGCGACGCCGTCACCGAGGGCTCGCCGCTCGCCCCCCAGAGCCCCTATGCCGCCTCCAAGCTGAAGGGCGAGACGGCGCTCGGCGAGATCGCGGCGCGCACCCGGCTCGCCGTCACGATCCTGCGGCCGGTGCCCGTCTACGGGCCGGGCGGGCGCGGCACGACGGCGCTCCTCCTGAAGCTCGCCGCATCTCCCCTTCCCCTGCCGCTTCACGGCTTCGGCGCCCCGCGCAGCCTGCTCTCGGTTCAGGCCCTGGCGGCCGCGATCCTGCGGGCGATCGATCCGCAGGCGCCGGCCGGGACCTTCCTTCTCGCCGACGCCGCGCCGGTGACGCCCGCGCAGATCGTCGCGGCCGCGCGCGCCGGACGCTCGCGCACGCCCGGCCTCCTTCCCGCCCCGTCCGGTCTTCTGCGCTGGGCCGCGCGTCTGTCCGGCCGCGACCGGGCACTCGCCACGCTGACGGCGCCCTTCGCCGTCGATCCTTCGGCCGCGGCACGCGCGCTCGGCTGGCGGCCGGAGCCAGACACGCCGGGGCGCCTGGCCGATCTGGCGCGCGGGACGCCCGCCCGCCCGGCCCGTTGACGCGCCGGGCAGCGCCCCGTAGCTCTGCCGCATCCAACGCAAGCGGGACGCCATGGCCAAGCCGACGCGACAGGAACGCCTGGAAGCGCAGCTGCGCGAGAACCTGAAGCGGCGCCGCGAACAGGCGCGCGGACGGCGCGCCGGCGACGGCGAGGGCGCAGCGGCGGGCGAAGCCGCGACGGAGGGCGAAGGCGACAGTGCCGAGGGTCCGGCTCCGGACGGGCAAGGCCCGCGGCGGCAGGCGCATCCCATCCCCGGATAGGCGCGCGGTCTCGTCGCAGGCTGGAACCGTTCCACTGTTTCGTGCGAAGGTCGTTCCCATATCGGAGCCGGGAGCCGAACCGCTCGAAGGTTCCCCTCGCCCGCGCGTGCCCACCGGCACAGCGTGCGGGCGCGACGCCGCAAAGCCGGGCGGAGCCGTGGACGCGCGAAGGGCGCTTCCCTAGAACGGCTCCGACAAGGAGTATCGGATGATCGACTATCAGGGCCATTTCGAATCCGCCATCGAGGCGCTCCATGCCGAGAAGCGCTACCGCGTCTTCGCCGATCTGGAACGCATCGCCGGCCAGTTCCCGAAGGCCCTCTGGCGCCACGACGGCGGCTCGCGCGAGATCACCGTCTGGTGTTCCAACGACTATCTCGGCATGGGCCAGCACGAGAGCGTCGTCGCCGCGATGACGCAGACCGCGCGCGGCATGGGCACGGGCGCCGGCGGCACGCGCAACATCTCGGGCACCAATCATCCGCTGGTCGAGCTGGAGCGCGAGCTCGCCGACCTGCACGGCAAGGAGGCCGCCCTCGTCTTCACCTCCGGCTTCGTCTCCAACGAGGCCTCGATCTCCACGATCGCCAAGCTCCTGCCGGACTGCCTCATCATCTCGGACGAGCTGAACCACGCCTCGATGATCGAGGGCGTGCGCAAGTCGGGCGCCAAGAAGCAGATCTTCCGCCACAACGACGTGGCGCATCTGGAAGAGCTCCTGAAGGCCGCCGCGCCCGACCGGCCGAAGCTCGTCGTCTTCGAGAGCGTCTATTCGATGGACGGCGACATCGCGCCGATCGCCGAGATCGTGGCGCTCGCCGAGAAATACAACGCCATGACCTATATCGACGAGGTCCATGCCGTGGGCATGTACGGGCCGCGCGGCGGCGGCATCTGCGAGCGCGAGGGGCTGGCCGCGCGGCTCGACGTGATCGAGGGCACGCTCGCCAAGGCCTATGGCGTCCTCGGCGGCTACATCGCCGGCACCAGGGCGATGGTCGATGCCGTGCGCTCCTACGCGCCGGGCTTCATCTTCACCACGGCCCTGCCGCCGGCGCTCGCGGCCGCCGCCACCGCCTCGATCCGCCATCTGAAGGAAAGCCAGGCCGAGCGCGACGGCCAGCAGCGCCAGGCCGCGCGCGCCAAGGCGGTCTTCGCCGACGCCGACCTGCCGGTCATGCCGTCGCAGACGCATATCGTGCCCCTCCTCGTCGGCGACGCCGACCTCTGCAAGAAGGCGAGCGACCGCCTCCTGGAGCGCCACGGCATCTATATCCAGCCGATCAACTACCCGACCGTGCCGCGCGGCACCGAGCGGCTGCGCATCACGCCGACGCCGCTGCATGGCGACGCCTTGATCGAGACGCTGCGCGACGCGCTGGTCGAGACCTTCCGGGCCGTCGGCATCCCCTTCGCCTCGCAGCGCCCCGCACAGGACGAGCGGGCCAGCATGGCGACGCCCCTCGTGGTGGCGCAGGCCGGCGGCTGACGCGGCCTCGCATCGAACCGTCTCCTCTTCGTCGGGGCCGCGCGAGACCATCGCGCGGCCCCGTCCTCGTTCCGGCGCGGCGATGGAACGCTGCGGGGGCCTTGCGGCTTGTCGTCCGACATCGCCCGGCGCGCCGTCCTGCGGCAGGCCCGGGCATCATCCGCCGGAGGCCGACACCGATGAAGATCTCGCTCGAAACGCTCCTTCCGCAGATCGTCTCGGCCGGCCTTCGCCCCGGCGCCGAGACGCCGCCGCGCCAGGCCCTCGCCCACGGTTCGATGGCGGTCGAACTCGTCACGCCGCAGACGGGGACGCCGACCGCGCCGCTGGCGCAGGACGCGCTCTACGTGATCGCCGGCGGCTCGGCCGGCTTCGAGCTCGACGGCGAGGAGACGCAGGCGACGGCCGGCGACGTCTTCTTCGTGCGGGCCGGGCGCTCCCACCGCGTCACGGAACCGTCCGAGACCTTCGTCGCCTGGGCGATCGTCTACGGGCCGGAGGGCGGCGAGGCGCCCGCGCCCTCACCGTCCGTCTTCGCCGATGTCGATGCCTGAATCGGACGCGGGCGGTGCCGGAGGCTGGTCGGCGACCGGCGGCGCGCCGAGCGAGCGGGCGAGGAAGGGCATGGTCAGCGCCAGCGCCATGAAGCGCACGACATGGTGGGCGGCGACATAGGCGGGATCCTGGCCGAACTGGAAGGCCAGAACCGTCAGCGCCTCGAGCGCGCCCGGCGCATAGGCGAGCGCGACCTTGGCCGGCGCGAGCGACAGGAGAAGGACGGCGACGGCGGCCGAGAGGCCCGCGACCGTCAGGCCGATGGCGAAGGAGCCGAGCGAGGCCGGGATCAGCGCCACGACGCCCCGCCGGTCGAGCCCTTGCAGGCGCGCCCCGATCGTGATGCCCAGGAGGACAAGGCTCGGCACGGCGAGGAAGGGCGGGATCGGCACCGGCGCGATCTCCGTGACGTGCAGCGCCGCGCTCGACAGGAGCGCGCCCAGCATCATGCCGCCGGGAAGCCGCGAACGGTGGCCGAGAAGGGCCGCGAGCGCCGAGACGCCGAAGAGGATGGCGTACTGGCCGGGCGTGCCCGCGTGGCCGCGGGCCACGGTGACCGTCCCCTCGCCTCCTTCCACGAATGCGAGCGCCGGCGCCAGGGCGCCGATGAGAAGGAGCAGCCGCACGCTCTGAAGGACGGTGATGCGCGTCATGTCGGCCCGCGTCTGCGAGGCGGCGGCGATGACGAAGGAGAGCGCGCCGGGAATGGCCGAGAAGAGCGCCGTCTGCCGGTCCCAGGAGAGAAGGCGCAGGAAGCCGTAGGTCGCCGCGATCACGAAGAGCACGCCGATCATCTGCACGGCGAAGGAGAGCGGCCAGAGCGCGATCTGGTCGAGGACGTCCGGCGTCACGCCCGAACCCGCCTGCAGGCCGAGGATGAAGAACACGAGGTCGCGCAGCCGGTCGGGCATGCGCGTGTCGAGCCCGGCAAGCGTCGCCGCCGAGACGACGAAGACCGGGCCGAGGAGCCAGGCGACGGGCAGGCCCGCCGCCGCCGCCGCCCCGCCGCCCGCCGCCCCGAGCGCCAGGGTGGCGGCGAAGGCGCCGCCGTTCTTCGGCAGGAACCCCGTCACGGCAGGCGCGAGATCCAGGCGGCGAGCCGGTCGGCCGAGGCTTCCACCTCGTCGAGGCGGCGATGGAAGCAGGCGCGCAGGAAGCGCGGCCCCGTGGGACCGAAGGCGGTACCGGGCGCCAGCCCCACCCGCGCCTCGTCGGCGATGGCGAAGGCGGCCGCGCGCGTGTCCTCCAGCCCGTCGACGGCGAAGAAGGCGTAGAAGGCCCCTTCCGGCGGCGTCAGCGCCACGCGGTTCGTCGCCCGCAGGCGCGAGACGAAGATGTCGCGGGCCTGATGCGCGCGCTCGACCTGCGCGTCGACGAAGGCCCCGCCCTCCTGGAGCGCCGCGATGGCGCCGCGCTGCATGAAGGCGGCGACGCCCGAATTCGAATATTGGATGAGGTTCTCCAGAACCCCGCCATAGGCCTGCGGCGCCTCGATCCAGCCGACGCGCCAGCCCGTCATCGCCCAGTTCTTGGAGAAGGAATTGACGAAGAGGATCGCCTCCTCCGGCTCCATCACATCGTGGAAGGAGGGCGCGCGCTGCCCCTCGTAGTAGAAGCGGCTGTAGATCTCGTCGGCGATGATCGCCAGGCCCGTCGCGCGCGACAAAGCCAGGATCGCCCGCAGCGTCGCCTCGTCGGCCGTCCAGCCGGTCGGGTTGGACGGCGTGTTGACGAAGAGCGCGCGCGTCTTGGGGCCGATGGCGGCGCGCAGCTTGTCGATGTCGAGCGACCAGCCGCGCGCGGCGTCGAAATCGAGCGAGACCTCGACGGGGATGGAGCCGTTGACGCCGGCCGCGCCCGCGAAGTTCGGCCAGGCCGGGCCGATATAGACGACCTCGTCGCCCGCGCCCGCGAGCGCCGCGAGCGCCAGCTGGATCGCGTGCATGCCCGATCCGGTGACGACGAAGCGCTCGGGCGCCAAGGTCGTGCCGTAGAGCGCGCTCGCATAGGCGGCGAGCGCGTCGCGAAGCTCGGGCAGCCCGCGCTGCCAGGTGTAGAAGGTCTCGCCGCGCGCGAGGCTCTCGGAGGCGGCGCGGGTGATGAAGTCGGGCGTGGAGAGATCGCCCTCGCCGGCCCAGAGCGGGATCAGCCCCTCCTTGCCGCGCGCGTAGTTCATGACCGCGACGATGCCGCTTTCCGGCGCGTCCCTTGCCTCGCGGCGAAGGCGGGAGAGGTCCATGGCGAAATCCTGAAGGCGAGCGTGACGAGGGGCGGGACGGATGGGCGGGGCATCGCGCCATCGGCCTGCGCAGTCAACAGGTTTCGTCACGCCCCGCGCGACGACCGGCCCGCGACCCCGTCTCGTCCCCGGCGGCGACGCGGAGAGGCGGGCGGGACGGCGGGTGCCTCAGACGCGCGGCGTCGCCGCGGCCGCGCCGGCCAGGATGTCGCGGATCTCCTCCAGGAGCTTCTCGTCGCGCGGCACCTCGGCCACGGCGGCCGGCTTGGCCTCCTCCTTGCGCTTCATCCGGTTCATGCCCTTGACGACCATGAAGAGGATGAAGGCGACGATGAGGAAGTTGATGAGCAGCGTCAGGAAGTTGCCGTAGGCGATCACCGCCCCCTGCTCGCGCGCGGCGGCCAGGCTCGTCGCCGTGACGTTGGACGAGAGGGCGAAGAACTTGTTGGAGAAGTCGACGCCGCCGGTCAGCAGTCCGACCACCGGCATGACCATGTCCTGCACGATCGAATTGACGAGACCGGAAAAGGCCGCGCCGATGATGATGCCGATGGCCAGTTCCACCATGTTGCCCTTGAGGGCGAATTCCCGAAATTCCTTCAACACTGCTTCAACTCCCCACAAGAGCCGCGAAGTCCGGCGAAACAAGACTTAGCGTCGCGGGCGAAAACCGCCACAGGTGGAGAGAAACCGGGCGAACTGGACTCGGGCGCGCGACGATGGTTCCTTCCGGCACCTTCGCCGTCTCGGCCGGAGGGGGTCGGGAGACATCTGCCTCGTGAACAGCGCGATCATCGCCCTCAGCGCGATCATCTATCTGCTCGCCCTGTTCGGCGTCGCCTGGTCGGGCGACCGGCGGGCGGCGCGGCGCGGCTCGCAGGCCGGGCGGCCGGGCGTCTACGCCCTGAGCCTTGCCGTCTACTGCACGTCCTGGACCTTCTTCGGCTCGGTGGGCGTCGCCGCGCGCGACGGGCTCACCTTCCTCGCCATCTATCTCGGGCCGATCTGCGTCTTCGTCTTCGCGCCCGGCCTCGTGGAGCGCGTCATCCGCCTCGCCAAGGCCGAGCGCATCACCTCGATCGCCGACTTCCTCGGCTCGCGCTACGGCAAGAGCACGGCGGTCGCGGCCATCGCCACGCTCATCGCGATCGCGGCGACGGTGCCCTACATCGCGCTGCAGCTGAAGGCGATCTCGACCTCCATCTCCACGCTCGCCGCCCACTACGAGCCCGAGGCGCTGGCGCAGGCGCCCTTCGTCGGCGACCTCTCGCTCTTCGTCACGCTGCTTCTCGGTCTCTTCGCCGTCCTCTTCGGCACGCGCCACGCCGACGCCACGGAGCACCAGGACGGGCTGATGCTGGCGGTGGCGACCGAATCGGTCGTGAAGCTCGCGGCCTTCGTGGCGGTCGGCGCCTGGGCCACCTTCGCCCTGTCCGATCCGGCGGAACTCTCGCTCGCCATCCTCGCCCATGTCGCCGAGGTGCCCGCCTTCGGCTTCGACGGCAACTTCGTCGCCGCCTTCTTCCTCAGCGCCTTCGCCATCCTGATGCTGCCGCGCCAGTTCCACGTGACCGTGGTGGAGAACCGCGACCGCAACGAGGTGCGGCGCGCCCGCTGGCTGTTCCCGCTCTATCTCGTGGCGATCAACCTCTTCGTGCTGCCGCTGGCGATGGCCGGACTCGCAGGCCTCGGCGAGGGCGTCGATCCCGACGTCTACGTCATCCGCCTGCCGCTCTCGCAGGGCCAGGACTTCCTGACGCTCGCCGCCTTCATCGGCGGCCTCTCGGCGGCCACCGCCATGGTGATCGTGGCGAGCGTCGCGCTCTCCATCATGATCTCCAACGACCTCGTCCTGCCGCTGATCCTCAAGCGGCGCGGCGCGCGGGCGGGCGGGGTGCGCGACGAGACGCGCACGATCCTCAACATCCGCCGCTCGGCCATCCTCGTCGTCGTCCTCCTCGGCTATCTCTACCACCGGATGGCGAGCGGCGGCGTCGGCCTCGCCTCGATCGGGCTCCTCTCCTTCGCGGCCATCGCGCAGTTCGCCCCGGCCTTCCTCATCGGCCTCAGCTGGAAGCGGGCGAACGCGCGCGGCGCCAAGCTCGGCCTCGTGGCGGGCATCGCCTCCTGGGCGGGGCTCCTCCTCCTGCCCGCGCTCTCGCCCGGCGGCACGCCCGAGCGCGTCCTCCTCGGCGTGACGCTCGATCCGCTCCTCTACGGCTCGATCGTCAGCCTCTCGATCAACGCCTTCCTCGTCTTCGCCGGCTCGCTGACCCGCCCGCCGCGCCCGGTCGAGCGCATCCAGGCGGCGATCTTCACCGCGCAGGAGACGAGCGAGGCCATGGTGCCGCGCCGCATGCGCGGCAATGTCAGCATCGGCGACCTGAAGGCGACCATCGCCCGCTATCTCGGCGCCGAACGCACAGAGCGGGCCTTCGCCGATTTCGCTCTGAGCGAGGGCCGCAGCCTCGACGAGGGCGCCCAGGCCGACGGCGGCACGATCCGCTTCTGCGAGCAGCTCCTCGGCTCGGCCATCGGCTCGGCCTCCTCGCGCCTCGTCCTCTCGCTTCTCTTCCAGCGCCACGCGCGCTCCCCGCGCTCGGCGCTGCGCCTCCTCGACGACGCCTCCGAGGCGCTGCAGTACAATCGCGACATCCTGCACATCGCGCTCGAGCAGGTCGGCCAGGGCCTCGCCGTCTTCGACGCCGACTTCCGGCTGACCTTCTGGAACCGGCAGTTCCGCGACCTTCTCGGCCTGTCGCCGCGCTTCGGTCAGGTGGGAACGCCGCTCACCGCCGTCTTCGAGGAACTTGCCGCCGCAGGCGAGATCGACGCCGAGCAGGGGCTTTCGGCCTTCGAGATCCTGGCCCGCCCGCCCGCCGTGCGCCAGGTGGCGCTGCAGGCCTCCAGCCGCACGATCGAGCTGCGCACCAACCCCATGCCCGAGGGCGGACTGGTGGCGACCGTCTCCGACATGACCGAGCGCGTCGCCGCCGCCGCCGCCCTGACGCGCCTCAACGAGACGCTGGAGAGCCGCGTGCGCGAGCGCACCGCCGAGATTCTCCGGGTCAACGAGGCGCTGAAGAAGGCACGCAGGGCCGCCGACAAGGCCAACCTCTCCAAGACGCGCTTCCTGGCGGGCGCCGGGCACGACATCCTGCAGCCGCTGAATGCCGCCCGCCTCTATGCCAGCGCCCTGCAGGAGCGCGTGCCGGACGGCTCGGCCGCCGATCTCGCCGGCAATATCGGCTCCTCGCTCGATTCGGTGGAGACGATCCTGGGCGCCGTCCTCGACATCTCGCGCCTCGACACTGGCGGCATGGAGCCGGTGGTGGAGAGTTTCGCGCTCGGCCCGCTCCTGGAGCAGGTGCGCACCGACCTTGCCCCGCTCGCCGCCGAGAAGGGGCTGACGCTGACCTTCGTGCCGACGCGTCGCGTCGTGCGCTCGGACCGCAACCTCCTGCGCCGCGTCATCCAGAACCTCGTCTCCAACGCGGTGAAGTACACGCGAACGGGCAAGGTCGTCGTCGGCGTGCGGCGGCGCGGGGCGGGCCATGTCGCACTCGTCGTCGCCGACAGCGGCATCGGCATTCCCGCCGACAAGCTGAGTTCGATCTACGAGGAGTTCATCCGGCTCGACGAGGGCACGCGCACGGCGAGCGGCCTCGGCCTCGGCCTCTCCATCGTCGAGCGCATCGCGCGCGTCCTCGACCACGAGGTCAGCGCCGTCTCGCGCCACGGCAAGGGCACGCGTTTCGAGGTGCGCCTGCCGCTCGCCCTCGAATCCTCGATGCCGGCCCCCGTCCCCGCCGCTCCGCTCGGCGCGGGGCTCGACCTCTCGGGCATCACCGTCCTCGTCATCGACAACGACGCCACGATCCGCGACGGCATGGCCGTCCTTCTCGGCGGCTGGGGCTGCGTCGCCCGCGCCTTTCCCGGATCGCGCGAGGCGCTGGAGGGCTGGGGCGCAGGCCGGGCGCCGGACATCGCGCTCGTGGACTACCATCTCGACGGCGAGACGGGCCTTGCCGCGATCGAGCGCCTGCGCGCGGCGATGGACGCGGCGCTCCCCGCCGTCCTCGTCACCGCCGACCGCTCGAAGGCGCTGCGCCAGGAGGCGGCGCTTTCCGGCATCGATCTTCTGACGAAACCCGTGAAGCCCGCCTCGCTGCGGGCCGTCGTGGCCGGGCGGCGTCGCGCGCGCCGCGCCGCCGCAGCGGCGGAATAGGTCAGACGGCGCGCGCCGCGTCGAGATCGAGCCCGAGCTTGGAGAGGCTGATGACGGCCTGCGTGCGGCTGTCGACATCGAGCTTCTGCAGGACGGCCGACACATGCGCCTTGATCGTCGCCTCGGAGATGCCGAGCTCGTAGGCGATCTGCTTGTTGAGGAGCCCGCGCCCCAGCATCGTCAGGACGCGCGTCTGCTGCGGCGTCAGCGTCTTCAGCCGCTCGATGAGCGCCCCGACCTCCGGATCGCGCTCGACGCCGGGCGTCACGCCCTTGGGAAGATAGACCTCGCCGCGCATGAGGGCCGCGATCGCCGCGCGGATCTCGTCGAGGCTCGAGGACTTGGCGATGAAGCCGGAGGCGCCGAGCTCCAGCGCGCGGGTGACGACGGCGGGGTCTTCCGTGCCCGAGACGATGGCGATCGGCACGCCCGGATGCTCGGCGCGCAGGAGCGCCAGGCCCGACAGGCCGCTCGTGCCGGGCATGGCGAGATCCAGCAGCATGAGGTCCGCCTCCGGGTGGGCGACGAGGGCGGCGGCGGCCGAATCGAAATCCTCCGCCTCCACCACGGTCGGCGGCTCGGGCAGCGAGCGCAGGATTTCCGTCAGCGCGCCGCGAAACAGCGGATGGTCGTCGGCGACGACGAAGACGGGACTCATGGGACGGACCCTCCGGTTCGCTCGGGCTTGGCGCGGGGCCCCGCGCGGGCCCGTGGGCGGCGCGCCCGGTTCGCGCGCCAGAAGGCGTAGAGACGCCGGAACGGCGCGCCGATCAAGCGCCCCGCATCGTGCCGGCGAAATGCAGGACGAGATCGCGCCGGTGCCCGCGCGCGCGATGCTCGGCCACGTAGATCCCCTGCCACGTCCCGAGCGCCATGCGGCCGCCGAGGACGGGAATGGCGAGGCTGACGCCGGTCAGCGCCGTCTTCACATGCGCGGGCATGTCGTCCGGCCCCTCCTCGGCATGGACGTAAGGCGCGTCCTCGGGCGCCAGACGGTCGAGCGCGTCGAGAAGATCGAGGCGCACGTCCGGGTCGGCATTCTCCTGGATGAGGAGCGAGGCCGAGGTGTGGCGGATGAAGACGGTCAGGAGTCCGTCGCCGACCCGAGCGCCGGTCAGGCGCCGGGCGATCTGCTGCGTCACCTCGACCAGCGCGCGGCCGGGCGTCTCGACGCCGAACGTGTCCATCCATTGTTCCATCACCCGTCTCCCCGCCCGATGACCGCAGCCCGCGTTCCGTGATAGCAGACGCGACGAGCAACAGAAGCGGACCTTCGATGCGCGCCGATCCCCTCATCCTCGATCCCGCCCTCTTCGACCCGGCCGCGATCGACCCCGAGATCGCCACCCAGAACGCCGAGATCGCCGCCTTCCAGAAGGCCGCGCCGAGCCCCTGGTCGATGCCGGAAGCCGTCGTGCGCGAGGCGCGGCGCCAGGGGCGCGGCGTCTTCCCCGCCGCCCGGCCCGATCCGGCGGCCGAGGTCGTGGAAGTGCGCGGGCGCGATGGCAACGCCATCCCCGTGCGCGTGATGCGTCCGTCGAACGGGGCGAGGCGCGGCACCTATCTCCATATCCACGGCGGCGGCTGGGTCTTCGGCGCCGCCGTGGAGAACGACGTGCGGCTGCGGGCCCTGAGCGAGGCGACCGGCCTGTCGGTCGCCTCCGTCGACTATCGCCTGTCGCCCGAGCACCCCTTCCCCGCCGGCCCGAACGACTGCCTCGACGTGGCGCTCGCCCTCGTCGGCGGCACGCTCGCGGACCTGCCGACGCGGAGCCTCGCCATCGGCGGCGAATCGGCCGGCGCCCATCTCTCCGTCCTGACGCTCATCGCCCTTCGCGACGTCCACGCCCTGACGCCGTTCGGCGCGGCGAACCTCGTGGCCGGCTGCTTCGATCTCGCGCTGACGCCGAGCGTGCGCCGCTTCGGCGAGGACCGTCTGGTGCTCAACACGTCCGATATCGGCGAGTTCGTGCGCCGCTTCGTGCCGGCGGGCGTCTCGCCGAGCGACCCGGCCGTCTCCCCGCTCCATGCCGATCTCGCAGGCCTCGCGCCCGCCCTCTTCACCTGCGGCACGGGCGATCTCCTCATCGACGACACGCTGTTCATGGCGCAGCGCTGGGCGGCGGCCGGCAACGGCGCGGCGCTCTCGCTCACCAATGGCGGGGCCCATGTCTTCCAGGCCTTCCCGAGCGCGGCCGCGAGCGCTTCGCTGGCGCGCATGCACGCCTTTCTCGACGAAGCGCTGGACTGACGCCGTCGGCGGCCCCCGCGAGCCTTCCCAACACGGCGCGCGGCCATATCATCTTCCTCCTCTCGGCCGCCCGCCGCGGCCCCAGCCCCCCAGCCAGCGGGACAACGCCCCATGGACCCCATCTACAAGATCGTCCCCAAGGATCTCTGGATCGCCGCCCGCGACAAGGGGCGCTTCGACGGCGCCCCCGTCGACGAGAGCGACGGCTTCATCCATTTCTCCAACGGCGCGCAGGTGCGCGACACGGCCGCCCGCCATTTCGCCGGCCAGGACGGCCTTCTTCTCGTGGCGGTGGATCCCGAACGCCTGGGCGCGGCGCTGAAGCACGAGCCGTCGCGCGGCGGGGCGCTCTTCCCTCATCTCTACGGTCCGCTGCCCATGGACGCCGTCCTCTGGGTGGAGGAACTCGGTCTGGGCGCCGACGGCCACCACCAGTTCCCCGGCAGCATCCGTTGAGCCGTCTCTACCGCGCCGCCCGGCCGCTCCTGTTCCGGATCGACCCCGAGCGCAGCCACGCCCTGTCGATCGAGGCGCTGAAACGGGGCCTCGGCCCGCGGCCAAACATCCCCGTCGATCGCCGGCTCTCCACGAGGGTCGCCGGCATCGCCTTCCCGAACCCGCTCGGTCTGGCCGCCGGCTACGACAAGAACGCCGAGGTGCCCGACCGAGCGCTCCGCCTCGGCTTCGGCTTCGTGGAGGTGGGCACGCTCACGCCGCAGCCGCAGGAGGGCAACCCGAAGCCCCGCGTCTTCCGGCTCGAGGGCGCGCATGCCGTCGTCAATCGGCTCGGCTTCAACAATGACGGCCATGCCGACGCCTTCGAGCGGCTCTGCGAGCGCCAGCGCAAGGCCGGCATCGTCGGCGTCAATATCGGCGCCAACAAGGATTCGACCGACCGGATCGCCGACTACGTGGCGGGCGTGAACCGCTTCGAGGAAGTGGCGAGCTATCTCACCGTCAACATCTCCTCGCCCAACACGCCGGGCCTTCGCACGCTGCAGACCGGCTCGGAGCTCGACCGGCTCCTGAAATCCGTCGTCGCCGCCCGCAACGGGCTCGCCGCCATCACCGCCACGCAGCGCAAGCCGCTCTTCGTGAAGGTGGCGCCGGACCTTTCCGACGAGGAGATCGGCGTCATCGCCGACGGGGCGCTGACGCATGCGATCGACGGGCTGATCGTCTCCAACACGACCCTGTCGCGGCGCGGCGTCGAGAACGAGCCGGGCGCGGGCGAGGCCGGCGGCCTCTCGGGGCGCCCGCTCCTCGAACGCTCGACCTACGTCCTCGCCGCCTTCCGCCGGGCGGTCGGCCCGAACATGCCGCTCATCGGCGTGGGCGGCGTCGATTCGGCGCGCACGGCGATCCTCAAGATGGAGGCCGGCGCCGATCTGGTGCAGCTCTATACCGGCCTCGTCTATGGCGGGCCGGACCTTCCGGTGAAGATCCTGAAGGGCATGCTGCGCACGATGGAGAAGATGGGCGTCGACCATGTCGCCGACTTCCGCGACCGGAGCGTGGAGGCGCTGATCGAGGCGGGGCCGCCGCCGGCGTGAAGGCCCGCGCGCCCTGCCCTATTTCGCAGCAATGACCCTCCCCATCGTCCATCATCCGGCCTTCGACGCCAGTTTCGACGCGGCGCATCGCTTCCCGATGTCGAAGTTCACGCGCCTCGCGCAGATCCTCGTCGAGGACGGTATCGTCGGCCCGGCCGGGTTCCACGTGCCCGCCCCGGCGCTGCCGGACTGGCTGGCCCTTGCCCATGACGGGGCTTACGTCGAGGCGGTGCTGACGCAGAGCGTTGATCCGGCGGTCGAGAAGGCGATCGGCTTCAAGGTGGACGAGCGCGTCGCCATGCGCTCGCGCTGCGCCACCGGGGGCACGCTCCTCACCGCGCGCCTCGCGCTCGACACGGGCCTTGCCTGCAACACGGCGGGCGGCAGCCACCATGCCGGCCCCTCCGGCGGGGCGGGCTTCTCGGTGTTCAACGACGTCGCCGTCGCCGCGCGCGTCATCCTGCGCGACGGCGCGGCGCGCCGGATCGCCGTCTTCGACTGCGACGTCCATCAGGGCGACGGCACGGCGCGCATCTTCGCCGGCGACGAGAGCGTCTTCACGCTCTCCATCCACGCGGCGCGCAACTATCCCGACGTGAAGCCGCCCTCCGATCTCGACATCGCCCTGCCCGACGGAACGCCCGACGCCTCCTATCTCGCCGTCCTACCCTTCGCGCTGCAGACCTGCCTGGAGGCGGCGCCCGACCTCGTCTTCTACAATGCCGGGGTGGACCCGCACGCGCAGGACCGGCTCGGGCGGCTCTCGCTTTCCGACGCGGGGCTCGCCGAGCGCGACCGGCAGGTCATCGGCTTCTTCCGGGATCGCGGGGTGCCGGTGGCCGCCGTCATCGGCGGCGGCTATTCGCGCGACATCGAGGCGCTCTCGCGCCGCCACACGATCCTGCATCGCGTGGCCCACGAGTTCGCTTGAGAATCGGCCGTCAGCTGCGGCCGGACTTCAGGAGCCGCGAAACCAGGAAGACCGGCACGACGATCGCCGCGCCCAGGATGAAATAGTCGAAGGCCCGGTCGAGCGAGCCGAAGACGCTGACCCAGATCCAGTCGAACAGGCCCGTGAACCAGTCGATCACGTCGCGCGGGCTCCAGGAGAGCCAGGACAGGATCAGTCCGACGACGATCGACAGGAGCACGAGCCGGATGGCCACGCTGACGGGCGAGCCGCCGAGGAACCGTGTCACGCTGTCCGACATCGAAACTCTCCACCGCGGCTCGAATCGCCGGGGTCCGCCTTGCGCGGCCCCGCACGGGAACCGGCACCACGGCGCCGGTCTTCGCCGCCGCAGGTAAGGGGCGGCTTGCGGCGACACAAGGGCGGCGCGGCATCGGGCGGCGCGCGGCCGTCAGGCCAGCATGGCCTGCAGCGTCTCCAGCCGGTCCGCCTCGAAGGCCGGCTTGTCCCAGCGAAGGCGCGACACGCGGGGAAAGCGCATGGCCACGCCCGACTTGTGCCGCGCCGAGCGCGCCAGGCCCTCGAAGGCCACCTCGATGACGAGCCCGTGGTCGGGGTCGGCGCGCACCGAGCGCACCGGCCCGAAGCGCTCGATCGTGTTGTCGCGGATATACTTGTCGAGCTGCTTCAGCTCCTCGTCGGTGAAGCCGAAATAGGCCTTGCCGACGGGCACCAGCTCGGGCGCGTCCTGCGGCCCGGTCCAGACGCCGAACGTATAGTCGGAATAGAAGCTCGAGCGCTTGCCGTGCCCACGCTGGGCATACATCAGCACGGCGTCGATGAGATGGGGGTCCTGCTTCCACTTGAACCACGGCCCCTTCGGCCGGCCCGGCACATAGGCGCTGTCCCAGCGCTTCAGCATCACGCCCTCGATCACCGGATGGGGCGGGCTGGCGCGAAAGCCGGCCAGCGTCTCGAAGCTCTCGAAGGGCACGAAGGGCGAGATGTCGAAACGCGTCGGCTCCAGCCCCTCCACGAAGCGGTCGAGCCGGCGGCGGCGCTCGGCGAAGGGCAGCGTGCGCAGATCCTCGGGCCCCTCCTGCAGGAGATCGTAGGCGCGCAGGAACACGGGGTGCTTCTTCATGATGGCGGCGGCCACGCTCTTTCGGTTCAGCCGCTGCTGCAGGTCCGAGAAGGTGCCGACGACGATGTCGTCGCGCGGCGGCCCTTCATGCGGGGCGACCTGCGGCGCGCCGGGCTTGCCCCCCGCCGGCCGGGCCACGAGGAGTTCGCCGTCGAGCGAGCCGTCGTAGTCCATCGCCTCCAGGAGATCGGGAAAGGCGTGGCCGATATCGTCGCCGGTGCGCGAATAGAGCCGGCGCACGCCGCGCTCCACGGTCGCCTGCACGCGGATCCCGTCCCATTTCCACTCGGCGGCATAGTCCTGCGGCGTGATGCGCCCGTAGTCAGGCGCCTCCAGCGCCTGGCTGAGCATCACCGGCCGGAAAGGCGAGGCGGCGGCCGAGACCGGCTTCTCCGCCTGTCCCTCCAGCCAGGCGAAGAGATCGAGATAGGGCGGCTCCAGCCCGTGCCAGAGCTCCTCGATCTCGGCGACGTCGCGCCCGCCGAAATCGGCCAGCGCCTGCTTGGCGAGGCGCGAGGAGACGCCGATGCGCATCGAGCCGGTGACGAGCTTGAGCAGCGCGTAGCGGCCGGAGGAATCCAGCCGGTCGAGCCAGGCCTCCACGAGCTTCGGCCCCTCCTGCCGCGTCGCCGCGTTCAGCGCCACCACCACTTCGGCCAGCGTCGGCCCGGCATCCACCGGCCTCTCTGCGCCGTCGTGCGGCGCCGGCCAGACGAGAGCGATCGTCTCGGCGAGATCGCCGACATAGTCGTAGGAATAGCCGAAGAGGATCTCGTCCATCCGGTCCGCCATGAGCGCCCGCAGCATGGCCGGCTTGACGCTGCGAAGGTCGAGACCGCCCGTGATCGCCGCGAGCGCCGTGCCGCGCTCGGGGTCCGGCTCGGTGCGGAAATAGTCGACGAGGAGCTTCAGCTTGCCGTTGCGCGAGGGCGTCAGCACGAGTCGGTCGAGGAGATCGGCGAAGGGCTTCATGGCGGTCCCGAGCGAAGGCTCCGCTGCAGATAGGGCGCTCTGGGCGCCCCGTCCCGCCGCCCCTGCCGCCTATCCTTCGAGCCGGGCCTCCGGCGCGAGCGCGCGCAGGCCGCGCATGACGCGGCGCTCCAGATGGTGGCGCGCGGTGTAGACGGCGTCCGCCTCCATGCCCGGCTCGGCGACGAGCCATTCCAGATAGTCCGTTGGCACTTCCGCGAGCACCACGCCCTTGTGGCGGCCGAAGCGCAGGCGCGCGAGCAGCGCCGGCTCGTTCGAGACGCGGTGGGCGCGCTCCAGGAAATCCTCCACGCCCGCGCAGCGCGGCATCAGGACGTTGGCGATCTCGCGCAGGAGGACGGCGGTGCAGACCGCATCGTAGAGCGCGCGATGGGGATGAAGGTCGGCGAGAAGGCCGGAAACGGGCGAGAGGTCGAGCGGCACGTATTTGACGAGGCTCTGAAGCCCATGCGCCCGCACCTGGGGAAAGGCCCTCAGCGCCAGCTTGTAGGTGCACAGCCAGCGGCCGGGAAAGCGCAGGCGCGAGCGGTCGAAGCTCGCCCGCTGCGCGGCGAAGGTCGGCGCGCCGAGAAACGGGCCGATCGCCTCCGCGAAGGGCGGCGCGCCCGCCAGCATCTCGTCGCTGATGCGGTGGACGCGGCGGGCATGCGGGTTGATCTCGACGCCGGCGGGATCGCACAGGGTCTGCAGCGGGTTGAGGATCGCCCCGTTCGCCAGGTCGAGATCGACCGAGCCGATCTCGATCACCGCGTCCTCCTCCAGCCGCTGCCCGGCCGTCTCCGTGTCGATGACGCGCACGAGGGTCGGTAGCGTATCGGCGAAGAGGAAGGGCGTTGCGGCGACGGGCGGGAAGAGATCCATTGCAAAGAGGATCGGACGGTTCGCGCCGTCATGCAAGACCGGCGCGGCGTCGCGGCACGGCCTGCGCCTCCGCGATGCGTGTCGCCATACCGAGCGGGCCGCGCGATATCGGCCGAGGCTTCCGAGAGGCGGCGGCTTTGCACGGGCCCCGCCGATCTGGTAGCGCTTGTCGCCGCGACTTACGTTTACGTCAAAAGAGAGAGCGCATCGCGATGGCCCTTCCAGAACCCCTTGCCGCCCGCCTCCGCCTGCCCGTCGTCGCGGCGCCGCTCTTCATCATCTCCCATCCTCCCCTCGTCATGGCGCAGTGCAAGGCGGGGATCGTCGGCTCCTTCCCCGCCCTCAACGCACGGCCCGCCGCGCAGCTCGACGAATGGCTCTGCGAGATCGAGGAGACGCTCGCCGCGCATGACCGCGACCATCCCGAAAGTCCCGCCGCGCCCTTCGCCGTCAACCAGATCGTCCACCGCTCCAACGCGCGGCTGGAGGCCGATCTCGAGACCTGCGTGCGCCACAAGGTGCCCATCGTCATCACCTCGCTCGGCGCCCGGCCCGAGGTGAACGAGGCGGTCCATTCCTATGGCGGCCTCGTCCTCCACGACGTGATCGACGACCGTTTCGCCCGCAAGGCGATCGAGAAGGGCGCCGACGGTCTCGTGGCCGTGGCGGCCGGCGCCGGCGGCCATGCCGGAACGCTCTCGCCCTTCGCGCTCGTCTCCGAGATCCGGCAATGGTTCGACGGCCCGCTCTTCCTGTCGGGCGCCATCGCCACCGGCGGCAACGTGCTGGCCGCGCAGGCCATGGGCGCGGACGGCGCCTATATCGGCTCGGCCTTCATCGCCACGCACGAGGCGCGCGCAGCCGAGGCCTACAAGCAGGGCATCGTCGCCGGACGCGCGGCCGACATCGTCTACACCAACCTCTTCACCGGCATTCACGGCAACTACCTGCGCGCCTCCATCGAGGCCGCCGGCCTCGATCCGGACAAGCTCCCCGAGAGCGATCCCTCCGCCATGGATTTCGGCGCGAGCGGCGCCAAGGCCTGGAAGGACGTCTGGGGCTCGGGCCAGGGCATCGGCGCGGTCGAGTCGCGGGGCTCCGTCGCCGACCTCGTCGCGCGCCTCTCCGCCGAATATGCCGCCGCCCGCCGGCGCCTCGCCAACTGACCGCGCGCCGCCGGCCTCAAGCTCCGCGCAAGCCCGCCCTCAATTGCCGCTTGAACCGTCGGCCGTTTCCGTCTATCAGCCACTCGTCCGCGGGCGCCAGCCGCCCGGTCCGGGCCGGCCGCTTTAGCTCAGTCGGTAGAGCACATCATTCGTAATGATGGGGTCGCGTGTTCGAGTCACGCAAGCGGCACCAAGACCTTCAGACACTCGATGGACACGTCCCCGTCGGCGATCGCGTTGCCTGTGCGGATGGCGATTTGCGGGATCTGGCCCGGCGGCCGGAGGCTTCGGGGGAGCCGATTGCGTTCCGGACGTGTGCTTGCCACATGCCTCGGCGATCCGGGCGTTGGGGCAGGCCACGTGCCTCCGGCAACTCCGCCACAGGTCCGGAAGCCGCACGGTCCCACGCATCGCAGCGCTGGCTTCCGCCGGGCATGGCACTCAGGTGAGCCGATCCATACGAACGCAGAACCCGCCGGCGTGACCTCGCAAGTTTCGGCGCGGACGGAGGCAGGTCGCCTGGAGCACGGCCATCCTGCGCGAGAGGCGCCGACAGAGGGCCACCAAGGTCTGCCGGGGCGCGGCGCCGGACCCGGCCCCTCCTCCCGACCGTCCTTTACGAGCACCCGGTCGACAGCGGCTTCGCGACGTCGCGGCACCTTGTCGGACATCCGGACACCATGCGTGAAGGCAAATCGGTGAGAGGCCACCCGCAAGGCACGCCAGAGGGGCCGCAAGCTTTCGATCGAACGCCCGAAGCTCATCATCCTGTAGAGAAATAACGATTGGTTACCGCGCCCGCAGATCGACGTAAATCATATGTTAATCTGACAATACATTCACATCGGCGACAGGTGAAAATATTTTTACGCCCTGCCATGCTACGCCTCGCATATAGATCGCTGACCTTACGGCATACGAGATAGCCCCTGAGCGCCCCCTATAGTTGAAATCCTTTCTAGAGTTCACGCCTTGACGCAGGCAGGATCTCTACGTCAATTATTGTAAGCCTACCTTATTTAAACAAGATTTCACTACCGGATAATACCGATATCAGGTGAGATTTATGAGTACCCCAATACAACATCTTTCTCTCGAACCGCAGCTTCGGTCTAGAACTCCTGATTGGCTGAGTATGTCTTGCTTTTGCCGTAATTTTTTCCGTAACAAACGGGGCTCCGTCGCCGTCGAGTTCTCGATCCTGGCGCCGCCATTCTTCCTCCTGACTTTCGCTGTGCTTGAGACGGCAGCTGTCTTCATTGGGGAGCTGGCGCTCGAGAATGCCGTGATGCGTGTAGGTCGAACCGTGCGCACCGGTGAAGTGGCGCAGGAGCAGGCGTCGAACGAGACCATTCGGAACAGACTCTGTTCGCTCGTTCCCCTGCCGATCGACTGCAGCAAACTCAGCATCGACCTGCGAAGCTATTCAAGCTTTTCCGAAATCCCTTCTACGATCCCGATGAAGGATGCTTCGCTCGATGCCGACAACATGAAGTACGAACGCGGCTCGCCAGGCCAGATCATGGCTTTGCGCGCGTTCTACGAATGGCCGATCCATACGGACATCATGCGCATTTACCTGTCGAATGTCCCGAGCGGGCAGCACATGCTGGTGGCGGTGGACGTCTTCAAGACCGAGCCGTTCCAATGAGGCTGTCGCTGCCGTTCCGCCTGGGAAAACGAGCGCGCGGGCTCGACGACAGATCGGG
The DNA here is from genome assembly GCF_001425575.1 of Aurantimonas sp. Leaf443. Classification (GTDB taxonomy): domain Bacteria; phylum Pseudomonadota; class Alphaproteobacteria; order Rhizobiales; family Rhizobiaceae; genus Leaf443. The sequence continues at coordinate 56,750 of NZ_LMRD01000006.1, read as the reverse complement.
CGCGGCTGCGGTCGAATTCGCGATCGTCGCTCCCGTCATCATCATGCTTTATCTGGGCGGCGTAGACCTGACACTGGCGATTACTTGCAATCAGAAGGTCATGCACGCGACCAACGTCGTGGCGGACCTTGTGGCTCAGTCCGTCAAACTCACCTCCGATGAGATAAGCGGGTTTTTCGTGGCTGCCGACGCCGTGCTGCAGCCCTACAGTGCGCAGCCCTTCGCGATCCGCGTCTCGGTGTTGACCATCGAGGCCGATGGCGGTGCGAAGGTGGCCTGGTCCTCGTCCCGCGGCTTGACGAAGCGACAGATCGGCTCGCGGATGACGCTGCCCGCCGGACTGACGACACAAGAACAGAAATCGCTGATCATCGCCGAGTCGAACTATTCCTACGCGCCCTTGACGGGCTTTGTCGTCACCAAATCGATCGGCCTGACCGGACAGGTCTATGCCCGGCCTCGAGGACGAACCGCGATCACCTGCGCGAACTGCTGACTTCCCCTTGGTACGACACGACGAAAGCCGACGAGACGATGCGGAAGATATCGAACGACACGTCTGGGAATTTCGCGGTGATCACCGCGATCCTCGCCCTTCCGCTCATCTTCGCCATCGGATCCGGCGTCGACGGGGCCCGTTATTATTCCGCCCGGGCCAAGCTTCAGAACGCGACGGATATGGCCGCTCTCGCGCTGGCGGCTTCCAGCGAGCAGGACCGCGACGTGCTCGGGCAGCTCGCCGCCTCCTATCTCGTCGCCAATATGTCGGGTGCAGATGTCGAAGGGCTGGACGTCAGCGTCACGTCTGCGGATGCGGAGCAAATCGAACTGACGGCGTCGGGAAAGATGCCGCTGACCTTCATGCGGCTGGCGAACCTCGTCGACGTGGAACTGGACGCGGACGCGAGGGCGATGCGCTCGCCGATCCGCAACGTCGAACTCGCGCTGGTCCTCGATAACACGTGGTCGATGTCGGAACAGGACGCGAGCGGCATATCGAAGATCAACACGTTGAAGGAGGCGTCGCGCGAACTCGTGAATGCGTTGATCACGACCGACGACAGCCCGGTCAGGATCGGCCTCGTTCCCTATGCGGACTACGTGAATGTGGGAACGACTAACCGAAACGCCGCCTGGCTGGATGTCGGCAAGGATTACTCCGTGCCTCCGAGTGAACAGGTCTGCGTCGAGAAAACCGAGAAGACGATCTGTCTCGCGAAGAAGCCGACCTACGCCTGCACGCGGACCGTCGACGGCGTCGCCGAACCGGCGACTTGCGGCGGCGAGTGCACATCGCAGGAAAAACAGACCGTGCCTCCGTATAAGTCATGTTCCGGCGGCGGAAGCACGACATATTACAAGTGGTATGGGTGCGTCGGCTCCCGCAAGCCGGGCACGACGCGTCTGGACGACCAGTCGCCGACGGTGGGTTATCCGGGCTATCTCGAGACCAGCCAGAAATGCCTGAGCCCCATCGTCAAACTTACGAACGACCGCCCCGCACTCCTGAAGGCGATCGATGGAATGGTCATCAAGGTCGGAGATTACAAACCTTACACCTACATTCCCGCCGGCATGATCTGGGGGCAGAACGTGCTGTCCCGCACCGAGCCGTTCGACGATGGCGCGGACTATGACGAACAGAATGTCGATCCCCGCAAGGTCCTCATCCTGATGACCGATGGCGACAACACGCTTCGCTTCAATGCCAACAATGGTCGTCACATCTCCCTGAGTTCGCCGGCCTCGAAGGCCGCGACAGAGGTCAGCGAGACCAACAAGGATACGTTGTCGATCTGCACCTATGCGAAGTCGAAGCGTATCGAGATCTTCACCGTGGCCTTCATGGTCAGCAATTCGACCGCGAAGACGATGCTGGAGACATGCGCCAGCGACGCCAAGCATTATTTCGATGCCTCCAACCGCAGCAAGCTCCTCAGCGCATTTTCGGGCATAGCGCGTTCCATCAATCAGGTGAGACTGGCCCACTGAGGAAGCTCGGGTCGCCTGCCCGTCGAGATCGCTTCGAGACGGACGAGAGGTCTTCCCAGAAAGAGCAGACAATCGGGGGCAAAGCGGTTCGCCGAAGCGTTCGATGTGACGGTCGTTCGTATGATGGCGACGCCGGGCCGCGGCCATCCGGGGAGGTCGCAGAATAGGCTGACACCGGACCTTCGGCACCGCGCCGCCGGTGGGACGCCGCCGGAAGCACGGCCTGCAGCCTCGCCCGTCCGACAGGTTGAAAGCCGCGGGTGCCCCAACCGAAGCGCCTCGGGGTCAGACTGGTCCCCGCCCTTCACGATGCCTCAGTGACCCGCGAAGCACGCCGCGCCCCAAACGCAGCTTCAAGCTGCAGGCGGGATACGCGGCGATCGACTGGGTCCGGCTCGTCGGCACATGCCTTCCTGGCACGATTGCCGAAAAATTGATCGCGCCATTTGAGAAGCGAAGCGGACGGTTCGCGCTCTGCGACGGCTACCTCGGCGCGTGCCGGTACTCGGCTACGCAAAGGGCCGGCGTTGGAGACAACTCTCCTCGGCAAGGCCGCCGACAAGCCTGAACCGGCCCGAAAAATTCTCCATAGGGTATTGTTTTATATGAGAGTAATGGACGTCGACCGGGTCACACGGTCGTGAACAAAAGGCCGACGAACAGTGCTGGCGACAGAATGCCGTTTCAATTCAAAGGCACAACTGCCAGGCCGTCGGAACGATCTCCCCACAAAGTTCCGTTGCCTGAAAATCACACAGCCACGCAAATGGAATGACCGGGTTTTAACACCTCATTGACCTTGGGTCACGTTTGGCCGCTAGGTGCGGCTGCGCTTCACACAAAATCCACTCCTTAGCGCTCCTAGAGGTTGATATGGCCATACCCACCAATCAGGCAGACGTGCTCACCGGCACGAACGGTCCCGACACGATCAACGGTCTTGGCGGCAACGACTCGATCAGCGGTCAAGCCGGCAACGACACGATCAACGGTGGAGGCGGAAACGACTCGATCAACGGTGGAGGCGGCAACGACACCCTCCGTGGCTCGAACGGAGACGATCTCCTGAAGGGCTCGAACGGCAACGACGTTCTCAACGGCGGCGCGGGCAACGACAGGCTCAACGGCGGCGAAGGCGACGACAGGCTCCTGGGCGGCGAAGGCAACGACGCGCTGGTCGGCGGCGACGGTTTCGACAACCTGTATGGCGGCTCCGGCGACGACACGCTTGCTGGCGGCGCGGACGCGGACCGCTTCTACTTCCTCGCCTCCGACGGCAGCGATTCGAACGACAAGATCGCCGACTTCCAGAACGGCGTCGACAAGATCGTCCTGCGCGATCTGACGGTGGTCTCCACGGAACAGACGGCGACCGGCACCAAGCTGACCTTCTCCAACGGCTCGGACGTTCTCCTGAAGAACGTCATGGCGACCGATATCGACGACAGCGACTTCATCTTCCAGTCGACGGGCATCCCGCTCTGAGCCCATTGGGCTCCAGGCTTCGCCTGATCCGATCGTGATCAGCCGCCGGTGTCGTGAGACGCCGGCGGCTTTTTCTTGAGCGCAGGCCGTTTCGCGACGTCCTGCGGGTCGCGGCCATCCTGATGAAGCGTCCTCGCCGGTTTCGCGCCGATCACGCCTCCGGGCGATTCGGCGGCATCGCGATGTCTTGGCGGCTTCGGCGCCGCGGAGCCCCGTGGGCTCGCGCAGTCCTCATGCCCCGCCTTTACGAATCGCTAGCCACGTCCTCGCCTTGCCGCCCGATGAACGGAAGGCGAGCTTTGATTTTGGCGATTTCGTCACGGTTCTGACGTCAAACTTCATGCGCAAGTCGACGCGGCCATGAGGCGGTTGACGCAAAGACGGGTCTCGGACGCCCTCCAGGTCGGCGCCCGGTCGAAGGTATGGAATCATGAAGCGTCTCGTCCTGGCCGCCTGCGTCGCCGCCGCCTTTCTCGGATCCGCCGTCGCGGGCGAGCTCCCCGCGCCCTCCGGCCCGGCGGTGCTGACCGTCAGCGGCGCGATCGCCAACACCAATGTCGACGGCTTCGCGCGCTTCGACATGGCGACCCTCGAGGCCATGCAGGACCGCTCCGCCACGATGGAGACGCCCTGGACCGCCAAGGCCACCACCTTCAGCGGCCCGCTCCTGCGCAGCGTGCTCGCCGCCGTCGGCGCCAAGGGCCGGACGATCCGGCTCGTCGCGCTCAACGACTACGCCTCCGATCTGCCGGTGGAAGACGCCGCGGAGCTCGACACGATGCTGGCCACGCGCATGGACGGCGCACCCATGTCGGTGCGCGACAAGGGCCCGCTCTTCCTGATCTACCCGTTCGACCAGTCGGCCGACCTCTACAACGAGAAGTATTTCTCCCGCTCCGTCTGGCAGATCAAAGAGATCAAGGTCGTCGAATGACGCCCGGACTCGCCGTCGGCCGGGAGGCCGTCCGCCGGTCGACGCGGGCGACGTGGCTGTCGCTCGCCACCTCGGTCCTGCTCCTCGCTCTGCTTCTGGCCGCCTATGTCAACCTCGCGGACCGCAGCCGCAGCCTGCAGGACGGCATCCGGGAAGACGCGCTATGGGCCGTCTACCAGATCGGACGGGAATCGGGCACGCTCGCCGAGGAGATGCGCGACGCCCTGGCCGACGGCCGGCTCGACGGCGCCGAGCGCGAGGCGCTCACGCTGCGCTACGACATCGTCTACTCGCGCATGTCCGTCGTCGACAACGCCAATTACGGCGCCTACTTCGCCGAGGACGATGACATCCGCGCCCTGCGCACGGCGGTGCGGACGGGGATCGTGGCGATGGAGCCCGTCTTCGACGCCGTGACGAGCGCGGACGCCGAGGCTCTCGCAGCCCTCGTGCCGACGGCGACCGACCTCGTCGAGACGTCCGAGAGCCTTCTCCTGCGCACCAATTCCGTGGTCTCGGCCGCGCGCGCCGACGCACGCGCCGAGGTGCTGCGGCTGCAGCACGCGGCCGCCTGGATCGTGCTCGCCCTCGTCGTCTCCTTCGGTCTTCTCGTTCTGAGCCTCGCCTACCGGCTGCGCGCCACGCGCGCGATCGGCGACGAGCTCCAGAGCGTCGCCGAGCAGCTGACGGCCGCCTTCGCCGCCGCCGAGGCGGGCAACAAGGCGAAGTCCGAGTTCATGGCCACGATGGGCCACGAGATCCGCACGCCGCTCAACGCCATCCTCGGCATGGCCGAACTCCTGTCCATGTCGGATCTGGCCCGCGACGACCGCGAGAGCGTCGCCGCGATCCGCTCCTCGGGCACGGCCCTCCTCGAGATCATCAACGAGATCCTCGACTTCGCCAAGATCGAGCACGGCGACACGGGCTCCGAACGCGTGCTCTTCGATCCCGCCGAACTCCTGCGCGAAGCCGCCGTCGTCGTGCATGGCCGGGCGCGCGAGCGCGGCAACGCGGTCAAGATCGCGGAGGGTGATGTCGCTGGCCTCTACATGGGCGACCCGACGCGGTTGCGCCGCGTCCTCCTCAATCTTCTCAGCAATGCCGTGAAGTTCACCGAGAACGGCGTCGTGCGGGTGAAGCTCTCGCAGACCGGCTCCGCGAACGATCCGCGCCTGCGCTTCGAGATCACCGACAGCGGCATCGGCATCGCGCCCGAGTCGCGTCATCGCCTGTTCCTCCCCTTCAGCCAGGTCGACGGCTCGATCGGCCGGCGCTTCGGCGGTACGGGTCTCGGGCTCGCGATCTGCAAGCGCATCGTCGAGGCGGCGGGCGGCGAGATCGGGGTCGACAGCGAACCGGGCGTCGGCAGCCGCTTCTGGTTCGAGATTCCGGCCGCTCCCGCCCCCGCGGATGCGAGACGGCCGCACGATCTTGCCGGCGAGGCGACGGCCCCGGCCATTTCGCGGCATATCCTCGTCGTCGAGGACAACGCCTTCAACCGCCGCGTCGCCGGCCGTTTCCTGGAGAAGCTCGGCCACACGGCGGAGTTCTGCGAGAACGGGCGCGATGCCGTCGAGCGCGTGCGGCAGGGCCGTTTCGACCTCGTCCTCATGGACATGCAGATGCCGGTCATGGACGGGATCGAGGCGACGCGGGCGATCCGCGCCCTGCCCGGCGAGGCGCGCTCCGTTCCGGTCGTCGCCCTCACGGCCAATGCCTCCGAGAGCGACCGCGAGCGCTGCATTGCCGTGGGGATGGAAGGCTTCGAGACCAAACCCATGCCGATGGACCGCCTGCGCCTCGTCATCGAGCGCTGGGGGGGCCGGCGCGCGGCAGCGCCGGTCGAGGCGGCGCCCCCAGCGCTCGATGACGAGGCGCAGGCCGCCCCCCCGCCGGGCGTCGATATCGACGAGGCGCGCGTCGCGGACCTCGTCGAGGCGATCGGCGAGGACGGGCTCGCCGAATTGCGCGAGGCCTTCGCCGACGACGCCGCCGCGCTTCTCGGCGATCTTCGGGCGTCCATGGAAGCCAACGACGCGGCACGCACCGACGCCGTGCTGCACACGATCAAGGGCGCCGCCTCCAATATCGGCTATCGCCGCCTCGCCGCGCTGGCGCAGGCCATGCGGCGCGAGAGCGCCGCACCCGACCTTCATGGCCGGCTGGTCGAGGAAGTGCGGCAGCTGACCGCGGACGTCCTGCAGGGAGAACGGGCGGCATGACCAAGCGACTGAGGGTCCTCCTCGTCGAGGACAACCGCACGAACCTCGTCCTGATGCGCAAGCTGGTGGAGCGAGCCGGCGACTACGACGCGATCTCCTTCCACGACCCCGTTGAAGCGGCGGAAGCCCTGCCCGGCCTGACCTTCGACATGGCGATCGGGGACTATCAGATGCCCGGCATGAGCGGCCTGGACCTCATCGGGCACATCCGTGCGGTGCCGCGCAATGCCGACAAGCCCGTGGTGATGGTCACGGCGGACAGCGACAGCGAGTTGCGCCTCGCCGCGCTGAAGGCCGGCGCGGTGGAGTTCCTCTCCAAGCCGATCGATCCCGTCGAGTTCGCCGCGCGCGTCGCCAATCTCGGGCGCCTGTGCGAGGCGCAGCGCAAGCTCGCCGACCACGCGGCCTGGCTGCGCGAGGAGGTGGAGGCGGCGACGGCCGAGCTGCGCCGCCGGGAGGAGGAGATCATCCACCGCCTGACGCTCGCCGCCGGCTACAAGGACGACGACACCGCCGCCCACACGGTGCGGATGGCGCGGATGTGCGGCGACATCGCCCGCGAACTCGGCCTGCCGTCGGCGGAGTGCCGGGACATCGAACTCGCGGCGACCATGCACGACATCGGCAAGGTCGGCATCCGCGACGAAGTCCTGCAGAAGCCGGGCCGCCTCGATGCGGCCGAGCGCGACCACATGCGCGAGCATGCGCGCATCGGCGGCGACATCCTCGACGGATCGGACTGCGACCTCCTGCGTCTCGCCTCTGATATCGCCCTGACGCATCACGAATGCTGGGACGGCACGGGCTATCCGTCCGGCCTGTCCGGCCCCGCCATTCCGCTCGCCGGGCGCATCGCCGCGGTGGCGGACGTCTTCGACGCCCTCATCAGCGTGCGCCCCTACAAACGCGCCTGGCCCCGCGAGAAGGCGGTCGCCTATATCACCGAGCAGTCCGGCCGCCAGTTCGACCCCGCCTGCGTCATCGCCTTCCTCGCCGTCGTCGCCCGCAAGACGCCCGCCAACGATGCCGTCATCGCCGCCTGACCCCGGCGCGGCGTCCGGGCTCCGGCGCGCCCGGCGAAGACGAGGACGGCCCGACGCGGGTCGCCCGGCGGGGAGGAGCGCTCCGTCTCCTGCAGGCCTCCCATGCATTTTTGGCTCTGCTGCTCGGCGAGGCGACGGGCTATCTTCCGATCATAGAGTTTCGCAAGGGCCATCCTCCTCCCAAAGGCCCGAGCGGATTGTCCGCAGCATCCTCCTCCCAAAGCTGCAGGGCACTATTCGACGCCCGCCGGTCCTCCCCCGGCGGGCGTCTTCGTTTGCGCCCGGCCTCGCTGGCGCGGGCGCCGGCGGAGTGATACGGCCGCTTGCCATGGCCGGCCCATCCGAAACCACCCTCTACGCTCCGGTGAAGCGCTTCCTCGAGACGTTCGGCTACGAGGTCAAGGGCGAGATCGGCGGCTGCGATCTCCTCGCCCTGTCGCCGGGCGAGACGCCGGTGGCGGTGATCTGCGAACTCAAGCTCTCCTTCAATCTCGAACTCGTCCTCCAGGGCGTCGATCGCGCCGCGGCCTGCGACGAGGTCTGGCTGGCCGCCCGCCTCGCGGGCCGGCGCGGCGGGCGCGAGAACGACGCGCGCTTCCGCAATCTCTGCCGCCGGCTCGGCTTCGGCCTCCTGGGCGTGGCGGCCGACGAGACGGTGCACATCCTGCTCAGCCCCGCAGCCCCGGCCCCGCGCCGCGATCCGAAGCGCCGCTCGCGGCTCGTCGACGAGCATCGCCGGCGCAAGGGCGACCCCGTCGTCGGCGGCGGAACGAGGGCGCCGATCATGACGGCCTACCGGCAGGAGGCGATCGCCTGCGCGCGGCTCCTTGCAACCGCCGGGTGCCTGCGCCCGCGCGACCTGAAACCCGCGAGCCCGCGCGCGCTCTCGATCCTGTCGCGCAACGTCTACGGCTGGTTCGTGCGGATCGAGCGCGGTCTCTACGGCCTGACGGACAGGGGACGGGAGGCCGCGTCATCCGCCGAACCGCTGCCCGAACCACCGACATGGTCCCGCGAGAGTTGACATCGCGTCGATCCATGCATGTCCTCTCGCTGGTTTCGCTCCCGTTTCATGCCCGCCGGAGTTGTATTCTTGCGGCTTGCCGTCCTGCTTCATCCATCCGTAAGCTTCCCTAGGTAATTCTCCGGCCATGACGCAGTCCCTGCTCGATCTCGGCCAGATGCATTCCCTGCCCTTCGTCGCGGGGGCGATGCTCATCTGTGCGACGACGGCCTGGCTGTTGCTCGTTCTTCTCGAGCGGGCGAGCACCCATGGCGGGCTGCACCGGCTGGTCTGGATGGGCGGCGTGGCGGCGGTGGCCGGCATGGGCGTGTGGACGACGCATTTCATCGCCGTCCTCGGCTACCGGCCCGACATCGCCTTCGTCTACGACGCGGACACGACCCTCGTCTCGGCCCTGGTCGGCGCCGGACTGATCGGCCTGCCGGCCGCCGCCTGCGCGCTCTCGCGCTCGCGCCTCCTGCGCGTTCCGCTCGGCATGCTCTCCGGCATCGGCGTGGCCGCCATGCATTTCACGGGCATGAACGCGCTGCAGGGATGCGTCGTGACCCATTCCTCGGCGACCTACGCCGTGGCCGGGCTCCTCGGCACCGTCCTGTTCGGCGCAGCCTTCGCCCTGAGGCCCCGCCGCTTCGCCGGGAGCGCGAGCCTCGTCCTGATCGTCGCGGCCGTCGCGGCCGTGCATGTCGTCGGCATCGGCGGGCTCTCGCTCGAAGCCGCGACGCTCGCCGAAGGGGCGGGCGTCGACGGTTTCACCATCGGCGTCTTCACCGCCGGCACGGCGCTCGCCCTCTTCCTCGCCGGCTCGGTCTGCGCCGTCTCCTCCATGCGGCTGGAGGCGCAGGAGCTTCAGGCCGGCCTTCTCTCGACGGCGCTCGGCAATATGTCGAACGGTCTCGTCTTCATCGACGGCAAGGGCCGCATCAAACTCTTCAACGACCGCCTGAAGGCCCTGTTCGGTCTCGACGAGACCGAGCTTCGCCTCGGCATGCACTGGCACGAATATCTCGAGCATATCGGGGCCTCGGACGGCTGGGACGCCGAGCGCCTGCAGCGCGTCATCGCCAATCACGACGACTGGTTCGCCAAGGCGCAGTCGACCTATCTGGAGCACGACCGCGAGGACGGGCGCGTGATCAGCGTCGCCTGCCGCCCCGTCGCGGGCGGCGGCGCGGTCCTGACCTACGACGATGTGACCGCCGAGCGGCGCGCCCAGCGCGAGATCGAGCGCCTCGCCTTCCGCGATTCGCTGACCGGCCTCGCCAACCGGCGCGCCTTCCAGGCCGCCGTCGCCGAGGCGCTGGAGACGCCCGGCGACCGGTCGCTCTTCGTCGTCGATCTCGACCGGTTCAAGAGCATCAACGACACGCTCGGCCATGCCGTCGGCGACGCGCTGCTCGTCGAGGTCGGCCGCCGCCTCCTGGGCGCCTGCGAGAACCCGCGCGACCTCGTGGCGCGCCTGGGCGGAGACGAGATGGCGATCCTGCGCCCCGCCGCCGATCCGGCGAGCGACGAGCGGCTGGCCGAGCGCCTCGGGGCGACGTTCCGCGAGCCGCTCCATGTCTGCGGGCATCTCATCGACGTCGGCTGCAGCATCGGCATCGCCACCACGCGCGACACGCAGGACGCCGCGCGACTCGCGCAGTTCGCCGATCTCGCCCTCTTCGCCGCCAAGGCCGGCGGGCGCGGCACCAGCCGGCGCTACGAGGCGGGGATGAGCGAGCTGGCGGCACGACGCCAGGAACTGGAGGCGGATCTGCGCATCGCCATCGCCGAGCGCCAGTTCGCCCTCGTCTACCAGCCGCTCTATTCGATTGCGGAGAGGCGCATCTTCGGCTTCGAGGCCCTCATCCGCTGGACGCATCCGCGCAAGGGCGCCATCTCGCCGGCCGAGTTCATTCCCGTCGCCGAGGACACGGGCCTCATCTGCCCCATCGGCGACTGGGTGATCGGCGAGGCCTGCCGCGCGGCCGCGCATTGGCCGCGGGACGTGCATGTCGCCGTCAACGTCTCGCCCGTGCAGCTGAAGTCGAGCCGCATCCTCGGCCATGTGACGCAGGCGCTCGCCGCCAACGGCCTCCTGCCCGGGCGGCTCGAGATCGAGCTGACCGAGACCGCGCTGGTCGAGGATCAGGAGAGCATCGCCATGGCGCTCTCGGCCTTCCGCGCGCTCGGCGTGCGCGTGGCCATGGACGATTTCGGCACCGGCTACTCCTCCTTCGCGCATCTGCGCGACTTCGGGCTCGACCGCATCAAGATCGACCGCAGCTTCGTGCAGGCGGCCCCGCGGGACAAGGCCGCGCTCGCGATCCTGCGCGGCGTCGTCCAGGTGGCGCGCGATCTCGGCGTGCGCACGATCGGCGAGGGCGTGGAGACGGCAGAACAGCTCGATCTCCTCGCCCGCACCGGCTGCGACGCGGCGCAGGGCTATTTCATCGACCGCCCGATGTCGGGGGCGGCGGCCCGCAGCCTCGTGTCGGGCGAGGCTCCGGCGCCCGCGACGCCGGAGATGCGTCGCGCCTGAGGCGATCCCCATCGCGCGCCTCGCGGCGCGAACGCCTCGCCCGCATCGCAGGCCCTCGGCACCGTCACGTCCCGGCGCGCGACGGCTTTGGCGCGGCGCGCGGACCGTCTATGGGGGAAGGGTCGACGCCCCGCTCCCGCCGGCGCCGGGCCGCTTTTCTTGGAAGGCATCGCCATGCAGATCAGGGCGCTGGTCTATTTCAACGAGCTGGCGCGCTGCCGCTCCATGCGCCAGGCGGCGGAGCGGCTGAACGTCGCCCCGACCGCGATCAGCCGGCAGGTCGAGAATCTGGAGCACCAGTTCGGCACGCCGCTCGTGGAGCGCGGCGCGCGCGGCATCCGCCTCACCGCCGCCGGCGAACTCCTCGCCGACCGCCTGTCGCGCACGCTGCGCGACCTCGAACAGGTGAACGACCTCATCGACGACCTGAAGGGCCTGCGCCGCGGAAAGGTCGCCATCGTCACCAACGGCGCGCTGACGAGCGGCATCCTCGCCCCGGCGCTCGCCGCCTTCAGCGCCGACTATCCCAGCATCTCCTTCCGCATCGCCATCTCCAGCGCCCGCGCGGCGATCGACCTTCTCGCCGGCGCGGAGGCCGATCTCGCCCTGACGATCTTCACCCCGCCCCATCCCGACGTCGCCATGCGCTTCAGCGGCGACGTGGTGCATGCCGCGGTGGTGGCGCCCGGCCACCCGCTCGCCGCGCGCCCGCACGTGACCATGGCCGAGATCGCCGCCTTTCCTCTCGCCATTCCCGAGGAGAGCTTCGGCGCGCGCCTCGCCCTGGAGGAGACGGCCGCGCAGGCCGGCGTCGAGCTCCAGCGTCTCTTCGTCACCAACTCGCTGGAGATGCAGAAGGAACTCGCCCGGCGCGGCGCCGCCGTACTCATCCTGCCCGCGCTCGCCGTCGCGCGGGAGATCGCGCTCGGGGAACTGACAAGCGTTCCCATCCGCGGCGGCTGGCAGATCCGCACGCGCCTCGTCCTGTCCGTGGCGCGCGGCCGGCCCCTGTCCTTCGCCGCCTCCAAGCTCGTCGCCCATCTCGAACGCCATCTCGGCGCGCTGATCCCGTGACCTCGGGCGGACCGCGACCGGCGCAGGCGTCAGTGCTTCGCTTTCGGCTACACGGCGCAAACCAGATTGTCGTTGTCGCCACACTCATTCCGGTCCAGTCTCGGCCCACTCCTCGCAGGCGGGCCCGCCCCGGCCGCCGAACGCGCAAAGGTTTCTGACGATGCCGCTGTCCCGGTTGCTCGCGCCCCTCCTCCTCGCCGCCTCGCTTCTCGGCCCGCTCGGCACGGCGGGCGCGGCGCCGCGCACCGACCTCACCCTCGGCATGTCCATCGAGCCGGCCGGGCTCGACCCGACCGTCGCCGCGCCCGTCGCCATCGGGCAGGTCGTCTGGCAGAACGTCTTCGAGGGGCTCGTGCGGCTCGACCGGGACGGCACGGTCCAGCCGCAGCTCGCGCGCAGCTGGACGATCTCCGAGGACGGCCTGACCTATACGTTCGCCCTGCGGACCGGGGTCGCCTTCCACGACGGCACGCCCTTCGACGCCTCGACGGCGAAGTTCACCCTCGACCGGGCGCGCGGCGAGGCGTCCACCAATCCGCAGAAGCAGTTCTACGCCGTGATCGACGCGATCGAGACGCCGGACGCCGCGACGCTGGTGCTGAAGCTGAAGAAGCCCGCCGGCAACCTCCTCTACTGGCTGGGCTGGCCCGCCTCCGTCATGGTGGCGCCCAAGACCGCCGAGACCGACCGCACGCAGCCGGTCGGCACCGGCCCCTTCCGTTTCGCCAGCTGGGCCAAGGGCGACCGCGTCGTCCTGGAGAAGAACCCCTCCTATTGGGACGCGGCCGGCGCGGCGGCGCTGGAGCGCGTCACCTTCCGCTTCCTCGCCGATCCGCAGGCCCAGGTCGCCGCCCTCCAGTCGGGCGATATCGACGCCTTTCCCGAGCTCTCGGCGCCCGAACTCTTCGGCGCGTTCCAGACCGACGAGCGCTTCACGGCGGTGGCCGGCAACACCGAGCTGAAGGTCGTCGCCGGCATGAACAATGCCCGCAAGCCCTTCGACGACAGGCGCGTGCGCCAGGCCCTGATGATGGCGGTCGATCGCGCGATGCTGATCGAGGGCGCCTATAGCGGCTTCGGCCAGCCGATCGGCAGCCACTACACGCCGAACGATCCGGGCTATGTCGACCTCACGGGCGTCCACCCCTACGACGTGGAGAAGGCCAGGGCGCTGCTGGCGGAGGCCGGCCATGCCGACGGCCTCGCTTTCTCGATCAAGGTGCCGCAGATGTCCTATGCGACGCGCTCGGCCGAACTCCTGCAGGCGCTCTTCTCCGAGATCGGCGTGACGATGACCATCGTGCCGACGGAGTTTCCCGCCAAATGGGTGGCGGAGGTGCTGAAGGGCAAGGATTTCGAGATGACGATGGTGGCCCATGCCGAGCCGCTCGACATCGATATCTACGCCCGCCCCGACTACTATTTCGGCTATCGCAATCCCGCCTTCGACGAGACGATCGCCAAGGCCGAAGCGGCCACCGACGAGGCGAGCCGCCTCTCGCTCTACGGCGAGGCGCAACGCATGCTCGCCGAGGACGTGCCCGCCCTCTACCTCTTCGTCATGCCCAAGCTCGGCGTGTGGAACGCCAAGCTCGAAGGGCTGTGGGAGAACGAGCCGATCCCCTCCAACGACGTGACGGACGTGCGCTGGCGCGAGTGAGGCCCGCCCGGCCGGGAAACCCGCCGCCGCCGACCGTCGACCGAACATCCCGAAGCTGAGGCCCGCCGATGCTCGCCCTCCTGTCGCGCCGCGCCCTCGGCCTCGCGGCGACGCTCCTCGCCGTCTCCGTCCTCATCTTCCTGGTGATGGACGTCCTGCCGGGCGACCCCGCCGCGATCATGCTCGGCACCTCGGCCCAGCCCGAGACGCTGGCGGCGCTGCGCACGCAGATGGGGCTCGACGAGCCCGCCGTCCTGCGCTTCCTCTCCTGGATCGGTGCCGCCGCGACCGGCGATCTCGGGCAATCCTACACCTATGGCGTGCCCGTCGCGGGCCTCATCGCCGAGCGGCTGGCGGTGACGCTTCCCCTCGCCTGCCTGGCGATCCTTCTCTCGATGGCGCTCGCCATCCCGCTCGGGGTGCTCGCCGCCTCGCGCCAGGGCCGCTGGCCGGACGCGCTGGTCACGGCCTTCACGCAAGGCAGCGTCGCCCTGCCGAACTTCTGGATCGGGCTCCTCCTCATCCTCCTCTTCTCGGTGCAGCTCGGCTGGCTGCCCTCCGGCGGCTTTCCCGGCTGGCAGGCCGGCGCGGGGCCCGCGCTCTCCGCGCTCGTCCTGCCCGCCGTCGCGCTTGCCCTGCCGCAGGCCGGCATCCTGACGCGCGTGACCAAGACCGCCGTCCTCGACGTGCTCGGCGAGGATTTCGTGCGCACCGCGCGCGCCAAGGGGCTGACGCGACGCGCGGCTTTGTGGCGCCATGCCGTGCCCAACGCGCTGGTGCCGGTCGTCACCATTCTCGGCCTGCAGTTCACCTTCCTCATCGCGGGCTCGGTGCTGGTCGAGAACATCTTCGCCCTGCCGGGCGTCGGGCGCCTCGCCTACCAGGCCTTCACCCAGCGCGACCTCATCGTGATGCAGAGCACCGTCCTCTTCTTCGCCGCGCTGGTGATCGTCGTGAACTTCCTCGTGGACCTCGCCTATCTCGTCCTCGATCCGCGCCTGCGCGGCCGGGGCGCGGCATGAGCGCCCTCGCCGCCCCGCCGGCGGCCGCGCGCCGGCGCACGGCCCTGCCCGCGCGGCTCGTGGCCGGGCTCGCCATCACCGGTCTTCTCGTCGGCATGGCGCTGCTCTCGCTGGTCTGGACGCCGCTGCCGCCGACCAAGATCGCGATCCTCGCCAAGCTGAAGGCCCCGCTGGAACACGGGCTTCTCGGCACCGACCATTTCGGCCGCGACGTCCTGTCGATGCTGATGGCCGGCGCGCGCAATTCGCTGTCCGTCGCCCTCAGCGCGGTCGCGCTCGGCGGAGCGGTCGGCACGCTGGTCGGCGTCGGCGTCGCGGCCTGCCGGGGGACGGTGGAGGCGCTCCTGATGCGCGCCTGCGACGTGATCTTCGCCTTCCCGCCCATCGTCTCCGCCATGATGCTGGGCGCCCTTCTCGGGCCCGGCCGCCTCACCGCCATCGTCGCCATCGCCGTCTTCATGGTGCCGGTCTTCGCCCGCGTCACGCGCGGCGCCGCGCTCCAGATCTGGTCGCGCGACTATGTGATGGCCGCGCGCGGCGCCGGAAAGGCGGGACCGGCGATCACGGTCGAGCATGTCCTGCCCAACATTTCCGGCCAGATCATCGTCCAGGCGACGATCCAGCTCGGCCTTGCGATCCTCACCGAGGCGGGGCTCTCCTTCCTCGGGCTCGGGGCGCCGCCGCCAGCCCCGAGCTGGGGCCGCATGCTGGCCGACGCGCAGACCTATCTCGCCCAGGCGCCCTGGCTCGCCGTCGTCCCCGGCGCCACGATCGCGCTCGCCGTCCTCGGCCTCAACCTCCTCGGCGACGGGTTGCGCGACCATCTCGACCCGCGCCGGAGCCTCGGCCGATGACGCCCCCGCCGCTTCTCGACGTGCGCGCGCTCCGCGTCTCGGTGAACGGGCGCGACGGCGCGCGCCTGCCGATCCTCGCCGACATCTCCTTCACCCTCGGCAAGGGCGAGACGCTCGGCATCGTCGGCGAGAGCGGCTCGGGCAAGTCGATGCTGGCGCTGGCGCTGATCGGCCTCCTGCCCGGCGGGGCCGAGGCCGACGGCGAGGCGCTCCTGGAAGGCACCGATCTCCTGCGCGCCTCCGAGCGCGAACTCTGCGCGCTGCGCGGCCGCCGGATCGGCATGATCTTCCAGGAGCCGATGACGGCGCTGAACCCGTCGATGCGCGTCGGCGACCAGATCGCCGAAGGCCTGGTGCGCGGCCGCGGCCTGTCGCGCCGCGAGGCGCGGGCGCGCGCGCTGGCGCTTCTCGACCGCGTGCGCATTCCCGATGCCGCCCGACGCCTCGACGCCTTCCCGCACGAAATGTCCGGCGGCCAGCGCCAGCGCGTCGGCATCGCCATCGCGCTCGCGCTCGAACCCGCCCTCCTCATCGCCGACGAGCCGACGACCGCGCTCGACGTCACCGTCCAGGCCGAGATCCTCGACATTCTCGCCGAACTCGTGCGCGAGAGCGCGATGGCGATGATCTTCGTCAGCCACGATCTCGGCGTCGTCGCGCGGGCCACGGAGCGCGTCCTCGTCCTCTATGCCGGCGCGCGCCTCGAGGAAGGGCGAACGCGCGAAGTCCTCGAAGCCCCGCGCAACCCCTATACGCGCGGACTCCTCGCCGCCATGCCCCGCCGGCCCTCGCCCGGCGCGGGGGGCGCCGGGCGCCTCGCCACCATTCCCGGCACCGTGCCGGGCTTCTCGGCCCTGCCGCCCGGCTGCCGCTTCGCGCCGCGCTGCGCCTTCCGCCTGCCCCCATGCGAGGCGCGCGAACCCGCCTGGGAGGCGCTCGGCGAAGGTCGCGGCCTGCGCTGCATCCGCGGCGGCGCCGCCGGAGACCTGCCATGACCGCGCCGCTTCTGGAACTGCGAAACCTCTCGCGCCACTATGGCGGCGGTCTGACGGGCAAGGCCGGCGGCCAGCGCGCGCTCGACGCCGTGTCGCTGACGGTCGAGCGCGCCAGCATCTTCGGTATCGTCGGCGAGAGCGGCTGCGGCAAGTCCACCCTCGCGCGCCTCGTCGCGGCCCTCGACACGCCGACCCAGGGGGAGGTGCTCCTCGAGGGCGAGGATCTCTTCGCGCTCAATGCCCGCGCGCTCGCCCGCCGCCGGCGCGATTTCCAGATGGTCTTCCAGGACCCCTACGGCTCGCTCGATCCGCGCCAGCGCGTCGGGCGCATCGTCGCCGAGCCGCTGCACGTCCTCGATCCCCGGCCCTCGAAGGCCGCGCGCGAGGCGCGCGTCGCGGAGGTTCTGGAAAGCGTCGGTCTTCGGGCGGGCGATGCCGCGCGCTTCCCGCACGAGTTCTCCGGCGGCCAGCGCCAGCGCATCGCCATCGCCCGCGCGCTCGTCACCGGGCCGAAGCTCGTCGTCGCCGACGAGGCGGTCTCCGCGCTCGACCTGTCCGTGCAGGCGCAGGTGCTCAACCTCGTTCTGGACCTGCGCGAGAGGGACGGCGTCGCCTTCCTCTTCATCACCCATAATCTCGGCGTCGTGGACGCGATCTGCGACCGCGTCGGCGTCATGTATCTCGGCCGTCTCGTGGAGACGGGGCCGGCGGCGGAGGCCTTCGAACGCCCGCTCCACCCCTATACGCGGCTTCTTCTCGAGGCCGAGCCGCGTCTGGACGCGGCGCAGATGCCGCCGCCGCGCCGCCCGGCGCCCTTCGCCGGCGACCCCGCGACCTGGCAGGGCTGCGCCTTCCGCCCGCGCTGCCCGCTCGCCACCGAGCGCTGCCGCGCCGAGACCCCGCTGCCACGGGACCTGCCCTCCCTGCCGGGCCGGTTCGTCGCCTGCCACCATGCCGAGGCGATGGCGGCCGAGCCGCACCGCCTGCCGCCCGCGAAAGCTCAGAAGCCATGACATCGCCCCTCGACCTTTCGGCCGTCGACCTCCTCGACGCCTATGCCGCGCGCCGCCTCTCGCCGCTGGACTACTGGGACGCGGTGGAACAGCGCGTCGATGCCTTCGAGCCGGCGATCGCCGCGCTCTGGGCCTACGATCCCGAGACCGCGCGGCGCGAGGCCGAAGCCTCGACGCGGCGCTGGGCGAAGGGCGCGCCGAACGGGCGGCTCGACGGCGTGCCGGCGACGGTGAAGGAACTCATCGCGACGAAGGGCTGCCCCGTGCCGCTCGGCACCCGCGCGACGCGGCTCGTGCCGGCCGAGGCCGACGCGCCGGCCGCCGCCCGGCTTCGCGAGGACGGCGCGATCCTCTTCGCCAAGACGACCTGCCCCGACTACGGCATGCTCTCCTCCGGCCTCTCCTCCTTCCACCGGCTCTCGCGCAACCCTTGGAACACGGCGATGAATCCCGGCGGCTCCAGCGCCGGGGCGGGCGCGGCGGCGGCGGCCGGCTACGGCCCCCTGCATGTCGGCACCGATATCGGCGGCTCGGTGCGCCTTCCCGCCGGCTGGACCGGCACGTTCGGCTTCAAGCCGAGCCAGGGACGCATCCCCGTCGATCCCTATTATGTCGGCCGCTGCGCCGGCCCGATGACGCGCACCGTCGCCGATGCCGCGCTTCTCATGGAGACGCTCGCCCGGCCGGACTGGCGCGACGGCACGAGCCTGCCGCCGCAGGAGATCGACTGGATGGCGCTGGACGGGCTCGACGTCGCCGGCCTTCGCATCGGCCTCATGCTCGACGCCGGCTGCGGCCTGCCGGTCGAGGACGCGGTCCGTCGGGCCGTGGTCGCCGCCGCGAAGCGCTTCGAGGCCGCCGGCGCGACGCTCGTCGAGGTCCCTCCCGTTCTGACGCGCGCCATGCTCGACGGTCTCGACGACTTCTGGCGCGCCCGCTTCTGGGGCGAGATGCTCAAGCTCGACGAGGCGCGGCGCGCGACGATCCTGCCCTATATCCTCGACTGGGCGAAGGCGGGCGATGCGGTCTCGGGCGTCGCCGCGATCGCCGGCTTCGACCAGACGATGGCGATGCGCCGGGCCTGCGGCACCCTCTTCCAGAGCGTCGACGCGGTGCTCTCGCCGACCAACCCGATCGTCTCCTACCCCGCCGACTGGGCCTCGCCCACCAACGATCCGGCGCGGCCCTTCGAGCACATCGCCTTCACGGTGCCGTGGAACATGTCGGACCAGCCGGCCGCCTCGATCAATTGCGGCTTCTCGCCGGACGGCTTTCCCATCGGCCTCCAGATCGTCGGCCCGCGCTTTGCAGATCTGACCATCCTTCGCCTGTCGCGCCTCTACGAGACCTGGCGCGGGCCCATAACGTCCTGGCCCGAGCCGGCGGCGGCCTGATGACGGGAAGGAAGCGTCAGGCCGACCAGGAGGCGTCCGGCGCCACGACGCCCTTGGTCAGCATGAAGCAGCCGTAGAAGCGCGTCTCGCCCGTGGCGATCACGCAATAGGCGGTGGCGGCCCGGTCGTAGAAGGCGAAGCGCTCGATGCCGTAGAGCGGCGCGGACGCGCCTTCCGCCCGGTCCACCTCCGCCTGCACCTCGCGCTGCACGGCCGGCATCTCGTCCGGCGCGCCCATCACCTCCATGCGCCCGACGGAGGGCTGCAGCGGCGTGTCGAGGGGAAAGACCGAGAGGATCGCGCGGATCGCCCGGGGAGCGGAGATGTTGTCCATGCGCAGGAGCGAGCCGCGAACCGTGCGGCGCGCGATCGAATCGGCGGGAAAGTTGGTGTCGACGAGCGCCAGCCGGTCGCCATGGCCCATGGACCGCAGCGCGTGCAGGATGTCGGCGTTCAGCGCCGGATCGATGGTCTTCAGCATGGGTCGTCTCCCCTCCCGCGGATAGGCCGCCGGCCAGGCCGCGGCGCGCCGTGATATCGCCGGGCGCGGCGTCTGTCCCGCACAAAACGCGTGGCGGGTCGGCCTCCCCCGGCGGCACGCGCCGGACTTCTTTCGCCAGGCGGCACGGGGCGGGTGCGATCGCGCGTGCGATGGTCTATAGCGCGGGCGACCGCCGGTCGGGGCGAGAGGCCCGGCGACCGCGCCCCACGCCGGAGACACGCATGGCCTTCCAGAAGATCGTCGTCCTCAACGGGCCGAACCTCAATCTCCTCGGCCGCCGCGAGCCCGGCGTCTACGGCGCCAAGACGCTGGCCGATATCGAGGCGGAGCTGCGCGCGCGCGCCGGCGACCGCGTCGAGCTCGTCTTCCGCCAGTCCAATATCGAGGGCGATCTCGTCACCTTCGTTCAGGAGGCCGGGCTCGAAGGGGCCGGCGTCATCCTCAATGCCGGCGCCTACACGCACACGTCCATCGCCATCGCCGACGCGATCCGCGGCGCCAAGGCCGTCGCCATCGAGGTGCATCTGTCGAACGTCCATGCGCGCGAGGAATTCCGCCACCATTCCTATCTCGCGCCGGCCTGCAAGGGCGTGATCGCGGGCTTCGGCGACCAGTCCTATCACCTCGCCCTCGAGGCGCTGCTCGCACTCTGAGCCGGCCGCGAAGGCCCTCGCGTCCCGACAGGCGGCGGATGCGGCCCGGCCGGCCGCGTCAGTTCCGCTGGCCGGCCACGATTCCGGTCGCCGTCCAGGACCGGTCGCCAGTGCCCACGTCGAAGCCGCCGATCAGCCCAGCGGCGGGGATCGCCCCGTTGTCGACGAGCGCTCCGTCGAGCGAGCCGACGAGATTCGGCGTGTCGATCGCGCCGGAGAAGCGGGCCGAAGGGCCTGAAAGGCCGCCGACCGCGGCGCCGAAGTCGCGACCGTCGAAACCGGTGACGTCGACGCGCCCGTTCCGGCTCCCGAGGTCGATGGAGGCCGCCATCTGCCCAGCCGCCAGATAGGTCGCGCCGGCTGACCGGACGCTGCCGACGGCATGGCCCGCATAGGTCGCGGTGGTGCCGGCGAGCGGCGCGAGGTCCGCCGCGGCGGTGATGTCGCCGGTCACGAAGGCGCCCATGTGGAAACCGACCTGCGTCGTGCCGCTCTGGCGGCGGAACTCGGCCTGCATGCCCCAGAATCCCCATTCCAGGAAGCGGCATTCGCACAGGGTCTTGCCCTGCAGGAAGGCCGTCGTCTCCACGTTGGGGATGGCGCGGGACGAGACGAGATAGCTGTTCGGATTGCCCGAGGCGCCGAGATTGGTGTCGGTGCGCCGGAAGCGGGTGTTGGCATTGTCGCCGTTCTCGACGGCGGCGAAGGTCCGGTCGTCGACATAGGCCGAGCGCACCCGGTCCTGTGCCGTTCCGCCGAAGGCGATCGAGAAGCGCGGGGCGCCGCCGGTCACCGCATAGACGTTGTAGACCTCGAACTGCGCCCGCAGTGAGGCTGCGGCGGCGTCGAAATCGACGAAGACGCGCTCCGGGTCGAAATTGCGGAACAGATCGTTGTGCAGCACGGGGCTGCCGTTCGTGTAGCCGTCATAGGCGTCGATGACGCCCGCGGCGAAGCCCTGGCGCAGGTCGAGGCTGCGGGTGAGGCCGGCGACTTCCGACTGGAGATCGGCGACATGGGTCGTCGCATAGTCGGAGACCGTCCCGCCGCCATAGGCGAGCGTGTCGAAATAGCCGAGCGGTCGCGACTGTTCCTCCGTGATGAGGAAGTTGGAGCCGTCGGAGCCGAAGAGACTGCCGGCCGAGGCGTCCGCGCCCGCCAAAGAGGCCACCTGCCCGCCGAGATAGAGCCCGATCGCCTCGCCCTCGGCCCGGAGCGATCCGCCGCGCCGCGCGAAGACATAGGGGCCGCCGCCCTCGTTGACGAGGAGCGCGCCGACATTGACCGAGAGGAGGCTCTTCTGGGTGGGGCCGCTGCCCTGCACCTGGAGAGAGGTCTGGAGGACCCGGCCGGGGCCGGAGGGCTGCTCGAGAACGAGGAGGTCCGAGACGAGCGCGCCGGCCTCGCCCAGCCCGTAATTCAGCGTGAAGGGAAGGGCCGAAGCCTGGATCGGATCGCGCGTCAGCGCGTAGCGCCGCAGATCCGTGCCGGTGAGGACGCTTGCCGGCGTCGTCGTGCCGGTGAGCGCCACGACGGGGCGCGCGATGTCGCCCTGTTCGGCGAGGAGATAGGCCGAGAAGCCTTCCTTGTCGGTGTAGAGTGTGCCCGTGAGCGGCAGGCCGCCGAGCGACGCGCCCGAGCCGGCGGCGATGTTCCAGCCCGTCAGCGTCCGGCTGTCCCGGACCGGAAGCGTCAGCGCCCGCGCGCCGAACGTGCCGGTCGCAAGCGTGCCGTCGGCGGAGAGGACGAGATCGGCAAGGCCGTCCGCCTCGGCCGAGCCGCCGGTCCGCCCGCTCGGCTGCTGCGATCCGACGCGCGCGGTCTGGACGCGGAAGGACCGCGTGACGCTCGGCACCTCGCCGCCGCCGCCATCGCCATCGCCATCGCCATCGCCGCCACCGCCATCGCCGCCGTTGCCGCCGCCATCGCCCCCGCCGTCTCCACCATCGCCGCCGCCGTCGTCACCGCCGTCCCCGCCGTCGGATCCGTCCGGCGCCTCGGTCACCGTCGCCACGATCTCCTGCCGCACCGTGTCGTTCGTCGCCTCGGCGACGTCGACGAGCTGCGCGGGGACGAGTTCGGGCCGGGGCGTCGGCAGCGGCACCCTGTTCAGGGTGACGGAGACGCCCGAATTCGTGCGCTCGAACGGGTTGGCGGCGACATAGCCCTCCGTCGGCGGGTTGCGCGAGCCGCCCGACGTGCCGGCGCCACCGGCCAGCGAGGACTGGATGCGGCTCGCCCAGCCGGCCGGCGTCCTGACCGTGCGCACCTGGCCGCCCGAGAAGGCCAGCGAATAGCC
This sequence comes from Aurantimonas sp. Leaf443, assembly GCF_001425575.1. Classification (GTDB taxonomy): domain Bacteria; phylum Pseudomonadota; class Alphaproteobacteria; order Rhizobiales; family Rhizobiaceae; genus Leaf443. The sequence goes on along the minus strand of NZ_LMRD01000006.1, from coordinate 34,060 downwards.
CGGCTGGTAGAGCCGCCCGCAGACCGCCGAACCGCAGGTCAGGACGACTTCCTTGCCGAAGATCAGCGAGATGTGCGGCGGCACGCCGGAGGCCCCGCCGCCCTGCCCCTGAAGGTCGATATCGGCGACCGCGCCCCGGATGCCGACCGTGCCGACCGGCGTGTTCAGCGTCACGCCGCCCGGCGTCTTCGACGTCTTGCCGCCGACGAAGCGGAAGACGCCCTTGGTGAGGCTCGCCGTGACCTTCGCCGTGCCGGCCTGCGGATCGTAGACGAAGCGGTCGATCGTGATCGAGGAGTTCGGCCCCACGGTGAAGGCGGTGCCGTCCGAAAGCAGGATCTGCACGAGGCCGACCGTGTCGGTGTCGATGCGCTCGTCGAAGATGAGGTTGTCGCCGAGCGCGATGGTGCGCACCGCCTGTCCGGGCGGCAGGCCCCGCGCCGACTGGTTGACGGCGGCCGCGACGCCGATCCCCTGCGCGAGCGCGGGGGCGGTGCCGGCCGCCGCGAGGAGGGCGAGCGAGGCGAGAAGCCCGGTCTTCAGCATCGTCGTCTCCGTCAGAAGCGCTTGAGGATGGCGATGGCGGCGCGAAGATTGTCGTAGTCGCGCATGTCGTAGTTGGAGGCGACGTCGCGGTAGCCGGCCTGCAGCTGCATGGCCCATTCGTCGCGCAGCGGCACGAGCTGCGTGGCCTGGAGGAAGAACTCGCGATCGTGCTCCTCGTCGCTTCCGACCAGCCGGTCCGGCTCGTCGAACCAGCGGCCGGAGAGGCCGGCGGCGAGCGTCAGCGTCCAGGGCGCCTCCAGCGCGGCGACCGGCGAGGCGAAACTGTGGCTGACGCCGAGGACGCCGCCGACCTCGCCGTAGCTGAGATAGTCCGCGTCCGCGAGGCGACGCTCGCCGATCAGCGTGGAGAAGAGGACGGTGCGGTCGCTCAAAGCGTACTGGGCGGCCAGCGAGGCGTTGTAGCGCTCGCCCGTGCGATCGGAGGAGGTCGGCCGGTCCGTCGAATCCTGGAAGGCCTCGTGGCGCGCCTCGAGATTGCCGGTGAGGCGCAGCTGCGGGTCGATCAGCGTCGAGGCCTGGATGCCGAGACCGCCGGAGGCGAGATAGGGATCGGCCTGAAGAACCGCCCCGCCCAGGATGCCGTAGACCGAGAGGCGCGTGTCGTCGAGGCCGTAGCGGCCGAGGTCGAAGGACGGGCCGACGGTGAGTTCGGCGAGCGCGGTGTTCAGCTCGTCGCGCTCGGCATAGAGCGAGCCGTAGGCGGTGAAGGTCGCCTCCAGCCGGTCGCCCTGCCCCGGCAGGTCGTGGCTGTAGTTGAGGAGAAGCGAGGCGAAGCCGTTGACGTCCGGGCGCTCGGTGAACGTGTCGTCGAGAATGTAGTCGACGCCGTTCAGCCCGATCGTGCGCGAGGACGGGGCGGCATTGGCGTTCGTCTGGTAGGCGCCGCCGAGCGTGACAAGCCCATCGAGGCGCGAGGGCGCGTCGGCATCGTCGAGCCGCGCGAGATAGACGTCGACGCGATCGCGCACGGGCTGCGGAACGTCCGGGCCGGAGACGGCGGCCTCGAAATAGGTACGCGCGGTCTGCGTGGCGCCCAGCCGGTAGTAGAGGACGCCGAGCTCGAGCTGCAGGCGCGGCAGGCCCGGCGCGAAGATCAGCATGCGCTCCAGCGTCGCCACCGCCGCCTCGAGATCGCCGGCCTGCGAGGAAAGCGCCGCATAGTCGAAGGCAAGGTCGAGATTGGACGGGTCGGCCATCATCCGCCGGAACAGGGCGTCCCGGCGGGCGTCGATCTCCGGGCCGGCGCCGACGGCCTCGGCGCGCGGCGGCACCTGCGTCTGCGCCGCACACGGTCCGGCCGCGACGATCGCCATGGTGGCAGCCGCCGCCAGACCCGTCAGGCCGCAGCCCACGCGAGCGCCGTCGCGCGACGGCTTCGTTCCCATCGACATGCCCGGACGTTCCCCGCGCCGCGGGCAGACCTCTCACTGCGAAAGCCTGCCCGAACGAAACCTCGACTCATCCAGGCCGAAAGCCATTTCGACTTGGATGGACCATCTAAGGAAATGGAAAGTCAGGCGTCCATACATCGAAGGCGCCACGGGATGACCTAGGGGAATATTCGTCCCGTTTGTCTGCCGACCGTGTCGTTCGGGTGACTCGCCCCTTGCGGCGGGCCGGCCGACCGGCGGCGGCGCGTCGACGGCGCTCGCGGAGGAGGCGGGCGTCCGGGGCGCCTTCCGCCCCGGCGCGGCGGTCAGGCGGTCAGGAGCCGCAGCACCGCCTGCGGCGCGCCGAGGCGCTCCAGCACGAGTTCGGCGCCCGCGAAATCCTCGTCGCGGCTGTAGCGGGAGGGGACGACGACGCAGCGCAGCCCGGCGGCCGTCGCGGCGGCAAGGCCGTTCGCGGTATCTTCCACCGCGAGCGCCTGCGAGGCGTCGAGGGCCAGAAGCTCCAGCGCGCGGCGGTAGACGTCGGGCGCCGGCTTCTTGGCGCGGACCTCGTCGCCGCAGACCATGACCTCGAAGGAGGCCGCGGCGCCGAGCGGCGTATTGGCGAGCAGCGCCTCCACATTGCCGCGCGTCGTCGTGGTGGCGATGGCGAGGCGCACGCCCGCCGCCTTCGCCGCCGTCACCAGATCGAGGATGCCGTCGCGAAGGTCCAGCGCGCCCGCCTCCACGGCGCGCGCGTAGAGCGCGGTCTTGGCCGCGTGCAGCCGGGGCACGAGGCTCTCCGCCGGCTCCTTCAGCGCGATGGTCTCGCGTTCGATGAAGTGATGCATCCGCTCCTTGCCGCCGGTCACGGCGAGAAGATCCTTGTAGCGGTACTCGTCCCAGTGCCAGCCGAGGCCCTCCGCGGCGAAGGCCTCGTTGAAGGCGCGCCGGTGCAGTTCCTCAGTCTCGGCCAGCGTCCCGTCGACGTCGAAGATCAGCGCCGTCACGAGGCGAGGACCCGGGCGCCGAGGCCTTCGAACTCGTGCGGCAGGAGGTCCAGCCGGTCGATCACGGCATGGGCGCCGAGCGCGTCGGCCGGGCGGATCGTGTAGCCGCCGCGCACGACGACCACGGTCATTCCCGCGGCCTTCGCCGCGTCCACGTCATTGTCGCTGTCGCCCACGAAGACGATGTCGGCGGGATCGAGGCCGAGCCGCTCGGCCGCCATCAGGAGAAGGCCCGGCGCCGGCTTGACCGGCGGGCCGCTGTCGCCGCCCACCACCACGTGCAGCCGGTCTTCCAGGGTGAAATGGCGCAGGATCTCCACCGTCGCGGCGCCCGGCTTGTTGGTGACGACGCCGACCTTCAGCCCCCGATCCGTGAGATGGGAGAGGATCTCCTCCGCTCCCGCGTTGAGACGCGTCAGCCGCGTGGCGCGCGGCTCGTAGAGCGACAGATAGAGCGCGACGAGGCGCTCGCGGTCGTCGGGGGCGAGCGCGACGCCCAGCGCGCCATAGGCGCGGTCGACGAGCTTGGGCACGCCGCCGCCGATCATCCGCCCGACATCCTCGACGGTGAAGAGCGAGCGGCCCTCCATCGCCATCATCTCGTTCAGCGCCTCGTGGATGTCGGGCACGGAATCGACGAGCGTCCCGTCGAGGTCGAAGAGCACGGCCTTCGGCCAGGCATGTGAGGTCATCGCGTTCCCTTCCCTTGGATCGAACGGCCGCCGGCAGCGCCTCGAGACGCTCCCCCGCCGGGCGCGAGCGGAGCGTCCGCCGTTTCGCCCGGCGCATGCGCCGGATGCGCGGATCGGCCATGGCGCCGCCGCCGTCCCGTCTTCGTCCGCCTCGGCGCCCGCCGAACCGCAGTATAGGAGGACGCAGGCCGAAATCGACGGGCTCTCTCCCATCGCCCGATAGGCAAAGCCCGCGGAACGCGGCGCTCACAGCGCCGAGAGGCCGCCGTCCACCGGCAGCGCGACGCCGGTCGTGAAGCCCGAGCGCGGATCCGCAAGATGCAGGACGGCGCCGACCACCTCCTCCACTTCGCCCAGGCGCCGCATCGGCACGCCGCGCACGAGGCGCTCCTCCTCGCCGGCGTCGAGCCCACCTGCGCCCGTCACCATCGCGGTGCGCGCGAAGGCGGGGCAGACGGCGTTGATGCGGATGCCGCGGCGCGCGTTCTCGAGCGCGGCCGACCGGGTCAGGCCGACGACGCCGTGTTTGGCGGCGGCATAGACGGAGAGATGCGGCGCGCCCTTCAATCCGGCGATGGAGGCGATATTGACGATCGAGCGCACCCGCCCGTCGGCGGCGAAGCCTTCGGCCATCGCGGATATCTGATGCTGGAGGGCGAGCACCACGCCCAGGAGATCGACGGCGAGGACACGCGCCGCAAGGTCCGCCTCGATCGTCTCCAGCCGCTGCAAGGGATGGACGATGCCGGCATTGTTGACCGCGACGTCGAGCCCGCCGAACCGCTCGGACGAGAGTTCCACGAGGCGGCGATGCGTCTCCTCCCGCGCGACGTCGCCGGAGAGGATCGCCACGCGCGCCGGGTCGAAGGCCGCCGCCGCGTCCGCCAGCGCATGGGCGTCGAGGTCGCAGAGGATGAGGCTCGCCCCGCGGGCCGCGAAGGCGCGCGCCAGCGCCCGCCCGAAGCCGCCGGCCGCCCCCGTGACGAGGACGCGCGCGCCCTCGAAGCCCTCAGCGTCCGGCATCGATCGTCTCGTTGGCCATGCGGGCGAGGAGCGGCACCGAGCGCCCGTAGACTTGTGCCAGCGCCGGATTGGAGGCGTTGCCGAGCGTGAAGCGCTTGTAGACGCCCTGCAGGATCGCCGCGAGGCGGAAGAAGGAGAAGGCGAGGTGGAAGGTCCAGTCCCCGATCCCTTCCAGCCCGCGCCGCTCGCAATAGCGCGCGACATAGGCGGCCTCCGTCGGAATGCCGAGCGCCTCGCGGTCGAGCCCGCCCAGGCCGCGGAAGGCGCCCTCGTTCGGCAGGCGCCACTGCATGCACTGGTAGGCGAGGTCGGCGAAGGGATGGCCGAGCGTGGAGAGTTCCCAGTCGAGCAGCGCCAGGATCTTCGGGGCTTCCGGGTCGAAGATCATGTTGTCGATGCGGAAGTCGCCGTGGACGAGCGAAACGGCGCCGTCGTCGGCCGGCAGGTTCGCCTCCAGCCAGTCTCGCAGCCGCGCCATGTCGGCATTGGGCTCGATCTCGGAAAGGCGATACTGTTCCGCCCAGCGCGAGAGCTGGCGGGCGAAGTAGTTGCCGGGCCGGCCGTAATCGGCAAGGCCGACGGCGGAAACGTCGACGCCGTGAAGGTCGGCGAGCACCGCGTTCATCGCGTCGTAGATCGCCGCCCGCTCGGCGCGGTCGCGCGCCTGCGGCACGGCGGGGTCGAAGAAGATGCGCCCGTCCAGGAACTCCATCACGAAGAAGGCGCGCCCGATCGGCGAGTCGTCGTCGCTTGCCAGATGGAAGACGCGCGGCACGGGGACCGGCGTCTCGGCGAGCGCCGCCATCACCCGGAACTCGCGATCCACCTGATGGGCGGATTTCAGGAGTTCGCCCGGCGGCTTGGCGCGCAGCACGAAGGAGCCGCCCGAGGCGTCGAGCCGGTAGGTCGGGTTGGACTGGCCGGCCGCGAACTTGGCGACATGGACGAGGCTGCCGAAACCCGGCACCTCCCGTGCCAGATAGCGGCCGAGTTCGCCGATGTCGAAGCCGAAGCCCGGTGCGCCCGTGTCCATTCGATCCTCCCGATCCGGGTCCCGCCGGCGGCCGGCCCTGCCATGCGTCAGTCCGTCGGCGGCTCCAGCACCGCCAGCGTGATCCAGTGGGCCGAGAGCGCGGGCCTTGGCGCCCCCTCGATCTCCACCTGCGCGTCCCAGGCCGTCTGCACGCTCACCGCCCGCTCGGTGAGGCCGATCAGGCGGAAGCGGCCGCGCACGCGCGCCCCCGCCTTCACCGGCGTCAGGAAGCGGACCTTGTCGAAGCCGTAATTGATGCCCATCCGCGTGCGCTCGATGCCCGGTAGAGCGTCGTAGGCGAGCGTGGAGAGCAGCGAGAGCGTCAGGAACCCGTGCGCGATCGTGCCGCCATAGGGCGTCTCGGCCTTGGCGCGCTCGGGATCGACATGGATGAACTGGTGGTCGATCGTGGCGTCCGCGAACGTGTCGATCATCGCCTGATCGACGGTGATCCAGCCGGAGACGAACTCCGCGCCGTGGAGATGAGAGCGGAACGCCTCCAGCGGCACCAGCTTCTCGCGCAGCCTCTCCTCGGCCGCCTGCCTGTCCGTCGCGCTCATCGCTGCCTCGCCTTCCCGTCCCCTTCGCCGGACCGTCACTCCGGAAAGAGTTCCGGCCCCGTCTGAACGCCGATGCCGCCGTCGAGCGGCAGGATGGCGCCGGTCACATATGCACCCGCGCGCGAGCAAAGGAAGAGCGCGGCGCCCGCCGCGTCGTCCGGCCGGCCGATGCGCCCGAGCGGCACGCCGGCGCCGATGGCCGCCGCCTTCTCGTCCGTGCCCGTGGCGAAGGCCGTCATCTTCGAGGCGAAGGGTCCGGGCGCCAGCGCGTTCACCGTCACGTGGCGCGCGGCGAATTCCTTGGCGAGGCAGCGCGTGAGGTGATGCACGGCGGCCTTGGAGGCGGCGTAGGAATAGACGCGCTCGGCGAGCGGCACCGCGCCCATCACCGAGCCGAGATTGAGGACGCGCGAGGGCGCCTCCGCGCTCGCCGAGGCGACGAGCATCGGCATCAGCCCCTGCGTCAGCGAGAAGAGCCCGGCGACGTTCACCCCCATCACGCGGGCGAAGGCCTCGTGCGGGAAGCTCTCGAAGGGCGCGCCCCAGGAGATGCCGGCATTGTTGACGAGGATGTGCAGCGCCTGCGTGCGCTCGGCCACCGAAGCGACGAGCGCCTTCACGCCGGCCTCGCTCGCCACGTCGCCGCCGAAGGCCTCCACATGGCCGGGCAGGCCCATTGCGTTGATCTCGCCGGCCGTCGCCTCGCAGGCCTCGGCCTTGCGCGAGGCGATCAGGACGCGGGCGCCCGCGCCAGCGAAGCCGGTCGCGATCATCCGTCCGATGCCGGTCGCCCCGCCTGTGACGAGCGCCGTGCGCCCGTCCAGCGAGAAGAGATCGTCGATGAGACCCATGCGCATCCCTCCCGTTCGAGCCGCCTTGGCCCCGAAAGCGGGACAGGGCGGCGCTTGCCGGGAGTTGACATCATACGAGAGAGTATGTCCAGTGTTGCCATGGCCCACGCTCCGTCGCAGGACAAGGCAGGAAGCACAGCCGAGCCGGCGCGCGAGCCCCGTCCCTCGCGGCGCGAACGCGCGTTCGTGGCCGCCGGCGGCGCCGTGCCGGGCGAGATGGACGCCACGCGCACCGCCATCCTGACGGCGGCGGCCGAGGCTTTCCGCGAGCGCGGCTTCGCGCTCGCCTCGATCGACGACGTCGCCCGCCGGCTGGGGGCGACCAAGGGCCTCGTCTACCACTACTACCGGACCAAGACGGACCTGTTCTTCGACGTCGCCTTGAGCGGCATGGCGCTGTGCTTCACGGCCGTAGAGCCGCACGCGCGGGCGAAGGAGCGGGCCGCCACGCGGCTCTGCCGCATGTCCATCGCCCATCTCCAGACGATGCTGGAGCATGTCGCCTACCAGCACGTGATCCTGCAGGGCGTCGCCCGGCCGATGACGACGGCCGTCAAGGGCGGCGAGGCGGCGGCGCTCGCCCGCCTCACGCAGGAGCGCGACCGCTACGAGGCGCTGTTCCGGGGCGTGCTGGCGGAAGCCGCCAAGGAAGGCGACGTGACCCTGTCCGGCACGCCGTCCTTCGCCAACCGCACGCTCCTGTCCGTCCTCAACTCGCCCGTCGCCTGGTACCGGCCGCGCGCCGGCGAGGGAGAGGCCGAGCGCGGGCGGCTCGTGCGCGACACGGCGCGCTTCGCCCTGCGCGGCGTCGGCACGCCGGACGACATTCTCGAGGAGGAACTGACCCGATGAGCACCATGGCACTCGGCATGAGCGAGAGGCTGAAACCCATCCACGCGGCCGTCGCGGCGATGGTGCGCGACGAGATCGGGCCGATGAGCGAGGAGTTCCTCGCCGACGTTCCCAAGGACGGGCGCTGGGTCTACACGCCGCGCCAGTCGCAGATCCTGGAGGGGCTGAAGGCCAAGGCGCGCGAGCGCAACCTCTGGAATTTCTGGCTGACGGATTCGGAGCGCGGCTACGGCCTGTCGACGGTGGAATACGCCTATCTCGCCGAGGAGATGGGCAAGGTGCATCTGGGGGCGGAGACCTTCAACTGCTCGGCCCCCGACACCGGCAACATGGAAGTGTTCGAGCGCTACTGCACGCCCGAGCAGCAGGCGCCCTGGCTGCCGAAGCTCCTCGCCGGCGAAATCCGCTCGGCCTATCTGATGACCGAGCCGGACGTCGCCTCCTCGGACGCGACCAACATCTCGCTCTCCTGCGTGCGCGACGGCGACGACTACGTCCTCAACGGCGACAAGTGGTGGGCGTCCGGCGCCGGCGATCCGCGCTGCCGCATCTATATCGTGATGGTGAGGACCGGCGGCGACGACCTTCCCAAGCACCGGCGCCATTCCATGGTGCTCGTGCCGGCCGACACGCCCGGCGTAGAGGTGCTGCGCGCCATGACCGTCTACGGCGAGGACGACGCGCCGCACGGGCACATGCACATCCGCTTCACCGACGCGCGGGTGCCGAAGGCCAACCTCATCCTGGAGGAGGGCCGCGGCTTCGAGGTGGCGCAGGGGCGCCTCGGGCCGGGCCGCATCCACCATTGCATGCGCGCCATCGGCCAGGCGGAGGCGGCGCTGGAGCTGATGTGCAAGCGCTCGCTGGGCCGCGAGGCCTTCGGCAAGCCGCTGTCGCAGCTCGGCGGCAATTTCGATCTCATCGCCGAGTGCCGCATGGAGATCGAGATGGCCCGCCTTCTCTGCCTGAAGGCGGCCTGGATGATGGACCAGGGCGACCAGCGCGCCGCCGCGCCCTGGATCAGCCAGATCAAGGTCGTCGCGCCCAATGTGGCGCTGAAGGTGGTGGACGCGGCCGTGCAGATGCACGGCGCCATGGGCATCAGCCAGGACACGCCGCTCGCCCGCATGTGGACGCATCTTCGCACCCTGCGCCTCGCCGACGGGCCGGACGCCGTCCACCGACGGCAGGTCGCCCGCTGGGAACTCGCCAAGCACAGCCAGGAGCGGCAATGACCAGGGGACCGAGCCTGTCCGACGGGCGCTGGCTGAACGAGCCGGCCGACTGGCGCGGCACCGCGGACGGCATCGCGCTCGTCGCCGAGGAAGGGTCCGACTTCTGGCGCGAGACCCATTACGGCTTCGTCCACGACAGCGGGCATTTCCTCGGCCTGGAGACGGCGCCCGCCTTCACGGCGCAGGTGCGCGTGCGCGCCGCGCTGGCCGAACTCTACGATCAGGCCGGCCTCATGGTGCGCGCCAGCGAGCGGCACTGGCTGAAGGGCGGCGTCGAGATCTCCGACGGCATCGCCCAGATCGGCAGCGTGCTGACGGAGGATCGTTCGGACTGGGCCTGCGCGCCCTTCTCCGGCGATCCGAGCGACTTCACCCTGCGCCTGAGCCTGAAGGACGGCGTGCTGCGCCTGCAGGTGCGCGACGCGGCGGGCGACTTCCGCCTCCTGCGCCTCTGCCCGTTCGCGGCGAAGGGCCCCGTCCTCGTCGGCCCGATGGCCTGCGCGCCCAAGCGCTCGGGCCTTGCGGTCGCGTTCTCCGATTTCGTCCTCGGCCCGGCCGAGGACAAGGATCTGCACGACCTGTCCTGACGGGTCGCCAGGAAAGGATCGCCATGCGAGCCGTCGTCTGCGAGGCCTACGGGCCGATCGCCGATCTCAAGGTCGAGGACCTGCCGGACCCTTCGCCGGGCCCCGGCGAGATCCTGATCGCGCCCGAGGCGATCGGCGTCAACTATCCGGACGGGCTCCTCGTCCAGGGACTCTATCAGGCCCGCCCCGCCCTGCCCTTCGTGCCCGGCATGGAGGCGGCGGGCCGCGTTCTCGAGGTCGGTCCGGGCGTCACCCACTTCGGGCCCGGCGACCGCGTGGCCGTGCTCCTCGACACCGGCGCCTATGCCACCCGGGTCCTGGCGCCGGAAACGTCCGCCTTCGCCCTGCCGGACGGGATCGAGGCGGGCGTGGCCTGCGCGCTCCTGTGCGGCTACGGCACCGCGCATCATGCGCTGAAGCAGCGGGCGGCGCTCCGGCCGGGCGAAACGCTCCTCGTCCTCGGCGCCTCGGGCCTCACGGGTCTCGGCGCCATCGAGATCGGCCGCGCCATGGGAGCGCGCGTGATCGCCGTCGCCAGCACGAAGGACAAGCGCCGCGTCGCGCTGGAGGCCGGCGCGCACGAGGCCATCGGCTACCAGGACCTGCGCGCCGACCTGAAACGGCTGACGGAGGGACGCGGCGTCGACGTCGCCTTCGACCCGGTCGGCGGCGAGGCCTTCGACACGCTCGCCCGTTCCATGGCCTGGAACGGGCGCCTCCTCGTCGTCGGCTTCGCCTCCGGCACCATTCCCTCGCTGCCGGTCAATCTGGCGCTGGTGAAGGGCTTCTCGGTGGTCGGCGTCTTCTGGGGCGCCTTCACCAGGAAGCAGCCGGCGGCCTTCGCGGCCAATGTCGAGACGCTCTTCGCCTGGGTGGCCGAGGGCCGCATCCGCCCCCTCGTCTCCGAGCGCCTGCCGCTGGCGCGGGCGGCGGACGCCCTGGCGCGCATCCATGCGCGCGGCACCGTCGGCAAGCTCGTCCTCGTGCCCTGACGAGGGACGATGCGTCGGGATTTGTGCCGTGCGGGCGGTTCCTGTCGCGGTGCCCCCGCCTATATGCGCTGCAAACCTGACGCCGGGACAGTTGCAGCGAGGCAGAAGCCATGTGCGGAATTTGCGGTGAGATCCGCTTCGACGGACGCGAGGCCTCCCCCGAGACGATCGAGCGGATGGGCGCGTGCCTCGCCCGGCGCGGGCCGGACGGCTCGGGCCTCGTCATGCGCGGGCGCGTGGGCTTCGCGCATCGGCGCCTGAAGATCATCGACCTCTCCGAGCGCGCCGCGCAGCCCATGGTCGATCCCGAGCTCGGGCTGACCATCGCCTTCAACGGCTGCATCTACAACTATCCCGAGCTGCGCGCGGAACTGACGGCCAAGGGCTACCGCTTCTTCTCGAGCGGCGACACCGAGGTCATCGTCAAGGCCTACCACGCCTGGGGCCGGGACTGCGTGAAGCGCTTCCACGGCATGTTCGCCTTCGCCATCCACGAGCGCGAGAGCGGCCGCGTGATGCTGGCGCGCGACCGCTTCGGCATCAAGCCGCTCTATCTCGCGCAGGACGAGAAGCGCCTGTTCTTCGCCTCCTCGCTCCAGGCGATCCTCGCGACGCGGCAGGTCGACACCGCGATCGACCCGGAAGCGCTCGCCCACTACATGACCTTCCACGCCGTGGTGCCGCCGCCCCTCACCATCCTGAAGGGCGTGCGCAAGCTGCCGCCGGCGACGACCCGCATGATCGAGCCGGACGGCTCTTTCGACGACGTGACCTTCTGGGCGCCGGACTTCGCGCCCCGGCCGGGCGACGAGGCGCTGAGCCCCGACGACTGGCGCGACATGGTGCTGGCGGGCCTGAAGACGGCGGTGAAGCGGCGCATGGTCGCCGACGTGCCGGTCGGCGTCCTCCTGTCGGGCGGCGTCGACAGCTCGGTCATCGTCGGGCTTCTCGCGGAGGCCGGCCAGCAGGATCTCAACACGTTCTCGATCGGCTTCGAGGACGCCAATGGCGAGGTCGGCAACGAGTTCGAGTTCTCCGACCTCATCGCCCGGCACTACGACACGCGCCATCACAAGATCTTCGTGCCGGGGCACGAACTGATGGAGCACCTGCCCGGCACGATCCAGGCCATGTCCGAGCCCATGGTCTCCTACGACAATGTCGGCTTCTACCTCCTGTCGCGCGAGGTCTCCAAGCACATCAAGGTCGTCCAGTCCGGCCAGGGCGCCGACGAGGTCTTCGCCGGCTACCACTGGTATCCGAAGATGCAGGGCGCGGCGGACCCGGCCGCGGCCTATGCGGCGGCCTTCTTCGACCGCGACCACGCGGCCCTGAAGCGCCATCTGTCGCCGGCCTGGGTGCTCGACCGCGACGTGACCGGCGACTTCGTGCGCGACCAGTTCGCCATGCCCGGCGCCGACGATCCCGTGTCCAAGGCGCTGCGCATCGACACCAATGTCATGCTCGTCGACGATCCCGTGAAGCGCGTCGACAACATGACCATGGCCTGGGGCCTCGAGGCCCGCGTGCCCTTCCTCGACCACGAGCTGGTGGAGCTCGCCGCCCGCGTGCCGACCGCCGAGAAGCTCAAGCAGGATGGCAAGGGCGTCCTGAAGGAGGTCGCGCGCCTCGTCATCCCCTCCGAGGTCATCGACCGCAAGAAGGGCTACTTCCCCGTCCCGCAGCTGAAATATCTCGCGGGCGACACGCTGGCCATGGTGAAGGACACGCTCTCGGCCAAGGCGGCGCGCGAGCGCGGCCTGTTCGCGCCGGCCTATCTCGACGCGCTCTTCGCCGATCCGGCCGGCCATATCACGCCGCTGCGCGGCTCGGAGCTCTGGCAGGTGGCGCTGCTCGAGCTCTGGCTGCAGGCGCAGGGGGTCTGACATGGCCGAGCGCCGCACCAGGACGCCGAATCCCGGCCGCGACCGCGTCGACGGCCCGAGGCCGCTCGCAAGAGGCGCGGGAGACGGCGGCGCGCCCCAGGCGGACGCCTGCCTCGACTGCGGCTGGGGCCGCCTCGTCTTCGGCCAGACCTTCGCCGACGCCGAAAGCCTCGTGCAGGTGCTGCGCGACGAGGGCTCGGGCCGGCGCGACATCGCCTTCAACGTGCGCGACCCGCATGTCCTCCTCTCGCAGGCGCCGCAGGAACTCTTCCTCGACCCCTCGCATACCTACCGTCTGGACCTTGCGACCTACCGCCCCGGCCAGCGCCGGCCGCGCGGCTTCTTCGTGCGCCGCCTCGCCTCGGCGGCGGACGCGGCGGAGGTGAACCGCATCTACCAGAGCCGCGGCATGGTGACGGTGGACCCGGCCTTCTTCCACGCCCATCGCGACAGCCGGGCGCTCACCTATTTCGTCGCCGAGGACGAGGCCACGGGGGCGATCCTCGGCACGGTCACGGGCGTCTTCAACGAGCGGGCCTTCGCCGATCCCGAGAACGGCTCCTCCCTCTGGTGTCTGGCGGTGGACGCGCAGGCGCCCCACGGCGGCGTCGGCGAGGCGCTGGTGCGCCGTCTCGCCGAGCATTTCCAGGCGCGCGGCTGCGCCTTCATGGATCTCTCGGTCATGCACGACAACGCGCAGGCCATCGCGCTCTACGAGAAGCTCGGCTTCTTCCGCGTGCCCTCCTTCTCCATCAAGCGCCGCAACGAGATCAACGAGAAGCTCTTCGCGGGAACCGCCGAGGGCTACGAGGACCTCAACCCCTATGCCCGCATCATCGTGGACGAGGCGCTGCGCCGCGGCATCCGCGTCGACGTGACGGACGCGGCCGGCGGCTTCTTCCGCCTCAGCTTCGGCGGGCGCTCGGTCCATTGCCGCGAGAGCCTGTCCGAACTCACCTCCGCCGTCGCCATGTCGATCTGCGACGACAAGAGCGTCACGCGCCGGCTGGTGGAGGCTGCGGGCGTCGCCGTGCCCGCGCAGACGATCGCCGGCAGCGACGAGGCGCTCGGCGCCTTCCTGGAGAAGCACGGCTCGATCGTGGTCAAGCCGGCGCGCGGCGAACAGGGCCGCGGCATCTCCGTCGGCGTGACGACGCTGGACGATGCCAGGGCGGCCGTCGCCGCCGCGCGCGAGCAGTGCGAGCGCGTGCTGATCGAATCCTGCTTCGAGGGCGACGACCTGCGCCTCGTCGTCATCAACTTCAAGGTCGTGGCGGCCGCCTTGCGCCGGCCGCCCGTCGTCACGGGCGACGGCACCTCCACCGTGCGCGCCCTCATCGAGCGCCAGTCGCGGCGGCGCGAGGCGGCCACGCACGGGGAGAGCCGCATTCCGCTCGACGCCGAGACCGAGCGCTGCGTGAAGGCCGCCGGCTACGATCTCGACGCCGTGCCGCCCGAAGGCGAGACGCTCACCGTGCGCAAGACCGCCAATCTCCACACCGGTGGCACGATCCACGACGTGACGGGCGAGGTCCACCCGACGCTGGTGGAGGCCGGCATCGCGGCGGCGCGCGCCATCGACATTCCCGTCACCGGCATCGATCTCATGGTCAAGTCGCCGCGCGAGAGCGACTACGTGTTCATCGAGGCCAACGAGCGGCCGGGCCTTGCCAATCACGAGCCCCAGCCGACCGCCGAACGCTTCGTGGACCTTCTCTTCCCGCTCTCGGTGCCGACCGCCGTGCGCAACCAGGTGCGCCGGCGCCGCAGCGCCAAGACCGCCTAGCCGCCGCCCTCCGCAAGCCGCCCCAGGAGTTCCAGAGTGCCACGCCTTGCCATCGACACCGACTATCTGACGGACCAGCTGAAGGCGCTGCTCAAGATCCCGAGCCCCACCGGCTACACCGACACGGTGGTGCGCTATGTCAGCCACGAGCTGGAGCGGCTGGGCCTGACGATGGAGCTGACGCGCCGCGGCGCGATCACGGCGCTGCGCCAGGGCTCGCGCCGCGCCTCGGCCCGCGCCATCGTCAGCCATGTCGACACGCTGGGCGCGCAGGTGAAGAACCTGAAGGACAACGGGCGCCTCGAACTCGTGCCCATCGGCACCTGGTCGGCGCGCTTCGCCGAGGGCGCGCGCACCACGATCTTCTCGGAGGCCGGCACCTATCGCGGCACCATCCTGCCGCTCAAGGCCTCCGGCCACACCTACAACATGGAGATCGACACCGCGCCGGTCGGCTGGGACCATGTGGAGCTGCGCGTCGACGCGCTCGCCCGCAGCATTCCCGAACTCCACAAGCTGGGCATCGAGATCGGCGACATCGTCGCCATCGATCCACAGCCCGAATTCCTCGACAACGGCTTCATCGTCTCGCGCCATCTCGACAACAAGGCGGGCGTGGCGATCATGCTCGCGGCGATCGAGGCGCTGGAGCGCGAAGGCGCCGCGACGCCGGTGGACACGCACTGGCTCTTCACCATCGCCGAGGAGGTGGGAGTGGGCGCCGCCTCCATCCTCACGCCCGACATCGCCTCCATGGTCGCCGTCGACAACGGCACCTCGGCGCCGGGGCAGAACTCGTCCGAATTCGGCGTGACCGTCGCCATGGCCGACCAGACGGGGCCGTTCGACTACCACCTGACCAAGAAGCTCGTGCGCCTGTGCCGCGACGAGGACATCCGCTACCAGAAGGACATCTTCCGCTACTACCGCTCCGATTCCGCCTCCGCCATCGAGGCCGGCCACGACGTGCGCACCGCGCTCATCACCTTCGGCGTCGATGCCAGCCACGGCTGGGAGCGCATCCATGTCCACGCGCTGCGCTCGCTGGCCGAACTCATCACTGCCTACGCCACCTCGCCCGTCGAGATCGAGCGCGACCGCAACGTGCATGCCGGGCTGAAGGGCTTCACGCGCCAGCCGACCGTGGAGGCCGCGCAGGCCCTCGACGTCGAGGCCGATCCGGACTGAGGCGGCCCGCCTACGGAACAGCCCTTCGGATCGTTCCGGGGGGTAGCGGGAGACGCTCGATCGCCGCGCGGGCTGCCCCCGCGCGACAACGGCCGAGAGGGTCGTTCCGAATGCGCGGCGGTCTCGCGGCCTCAGAGCCCGGTCGCCCGCCTGTCCAGGGCGGCGACGAGCGGGGCTTCCTGCGGCGGCACGAGACGCACGACCTTGAAGCCGCGCGTCTGGAGCGCGGCGAGGAGGTCCGGCAGCATCTCGGCGGTGCGACGGTGGATGTCGTGGAAGAGGATGATGCCGCGCCCGTGCTTTTCCAGGGACAGGAGCGTGCGGTCCTTCACCATCGAGGCCGGCGTCTGGAAATAGTCCTTGGAATCGACGTCGACATCGATGGCGACGATGCCGCCCTCCGTCAGCCGCTGGCGCAGCGAGGGGCGGTCGGCGAGATAGGGAAAGCGGAAGAACGGCGCCGGTTCGCGCCCGATCGGCTCCAGCGCCCGGGCGACGCTGAGCTGGCCGGAGCGGATCTCGGCCATGGCCGCCGCGTCGCTCATATGGGAGAGGTTGCGGTGGCGTTCGGTATGGGTCCCGATCGTATGGCCGCGCTCGGCGACGGCCTGCGCGATCTTCGGATGGGCCTTCGCCATCTCGCCGACCATCAGGAACGTGGCGCCGACCCCGTAGCGGTCGAGCGTGTCGAGGATGCGCTCGGTCTTCTCCGGCACCGGGCCGTCGTCGAAGGTGAGGACCACTTCCTTCTCGGCGAGCTGGATATCGGCGATGCGCGAGACGGTCAGGATGCGTCCGGCCAGCGGCGAATCGACGGCGGGACGGAAGGACTGGAGAAGCGGGAAGGCGTCGCTCGTCTTGCCCTCGGCCGTCGCCGCGAAACCGAGCGCCGTCACGGTGCCCGTCGCCGCCGGATCGACGCTCGCCGTCCGGACCGTGGCGGGCTTGCGCGCCAGGCTCGCCGCCTGGTTGCCGGCGCAGGCCGGCAGCGCCAGCGCGGTGGCCGCGAGGAGAAGAGGGCGGAGGAAGCGGACCATGGGCAAGCTCGTCGAGGGGTTGGCTCGACGAGTGGTAAACGGGCATGGTTAACGCCCGGTTCAGACGAGGTCCGGCTCACCAACCCAGGCGCGAGGTCTCACCGTCGCGTGCGCCTCAGCCCGCCGCCGCCACCTGCCCCTCGGCCGCCGGACGCCGGATCTTCGGCATGGCCTCCAGCACCAGCGGGTCGATCCCTTCCGTCGCACCGCCATCGACGCGCTCGAAGAGCTGGCGGCGCATGCGCGGCTCCCAGAAGGCGTTGATATGCTCGGCGATGCCGTCGGTGCGGCCGGCTTCCGGGGAGGAGCGGAAGAAGGTGGCGATCTGGTTCGCCATGTAGATCAGCTTGGCATGGGTCGCGTCAGGCTGCACGGGTCTCGTCCTCCGGAACGGGGCTGCGGCCGGGCTCGGCCGGTTGCGGAGCGCCCTCGACGCGCCCGAAATGGGTGAAGATCTCGAATTCGGCGCCGCGCACGACCGCGACGAGCGTCACCCCGCAGGCCGAGGCTTCCGCGATGGCGAGCTGCGTCGGCGCGGAGACGGCCGCGACGAGGCCGCAGCCCATGGCGGCGGCCTTCTGGATGAGCTCCACCGAGACGCGGCTCGTGAGCGCGATGAAGCCGGCGGAGGGGTCTTCCCCCGCCCGCGCGAGGAGCCCGGTCACCTTGTCGAGCGCGTTGTGGCGGCCGACATCCTCGGCCATCGCGACCATCCCCTGCCCTGCCCGGTGGAAGCTCGCGGCATGGACGGCCCGCGTCTCGCGCCCGAGCGCCTGCGCACCGCCCATCGCCGCCATCGCCGCCGCGATCGCCCCGGGCGAGACGCTCAAGGCCGAGGAGACGGGCGGCAAGGCGCGGCGGGCGAGTTCCAGCGATTCCACGCCGCACAGACCGCAGCCGACCGGCCCCGTCATCTGGCGGCGCCGCGCGACATAGGTCGCGCCCCGCGCCTCGGTGAGCCAGAGGCGGCAGTCGAGGCCGAGATCGCTCTGCGCCACCTCGATCCGCTCGATCTCGTCCGGGCGCGAGACGATGCCCTCGTTGAGCGCGAGGCCGAGACCGAGTTCCTCCACGAGGTCGGGCGTCGCCATCATCACGGCGTGCGTCGAACCGTTGACGGAGATGGCGATCGCCGTCTCCGCCGGCACCGCGCGGGTCGTCACCGTGAAGGCGCCGTCCCGGAAGGCGACGCTCCGCGCCGTGGCGCTGGCGCGATGGGGCACGGGCGAACTCCCTATTCGGCCGCTTCCGCCGGCGCGATGCGCCGGCTTTCCTCGGAGAGCTCGCGATAATCCTCCTGCCATTCGGTCGGGCCGTTGGAGGGCGAGATCTGCACCGCCGTCACCTTGTATTCCGGGCAGTTCGTCGCCCAGTCGGAGAAGTCCGTGGTGATGACGTTGGCCTGCGTCGCCGGGTGGTGGAAGGTCGTGTAGACGACGCCCGGCGCCACGCGGTCGGTGATCCTGGCATGGAGCGAGGTGGAGCCGGCGCGGCTGTCGAGCTTCACCCAGTCGCCGTCGCGAATGCCGCGCTGCTCGGCGTCGTGCGGGTGGATCTCCAGCATGTCCTCGGCATGCCAGACGACGTTCTCGGTGCGCCGTGTCTGCGCGCCGACATTGTACTGCGAGAGGATGCGCCCGGTGGTGAGGAGCAGCGGGAAGCGCGGGCCGGTGCGCTCGTCGGTCGCCACGTATTCGGTGACGACGAACTTGCCCTTGCCGCGCACGAACCCGTCCATGTGCATGATCGGCGAGCCCTCGGGATGGGCCTCGTTGCAGGGCCACTGCACCGAACCCTTCTCCTCCAGGAGCGCGTAGGTCACGCCCGCGAAGGAGGGCGTCGTCGCCGCGATCTCGGCCATGATCTGTTCGGGATGGGTGTAGTTCATGTCCATCCCGATGGCGCGGGCGAGAAGCTGGGTCACTTCCCAGTCCTCGTAGCCGTTCTTCGGGCTCATCACCTTGCGCACGCGGTTGATGCGCCGCTCGGCATTGGTGAAGGTGCCGTTCTTCTCCAGGAACGAGGAGCCCGGCAGGAAGACGGTGGCGTAGTTCGCCGTCTCGTTCAGGAAGAGATCGTGGACGATGAGGAGGTCGAGCGCGGCCAGACCGGCCGACACATGCTTCGTGTCGGGATCGGACTGGAGGATGTCCTCGCCCTGCACGTAGAGGCCCTTGAAGGTCCCCTCCACGGCCGCGTCGAACATGTTGGGAATGCGAAGGCCCGGCTCCTCGTCGATGGAGACGCCCCACAGTTCCTCGTAGATCGCGCGCGTCGCCGCATCCGAGACATGGCGGTAGCCCGGCAGCTCGTGCGGGAAGGAGCCCATGTCGCAGGAGCCCTGCACGTTGTTCTGCCCGCGCAGCGGGTTCACGCCGACGCCGCGACGGCCGATGTTGCCGGTCGCCATGGCGAGGTTCGCGATGGCGATGACCGAGGTCGAGCCCTGGGAATGCTCGGTGACGCCGAGACCGTAATAGATCGCGCCGTTGCCGCCGGTGGCGTAGAGGCGGGCGGCCTTGCGCACGAGGTCGGCGGGAACGCCGGTGACGGAGGCGACCGCCTCGGGCGAGCGCGTCTCGTCGGCCACGAAGGCGGCCCAGTCCTGGAACTCGTCCCAGTCGCAGCGCTCGCGGATGAAGGCCTCGTCCATCAGCCCTTCGGTGACGATGACATGGGCGAGCGCCGTCAGCATCGCGACATTGGTGCCCGGCTTCAGCGGCAGGTGGTAGTCCGCCTTCACGTGCGGCGTCTTGACGAGATCGATGCGGCGCGGGTCGATGACGATGAGCCGGGCGCCCTCGCGCAGCCGCTTCTTCATGCGCGAGCCGAAGACGGGATGCCCGTCCGTCGGGTTGGCGCCGATGACGAGGATGACGTCCGACTCCTCGACCGAGTCGAAGTCCTGCGTGCCGGCCGAAGTGCCGAAGGTCGTCTTCAGGCCGTAGCCCGTCGGCGAGTGGCAGACGCGGGCGCAGGTGTCGATGTTGTTGTTCAGAAAGCCCGCCCGGATCATCTTCTGGACGACGTAGACCTCCTCGTTGGTGCAGCGCGAGGAGGAGATGCCACCCACCGAGCCGCGGCCGTATTTCGCCTGGATCTCCTTGATCCTGGCGGCCGCGAAGCCGATCGCCTCCTCCCAGGAGACTTCCTTCCAGGGCTGCGTGTAGTGGTCGCGGATCATCGGATTGAGGATGCGATCCTTGTGGGTCGCGTAGCCGAGCGCGAAGCGGCCCTTGACGCAGGAATGGCCGCGATTGGCCTTGCCGTCCTTGTAGGGCACCATGCGCACGAGCTCCTCGCCGCGCATCTCGGCCTTGAAGGAGCAGCCGACGCCGCAATAGGCGCAGGTCGTGACGACCGAATGCTCGGGCGTGCCGATCTCGATGACCGACTTCTCCTCCAGCGTCGCCGTTGGGCAGGCCTGCACGCAGGCGCCGCAGGAGACGCATTCGGAGGAGAGGAAGTCGTCGTAGGAAGTGCCGGCCGAGATCAGGCTGTCGAAGCCGCGGCCCGAGACGGTGAGCGCGAACGTGCCCTGCACTTCCTCGCAGGCCCGCACGCAGCGCGAGCAGACGATGCATTTGGAGGCGTCGAACTGGAAATAGGGGTTCGACTGGTCCTTGGCCTTGCCGAGATGGTTGGCGCCGTCATAGCCGTAGCGCACCTCGCGAAGGCCGACCGCGCCGGCCATGTCCTGCAGCTCGCAGTCGCCGTTCGCCGCGCAGGTGAGGCAGTCGAGCGGGTGGTCGGAGATGTAGAGCTCCATCACCCCCTTGCGGATCTTCTTCAGCCGCTCGGTCTGCGTGAAGACCTTCAGCCCCTCCACCGCCGGCGTGGTGCAGGAGGCGGGCGTGCCGTTGCGCCCCTCGATCTCGACGACGCAGAGGCGGCAGGAGCCGAAGGCGTCCATCATGTCGGTGGCGCAGAGCTTGGGCACCTGGATGCCCGCCTCCATCGCCGCGCGCATCAGCGAGGTGCCTTCCGGCACGCTCACCGCATGGCCGTCGATCGTCACCGTGACCATCGTCTCCGACTTGGCCTTCGGCGTCCCGTAGTCGATTTCCTGGATGAGACTCATGGATCGAGCCCTTTCGAAAGGCTTGAGTGCAATGCGGCCGGCGCGCGGGATGCGCGGCGCCGGCCGAAGGCCCGGGACTATTCCGCCGCTTCGCGCAGGGGCGCGCCGTGGCCGTGGAAATCCTCGGGGAAATGCCGGATGGCGCTCATCACGGGATAGGGCGTGAAGCCGCCGAGCGCGCAGAGCGAGCCGAACTTCATCGTGTTGCAGAGGTCCTCGACCACGGCGAGATTCTCGGCCGTGCGCTCGCCGGCGATGATCTTGTCCACCGTCTCGCGCCCGCGCACCGCGCCGACGCGGCAGGGCGTGCACTTGCCGCAGGATTCCACGGCGCAGAACTCGAAGGCGAAGCGGGCCTGCTTCATCATGTCGACGCTGTCGTCGAAGATGACGATGCCGGCATGGCCGATCAGCCCGTCGCGCGCGGCGAAGGCCTCGTAGTCGAAGGGCGTGTCGAAATAGGAGGCGGGGAAATAGGCGCCGAGCGGTCCGCCCACCTGCACCGCGCGGATCGGCCGGCCGGACTGCGTGCCTCCGGCGATGCCCTCCACGATCTCGCCGAGCGTCAGGCCGAAGGCGGTCTCGTAGAGGCCGCCATGCTTCACGTTGCCGGCGATCTGCAGCGGGATCGTGCCGCGCGAGCGGCCCATGCCGAAATTCTTGTAGGCCTCCGCCCCGCCGGCGAGGATCTCGGGCGTGGAGGCCAGCGTGATGACATTGTTGATGACGGTCGGCTTGCCGAAGAGGCCCTTGTGGGCTGGCAGCGGCGGCTTGAAGCGCACCTGGCCGCGCTTGCCCTCGATGCTTTCCAGGAGCGATGTCTCCTCGCCGCAGACATAGGCGCCGGCGCCCACGCGCAGCTCGATGTCGAAGGCCCGGCCGCAGCCGAGCACCGAGGCGCCGAGAAGGCCGGCCTCTCGCGCCCGCTCGATCGCCTCGCCGAGGATGCGGATGGCGACCGGATATTCCGAGCGCAGATAGACGAAGCCCTTCCGCGCCTCCGTCGCGAGGCCGGCGATCGCCATGCCCTCGATCAGGCAGTAGGGATCGCCCTCCATGATCATGCGGTCGGCGAAGGTGCCGCTGTCGCCCTCGTCGGCATTGGCGACGATGTACTTGCGGTCGTCCTTCGCCTCCAGCACCGTCTTCCACTTGATGCCCGTGGGAAAGCCCGCGCCGCCGCGCCCGCGCAGACCCGATGCCAGGACCTCCGCGCCGATCTCGGCCGCCGTCATGGCGATGGCCCGGCGAAGGCCCTTGAGGCCCCCATGGGCCTCGTAGTCCTCGATCGACAGCGGGTCGGTGAGGCCGCAGCGCTTGAAGGTCAGCCGCGTCTGGCCGGCGAGGAACGGATGCTCCTCGGGCCGGCCGATGCGCTTCTCGTGCGCGCCGCCGGTGAGGAAGCCGGCCTTGACGAGGCCCTCCATCTCGCCGGGCTCGATCGGCCCGTAGGCGATGCGCCCCTGCGGCGTCTCGACCTCGACCATCGGCTCGGCGAAGGCCATGCCGCGCGATCCGTTGCGCACGATGGTGATGTCGAGCTTGCGCGAGACGGCGAGCAGCTGCAGCTCGGCGGCGATCTCGTCGGCGCCGCAGGCGACGGCGAAGGAGTCCAGCGGAATGTAGACGCGGGTCACAGGCGCACCTCGTCGACGAGAGCCGCCACCTTGGCGGCGTTGAGCCGGCCGACGAGGCGCTTGTCGACCATGGCGGAGGGGGCGGTGGCGCACAGGCCGAGGCAGTAGACGGCTTCGAGCGTCACCTGCCCGTCCGGCGAGGTCTGCCCGAAGGAGAGGCCGAGCGCCTCCTCGATCGAGGCGGCGATGGCGTCGCCCCCCGCCGCCTGGCAGGCCTCCGCCCGGCAGACCTTGAGCACGTGCCGCCCCTGCGGTTCACGATGGTAATCGTGATAGAAGGAGACGACGCCGTAGACCTCGGCGCGCGAGAGGTTCAGCTCGGCCGAGATCAGCCGGATGGCCTCTTCGCTCACATGGCCGAAACGGTTCTGCAGCGCGTGGAGAATGGGCAGAAGCGGGCCTTCGAGGGTGCTGAGCTCGCGAACGATCTCCGTGGCCGCCTCAGCATCGAACGCCGAATTCAATCGCACCGGCAAGCCTCCCAGCCCAGCCAATTGGAATAATTCCAAGAGGGTGACACCAAAACGCCTGTCCGATCAATGGCCTCGCTCGCGTTCAACGATAGAGCGCCTCTATCGCCCGGGCCGGGCCGGCATCGGTCAGTCCGGCGCGAAGGAGGCGCATTCGTCGAAGAAGGCCGCCACCACGGGCGGGCGCGGATCGCGCCGCGCGGCGACGACGCCGACGCGGTAGCCGACATCCGGGTCGGTGATGGGGATGGCGACCATCGGGTCGGCGAGGCCCAGCACCTCCGCGCTCGCATAGGGCATGATCGTGGCGAGGTCTCGCCCGGCGCGCACGCTGGCGAGGAGCGCGATCATCGAGTTCGACTCCATCACCGTCTGGAAGCTGCGCCCGCCCTCGCCCAGATGCCGGTTGAGGATCTGCCGGTTCTGCATGGTGGCGCTGAGCAGGCAGAGGGGCGCGGAGGCCGCCTCCTGCCAGCTCAGCGAGGCGCGGCCCGCCAACGCGTTCCCCCGCGTCGTCACGAGGCAGTAGCGCTCCTGGTAAAGCGGGCGCTGGTCGAGCCGCTTCAGCCGCTCGTCGTCGAGATAGGTGAGCGCGAGGTCGATCTCGAAATTCTCGATCCCCGCGGCGAGCTCCGCCGAGGTGTGGGAGGTGATCTCGAAGGTCACGTTGCCGTGCCGCTCGCGGAAGGACGTGGCGAGCTTGGCGACGACGGCGAGCGCGGTCGGCACGGCGCCGATGCGGATATGGCCGAAAAGGCCGGTGCGCACGGCGCGGATCTCCTCGCGCATGGTGCGCATGTCGTCGGTGATGCGCCGCGCCCAGGCCAGCACCCGCTCGCCCTCCGCCGTCATGCCCTGGAAGCGCGACCCGCGATTGACGAGCGTGACGCCGAGCCGCTCCTCGAGCTGGCGAAGGCCGGCCGAGAGCGTCGGCTGGGTGATGCCGAGCCGCTCGGCCGCGCGGCCGAAATGCTTCTCGCTCGCCAGCATGATGAGATATTCGAGCTTGTCGATCATTCGCGTCCTCCCGCCCCGCCCGAACGTCAAACGCCGCGCACGGGGATCATGCGCGGCGTCGCAGTCTGGCATCGCGGGGCCGCCGGAGGCGACCCCTATCGCAAGCCGGCGGCTACTGCACGGCGGGCGCGGTGGCCGGGGCGGTTGTGACCGGCGCGCCGGGCCGCTCGACGCCGGCCGGCAGCGCCGGATGGGCCGTGTCCTCGACCGCGAACGGGATGTATTCGCCGACCGGCGGGTAGACCTGCACGAGGCCCTTCAGCACCATCTCCACCGCCACGTAGAGGATGACGACAAGGCCCACATAGGCGATCCAGCGGTGCCGGTTGAGGAGCTGGGCGATGAAGTTGGCCGCAAGGCCCATCAGCGCGATCGACAGGAGAAGGCCGAAGGCGAGCAGCGACCAGTGATGGCCCTCCGCGGCGCCGGCCACGGCGAGCACGTTGTCGAGCGACATCGAGACGTCGGCGAGGATGATCTGCGTGGCGGCCTGGCGGAAGGTCTTCTGCGGCGCGCCGACCGCGGCGCCCGATGCGTCGACCTCGTCGGCATTGTGATGCGACTGGCGCAGTTCGGACCACATCTTCCAGCAGACCCACAGAAGCAGGACGCCGCCCGCCAGGAGCAGGCCGAAGACGCCGAGAAGCTGGGTGGCGACGAGGGTGAAGGCGATGCGCAGGCCCGTGGCCGCGGCGATGCCCCAGAAGATCGCCTTGGTGCGCTGCTCCTTGGGGAGCCCGGCGACCGCGAGGCCGATGACGATGGCGTTGTCGCCGGCGAGGACGACGTCGATCATGATGATCTGGCCGAGCGCCAGCCACCCTTCCGGCGTGAGGAGTTCGAACATACGGGAGCCTTTCGTGACCGCGAACGGAACAGGCGAGCGCCGCCGCGTCGCATCCGTTCGCCGTCGGGTCTTCCGGCGGACAACGGATCCCGGCGGTGCACGCGTGGGGAATCGTCCGCCAGTCCGACATCGCAGCCTGGAGTGGCTGCCAGAGGGGCCCGGGCTGGCTGCTGGCGGCTTTAAGGCGGATCACTCAAATTTTCAACGGTCGCGAGGGATGGAATCGCCGGTTGAACCGTAAACGGTCTTCGGCCGATACACGGCCGACACAGCAAACCGCCGGAGCCCGCCCGTTTGACCGACCCGACCCTCACCCAGCTCGGCCGCGACAGCCGCCCCGCCGCCAGCCCCGAGGAGGCGCCTCTGGAGACCGTGCCCTTCGCGCCCGGCGAGGGACCGGCCGCCATCGTGCGCTTCACCTGCCCCGAATTCACCTCGCTCTGCCCGGTCACCGGCCAGCCGGACTTCGCCCATATCGTCCTCGACTACGCGCCGGCGGGCCGGCTGGTCGAATCGAAGTCGCTGAAACTCTTCCTCACCAGCTTCCGCAACCACGGCGCCTTCCACGAGGACTGCACGCTGACGATCGCCCGGCGCGTGATGGCGGCGACGCAGCCGCGCTGGCTGCGCATCGGCGCCTTCTGGTACCCGCGCGGCGGCATCCCGATCGACGTGTTCTGGCAGAGCGGCGAGCCGCCGGCCGGCGCCTTCCTGCCCGAGATGGGCGTGCCGCCCTATCGCGGACGCGGCTGAGCCGACCGGCGAGACGGTCCCTCCGCACGCTCCGCATTGTACCGCCCGCCGCAAAGGCCTAAAGGGCACCCGCCGCAGGGCGCCCGCGGGGAGCGGACAACGAGGAGAGGAAAGTCCATGGAACTCGACCGGATCGAAGACGCCATCGCCGCGATCGCCAACGGCGAACTCGTCGTCGTCGTCGACGACACGGACCGCGAGAACGAGGGCGACCTCATCATGGCCGCCTCCAAGGCCGTGCCCGAGAAGCTCGCCTTCATGATCCGCCACACGAGCGGCATCCTCTGCGTGCCGATGACGGGCGAGCGCGCCAGCGCCCTGAACCTGCCGCCCATGGTCGCCAACAATCTCGACCCGATGCGCACCGCCTTCACCGTCTCGGTCGACTACAAGCTCGGCATGACGACCGGCATCTCGGCCGAGGAGCGCGCCAACACGGCGCGCGCGCTCGCCAACAACAACTGTTCGGGCACCGACTTCCTGCGCCCCGGCCACATGTTCCCGCTGATCTCGCGCGAGGGCGGCGTCCTCACGCGCTCCGGCCACACCGAGGCCGGCACCGATCTCGCCACGCTCGCCGGGCTCGAGCCCGTCGGCATCCTCGCCGAGGTCGTCAACGACGACGGCACGGTCATGCGTCTGCCCCAGCTCCTGCCCTTCGCGCGCGAGCACGGGCTGAAGATCATCTCGATCGAGGACCTCATCGCCTACCGCATCCGCCGCGAGTCCTTCGTGCGCTGCGTGAAGGAGGAGCGCATGCGCGTCGCCGGCCTCGACGGCGTCGTGCGCATCTACGAGACGCCCTTCGACCCGATGCAGCACGTCGTCGCCGTCTTCGGCGACGTGCGCGGCCGCGAGAAGGTGCCGACGCGCATCCATCGCGAGCAGCCGGTTCTGGACGTGTTCGGCCGCTCGCGCAGCTCCGCGCGCAGCTGGGTCGATTCGGCGGTGGACGCCTTCCGCCCCGAGGGGGCGGGCATCCTGATGCTCCTTCGCACCCCGAGCGTCGACGATTTCGACGCCATCGGCCCCGCGCTCGCCGACCAGGCGTCCGAACCCGTCGACGGCGAGAAGCACGGCTCCGCGCTGAAGCGCCAGCAGCGCTGGCGCGAGGTCGGCGTCGGGGCGCAGATCCTGCGCGATCTCGACGTGCGCTCCATCGCCGTGGTGGCGACGCAGGAACGCTCCTATGTCGGCCTCACCGGTTTCGGCATCGAGGTCTGCGGCACGATCCTCGTCGAGAGCTGACCGCGCGCAACGCGCGTTGCGTGCGGCGGCGAAGCTTGGGACCTGCTGCGAAAACGGGCAGGCCTTGCGGAAAATATGGCCTCGCGAGGGGCTTGGCCCCTGGCGTATAAGGATGTCCATCCGACGCTCGCCATGGGCCCTGCCGTGATCCAGACGACCACCCCGCTTCCCCCTCGGAAGGACGCCGCCGACGTGACGCCGCCGGCGCGCTCGCAGCGCATGGGCGCGCTCGCGACCCTGCCCGTCTTCTTCGAGCTGAAGGGCCGCAGGGCCGTGATGGCGGGCGGATCGGCGGGTGCGGCCTGGAAGGCGGAGCTTCTCGCCGCGGCCGGAGCCGAGGTCCATCTCTACGCGCCGGACGAGACGCTGTGCGAGGAGATGCGCGAGCTTCTCGTCGCGGGCAGCCCCTCCGGCACGGTCGTCCATCACGACCGGCCCTGGAGCATCGGCATCTTCGAGGGCGCGGCCATCGCGGTCGGCGACCTCGAAAGCGCGGCCGAGGCGCGGGGCTTCGCCTGCGCGGCGCGGGCCGCGGGCGTGCCGGTCAACACGGTCGACAAGCCCGATTTCTGCCAGTTCCGCTTCGGCACGATCGTCAACCGCTCGCCCGTCGTCGTCTCCATCTCCACGGACGGCGCCGCGCCCATTCTCGGCCAGTCGATCCGCCGGCGCATCGAGACGCTGCTTCCGCCCTCGCTCGCCGGCTGGGCGGCGCTCGCCACGCGGCTGCGGGCAGAGGTGATGGAGCGGCTGGAGCCCGGCCCCTCGCGCCGCGCCTTCTGGGAGCGCCTCTCGGACCGCGCCTTCACCGCGACGGCGCCCGACGAGAAGGCCGAGGCCGACGCCGGCCGCTTCCTCGACGAACTGACCCGCTCGCCGGCCGCCGGCGGGCGGGTGACCCTCGTCGGCTGCGGGCCGGGCGAGGCCGAACTCCTGACGCTGAAGGCCGTGCGCGCGCTGCAGGCCGCCGACGTCATCCTCTTCGACGACCTCGTCTCCGACGAGATCCTGGAGCTCTCGCGCCGCGAGGCCAAGCGCATGCTCGTGGGCAAGCGCGCCAGCCGCGAGAGCTGCCGGCAGGAGGACATCAACGCGCTGATGATCCAGTTCGCCAAGGCCGGCCGGCACGTCGTGCGCCTGAAATCGGGCGACGTCTCGGTCTTCGGCCGCGCCGGCGAGGAGATCGACGCGCTGAAGCGGCAGGGCATCCCGGTCGCCATCGTGCCCGGCATCACGGCGGCCTCGGCGCTGGCGGCCAGCTTCGGCGTCTCGCTCACCCATCGCGACCGCGCCCAGCAGCTGCGTTTCGTCACCGGCCATTCCAAGTCCGGCGGCCTGCCCGAGGAACTCGACTGGCAGGCGCTCGCCGACGACTACGCCACGACCATCTTCTACATGGGCGGCCGCATGGCCCCGAAGATCGCCGCGCGGCTGATCGAGAACGGCCTGCCCGCCTCCACGCCCGTCGCCGTCGCCGCCAATCTCTCGCGCCACGACGAGACGCGCGGGCTCGGCACGCTCGCCGATCTCGGCGCCATCGTGGAGCGCATCGGCGTCGATCGCCCGATCCTCATCGGCGTCGGCCGCGTCTTCGCCGAACTCGCCGCGGCCGCAGCGGCGGACTCGCGCGACGATGCGGTCGCCGCGACGGCCTGACCGCGGACCGCGCCGTTTCCGTCAGCCCCCGGTGATCTGCCGATGGCGCATGCGAAGCGAGGCGGCCTTTGCCGGCGTCAGCTGCGCGCGGCACTGCGGGCAGGAGACGCCCGGCTCGTACTCCGCGCTGGCGCGGTCATCGGTCGACAGCGGCGCCCCGCAGCCATGGCAGGCGCCCCACTGCGCCGGCGCGACCCCGTGGCCGACCGCCACGCGCCCGTCGAAGACGTAGCAGTCGCCCTGCCAGCGGCTCTCCTCGGCCGGCACCTGCTCGAGATAGGCGAGGATGCCGCCCTTCAGGTGGAAGACGTTGCGAAAGCCCCGGGCGAGGAGATAGGCCGAGGCCTTCTCGCAGCGGATGCCGCCCGTGCAGAACATGGCGATCGTCTCGTCGCGCGCGGGATCGAGATGCTCCTGCGCATAGCGCTTGAAGGCGGTGAACGCGTCGATCTGCGGGTCCACCGCGCCCTCGAACGTGCCGACGCGCGTCTCGTAGCGGTTGCGCGTGTCGAGAAGGAGCGTGCCGGGCGCCGCGATCAGCGCGTTCCAGTCGGCCGGCTCGACATAGGTGCCGACACGCCGCGACGGGTCGGCCTCGGGCGCGCGCATCGTGATGATCTCCGGGCGGATGCGCACCTTCAGCCGCGCGAAGGGCGCCCGGTCGGCGGAGGACAGCTTCACTTCGCCGCGCCGGATGCCGGCCTCCTCGTCGAGCGCGTCGAGAAGCGCGGCCACGCTGGCCGGCGCGCCGGCCACCGTGCCGTTGATCCCCTCCTGCGCGATGAGGATCGTCCCGCGGATGGCCTGCGCGCGGCACAGGGTCTCGAGGCGCGTTTTCAGCGCGGGCAGGCCCGAAAGGGGCACGAAGCGATAGAAGGCGGCGACCTGGAATTCCATGCCGCCTCTTAGCGCCGCGCGCCGGGCCTCACAATCGCCCTGCCCCGGACGGGCCCGAAGGCAGGGCGTTGCCAAGCCGGCCGTCCCGGTCCAAGGACGGGGCACCCGACGAACCCCCTCGACCGCAAGCGAACCTGCCGCGTGATCCACCGCCTCCTCGGCCTCGTCCTCGTCGCCCTTGTGCCGCTCGTCCTCCTGCGCGACGCGGCGGGCAGCGCCGTGGCGGGGAGCCTCGCCGCCGGCACGGTGCTTCTCTTCATCGCCCTCGCCACGCCGAAGGCGCAGCGCGGCCGGCAGGCCTTCGTGGCGGTCGGCACGCTTCTCTTCCTCGCCTGCGTCGCCACGCGCGACGACTGGCCGGCGCTCGGGCTGCGCGCGCTCTCGCAAGGGGCCTTCATCGGCGCCTTCTTCGTGGCCCTCGCCTCGTTGCGCTCGCCGGCGAGCACGTCGCCGGCCATCGCCCGCTGCGGGCGCTATCTCGCCACGCAGCCGCCCGGCCGGCGCTATCTGGCCCTCACCGGCGGCGGCCACCTCTTCGCGCTGGTCCTCAGCTACGGCGCGATCACGCTTCTGGGCGGCCTCACCGAGAGCGTCACGCGCCAGGAGACCGATCCCGAGATCCGCACCGTGCGCAACCGGCGCATGCTGCTCGCCATCCAGCGCGGGTTCGTCGCCTCCCTCGCCTGGTCTCCGCTCGCCTTCGCTATGGCGGTCACGACCTCGCTCGTGCCGCACTCCTCCTGGAGCGGGGCGGCGCCCTTCGCGCTCGTCAACGCCGCGCTCCTCACCCTCGTCGGCTGGCGGCTGGACAGCCGCTACAAGCCGAAAGTGCCGCGCGCCGTGCCGCTGGCGGTCAACACGCTCGGCACGATCCGCGACGCGGCGCCGCTCTTCGTGCTCCTCCTCGTCCTCTTCGCCGGCGTCGGCGTGGTGGAGCTCCTGACGGGGCTGAAGTTCATCACGGTCGTGATGGCGCTCGTGCCGGTCGTCGCGCTCGGCTGGATCGCGCTGCAGGCGCGCGGGGAGACGGCACCGCAGAGCCGGTTCACGGGCCGGCTGCAGCGCCTCGCCCTGGTCGACGTCCCCTCCTACGCGCCGGAGATCCTGCTCCTCGCCATGGCCGGCATCATCGGCACGCTGGGCGCCGCGCTCATCGAGCCCTGGCTCGCGGGATCGGGCGCGCGCCTCGATCTCGCCGCGCTGCCGACGCCCGCCATCCTGGCGGGCCTCGTTCTCCTGGTGCCGCTTCTGGGGCAGCTCGGCATGAACCCGATCCTGTCCGTCTCGCTCTTCGCCCCTCTCCTGCCGTCGGCCCAGGCGATGGGCGTCTCGCCGAACGCCGTCGTCGTCGCCATCACCGCCGGCTGGGCGCTGGCGGGCGCAAGCTCGCCCTTCACCGCCACGACGCTCCTTGTCGGGCGGCTCGGCGAGGTCTCGGCGCTGCATGTCGGCATCGTCTGGAACCGCAGCTTCATGGCGGTGGCGACGCTCGTCCTCCTCGCCTCGGTGCTCGTCGCCGCGCATCTGATGCGTGTTTGACATGCGAACGCCCCGCGCGGGGGTTTCCCGGCGGGGCGTTCGATCGTGTCGGTCTTCCGGCGCCGGGCCTGACGCCCTTGCGAGGCGCCGGGCCTGTCGACCCTCGGCTTGGGCGCATCTCCGCGGCGGTTTGCGCCGCGGGGATGCGTCGGTCGTCGGTCGTCAGTCGATGTAGTGATGGGCCTTGAGATAGGCCACGACCTGGTCGGCGAGGGTCTCGGCGGCGTTCATGCCGCCGGCCAGCTGCAGTTCGGGGCTCTCGGGCGCCTCGTAGGGGCTGTCGATGCCCGTGAAGTTCTTGATCGATCCCTCCCGCGCCCGCTTGTACAGGCCCTTCGGGTCCCGGCTCTCGGCCACGCGCAGCGGCGTGTCCACGAAGATCTCCTCCGCGGCGGTTTGCGCCGCGGGGATGCGTCGGTCGTCGGTCGTCAGTCGATGTAGTGATGGGCCTTGAGATAGGCCACGACCTGGTCGGCGAGGGTCTCGGCGGCGTTCATGCCGCCGGCCAGCTGCAGTTCGGGGCTCTCGGGCGCCTCGTAGGGGCTGTCGATACCCGTGAAGTTCTTGATCGATCCCTCCCGCGCCCGCTTGTACAGGCCCTTCGGGTCCCGGCTCTCGGCCACGCGCAGCGGCGTGTCCACGAAGATCTCCACGAACTCGCCCGGATCGAACAGCTCGCGCGCCATCTGCCGCTCCGAGCGGAACGGCGAGATGAACGAGGCCAGCACGATCAGSCCSGCGTCCACGAAGAGCCGCGCCGTCTCCGCCACGCGCCGGATGTTCTCCACCCGGTCCACCTCGGTGAAGCCCAGATCCCGGTTCAGCCCGTGGCGCACGTTGTCGCCGTCGAGCAGATAGGTGTGCTTGCCGAGCGCGAAGAGCTTCTTCTCCACGAGGTTGGCCACCGTCGACTTGCCCGCCCCCGAAAGACCCGTGAACCACAGGACCGCCGGCCGCTGGCCCATCGCCTCGCCGCGCAGCCGCTTGGTCAGGTCCACMGCCTGCCAGTGGATGTTCGTCGCCCGGCGCAGGCCGAAGTCGATCATCCCCGCGCCCACCGTCAGGTTCGACAGGCGGTCGATCACGATGAAGCCGCCGGTCTGCGGGTTCTCCGAATAGGGGTCGAAGGCCACCGGCTCGCGCAGCGAGACGTTGACCACCGCCACCGCGTTCAGCTCCAGCGACTTGGCCGCCAGATGCTGGAACGTGTTGACGTCGATCGCGTGCTTGATCTCCGTCACCGAGCCGGCCACGCTCTTGGCGCCGATCTTGAACAGATACGGCCGCCCCGGGATCAGCGCGTCGTCGTGCATCCAGATGAGATGGGCGGCGAACTGGTCGGTCACTTCCGGGCGCGCGCCCGCCGCCGCGATCACGTCGCCGCGCGAGATGTCCACCTCGTCCGACAGGACCAGCGTCACCGCCTCGCCGGCGATGGCGCTCGCACGCTCGCCGTCGAAGGTGGAGATCGCCTTCACCGTCGAGGTGCGCCCCGACATGGCCACCGCCACCTCGTCGCCCACCGAAACGCGCCCGCCGGCGATCGTGCCGGAATAGCCGCGGAAGTCGAGGTTCGGCCGGTTCACCCATTGCACGGGGAAGCGGAAGGGCAGGCTCGTGCGCTCCTGCGAAACGTCCAGCGTCTCCAGATGCTCCAGCAGCGTCGGCCCGTCGTACCAGGACAGGTTCTCGCCCCGGCCCGTCACGTTGTCGCCGAAGCGCGCCGAGAGCGGGATCGGCTGCAGCGTCTGGAAGCCGAGATCGACGGCGAACTCGCGGTAGTCGGCGACGATCCTGTCGAAGATCTCCTCCGAATAGCCGACGAGGTCGATCTTGTTGACGGCCACCACGACGTGGCGGATGCCCAGAAGCGAGGCGATGAAGGAATGGCGCCGGGTCTGGGTGAGGATGCCCTTGCGCGCGTCGACGAGGAGGATGGCGACGTCGGCATTGGAGGCGCCGGTGGCCATGTTGCGCGTGTACTGCTCGTGGCCGGGCGTGTCGGCGACGATGAACTTGCGCTTGTCGGTGGCGAAGAAGCGGTAGGCGACGTCGATGGTGATGCCCTGCTCGCGCTCGGCCTCCAGCCCGTCGACGAGGAGGGCGAAGTCGATGTCCTCGCCCACCGTGCCGTGCTTGACGGAGTCGCGCTCCAGGCTCGCCAGCTGGTCCTCGAAGAGCAGCTTGGTATCGTAGAGCAGGCGCCCGATGAGGGTCGACTTGCCGTCGTCCACCGAGCCGCAGGTGAGGAAGCGCAGGAGCCCCTTCTCCTCGTGGCGGGCGAGATAGTCGGTGAAGGCGGTCGGATCGAGTTCGACGATGTCCATCAGAAATATCCCTCGCGCTTCTTCTTCTCCATCGACCCGGCCTCGTCGTGGTCGATCAGCCGGCCCGAGCGCTCGGACGTCTTGGCCAGCAGCATCTCGTAGACGATCTCGGGCAGGGTCGTGGCGTCCGACTCCATGGCCGCGGTCAGCGGGTAGCAGCCGAGCGTGCGGAAGCGCACCTTGCGCATCTGCGGGGTCTCGCCGGGGGCGAGCGGCATGCGGTCGTCGTCGACCATGATGAGCTGGCCGTCGCGTTCCACGACCGGGCGCCGGTCGGCGAAGTAGAGGGGAACGATGGGGATGTTCTCCTTCAGGATGTACTGCCAGATGTCGAGCTCGGTCCAGTTCGACAGGGGGAAGGCGCGGATCGACTCGCCCTTGCGGATGCGGGCATTGTAGACGTTCCAGAGCTCGGGGCGCTGGTTCTTGGGGTCCCAGCCGTGGTTCTCGGAGCGGAAGGAGAAGATGCGCTCCTTGGCGCGGCTCTTCTCCTCGTCGCGCCGCGCCCCGCCGAAGGCGGCGTCGAAGCCGTGCTGGGTCAGCGCCTGCTTGAGGGAGTCGGTCTTCATGATGTTGGTGTAGAGCGAGGCGCCGTGGGTGAAGGGCGTGACGCCCTTGGCGATGCCCTCCGCGTTCTGATGGACGATGAGCTCCATCCCCGCGCGCCTGGCGGCGGCGTCGCGGAAGGCGATCATCTCGCGGAACTTCCACGTCGTGTCGACATGCATCAGGGGAAAGGGCGGGCGCGAAGGGTGGAACGCCTTCATCGCCAGATGCAGCATCACCGACGAATCCTTGCCGATCGAATACAGCATCACCGGGTTGCGGAACTCCGACGCAACCTCCCGAAGAATGTGGATCGACTCCGCCTCAAGCATCCGCAAATGCGTCAGTCGATCCGACGATAGGTCAGACACGG
>NZ_LMRD01000005.1 GCF_001425575.1 Aurantimonas sp. Leaf443 | reverse complement strand
GTTGCGGAACTCCGACGCAACCTCCCGAAGAATGTGGATCGACTCCGCCTCAAGCATCCGCAAATGCGTCAGTCGATCCGACGATAGGTCAGACACGGCGGTCTTCTCCTGGATCAAGGGGCACCCTTTCCAAATCTCGCGCGGGCGCGCGGGCCAAGTTCTACTCGTCACATCGTCGTGCGGCGGCAATGCGCCGGAATGCTGCGCCTCAGGCGGGCGCCTTCGCGCCCTGCCCGATGAGGGCGCGGTCGCCATAGGCGACGAAATGCGGATTGGCGAAGTCGACATCCTCGCTCTGGCCGCGCTTTCCGTAGAGGAGCGGCGCGCCGTCGAGCGTCGTCACGAGGCCGCCGGCGGCCCGCAGCACCGCGTCGCCGGCCGCCGTGTCCCATTCCATCGTGCGCCCGAGGCGCGGATAGACGTCCGCCTCGCCGCTCGCCACGAGGCAGAATTTCAGCGAGGAGCCGCGCGAGACGAGGTTCTCGACCGCATAGCGCTCCAGCCAGACCTTGGTGGCGTCCGACCCGTGCGAGCGGCTGCCGACGGCGGTGATCGCCTCGGGCGCGGTGCGCGCCCGGATCGGCTTGAGCGGCCCGGCGGCGCCGTCCACGACCTCGGCCTCGAAGGCCCCCTCGCCGTCCGCGCCGACCCACAGGCGGTTCAACGCCGGCGCGTAGACGATGCCGCTGACCGGCACGCCCTTGTCGATCAGCGCGATATTGACCGTGAAGTCGCCGTTGCGGTTGATGAATTCCTTGGTCCCGTCGAGCGGGTCGACGAGGTAGAAGATCTCGCAGGTCTCGGGGATCGAGCCGCCCGCCGCCGCTTCCTCGGCGACGACGGGGATGTCCGGGCTCATTCTGGACAGGGCCTCGGTGACGACCGCCTCGCAGCGGATGTCGGCCTGGGTCACCGGCGAGGAGTCGCTCTTCAGCGTCGCGTCGATCTCCGACCCGTAGACGTCGATCACCTCGCGTCCGCCGGCCAGGGCGATTTCGATCAGCTGCGCAATCGTCAAGATGGGGTACTCCGAGCGTTCTCGACCGGCGGACGGGCGCCTGGATCGTTCTGGGACAGACCTATCAGCGAGCCATGCTCCTGCTCAAGGCATCGCCAAGCATTTGTGCAGTGCAAGGTGAACATAGCATTCTTATGGCGGGCCGATCTTGCCGGATCCGCGCCGCCCCGACGAAAGCTGAAGCTTTGGTGCACGCCGGAACCTTCCAGCGAGGGACGATGTTGTCCGCATGAGCCAGTCTGCATTTCCTCGGCGTCCAGTGACCGAAAGGCAACAGGCGCGGACGATGCGGCAGGCGCGATCCTCGACAGGCAAACGGGAGACCTTGCGATGACCGCCAAGACCATGACGCGCCTTCGGGACACGGCCCTCGCCGCGGCCGCCTTCCTCACCGTCCTCGCCTTCGTCCTTCTCCCCTTGCGTCCGCAAGGCCCCGCGACGCCGCGGTCGCAGACCGTCCATGCGCTGGCGCCGACGGCGCCCGAACCCCGTCTCGCCGCCCGCATCCCGGCCGAGCCGGACCTGCCGGTGCGCTGATCCGGCATCGACAGCCGTCGCTATCCGGCCTGCGCGACGGTCCCCTGAGCCTTTCGCCATCCCCTGCCCTAGCTTAAGCCCCAGTCCGGACAGGACGAACGTGGGATCGGTCCCGGTCGCAAGGGGCCGGAAGCCGGCCCGCGCAGGCGACGGCGGGCGGATGACGACGATCGACACGGCTGAGACGACTGCGGCGCCCTGCGCGGAAGCGGCGCCCGCCGTTCCGTTCAAGGAGCGCCTGCGCCGCGCCCTGCGGGCCCGCGAGACGGTGTTCGTCCTGCTGGCGGCCCTCATCGGCGCGGCGGCGGGCGCGCTGACGGTCGCCGTCTCCACGCTCGCCCATCTCGTGCAGGCCGCCCTCTTCCATCTCGCTCCGGCCGAGCGCCTCAGCGCCATGCCCGACCTCACGCTCCTGCAGCTCTGCGTCCTGCCGCTCGGCGGCGCGGTGCTGGCGCTCTTCACCCATGTCTCGGGCGCGCGTTCGCTGCCGCTCGTCGACGCGGTGGAGGCGAACGCCCTGCATGGCGGGCGCATGTCCAAGCGCGACAGCGCGGTGATCTCCACGCAGACCGTCCTCTCCAACGGTTTCGGGGCCTCGGTCGGGCTGGAAGCCGCCTATGCCCAGCTGGGCGGCTGCGCCGGCTCGGTCGGCGGGCGGCTCCTGGCGCTGCGCCGGGCCGACTACCGCACGCTCGTCGGCGCGGGCGCGGGCGCGGGCATCGCGGCGGCCTTCGGCGCGCCGCTGGTCGGCGCCTTCTACGCGTTCGAGATCGTCATCGGCGCCTATACGCCGGCGGCCATCGCGCCCGTGGCCGCGGCCGCCCTCTCGGCCGCGCTCGTCTCGCGGGCGCTCGGGGGCGAGCCCTATCTCTACGCCGCCGAGCGGGCCGGCGACGTGGCGACGCCCGACTATCTCCTCTTCGCGCTTCTCGGCGCGGTCGCGGCCGTCGTCGGCATCGTGCTGATGCGGGCCGTCTCCAGGGTCGAGGCGGCGAGCCGGCGCTCCATCCTGCCGCGCTGGTCGCGGCCCATCGTGGGCGGCCTTCTCCTGATGCCGATCGCCGCCCTCTCGCCGCAGGCCTTGTCGGCCGGGCACGGCGCGCTGCATCTCGACATCGCGGCCGGCGCGAGCCTTGGCCTCGTCGCCACCGTCTTCCTCGCCAAGAGCGCGGCCTCCATCGTCTCGCTCGGCTTCGGCTTTCGCGGCGGCCTGTTCTTCGCCTCGCTCTTCCTCGGCACGCTGCTCGGTCATCTCTTCGCGGGCCTTGCGGAACTCGTCGCGGGCTTTCCCGTCATCGACGGCGCGGATGCGGCGGTGGTCGGCATGGGCGCGCTCGCCGTCGCGGTGATCGGCGGACCGATGACCATGGCGATGCTGGTGCTGGAGATGACCCAGGACTTCGCCCTCACCGGCGCCGTGCTCCTCGCCTCGCTCGTCGCCTCGGTGATCGTGCGCGAGAATTTCGGCTACTCCTTCTCGACCTGGCGGCTGCACCTGCGCGGTGAGACGATCAAGAGCGCGCGCGACGTCGGCTGGGTGAAGACGCTGACGGCCGGGCGGATGATGCGCAAGGACGCCCGCTCGACGCCCGGGGA
This sequence comes from Aurantimonas sp. Leaf443, assembly GCF_001425575.1. Lineage (GTDB taxonomy): Bacteria > Pseudomonadota > Alphaproteobacteria > Rhizobiales > Rhizobiaceae > Leaf443. The sequence goes on along the minus strand of NZ_LMRD01000005.1, from coordinate 18,150 downwards.
GACCACGATCGCCGAGTTCCGGCGCAAGTTCCCGCTGGGCTCGACCAGCCGCGTCATCGTGACGAAGGCGGACGGCACCTATCTCGGCATCGTCGCGACGCCCGCCGCCTACGACGAGGGCGCGCCGGCGGACAAGGCGGTCGGGGAACTGGCCGCCGCGCGCGACCACGCCCTGCGCCCGGCCGATGACATCGCCTCCGTCATGGCGAGATTCGACGCGGCCGGCACGGACGAGCTCGCCGTCGTCGGCGAGGACGGCGCCGTGCTCGGGCTCCTGTCGGAGACCTTCGTGCGCAAGCGCTACGCGCAGGAGCTGGAAAAGGCCCAGCGCGAGCTCTTCGGCGAGAGATGACGGCCGCCCGCCCTACCTGTCCCGATCCGCACACGAAAAGGAGACGAACGCCATGTTCATCGCGATGAACCGCTTCAAGGTGACGAAGGACTCCACCCAGGCCTTCGAGACGATCTGGCTGGAGCGCGAGAGCCATCTCGAGCGCGTGCCCGGCTTCGTGGAGTTCCACATGCTGCGCGGCCCCGAGCGCGAGGACCACGTCCTCTACGCCTCGCACACGGTCTGGCGCTCCAAGGGCGACTTCGAGGCCTGGACCCGGTCGGACGCCTTCCGCGCCGCCCATGCCAGGGGCAACACGCGCGACCGGGCGCCGACCTATGTCGGCCATCCCGAGTTCGAGGGGTTCGAGGTCTTCCAGCACATCGCCCTGCCGAAGGCCGCCGACGCGGCCTGACCGCCGGCCGCATAGCGCCCGAGCCGCTCCCGAGCGGAGTAGCGCGAACGCGCGCTTGGGGCCCGGCGCTCCGCCGCCGACCCGGCGGCGGCACCTCCGTGTGGGCGCTCCCGATGGGCCGACCCCGCCCTCCCGTCTTTGGTCTATCCCTTGAGCCGGCCCCGCGATGCGGCCCGGGCCGCCCGACCAGCGTCGGGCGCGCCCCGGCATCGCGCCGGCCGCCGGGATCGAGCGGGATCGGGGGCGCGGCCTCCGGGTGGAGAAGCCAGATGGACGTGACGAACGCACAGAGCCTCGCAATGCCCTATGGCGGGCAGACGGCCGGCGGAGACGGGCTCAAGATCGTCCCCGTCATCATGGCGGGCGGCTCGGGCACGCGGCTCTGGCCGGTGTCGCGGGACATGATGCCCAAGCAGTTCATCAAGCTCTTCGACGAGGCCGAATCCACCTTCCAGGCGACGCTGAGGCGGGTCGGCGGGCCACTCTTCGACACGCCGATCGTCGTCACCTCCACCGATTTCCGCTTCGTCTGCGCCGAACAGCTGAAGGCGATCGGCATGAGCGCGCAGATTGTTCTGGAGCCCGAGCGGCGCGACAGCGCGGCGGCGGCGGCCGTGGGCGCCGTGCTCGCCGGCCAGCGCTCGGCCGACGCGGTCTGCCTCGTGCTGGCGGCCGACCACGCCATTCTCGACGGGGCGGCCTTCATCGAGGACTGCCGCCTCGCCGCAGAAGTGGCGCGCACCGGCCGCATCATGACGCTCGGCGTGCGCCCGACGCGCCCGGCCACGAGCTACGGCTATATCGCGCCCGGGCGCCCGCTCGACGTGCACCAGGCCTTCGCGCTGCAGCGCTTCGTGGAGAAGCCGGACCGCGAGACGGCGAGCGCCTATCTCGCCGAGGGCTATCTCTGGAACAGCGGCAACTTCATCACCTCGGCCGAGACGCTTCTCGCCGAGATGGACCGGCACGCCCCGGCGGTGACGAGGGCCGTGCGCGAGAGCGTGAAGGCCGCCGTGCACGACCTCGACTTCCTGCGCCTCGACCCCGGCAGCTTCGCCAAGGCGCCGAAGATCTCCATCGACTACGCGGTGATGGAGAAGACCGATCGCGCCGGGGTGCTGGAGACGAGCTGCGGCTGGTCGGACATCGGCACCTGGGACCAGATCTACGACATCAAGCAGAAGTCGCTGCAGGGCAATGTCGTGGAAGGGGCCGTCACGCTGATCGACACGAAGGACAGCCTGATCTCCAGCGACGGCATCCTGACGACGGTGCTCGGGCTCGACGACGTGGTGGTGGTGACGACGCAGGACGCCGTCCTCGTCGCGGCCAAGAGCCGCTCGGGCGAGGTCAAGGACCTCGTCGCCAAGCTGAAGACGGAAGGGCGCCGGGAGGCCGGCGAACACCTGCGCAACCATCGCCCCTGGGGCTGGTACCAGCGCATCGACATCGGCGACCGTTTCCAGGTGAAGCATATCTGCGTCAAGCCCGGCGGCCTTCTGAGCCTGCAGCGCCACCATCACCGCGCCGAGCACTGGATCGTCGTGCACGGCACGGCCGAGGTGACGATCGACGGCGTGGTGAAGCTCTACCACGAGAACGAGGCGGCCTATCTGCCGATCGGCTGCACGCATCGCATGCACAATCCCGGCAAGATCGACCTCAAGCTCATCGAGGTCCAGGTCGGAAGCTATACGGGCGAGGACGACATCGTGCGCCTCGAGGACGTCTACGCCCGCAGCTGAGCGGATGCGCCGGCCGAGGTGACGATCAGGCCGTGGCCTCCTCGGTGCCGCGGCCGACATCGACATAGGTGAAGCCGAGCGCGCGCATCTCGGCCGGATCGTAGACGTTGCGCAGGTCGATCATGACGGGCGCCTTGAGGAGGCTCTTGAGACGCTTGAGGTCGAGCGCGCGGAAGAAGTTCCATTCGGTGACAAGCACCGCCGCATCCGCGCCCGTCACGCAGTCGTAGGCGTCGGCGGCGTAGTCGACTCCCGACACAAGATTGGCCGCATGCCGCATGCCCTCGGGATCGTAGGCGCGCACCTTCGCGCCCCCGTCCTGCAGGGCGGCGATGAGGGCGAGCGAGGGCGCGTCGCGCATGTCGTCGGTGTTCGGCTTGAAGGTCAGGCCGAGGACGGCGACGGTCTTGTCGCGGATCGAGCCGCCGCAGGCGGCGACGACGCGCCGCGCCATGCCGCGCTTGCGCTGCTCGTTGACGGCGGCCACCGTCTCCACGATGCGCGAGGGAGCGCCGACATCCTGCGCGGTCTTGACGAGGGCGAGCGTGTCCTTCGGGAAGCACGAGCCGCCGTAGCCGGGGCCGGCATGCAGGAACTTGGAGCCGATGCGGTTGTCGAGGCCCATGCCGCGCGCCACGTCCTGCACGTTGGCGCCGACCTTCTCGCAGATGTCGGCGATCTCGTTGATGAAGGTGATCTTGGTCGCCAGGAAGGCGTTGGCGGCGTATTTGGTCAGCTCCGCCGAGCGCCGGCCGGTGTAGAGGAGCGGCGCGCGGTTGAGATAGAGCGGGCGGTAGATCTGCGCCATCACCTGGCGCGCGCGCTCGTCGTCCGTGCCGATGACGATGCGGTCGGGGCGGGTGAAGTCCTCGATGGCCGCGCCCTCGCGCAGGAATTCCGGGTTGGAGACGACGGCGAAGTCGAGATCGGGACGGGCGGCGCGCACGATGCGCTCCACCTCGTCGCCGGTGCCGACGGGCACGGTCGACTTGGTGACGATCACGGCATAGCCGTCGAGCGCCTCGGCGATGCTCTTGGCGGCGGCATGCACGTAGGAGAGGTCGGCGAAGCCGTCGCCGCGCCGCGAGGGCGTGCCGACGGCGATGAACACGGCGTCCGCGCCCTTCACGTTCGCGGCGAGATCGGTGCGGAAACGCAGGCGCCCGGCCGCCACGTTGCGCGCCACGAGCGCGTCGAGCCCCGGCTCGAAGATCGGGATGGAGCCCTTGTTCAGCGCCTCGATCTTGGCCGCGTCGAGATCGATGCAATCGACGTCGTGCCCGAAATCGGCGAAGCAGGCTCCCGAGACGAGCCCCACATAGCCGACGCCGACCATCGCAATCTTCATGTCGTCACCCCTGCCCGCACGGGCTTTCGGGGCGCCGATGCCCCGCTTCGCGCCGGTCTATGCCATAGATGCGGCGCCCGGGACCAGCGGGGGCGGTGCCGGCGCGGGCAAGGTTCCCGGCGGGCGCGCGGCGGCACGCGGCAGCGGCCCTATCGGAAGATCCCCTCCTCGGCCCGCACGAGATCGGCGATGAAGTCGGCGACGGCGCGGATGCGCGCCTGGCCGCGCGCGTTCTCGTGGAAGGCCATCCAGTATTCTCGGGTGATGCGGCGCTCCGGCAGCACGGGCTCGAGGTCGGGGCGCCGCGCGGCGAGGAAGGCGTGCAGGATGCCGATGCCCGCCCCCGCCGCCACGGCCTCCAGCTGGCCGAGGGCGGAGGAGACTTCCAGCCGGCTCTGCCAGTGCGGCGCGATCTCCGGCTCGTAATGGAGCGAGGGCGAGAAGACGAGGTCCTCGACATAGCCGACGAGGCGGTGGCGTTCGAGATCGAGCGGCGTCTCCGGCCGCCCGTGCCGGTCGAGATAGGCGCGCGCGCCATAGGCGCCGAGCGCGTAGGTGACGAGCTTGCGCGCGACGAGGCGCCCCTGCGTCGGCCGCTCCACGGTGACGGCGATGTCGGCCTCGCGGCGCGAGATGGAGAAGGCGTGCGGCACCGGCACGAGCTGCACCTTCAGCTGCGGGTGGCGCTCGACGAGCGCGCCGAGCCGCGGGGCGAGGAAGCCGGTGCCGAACCCGTCGGGCGCGCCGATGCGCACCGTGCCGGAGAGGCCGAGATCGGTCCCGGCAAGGCTCGCCCGCGCCTCCGCCATCTCCGCCTCGATGCGTTCGGCGAAGGCGAGGAAGGCCGCGCCCTCCCCGGTCAGCGCGCAGCCGCTCGGGCGGCGCTCGAAGAGGAGACAGCCGAGCGAGGTCTCCAGCGCGTCGAGCCGCCGCCCGACCGTGGCGTGATTCAGCGACAGGCGGCGCGAGGCGGCCAGGATCTGCCCGGCGCGCGCGACGGCGAGGAAGACGCGCAGGTCGTCCCAGTCGGTGGCGTCGTCCTTGAGGCTTCGATTCATGCACAATGGATGCGCAGGAGTTCTGCTTGCTTTCAAGTCCCGCGCCCCGCACACAGAAGCGAGGACATCTCTAAGGGAGGAGTTTCGACCATGAACGAGATCGGCCATTTCATCGACGGCCAGCGCGTCGCGGGCACGAGCGGGCGCAGCGCCGACATCTTCAACCCGGCGACGGGTCAGGTGACCGCCAGGCTGGCCCTGGCCTCCGCCGCCGAGCTTCAGAGCGCGGTGGACGCGGCGCGGGCCGCCCAGCCCAAATGGGCCGCCACCAACCCGCAGCGCCGTGCGCGCATCTTCATGAAGTTCGTTTCCCTCCTGAACGACAACATGCAGGAGCTCGCCGAACTTCTCTCCTCCGAGCACGGCAAGACGGTCGAGGATTCCAAGGGCGACATCGTGCGCGGCCTGGAAGTCTGCGAGTTCGTCTGCGGCATCCCGCACCTGATGAAGAGCGAGTTCACGGAAGGCGCCGGCCCCGGCATCGATATGTACTCGATCCGCCAGGCGGTGGGCATCGGCGCGGGCATCACGCCCTTCAACTTCCCCGCCATGATCCCGATGTGGATGTTCGCGCCCGCCATCGCCTGCGGCAACGCCTTCATCCTGAAGCCCTCCGAGCGCGATCCGTCCGTGCCGATGCGCCTGGCCGAACTGATGATGGAGGCGGGCCTGCCCAAGGGCGTGCTGCAGGTCGTCAACGGCGACAAGGAGGCCGTGGACGGCATCCTGCAGCATCCCGAGATCGGCGCGGTCTCCTTCGTCGGCTCGACCCCGATCGCGGCCTATGTCTATGCCGAGGCGACGAAGAACGGCAAACGCGCCCAGACCTTCGGCGGCGCCAAGAACCACATGATCATCATGCCCGACGCCGATCTCGACCAGGCGGCGGACGCGCTGATCGGCGCCGGCTACGGCTCGGCCGGCGAGCGCTGCATGGCGATCTCGGTGGCTGTGCCCGTCGGCGAGGCGACGGCGAACGCCCTCGTGGAGAAGCTGGTGCCGCGCGTCGAGGCGCTGAAGATCGGCCCCTATACCGATAGCGCCGCCGACTACGGGCCGGTCGTCACCAAGGCCAGCCAGCAGAAGATCCTCGGCCTCGTGGAGACCGGCCTGCAGGAGGGCGCCAAGCTCCTCGTCGACGGCCGCAACTTCCGCATGCAGGGCTACGAGGACGGGTTCTTCGTCGGCTCCTGCCTCTTCGACCACGTGACGCCGGACATGGAGATCTACAAGCAGGAGATCTTCGGCCCCGTCCTCTCGGTGGTGCGCGCCAAGGACTACGAGGCCGCGATCGACCTGCCGATGCGCCACGAATACGGCAACGGCGTCGCCATCTACACGCGCGACGGCGATGCGGCGCGCGACTTCGCCAGCCGCATCAATATCGGCATGGTCGGCATCAACGTGCCGATCCCCACGCCCCTGGCCTATCATTCCTTCGGCGGCTGGAAGCGCTCCTCCTTCGGCGATCTCAACCAGCACGGCACGGACTCGATCCGCTTCTGGACGCGCACCAAGACGGTGACGAGCCGCTGGCCGTCCGGCATCAAGGACGGGGCGGAATTCTCCATGCCCGTCATGCGCTGACCGGGCGCAGACGGACAGGGCAGAACGAGGAAGGGCCGGCGGGCGACCGCCGGCCCTTCGCGCATCCGGCGGGCGGGACCACATCCCGGGACGGGCGGCGGGCTTCGAGAGATCGGCAGGCAGGATTAACGATCGCGCCCGAAAGCCCGGCCGGCCCGCGGCACGAGGACGGCTTTTCCGTGGTGCAACACGTCCCGATCGGCTAATGAGCGAGGCCGTGCCGCGGGATCGCGACCGTCGGCGGACCGAAGGGCAGGACGAACCCCATGCGCGACTGACCCGTGCCGTTCATGCCGTGCCGACGGGTCCGCCCGCCATCCCGACGCCCCGCACAGACCTCCTCGGACTGGATACCGTATGCTCGAAACGCTCGGACTTGCGGCCTACGCGCCCGAAATCGCGCTCGCCACGATCATTCTGCTCCTCGTGGCCTTCGCCAGCGAGAAGTTCGCCCCGGAGGTCGTGGCGATCGGCGGCATGGCCTTCTTCCTCTTCACCGGCATGGCCTCGACCAACGACATGCTGGACACGCTGTCGAACTCCGCGCCCTGGACGATCGTGGCGATGTTCATCCTGTCGAGCGCGCTGGTGCGCACCGGGGTGCTGGAGGGGGTCGGCACGGTGCTGCAGGGTTTCAGGCGCTACGGGCAGACCGTGGTGATGATCTCCTTCATCCTCTTCAACATCGTCGCCTCGGCCTTCTTCAACAACATCCCGCAGGTCGTCATGATGATTCCGGTGACGATGCTGCTGGCCAAGGCCTGCGAGATGTCGCCGTCGAGCTTCCTCATGCCGCTCTCCTTCGCCACCATCCTCGGCGGCACGCTGGCGCTCATCGGCGCCTCGACCAATCTCGTCGTGGACGGCGTGACGCGCGATGCCGGCCTGCCGGCCTTCACGATGTTCGAGATCACGCCGATCGGCATCGTCGTGGCGATCGCCGGCACGCTCTATCTCACCTTCGTCGGACGGCACCTCATCCCCGAGCGCAACACCGTCTCCTCCATGTCGCCGCCCAAGGGCAGCTCGCAATTCCTGATCGAGGTGCTCATTCCGCTCGGCAGCGCCATGATCGGCCGCAATCCGCGCGACGTGAGCCTTCTCGAGGGCCAGGACCGGCGCGTCATCGACGTGATCCGCGGCGATGTCTCGCTGCGCCGCGACATGGCCAACGTGCGCCTGGAGGCCGGCGACATCGTGGTGATGAAGTCGGCCGTGGCCAACGTCCTCACGATGCGCGGCAAGAAGAGCGTCGAATTCGCGACTCCCGAGGTCGATCCGATGGCCGAAGCCGTCGAGAGCGACGACGACGTGCAGCCGGTGGGCGTGCGCCGCGACGTTCTGGCGGAGGCGATCGTCGGCCCGAAATCGCGCCTCGTCGGCCGCACGCTGCGCAACGAGCGCCTGCGCCGGCGCTACGGCGTCTATCCGATCGCCGTCCACCGCCACGAGGAAAGCCTTGAATCGCGGCTCGAGGACGTGAAGCTGCGCGTCGGCGACACGATCCTCATCGAGGGCGCTCCCGAGGATCTCGAGCGCCTCGCCAAGGACGCCCATCTCATCAATCTCAACACCCCGACCGAGAAGGCCGTGCGCCACGAGAAGGCGCTGATCGCCGGCCTCACCCTCGCCGCCGTCGTCCTCGTCAGCGCCCTGTCCATCATGCCGATCGCCGGCGCGGCCTGGATCGGCGTCGCCGTCGTCTTCCTCACCGGCTGCATCGACGCCGAGGAAGGCGTGCAGTCGGTGGAGTGGAGCGTCATCCTCCTCCTCTACGCCATGCTGACGATCGGCGCCGGGCTGGAGCATACGGGCGCCGTCAAGGTGGTGGTGGATGCGCTGGAGCCGGTGCTCGGCCAGCTGCACCCGGTGGCGGTGCTCGCCGCCATCTACCTCCTCGCCTCGGTGATGACGGAGATCGTGACGGCGAACGCCGTGGCCGTGGTGGTGACGCCGATCGCCATCGGCCTCGCCCAGACGCTCGGCTACGACCCGCGCCCCTTCATCGTGGCCGTGATGTTCGCCGCGAGCGCGAGTTTCGCCACCCCCGTCGGCTACCAGACCAACACGCTGGTCTATTCGGCGGGCGGCTACAAGTTCGCCGACTTCTTCCGCGTCGGCGCGCCGCTGAACGTCATCTGCGGCGTGGTCACGGTGGCGATGATCTACCTGACCTATTCGTTCTGAGCGCCGGGCGGCTTTCCCGCCCCCGAAACGGAAGAAGGCCCGCCGGCCATGCCGCGCGGGCCTTCTTCGCGAGACGGCGGCTTCGACCGCCGCCTTCAGCCGGCGTTGCGGCGCATCAGATGGCGCTCCCAGGCGAGCGCATGCTCGACGATCGTCGGCAGGTCGTCATGGGCCGGCGCCCAGCCGAGGCGCCCGCGGATGAGATCGGCATTGGCGACGATGCAGGCGGGATCGCCCGCGCGCCGTGGACCGCGCCGGATGTCGAGCGCCTGCCCGTGGACCGACTCGACGACGTCGAGCACTTCCTTCACCGAATAGCCGCGGCCGTAGCCGACATTGGCGACGAGGCTCTCGCCGCCGCCCCTGAGATGATCGAGCGCGGCGAGATGGGCGGCGATGAGGTCGCTGACATGGATGTAGTCGCGCACGGCCGTGCCGTCCGGCGTCGGATAGTCGTCGCCGAAGATCGCCATGTGGTCGCGCTTGCCGAGCGCCGTCTCCACCGCGACCTTGATGAGATGGGTCGCCCCGCGGCTCGACTGGCCCGAACGCCCCGCCGGATCGCCGCCCGCCACGTTGAAATAGCGCAGGGCCGCGTAGCGCAGCGGATGGGCGCGCGAGGCGTCCTCCAGCATCATCTCGCTCATCAGCTTGGAGCGCCCGTAGGGCGACTGCGGGCTCAGCGGCGTCGTCTCCGCCACCGGCTCGAGGCCCGCCATGCCGTAGACGGCCGCCGTGGAGGAGAAGATCATGTGCGGCACGCCGGCCGAAACGGCCGCCGCGATGAGCTCGCGCGTCTTCACCGTGTTGTTGAGATAGTAGCCGAGCGGATCGGAGACCGATTCCGGCACCACGATGGAGCCGGCGAAATGCACGATCGCCTCGATCCCGTGCTCGCCCACCAGGCGCTCGACCAGCGCGCCGTCGGCGATGTCGCCGCGCACCAGCACCGCGCCCGGCGAGACCAGCCAGTCGAAACCGGTGACGAGATTGTCGAGGACGACGACCTCCTCGCCGCGATCGAGGAGGCCGAGGACCATGTGGCTGCCGATATAGCCGGCACCGCCCGTGACGAGAACGCTCATCCACGCTCCTTCGAACTGGTTGGGAGGATCATCGAACTTCACTCCGTTTCAGGGGCGCATGCCGTTTCAGGGGCGCATGCGCTTCGACGCCGCAGCGGCGCCGGGGTCGCGGCGTCGCGCGCTGGGTAGCACGGCGAAGGGGCCGACGGCATGCCGGCGCCGCCGGCGCCTCGCCATCCTGCGCGTGAATGCGGCGCGAGAAGGCCCGCTGCGGTGCGCAGTCTGGCATCCGGACCGATAACAAACCGTCGCCCCGCCCGGTGCCCCCGTCCGCCCCCGTCCGCAGCCACACACCAGCTTGTCTCAGTATTCCGTGGAGCGGCGCGACGCCGCCCCTATCGACTTGTATTTCTTCGTTTCTCCTCGCGCATTGATGGTAGTGACGAAACGCACCATCATGGGCCCTGCCCGAACGGGGCGCGAGACATCCCGGCAAGACCCGGCCGCCGCGACGACAGTCGGGACCGGCGGACGACCCGGGACATTGCTGTATACCGGACGCGGACACGACCCATGCAGTTGATCATCGAAGCCATCCTGTCCGCTCATGCCTGGGTCTCCACCACGGTTGCGGGGCGGACGGGGTTCGCGGTGCCGCTCGGCGCGACGCTCGCCCTGCCCTTCCTGGCGCCGCTCGTCTGGGCGGCGACGCTGCGCAGTCCGGCGGCCGCCGCCACCGTCGCGGCTCTCGCCTGGATCGCCGCCTCCTCGCTCTCCGGCCAGGGGTTCACGCCACTCGCGCTTGCCGGCTATGCCACCGCCCTCGCGCTCGCCTTCGCCGCCTGCGGCCAGGCGATCTCGCGGCGCAACGCCATCGCGCGGCTGGAACACACGCTCGACGAGACGGAGGCCGCCCTGATGGCCGCCTTCCACGATCTCGACCGAGAACGCCTCTGGCGCCGCGCCGGCGGAGACGCGCGCACGACGCTGAACGACGAGGAGATCGCCTCGCTCATCCAGCGCTTCGAGGAGTTCCGCCGCACTTCCGGCGCGCCGGCGACGGAGGCCGCGAAGGCGACGGAGAAGACGCAGGCCGCCTGACGGAGAACGCGGCCGAAGCGGCAATCGCCGCAACCGGCTTCGGCGCTTCGCGGTCTGCGGACCCAACCGGAACCGACTGTCCAGCCGAACCGCTCCATGGGCGGATCAGTCGCCGCTGTGCGGATCGACGCGCGAGAGAGCGGTCTCCTCATGGAAGATCATTGATCTCCGGCGACCGCGACTGTCCCCTGGGATGCAGGCTCATCAGGGGAGAAAAATGTCGGCCCGACGCCGCCAACGCGCCGCGGCGGAAAGGCCGATGCTGGTTTCGAAGCAGGCAACGGCCGGGTCCGTCACATTCTCCGAATGCCATGCCGTTTGGAGATCGACCGCGGGAGCGACGGGAGAGCGGACCGGCGATGCGTGCGCTCTCCGCGTTGCCTCACGACAGAAAACCCCGGAACCGAATGCGGCCTGCGCTTTCGGTCCCGGGGCGATGTTCTGAACGGAGGAAGGGGCTTGAGGCCTAGAACTTCAGGTTGAACGTCGCCCGCACGCCGTTGTCGGAGGCCTCTTCGGCCAATTGCCCGGCATAGTGCAGGCCGAGCGTGGCGTTCGGCGCGATGTCGACGCCGAGACCGAACTCGAGCACCGCCGTGTCTTCGGCGATCGGCGCGCCCGAAACGGTGAAGGACGGGCCGCCCGCGACGAAAGCCAGCGTGCTCGTCGGCGTTCTGTCGCCATAGGCATGGCGCCAGCCCAGAGTGGCATTGGCGTTGAGCGCGAGACCGCCGATCGGCATGGCGACCTGCCCCTTGAGGCCGAGGGTGGAGAAGGTCGTCTCCGTCGTGTCGTCGCCCGAGCGCAGGGCCGCCGCTCCGCCGCGCTCGACGAAGCCGTCCGTGTCGAGGCTGACATAGGCGAGGTTGGCATAGGGGCTGATCGAGCTGCCGAAGCCCGTGTCGATCCGATAGCTCGCCTCGCCGAAGACCTGCGCCGTGCCGCTGTCGTAGCTCGCCGTCAGCCTGTCGGTGAAACCGCCGAAGGCGATCCGGCGGGACGTGTCCACCTCGTTGAAACTGTAGGCGGCGCCCGCCTTGAGCGCGACGGGGCCGAGCATCGTGCCGGCGTAGAGGCCGATATGGGTCGAGTCGACGTCGCTCGAGGAGGCCCGCCCGCTCACATCGTAGGAGGCTTCGCCGTAGCCGGCCAGGAGGCCGACGCGCAGCGTCTCGGTGAGGAAGCCGTCGGCGCCGACGAGGAAGCCGCCGATGTCGCGGTCGATCGAGGCGGCATTGCCGTTGCCGTCCGTCTCGCCCCAGGAGCCGTAGCCGGAGAGCCAGGCCTCTATGCCGGTGGAGGCCAGCGCGACGGAGCCCTCGACGGGATCGCTGCCCTGCTCTTCGAGCACGGTAAAGGCCGCGTCGAGCCGATCCGATGCTGTGGTGGCGACGAACTGGGCCGCCGCGGTCTGGCTTGGCTTGATCGAGGCCTGAGCCTCGCCGGAAAGCTGGTCGAAGGCGTTGCGGGCGTTCGGCGCATCGGAGAAGAGGATGGCGTTGTAAAGGGCCAGGCCGGACGATCCGACCGTCTGCGGCAAGCCGTCGAGCCCGCTGGCGGCGGCGGCCTGGTTGACCGTCCCGGCCGCGGTGACGAAGAGCGGAACCGGGGCCGGCGGCGGCGGCGGGGTGTCCGGCACAACCGTCGGCGTCGGAAGCGTCGGGGTCACTGTCACGGGCGTCACGGGTGCCGGCGTCACCGGCGTCACCGGCGTAGGCGTCGTAGGCGTCACGGGCGTCACGGGCGTCACGGGTGCCGGCGACGTAAGGGGCGCGATGTTCAGCGTCACCGTTGTCGGGCTATAGGTGAGCGAGGACGTCAGGAAGGCCGAACCGCCGGCGAGGGTCGGCGCGGCGAAGGCGCCGTTGACCGCCCCGGCCTGGACGATCGAGTAGGTCTGGCCGTTCTGATAGCTGACATCGGGGTCGAGCCTTACGACGGAGACGTCCGCGCCGTTCAGAAAGGCCGTGCCGGAGACAGTGACATTGTCCGATCGGCCGTCATTGGCGATCTCGACCTCGTAGGCGGAATTGTTGCTGAAGGTGAGGTCGCCGTTGACGGTGAGCGTGCCGATCGAGTTGCCGGGGGCGAGCGTCGCTCCGGAGGACAGCACGGTCGGGCCGACGGTGCCGATGCCCTGAAGCCGGCCTCCGGCCGCGACGGTGGACGCGCCGCCGAGCGTGCCGTTGACGGAGAAGATGCCGCCGGTGATGTTTGTCGTGCCGGTGAACTGGGAACTGTCTCCGGTGAGGAAAGTCCACCCGTTCTCGAAGACGAGCGTGCCGTTGCCGGCGATGCCGGGCGCGAATTGCAGGGCGCTGTCGCGCGTCGTGCCGGTATGGTTGAACACGACGGTTCCCGCGCCGTCGCCGAACTGGATCAAGCCCGCATCGAGCGTGCCCGCCGCCGCCGCCTGCGCCCCGGAAGCCGCACCGATGTTGAGCGTTCCCGTGGAATTGGCACGTGATGCGAGCAGAATGGTTCCGGCACCCTCGTCCACGGAGACCGCGCCGCCTTGCGCGATGGACAGCGTAGCCGCGCCGTAATTACCGACGGTGAGATAGCCTCCAAGGTCAAAGATCGAACCGGCGCCCGTGACCGTCATTGTCCCGCTCGAAAATGGATCGCTTCCAAGATAGGCATAAGAGCCGCTGACCGATCCGCCATTCTCAACGTTCAGCGTCGCCGTGCCAGAATCACCGACGATAAGGCCGTATTGAAGGCCCAAGCTCGAACCGGTGCCCGTGACCGTCACCGTCCCGATCGAAGTCGAGTAGAGTGCAATAAAGCCAGACATGCCGCTGACCGATCCGCCATCCTCCACGTTCAGCGTACCGGTGCCTCGATTACCGATCACGAGGGGGCTACGGTTGATCCAGGTCGATCCGGTGCCCGCAATCGTTGCGGTACCGACCGAACCCGCGTCGTATCCGATATAGCCGTTGGCATTGCTGACCGATCTGCCACCCGTCACGTGCAGCGCGCCCGTGCCGTTCAGGCCAACGGCGAGAAAACTTCCGACCTCCCAGTCGGCCGGATTCGGCGAAACGGGCGGGAGCGGATTCACGTCACCGCTGACCACGATCGACTGCGCCTTGGCCGAGTGCGGGCTTACGGTTGCCAGAAAGACGATGCCGAGCGCACTCGACAGCAGAAGCGACCGTTTCCGCGCGGAACAATGATGGGCTCTGCTGTCTGTCGCACAGCCAACGATCAGCGTCGTACCACCGTTCATCATAGTCCTCAGCAAAACCGCGCGCTCGCACCTGAAAGACGAAATCTCCAAAGTATAGGCCACTTACATCGGCCGCACTTTGGCGAATTCAGCACCCGAACCATGATCGGGCATTCCGGAGCATTAATAGATTTTTCCGGAAGGGGAAGGACCGGCCTTCGACCCGAGGGGAAACCGGCGCGAAAGTCTGCGACAATGGCATTCTTGCATCAGTTAATAAGAAAATCTTTCTTTCGACTGATAAGCAACTCGTTCTTTCGCCGGCGCCGATGCGAGGGACCACGAAAGTCGCATGGCCACACCTTCATCGGCGAAGAGCACAAGTCGCACCTCGATCTGTCGCAGCGGCCGATCCCTCGGAACCGGCGAGCCGGCGTCACCCTCTCGTTTCGCCGTCGGCTCGAGGGGCCGGTCTCCTCACCATGGCCGAGTGAACCGAAAAAACCCCCGGCTCGCGCCAGGGGGAAGTCCATGCCTGACTGAGGCCGGAGAACCGGGCCGACGCGTCGAGACCATGACATCGGCCTTTCGAGACGCATTCGGCTCTGCGGAAACGTCGGCGCGCCGTCGGGCTGCCGTTCGCCCTCAGACCAGAAGCGCGGCGAGCGAAATCCAGAACACGCTGCTGAGACCGGCGGCGACCATGATGCCGCGGGCCGCGTTGAGCGGCTGGCAGTCCCGATCCTTGCCGAGCGTCTCCGTGCGCACGCGATCGGCGACGCGGGCCGTGCGGGGAAAAGTTGCAGAGATGCTCATCTGTGTCTCCTTTGCAGAGCAACGAACGAAACCTCATCCTGGAAACGTTCCAGCCACTGGATCGATCCCGGTTCGCGATCCCGCGAAAGGCCGGATGGATGGGCCGCGCGCCTGAGATCACGCCATTATGACCGTATGTTTCTCCACGTGACTGCCAGGGATGGGCGTGGGCGACGCGGTCCGGCATGCACGAGGATCGACCATTCGGCCCCGCCACCCGGCG
Source organism: Aurantimonas sp. Leaf443 (assembly GCF_001425575.1). Lineage (GTDB taxonomy): Bacteria > Pseudomonadota > Alphaproteobacteria > Rhizobiales > Rhizobiaceae > Leaf443. The sequence goes on along the minus strand of NZ_LMRD01000005.1, from coordinate 3,139 downwards.
ATTGCGGACCGCAGTCCGTGTCGCTCTCTTGCGGCAGTGACAGGACGATAGGCCCAATCCCGCCCGAGATAAATCCCTCTATCCATAATTTCTACCAATAGAGTCGGATTTAGATTTGCATGGTCCTCGTGTCCCTCCCTCGCGAGGATCCATCCTGTCATCGTGGGCCTGGAAGGCCGGATCGTTTCATCGCGGCGAGCGCCACTAGGCCGGTAGCCCGGCGATCCGCTGGCGAATCAGGGGCCGTGACAGGACATGGAATGGGGACCGCGAAGCACCGGGGTCGCTGAAGCCCAGTTTCGGGCAAGGCGAGAGCCCTGCGCGCCAAGCCGACGCCCTGCTCATTCACGCATCATCGAAGACCGGCGCCCATTGCAGGGGCATCGGAAAAGACTGTTCAATATCAGCGGCTTGCCCGTCCCTTCGCTGGACGAGGCGGCGCGATCGCCACCGAAGGGCGATGACCAAGGCTATTTTCTTGCCTAGGTTGCGATCCGCTCCGTCGCGAACCCCGGCGCTTTCGACCTGCGGGACGTAAAAAATGCGGTCACATTCAATTTTATCGAGTTCGAATCGAAAGATTTCACTCCCCGTCGTCAAATTGTAATGGCATGATCCAAGTGCTCGCCCCGGCCGCGTCAAATGGGAACGCAGTGTCCCCCGGACGGATCGAGCAAAACGGTTGGGAGGTCAGCCATGCAGCCCTATCTGTCTCGAACAGAGAGCGAAAATACGGCCCGCGGCCTGATGAATGGCCTGCTGTTCGCAACGGTGCTTTGGCTCTCGGGGCTGAACGCCCTACTTTTCATATCGTAGACTGATCGTCACAGCCGCTTCCTTCACGTCAGGTCGCGGCCCGATCTCGCGCGCGACAGGCGCCCGGGTGGCACTCGCCTTTGCATGGCGGGCGCCCGCCCTTCTGGACTGACGCCGTTCCGCAGGCCCCGTGACGGCGTGCCACGGCAATCCATGGACACATCCCGATCCGATGGGACGCCCCTCGCGCTGGAGCGCTCGCCGCTCCCTCTCGCACGATGCCGAGGCACGTGCGATCTCGCCCGCGCCCGAAGAGACGCCTCCCCGCGGGACGATCCCGGCGGCCGATGCGCCGGGCGGGCTCGTGATCCCGACGCCTCTCCGTCTTCGATGAGGACCGCGCCGTTGGAGGTACTCCCTCCGGCGCAGGCCGAGCGTGCGGGCGCCTCGGCAGATGCCGCTCCGACGTCAGCGACCGCCTCGCACTGGAGCGCAAGCGCGCACGCCGCCCTTGCGGTCGGCCCATCCCGTTCGAGATCGGCCATTTTCCCGGCCTGACGGCCCTGTCAAGCGACACCCGGCGAGCGAAGGCGCGAGGCGCGTCATCCTCAACGGGAGACGGGCCGCGCTTTCCCGGTCATTCAGCCCGCCGCGCCTGCTGCCATCGCAGCATCCGATGAGGGCCCGCGCCTCGCGCCGTCCGTACCCCTTCCATCCCGTCCCCGACATCGCCGGCTGCACGGCCGGAAGGCGCTCCAGGGCGTCCGCGGACGCCGCCGCCCGCCCACCTTCGCAGTTGCAGCATAACAGTCATGCAATCTCGCGACCCCAGTAGTTTCAGGCGGATCGGACCCAAGGTTACTTTGGCTGGAAGGGCGCCGGGCACCCTTCGAAGCTGTGCCATTTTTTAACAATTTATTTCAAATTGCACCACATATCGAGCAATGACGCGGTCTTCGCGGCGTTCGGGATGTCAGTTTTTCCTCAACGAAGCGTTCACGCGCAGAAGCGGCATCGCGCCCCGGCGTTAATAATAGTGATTGAGATTCTTGCCAAATCCTCACCTTCGCAGTTGCACAATTTAGCCGTTTTGGTTACGCATAAATAGTGTTTAACGGGCGATTAACGGTCTCGAGGGGTTCGCATGTCGGTCAGTGACGCCGTTGGTGAAATGGAAGCTCGCTCGTCGTCCGCCGGTTCGGCGGTAGGCGGGTTCCTCAAGCGCTCGATGGACATCGTCGTCGCGACCACGCTCCTTCTCTTCCTCTCGCCGGTCTTCCTGGTCCTGGCGCTGGTCATGCGCGTCATGGATCCGGGTCCGATCTTCTTCGGCCACGAGCGGGTCGGCCGCGGCGGCCGCAGCTTCAAGTGCCTCAAGTTCCGCTCGATGATCGTCAACTCGGCGCAGGTGCTCGAGAAGGTCCTCGCCGAGAACCCCGCCGCCCGCGAGGAGTGGCTGGCGACCCAGAAGCTGCGCAACGATCCGCGCATCACCGGCGTCGGCCGCTTCATGCGCGAGACGAGCCTCGACGAACTTCCCCAGCTCATCAACGTCCTGCGCGGCGACATGAGCCTTGTCGGCCCCCGTCCGATCGTGACGGCCGAGCGGGTGCGCTATGCCGGCGACATCGCGGTCTACGAGGAAGCCCGTCCGGGCATCACCGGCCTCTGGCAGGTCAGCGGCCGCAGCGACTGCAGCTACGAGCGCCGCGTCATGCTCGACGTGCACTACGTTCGCCAGTGGTCCTTCGGCATGGATATCAAGATCCTCTTCAAGACCGTCGCGGTCGTCCTGAAGAAGGAAGGCAGCTGCTGAGCAGCGCCCTCTGGAAGGTGGCCGCCTCCCTTGGCGGTGGCCAGCGTGATGGGAGGCCGCACGATGATCGTCGGCCCCGCGCGATTTCATCCTCATCGATTGTCCCCCTCTCGTCTCGTCCCATCCCGCGAACGGTCGATGGGCGAAGGCGCAGACGGCTCCCGCGGCCCGGGCCATACGGGGTGCCGGCGCCGACGATCCCGGCGTCCAGGCCGTCCTCACTTTCAATAGCCGGCCGAGGGCCGCGATCGGGCGCCGGACGCAACCGCTTCGACTGAACGATCTTCGGTCCCGCAGGCAGTGTTTCGTCGCTCCTCATGGACGAGGCCGCTCGGACGGTGGCCGGGATGGCCCTTTCTCCCGATGGGCGTACCTCCTTCGAGCCTGCCCGCCCTCTCGATCTCCCATTTTGACGGAACGTCCCGATGACTGCAGCCCCTCGGCCGGACCAGCCGGCCTCATCCCTCCCCGTGTCTGACCTATCGTCGGATCGACTGACGCATTTGCGGATGCTTGAGGCGGAGTCGATCCACATTCTTCGGGAGGTTGCGTCGGAGTTCCGCAACC
>NZ_LMRD01000004.1 GCF_001425575.1 Aurantimonas sp. Leaf443 | reverse complement strand
CTTCGTGATCGCCGCCGTCAGGCTCGTCTTGCCGTGGTCGACATGCCCGATCGTGCCGATGTTCACGTGCGGCTTGTTACGCTCGAACTTACCCTTGCCCATAAAAGGCTCCCATTTCGGATACGGTCATTCCGGGCGCGACATAAAGAGTTGCCGTCGCGGGTGCAACCCTGCAAGCGCCAGCGGGAACGCACGACATGCGGCTCAATCCCGTTCGCCGCGATCCGTGACAAGGCGCACGAAGCCGGCTCAGGAGATCGTCGCGGCGCGAGGCCGCAGGGTCAAGCGCGCGCCGGGGCGATGCGCGCGATCCGAGGTCTCGAAGGCGGTTCGCTCTAGATCGGGGCGCCGGCAGTCCCGGGACGGTCGATCGAGGGTCGAAAGGATCAAGGGTCCGGCTGGAGCGGGTAGCGGGAATCGAACCCGCGTATTCAGCTTGGAAGGCCAGAATGCGCCGACACAATGTTCAAGTGTGTATGTTCCATGGGCTTGCACCTGATTGAACATCTTGATGTACGCCCTGCTGCCATATGAACGCAAGTTCGTGAACTGACCAGACTAGCGCGGCCGACCGCGGCCCGAAGGTGCTTGCCACCCTGCCCTGGCCAGGCTAAGGGTGACTCGCTCGTGTCGGTACCTTTTCGATGCGGTAGAGGCGCGGACGTAGCTCAGGGGTAGAGCTTCTGCCTTCCAAGCAGAATGTCGTGGGTTCGAATCCCATCGTCCGCTCCATTTCTCCTGTGTTGCTGGCTCAATCAGATCTAAGTCACAGCGACGGCTATGTCGGCCCTCGCATCACCCGCTGGCCCAAACCCGGAACGACGTCACCTCCGCGTGTTCGAGGTGCAGTTGCGTGGAGCCCATCAACTGCTTGAGCTCGTCAGAAAGGCGGCTTCCTCTGAAACCTGGCTGAACTACGGTGACGCTAAACACTGGCGGCCTCGGACGACCAAGCAGGCGCTCCACCTCCTCGAAGTTGCCCTTCTTGAAGCGACCTACGCCGGCACCGCGCATCCGATGCTCGATCTTGGCCCTGATCCGCTTGCGGTCGCACCACCTCGCCGACTTGATCGCCTGGCCGAGCACTTCGTACGCGTCCTCGACTCGAGCGCCCGGCGCTGGCTCCTTGGTGCTCTTGCAGTGGTAGATGTCAACATGTGTGTCGTCACCATCCTCGCGGATCTCGATGTAATCGGCGATTTCGCCGCTGCCATGATCGCAGAACACGACGGCGGCCGGCCCCCGAACCAGACGTCCCTCCAAGAACTGGAAGATCGATTCCTTGCCGTTCCTACCCTCACCGATTTCCGTGTTGATGCAGACGTTCAACGCCGCGAAGTCGTGGCTCACGAGGCAAGTCGGATCGAACGGAGCGTCGTCCGGGTTGGGAGGCAGGTTGTAGTCGCTGCCCCGCACGAGCCCCAGGTCGGTTGTGTAAAGGGAGAGGTGCCGCTCGTTGAGGTGGTCGAGCAAGCTCTCGGTCATGCCCCTCCTTTCGACCATGACATCGACGACGCCGGGAGCGCCCCGAAAATGCGGTTCACCCCGAACGTCGAATGTCAGCTCGACGTTTATGCGGTCGCCGCCGATCGTGATGGGGACCTCGTGTTCGGTGCATCGGTCGTGATGCACCGCAAGGTTGAGGTCCGTCAACGGAACAGAACGACGAGTCCCGTCGTCGTCGACGACCAGCGACCATGGCGCCGAGTACACCTCCTTGTCCCAGTCTGCGGCGAACACTGGAGCCGGAAGCCGATCGATCTCCATGGCGGTCGTAAGCAGGTCAAAACCTGAGTGGGTTATGACTGCCCGCGTGCTGGCAAGCCGTTCCGCCAGCCCGTCCATCCAGTCGATCAACTCGAAGAGCCGGGCCGAGCTGTTCTGCCAGATCTTCGACGCGCTGCTGACCCCTATGGTGATGTCGACGCCGTCGCGCGTGCCGCCGCCAAAACAGTGTCCCCTCGTGTACTGGCGCCCGTCGGCCGGCCCGATGGTCCGCTCCACGGATCCCCCAGCCTTTGTCAGGTAGGCCGACGCGGTGCTGTTCGACGCCCGATTCCGCATGCCGACGTTAAAAAGCTTGAGGTCTTCGAGGTCCAGGAGCACCCGGTTCAGCGTGTCGGTCGACAAGCCCTTCAACGACCGTCCCGCGATCGCCTCGCTGAGCCTCTGGTACACCCCGTCCTGCCGTTTCGAGGCGCACACGAACAGGAGTTCCCTCTCCGGATTGTGGTGGATCACGAAGAGGTGGTTGCTGACGTCCGTCAGCCGCTCGTCTTCCGACCATCTTACGCGGGCATATTCCCGCGTGACGAAGACGGCGGTCCTTGTGCCCTCGCTGACTGCCGAGAACACGACATTGAGCCCTTGTGGGAAAGCGATGTCGCCGTCGATGCTCAAGTCGCCAGCAACGCGCCAGACTTTGACGTGCATGTACGGCGTGAGTCCATAGAGCGAAAGCTCCTCGACGTCGAAGTCGGCTTGTTGGTCGCCTTGGAACGACTCGAGGACCTCACGCGCCCGCGCCTCGCGGACCACCCTGGTGGCGCCGAGGTTCGGAACAATCTCGCCCCAAGCGGCACCTTCGGCGTAGAGTTTCTCCGCCTCGACCTTGATGCTCGACGGTGCGGCGATGAACGTCGCCTGCCCGAGTGCGCCGCCCGCCGTCCGGGCGAAGCGCCCTATGAACTGGAGGGTCACGGCAAGCGACTTGTGCGGTGAATGCACGGCCGCGACCTTGAGGTTCGGCAGGTCGAAGCCCTCCCCGAGCATGTTCACGCAGACGATCCCGTCGAGGTCTCCTTCACGCAGAGCATTGATGACCTTCTTAATGTGCCCGACGGAATGCTCGCTGGACACGCGCTGGAGCTTGAGGCCGGTCACCCGTCCATAAAGCTCGATAAGTTCGATCGAACGCCTCTTGCTGTCGGTACGCACCATCAGTCGGTGGGCGAGGCCCTCACGAAGGTCGGCACGCAGCTTGCGCTCCGCGGCCCTCGCGATCGCCTCGTCTTCGCCGCCGTCCACGAACCCATCAACGGGTAGGTAGTTGATCGAGCCGAACACCCTGTCGTCGTAGGCGCGCTTGAGGTCGTACGTGAAAACGAAGCGTCCTTTGATCTCAAGTTCGTCCCGGCGGTACGGCGTCGCGGTGAAGAGGACGCGCTTGGCGGCTGGAAAGGCCTTCAGGAGTTGGCTCCACGTAAACGCAGGGCTGTGATGCGCCTCGTCGACCAGAATCAGGTCGAAGAATTCGGCAGGAGGTTGTGCAACGCCCTCCACTGCCGGGCTCGCGCTGCCCGGCGTCGCGACCACGACATCGTAACCCGCCAAAGCCTCCCAGTCCGCCACCTTGCCGTCGGCGTTGCAAACGGACGGCGGGACGGTGTCCTGCGGCAGCGCGCCTATGCGCTTCAGGATCCCCAGTTCGCGAAAGTCATCGAATATCTGCTCGCGGACGAGCCGGCTCGGGGTGACAACGAGAACGCGGCGAGCACGCAGCATGAAGGCGGCGGCTTGCAACACCGCGGTCTTGCCGGACCCCGTTGGCATCGTGACGATGGCGGGCTCCGTGCGAAGGGCAAAATGCGCGCCAAGCGCGAAGAGTGCGCCCCTCTGCGCGTCGCGAAACCCAGCCCGTTCCTGCACGGATACCGGAAACATCAGGTGAGAATACTGGTCTTCGAAGTACGGCATCCGACCCAACCGCGCGTTGATTCCTACGCAGCTTAGACGGGTGTCGCTTGATCGTCTTGCCGAAGATGAACGGACCGAGAGAATACTGACGGCCTCGGTGAGACGGGGCGGAAGCAGCTTCCCCCGCAACTACGTCGTCCTGCAACCGCCTGGTGTTGTCGTGAAGCCGATGGCAGGATCGGCGACCGTACCAGAGGCTAGCTGCTACGACGCCACGTTTCCAATAGAGGCGAAGGACGGAGTCGGCGTCAGTACCCAACCAACAGACGGCGCGGCTGCTTGCGACCCTTCTCGGTCGTTCCGGTGATGCCCGACGCTACCCGGAACCGGACGTTCGCCAAACGGGCGCTAGCTCTGCCTCAAACATCTGTTCGGCGATACAAAGAAGCGGACGCTTGTTGTGCGGCAACCTGTTTGCCACTACGCCTCTCTCGCCGCTGACAGTACCGACACCCTTCATGCGCGCTGACGATCGAGCCAGTCTGCACCATGAGCTGTCGAAGCAGTCGGGGCCAACATTGGACCCCTTCGCATCAGCCGTGCGCATGACACATCAGCGCGTATCTCGGTGGGTTCTATGAGCTGGTCCCATCAAGAGGCATGCGCGAAATCTTCGAGCTGCATTTGGGCGTGTGCGGCACGGGCATGGTCGAGGAGAAGCGCCTGCAGTGTCGTGTTGCGCATGCCGCGCGGGAAGACTTGATGGAACTGCACCGAGCGGGTCGGAACGTCGATGTTCATACGTGCGAGCCGCCCGGTGCTCTCCGGCAAGGGCGCGTCCGAAGCGATCTCGAACCAAAGCGAGGGCCGGCCCGCAGCGGAAGCGCCGACCGACTGGACATCCGTCCAGCTTAGACGCTCTGCAAGGCCGGGCGAGGTGAGCCCCGCGCCGTCGAACACGAGGTAGGGCTCGCGGCGCGAACGCCAGAGGCGCCGCATGGCGCGCACGACGAACAGTATGGCGAGCACAAGAAAGCCGGCGACGCCCAGAAGAAGCGGACGCGCCTCCTGGTCCTCCGCCCCGCCGTAAAACGCCGCCCAAACCGCAGCGGACGCAAATAGGAGGCAGACGAGCCCAGCGGTCGCGAAGGCTGCAAACAGGCGACGCACAGAAGGGTAGACCGCGGTCCGCCCGAGCGCCGCGCCCGCTTCTACGAACGTGCCGAGCCAGTCGCGCTGGCCGCGCAGCGCCCGGACTGCGCACTCCCGCTCAGTTGTCGCGACGGCGTGATTGAGTCCGTCCCAATCCGCAAAGAGCGCCGCGATCGCCTGGGACTCTTCCGTTGCAACGGGCCGGGCGGCGCGAGCGAGCAGGCCCTTATCAATCGCAACGCCCAACGCCTCGAGGCGCGCTCGCGTCGGCGGGTGGGTATCGCTCGGATGCGCGATGCGCTCGAAAAGGAAGGGCTCGATCTCGCGCACAGACGTCGCTGTGATGTGCTTTCCGAGTGCAGCGGCGTAATCGGGAACGGTTGCGGGTTGCGCGGCCAGCGCCTTGCGCTCGCTCGTGAGATGACCGGAAACGAGGCCGATGCGCAGGAGCGCGGTGGCGAGCGCCTGCGGGGATCCCGATAGGGCGGCCGCTCGGTCCGCCTCGAGCTCGCGCTCACGGCTCCAGTGCATCGCCGTTTGGTCGAACCGCTCGTAGGCGTGCTCTGCAAGTGCACTGTGGGGATGCACGATCCGCTCGAAAAGGCGGTCGATCCGAGTGTCGCCCCAGTCCGTGCCGCGCTGCTGCATCACCGCAGTCGCTTCGCCGAGGGCGGCAAAGAGCGGTGCGAAACGCAAGCCGTAGGCGGTGTCCTCACCGGCGAAATGGGCGAGTTCGTGAGCGAGCACGGCGCGCAGTTCCGGCCCGTCGAGGACGGCGAGCACGGGAAGCGGGATATGCAGCGCCGGCCCCGGAGCCGCGGCGGGCTCGTCGCTGGCGTCGAAGAGCTCCATCCCCCGCGCCGTCACGAAGAACCCCTCCGCGGCGCCGACCGCGATCGTGCGCGGCATGACCGCACCTCGCTCGGCGGCGAGTTCAGCGACGAGAGCGAACAGGCCGGGCGCCTCCTCTCCCCCGAGCGCGCGGCCGACGAGGCGCATCGGCGCGACGGCGAAGGCGCGTAACGCCCGGTGGAGATCGCGCAGCAGCGTGAATGCGCCCCACAGGACAAGACCGGCAGCGACCACCACGAGGAAAGCGAGAAACAGCGCCCGGTCGCTCGGAGCCTGCACGAAGAACAGCGAGGTGACCTCGAAGCCTACCGCCGCGATGGTCGCCGCAACGAGCGCGAGGATCTGTACCGCGAGGAGCAGGGGAAGAAGCCGGCTCACCCGGCCGAAGCCGCGAACGAGCGACTCGCGCGAACGCATGCCCCGTCGCGCCGACGCGGTGACGAGGAGAAGCCCGACCCATCCGGCGGCCAACCCGAGAGTACCGCCACTGAGCGTCACCCAAGCCGCGCGTTCGCGCCACACGGCGACCGCGGCGAGCGTTGCCGCTTCCGCGGAAGGTTCGGCCTGCGAAGCGGCAAGCGCGGCTTGCGTGTCGAGCAACAGCGCGTGGCCCCGCCCAATCTCCCAAACACCGAGCGCAATGAGAAGGATCGGCAGGACCGAGACAAGGACGGCGACAGGAATTCTCATCGCAGGCGGATCACCTTCTTCAAGTATGAGCAGTTCGAGGGTTCGCGCACCGTCCTGCAGGGATCATACGATTGCAAGCGCGCTCGCCGTCTCCGATCAGGGCGCAGGAAACGTACCCCGGTCTCCAAAGGTCCCCTCCCAGATCCCACTTCCTGCGAGATCAGGTAAATTACGGATGCAACAGGAGAGAAAATACGAGTAGGCTACGCCTCTTCCTCATTGGCCGACGTCGTCCGAAAGACGCATGACGACCAGGAGCAGGAGTTCAACATCCTCCAGCAGAACTTCTCGATGATGATCTTCCACCTCAACCAGCCCTTCTCCTGCTGAGGAAGAGGTCGGCGCCGATGCTTCCGCAGGGCCGGAGTGGGGATCGCGACCGTCGACGGATCGGATCAGGGACGCCATGACCTCGAGGCTTTCTCTCCTTTGCCTTAGCGCGCTGCTCTCGGCGTCCGTTCCACCGTCTGGTGCCTCGCAGCCGCTGTCGGGAAGTTACGGTTCGCTCGCGCTCGTCGTGGGAGACGACGGATATGTTCACGGCGTCTTCGCCGAGCGCCGGGTTGGCAACGGCACGCCGGAGGCGCCGCAGTTCGGCTGCCTGTTCCTGCTCGCGGGCTATCTGGAAGGCGACCGGGCGGATGTCGACACCTGGCTTCCCGGCGAGGTCGAGCGCATCGGAGGCGAGCTTCGCCTCGACGCGGTGCCGAGCTTGCGTCTCGCCGAGAACCACGGCGGCTGCCTGATGACGACCGGCGACATGAAGGACGAGCCCTACGACCTTCTCCTGGACGAGCTCCGGGACGACTGGATCGATGCGGGGCTCGTCATCGCCGAGCGGACGACCCTCTACCCGTCCCCCGTGGATACGCCGCGACGCAGTCGTCCCTACCTCGTCCGGTTCGATCCCATCGCGGTGCTGGCGCGGCGTCCTGGTTGGATCCATGTCGAGTATCTCGAAGCGCGAGACAGACCCGTGACCGGGTGGCTTCCGGAGGCCGACGTCTCACTGAGCGCGGCGGCGCGTTCGTGACGCGTCGTGCCCGGTGGTTTGCAGGACTCGGCCTGGCCTTGGCTGTCGGCGTGCCCCTTGCTGTGGTTCTGGCGCCCGAGGGACGGCTGGCCTGCGACGAGCCCTATCTAACCGAAGCGCGGCCCGATGGCGCGTGGAGCGTGAAGATCTGCGGCCGCCCCCGCTTTTTCGCCATGCCGGGCGGGGGATCGGACGCGCCCGGCTGGATCGTCCTGCGCGACGCTCACGGCGCTGTTCGAGGCGTGTCCTCCCTCTCCATGCTGCAACTTTACGGGATGATGGGCGAGGACACGGATTGGACACGGCGAAGAGTTTCCCGGCCCATGGTCTTCGACCTGCCACTCGATCCGGCGCAGGGTCGCATCGAGCGATGGTGGGACGAGCGCATCTGGCGGCTGCGGGCTCTGGCGGGCCTGACGCCCAGCGACGAGGGTCTCAGTTGAAGTTCGCGATCACGTCTCTCGCCGTGGCAACGTTCCTGGCTTGGCTGCCCGCAGCGACCGCGGGCGCGCAGGGCTTGGCCCCCGTCGAGATCGGAGGCGACGCCGAGTTCGATGCCTGCGGGAGCATCGGGCAGATCGTCGGGCTCGACCCGAAGGGCGACAACTTCCTGTCGGTCCGCGAAGGACCCGGTTCGGGGCACCTGGAACGCGATCGCCTCGGTGCCGGCGCGCTCGTCATGATCTGCGACGAACGCAGTCCCTGGCTTGGCATCGTCTACCCTGCGCTGGGGACCCAGACCGATTGTGGGGTGTCCTCGCCCCATCTGGAACGCACGCCCTATCGGGGTCCCTGCCACTCGGGCTGGGTGCATGGTCGCTTCGTGGACGTCGTTGCGGGATGAGAACGGCGAGCGCAAGGGCTCGCATCGCTCGGGCGATCCTTGCCGTCGCGCTTCTGGTAACCGCCGTCTGGGTGAACGCCGTGACTCTGATCGAGGCCTACGGCTCGGGTCCACCCCATTACGGGCGCACGACCAACATGGACAAGTGGACCGATCCCCTGCCGTGGCTGCTACCGCTGAATGCCGTCGTGATCGCTGCGGTGCTCGTGCTGACGTTGGCGCCCCGTCGGACGGCAGCTAAGCAGCCCCGACAGCCGAAAGCGGACTAACGGGTTTCCACCCAACCACGCCTATCGGCGCTGCGAAAGCGGACGCCCGGAAGCGGTCCATCCGCTTTCGACCCGAAGATGCCATCGGGTCTATCGTCGCTCGATATCCGAACTCATCGAAAACCGCCCGTCCGCTTCTGCGAGGGAAGCGGTCATGCCAACGCGGTTGAGTGCTTTCTGCCGCCTAGCCGGCCGACACATCGATCAGCGAGCGGCGCACTGCTCGTCCGTGACGTGCTCCATCCAGTCGGCCGCCTTGCCGTCAAGCGTCTCCACGATCGCGATGTGGGTGACGCCCTCGTCCCCGGATGCGCCATGCCAGTGCTTCACTCCGGCGGGGATCCAGACGACGTCGCCCTTCGACATGGTCTGAACGGCTCCATTCCAGAGACCCACCAACCCCGTCCCCTCGGCGACGATCAGGGTCTGGCCTAAAGGATGAGTATGCCAAGCGGTGCGGGCGCCCGGCTCGAACACGACGGTGGACCCGACCAACCGAGAGGGAGCGGTGCCGTTGAAGCGGTTCGTCGTGTGGACGTTCCCGGTGAAGTTCTCGGCCGGGCTTCTGACGACGGACTGCGAGCCGTTCTTCGTGACGGTGATGCCTTCCGCCGAAGCCGGGGCGCACGCGCAGAGGACGGCAAGGGCGGCAGCGGTCGCGATGCTGTTCATGGTAATACCTTCCGTGCCGGATGTTGGGGCAGACACAGTGCCGCGGCAGGCCTCCGGCGAGGTCGTGTCGGTGCTAGCGGCGGTTCTCGAAGACGGCCTTCGCGACGGGCACCGACGACATCGCGTTCGGCCAACCGGCGTAGAACGCGAGATGCGAGATGGCCTCGGCGGCCTCCTCTTCGGTGAGCCCGTTCTCCATCGCCTTGTTCAGGTGATAGGTGATCTGCGGGAACTGCCCGGCGGCGATCAAGGCCGACATGGTCGTCAGGCTGCGGTCGCGCGGCGCGAGGCCGGGACGCAGCCAGAGGTCGCGAAACAGGACCGCTGTCGTGTCGTCGACGAGGGTCTGGAATGTCGGCACGACCGTGCTGTCGACAGTCGCGACGCGCTGCGCCTCGAACGCCTCGTCGATGGGCAGGAAGTCCACCGTCGCGCCGGGGAGCCGGTCGGAACCGAAGCCGCGCTTGGCGAAGACCGCGCTGGCAACCGTCGACGCCAGCGTCCCGCTGCCCCACCCCGAATAGAAGGCGAGATGTGTGGCCATCTCCGAGATCTCGCCGGGCGTCACGCCGTGGTCGAGCGCCCGTTCGATCTGCCGAGCCAGCTCGTGCCCTTCCCTTCGGGCGATGAGCGCGGCGACGGTGACGATGCTCCGATCCCGCGGCGAGAGCCGGGAACGCGTCCACAGGTCTCCGTCGAGGACGGTGGCACGGTAGTGGCCTAGTGCGGGGCTAATGGTGTCGAGTTCCATGGAACCGGGGTCCTCAGAGAAGCGGCTTCACGGCCTCGAAGGTCTCGGAGCCGGGCGGGGAGAAGAAGTCGGGGGTGAGGCGCGTCGTCAGGCTGAGGACGGAGGTCGGGACGGCACCGACGTGTTCCATGTGGCGCATCGCAGCCGCCTCGGTCCGTTCGGACAGGCCGCCGATCGCGTCGACGACGTAGTGGACAGAGTAGCCCGCGGCGACCGCGTCCAGGACCGCGTGCAGCACCGCGACCTCGGTGGCGACGCCGGCGACGACCATCGTCCTGCGTCCGCTGGCGGCGACGGCAGCGGCGGTCGGCGGATCCATGAAGGGGCCGGCGAGCGTCCTGCGGACGGTGTTCGCGGCCGTGGCGTAGGGGCGGAGTTCATCGATGACGGTCGAGGGCACCTCGCCCTGCGGAACCACGCTGAACAGCATGGGGATTTCGAGGATGGTCGCGACCTTCGCCAAGGCCGCGGCGGAGCGCCCCAGCGCTTCTGGCGGCACCGTCCGGCTCAAGGGCAGAACCGTCGGCTGGAGATCGGCGAACAGGAACTGAACCTGGCGAGGGTCCAGTCGCGCGCCGCCTTCGGGAAGCGCATCCTTGGCTTCGGCCCGTGCGGTCGTCGTCAGGACGGGCAGCGCCGTCAGCATGGAGGCGGCAAGGCCGGCAAGGAGAAGGTCGCGTCTCGCCAGCATGGTCTTCATCGTCGGGACTCCTCGAACCGTCGAGTTGGGGGCCGGTCGTGGCTCCGGGGATTGTCGACCCAGTGGCCGCGACCGCGAACGCCTTCAGGATGCCGTCAGCATCGCCGCCACTTCGCTCGGCATTGAGACCATGGCGTCGTGGCCCGTCGCGAGTTCCGCATAGGCCCAGCCGTTCTCCCGGGCGTAGCGGGCTGAGGGCTCGATGTTGGGAAGTGCCGGGGTCGTGCAGCGGATGAAGCGCTTGGGCAGGTCGCCGCCGGGCGCTCCCTTCAGGATGAGGGGAGTCTGGTAGGCCTTCAGCGGCATCGGCGTCATGCGCCGGTCGACCCAGGCGACGTCCTCCGGCTTCGAAAGTCCGAAGGCTGTCGAGGACGGCGGCGCGACGGCCTTCGTGCCGCCGACGTCGATCGCGGCGGCGAGACGTGCCTGCCTGACGTCGTCCGGGGCTTCGTCCAGCACGGACTTGCCGTTCGTGCCCATTGGGCCGTCGAGATAGACAAGCGAGGCGATGCGGTCCGCCATCCGGTCGGCGACGCCGCTGACGACGTACCCACCGAAGCTGTGTCCGACGAGGACGACATCGTCCAGCTCCTCGCTCTCGATCACGGCCGACACGTCGCGGATGAAGGTGTCGAGATCGATGTCGGGGTTCATCAGATGCGCCCGCTCCCCGACGCCCGTGAACGTCGGCGTGAAGACACGATGGCCATTCGACCGGAGGATTTCGGCAACCCGGCTCCAGCACCAGCCGCCGTGGAACGCTCCGTGGACGAGCACGAACGTCCGCCCTTGCGCGGTCTGCGCCAAACCTGTCCGTGGAAGAGCCGATACCAGGGGTACGGCCGCGGCGAAGGCGAGCAGGCTTCTACGGTTCACGAGGGGCTCCATCACGATCGGTGCGCGTCGCCCACGAGGCCGCAAGCGGTCGATCGGACGGTCGTCACTGTTCCAGGAATGGTCAGCTAGCCGATTTCGGCGCCGAGATTACCCTCTGGAACCCGCATGTCGCGATGAATGCTGTTCATGGATGGGGAGCCAATCAAGGCGATATCCCGATCTTGCCGTTGAACAGTCCCATGAACAGCATTCATGGCGACATGCAAAAATGCGCGGCTAATCACGGGCAATGGCGGGATCTATCTCCGGTGGCGAAACAACGCTCCCCGATGCGGGACAAGGAGACCGACCATGAAGAAGCGCACTCTTGGCACCAGCGGACTGGAAGTCTCAGCCCTTGGACTCGGCTGCATGGGCCTGACCTTCGGCTACGGTCCGGCGACCGACACGGCCGACGCCGTCAAGCTCATCCGTGCCGCCCATGACCGCGGCGTGACGTTCTTCGACAGCGCCGAGGCGTACGGCGCCGAGAACGAGGAGATGGTCGGCGAGGCGGTGGCCCCGTTCCGGAACGACGTCGTGGTTGCCACGAAGTTCGGGTTCAAGAACGGCAACTCCAAGGACGGGCTCGACAGCCATCCAGAGCGCATCCGCCTTGTCGCCGAGCAGTCCCTGAAGCGGCTGAAGACGGACGCGATCGACCTGTTCTACCAGCACCGCGTCGATCCCACCGTCCCGATCGAGGACGTCGCCGGCACGGTCAAGGATCTCATTACCGAGGGCAAGGTGAAGCACTTCGGCATGTCCGAGGCGGGCGTCGAGATGATCCGGCGGGCGCACGCGGTCCAGCCGCTGACCGCCCTTCAGAGCGAGTACTCGATGTTCACCCGCGATCCCGAAGAGGCGATCCTTCCCGTCCTCGAGGAACTCGGCATCGGCTTCGTCTGCTTCAGTCCCCTTGGGAAGGGCTTCCTGACGGGCAAGATCGACGACGCGACGACCTTCAAGGAAGGCGACATCCGCAACACGCTGCCCCGCTTCGCCGACGAAGCCCGGCAAGCCAACGCGAACCTCGTCAAGCGGATCGGCGAGATGGCCGAGCGAAAGAAGGCGACCCCGGCGCAGGTCGCCCTGGCCTGGCTGTTGGCCCAGAAGCCCTGGATCGTGCCGATCCCGGGGACGACGAAGCTGCACCGCCTCGAGGAGAACGTCGGCGGCGCCGACGTCGAACTGACGTCGGGCGATCTCGCCGAACTCGCCGACCTCCTGGCGAAGGTCCCCGTCACCGGGGCCCGCTACAACGAACAGATGATGAAGTCCGTCAACCGCTGAGCCTCGGCCATGCCGCGGGCGGGGCTCCGTCCCCGTCCGCGTCCGACGTCTCTCATCTCAAGGACCCACCATGGAAACCCAGGCACTGAAGGGGCGCGTCGCGCTCGTGACCGGCGGCACTACGGGGCTCGGCTTCGGCGCCGCGCAGCGGCTGATCGAGGAAGGTGCGTTCGTCTACATCACCGGCCGTCGCCAGAATGTCCTCGACGAGGCCGTCGCCAAGCTCGGAACCTCGGCGAAGGGCCTACAGGCCGACGCCATGAAGAAGGCCGACATGCTGCGGGTCGCCGAGGCGATAAAGGCGGGCCATGGTCACCTGGACATTCTGTTCGCGAACGCTGGAGGCGGCCACGCGACGCCCCTCGAGGACCTGACAGAGGAGCAGATCGACAGCGAGCTCGGCATCAACGTCAAGGGCGTCGTGCTGACCGTCCAGAGCATGCTCGGGGTGCTGCGGGACGGTGCCTCGGTCGTCCTCAACGCCTCCATCACCGCGGACATGGGCCTGCCGGGATTTGCCGTCTACGCCGCGACGAAGGCCGCCGTGCGGTCTCTCGCCCGGAGCTGGACCACCGACCTGAAGCACCGTGGCATCAGGGTGAACACGATCAGCCCCGGGGTCGTGCCGACGGAGGGCTACGGGCACGAACAAGGTATGAGCGACGCCGACGTCGCGGCGTACGTCGACCGCGTCTCGAAGGAAATCCCGGCGGGACGCGTCGGCTCCGCCCGCGACATCGCCGATGCGCTCGTGTTCCTCGCGTCCGACGCCAGCCGATACATCCGCGGCGTCGACCTCGTCGTCGATGGCGGCATGACCCGCGTCTACGCGGGCAAGAACTGATCCCGGGCACCCCGCCCCCGGGCGCCCCGTCGCACCATCGAGAGGAGAAACGCCATGTCGACGAGCAAATCGAGCGAACGCCACATCGTGTGCGTGGCCCGCGCCAGGCCGGAACACCGTGACCGGGTGAAGGAACTGCTTCTCGAGCTGATCGGCCCGTCGCGCTCCGAGGCCGGCTGCCTCTACTACGACCTCTACCAGAAGGCCGACGAGCCCGACGTGTTCACCCTCGTCGACGGTTGGGTCTCGGAACAGGCGATCGCCGATCACCTGGCGCACCCGAACGTGCCGAGGGTCACCGACCAGCTCCTGCCCCTGCTCGCATCGCCGCTCGAGGTCACCACCAGCGTCCGGATCAGCGATCCCGACTGAGGCCGGCCTTGCGCCCGATCCCACACCACCCGCCCTTCCGATGCGCGCATCGCATCGGATGAATGCTGCGAGGAACACATGCCAGACTTCAACCCCTCCATCACGCTGAACAACGGTGTCCGGATGCCCGCCCTCGGGCTCGGCGTCTTCCAGTCGAAGCCCGAGGAAACCACCGATGCCGTCGTCGCGGCCCTCAACGGCGGCTACCGCCTCATCGACACGGCGGCCGCCTACTTCAACGAACGCGAGGTGGGCGAAGGCATCCGGCGGGCCGAGGTCGCCCGATCCGACATCTTCGTCGAGACGAAGCTCTGGATCACCGACTACGGCTACGACTCGGCCCTGCGTGCGTTCGACGTCAGCCTGAAGAAGCTCGGGATCGAGCAACTCGACCTGTGGCTCATGCACCAGCCGCTCGCTTCCGAGTTCGACAAGACGATCGAGAGCTACAAAGCCGCCGAACGGCTCCTTTCCGAAGGACGCGTCAGGGCGATCGGCGTCTCCAACCTGACCCCCTCCAAGCTCGACGAGCTGGTCTCGCGCACGGGCATCGTTCCCGCTGTCAACCAGATCCAGGTGCACCCCTACTTCACCCAACCGGAACTGCGGGCGGCGAACGACCGCCACGGCGTCCTGACCCAGTGCTGGTCGCCGATCGGCGGCTCGTACATCTACGGGAAGGCCGAAACGAACCCCCTGGAGGATCCGGTGATCACGGCGATCGCGAAGAAGCATTCGAAGACCGCGGCGCAGGTGATCCTGCGCTGGCATCTCGACCACGGCTTCTCGGCGATCCCCAAGTCCGTCAAGCCGGCCCGCATCGCGGAGAACTTCGCGATCTTCGACTTCGAGCTGACGCCCGGCGAGATCCGGTCCATCGACGCGCTGGACACCGGGGTTCGGGGCGGCCCGGATCCGGATAGCCTGGACCTCGCGACGTACGGCTTCGCGATTCCCGACTGACCCTTATCGGCGGGAGCGCCATCCCGTTCCCACCGACTTTGAAGGACACCCTGATGGCCCGCATCTTCATCACCGGATCCACCGACGGCCTAGGCTTCGCCGCGGCGCGTACGCTCGGTTCCGAGGGGCACGACGTCGTGCTGCATGCCCGGTCCGAGGCGCGTGCCGCAGGGCTTTCCCGATCCCTCGGCAGGTCCGTTCCGATCGTGGTCGGCGACCTCGCCGACGCGGCGGAGACCCGCGCGGTGGCTGAACAGGTCAACGCCCTCGGGCGCATGGACGCCGTGATCCACAACGCCGGCATCTACCTGGCTCCCGAGCGCGGATCGACGCCAGAAGGCCACCCGACGACCCTAGCGGTCAACACACTCGCGCCGTACATCCTGACGGTGCTGATCGAGCGGCCGGATCGGCTGATCTACCTCAGCAGCGGCTTGCACCGCAGTGGCGAAGGTTCACTGCGGGACATCGAGTGGAACGACAGGTCCTGGGACGCGGGCCGAGCCTACAGCGAGAGCAAGCTCCACCTTGCCGCGCTGGCCGCAGCCCTGGCGCGACGGTGGCCGGACGTCCTCAGCAACGCCGTGGACCCCGGCTGGGTCCCCACCAGGATGGGCGGCCCCGGGGCCACGGACGACCTGGAACTCGGGCACCTGACTCAGACCTGGCTCGCCACCAGCGACGCCGCCGCCGCGATGGTCCGGGGCGGCTACTGGCACCATCGTGAGCGCCAAGACCCCGCACGCGAGGTCGTCGATCCGGACTTCCAAGATCGGCTTCTCGAGACGCTCGCCACGCTGACGGGCACGAGGCTCCCGTGAAGCCCTGCCGGCCCATGACTCGAGGACACGAACATGAAGTGTGCGATATCCAGACAGGAGGTGACTGAGAGCCGGGCCGACGGCCGCGGGAGCGCGGTCGTGGTCGGCACATCCCTGGCGGGACTGATGACCGCGCTCTGCCTGTCGCGGGCCGGCATCGACGTCACCATGCTGGAGCGTTCCGACGACAGCGGGCGGACGGGCGCCGCGGTCCATGTCGGGGAAGGCTTGCTCGAGAGGCTGACCGGGCGCTCGGAGACCGGCGCCCTGCCGCACGGCGTCCAGACCTGGTTTACCGTGCATGGCAGGTTGCGTGCCGCCGTCGAAGCCGACGGCCGGATCGAGCTCCACCAGAACGTTCGCGTTCGCGACGTGGGTCAGGACGACGGCTCGGCATGGGCGGTGACGTCCGATGGGCGGACCTTCCGCGGCGACATCGTCGTCGGCGCCGACGGGCATCGAAGCACAGTGCGACGCGCCGTCTGTCCCGACAACGCGGACGCGACGTTCGCCGGTTACCTGATCTGGCTGGGTCTCACCGAGGAGTGGGCGCTCCCGCCCGGCACTCGCTGGCCGGGCGACGTCGCGTATCTCGAGAGCGGGGACTGCATCCTTTTGGGCTACCCGCTACCCGGGCCCGACGGTTCCACCGCCATGGGCACGAGGCAACTTGGCTGGGCGTGGTACGATCGGGGTCGCAACGATCTCCTGCGGCGCAGCGGCTGCGTTGCCGACGACATCGTCCGCCACTCCCTGACGGGCGCGGACATTCCCGACCAGACATACCGAGAGCTGGCAGACGAGGCCCGTCGGCGTTGGCCATCTCCATGGCGTGATGCCATCCTCGACTGCACTGACCGCCATGCGGTCATCGGCACCCCGATCGCCGAGTACGTTCCCGACAGCCTCGCGATGGGCCGCCTCGCGCTTGTGGGGGACGCGGCCCACGTGCCGACGCCCATGACGGGCAGCGGCTTCGGCGCCTCCTTAAGCGACGCCGAGGCGCTGGCCGATGCGGTGCGTGCCGGCGTGCGGGGGGACCGGGCGGTCGCGGCGCTGCGAGACTACGAGCGCAGGCGTCTCACGGCCGCGCGAAGCATGGTGGAGTCAGGCCGGCAGTTCAGCCGGAGGTTCGCCGGCCGCCGCGGCTGATGTATCGATGAACGGAAGCCCGATCGAGCAGGGACCCGGAATGCGCCGCACTGAGCTGCCCGACCTCACTGCCTTCGTCGTCATCGCGGAGGAACAGAACTTCACCCGCGCCGCCGCCAAGCTCGGCATCTCCCAGTCGGCCCTCAGTCATGCCGTTCGCCGCCTGGAGACCGGGCTCGGCGTCCGCCTCCTGACGCGCACGACACGGAGCGTCGTGCCGACGCAGGCGGGCGACAAGCTGCTCGCAACGCTGGTTCCCGCGCTGGCCAGCATCAACGCCGAGCTCGCGTCGATCGGCGAGCTGCGGGAGAAGCCCGCGGGATCGATCCGCATCACGACCACCGAGCTCGCGGCGAACACCATCCTCGTTCCTGCACTGGCAAAGCTCCTGCCCGAGTACCCCGGCATCAACGTCGAGATCAGCATCGACAACGGCCTCACCGACATCGTGACGGAGCGGTTCGACGCCGGGGTGAGGATCGGCGAGGCGCTGGCGCACGACATGATCGCGACGCGCATCGGGCCCGACCTGCGGATGGCGGTGGTGGGGGCTCCCTCCTACTTCGCGACACGCGATCGCCCCGAGACGCCACAGGATCTCGCCCTGCATCAATGCCTGAACCTCCGACTGGAGACCTCCGGAGGGTTCTACGCCTGGGAGTTCGAGAAGGACGGCCGGGAGCTGAGGGTTCGGGTGGAAGGGCAACTTGCCATGAACAACGCTTCGGCACTGCTGAACGCGTCGATGGCCGGCCTTGGGCTGGCATGCATGCTGGAGGACCAAGTCGCCGGCGCGGTCGCAGAAGGGAAGCTCGTCCGTGTCCT
The DNA here is from genome assembly GCF_001425575.1 of Aurantimonas sp. Leaf443. Lineage (GTDB taxonomy): Bacteria > Pseudomonadota > Alphaproteobacteria > Rhizobiales > Rhizobiaceae > Leaf443. The sequence continues at coordinate 9,745 of NZ_LMRD01000004.1, read as the reverse complement.
CGAGGACTGGTGCACACCGTTCTCGGGCTTCCATCTCTACTACCCGAGCCGTCGGCAACCGTCGGCCGCGTTCACGCTTCTCGTCGACGCGCTTCGATATCGGGGAAGGTGACAAGCGCGAACGGCAGCTTCCGAGACAGGGGGACGGTACGAACGTCTGCTCTTCCACGCTATGCCGCGTCCAAGAAGGCGTAGTCGAATGGCGGCTTTCCACCCAGGTTGCGCGGATCGGCCCTTGGCGGGCGAACTTCCGCAAGCGGCCATCCGCTACTACCTCCACAACAACTTAAGCGCAGCACGCGGTCACTCTCGATAGCGTCCATTCACGCCTTGACCTTGAACATTACAACGATGTTTGCAATATTGCAGGAATGAACGACGACACAGCCGTTGCCGCCCTGTCTGCCCTTGCCCATGCCGACCGCCTCGCGGCGTTCCGGATGCTCGTCCGAGCCGGCCCGAACGGCATGCCGTCCGGAGAGATCGCCGAGGCTCTGTCGATCCCGCCGACGCGCATGAGCTTCCACCTTGCGACGCTGGAGCGCGCCAGGCTCCTGCGCTCGTGGCGGGACGGCCGCCGCATCCTCTACGCCGCGAGCTACGACGACATGCGCCAGCTCCTCGCCTTCCTGACGGAGGACTGCTGCTCGGGGAACACGGAGATCTGCGGGAACCTCGGTGCCGACCTCCTCGCCCCGTCATGCCCGTCGGAGACCTGTCCGTGACCGTCACGATCTACCACAACCCCGCCTGCGGCACGTCCCGCAACACGCTGGAGATGATCCGCCAGTCCGGCGAGGACTCGCAGGTGATCGAGTACCTGAAGGACCCACCGAGCCGCGAGGTCCTGGCCGAACTCCTCGACATGATGGGCCTGAAGCCGCGGGACATCCTGCGGGAGAAGGGCACGCCCTACGCCGAGCTCGGCCTTGCCGACCCCAAGCTGACGGACGAGGAGCTCCTTGCGGCGATGATCGAGCACCCAATCCTCATCAACCGCCCGATCGTCGTTACGGACAAGGGCGCAGCTCTCTGCCGCCCGTCGGAGAAGGTGCTGCCGCTCCTTGCGAACCCCGTTGCCACCTTCACAAAGGAGGACGGGGAGACCGTTGGAGGCACCCGGGCATGACCCCGGCGCTCGTCGCGACCGCCGTCGACGATCCGGCCGGCCTCGTTGGCCTCCTGTCCGAGGCGGGGCTGCCGACCGAGGACGTGACCGAGCCCGGCCGGGTGTTCCTACGCTATGCCACCGAGGGCGGCGAGTTCGTCGGGATCGGCGGCTTCGAACCCCTTGGGCCCGCCGTCCTCCTGCGATCCATCGCCGTCGTTCCCGCGCATCGCGGGCACGGCATTGGCCGATCCATTACCGCCGATCTCATGGGGCGGGCCCGGCAGCGGGGCGCGGCCGACGCGTTCGCCTTTACGACCGAAGAGCGGACCTTCCTTGCGGCGCTCGGCTTCCGGCGTGTCGAACGGGCGGAGGCGCCCGATGCGGTGCTGGCGACTCGGCAGGCCACGGGCCTGTGTTCGGCCTCGGCCGTCTTGTGGCGGAAGGAGACCGGACGATGACGGATCCCGCCGTTCCCGACCTGCCCTCCGTCGACCTCGACCAGCTTCGCCCTATCGACGTTGACGCGCTCGCCGGCCCCGGCGCCCCGACGCACCCGCCACGCATCCTCGTCCTCTACGGCTCGATCCGCGAGCGGTCCTACTCCCGCCTCCTGTCCGAGGAGGCCGGTCGCCTCCTTCGCTGGTTCGGCTGCGAGGTCCGCACCTTCGACCCCCGCGGCCTGCCGCTCCCCGACGGGGCGGAGCCCGACCATCCGAAGGTGAAGGAGCTGCGCGACCTCGCCGACTGGTCCGAGGGCATGGTCTGGGTGAGCCCGGAGCGCCATGGCGCGATGACCGGGATTATGAAGGCGCAGATCGACTGGATACCCCTCGCCCTCGGCGCCAAGCGCCCGACGCAGGGCAAGACCCTCGCCGTCATGGAGGTGTCGGGCGGCTCGCAGTCCTTCAACGCCGTGAACCAGATGCGCATCCTCGGCCGCTGGATGCGCATGGTGACGATCCCGAACCAGTCGTCGGTCCCGAAGGCGTTCCTCGAGTTCGACGAGGCGGGACGCATGAAGCCGTCCGCCCTCTACCAGCGCGTCGTCGACGTCTGCGAGGAACTGGTGAAGTTCACCTGGCTGGTGCGCGGTCGCTCGGGCTACCTGACGGATCGCTACTCCGAGCGCGTCGAGAGCGCCGAGAAGCTGTCCGAGCGCGTGAACCAGCGCACCATCTGATCCTCTTGTCCCCGGACCGTCCATGCTCGCCTTTGCGATCTTCGTCGCCACCCTCGTCCTCGTCATCTGGCAGCCCCGAGGCCTCGGCATCGGATGGTCGGCGCTCTCCGGCGCCGCGGTCGCGTTGGCGACCGGCGTCGTGGGCTGGGGCGACGTCGGGACGGTCTGGGAGATCGTCTGGGACGCGACCTTCACCTTCGTCGCGCTGATCATCATCTCTCTCGTCCTCGACGAGGCCGGGTTCTTCGCTTGGGCGGCTCTCCACGTCGCCCGCTGGGGCGGAGGCAACGGGCGGCGGCTGTTCCCGCTCGTCGTCCTGCTCGGCGCGGCCATCGCAGCCGTCTTCGCCAACGACGGGGCCGCGCTGCTCCTCACCCCGATCGTGCTCGCCATCCTCCTGCGCCTCGAATTCCCGCCCGCCGGGGCGCTCGCCTTCGTCGTCGCCTGCGGGTTCGTCGCCGACACGACCAGCCTGCCGCTCGTCGTGTCGAACCTCGTGAACATCGTCACCGCGAACTTCTTCGACGTGTCCTTCGGCCGCTACGCCGCGGTCATGGTGCCGGTGAACCTCGTCTCGCTGGCGGCGACGCTCCTCGTCCTGTGGGCGTACTTCCGGAAGGACATCCCGGCGACCTACGATGTGCGCCAGCTCGAAGCCCCCGGCAGCGCGATCCGCGACACGGCCGTGTTCCGCACCGCGTTCCCGCTCCTTGGGCTCTTGCTCGTCGCCTACTTCGTGACGGGGCCGCTCGGTGTGCCGATCGCTTATCTCACCGGGGCCGCAGCCCTCGTTCTCATGGCGGTCGCGGGACGGTGGCTCTCCGGCGGGCGTGGTGCGGTGGTCGACCTGCCGAAGGTCCTGCGCGGCGCGCCATGGCAGATCGTCCTGTTCTCGATCGGCATGTACCTCGTCGTCTACGGCCTCAGGAACGCCGGGCTGACCGACATTGCGGCGGGCGTCCTTCGGTGGCTTGCGACCCAAGGCACGTTCGTCGCCACCGTGGGTGTGGGCTTCGTGGTGGCGGCACTCGCCTCCGTCATGAACAACATGCCCGCCACGCTCGTCGGGGCGCTCGCCATCGACCGGGCGGACATGGCGCCGCTCACCCGCGAGCTCATGGTCTATGCCAACGTCGTGGGCAACGACCTCGGCCCGAAGCTCACGCCGATCGGCTCGCTTGCGACCCTCCTGTGGCTTCACGTCCTCGCGGGCAAGGGGCAGCGGATCACCTGGGGCCAGTACATGCGGGTCGGCCTCGTCCTGACCCCGCCAGTGCTGCTGGCGACGCTCTTGGCACTCTGGGTGTGGCTCCCGCTCGTGCCGTCCCCGTGAGGGACGCGCGCCGTGCCTGGCCGGACATCGCTGCCCTCGGGGTCAGCCAGATCGTCGGCTACGGGACCCTCTACTACAGCTTCGGCATCATCGCCCCCGCTATGGCGCGGGACATCGGGTGGCCGACCGAGTGGGTGTTCGGCGCCCTCTCGGTCGCGCTCCTTGCGGGCGGCCTGGTTTCCCCTTGGACGGGACGCTGGCTCGACCGCTTCGGCGCCGGTCGCGTCATGGCCGCGGGGTCGGTCGCGGCCGCCGTTGCGCTGGTCGCTGCCGCCCTCGCTCCCGCCGCTCCTGCCTTCGTCCTTGCGCTCGTCGCAATCGAGGTCGCGTCCACCTTCGTCCAGTACGGGGCGGCCTTCCCGCTGCTGGTCCAGCGTCATCCGGGCACGGCGCAGCGGAGCATCCTGTACCTCACCTTGATCGCCGGGTTCGCATCGACCCTATTCTGGCCACTGACGACGTGGCTTCACGGGACGATGTCGTGGCGGGAGGTCTACCTCGTCTTCGCGGCCATGAACGTCGCGGTCTGCCTGCCCATCCACCTGTGGCTCGCCCGCCGGCCGAAGGCCTCGGCGCTCCCGACGGCCGAGGCTGAACCCGTCGCCCCTGTCGCCCCGGCGAGGGGCCTGGTGCCGCCGTCCCTTCGGTCCCGGGCCTTCCTCCTGATGGGCGTCGCCTTCGCCTTCCAGAGCCTCGTGGTCTCGTCCGTGCTGGTCCACATGCTGCCGATCCTGTCGGCGCTGGGGCTGGGGCTGGCGGGCGTCATGGTCAGCGCCGTGTTCGGGCCGGCGCAGGTCGCGGGCCGCTTCACCCTCATGGTGTTCGGACGAGACCTGTCCCCGCTGGCGCTCGCGGTGATCTCCGCCGCCCTTCTGCCCGCCTCCCTGGTCCTCCTCGCGGCCACCGCGCCGTCGCCCGTCGGCGCCGCCGTCTTCGCGGCCCTGTTCGGCATAGGGAACGGCCTCTACAGCATCGTCGGGGGCACTCTGCCGCTCGCACTCTTCGGCTCCGAGGGGTACGGCGCGTTGCAGGGGCGCGTCACGTCCATTCGGCTGATCGTCGGCTCGGCGGCGCCGTTCGCCTTCGCCCTTGCGTCGGACTGGATGGGCGTCGGCGGCGGCCTGCTGGTCACGGCGCTACTCGGCTGCGTGGCGGTTGCTGCCTTTGCCTCCGTCAGGCTTCTTCTGCGCAGGAAGGGCACCCGAACCTTGTCGAGCGTGTCGGCGGATGTCCGCTTGGATCAATGACCCGACGGATAGCGGACCGACCGTTATCTACCCATTCCTTCCGAACAGCCTAGTTCAGTTTGGGTACACCCTTCCCGCACCGACCGAAAGCTGGTTCACTAAAGTCATTCAGACAAACCAAACCGGACCGTTCTGGAGTGAACCATGCAAAATGGACCAGAGGGCCTGACCGGCTTCGTCCGCACTTACCTCCGCGCGTCGACCGACGAGCAGGATGCCCTTCGGGCCCGAAACGAGCTCGACCAATTCGCCGGGGAGCATGGCCTCGAGGTCGCGGCCTACTACGTCGAGAAGGAGTCGGGCGCGAAGCTGGCTCGTTCGAAGCTCTTCAGGCTTCTTCGCGACGCGAAGCCAGGTGACCTCCTGTTGGTCGAGCAGGTGGACAGGCTCTCTCGCCTTTCGGAACCGGACTGGCAGCAACTCAGGGCCGAAATCCAAAGGAGGCAGGTGCGCGTCGTCGCCCTGACCTTCCGACCTCGTGGACGATGACAGCACCCGCCGATGGCTTCACCATGAGGATGTTCGACGCGGTCAACTCCATGATGCTGGACATGCTGGCTGCCATCGCCCGGAAGGATTACGAGGAGCGATGCAGGCGCGTCCTCGAGGGCCAAGCCTTGGCAAGGGCCGAGGGGCGGTACAAAGGCCGGCCGGAGGACGCGAGACGCAACGCCGGGATCGCGACCATGCTGCGGGCCGGCGCAAGCTGGACGAGCGTGCAGGCAGCTTTCGGATGCTCGCGGACGACGGTGGCGAAGGTTGCGGCGCGCGTGAAGGCCGGAGCCTGAACGCTACGCTGCTCCCCGCCCGTCCCGGTCGGGCGAAACGACGGAGCGACGCCGCCTGCCGCCAGTTCCCGCGGGTGGACGCGATCAACCGCCGTCCGGCGCCTGCGCGGCTCCGCGCTCCCAACCCTCGGCGAGTGCTTGCGAAACGCGGAAGCCCGGTCCCAGCGTCTCTGTTGCACCCAGGAACAGGATGCCGCGCGCCTCCAGCGCACGCTTGAGGGCGTCGACGTTCGAGAGCGCCACCCTCCGGTCGCCGGCCTCCAGCCGCTTGATCGTCGGCGTGCTGACGCCCGACAGCCGCGCGAGCTCCTCCTGCGAGATGGACAGGAGGAGGCGCGCCGCCCTCAGTATGCTCGGGTCCCCGCTCATCACGGCAACTTGCCGGGGCCGGACGGCGTGTCAACAATTAGGAATTGAGAGATCTCAGAGCATCCACCACGGATCACATATTGTCTATTCTGGCTTCGCGTAGCAGAATGCCGACTGCAACGCGCCCGGGTGATTCGCCCGCGCGCCCCGTTCCGCGGGCGGCCCCGCCCGACGCTGGCAGGTCGTCCATGGAAACCGACACGCGTAAGCCATTCCCCGCGTTGGAGGACGCCGTCCGCACGAGGGATGCGCGGCGCCTCGCCGCCGCCGCTCTCCGCGGGCGGATCCTTGCCGGCGGGGAGCTCGCGACCGCGGAGCAGCTCCTCCGCGGATATCCCTTCGCCTGCGGGGACATGGTCAAGGATTCGAAGGATTTCGCGCTCATCCTCGCGGAGTGGGCCGACGGTCTTCCGGGCCGTCCGCTAGAGGACCGGCTCCGGCCCGCAATCCGTGCACTCGAGGGTGACTGCACCCTGTCGACGGTCAGCGCCCTCGCGGACGCGCTTGCTGCCGCCGGCAGGCTGGAGTTCCATCCCGAATTGGTCGGCGGGTACCTGAGATGCAGGATCTACATGGCGCACCTCGGGTCGGAGGACGCGGCAGCGTCCGTGGCTGCCGACGCGATCACGATCGCCTCCGTCCAAGACTGGGAGCATGAGCAAGACGCGCTAGACATCGTTTGGCAGAGCCTCGGATGGCTGCTCCACATCGCCCGCCTGCGGACACCCAAGGAGCCCGGTACGACGTTGAACGAAGCGCCGTTGTCGGCCAGCGCCGCCGTGCGAAGGAATGCCGGGATGTTCGAGGTTCGGGTGCGCCGCTTCGCGGCCGAAGCACTCGAACAGCCCATTGTGTCGAACGGCGCTCAGCTAGCGAGAGGCGGCATCGCATGAGGCATGATGACCCCAATCTCGCACCGCCTAGCTTCACGGTCATCCATCTGACCAGCCACGCGACGGTGCGTGTCCGCCGATGCCGTCTTTCCACTCCATCGCTCGAATGCCGTCAGGTACGGCGGTTCGCTGCGAGCGGCCACGTCCCTCGAGCCACTGGTTTCGCGAAGGGTCTCCTCATACGGAGCCGCGGCTGACAACCCAACCGATCCGTCAGTTCGAGGGCCATTGCCAACGGCCCCAGCGAAAGCCGATTCCATGACCATCATCCTGACCTCCCGCAGGCGGTCGGACGCGCTCGACGCCGAGATCCTGCGTGTCCGCGACCTTCTGCTCGACCTCCACCACCTGCGGGAACACGGCATGCCCCCGAGCGGCGTCCTTGCGAAGGCTCCCCTCTTCAGCGACTGGCGTCCCGCCGCGCGGATGGTTCCCTGCCTCGTCGGACAGCCCAGCGGGCATCCGCACGTTTCCGGCCGTCGCCGTGCCATGACCTCCCCGCTGTGGGTCTTGTCGACCGAGCTCGGCTTCGCCCGCACCGAGAGCCGCATTTGGCGGCTCGAGGCCGCCGCGCTGGAGCGGTTCGATGCGTAGCCGCCTCGACCTCGAACCACCTTCGCTCATCCGGTACCTGACACCCGCGGCGAGGCTCGCGGACGCGATCCTCCGCGCGACGTTCGTCGAAGGCGGGTTCCCGCAGGCTTCAAGGCGCAACCCTAGCCTCGTCGTCGTCCATGGCGTCCGCGTCGCCGACGCTTCCACGCTGCACGCTGCCGCGCAGGGTCTGCGCGACGGCGAAGAGGAGGACGCCTACCGCCTGGACGCCACGGTTCGCGACTGGACGGATCTTACCAGCGTGCGGTCGGACCGTGTCGAGCGTCTTTTGGACGAAGCCAGCGTCGCCCGCACCATGATCGGCTCAGCCGGACGCGAACGGAGGTGCCCGCCATCGTCGGGTCGGTCGCCGACGCGGTCCTGCCCCTGGCGAGCCGAGGGGTCCCGCTTGTCGAACTTGTCGAGGAGATCGGCAAGCTCCTACCCGACGATGCCATCGTGACGCGGCTCTCCAAACTGCCGCTCTCTCGCCTTACGCGCGGCTGCGCGACGGTGGCGTGCTCCGCCTCGGCAAGCCCGCCACCTGATCCCAACCGACTACAAGGAGGCACGACATGGCGGAACCGGAGCGTTGCGACGTCGAGCTGCTCGAGCGTCTCATGCGGCAGCCCCTGCTCGTCCTGCATGACGAACACCGCGTGCAGCCCGACTGGCGCGAGTATTGGCTGTCCCTCGCCGGCGAGGTCGACGACACGGGGGTCCACCTCGCTCTCATGGAGCATGCCCAAGCGAACCCCGGCATGCCCGACGCATACGATGCGCTGGTCAACTACGTCATCGAGGAATGCCGAGACAGCCCGATGCTCTGGCAAGCCCGATGGGCGCTCGCCTTGATGGGCTGGGTGCCCGCGCAGCGCGACGTCGGTTCCGCCTACGCCCACGTGGCGGCAGAGCTGCGCGGGGTCGTGAAGGACGTCCGCGCGCGGTCGGCCGAAACACTGACGCACCGAGCTCTCGACCAAGCCGACCTCCGCATCGAGCTCGCCGGGACCCTCGCGCTCGGCTGGGGCGCCGTGTCGGGCGGCGCACGCTCCCAGGGGCGACCGGAGTCGGCCTCGCTCCATACGCATGCGCACGATCTCGGCCAGGATCTCCTGGCAAGCTTCTGGCGCGTCCCGCAGCCGCCGGTCCGTAAAGGTCTCCCGGCCTTGTTGTCGCCGGACGAGAGCAAGGAGGAACTCGACGACGTGCCCGAGCACGAGACCGTCCCGCACCCGACGCTGACCGTCATCCCAGCATTGGGCGGGGATGCGCAGAAGGCGGTCGGGATGTTCGTCCGCGGCGTCGAGGCGCAGGCTTTGGACTACGCCGTCGCGCCGTCGCACGGGACGATCCGCGCGCATGTGGCGGAGCTGTCGGCCGCCTATCCGCACGCCGCGGCCGTCGTGGACACGCTGCTCGGTGATCTCGTTCCCGACCGGCCGATCCGCTTCCGCCCGACCCTGCTTGTAGGTCCCCCGGGGTGCGGAAAGTCGACGTTCGTCCGAGGTCTCCTGGACGGCCTGCTTCTCCCTTACGCCAGCCTCGATGCGGCGACGACCATGGATCAGGGCCTCGTCGGATCACCTCGACGGTGGTCTGGCGCCTATCCTTCCCTGCCCGTCGATACCGTGGCCAGGTATCGCCTGGCGAACCCTGGGATCGTGATCGACGAGTTGGAGAAAGCGGGCCGATCGTCCGCCGGGTCGGTGACGGACCCCCTGCTTTCCCTACTCGAACCCCATACCGCTCGGGCGTGGCGCGACCAATGCCTCGAAGTGGAGGTCGACCTCCATGCCGTCAACTGGGTTTTCACCGCCAACCAGGTCGAGGGCATTCCCCGGCCGCTGATCGACCGCCTGCGTGTCCTCCGCATGCCGCCTCCCGCGCTCGAGCACGTGCCCGCCTTGGTCTCGACCGCGCTGAACGACGTGCTTCGCGAGCGCGGCGTGAACTCTGCCATGGAGCCGGGCCTCGACCCGCTCGAGATCGCCGCCGTGACCGCGACGTGGGGCGCCCGCCCCACGCGCAGCCTCCGTGATCTCCGCCGCATCGTAGCGGCGGCGATCGACGCGCGGGCCGCCGCCCCCAAACATTGAAGGATAGATCAAGATGTCGGTATGGTGTTGATTTCCACTGAGAGCTGACCCAGGCAGCTTCGGTTTTTCCATCGAGAATTGACCCATGTTTGAACTCGTCTCCACGCCATCGGTGCGGGGACATCGGAGTG
>NZ_LMRD01000003.1 GCF_001425575.1 Aurantimonas sp. Leaf443 | reverse complement strand
CACTCCGATGTCCCCGCACCGATGGCGTGGAGACGAGTTCAAACATGGGTCAATTCTCGATGGAAAAACCGAAGCTGCCTGGGTCAGCTCTCAGTGGAAATCAACACCTTCACCATCATCGGCGGCTCGATGATCGGCAATCTCGTCGTGTGGATCGTGGGCGTGCTGCTCGCCTATCTCGCCCATGACGAGGACCACCACTATCCGCAGGCCCTCACCGACAAGCGCCGCGCCGAGGCGCGCATGCATGCCAGCCGCGAGAAGATCCAGAAGCCGCTGCGCGGCGAGTTCCAGCGCATCGAGGCGAGCGGCGAGAAGGCGGTGGAACAGGCGCGCCGCAAGCACGAGATGCTGCAGAACAATGCCGAGATGCGCGAGGGGCGCGAGGTCTTCGCGCGGCTGCGCCAGCAGGACGCGCGCGTCCTCTCGGTGCTGGAGGCCTACCGCATGCGCCTCGTCGACGCCCTGCGCGGCAGCGGCGCCACGTTCGAGACGCGGCCCGAGCTCGCCGAGGGCGAGGCCGAGCGCCTGACGCCCGACCAGTACGCCGCCCGCCCCTTCCGCCTCAACTATCTCTGAAGGCCCCCATGCGCCCGATCCTCGCGCTCACGGCGCTCCTCGCGCTGCTCGCCGCCGCCGCCGCCGCCGGCCCCGCCGCGGCCGGGCCGCTGGAGGAGAGCTGCAGCCCCGCGCAAGGGCCGCTCTCGCTGCGCCAGACGCTCCTCGTGATCGACGGCGCGCTCGTCGTGCCCGACACGGCCGAGGGGCCGGCGCCGCAGAACAAGGCCTGGCGCCGCTTCGCCGCGCAATATTTCGACGCCGCCTCCCCCGCCATCCTGCAGCTGATGGACGCGCGCGAGCGCCTCACCGTCGCCATCGCCAATGCCGACGGCTCGGGCCTCACCGTCCTCTTCTCCGGCTGCCTGCCGCTCGTGGCGGCCGAGGAGGCGAGCCGGCGGGACGCGGAGACGGGCGCGATGGACCGCTTCTTCGGCCGCGACTGGCGCAGTCTGCAGGAGAAGAGCGCCGAGGGGTTCACCCGCGCCGCCACGCTGGCGCTGATGGAGGGGGTGACGCGCGCGCGCATCGGCCCCGCCGCGCCCGCGCCCTTCCCCGAGGGCGGGCTCGTGCGCTCGCTGCTGCGCACGCGCGGCTTCACGCTGGAAAACGGCCTGCCGCGCCTCGTCCTCCTCACCGACCTCTCGCTCTACGAGACGGCGGCGGGATCGGGCGAGGACGCCCATGCCAGCGGGCGCATGGCGGCCGAGCGCGCCGGCTTCGACCTGCAGCGCGCCGAGGTGCATCTCTTCGACGCCGGCACCGCCGCGGGCGAGGCGCAGGCGGCCTATCTGAAATCCTTCTTCCTCGCCTCCAAGGGCCAGCTGAAGACGATCGCGGGCATCGGCGGCGCGCTCTCGGCCAACGCGGTGCCCGTCGCGTCCTCCGTCTTCCAGGGCACGATCGTCTACCCCTCGGTCGGCGAGTTCCCCATCCGCATGCGCCTCGCCAGGGACCGCAACGGCTCGGTCGTCATGTCCTGGATCGAGGAACAGTCCACCCGCACCCTGTTCTCGCCCTTCGAGGGCCTGCTCAACTGCGAGAGCGAGGACCGCTGCACCTTCATCGGCGACAAGGTCTTCGCGCAGGTCTGGAAGGAGACGCCCGATCCGAGGCCCCAATGCGACGCCTGGATCCCCTTCGGCGGCTTCCGCGACCTCGCCTTCACGGTGGAGGGCGAGACCCTGACGGGGCGCACCTCCGACGAGATCTGCCTCTTCGAAGTGGTCGGCGACAGCCTCTCCTTCACGCTGCAGCGGGTGAAGAATGGCGCCTTCTGACACGGGACCCCTCGCGCGCCCCCTCGCCTTCCTCGCCCGCGCCCGCCTGCAGCGCGCCGCCCGCCCCCGCCCCTGCGCCGCCGCGTTCGCGGTCTGCGCCCTCCTCGCCCTTGCCGGTGAGCGCCCGGCGCTGGCGCAATGCGCGAGCGCTGCGGCGCCAGGCCTGCCCTGCCTGTCGCAGCCCTGGGAGACGGTGGATCTGGAACACCGCGACCGCATGGCGCGGCTGAAGCGCCTCGCCGCCGGTCAGGCCGGGTTCGCCTTCCACGAGGACCGCATCTCGCCCGCCGAGCACGGGCTGGCGGATTTTCCCGCCGACATCCCGGTCCTGCGCGTCGTCGCCGACCAGGACGTGTTCTTCGACTCGGGCAGCGACCTCGTTCGGCCCGAGGCCTATCGCGTATTCGACGCGATCGCGGCGAGCCTGAAGAAGGAGCCGCCGGACGTCGTCCTCTTCGTCGGCGGGCACACGGACGCGCAGGGGCCGGAGGAGGAGAACATGGCGCTGGGCCTCGCCCGCGCCGATCAGGTCGCCTCCGGGCTCCTGCGGCGCGGCATCTATCAGGCCGCGATCTACCGCGTCAGCTTCGGCGAGCACCTGCCCGTCGCCGGCAACGGCACGGCGCGCGAGCGCGCGCGCAACCGGCGCGTGGAATTCCTCTTCGGCGCCCGCCCCGAGGCGCTCGTCGCCGAGATCCGCCGCCAGAGCGGCCCGTGCCTCGCCCCCGGCCCCGACGGCACGCCCGGCGACTGCCGCCGCGCGCTGCAGTTCCTCGTCGAGCGCATGACCGTCGAGAAGGACTATGCCAAGGCCATCGTCGATCTCGACCTGCGCACGCAGTCCATCGAGAAGGACATGACCCGCACCAGCGTCGAGAAGACCGCCGAGCGCCAGGTCGTCGAGATCGAGCGCCAGCGCATCCCCATCAAGATCAGCCGCGACAAGATCGTCGTGCCGCTGGTGCGGTAGCGCCTCGCGGGTCGAGAGCGCCGGCGCGGAGGGGCCGCGCCGCTCGGGCGTGCACATACGCAGGAGAATGCGCGCCGCGGATCGGCGGCCATTCCCCTCACAGTTCGTGGATGCGCACGCCGGGTTCGACCTCGCGGGCCATGTCGCAGAGATGGCGGTGGTGGGTGAAGTAGACCACCTGCCCCGTGCGGGCCATCTGCGCGAGGAGGCGCAGGACCTCCTGGGAGCGGGGCTCGTCGAAGGTCTCCATGATGTCGTCGGCCAGGAACGGCACGGGCGGGCGCGTGGCGGCGAATTCCTCGTAGCCGGCAAGGCGCAGGGCGAGGTAGAGCTGGAAGCGCGTGCCCTTCGACATGTCGGTGGCGAGCTTCGCCGTTCCGTCGGCGGCAAGGCCGATCAGCGTCTCGCGGTCCTTCTCGGGCCGGGCCGAGAGCCCGCCATAGGCGCCGCGCGTCATGGAGGCGAAGGCCTCCGACGCGCGCCCCATCATGGTGGAGCGGTGGCGGTCGCGGTAGCGGCGCAGCGCCTCCTCGGCCAGAAGCGTGCCGGCGCGAAGGCGCAGATGGCGCATCGCCGCCTCCTCGATCTGGAGGAGCACGGTCTGGCGCTCCACCTGCAGGCGCGCCACCGCGTCGTCGCCCCCGATCGAGGCCAGGGCGTCGCCCGCCCGCGTCATCTCGGCGAAGCGCTCGCGCGTCGCGCCGTCGAGATCCTCGTGGCGGGCGGCAAGCTCCTGCGCCGCGCGGGTCGTCTCCTCGACATCGACGCCTTCCAGCATCGCCATCGCCGCCTCGGGTTCCGGGGCCTGCAGCGCGGCGGCGAGGGCCTCGCCCGTCTCGGCGAGCCGGGCCTCGAGGCGCGCGCGCTCCTGCGCCCGCTCCAGCGCCGCGCCGACCTCGGCCAGCGTCCCGGCGCCGAAGAAGGCGCGCATGCGTCCGCCCGCCGCCTCCACCGCGCGCGCCTCCTCGCGAAGGCTGCGTTCGGCGGCGTTTTCGCGCTCCAGCTCCGCGCGCCGCTCGGCAAGGCGCGCGGCCTCCGCCTCCGCGCGTTCCAGCCGCGCGGCGAGATCGGCGAGCGGGCCGACCGGACTCCCCTCCCCCGCCTCCGCCCGCGTGTCGGCGCCCTCGCCGAGCCGATGCCGGAGATCGCCGAGCGCGGCGCGCAGCCGTCTCTGGTCGCCCTCCATGGTCTCGATACGGTGGCGCATCTCGTCGCGCTGGCCGAGCACGGCGGCGAGATCGCCGAGGCGGTCGAGAATCTCGCGCACCGCGCCGACGGGAAGCGCCGCGTCGATCCAGCGCCCGGCGAGCGCCGCCGCGAACGCCTCCTGCCAGCGCGCGAGCGCGCTCTCGGCCTCGTGCCGCTCGCGCCGGCGCCGGGCGAGCGCGGCCTCGGCCTCGGCGAGCCGGCGGGCGGAGGTCTTCGCCGCGTCCCGCTCGGAGCGCCTGTGCGCGAGAACCGCCTCGGCCTCCTCCGTCAGGCGCTCCAGCGCGGGGAGCGCCTGCGCCTGCGCCATCCCTGACGCGGCCGAAGGCGCGCAGCGCGCGAGCGCGGCGGAGAGATCCTCCAGATCGCGGCCGATCTCGGTCTCGGCCTGCGCCATCCTCTCGCGCGTCTCCTCGAGGGCGGCCCCGTATTCCAGCGCGCGCGCGCGGCGCTCGGCCAGATGCGCAAGGGCCTCCAGGAGGTCCTCCCCCCTCCCCTCCCCCGCCGCGGCGGGCGCGAAGGGCGCGCGGGCGGCGATCTCGGCCTCCAGCGCGCGGCGTTCGGCCTCGATCTCCGACAGGCGTCCCGTCTCGGCGCCGAGCGCGGCCTCGGCGCCTTCGACCGAAATGCTGAGCTGGCGTAGTTCTTCGAGATCGCGCAGGCGCGCGAGCCGCGTCTCGGCGATGCGGTCGTCGGCCGCGAGCGCTTCGGCGAAGGCCTCGGCGCTCTCGCCGTCGAGCCGCGCGCGGTGGCGGTGCCAGGCGGCGTTGCGGGCGGCGCGCACCTGCGCCGCCTCCTCGTCGGACAGGGCGCCGGCGCTGCGGCGCAGCGCGGCAAGGCGCGCGGCGGCCTCGGCATGGCGCGACCGGGCCTCGGCGGCCTTTCCGGCATGGGCAGCGCGCTGGCGTTCGAGCTCGGTCAGGCGGCGGCGCCAGTCGTCGAGGCGGCGCGCGTCCGGCAGGGCGAGCGCGGCCAGGTCCGCCGCCGTGCCCTCGAACCCGTCCACCGCCCGCAGCGCCTCGCGGGCGCGGCGCTCGGCCTTCGGCAGGGCCTCGCTCTCCAGCCGCCAGCGCGCCGCCGCGCTGGAGCGGCGCAGGCGCTGGAGCGTGGCGTCAAGCGCTTGCAGCGCCGCCTCGTCCGGGCCTGTCTCCTCGCCTGCCTGCGGGGCCTCGCGCCGCAGGGCCGCCAGCGCCTCGCCGGCCAGCGTCAGCTCGCGCTCGGCGCTTTGCGCGCGCGTCTCGACGCCCGAGCGCTGTTCGAGGAAGCCGCGCAGCGTGCCGGCGATCTCGGCGGGCAGGAGGAGCGTTTCGGGTTCGCCATGTCCCGGCTGCCCGAGGCCGGCGAGGATGGAGGCGAGGCGGTCCTCGAGTTCGGCGGCGGCCGCATGGCGGCGCGGCAGGTCGGCCTCGGTCTTGATATAGCTGCCCATCGCCTCGCGCAGCGCGCGGATCTCGGTGCCGAGCGCCAGCACCGCCGCGTCCGGCGAAAGACCCGCGATCTGCGCCTCGAGTTCGGCGCGCCGGGCCTCGGACGCCTCCAGCCGGGTGGTGAGGCGCGTCTGCGCCTCCAGCACGGCGGGAAACTCGCGCGCCCAGGCCTCGGGCGGGCGCGGCAGGGAATCGAACGCCGCCAGGCGCGCGCGCTCGGCGCGCCAGCGCTCGGCGAGCGGGGCGGCTCTGACGAGGCGCCGCGCCCGGTCGAGATCGGCGGCGAGGCGGCCGCGCTCGGCCATGGCCGCATCATAGGCGGCGCGCGCGCGGCTCGCCTCCTGCACGAGGGCCGAATGGCGCGAGGCGGCCATGTCGATGGCCTCGCGCCGGGCCTTCAGCTCGACCAGCCGGCCCTTGAGGAGCGCGATCTCGGTGGTGCGGCCGCGCTTCCGGTAGAGCCCGTCCGCCTCCTCGGCGCTTCGTGCCAGCGCCGCGCCGATATGGGCGAGCCCGGCGCTGGCGGAGAACAGGAGTTCGCCCAGATCGCCGCGGCTCTGGAGGATGGCGTTGCCGCCCTCCTCCAGCGTCTCGTCGTCGAGGCAGAACATGGTGCGATAGGCCTCGCGCCCGAGGCCCGACAGCGCGCCGGCGATCAGCGCCTCGTTGGCGGGGGCGAGATCGCGGGTGAAGAGCGAGGCCGTGCCGGGCTTGCGCTTCAGGCGCACCAGCTCGTGCAGCGCGCCGCCGAGCTCGATCGCCGCGCCCACTTCCATCGTGGGATAGGCGTGGAGGAAATTGTATTTCGAGGCGTGCTCGATGCCGAAGAGAAGGTCGAGCGTGGCGTTGAGCGCGGTCGACTTGCCGGCTTCGTTCAGCCCGTAGACGACATGGAGGTCGGCGCCTTCGGCCGGGCGCGCGCCGAAGTCGATGCAGCGCCCGGTGAACTTGCCGTAGCGCGTGAGGTCGAGGCGGGAAAGGCGCATCAGGCGGGCTCCGTGCCGGCGGCGGCAAGGCGGGCGAGCACGTCCTGCCCGCCCTCTTCCAGAAGCTCGGCCACGAAGGCCTCGAACCCGGCCTCGTCCTCCCCGGCAAGGCCCCGCAATTCGGGCGGCAGGTCGTCGATCGTCTCGCGGGCGAGGCGCCGCACCGCGTCGCGCAGCCCGTGGTCGCCGGCGATCTCACCGCGCATGAGGGCGCCGAGCTCGGCGACGGGATCGGCGCTGGCGCCCGAAGAGCCCGCGCGAGCGTCGCGCGTCTCGACGCCGAGCTTCTCCACCCAGATGCCGCCGATGCCGCCGGCGCGCAGGTCCGCGTCCTGGAGGAGAAGGTCGGCATCGCGGCGCAGCGCGAAGGAGAGCGGCGTCGCGCCGCGAAGCGCGAGCCGGGCGACGAGATGGGGCGAGGCGGCATCGGCGCGCGCCGCCTCCAGCGCCCGTCCGATCGCGTCCACCGCCGCGCCCCGCGTCTCCAGGCCCGAGACGTCGACGGGCACGCGCGCGAATTCGGCGACGCTGGTGCGGCGGGCCTCGACGCGGACGGCGCCGTCGTCGCTCAGCGTGACGAGCGAGACGCTCTTCTCGCCGGCCTCGTTGATGTCGCGCCCCTGCGGAATGCCGGGCATGACGATCGTCGCCGCGCCCTCCAGCACCGCGCGCTGGTGGATATGGCCGAGCGCCCAGTAGCGGAAGCCCGTGGCATGGAGCTCGGCGGGGCTGCAGGGGGCGTAGATGTCGTGGCCCGGCGTGCCGCCGAGGCTGGTATGGAGAAGGCCGATATTGACCGCGCCCTCGAGCGGGGCGGCAAAGCGCGGCAGGAGGCTTTCGGGCGCCTCGGGCCTGGAGAAGCTGATGCCGTGCACGGCGATCTCCAGCCCGCCCGCGGCCAGCCGCACCAGGCCCGGCTTCTCGCCGAAGACCGTGACGCTCGGCGGCAGCACGAGTTCGCGCGTCAGCCGCGACAGGGCGTCGTGATTGCCGCGCACCTGGAAGGTCGAGATGCCCGCCGCGTCCAGCCGCGCCAGTTCCGCGGCGAGGAAGCGCGCCGTCTTCATGGAGGTCTGGTCGCCGTCGTAGAGATCGCCCGCCAGGAGCAGCGCGTCGACCCGCTCGGCAAGGCAGAGATCGACGATCGCGGTCAGCGCCGCGCGGCTGGCGTCGCCGATCAGCGCGGCGAGGTCGGGGTTGCGCAGCGAGAGCGAGCGGAGCGGGGAATCGAGATGGAGATCGGCGGTGTGGACGAAGCGGAAGGCCATGCCGCGTCCTAGCACCGGCGCGCGGGGTTGAACATCGCGGGGATGGGCCGCCGGAGTTGACAGCTGTCAACTCGGGCGCCGGGCAGGGCGGCGCGATGGGCGGAGTTGACAGCTGTCAACTTCGGCGGCGCGTCGGGGAGAGGGACCGCGCGCCGGGACGGGACGACGGCGTCAGGCCTCTCTTGCGTCCTGGCCGCCGGGACCGGCCGGGCGCGCGCCGGCGGGTCCGGATCCCGGTCGTCGGCCGCTGCCTAGTTGCGCAGGCCCGGCGCTTCCTGGCCGGTGCGCTCGACATAGTCGACATAGCCGCCGCCGTAGAGATGCGGGCCCTCCGGCGTCAGCTCCAGCACGCGGTTGGAGAGCGCGGCCAGGAAATGGCGGTCGTGGCTGACGAAGAGCATGGCGCCCTCGAAGCGCGAGAGCGCCTCGACCAGCATCTGCTTGGTGGCGATGTCCAGATGGTTGGTCGGCTCGTCGAGGACGAGGAAGTTCGGCGGATCGAACAGCATCCGCGCCATGACGAGCCGCGCCTTCTCGCCGCCCGAAAGCACGCGGCATTTCTTCTCGACCTCGTCGCCGGTGAAGCCGAAGCAGCCGGCCAGCGCCCGCAAGGGGGCCTGGCCGGCCTGCGGGAAACTGTCCTCCAGCCATTGCAGCACCGTGCGATCGCCGTCGAGCATCTCCATCGAATGCTGGGCGAAATAGCCGAGCTTCACGCTCGGCCCGCGCGTCACCGTGCCCGTATCGGGCTCCGAGGCGCCGGCGATCAGCTTGAGCAGCGTCGACTTGCCGGCCCCGTTCACGCCCATCACGCACCAGCGCTCGCGCCGGCGCACCTGGAAGTCGAGCGCGTCGTAGATGACGCGCTCGCCGTAGCGCTTGCTGACGCCCTTGACGGTCGCCACGTCCTCGCCCGAGCGCGGCGCCGGCTGGAACTCGAAGCGCACCGTCTGCTGGCGCTTGGGCGGCTCGACGCGCTCGATCTTGTCGAGCTTCTTCACACGGCTCTGCACCTGCGCGGCATGGCTGGCGCGCGCCTTGAAACGCTCGATGAAGGCGACTTCCTTGGCCAGCATCGCCTGCTGGCGCTCGAACTGCGCCTGCTGCTGCACCTCCGCGATGGCGCGCTGCTGGCGGTAGAACTCGTAGGTGCCCGAATAGGAGGTCAGCGCGCCGCCGTCGATCTCGATGATCTTGGTCACGATGCGGTTCATGAACTCGCGGTCGTGCGAGGTCATCAGGAGGGCGCCGTCGAACCCCTTGAGAAAGGTTTCGAGCCAGATCAGGCTCTCGATGTCGAGATGGTTCGAGGGCTCGTCGAGGAGCATGATGTCGGGGCGCATGAGCAGGATCCTGGCCAGCGCCACGCGCATCTTCCAGCCGCCCGACAGCTTGGCCACGTCGTCGTCCATCATCGCCTGGCTGAAGCCGAGCCCGTCCAGCACCTCGCGGGCGCGCCCGTCCAGCGCATAGCCGTCGAGTTCGTCGAACCGGCCCTGCACGTCGCCGTAGCGGGCGATGATGTCGTCCATCTCGTGCGCGCGCGCGGGGTCGGCCATGGCCGCCTCCAGCGCCGCCATCTCGGCGGCCAGCGCGCTGACCGGCCCGACGCCGTCCATCACCTCGACCACCGCGCTGCGGCCCGCCATGTCGCCGACATCCTGGCTGAAATAGCCGATGGTCACGCCGCGATCGACCGAGACCTGGCCCTCGTCCGGAAGGTCCTCTCCGGTGATCATGCGGAACAGCGTCGTCTTGCCGGCCCCGTTCGGGCCGACCAGACCGACCTTCTCGCCGCGCTGGAGGGCGGCCGACGCCTCGATGAAGACGATCTGCTTGCCGTTCTGCTTGCCGATGCTCTCGAGGCGGATCATGTCGGGGGGATTCCAGGTCGGCCGGAGGAGAAAGGGGCCTCAAACCATCCCGCCCGCCGCCGCGCAAGGGGCCGCGGCGCCGGGGCGGCCGTTTTGCCGATGTGCGGGCGCCGCCGCCCTTGCCCGTGGCGGCTCGGCCCTCGTCCCCCTTTGCGCCCCGGCGCCGGATAGGGGCAAGATGCGAAGGCGAACCGGCGCCGTCGAGGCGGGACGGCAGCGGCGAACCCGGCCGGTGGCCGCGATCCCTCTCGTGCCCTCCCGACGGGGAGGCCGACGGCCCCCGACTCGCTTGACTCTCGGCCTGCGGGCTCGCAACAGTGTCATCTACGCGGGAGCGGCGTGTCAGCGGCGGGAAGCGTAACTGGCGCGAGGTCGGCGCAAGTCCGGGTCTCTAGTCTTTCTGCGAGACGAAGGACAGGAGACGGCGCCGTGCTCGCAGGACAGGATGGGAACGCGACTTTGCAGGTGAGGGACAAGACGGCGCGCGGCACGCTGCCGGCCGACGAGCAGATCGCCGAGGACGCGCGGCTCCTGTCGAGCCAGCTCTCGGCCATGCGCCAGCGCCTGTTTCCGCCCTCCGCCTTCAAGACGCTGCGCTCCTTCACCTCCGGCGAGGCGGCCAAGCTGATCGGGGTCTCCGACGGCTATCTGCGCCAGCTCTCGATCTCGGGGGAGGGGCCGCAGCCCGAGATCAACGCCGCCGGGCGCAGATCCTACACGCTCGCCGACATCAACGCCCTGCGCCGGCACCTCGCCGCCCAGCACGAGCCGGGCAGCCCCAAGGCGCGCCAATATCTCAAATGGCGCGACGAGGCGGCGGGCGAGCACCTGCAGGTCATCGCCGTCACCAATTTCAAGGGCGGCTCGGGCAAGACGACGACGGCGGCCCATCTCGGCCAGCATTTCGCGCTGAAGGGCTATCGCACGCTCGCCATCGACCTCGACCCGCAGGCCTCCTTCTCCGCGCTTCTCGGCTACCAGCCCGAGCTCGACCTCACCGGCAACGACACGCTCTACGGCGCCATCCGCTACGACGAGCGGCGCGTGCCGATGGGCTCGATCATCCGCCCGACCTATTTCGACGGGCTCGACCTCGTGCCCGGCAATCTCGAACTCCAGGAGTTCGAGCACGCCACGCCCCGGCATCTGGCGGGCGCCGAGGGCACGGAGGGCACGCCCTTCTTCGCCCGCGTGCAGGAGGCGATCGCCGAGGTCGCCGAGCGCTACGACGTCGTCGTCCTCGACTGCCCGCCGCAGCTCGGCTTCCTCACGCTCGGGGCCCTGTGCGCGGCGACCTCCGTCCTCGTCACCGTGCATCCCCAGATGCTCGACGTCGCCTCGATGAGCCAGTTCCTGTTCATGACCTCCGACCTCCTCAGTGTGGTGCGCGAGGCGGGCGCGACGCTGAATTTCGATTTCCTGCGCTATCTCGTCACCCGCTACGAGCCCCATGACGGGCCGCAGGCCCAGATCGCCGGCTTCCTGCGCGCCCAGTTCGGCACGCGCGTCCTCACCAATCCGATGCTGAAATCCACCGCCGTCTCCGATGCCGGCCTCACCAAGCAGACGCTCTACGAGGTCGGGCGCGAAAACTTTTCCCGTCTCACCTACGACCGTGCCATGGAGGCGTTGACAGCTGTCAACGACGAGATCGAGGCCCTGGTCACGCAGGCCTGGGGGCGCGCGGCATGAGGACGGACCCTCGCGCGCTCCGCCGCGCGCCGGATTTTTCGCCGAGTTTTCCCCGCATCGTCGGGCCGGGCGAGACTGATGCCCGGTCGAGACGGCAGGGGGGCAGGGCATGAGCCGGCGCAAGGACGAGTTGAAGGCCCTCCTCATGGGCGGGGCGCCGGCACCGGAGACCGGATCCGCGCGGGCGGGCGAGGACGGGGCGCCGCCGCCGCCGGAGAGCGGCGAGGGCGGCACCGCGCCCGAGGGCACGGCCGCGCCGCGCGTCGCCGCGCCTGGCGCCGCGGCCGAACGCGCGACCTCGGGCGCGGTGAAGGCGATGGGCCTCGCCCTCGGCTCGCTGCGCGGCGGGGCGGAGGAGGCGCGGGGCCTGCGCGAGACGCTGGCGCGCGGCGAGCATGTGGTGGAGATCGACCCCGCCCTTATCGAGCCCGCCTTCGTCGCCGACCGGCTGAGCCGGGCGGGCGCGGGCGACGAGCGTTTCGAGACGCTGAAGGCCTCGATCGCCGAGGGCGGGCAGGAAGTGCCCGTGCTCGTGCGGCCCCATCCCGAGGCCGAGAAGGCGAAGGCCGGGCGCTACCAGGCGGCCTACGGGCACCGGCGCATCGCGGCCTGTGCCGCGCTCGGGCGGCCCGTGCGCGCCGTGGTGCGCCGGCTTACCGACGAGGAGCTGGTGCTCGCGCAGGGCAAGGAGAATTCCGAGCGGCGCGACCTCTCCTTCATCGAACGCGCGCTGTTCTGCCGGGCGCTCCTGGAGCGCGGCTTCGAGCGGCGCACGGTGGAGGCCGCGCTCGGCGTCCACAAGACGGAGATGACGCGCCTCCTGCAGGTGGCCGAGATGATCCCGCTGCATATCGCGCAGGCCATAGGCCCGGCGCCGCGCGCCGGGCGCCCGCGCTGGATGGCGCTGGCCGAACTCCTGAAGGGCGAGGCGAACATCGCGAAGGCGCAGGACGAGATGGGGCTCTCCCGCTTCCTGAACGCGCCGAGCGACGAGCGCTTCACGCGCCTCTTCACCCGCCTCTCGCCGCGCGGCGCGGACTCGCCCCAGGGCGCGCCCCTGACGCTGCCGGACGGGGCGCGCCTCGGCACGCTGCGCCGCTCCAAGAAGAGCGCGACGATCGAGCTGACCGCGACCGACTTCGCCGATTTCGTCGCCGCCGAACTGCCCGCGCTTCACGCCGCCTTCGAGGCGGCGCGCCGGGGCGGCGGCTGACACCCATCCCGGCCGCGACCCGGCCGGACCGCAGAACCCGTGCAACGAGCCAGGAAAGGAAGGAAATCGAGGACGAAAAAAAGGCCCCCTGAACGTTCCCGCCCGGAAGCCTCTTTCTCGATGTAGCAATCCGAAAGAATCATTTCCGGCTGCCCCTGTCAAGGTGCGGACGCGTTCCGGCCACGGCCCCGCTTTGCCTCGGTTCCGGGGTACGAACCATGACCGGGAACGATTGGAGCTCGCCCTTCGGCGCGAGGCTGATCTCGGCTGCCGCGATGGTGGCGGAGAAGCGGCTGCGCGAGCGGCAGGAGGCGATGGCGCGCGGCCGCAAGGCGGGCGCCGCGAACGGCAACGACGGACGCGTCGCCGACAAGTGGCAGCTGTTGCGCGCGCTGTCGCAGGCGCGCGAGCGCTTCGCCCTGTCCGATCGCACGATCTGCGTCCTGGAGGCGCTCCTCTCCTTCCAGCCGGGCAAGGAGATCGACGGCTCGGCTCCGGCCATCGTCTTTCCCTCCAACCGCGAACTCGCGCTGCGCACCCGCGCCATGGCCCCGGCGACGCTGCGCCGGCATCTGGCCGCCCTTGTCGGCGCCGGCCTCGTCCTTCGCCGCGACAGTCCCAATGGCAAGCGCTTCCGCCGCCGCGACGAGACCGGCGGGGAAGGGGAGGCCTTCGGCTTCGACCTCTCGCCGCTGGCGCTGGCCGCCGGTGCCATCTTCGAGGCGGCCGAGGCCGAGCGGCGCGTGGCCGCGGCCGCGCGGCGCCTGCGCTCGGCGATCTCCATCCACCGCCGCGACATCCGCAAGGTCGTGGAGGCCGCCCTGGCCGAGGATCGGCGGGGCGACTGGGCGGGCTATCTCGCGCGCCTGTCGCGCGCCGTTCTGGAGCGCTGCGCCAAGGCTTCGCTCGAGCGGCTGGAAGCCCTGGAAGCGGAGCTCGTGCGCCTGCGTGCCGAGGTGGAGACGGCCTATCTCGATGCGCTCGAAGAGAAGGAAATGAGCGCCAATGACGCTCGCAGCGAGCGCCACCATCAGAATTCAAAGCCAGACCCATCCACTGAATCCAACGGCCACAGACATGGAGAAGGGGCCGAGGCCGAGCCCGACGGGGTCGAGGTCGGGCGGGTGCCGGACGCGGCGCGAGGCGGTGGCGGAGGGGACGCCCCGCGTCTGCGCCGGGCGCCCGAGACGCGGGGCGCGGGTTTCGACCTTGCCACCGTCCTCAGGCTCTGCCCGGACATCACGGCCTATGCGCTGCAGCCGATGCGGGACTGGCGCGACCTCGTCACCGTCGCCCAGCTCGTGCGCGGCTTTCTCGGCATCTCGCAGGATGCCTGGGCGCGGGCCGTCGCGGCCATGGGCGAGGCGCAGGCCGCGACCGTCGTCGCCTGCATCCTGCAGCGCGCCGAGCGCATCACCTCGCCGGGCGGCTATCTGCGCAGCCTGACGCGCAAGGCCGCCGCCGGCGCCTTCCGCGTCGAGCCGATGCTGCGGGCGCTGGAATGAGCGGTCAGGCCGCGCGGCGGCGCGCGATCTCCTCCACGGGGGCGGGCAGGGCCGAGGGCGCCGCGCTTGCCGGCGCCGCCTCGGCGGCGGTGGCGGGGCGGGTCTCCAGCTTGAAGAAGTCGGCGCGCTCGCGCAGGGCGCTCGCCTCGCGGGCGAGCTCGTCGGCGGTCGCCGACATCGAGCCGGCGGCCGCCTCGTTGGAATGGGTCACCTGGTCGAGGCGCTGGATCGACTGGTTGATCTGCTCGATGCCGACCGCCTGCTCGCGGCAGGCCGCCGAGATCTCCGAGACGAGCTCGGCGGTGCGGCGCACGTTCGGGATCAGCCCCTCCAGCCGCTCGCCCGCCTTGCGCGAGGCGTCCAGCGTCCGGACCGACAGGGTGCCGATCTCGGCGGCGGCGAGCGCGGAGCGTTCGGCGAGCTTTCGCACCTCGGAGGCCACCACCGCGAAACCCTTGCCGTGGCTGCCGGCGCGCGCCGCCTCTATGGCCGCATTCAACGCCAGGAGGTCGGTCTGGCGGGCGATCTCCTGCACGATGGTGATCTTCTCGGCGATCTCGCGCATGGCCGAGACGGACTCGGCGACCGCCTCCCCGCTCTTCTGCGCGGCGGCGCTGAGATCGCCGGCGATCGTTTCGGTCTGGGCGGCGTTGTCGGCGTTCTGGCGCACATTCGCCGTCATCTCCTCGACGGCGGCCGAGGCCTGGCCGGTGGCGGTCGCCTGCTGGCCGGAGCCTTCCGAGAGCTGCTCGGCGGTGGTGGCCGAAAGGGCGGCACCCGAGGCAACCTCGCCGGAGGAGCGCAGGAGCCCGGCAACGATGTCGGCGAGCGTCGCGCGCATGGCGCCGAGCTGGTCGAGAAGGTCGCCGATCTCGTCGCGGCGCGTATGGGCGAGGGGGCTGGAGATGTCGCCCGTGCCGATCCGCGCGACATGGGTGCCGAGGAGCTTCAGGCCGCCGCCGATGGAGCGGGCGATCGAGGCCGCCGCCAGCGTGCCGAGAAGCGTCGCGGCCAGAACGATGCCGACGAGGCCGAGCCGGGTCCTGGAGAAGACGGCGTCCGCCGTCTCCTGCATGGCGCTGCCATGGGCGGCCTCGATCGCCACCAGCCGGTCGATCGACTGCGTCATGCCCATGACGAGCGGCTGCATCTCGGTCGTCTCGATGACGGAGGCGGCCGAGAGCGTGGAGCCGTCGCGCTCCAGGAAAGAGCGGACGGCCAGGCGCATCGTCTTCCAGCCGTCGGTGACGACGGCCGCCTCGCCGGCGGCGGTGCCGGGCGTTCCGGTCAGCGTCGCGGCGAAGGCGGCCGTCAGCTTGTCGAGTTCGGCGATGCGCTTGGCGAGCTTGGCCTTGGCCGTCGGCTCGCCGCTGCGCGAGAAGGCGCTGACCTGGAAGAGGAGCTGCGACAGGCGGGCCTGGACCGTGATCGAGGCGCGCGCGAGCGCCTCGTCGCCGGTTTGCGCGGCGCTCTTCTCGGCGGCGGCGAGGACCGCGCCGATCTTCTCGGCCGAGGGGTCGAGCTCGCGGCCGAAGAAGGCGCTCTCGCTGTTGCTCTTGGCCTTGGCGGCGAGGTTGAGGGCGAAGAGCGCCTTCTGGCGCCACATGGTCAGCGCCTTTTCCATCGCCTGGATCTCGGCCTGCTGGGCGGCGTCCTGCGCCTCGGAATTGGCCTGGAAGCGCTTGAGGTCGCCCCGGATCTTCTCCACCGCCGCGTCGAGCCTCTGGCGCCCTTCCGCCTGCCCGGCCGCGCCCGTGTCGTGGATGAGCCCGTTCATGAGGACGCGCAGGCCCTGCACGTCGGAATAGAAACCGCCGGACAGGCGCGTCTGCGCATAGGGCTTTTCGACGAAGGCCGAGAGCTGCGCGTTGACCGTGCCGAGGCTGACGACGCCGTAGACGCCCGCCGCCGCCGAAAGCGCCAGGACCGCGCCGAAACCGGCGGCAAGGCGCCTCTTGATCGTCATCCGCATGGCAACACCCTCTTCGTGAGCCCCCGGACCCTAGCGGGAAGTCCTTAAGGAAGCGGGATCACGCCACACGCAGGGCGGGAATTGCGGGGAAGGGTTGACCGATCCTGAAGGCCGGTCGCCAGGGGGTCCCATGGCGCCGAGCCAAGGGGACGCCCGCGATCAGGCGGCCTGCGCCATCGCCGCGTTCCGTGCGCCTCGCAGGCCCGGCGCCGCATCGGCGGACCGGGCCGGGGCGCCCGCGTCTCCCGAACCGAGGCGGAAGCCGCCGATCTGGTGGTTCAGGTGCCGCGCCTCCGTCGAGAGCTGCTCGGAGGTCGCGGCCATCTCGTTGGCGGCGCCCGCATTGGCCTGCGTCACCTGGTCGAGCTGCTGGATGGCCTGGTTGATCTGCTCGACCCCGACCGTCTGTTCGCGGCAGGCCGAGGAGATTTCCGAGACGAGTTCGGCCGTGCGCCTTATCTCGGGGACGAGGGCCGTCAGCATGCGGCCCGCCTCCTCGGAGGCGGCGAGCGTCGAGCCCGAAAGGTCGGCGATGTCCTGCGCGGCGCGGCGGGAGCGCTCGGCGAGCTTGCGGACCTCCGCCGCCACCACCGCGAAACCCTTGCCGTGACCGCCGGCGCGGGCCGCCTCGATGGCCGCGTTCAGCGCCAGGAGATCGGTCTGGCGGGCGATCTCCTCGACCACCCGGATGCGGTCCATGATGGTGCGCATGGCCTCGACCGCGCTCGTGACGGCGAGGCCGGACTTCTCC
Organism: Aurantimonas sp. Leaf443; assembly: GCF_001425575.1. GTDB lineage: Bacteria > Pseudomonadota > Alphaproteobacteria > Rhizobiales > Rhizobiaceae > Leaf443. The sequence continues at coordinate 48,998 of NZ_LMRD01000003.1, read as the reverse complement.
GCGCTGGCATTGGCGAGCTGCGCCATCGTCCGGGTCTGGGCGGCGTTGTCGGCGTTCTGGCGGATATTGGCGGTCATCTCCTCCATGGCGGCCGAGGCCTGTTCGGAGGCCGCGGCCTGCTCGGAGGAGCCCGACGACAGCTGCTCGGCCGTGTCGGCCGACTGGCCCGATCCGCCGCTCACCTGATCGGCGGAGCGCTTGATGACGGCGAGCGAGGCGGAGATCGTGGTGCGCATCCTCTCCATCGAGCGCGAGAGGCTGCCGATCTCGTCGGGCCGGTGAACGCCCAGCGTCTCCTGCCGGAAATCGCCGTTCGCCAGAGTCTCCATCTGCCGCACGGTGAGGCCGAGGGGGCGCACGGCCCGGCGGTGGAACCAGATCAGACCGGCGACGAGAAGGACGAAGGAGGCCAGTCCCGCCGCGAGGCACAGCCGGTTGAAGAGGGCGCTGCGCCGGGCGGCCTCGCGCTCCTGCGCCTGCAGGAAGGCGGCGGACCGCTCCACGAAGGCGCGCACGGCCGTGTCGTGCGCGTGGAACGCGTCCTGCAGCGCCGCCGTCTCGGCGCGCCTGCGTTCCTCGCTCTGCGTCCCGAGGCCGGAGAGAAGCGCGTCGAGGCGCGACCAGAACGCGGCACCGCTGCGCCCGACATCGTCCTCGAGCGCGGTTTTCAGTTCGGCGGGAAGGGTCGAGCGGGACCAGTGGGCGAGCCGCGCGGCATAGGCGGCGCGCAGGCCCTCGAGCTTCGTCGGGTCCACGTCCAGGGGCTCGCGGTTGCCCGTCGCCTCCAGTGCCAGGGCATAGGCCTCGACGACGTAGAGCGGGGGCGGCGCCGTGTCGGCGATCACGTCCTTGCCGGCGACGATCGTCTCGTAGGCGGGACCGTTGATGCGAAGGGCCTGCAGCGCAACCGCCTGAAGTGCGATCGCGCCGGCGAAACTGACCGCGACGACCACGCCGAACGCGGCGAGAGAGTGGGATATCTTCATGATTCGTCCCTCGGAAAATCCTGTGGCCGAACCTTTAGGCTGAATTGATAAGACGAACATTCAATATGGGACGTCAGATCATACCGTTGATATTGTCGTCTCGATAAGACCTTTGCCGGGGCGCCGATGCCGGGTTGTTGTCCCCCGCCGCCTCGCGCGCTTTCAGGGTTGAATCGGACGGCAAGGGCGCGGCCGTGCCGGGCTCGGCACGCAGAGCGTTCTGCGCTCGGCTTCGGGGCGCGGGAGCTTTTCGAGCGAACACCGCCGGGGGAACCCGTCGTCAGGCCGGGACCGGCATTCTCGCTTGCGCCTCGCGGCGCGTCGGCTCCGACCGGTGGAGGAAGACGGGGAACGTGTCCCGGGGGATCGCGGCCCCGATCTGCGACAGAATGCGACCCACTTCGCCGCGGTCAACGGCGCCATGGAGAACCACATGGGTGAGCATGGCGCCCGGTCGCCCCTCAGGCCCTGGTGCGCAGCCAGGCGTCGGCGAAGTCGCGGGCCGGGACGGGGCGGCCGAAGAGATAGCCCTGGCCTTCGGCGCAGCCCATGAGGCGCAGGCGCTCGAGCTGGTCCTGCGTCTCCACGCCCTCGGCGATCACCTCCAGCCCGAAGCCGGCGGCGAGCTGCAGGATGGCCCGCACCACCGGCACGTCCGGCGCCTTCGACAGTTTCTGCACGAAGGAGCGGTCGATCTTCACGCGGGTGAGGGGAAAGTCCTCCAGCAGGCTGAGCGAGGCGTAGCCGGTGCCGAAATCGTCGAAGGCGATGCCGACCCCGGCCTGGCGCAGCTGGCGCAGGGCCGCGAGCGAGGCCTCCTCGCGCGAGAGGACGGCGTCTTCGGTGATCTCCAGCTCGAGATTGCGCGCCGGCAGGCCGAGGCGGGCCAGAAGCTCCAGCGTCGTGTCGGCGATGTCGCCCGAGCGAAGGCGCGTCAGGCAGGCATTGACGCCCATGCGGAACTCGGGGCCCGCCCGCTCCAGCCAGGTCACGGCCTGGCGGCAGGCGGCGTCGAGCACCCAGTCGCTCATGGCCACCGCGTGGGGGCCGGACAGGAGCGCGGGCAGGAAGGCGCCGGGCGGCAGAAGGCCGAGCGTCGGGTGGTTCCAGCGGATCAGCGCCTCGGCGCCCACGAGCCGGCGGTCGCGCAGGCGCAGCTGCGGCTGGTAGTGGAGGACGAATTCCTCGTTCTCCAGAGCGCGATGGAACTCGTGCACGAAGCGCTGGCGCTCGGCCACGGGGATGCGCAGCGAGGGATCGTAGAGGCGGTAGCGGTGGCGCCCGCCGGTCTTGGCCTTGCGGACCGCCAGATCCGCGCAGCGCAGGATCTCGTCGGCGGCGCCGGCGTGGAGCGGCGCCAGCGCGAGGCCGACGCTCGCCCCGATATGCACCAGGCGCTCCCCGACCGAGAAGGGCATCTCCATCGCGGCCACCACGCGCGCGGCGACGGCGGCGCCGTGCTCGGCCTCGCAGCAGCCGGGCAGGAGCACGACGAACTCGTCGGCGCCGATGCGCGCGGCGCAGTCCTGCAGGCGCACGGCCCCGAGGAGGCGGGCGGCGGCCTCGCGCAGCACCGCGTCGCCCGCCGCATGGCCGAGCGTGTCGTTGACGAGCTTGAACCCGTCGAGATCGACGAGGAGAACGCCGACCTCGCCCTGCGCCAGCGCCTCCTCGAGCAGCCGGCGCATCGCCGCGCGGTCGGCGAGCCCCGTCAGCGCGTCGCGGGACAGCGCGAGGGGCGGCTCGGCGTCCGCGCTGCAGCAATGGGAGACCTCGCGGAAGATCGCGCCGTAGAGGGGCACCCCGTCCGCCTGCCAGCGCGCGAGCGACAGTTCGACAAGCCGGCGCTCGCCGCCGCGCGTCCGCGCCTCGGTCCTGCGCCAGGCGCCGGCGAGCCGGTCCATCACGGTCGCGAAGGGCTCGTCCGCCTCGCCCTCGCGCAGGTCGGCGAGATCGAGGAAATGCAGCGCGCGGGCCTCCTTGGTGCGATGGCCGAAAAGCGCTTCGGCGCCCGCGTTCCAGAACAGGACGCGCCCGGCCTTGTCGACGATGACCACGGCGTCGGGGAGGCTCTCGGCCAGACGGCGGAAGCGGAGACGGATCTGGGACTGGATCATGACCGGGTTCGCGTGGAAGCTGGCAGCGACACGGCGCGAAGCGGTGCCCGGACGCCGCTGCGGCCCGGCATTGCAAAGCAAAACCGATTAGTCGTCAAGCTTAGTTGTTGGGTCGTCATCGTCATGATGCCGGTCGGAAAAGGTCGTCCTGATACAAACTATGATTGAAACGAATTTCCATAGTATGAATGCGACATGACAACGCGGAAGACCCGCTCGAACGCCTTCAAAACGTGCAAAGAAGTCTTTCAGTTTCATCCGAAAGTTGCGGAATAAACGACAGTCCGGCAGACGATAAGTTTGAATTACTATGATCCGGCCGGGCCGCGGCGCGCAGGAGGTCCGAGGCGGCCATGGTCGCGCCGCGCCGATCCGGGGGCGGCTCGCCCTTCGCCCTTCCGCCCGCGGGCGTGAACAACCTGTGGTGGCTGGTTGGCCGCGTCCCGTCCCGCCGGAGCGGCGGCGCCCGGCCTGTCGCGGAGGGCGGCGGCCAGGGCACGCGTCCCGCGTGCGGCGCGCCGACCGGCCGCCCGCCCCTTATCCCGCCGTCATCGTGCGGATGCGGGCGGCGAGGGTGGTCATGTCGAACGGCTTGGTGACGACCTGCATGCCCGTGTCGAGGTCGCCCTCGGCGAGCACCGAGGTCTCGGCATAGCCGGTGACGAAGAGCACCTTCAGGCCGGGGCGCAGCTCGCGGGCGGCGTCGGCGACCTGGCGCCCGTTCATGCCGTTGGGCAGGCCGACATCGGTGACGAGGAGGTCGATCGCCTCCGGGCCGCGCAGGACGCCGAGCGCCTGCGGGCCGTCCCCGGCCTCGAGCGCGGCGTAGCCCAGCTCCTCCACCACGTCCACGACCAGCATGCGCACCAGCGGCTCGTCGTCGACGACGAGGACGGTGCGGCGCGTCGGCTCGCGCGTTACGCGGGCCGGCTCGGGCGCCGCCTCGGGCGCGGCCTCGCCATGGTGGCGCGGCAGGGTGAGGTTGACGCAGGTGCCGTTGCCCGGCGCCGATTCGATGCGCACCTGCCCGCCGGACTGGCGCGCGAAACCGTAGATCATCGAGAGGCCGAGCCCCGTGCCCATGCCGATCGGCTTGGTGGTGAAGAACGGGTCGAAGGCGCGCGCCATCACGTCCGGGGTCATGCCCGTGCCGGTGTCGCAGACGCGCAGCTTCACGTAGTCGCCGGCGGGCAGGTCGCGCGCGCGCGCCTCGCGCTCGCAAAGCGAGACATTGGCGGTCTCGATGGCGATGCGCCCGCCGTCCGGCATGGCGTCGCGGGCGTTGATGCAAAGGTTCAGGAGCGCGTTCTCCAGCTGGTTCGGGTCGACCAGCGTCGGCCAGAGGCCGGGCGTGACGGCCACGGAAACGCTCACCTGCGGGCCGACGGTGCGGCGCACGAGCTCCTCCATCCCCGCGACCAGCCGGTCGACGTCGGTGGGCTTGGGCTCCAGCGTCTGGCGGCGCGAGAAGGCGAGGAGGCGGTGGGTGAGGGCGGCCGCGCGCCGCGCCGCCCCTTGCGCGCCGGCCACGTAGCGGCCGATCTCCTCGCCGCGCCCCTGCGCGATGCGTGTCTCGATCATCTCGAGGCTCCCGGAAATGCCGGCGAGGAGGTTGTTGAAGTCGTGCGCGAGGCCGCCGGTGAGCTGGCCCACGGCCTCCATCTTCTGCGACTGGCGCAGCGCCTCCTGGGCGCGGTCGAGCTCGGCGGCGCGCTCGCGCTCCTGCGTCATGTCGCGGCCGGTGGCATAGGTCATGCCGCCGGCGGGCGCCGCCGTCCAGGCGATCCAGCGCTGCGAGCCGTCCTTGTGGAGATAGCGGCTCTCGGCGCGCGCGCTGCCCGACGCGTCCGCCGCGAAGGCGCCGAGCGCCTGGCCGCGATCCTGCGGCGCCACGAAGCGCGCGAGGGGATGGCCGACGATCTCCTGCGGCGCGTAGCCGAGCAGCGCCGTCCAGGCCGGGTTCACGCGCCGCACCACGCCGTCGAAGTCGAGCACCATCATGAGGTCGGGCGCGGTCGCCCACATGCGGTCGATCTCGGCCGTGCGCGCGGCGACCTCGCCTTCCAGCGTGCCGGCGAGATCGCGCAGCCCGTCCTCGGCGCGGCGCCGGTCGGTGATGTCGTTGAAGAGGATGGCGACGCGGTTCAGCTCGGGCGCGCCGGTGCGGAAGGCGTGCACGTCGTACCAGCGGCCGAAGGGCTCGGCATGGTTCTCGAAGCGGATCGGACGGCCGCTGCGCGCCACCTCGCCATAGAGGTCGAACCAGTGGCGCTCGAGGCCGGGCGCGGCCTCGCTCACCCATCGGCCCGCCGCGCCGTAGAGCCCGGTCTGGCGCTCGAAGGCGGGGTTGATCTCGGCGAGGCGGTAGTCGACGGCGCGCCCCTGCCCGTCGAACTTCATCTCCACGATGCAGAAGCCGACGTCGATGGCGCCGAAGAGCGTGCGGTAGCGCTCCTCGCTCTCGCGCAGCGCCGCCTCGGCGCGCTTGGCGGCGGTCACATCCTGCACCAGCGCGTAGAAGCCCTCCACGGCCCCTTGCGCGGTGACGCGCGGCACGTAATCGACCGAGACGTGGCGCGCCTCGGTCGTCTCGTAGGGCATGGCCTGCTCGAAGCGCACGTGGCGTCCGGCGAGCGCGGCCTCCACATGCGGGCGCACCCCGCCATAGGCGGCCTCGCCCACGACCTCGCGCACGGTCCGCCCGAGGACGCTCGCCCGCCCGCCGGGAAACCAGTCGTCGTAGACGCGGTTGGCGAAGCGGTAGCGCTCCTGCGCGTCCAGATGGGCGACGAGCACGGGCAGGGCGTCGGTGAGGGTGCGCAGCTCGCGCTCGCGCTCCTCCGCCTCGCGCGCCAGGATCACCTGCTCGGTGACGTCGTAGCCGCCCACGAAGATGCCGGTGACCGAACCTGCGGCGTCGCGGATCGGCTCGTAGAGGAAGTCGATGAAGCGCTCGGCCTTCTCGGGCCCGATCAGGATCGGCAAAGCGCTGGCCACGAAGGGCTCGCCGCTCGCATAGACCCGGTCGAGCAGCTCGTAGAAGCCCTGGCCGTCGAGCTCGGGCAGCACTTCGCGCACCGTGCGGCCGAGATAGTCGCGCGGGCCGGCGATCTCGACATAGGCGTCGTTGACATAGTCGTAGCGGTGGTCGGGCCCGGCGAGCAGCGCCACGAAGCCGGGCATCTGCTGCAGCATGAGGCGGATGCGCCTGAGGTCGGGATCGGCGCCCTGCGCTTGCGTCTCGGGCGCCGTCATGCCCGGTCTCTTCGCGCGGGCGCGGGCGCGGCGCGCCTGGCGCGGGGGAAGAGGGGACGAGGGAGCCTGCCTGCCATGCGACCCGACGGTAAGACGCGGTTGGTAGGGCCCCTTATTCCACGCCGGCGCGGCCCTGTTCAAGCGGCGCGGGCGGTCACTTCGCGAGACGGGCGAGGATCGCGTCGGCGATGGGCAGGGCCGAGGTCGCGGCCGGGGAGGGCGCGTTGCAGACATGCAGCATGCGCTCGGTCTGCGCGAAGACGAAGTCGTGGACGAGCGTGCCGTCGCGCCGCACGGCCTGCGCGCGGATGCCGGCGGGGTGCGGCAGGAGATCGGAGAGTTCCAGCGCCGGGCAATATTTGCGGCACGCTTCGAGATAGGCGCGCTTGGACAGCGAGTTGCGCAACTCGCTCGCCGCTGAGCCGGGATAGCGGGCGAGCGTGCGCCAGAAGCCGGGAAAGGCGGCGATCTCCGCCGCGTCGCGAAGATTCACGGAGAGGCGGGCATAGCCCTCGCGAGCCAGGCCGACCACCGCGTTCGGCCCGACCGTCACCGAGCCGTCGATCATGCGGGTGAGATGGATGCCGAGAAAGGGCAGGTCGGGATCGGGCACGGGATAGATGAGATGGCGCACCACCGCGTCATGGCGCGGCGCGAGGCGGTAGTATTCGCCGCGGAAGGGCACGATGCGGTGGTCGACGGCAAGGCCCGCGAGCGCCGCGAGCCGGTCCGACTGCAGCCCGGCGCAGGCGACGAGGCGGCGCGCGCGAAGGCTCCCGCCCTCCGTCGCCACCTCGACCGCGCCCGCCGTCTCGGCGATGGCCGTGACGCGCGTGCGCAGCCGGATCTCGCCGCCGAGGCGCGCGATCTGCGCCCCCATCGCGCGGCAGACGGCGGCATAGTCGACGATGCCGGTGGAGGGCACGAGGAGGGCGGCAAGGCCGGTGACGTTCGGCTCGATCCGCAGGAGCTCGTCGCCGTCGATGCGGCGCACGGCCACGCCATTGGCGCGCGAGCGCTCCAGGAGCGCGTCCATGCGCGCGACCTCCCGGGGCGTCGTGGCGACGACGAGCTTGCCGCAGGTCTCGAAGGGAATGGCGTGCTCGGCGCAGAAGGCCTTGGTCGCCTCCGCGCCCTTGCGGCAGAGTTCGGCCTTGAGGCTGCCCGGCGGATAGTAGAGGCCGGCATGGATGACGCCGCTGTTGTGGCCGGTCTGGTGGGCGCCGAGCCGGTCCTCCTTCTCCAGGAGAACGACGCCCGAGCCCGGCCGCGCCTCCAGGAGGCGCAGGGCCGTGGCGAGGCCGACGATGCCGCCGCCGACGACGCAATGGTCATGGATCATCCGCACCGGCCTCCCGCCCGTCTTCTCCGTCCGTCATAGACCGGAACGGGCGCGCGGTCTCCACCTTGCGCGCGGCGCGAGAAGAAGCGGGCGCGAAGACCCGGATAGCCGCAGCAACAGGAAATAATTCCGCTGTTTCTGGCCTGCGATCCTTACAAACAGCTGCGGCATGTCCCACGTAGAGATCAACCCGACGACAAGTATTGCCACGAAGAGGCCGCGGGGCCCGATCGAGGATGCTTGCGATCGTCGCCCTCCTCGACATGGACAGGTCTGCCGTGAGCATCGCCCCTGGCGTGCGGTCGACCCTCGTCAATCCGCTCACCAGTCGCCAGTGCGAATGTCTCTCCCTGGCCGCGGACGGCAAGACGTCGGCCGAAATCTCCATCATTCTCGGGATCGCCTACCACACGGTGGGCAACCATTTCCGCGAGATCCAGAAGCGGCTGGACGCGCGCACGCGCGCCCATTGCGTGGCCATCGCGCTGCGGGCCGGCTGGATCTGAGCGCCCGCCGCCGCGGCGGGAAACCGGCGCGGGGTCAGCGCACCTGCTGCTTCTCCAGCTTGCGCGCCAGCGTGCGCCGGTGCATGCCGAGACGCCGCGCGGCCTCGGAGATGTTGAAGTCGGTCTGCGCCAGCACCTCGTGGATATGCTCCCATTCCAGCGTCTTGATCGAGGTCGGGCGGGCCGAGATCGGCACGCGCACGTCCCCTTCGGCCTTGGAGAAGGCGGCCTCGATGTCGTCGGTGTTGGAGGGCTTGGCGAGATAGTGGCAGGCGCCGAGCTTGATCGCCTCCACCGCCGTCGCGATGCTGGCAAAGCCTGTGAGCACCACGATGAGCATGGCGGGGTCGTGGGCGTGGAGGCGCCGCACGCAGTCGAGGCCGGAGGCGTTGGCGAGCTTGAGGTCGACGACGGCATAGGCGGGCGTCCGGGAGGCGAGCAGCGCCTCGAGGTCGGCCGGGCTCGGGGCGATCTCCACGCGATAGCCGCGCCGCTCGAAGGAGCGTTTCAGCGAGGCGGCGAAGACGGGCTCGTCGTCCACGATGACGAGGCTGCGCTCAGGCGGCATCGCTCTCCTCCTCCTCTTCCCGTTCGATCTCGAGCGCCGCCAGCGGCAGGCGCAGGGCGACGCGCGCGCCCCCTTGCGGCCGGTTGGCGACCTCCACCGTGCCGCCGAGCGTGCGCACGACGTTGAAGACGAGGAACAGGCCGAGCCCCGCCGCGTGCCGGTCCTTGGTGGACTGGTAGGGCCGCCCGACCTCCGACAGGATATGCGGCGCGAAGCCCGGCCCCTCGTCCTCGACGGTGAGGACCAGCGTCTCGCCCTCGCGCCGCGCGACGAGGGAGATCGCCTGCGGCGAGACCTCGAAAGCGTTGTCCAGGAGGTTGAAGACGCCCTGGCGCAGGGTGGATTCGGAGACGACGGGCAGGTTCTCGTCCACGCGGTTCTCGTAGGTCAGGCCCGCCTGCGGCCGGGAGGCGCGCCACTCGGCGGCCAGCCCGTCGAGAAAGGCGAACATGGTGGTGCCCGCCGCCGACTCGCCGCGCGTCTCGCCCGCCGCCATCAGGACGCCCGTGACGATCGACTTGCAGCGCGCGACCTCCGCGCGCATCAGCGCGAGCTCGCCGGCAAGCTCGGGATCGCCGGCGAGCTGGGGCATGCGCTGCCAGTCGCCGAGGATGATGGAGAGGGTGGAGAGCGGCGTGCCGAGCTCGTGCGCGGCGCCCGAGGCGAGCAGCCCGATGCGCACGATATGGTCCTCCTCGGCGGCGCGCTGGCGCAGCATCGCGAGGCGCTCGTCGCGCTCGCGCGCGTTGCGGTTGATGCGCGTGACGAAGGTGACGAGGAGCACCGAGTTCATCATGAAGCACAGGAGCATGCCGACCACGCGCGCGTCGATCGTCCCGGCGCCTCCCGGTTCGAGCAGCGGCAGCGGCCTGTGGAAGCCGGTGAGCCAGGCGAAGCAGGCGATGGCGAGCGCGACGAGGAGCGTCAGCGTCGCGGGGCCGAGAAGGACGGCCCCGAGCGTGACCTGCAGGAGGTAGAGCGGGGCGAACGGGTTCTCGGTGCCGCCGGAGAAATAGAGCTGGGCCGTGAGCGCGGCGACGTCGAGCGCCAGCGAGACGAAGAGCTCGCCCTCGTCGACGCGCACCCGGCGCGACAGGCGCAGCACGCTGAAGAGGTTGAGCGCCACGAGCCCGCCCACCACCGCCGCCATGGGCGCGAGCGGCAGCGAGGCGCCGAGGCCGAAGGCGACGAGGAGGATGCTGACGACCTGGCCCGCCACGGCGATCCAGCGCAGCTGGATGAGGAGGAGGAGGTTCTTGCGCCCCGCGCGGTCGGCCGGGGCCGGCAGGAGCGCGCCGGCGCCCGCAAGAAGCGGCGCGCGGGGAAGGGCCGCCCCGGCGCTCACCGCGCCCGCCCCTGGCGCCGCTCCTCGCGAAAGGCGTAGGCGAGGCCTCCGACCAGAAGCAGGGCGAGCCCGTACCAGGTCAGCGCGTAGACGAGATGGTGGTTGCGGAAGGAGATCACGGTCAGCCCGCCCACCGGCAGCCCGCCGGGATTGGGGGCGGGTCCGGCATCGACGAAATAGGGCGCGACGCGCTCGCCCGGCAGGGTCGCGGCGGCGATGGCGGAAATGTCGCGGGAGTACCAGCGCCCGCCCGCCGGGTCGTTGGCGCGCAGGAAGCCGCCGCCGGGCTCGGTGAGGCGCAGGAGACCCTCGACGCGCGTTGGCCCGGCGATCTCGCCGCCCGCGCGCGTGTGCCGGTCGCGGGCCTGTTCCGGCACGAAGCCGCGATTGACGATGACGAGCGTGCCGTCGGCGCGGCGCAGCGGCGTCAGCACCCAGAAGCCGGCGCCGCGCTCGGTGAGCGCTTGGACGAGCGTCTCGCGCTCGTGGAGGAAGGTGCCGGCAAGGGCGACGCGCCGGTATTCGTCGGCCGCCGCCGAGATCGCCCCCCAGGCCTGCGGGCCGGGCGCCTCGACGGGCGCGGCGGCAAGGCGCGCGTCGACGCGGGCGATGAGGTCCTCCTTCCAGGCGAGGCGCTGGACCTGCCAGGTGCCGAGCGCGAGGAGGACGCCGAGGACGAGGAGGGCGGCAAGGCCGAGCGCGGCCCGCGCGGCGCCCCCGCGCCGGCGCGGGACCTGTCGCGCCGGCGGTCCGGGCGGCGGGGCGCCGCCCGGAGGGCTCACGGCATCTGGCCCATGGCGTGGCCGGCATGTACCGCGCCGTGGCCGCCGGCGGGGGCGGCGCCCTGGCCTCCCGGACCGCTCGGGTCGGCGGGGGCCGAGAGCGCGCCCGGCGCATGGCCGTCCATGAGCATCATGTTGGTGTTGAGGTGGTACATGACCCAGAGCGAGCCGGCGATGGTGATCACCACGAGCACGACCGTGAAGATGAGGGCGAGCATGTTCCAGCCGCCCTCCGACTGCGTGTTCATGTGCAGGAAGTAGACCATGTGGACGACGATCTGCACCACGGCGAAGGCCATGACGATGAAGGCGGTGAGGCGCGCATTGCCGAGCATGTCGCCCATGACGAGGGCGAAGGGCACAGCGGTGAGGAGGGCCGCCAGGACGAAGCCGGTGACATAGCCCCTGAACGTGCCGTGGCCGGCGCCGCCATGGGCGTCGTGCGCCCCGTGCGTCCCGTGGCCTCCCTGCGCCTCGTGATGGCCGTGGACCGGACCGCTCATTGCAGCACCCCCAGAAGGTAGACGTAGGAGAAGACGCCGATCCAGATCACGTCGAGGAAGTGCCAGAACATCGACAGGCACAGGAGCCGGCGCTGGTTCTCCGGGCGAAGGCCGCCGCGCGCGACCTGCACCATCAGGACGACGAGCCAGAGGAGGCCGACCGTGACGTGCAGGCCGTGCGTGCCGACCAGCGTGAAGAAGGCCGAGAGGAAGGCCGAGCGCTGGGGGCCGGCGCCCTCCTGGATGAGATGGTGGAACTCGTAGAGCTCCAGCCCGATGAAGGCCGCGCCGAAGAGGCCCGTCACGGCGAGCCAGATCAGCGTGCCGCGCCGGTTGTTCTTGACCATCTCCAGCATGGCGAAGCCGTAGGTGATGGAGGAGAAGAGCAGCATCGCCGTGTTGAGGGCGACGAGCTTCAGGTCGAAGAGGTCGGCGGGCGTCGGCCCGGCGGCGAAGGAGCGCCCGTAGACGCCGTAGCAGGCGAAGAGGACCGCGAAGATGAGACAGTCGCTCATCAGGTAGATCCAGAAGCCGAGGAGGGTGCCCCCCTCGGGATGGGCCTCCTCCTCGGTCGCGTGGAAGCGCAGTTCCTCGTCGGTCTGGGCGGCGGTCAGATGTGCAACGCTGGCCATCGTGTCAGGCTCCCGCCGCCTTGAGGGCGCGCGTGCGCCGGCCTTCCTCGACCATCACCTCCTCGACGGGGATGTGGAAGTCGCGGTCGTAGTTGAAGGAATGGACGATCGCCGTGACCAGGATCGCGGCGAAGGAGAGCGCCGCCAGCCACCAGATGTACCAGATCATGGCGAAGCCGAAGGCGATGCTGAGACCGGCCAGGACGATGCCGGCGCCGGTGTTCCTGGGCATGTGGATCGCCTTGAACCCATCGAGCGGGCGCTTGTAGCCGCGCGCCTTCATGTCGGAATAGGCGTCGTGGTCGTGGACGAGCGGGGTGAAGGCGAAGTTGTAGGCCGGGGGCGGCGAGGACGTCGCCCATTCCAGCGTGCGCCCGTCCCACGGATCGCCCGTCACGTCCTTCAGCTGCTCGCGCCGCACGAAGGCGAAGACGATCGACAGGATGAAGGCGACGATGCCGCACAGGACGAGGAAGGCGCCAAAGGCCGCGATCACGAACCAGATCTGCAGCGAGGGATCCTCGAAATGCTGCAGGCGGCGCGTCACGCCCATGAGGCCCAGGATGTAGAGCGGGGCGAAGGCGAACCAGAAGCCCGACAGCCAGAACCAGAAGGAGACCTTGCCCCAGAACGGGTCGAGCTTGAAGCCGAAGGCCTTCGGGAACCAGTAGACCGTGCCCGCGAACATGCCGAACAGCACGCCGCCGATGATGACGTTGTGGAAATGGGCGACAAGGAAGAGCGAGTTGTGCAGCACGAAGTCGGCCGGGGGCACGGCCAGGAGCACGCCCGTCATGCCGCCGATGGTGAAGGTGACCATGAAGCCCATGGTCCACAGCATCGGCACCTCGAAGCGCACGCGCCCGCGATACATGGTGAACAGCCAGTTGAAGATCTTGGCGCCCGTCGGGATCGAGATGATCATCGTCGTGATGCCGAAGAACGAGTTCACGGAGGCGCCCGACCCCATCGTGAAGAAGTGGTGCAGCCAGACGAGATAGGAGAGGATGGTGATGACGACGGTGGCGTAGACCATCGAGGCGTAGCCGAAGAGGCGCTTGCCCGAGAAGGTCGAGACGACCTCGGAGAACACGCCGAAGGCCGGCAGGATGAGGATGTAGACCTCCGGATGGCCCCAGATCCAGATGAGGTTGACATACATCATCGGGTTGCCGCCGAGGTCGTTCGAGAAGAAGTTCGTTCCGACGTAGCGGTCGAGCGACAGGAGGGCGAGGACGGCGGTCAGCACCGGGAAGGCGGCGACGATGAGCACGTTCGTGCACAGCGAGGTCCAGGTGAAGACGGGCATCTTCATTATCGACATGCCCGGCGCGCGCATCTTCACGATGGTCACGACGAGATTGATGCCCGAGAGCAGCGTGCCGATGCCGGCGATCTGCAGCGCCCAGATATAGTAGTCGACGCCCACGCCCGGCGAGTAGGCCGGCCCCGAGAGCGGCGGGAAGGCCAGCCAGCCGGTGCGCGCGAACTCGCCCACGAAGAGCGAGATCATCACCGTCACCGCGCCCGCGGCCGTCATCCAGAAGGAGAAGTTGTTGAGGAAGGGGAAGGCGACGTCGCGCGCCCCGATCTGCAGCGGCACCACGAAGTTCATGAGGCCGGTGACGAAGGGCATGGCCACGAAGAAGATCATGATCACGCCGTGGGCGGTGAAGATCTGGTCGTAGTGGTGGGGCGGCAGGTAGCCCTCCACCTGCCCGAAGGCGATGGCCTGCTGCGTGCGCATCAGGATGGCGTCGGAGAAGCCGCGCAGGAGCATGACGAGCGCCAGCACGATGTACATGATGCCGATCTTCTTGTGATCGACGCTCGTGAACCACTCCGTCCAGAGATAGCCCCAGAGGCGGTAATAGGTGAGGGCGCCCAGAAGCGCCGCGCCGCCGATCGCCACCACCGCGAAGGTGACGAGGAGGATCGGGTCGTGGAAGGGGATCGCCTCGAGCGTCAGGCGCCCGAACACGAGCTCTTGGAGATCGGTGTTGCCGAACATGGTGTGACCTGTTCTTCGAACGATGCCGTGGGGCTCTATTGCTGGTTCAACTGGTTGGGCGCGATCGAGCCCGGTTCGGGCGGGGCGCCGGGCGCCGTTCCCCCGTGGCCCTCGTGGCCGCCGCCATGGCCGCCCGCCGGGGCGGTCGCGGGCGCGCCCGCCTGGCCGCCCGCGTCGGGCGCCATGCCCTGCGGCTGCTCGTCCGAGCGCGGCTCGCGGCCGGAGGCCGGGGCGGTGGCGGCGGGCGCCTCCTCGGCGCCGTGACCCGAGCCGTAGCCGAAGCCGTCGTGGCTGCCGGTGCGGTCGTGCACCAGGCGCTCGCGATTGGCCTCGTGACCCTCGGCCACGCCGCCCTGCGCGTCGATCGCCATCATCTCGTGCATGCACATCTTGCCGGGCTCGACGCACATGCCGAGGATCGCCTGGTAGAGGTCGGCCTCCACGCTCGCATAGTAGCGCACCGGCTCGGCCTCGCTCGGCTTCTCGACCTGAAGATAGGCGGCGCGGTCGAGCGGCGTTCCCTCGGCCTTCACCCTCTGCACCCAGGCCTCGAAGCCCGCCTCGTCCAGCCCGTGGAACTTGAAGCGCATGCGCGAGAAGCCGGGGCCGTTGTAGTGCGAGGCGAAGCCGTCGTAGACGCCCGCCTCGTTGATGACGCCGTGCAGCTTCGTCTCCATGCCGGGCATGGTGTAGATCATGCCGGCGAGCGCGGGCACGTAGAAGGCGGTCATCTGCGCGGCGGAGGTGAGCTTGAAGGCGATCGGCCGGTCGACGGGGGCGGCCAGCTCGTTCACCGTGGCGATGCCGTATTCGGGGTAGAAGAACATCCACTTCCAGTCGAGCGCGACGACCTCGACGGTGAGCGGGCGCATCTCGGCCGTCACGGGACGCCCGGCGCCGATGCGGTCGAGCGGGCGGTAGGGGTCGAGGAGATGGGTGGAGATCCAGGTGAGGGCGCCGAGCGCGATGATGATCATCAGCGGCGCCGTCCAGATCAGCACCTCGAGGCCGGTCGAGTGGTGCCAGGTCGGGTCGTACTTGGCCTTCGCGTTCGAGGCGCGGTAGCGCCAGGCGAAGAACAGGGTCGTGGCGATGACCGGCACGATGATGACGAGCATCAGGAGCGTGGAGACGACGATGAGGTCGCTCTGCTGGGCGGCGACGTCCCCCGAAGGGTTCATCACCACGAGGTTGCAGCCGCTCAGGGTCGCCAGGGGTGTCAGCGTCGCCAGGACGCTCAGGAGTTTCGGGCGCAAGACCACCATCTCATCTTCGATCGCTCTCCCGCCATGTACGGGGGCTTGCTGCAATGCGGGATTGGACGTTTTGTCCAACCCTCTCCCCTTTGACGAAAAGCACGTTCCCGCCCTATTCGGAAGGGGATGACGCGACGTCGCAGGGCTCTTCGGGGTCCGGCCCCGGCTCAGAGGGGCCCGTCGCCACCGCTGGAAGGACTTCGGGCATGGTCGCCAACACCGACACGCAGGGTCTGCCCTCCTCGCGAGGCATCGAGGAGGACGCGCGCAAGGCGGTCTCCGACGGCCATGTGCGGCCCGCCGAGATCGCCATCGGCGTGGTCATCGGCCGCGCCTCGGAGGCCTTCGACTTCTTCGTCTACGGCATCGCCTCCATCCTCGTCTTCCCCGCGCTGGTCTTTCCCTTCCTCGACCCGCTGCAGGGCACGCTGGTCTGCTTCGCCATCTTCGGCCTCGCCTTCGTGGTGCGCCCGATCGGCTCGATCCTCTTCATGGAGGTGGACCGGCGGCACGGGCGCGGCGTGAAGCTGACGATCGCGCTGTTCCTGCTCGGCGGCTCGACGGCGGCCATCGCCTTCCTGCCGGGCTACGAGACGATCGGCCACTGGTCGATCGCCGCGCTCGTCCTCTTCCGCATGGGCCAGGGCGTGGCGCTCGGCGGCGCCTGGGACGGGCTGGCCTCGCTGCTGGCGCTGAACGTGCCCGAGAAGAAGCGCGGCTGGTACGCCATGCTGCCCCAGCTGGGCGGGCCCATCGGCTTCATCGTGGCGAGCGCGCTCTTCGCCTTCTTCGTCCTCAACCTCACCCCCGAGGACTTCCTCGGCTGGGGCTGGCGCTACCCGTTCTTCGTCGCCTTCACGATCAACGTCGTGGCGCTCTTCGCGCGGCTGCGTCTCATCGCCACGGAGGAGTTCGTGCAGCTCTACGAGAGCCGCGACCTGAAGCCGGTGAAGGTGATGGAGCTCCTGCGCGAGCAGGGCTCGGCGATCCTGCTGGGCGCCTTCGTGCCGCTGGCGGGCTTCGCGCTCTTCCATCTCGTGACGATCTTCCCGCTCTCCTATGTCAACCTCTACACCGACCGCCTGCCCGGCGAGTTCCTGGTGACGCAGATCGGGGGCGCGGCCCTCTTCCTCGTCTGCACGATCCTGTCGGGCGTCGTCGCGGACCGGATCGGCCGGCGCGTCCTGCTCGGCATCGGCGCGGTGGCCATCGCCGTCTTCGCGATCGCCATTCCCTTCGTCCTGGGCAGCGGCCGCTCGGAGGGGCAGACCGCCTTCGTCTATATCGGCTTCGCGCTTCTGGGCTTCTCCCACGGCCAGGCCGCGGGCGCGACGGCCTCGAACTTCTCCAGCCAGAACCGCTATACCGGCTCGGCGCTGACCTCCGACCTCGCCTGGCTGATCGGCGCGGGCTTCGCGCCCTTCGTGGCCCTCGGCCTCACCGCCCTGTTCGGCGTCGGCGCCATCGCCTTCTACCTCCTCTCCGGCGCCGCCTGCACCCTCGCCGCCCTCGCCTACAACAAGCGCAAGGGCCTGAAGGACACCGGCGCCTCGTAAGGGGCGGGGCGCCTTCGAGCCCCTCGGTCGTCCCGGGAAAGTCGGATGACGGCGGCGTATCTTTTATGGTACGTCTCGTCTCGGCGCGAGACGGTGCCGGGCGAGGAACGGTTCGAGGGTCCGCGTCGCGCATGTTCCAAGTCGTGTTCTACGAGACGGCCAGCGGCAACCCGGTCGTTCTCGATTTCATCAGATCGTTCGAGGCCGAGGACAGACGCGTGATCGGGGCCGATCTGAGCGCCGTCCAGATCGGGTTTCCCATCGGCCCGCCCCTCTGCGACCACCTGCAGGGGCCCTTGTGGGAGGTTCGCAGTTCCCTTCCCTCGAGGCGGGAGGTGAGGCTCATCTTTTTCCAGCAGGACCACCGGCTCGTCGTCGTGCACGGGTTCGTCAAGAAGGTGCAGAAGACGCCCCGCAAGGACCTCGACCTCGCCGACCGACGCCGGCGCGAATTCCTCTAGAAGGACGATCCGATCCCATGAGTGACCCGACGCAACACCAGGGAGGCCGCAGCCTCTCGGGCCTGACGACCCTCGACGACTGGCTCGACGAGGAAGGAACCCGCGAGGACGTCGCCGTCCTCGCGGTCAAGAAGGTGATCGCCGCCCAGCTCGTCGTCCAGATGCGCGAGCAGAACATCACCAAGGCCGAGCTGGCGCGGCGCATGCACACGAGCCGCAGCCAGATCGATCGCGTACTCGATCCCTCCTCTGACGTGAATGTCGGCACGCTCTCGCGGGCCGCGGGCATCGTGGGGCGCAAGGTCCGTCTCGAACTGATCTGAGGTCATACGAGACCCACCACCACGGCGCCGGCGAAGGCGAGATTGGCGAGGACGAGGCACAGGACCGCCAGCGAGCCGAGGTCCTTGGCGTCGCGCGCGAAGAGCGACCAGTCCGGCGAGAGGCGGTCGACGATCAGCTCGATCGCCGTGTTCAGCGCCTCCGTCGCCGCCAGCGCGAGGAGGAGCACGCCCTGCAGGAGCAGCGCGCGCCCCGACGCGCCGGCAAGGGCGAGCGCGGCGAGCAGCGCAGCCGAGAACAGGATCTCGTGGCGGAAGGCGGGCTCGGCGAGAAGCCGGCGCAGGCCGGCGCCCGCATGGCCGGCGGCCGCCAGGAGATGGCCGAGCCCGCGCGTCTTGCCGGGTGCCGGACGCACGGCCGGGAGCGTCATGGGCCGGCCTTGGCGAGTTTGGCCGGAGCGGCCCCCGGCGCCGCGCGGCAGGGCGCGAAGGCGTCGAGCCCCCTGTCGTAGACGCCGGTCGAGACGTCGCCGAGGCCCAGCATCGTGTGGAAGAGATTGTCGTGCGAGAGCGGCGCGTCGCGACGGCCGGCAAGGCAGGCCGCGTCGAGGCCCGTGGCGGCGGCCATGCCGTTCGAGAGCCAGGCGATCATGGGCACGCGCGTCTGCTCCTGCGGTGCCATGAAATAGGGCATGGCGTGGAGATAGAGGCCGTTCTCGCCGAGCGACTCCCCGTGGTCGGAGACGTAGAGGAGGGCGGTGTCGAGATCGGGCCGGGCCGACAGGAGGTCGATCGCCGAGGCGAGCACGTGGTCGGTGTAGAGGATCGTGTTGTCGTAGGCGTCGACGATCGCCTGGCGCGAGCAGTCGGCGAACTCGGCCGTGCGGCAGGCGGGCGAGAAGCGCTCGAAGGCGTTCGGATAGCGGGCATGGTAGGCCGGCCCATGGCTGCCGATCTGGTGCAGCACGATCACCGTGTCGCGCGTGACGCCGGCAAGCTCCGCCTTCAGCCGGTCGATCAGGATCTCGTCGTGGCACTCCCCGTCCGCGCACCGGCGCGGGTCCGGCGTGTCCGGCAGGAAGACGTAGGGAACGCGGTCGGCCACGTGGTAGGCGCCCGAATCGTTGTCGATCCAGCGCACGTCCTGCCCGGCATGGGAGAGGACGTCGAGGAGCCCCTGCGAGGAGCGCGCCGCCTTGCTGGAATAGCCCGCCCGCGTGAGGTTGGAGAACATGCAGGGCACCGAGACGGCCGTCGACGTGCCGCAGCTCGAAACCTGCGTGAAGGAGATCGCGCCGCGCGCGGCGAGCTCGGGCGTCGTGTCGCGCCCATAGCCGTTGAGGCCGAAATTGGCACCGCGCGCGGTCTCGCCGACGACGAGGACGGTGAGGAGCGGCCGGCGCCCCTCGGCCGCCCGGCGCGGCGCGGCGTCGAGCCCGAGCGGGGCGACGACGAAGTTCCGCTCCTGCAGGCGCTGCGCGGCGTAGCGCCCGGCCGCGACCAGCGGCGCGCTCGGATTCAGGCTGTCGATGAGGTCGCGATGGGTGCGGAAGGTGGAGGAGAAGCCGGGATAGAACGCGAGGACGAGGGCGAGCGCGACGGCGAGGCTCGGGAAGACGACGAGGCTGTTCTGCCGGAACTTGGCCAGCGCGCCGCGATGGCGCACCCGGACGGCGGCGACGGCGAGCGCCGGCAGGAGGCCGAACAGGACCATGTGCAGCGCCAGGCCCGGCGTCATCAGCTGCCCCGCCTCGGCGCGCGAGGTGAGCATGACGTTGGCGATCATCTCGCGGTCGATGAGAAGGCCGTAGCTGTCGACGAAATGCGAGGCCGCCGCGCTGAGGAGGATCAGCGCGACGAGGACCGGCTTGACGAGATACTTCACCGACAGCGTCGTCAGGATGGCGAGCATGAGCAGGTAGAGGCCGAGGCCGAGGCCGGCGAGCTGCAGCTCGTGCCCGTCGAAATAGGCGAGCCCCTTGCGCCAGAAGGCGCCGTTGGTGACGAAGAGGAGATAGGCGCAGACGAGCGCGACGAGCGGCACGCTGCCGAGCGTGGGTCTTGCAGGCTTCATCCTCTGCCTCTCGTCCGGTCGCCGGCGGGCCGCCGGCATCCTCGGCCTTTAGGGCAGGGACCTGCGCGCCCGCTGTCCGCCGCTATACGGATCGGTATAGAACGGCGCGAGCCCGGTGCGCCGGCGGCCCGGCGCTGGCATAGAGCGGGGACGGGGGAGGAGACCGGCGGCGTGAAGGTTCTGCTGATCGAGGACGATGCGTCGACGGCGGCCTATGTCGCGGCGGGCCTGCGCGAGGAGGGGCACGAGGTGGACCACGTCTCCAGCGGCGCGCTCGGGCTGGAACTGGCGCTCGGGCGCACCTACGACGTGGCGGTGATCGACCGCATGCTGCCCGGCCTCGACGGGCTGTCGCTTCTCAGGGCCGCGCGCGCTTCGGGCTCGCGCGTGCCGGCGATCTTCCTCACCGCCGTCGGCGGCGTCGACGACCGCGTGGAGGGGCTGGAGGCGGGGGCCGACGACTATCTCCTGAAGCCCTTCGCCTTTTCCGAGCTGATGGCGCGGCTGAACGCGCTCGCCCGCCGCGGGGCGCCCGAGCGCCGCGAGGAGACGGTGCTGCGCGTCGGCGAACTGGAGATGAACCTCATCGCCCGCACCGTCACGCGCGCGGGCCGGCCCGTCGATCTGCAGCCGCGCGAATTCCGGCTGCTGGAATACATGATGCGCAATCGCGGCCGGGTGCTCACGCGCACCATGCTGCTCGAACGGGTCTGGGAGTTCCATTTCGACCCGCGCACCAACGTGGTGGAGACCCATGTCAGCCGGCTGCGGGCCAAGGTCGACCGGCCCTTCGACGGCGAGATGATCCGCACCGTGCGCGGCTCGGGCTATGTGATCGATGCGCCTTCCTGATCGTTTCCGCACCACGTCCTTCCGCCTCTCGGTCGGCTACGCCCTCTCCTTCGGCATTTCCGCCTTCGTCATCATGGCGGTGACCTATGTCGCGGCCAGCGCGCAGATGCAGGGCATCGTGCGCGCCTCCATCGCCGAGGACATGGCGCTCTTCACCCATGCCTTCGAGGAGGGCGGTGCGGCGGGCCTCGCCGAGGAGGTGCGCGAGCGCACGGGCAGCGCCGCCGCCGACCGCTTCTTCCTGGCGCTCGGGCCGGACGGGGCGGCGGTCGCCGGCAACCTGCCGCCGCAGGCCTGGCGGCCGGGCCACAGCGTCGCGGCCCTGCCCGCACCGCCGGCGGGGGCGGCGCCCGAGCCCGAGACCGGCGACCGGCTCTATGCCGAAGGGCGCACGCTCGGCACGCTGCGCGTCATGGCCGCGCGGCGCTCCGACATCCTCGCCGAGATCGACGACATCCTCCTCTCCGCCCTTCTCTCCGGCGGCGTGGTCACGGCGCTCCTCGCCCTTGTCGGCGGCACGCTGGTCGGGCTCGGACCGACGCGCCGGGTCGACGCGATCGCGGCGACGACGCGCGCGATCGTGGACGGGCGGCTCGACCTGCGCCTGCCGGTCTCGGGCCGGGGCGACGAGCTCGACCGGCTGGCGGCAGACATCAACGTGATGCTGGCGCGCATCGAGACGCTGGTGGCCAGCCTGCAGCAGGTCTCCGCCGACATCGCGCACGACCTGCGCACGCCCCTGTCGCATCTGCGCCAGCGCCTGGAGGGCCTGCCGCGCGCGCAAGGGCGCGCGGCGCTGGAGCGGGCGGCGGAGGAGGCGGTGGCCGGGACCGACGCCATCATCCAGACTTTCGACGCGCTCCTTCGCATCGCGCAGATCGACGCCGGCGCGCGCCGCAGCCGCTTCGCCCGGCTCGACCTCTCCGCCCTCGCCGAACGCGTGGCGGATGCCTATGGTGAGGTGGCGCGCGACGCCGGCCACCGTTTCGAGGCCTCGATCGAGCCGGGTCTCGCCGTCTTCGGCGACCGCGATCTCCTGACCCAGGCGCTCGCCAATCTCGTGGAGAACGCCATCAACCATGTGCCCCCGCCCGGCAGGATCGCGCTCGTCCTCCGAGGCGAGACGGGCGCCGCACGCCTGGAGGTGCGCGACGACGGGCCGGGCATCCCGGAGGCCGAGCGCGACAGGGTCTTCCGCCGCCTCTACCGGCTGGACCGCAGCCGCGGCACGCCCGGCCACGGGCTCGGCCTCGCCCTCGTCGCCTCCATCGCCGAGCTGCACGGGGCGAGGGTGACGGCCGCCGATGCCGGGCCCGGCCTCGTCATGACGCTCGACCTGCCGGTTCTGGCGGCGGACAGTCCCGTCGCCGCGCCGGGCGGACCGGCCCGCGCGGGCGCCGGGCGCGGGGATTACCGAAGCGTATAGCGGCCGCCATGGGGCGGAGAGACGGGCATGCGAGAGAGGTTCGACCCGCCGCAACGCCCGAAGGATCGCCCCATGACGCCCCTCTCCACCGCCCGCCCCGTCCGCACCGCCGACGGCCGCCCGCTCGCCTGGTCGCGGCTCTCCATCCTCCTGCACTGGCTCGTCGTCGTCCTGATCGTCGTCCAGTCTGTCGCCGCGGACTCCATGGAGGCGCTGTTCGACGCGACCTACGAGGGCGGCCCGCTGAGCGGCCTCGACCGCGCGCTCGGCTGGACGCATATCGTCTGCGGCAGCGCCATCCTCGCGGCCATGGCCGCGCGCCTCGCCGACCGCCTCCTGGTCGGCCGCCCGCCCCACGACGCGGGCGACCCCGCCTTGGCGGTGCGCCTCGCCCGCGTGACCCACGCGCTCCTCTACGCCCTGCTCCTGGCCATGCCCGTGCTCGGCCTCCTTGCCTGGATCACGGGAGAGGAGGCCTTCGCCGACCTCCACACCCTCCTGTGGACGCCCCTCCTCGTCCTCGTCGCGCTGCATGTCGCGGGCGCGCTCGCCCAGCAGTTCTGGTTCCGCACCGACGCCCTGCGGCGCATGGCGCGTCTGCGGCGCTGAGGGCGTCAGCTCCTGCCGCCGAGCGCGCGCAGGGCGTTGAGGACGACGGCGACGTCGATCGCCTCCTGGACGAGGGCGCCGGGCACGGGGGCGAGGAGGCCGAAGGCCGCCGCCGCCATGGCGAGCGCGGAGAGCGCCAGGCCCGCGCCCATGCTCTGCAGGGCGATGCGCCGCGTGCGCCGGGCGATGGCGAAGGCCTCGGGCACGCGGCCGAGATCCTCCACCAGGATCACGACGTCGGCGGTCTGCGAGGAGGCGTTGAGGCCCCGCGCGCCCATGGCGATGCCGACATCGGCGGCGGCGAGCGCCGGGGCGTCGTTGATGCCGTCGCCGACCATGGCGACGGGCCCGCTCGCCCGGCCGCGATGGATGGCGGCGAGCTTCTCGGCCGGCGTCAGGCCGGCGCCGATCTCGTCGAGGCCGAGCGGCCCGCGCAGCGGCTCGGCGGCGGCGGCCTCGTCGCCCGTCAGGAGCGCGATGCGCCCGATCCCGAAGGCGCGCAGCGCGGCCGTCACCGCGCCCGCCTCCGGCCGCGGCCTGTCGCCGAGCCGCACGAGGCCGGCGAAGGCCCCGTCCACCGCCACCGCCACGGTGATGTCGCGCTCCGCCCGCGTCTCGCGCGCCGGGCGGGGCCGGGCGAGGGCCGCGAAGACGAAGGGCACGGAGCCGGCGAGGACGGTCCGCCCGGCGACGCGGCCCTCGAGGCCCTCGCCCGGCGTCTCGCGCACCTTTGAGGGCGTGGAGAGCGCGAGGCCGCGCTCGGCGGCGACCGCCACGATCGCCTTGGCGACGACATGCGTCGAGCCCTGTTCCAGCGAGGCGAGGAGCGTCAGGATCTCGTCCCCGCTATGGGGCGCCCGCGCCTCGATGCCCGTGAGGCTCGCCCCGCCGCGCGTCAGCGTGCCGGTCTTGTCGAAGAAGACGGTGCGCACCTCGGCCAGCCGCTCCAGCGTGGCGCCGCCGCGCACCAGGATGTTGCGCCGCGCCGCGCGCGCGATGCCGGAGACGAAGGCGACGGGGGCGGCGAGGATGAGCGGGCAGGGCGTCGCCACGACGAGGACGGCGAGCGCGCGCTGCGCCTCGCCCGAGGCGAGCCAGGCGCCGCCCGCCACCGCCAGCGTGCCCGGCAGGAGCCAGAGCGAGAAGCGGTCGGCGGCGCGCAGGAACGGCGCCCGGGCGGCCTGCGCCTCGCCCACCATGGCGACGATGCCGGCATAGGTGCTGTCGTCGGCGCGCGCCCGCGCCTCCATCTCCACCATCGCCCCGACATTGAGCGAGCCGCTGCGCACGGGCGCGCCGGCGGGCCGCAGGACGGGCAGGGGCTCGCCGGTGACGGTGGACTCGTCGAGCCGGGCGGGCGCGCGGACGATGCCGTCGACGGGGATGACCGCCCCCGCGGGCACGAGCAGCCGGTCGCCGACGCGCACCTCGCCCACCGGCACGACCGAGACGCCCCCTGCCGTGATGCGCTGGGCGCTCGTCGGCGCGCGGTCGACGAGAAGGCGCAGGTCGCGCCGCGCCGTGCGCTCGGCGAAATCCTCCAGCACCTGGCCGCCGCTGTACATCAGCGCCACGACGGCGCCGGCGAGCGGCTCGCCGAGAAGGACGGAGGCGAGCATCGCGGCGAGCGCGATGGCGTCCACCCCGAGCCGGCCGCCCTTCAGCGCCCGCACGATGTCGCGCGCGACGAGCGCGGCGGGCGGCACGACGGTGGCGGTGAGGACGAGGCGCGCGGGCTCGTCCCGGCCGAGCGCGAAGAGGAGCAGCCCGGCGCCGAGCCCGGCCAGCGCGACGGCGAGCACCGCGCGCGGATCGCCGAGCCGGGCCAGCGGCGAGGGCGGGGCGGCGGGCGTCGCCGGGGCGATGGCGGCGGGCGCCGCGCGCAAGGGGCCGGCCTCGCGGTCCTGAACTGTCATGGGCGAGCGGCCTTCCATCGACGGGATCGGCCCGATCCTGCGCATGCGGCCGACGCGCCGGCATTGATCGCGGTCAAGGCCGCGCCGGGGCGCGCGTGGCAGGGATGGGCCGGGCCTGTCCGGGCCGGGCTCACCTTGAGGATGCGCGCCATGGTTCAGGATCTCGCCATCGGGACCGTCCTCATCGCCGCGACGGTCTGCCTGCACACGCTCGGCCTGATGGCGGTCACCGACCTCACCGCGCGGCTGATGCCGCTCTGGCGGGCCCATGCGCGCGTCGGGCCGGTGCTGGCGATGATGTCGGTCGTCCTCGGGATCTTCGCGATCCTCTCGGTCGAGATCTGGTTCTGGGCCGGGGCCTATCTCCTCCTCGGCGTGGTGCCGGGCGGCGAGGCGGCGCTCTACTTCTCCACCACGACCTTCGCGACCGTCGGCTTCGGCGACGTGGTGCCGCATGCGCAGTGGCGGCTTCTGGCCGCGCTCGAGGGGATCGACGGGTTCCTCCTCATCGGCTGGTCCACCGCCTATCTCGTCTCCGCCGGCACGCGGATCGGCCCGTTCCGCATCGGCGAGCATTTCTAGGCCGGCTCGCTCGGCGGCGCGGCGGAGGGCGAGCGGCGGTGAGGCGGCGAGCGTCGCGCCGTCAGGTCGCGATGGCCGGGCGCGCCTCGACCCCGGTCGGTCCGCAAGGGCGTCAGTCACGGGCGTCGAGGCAGGCGGCGATGGCCGCCGCCGCCGCGCGAAAGCCGTATCGGAACCGAGGCGGCGCCCGCCCGCCCATGGCCCGCCGTATCCCCCGAACGGTGCCCTGCCGGTTCTGCAAGGCTGCCTTGCCTTCCAGCCGGGCGGGCCGGACCTAGTTCCCGCCCCTCGAAGACAAGGAGCAGGACGATGGACAGAACCGCACTCGTGGTGGGCGCAAGCGGGATCGTGGGCGGCGCGACCGCCGCCCTTCTCCACAAGGAGGGCTGGACGGTGCACGGCCTGTCGCGGCGGCCGCGCGAGCAGGCGGGCGTCGTGCCCGTGGCGGCGGACCTTCAGGACGCGGGCGCCACCGCCGCCGCGCTCTTGGGGCTGAAGCCGGAGGCGGTCTTCGTCACGACCTGGCTGCGTCAGGCGAGCGAGGCGGAGAACATCCGCGTCAACGCGGCCATGGTGCGCAATCTCCTGGACGGGCTGCGCGCCGCCGGCTCGGTGCGCCACGTGGCGCTGGTGACCGGGCTCAAGCACTATCTCGGTCCCTTCGAGGCCTATGGAAAGGGCACCCTGCCGCAGACGCCCTTCCGCGAGACGCAAGGGCGGCTCGACGTCGAGAACTTCTACTACGCGCAGGAGGACGAGCTCTTCGCCGCCGCCGCGCGCGACGGCTTCGCCTGGAGCGTCCACCGGCCGCACACGGTGATCGGCAAGGCGGTGGGCAACGCCATGAACATGGGCACGACGCTCGCCGTCTATGCGAGCCTGTGCCGCGAGACCGGCCGGCCCTTCCGCTTCCCCGGCTCGGCCGTGCAGTGGAACGGGCTGACCGACATGACCGACGCGCGCCAGCTCGCCCATCATCTCCTGTGGGCCGCCACGACGCCGGCCGCCGCCGACACGGCCTTCAACGTGGTGAACGGCGACGTCTTCCGCTGGAGCTGGATGTGGGGCCGGATCGCCGGCTGGTTCGGCCTCGAGCCCGCGCCCTTCGACGGCACGCTGCGCCCGCTGGAGGATCAGATGCGGGACGATGCGCCGGTCTGGCGGCAGATCGCCGAGCGCGCGGGCCTTGCCGAGCCCGACCTGTCGCGCCTCGCCTCGCCCTGGCACACCGATGCCGATCTCGGGCGCCCGATCGAGGTCGTCACCGACATGAGCCGCAGCCGCGGCCTCGGCTTCACGCGCTACCAGGCGACGGACGAGGCCTTCTTCGACCTCTTCGAGACGCTGCGCGCCGACCGGCTGATCCCGTGAGGCGAGGGCGCCGAACCGGATGCGAGGGACGCCGTTTGCCGAAGGGGCGTTGCGCCCTTTCGCATGGGGACCATCGTCACCCCCTTCTCCGAATACGGTGGCCGAAGGTCGAGCGAGGATTGCGGGCAGGCGGTGCGCGGGTCTGCGCGGCCGCCCCTCAGGAGGCGGCGGTGCCGTCGACGATGAGGACCGGGCGTCCCTGCGAGCAGGTCTCGACGCGGGCTTCCACCCGGTAGACGGCGCGCAGCATGGCGGGGGTGATGACGGCCTCGCTCGGGCCCCCCGCGACCATGCGCCCGTCGGCGATGACGATCGTGTGCTGGCAGTAGCGCAGGGCGTGGTTGAGGTCGTGCAGCGCGATCAAGACGGCCATGTCCGCCTCCTCCGCCCGGCGCCGCATGAAGGCGAGGACCTCGATCTGGCGGTAGAGGTCGAGCGCCGAGGTCGGCTCGTCCATCAGGAGGACGCGCGGCCGGCGCACCAGGGCCTGCGCGATGGAGACGAGCTGGCGCTGGCCGCCGGAGAGCTCGCCGAGGCTGCGGAAGGCGAGCGCCTCGATCTGGAGCGCCCTGAGGATCGCGTCGATCTCCGCCAGTTCGCCCGCCGCCACGCGCCAGCCCGACCCCTGCTTGGCGGCCAGGAGCACCGACTCGTAGACGCTGAGGACGGCGTTGGCGCCCGTGTCCTGCGGCATGTAGCGCACCGCGCCCTCGGCCCCGCCCGTCAGCTCCACCGTGCCCGGCCCCTTCGCCAGGCCCGCGACGCGCTTGAACAGGGTGGACTTGCCGGCCGCGTTCGGGCCGATGACGGCGGTCAGCGTGCCGCCGGGCAGGCGCCCGGTCGAGACGTCCCGAAGGATGGTCGTGCGGCCGTAGCACGCGCCGACGCCCGACAGCGCGAGGGCTACCATGCGCGCCTCCGGCTGGTGAAGATGAGCACGAAGAAGAAGGGCACGCCGACGAGCGCGGTGATGACGCCGATCGGCAGGATCGCGCCGGGCAGGAGCGTCTTGGAGACGACCGAGGTCACCGAGAGGAGGAGCGCGCCGCACAGGAGCGAGGCCGGCAGGAAGAAGCGCTGGTCCTCGCCCACGAGCATGCGCGCGATATGGGGGCCGACGAGGCCGACGAAGCCGATCGTGCCGACGAAGGAGACGGGAATGGCGGCCAGGAGGCTCACCGTCAGCATGGTCTGCAGGCGCAGGCGCGAGACGTTCACGCCGAAGCTCGCCGCCTTGTCCTCGCCGAGGCGCAGCGCCGTCAGCGCCCAGGCCTGGCGCGCGAAGAGCGGCACGGCGAGGACGAGCACGACGGCCGTGATCGCCACTTTCGGCCAGGTGGCCTTGGTGAGGCTTCCCATGGTCCAGAACACGACGGCGGCCAGCGCCTGCTCGGAGGCGAGATATTCCAGCAGCGAGAGGAGCGCGTTGAAGGTGAAGACGAGGGCGATGCCCAGGAGCACGATCGTCTCCACCGTGACGCCGCGCATGGTGGAGGCGAAATGGATGAAGAGGGCCGCCACCATCGCCATCAGGAAGGCGTTGATCGGCACCATGTATTGCAGCGCCACCGGGAACAGCGCCGTGCCGCCGACGAGCGCCAGCGCCGCGCCGAAGGAGGCGGCGGCGGAGATGCCGAGCGTGAAGGGACTGGCCAGGGGATTGGCGAGGATCGTCTGCATCTGCGCGCCCGCCAGCGACAGCGAGGCGCCGACCGTCACGGCCATCAGCGCGATGGGCATGCGGATGTCCCAGACGACGACGCGCATCTGGTCGCCGACGCTCGCGCCGTCGAACAGCGTGCGCAGGATCTCGGCCACCGTATAGTTCGCGGGACCCAGCGCCATGTCCACGCAGACGCTGGCGAAGAGCGCGACGAGAAGGGCGGCCAGAAGCACGAGGCGCCGCAGCGTCAGCGCGCGGTAGCGCTCGCGCCCGGCCGCCGGGGCCTGACCTGCCTTCGGGGCCGCCGGGCCGGCGGCCAGCGCGCTCATCGGGCGTCCGTCAGCGAGACGAAGTAGCCGGGCTTGTAGGGCAGCGGCAGGAAGCGCTCGTGCAGCTCGCGGAAGGTCGCCTCGGGATCGAGATCGGCGAAGAGGTCCGGATGCAGCCACTTGGCGATCTCCTGGATCGCCACGAACTGGTAGGGGTTGTTGTAGAACTGGTGCCAGATCGCGTGAACCTCGCCGGTCTTCACCGCCTTGATGCCGGTGAAGGCGGGACGCTTGGTGAGGGCCTCCAGCTTGCGGCGCGCCTCGGCCTCGTTCGCCCCGTAGCCGACGCCGACCCAGTCGCCGCCCGGCACGTAGCCCTCCCAGTTGCCGCCGGTGACGATCACCTGATCGGGATCGGAGGCGATGATCTGCTCGGGATTCACGCTGCCGAACGTGCCGGGGATCATGGCCTTGGCCATGTTCGTGCCGCCGGCGATCTCCACCATCCGGCCGAAATTCTCGTCGCCGAAGGACATGCAGCAATCGTCGGAATAGCCGCCGGCGCGCTCCATGAAGACGAGCGGGCGGGGCGGGTTCTTCGCCGCCAGCACGTCGGTGACGGCGGCGATGCTCTTCTGCCGGAAGGCGATGAACTCCTCGGCCTTCCGCTCCTTGCCGAAGAGCGTGCCGATGATGCGCATCGAGGGCTCGGTGTTGAGCATCGGCTTCTCGCGGAAGTCGACATAGACGAGCGGGATGCCGACCTTCTGCAGCGTCTCGATATAGCCCGCCTCCTCGGTGGCGGTCTTGGCGTCGATGTTCATGACGATGACGTCGGGCTTCAGCGACACGGCCTGCTCGACGTCGAAGGAGCCGTCCTTCATGCCGCCGAAGGTCGGCAGGTCGGCGATGGCGGGGTAGAGCGCGCGATAGGCCTCGTAGCTCTCGGGATCGGCCTTGGGCAGGTCGTCGCGCCAGCCCACGATGCGCGAGAAGGGCGCCTCGCGGTCGAGGGCGGCCACGAAGTAGATCTGCCGCCCCTCGCCCAGGATCACGCGCCGCACCGGCGTCTCGACCTCGACCTTTCGCCCGGCGACGTCGGTGATCTCGGTCTTTTCGGCGAGGGCGGCGCCCGTCGAGAGGACAAGCAGTGCAAGCGCGGCCGCGGCCGCCCGGCGAAGGACCGTCATGGTCGAACCCCTGATGTGGAAGGTGCCGGCCTTCTACGGATAGGTGAGCTTGACAGTCAACTTCTATCTTTTAGAAGCGCTCGAAGCTGGAATCGGGGACGCGGGATGGACGAGGCGCGAGAGGGCAGCAATTACGGCCTGCGCGAGGAGATCGAGGCCTTCTGGTCGGAGCGCGCGGCGAGTTTCGACGACTCGGTCGGCCACGAGATCTTCTCCGAGCAGGAGCGCGCGGCCTGGCACGCGCTGCTGCGCCGGCATCTGGGCCCCGGAGAGGGGCGCCGGGCGCTCGATCTGGCGAGCGGCACGGGCGTCGTCTCCCACCTTCTGGACGATCTCGGCTTCGCCGTCACCGGGCTCGACGTCTCGCCCGCCATGCTGGAGCGCGCCCGCGCCAAGGCGCGCGCGCGCGGGCGCAACATCGCCTTCCGCCTCGCCGACGCCGAGCGCACGATGGAGGACCAGGGCAGCTTCGACGTGGTCGTGACGCGCCATCTCGTCTGGACGCTGGTGGACCCGGCCGCCGCCTTCGCCGAATGGCGGCGCGTCCTCAAGCCCGGCGGCACGCTGCTCGTGGTCGACGGCGACTTCGTGACCGTCTCCGCGCCCGAGCGGCTCCTCGCCCGCCTCGAGGCCTTCGCCGCCCGCCGCGGCCTTGCCGGCGCGCAGGCGCCCGCCCTCGCGCCCGACCTCGCCGCCCGCCACCGCGCCATCCTCTCGCGCGTGCATTTCCGCGACGGCGCCAGAGCCCCGGCCGTCGCCGCGCTCCTCCGGACCGCCGGCTTCCGCGACATCGCCATCGACCGCCGCCTCGCGCCCATCCACCGCGCGCAGGCGCGCGCCATGCCCCTCTTCAAGGGCCTCGCCCGCCGGCTCCAGCACCGCTACGCCATCCGCGCGCGGCGGCCGGACTAGGCTCGCTCCGTCTGGTTTCGCCCGGTTCCCCCGGGCTGCGCCGCACCCGAAAGCCACGCCGGCAGTCTCGCTTGACAGCAGGGCGCATTGTCCCATCCTATAGGCAGATTGCGTATGGGCTACAGGTCTTGAGAGCCGACGAGATCGAGATCTTGGTGGACGGGTCGCTGAGCGAGGATCCGATCTTCACCCTCACGATCCGCACCCCCGCCGGATCGCTGGACGTCATGACGCGCGTCGAGATTTCGGGACGATCGCTCGCCCTGTTCGGCCTGCATATCGGCGGCGATCCCGCGAGGACATGGGGCGCGGCCGCGCTCGCCGGCCTTGCGAGGGCCGTGATGGAGAAGCTGGATGTCGACGAGATCCTCGTTGTTGGCGCAGTTCGGACCACGGGTGCGAATCCTGGACGACAGCCCCGTCCCCGAAGGCTCCGCAGAACGTCTGCGCCTCGCCCGTCGCCCGGGGACGACGCTTGAAACCCCGGCGGCCGCGCGCGTCCTGGTGCGAAGGCATCTGCCGCTGAAGGTAGCCCACGCGGTGATGACGGACCTTTTCGACCGGGGGGAAGCCTATGTCGAGCTGCCCCGGGTCGAAAGCTTCGACCGGCTGAGGACGGAGCTCGAAGCATTCGGCATCGACGCCGTCCGGCATGGGCCGGCGGCCATCTCGCCGCGGCTCGTGCGCGAGGCGCTCGGCCTGTCGCAGATGCAGTTCGCCTTGCGCTTCGGCCTCGAAGAGGCGAGCCTGCGCAACTGGGAACAGGGAAAATCCCGGCCGAACGCGGCGGCCCGGACGCTCCTGTGGACGATCCACCGCCATCCCGAGGCCGTGGCGGCGTCGATCGACATGGACGAGGCGTCGGCGCGCGGGACGGCGCCGGTCGGGTAGGACGGGGCCCGCCTACCGCCCGTCCGCCCGCCGTCCGTCGGCGCCGAAGACGTGGAGCGCGCTCGCCGGGGCGCAGATGCTCACGCGCTCGCCGAGCGAGAGGCCGGTGCGGCCGGCGAGGCGGAAGATGAGGTCGGTGCTGCCGCCCTCCACGAGCCCGTGCACGTAGCTTTCCGCGCCCACGAGCTCGATCGCCGTCACGACGACCTCGGCCACCAGCCCGTCCGCCCCCGTGCCGGGCACGAGGGCTTCCGGGCGCAGGCCGATGGTGAAGGCGCCCTCCGGCACGGCGGCGGCCGAGCCGAGGCGCGCCCCGCCGGACAGGCGGGCGACGCCGTCCCGCCGCTCGCCGGGCAGGAGATTCATGCCGGGCGAGCCGATGAAGGCGGCCACGAAGAGGCTGGCGGGCGTCTCGTAGAGGTCGATCGGCGCCCCGACCTGCTCCACGAGGCCGGCATTGAGCACGACCAGCCGGTCGGCGAGCGTCATCGCCTCCATCTGGTCGTGGGTGACGTAGACGCTCGTCGTCTTCAGCGCGCGCTGCAGGCGGCGGATCTCGATGCGCATCTGCACGCGCAGTTTGGCGTCGAGATTGGAGAGCGGCTCGTCGAAGAGGAAGGCCTTGGGCTCGCGCACGATGGCCCGGCCCATGGCCACGCGCTGGCGCTGGCCGCCCGAGAGCTGGCCGGGCTTGCGGTCGAGAAAGGCGCCGATCTCGAGCGAGCGCGCCGCCTCCGCCACCCGGCGCTCGATCTCCGGCGCCTTCATGCCGCGGTTCTTCAGCCCGTAGGAGAGGTTCTGGCGCACGCTCATATGCGGGTAGAGCGCGTAGTTCTGGAAGACCATGGCGATGTCGCGGTCGGCCGGCTCCAGGTCGTTGACCACGCGCCCGTCGATGGCCACCGTGCCCGACGTGATGGCCTCCAGCCCCGCGATCATGCGCAGGAGCGTCGATTTTCCGCAGCCCGAGGGGCCGACGAGGACGAGGAGCTCGCCGTCGGCGATGTCCAGAGAGACGCCGCGCACGGCCTCCGTCTCGCCATAGCGCTTGCGCACGTCGTTCAGGGTGATGGTGGCCATGTCTTACTTCTCGGATTCCACGAGGCCCTTGACGAACCAGCGCTGCATCAGGACCACGACGAGGACCGGCGGCAGGATGGCGAAGATCGCCGTCACCATCACGAGGTTCCAGGGCGTCTCGGCGTCGGCGAAGGAGACCATCTTGCGCAGCGCGATGACGATCGTGTTCATCGAATTGTCGTTGGTGATGAGCAGCGGCCAGAGATACTGCGTCCATCCGTAGATGAAGAGGATGACGAACAGGGCCGCGATGTTGGTCTTCGACAGGGGGATGAGGATGTCCTTCAGGAAGCGCATCGGCCCCGCCGCGTCGATGCGCGCGGCCTCCACGAGTTCGGGCGGGATGGTCATGAAGAACTGGCGGAACAGGAAGGTGGCCGTCGCCGAGGCCATCAGCGGCAGCGTGAGCCCGGTATAGGTGTCGATGAGGCCGAGATCGACCATCACCTTGTAGGTCGGCAGGATGCGCACCTCGACGGGCAGCATCAGCGTGAGGAAGATGATCCAGAAGGCCACCATCCGCCCGGGAAAGCGGAAATAGACGATGGCGAAGGCCGAGAGGATGGAGATGGCGATCTTGCCGACCGCGATCGCCACCGCCACCACGCCGGTGTTGAACAGGAGCCGCGCGATGGAGACGCCGCCGATCTGCGAGGCGCCGTCGAAGAGCGCCGAGCCGTAGTTCTCGGCGAACCGGTCGCCGGGCGTCAGCGGGAGCGGCGGCGAGAGGATGGTCTGGATCGTCTGCGTGGAGGCGACGAACGTGTAGTAGATCGGGAAGGCGACGATCGCGATGCCCAGGATCAGCACGAGATGGGCGAAGGCGGTGGCGAAGGGACGATGCTCGACCATCAGCTGTAATGCACCCGGCGCTCGACGAAACGGAACTGGATCGCGGTGAGGAGGATGACGATCCCCATCAGGATCACCGACTGCGCCGCCGAGGCGCCGAGGTCGAGATTGACGAAGCCGTCGTTGAACACCTTGTAGACCAGCGTCTCCGTGGCCTTGGCCGGGCCGCCGCCGGTCACCGCGTGGATGATGCCGAACGTGTCGAAGAAGGCGTAGACGCAGTTGACGACGAGGAGGAAGAAGCTCGTCGGCGCGATCAGCGGGAAGACGATCGTCCAGAAGCGCTTGGGGCCGCGCGCCCCGTCGATCGCCGCCGCCTCGATCAGCGAGCGGGGCACGGACTGGAGCGCGGCCACGAAGAAGAGGAAGTTGTAGCTGATCTGCTTCCAGGCCGCCGCCACCACGACCAGAACCATGGCCTGGTCGCCGTTCAGGAGCGGGTCCCAGTTGTAGCCGGTCGCGCGCAGCATGTAGGCGAAGGTGCCCATGGTCGGCGAGAACATGAAGAGCCACAGGAGGCCTGCCACGGCAGGGGCCACCGCATAGGGCCAGATCAGCAGCGTGCGGTAGAGGCCCTTGCCGCGCGTGACGCTTTCGGCCGCCGAGGCCAGGAAGAGCGACAGGCCCATGGCGAGCGCGGCCGTCGCCAGGCTGAAGACGAGGGTGACGCGCAGCGAATGAAGGTAGCCCGGGTCCGAGAGGATCGCCCGGAAATTGGCGAGGCCGACGAACTCGGTGGACAGCCCGAACGCGTCCTCGCGCAGCACCGACTGGTACAAAGCCTGCCCGCTCGGCCAGTAGAAGAAGACGAGCGTGATGGCGATCTGCGGCGTCAGCAGCAGATAGGGCAGGACCCTGTTGGGAAAGGCGACGCGCGGCGCGGCCATGCGGGGATCGTGTCCCTGGAAGGTCGGGGGGACGGCGCGGCAGACCGGGCCGGGGCAGGGAGGACGGCCGGAGCGGGGACCGGCGGGCAGCGCCCGCCGGCCGAGGCCGAGGCGGGCGCCCTAGCGGGCGGCGCCGGCGATGGCCGCGTCCGCGCGTTCCTTGGCCTTGGTCAGCGCGGTCCTGGCGTCCTGGCTGCCGTTCAGCATGGCCTCGAACTCCTCGTTCTCGATGTCGCGCACCTGCGGCAGGTTCACGAGGCGCACGCCCTTGGAGTTCTGCGTCGGCGCCTTGCCCATCATCTGGGTGATGGGCGTCTCGCGGCCGGGATTCTTCTCGTAGAAGCCGCTCTTCTTGGTGGCCTCGTAGGCCTCCATCGTCACCGGCAGATAGCCCGACTTCTGATGCAGGCGGGCCTGGATCTCGGGGCTCGACAGGAAGTTGAAGAACTGCGCGATGCCCTTGTACTCGGCGTCCGACTTGCCGCCGAAGACCCAGAGGCTGGCGCCGCCGGGAATGGTGTTCTGCGGCGCGCCCTCGCCCTTCGGGTCGTAGGGCAGCTGGCCGATGCCGTAGTTCATGCCAGACTTCACGACGTCGCCGAGCCCGCCCGAGGATTCGGTGAGGATGGCGCATTCGCCGGAGAGGAAGAGCTGCTTGGCCTCGGCCGTGCGCCCGCCGTAGCGGAAGACGCCGTCCTTGGCGAGATCGGCGATGGCCTGGAAATGCTCGACATAGATCGGCGCGTCGATGGCGAGCTCGACCTCTGTGGAGGCCAGGCCGTTCTCGTTCGAACCGTAGGGCACGTTGTTCCAGGCGGCGAAGTTCTCGAGATGGATCCAGGTCAGCCAAGTCGAGGTGTAGCCGCAGGGCGCCGCGCCGCTGGCCTTGATCTTGCGCGCCGCCTCGAACACTTCGGGCCAGGTCTTGGGCGGGTTGTCCGCGTCGAGGCCCGCCTTCTGGAAGGCGTCCTTGTTGTAGTAGAGGATCGGCGAGGAGGAATTGTAGGGGAAGGACAGCATCGTGCCGTCCGGCTTGGAATAGTAGTTGACGATGCCCGGCAGGTACTTCGTCTTGTCGAACGTGTAGCCGCCCTGTTCCAGCACCTCGGCCACGGGCTTGATGGCGCCCTCGGCGCCCATCATCACGCCGGTGCCCACGTCGAAGACCTGGATGATCGCCGGCGTCTGCTTGGCGCGGAAGGCGGCGATGCCGGCATTCAGCGTCTCGGGATAGGTGCCCTTGTAGACCGGCTTGATCGCGTAGTCGCTCTGGCTGGCGTTGAACTCCTTGGCGAGCTCCTCCACCACCTCGTTGTTCGCGCCGTTCATCGCGTGCCACCATTGCAGCTCGGTGGCGGCCTCGGCCCCTTGGGCCAGAAGCGTGGAGACGGCAAGCGTCGTCACGAGGGTGCGAAGCGTCATGGATGTCCTCCCGAAGGCATGGAACGGGGCGCGGGCGCCGATGAGGGCCGCACCTAGTCGAGTGCCATTGCAGCATTACGACGGTCTGGGGCCGTCTTCTCCCGCCCGCAATGAGACATTCGCGGCGCCATGCGTCAACCCTTCGCCAAGCGCGACTTACGGTTATGCGCCGCTATCCACCGCCCCGCTCGCCGCGTGCGCCGGCGGCAGGGCATAGACCTCCATCGGCTCGCCGAGACCGCGCAGGGGATAGGCGCCCAGCGCCTCCATCTCGCCCTCCAGCCCCGCCATCTCGACGAAGGCGCGCGACAGGAGGACCGGGCGCTTCACCGTCTTGGTCAGCGTCTCCAGCCGCGAGGCGATGTTGACGGCGGGGCCGATCACGGTGAAGTCGAGCCGCTTGCGCGAGCCGATATTGCCGTACATCACGTCGCCCACATGCACGCCGATGCCGTAGCCGAGCTCGGGCTGGCCGCGTTCGGCATGGGCGGCGTTGAGCGCGGCCATCGCCGCCCTCGCCTCGTCCACCGCCTTCAGGAGGTCGGCGAGCGCGCTCGCCCGGTCGAGCGGGAAGATCGCCAGGAGCCCGTCGCCGACGAATTTCAGGATCTCGCCGCCATGGCGCTCGATCGGCTCGGACATGGCGTCGAAATAGCCGTTGAGGAGGTCGATGACGTCGTCGCGCGGCCAGAGCTCGGACAGGGTGGTGAAGTCGCGCAGGTCGCAGATGAGGATCGCCGCCTGCACCGTGGAGCCGCTGCCGCGCGTGATGGCGCCGGCAAGGATCTGCGCGCTCGCATGGGGGCCGACATAGGTGTCGAGGAGCGTGCGCGCGAAGCGGTTCTTCAGCCGGATCTCGCTGACGAGGGCGAGCGCGGGCATGAGGTCGGCGAGGGTCGCGACGTCCTCGTCGGTGAAGCCGCCCGCCCGGTCGGTGGCGAAGGAGGCGACGTGCCGGCGCCCCTGCGTGTGCTCGAGCGGCCAGGCCGCATAGTCGGTGATGCCCTGCCCGGCGAGCTCGGCATAGACGGGATAGACCGCGTCCTGCGGCGCGGCGTCGGCGAAGCGGTAGCGGATCGCCCGCCCGTCGGCATGGATCTGCTTGATCGGGCTGTTGAGATATTCCTCCTGGTCGAACATGGCGTGGTCGAAGGTCTCGACCTGCGCCTCGGCAAGCCCGGGCCGCCACAGGAGCCGCGCGCCCAGCCATTGCGGGTGATGGATGCGGAAGCTCACCGAGGCGCGCGCGATCGGCAGCCCGGCCTCGACGAGCCGCGCGCAAAGGTCCGCGAGGATGTTGTCGATGAAGCGCTCGCCGGCGGTCTCCAGCATCAGCCAGTCCAGCACCGCGCTGCGCCGCCGCGGCCAGACCCCGCCGGCATCGGGCGCCTGCGCGACGGAAACGGCCGCGGCGCGCGGCGGAGAGGGCGGATCGGCGCGAGGACGGGGGCTCTGGCTCATGGCCGGAATATAGGGCCCCGCCGCGTCGAAGGCACGCAGGGCGCCACGGCGCCGTTCGATGCGGACAGGGAGGCGCCCCGCGGGGGACTTGGGGCGTCGTGATAAGCGCTCCTGACCCTTCTCGCCACGGTGGCACCCTGTATGATCGGCAGGCGTGAATCGGACGATGCTCGCAACCCAGAGAGGGCAGGAGACGCGGGACGAAAGGGCCGGGTCGGGAGGCCAAAAAGGAAAAGGCGACCTCTTTCGAGGCCGCCTTCCTTGATCCTGGTCCTGGAGGGGTGTGCGGCAAAGCGCAGTGACCGTTTCCCCAGGCGCACTCGACTTAATTACGGGAAATGGCGGATTCATGCAAGCGACATTTGGAGAAAATATTTCTCTTCTCGAAGAACTCAAAAAATCTCTAAGCATTCCACGGTTTCAAACGTATAGAACGCTTGCGAAAAACGACGACATGCGGGCGGTTGAACTCTACCAGTGGAACGCGAAGCTTGGTCAGTCCCTGTATATCTATCTCCAGGGCTGGGAGATTCGCCTACGGAGCAAGTTGAACGGCTTCCTCGTGTGGAAGTACATTGCGAACTGGCCCTATGACGAACGAGCGCCTCGACAGATGAACGCCAGCGACCGCAGGAGGTTGCAGGAGGCCAGGCAGCGTCAGGAGATGCAGCGATCCGTGCAGGCTGCACCGACATCCGCGATCGTCGCGGACCTTTCGGCCGGATTCTGGGTCTCGCAATTGTCCGGCAGCTATCGCATCCCCTATGTCTGGCGTCACAACCTTCCGCGCGTGTTTCCGCACGACAGGGTTCTGGACGCCAAGGATGCCTGGGCGATCTGCAACGATCTGCTCATCCTGCGCAACCGCGTGGCGCATCACGAGCCGATCCTGCAGCTGCCGCTGGATCGACGCATGCGCGATCTCAAGCGCGTCGTCGCCGCCATGTGTCCGGCGACCCAAGCCTATTGCGAGGCGTCCTGCTCCTTCGACGCGGTCTGGCGGGCAAGGCCCTGACGGCCGGCTGGCCCGGCACGGGCGCGCCGGCACCGGGGCCCTGCGTGCCGTCGGCGCCCCGGTGCCGGTCTCTTCTCAGAGGGCGGCGACGACGATGATCTCGACGCGGTAGTCGGGGGTGGCGAGCGCGATCTGGCCGCCGGTGGCGCGGGCGGGCGGGTTGGCGGGGTCGACCCAGGCGTCCCAGACGGCGTTCATGGCGGCGAAGTCGGCGATGTCGGCGAGCCAGATCGTGGCGGAGAGGATCCTGGCCTTGCTCGTGCCGGCCTCGGCGAGGAGGCGGTCGATCTCGGCGAGGATCGTCCTGGTCTGCGCGCTAACGTCCTCGCCGGGCTCGCCGACCTGACCGGCCAGATAGACCGTGTTCCCGTGGACGACGGCCTGCGACATGCGCTTGCCGGGCTCGATGCGGCGGATGGTCATGGCGGTTCCTGCGATTGGGGTCGATGACGATGCTCTCGCGCCGCGCGGGGCGCGGGCGGGAAGGGGCTTAGCAGGCCGGGCGCGCCGCCGGAAGCGGCCGCGCCTCGAGCCTCAGGCGACGGGGCTCTTCAACGGGTCGCCCCGCAGATGGGCGCGCAGGTTGGCGACGACGAGGGCGGCCATGGCCGCGCGCGTCTTGTGCGTGGCGCTGCCGTGATGGGGCGTCAGCACCACTGTGTCGAGCGCGCGCAGGGCCTCCGGCACGTCCGGCTCCCGCGCGAAGACGTCGAGCGCGGCGCCTCCGAGGCGACCGGCGGCGAGGAGCTCGATCATCGCCTCCTCGTCGACGAGCGAGCCGCGCGCCACGTTCACGAGCCGGCCCTTCTCCCCGAGCGCCTCCATCACCGCGCGGGAGACGATGCCTTGCGTCTCGGCCGAGCCCGGCGCGACGACGACGAGCCAGTCGACCGCGCGGGCCATGGTCTCGAGGTCGGCGTAATAGGGATAGGGCTCGTGCTCCTGCCGGTTGCGGCCGTGATAGACGACCTCCATGCGGAAGGCCTGCAGGCGCCGGGCGATCTCCTTGCCGATGCGCCCGAGACCGAGAATGCCGGCGCGCCGCCCGGTCAGTTCGTCGGTCAGCGGGAAGTGACCCTCGCTCGCCCAGCGGCCCTCGCGCACGTAGCGGTCGGCCTGCGGCACGCGGTGGCAGAGCGCCAGCATGAGCGCGAGCGTCATCTCCGCCACGCAGTCGTTGAGGACGTCCGGCGTGTTCGTCACCCGCACGCCCGCCGCCCGCGCGGCCGTCACGTCCACCGCGTCGTAGCCGACGCCGAGCGAGGCGACGAGCTCGAGCTTGGGCAGCGCCGCGATGATCTCGGCCGAACAGCCGTGCGAGCCGCCCGTCGCGACATAGCGCACCCGGTCGGCGAGGGCGGAGAGAAGCGCGGCCTTGTCCTCGGCCTCGAAATAGCGGTGGACCGTGAAGTCCTCGTCCAGCGCCTGCGCCATGGCGGGCGGTGCCGGCGCGATCATCAGGAGGTCGGGCTTGTGCATCGCGGAAAGGGATCCTTCGGTCTCGAGGACCCGGCGGGCGCCGTCGCGGGTCCGTCCGATCCGCCGGCCAGGTCCCGCGACGACCTGCGCCGGGCGTCTCGGCCCAACCTATGGCAGCCGGGCGCGCGGGCGAGGGCGAGGCGCCGGGCGCAGCCGCGCTCCGTCGGTCGCCCGCCCCGCGCCGTCAGACGAAATAGGCGACACCCTCGTAGTGATAGGTCGGAAACGTGTTTTCCACATGCGCCTTCTCGTCCGCGCTCGCGGTGTAGAAATGCGTGCCCGTGTCCGGGCGGTAGAAGCGGTAGACCGCGTGATGCTCGCCGTTGGCGCCGGCGTCAGAAAAGGCCTCGAAGGCCGGGCCCTCGTACTGGAAGTCCGGCAGGGTCCGCTGCACGTAGTCGCGCTCGGCCGCGCTCGCCGTGTAGAAATGCGCGTTCGTGTCTGCATTGTAGAAGCGGAACACGTCGACGTCCGTCAGAGCCTGATCCGGCAGCGCGAAGGCGGGGCCCTCGTATTGGTACTGCGGCAGGGCGGCCTTCACCGCATCGCGCTCGGCGATGCTCGCCGTGTAGAAATGAACGCCGTTGTCCTGGTTGAAGAAGCGATACACGGCATTGGCGGCCGGATTGTCCGGCACGCCGTACAAGGACTGCACGGCCTGGATGTCGGCGACGGAAGGCGTGGTCACGTTCGTCTGGTAGGGATACATGATCGAGGTTCGGTCATCGGAATGGCCGAGGCCGATCGCGTGGCCGATCTCGTGGACGGCGGTGGCGTAGAAATTGGGCGAGGTGGCGGTGGCGGAGCTGGGGCGCCAGGCCTCGTCCCGGTCGAACTCGATCTCGGCCTCCACGAGGGTGGTAGAGGCGTAGCGCCAGGTCGCGGTGGCCAGCGTGTTGCCGCGCAGGTCGATGTTGGACCAGCCGAGCCGGATGTTGCTCTCCAGCGTGTCGGCGATCTCCACGAAATCGATGGCGGCCAGCTTCTCCCAGACCGAGAAGGCCGCGCGCGTCGCGTCGCGGAAGGCGGTCGCGGTGATGGGGCTGGCGAAGGTCACGAGGTCGCCCGGCAGGGTCGCGAAGCTCCACGTGATCGTGGTCACGATCTTGTCGCTCGTCCATTTCGCACCGGTCAGGGGTGTCGGAGTCATCGTCGAACCGTCTCTCGATCGTTGCGGCCGGAAGGAGCGGTGCGCTCATCCGATCGTCCGTAAGTCGTTATCATGCAACGCGAAAGTTAACGTATCCTCCCCAATGCGGACGACTCTGGATTGTAGAAGCCCGGCAGCACATGCGACGGGAACCGACGCGGGCGCCGGGAGTTTTCGCAGCGCAGCATCGCGCGCGGCCCGGTCGGACCGGCGGCCCGTCCGCGGGCCGCGCGCCGTGCGGCGCCCCGCGATGCGAAACGCCGCAAAGGACCCAGCCCATGCGCCTGCCCCTCATCGCGCCCGAGGATCTCGGCCCCGAGCAGAAGACCCTCTACGACGACATGCGCCGCGGCATCGCCGGCAGTTTCAGCGACTTCAAGGTCGAGGCCGAGAACGGCGCGCTGATGGGGCCGTGGAACCCCTGGCTGCACGAGCCGCGCATCGGCAAGGCGATCTGGGACCTGACGCTCGCCATGACCGCAGAGGCGAGCCTTCGCGACGAGGTGCGCCAGATCGCCATCCTCGTCGTCGGCGCGCGGTTCAACGCGGCCTACGAGCTCTACGCCCATGTCGCCGTCGCCGAGCGCGAGACGATGCCGCTGGAGCGCCTCGCCACCCTCGTCGCCCGCATCAAGCCCGCCGACCTGCCGCGCGAGGAGAGCGTCGCCTACGACGTCGCCTTCGCCCTCGTCGAGGGCGGCACGCTGCCCGAACCGCTCTACCGGCTGGCGGTGGAGACCTTCGGCCAGCACGGCACCAACGAGCTGATCTATCTCGTCGGCCTCTACTGCCTCGTCTCCACGACGCTGAACGGCTTCAACGTGCCGGTGCCCGAACGTGAGTGAGGCCCGGACCGCACCGGCGCGCCGCGCTCCGCCCGAGCCCGCCCGCCCGAACGGCACGCCCTTCGGCTGCGTGGCGCTGCTGCTGCAGGGCGGCGGGGCGCTCGGCGCCTATCAGGCGGGCGTCTACGAGGCGCTGGCCGAGCACGGGATCGAGCCGAACTGGGTCGCGGGCATCTCGATCGGGGCGATCAACTGCGCCCTCGTCGCCGGCAATGCGCCGCAGACGCGCGTGGAGAAGCTGCGCGCCTTCTGGGAGGGGGTGACGACGGGGCCGGGCGACTGGGCCGACCACCTGCCGCAGGTGGCCGCCGACCGGCAGCTGCGCGGCTTCATCAACCAGGTCTCGGCGCTGCAGGTGCTGGCCGGCGGCGTGCCCGGTTTCTTCGCGCCGCGCCTGCCGCCGCCGCCCTTCCAGTCCATGGGCACGCCCGCGGCCACGAGCTGGTACGACACGCGCCCCTTGCGCGCGACGCTGGAACGGCTCGTCGACTTCGACCGCATCAATGCCCGGGCCATGCGCTTCAGCGTCGGCGCGGTGAACGTGACGAGCGGGAACTTCGCCTATTTCGACAATGCCACCCACACGATCCGGGCCGAGCACGTGATGGCCTCGGGCGCGCTGCCGCCGGGCTTTGCCGCCGTGGAGATCGACGGCGAGCACTATTGGGACGGCGGCATGGTCTCCAACACGCCGCTCGACTGGGTGCTGTCGGCGGGCTCGACCCTCGACACGCTGGTCTTCCAGGTGGACCTGTGGAGCGCGCAAGGGGCGCTGCCGCGCGATCTGGCGAGCGTGGCGGTGCGCATGAAGGAGATCCAGTTCTCCAGCCGCACGCGCGCGGCGACCGACGCCTTCACCGCGCGACGGGAGCTGCGCGCCGCCTTCCAGGCGCTGCATGCCCAGCTGCCCGATGCGCTCAAGGAGACGAGGGAGGCGCGGCTCCTGGCGGCCGAATCCGACCCCGCCGTCACCAGCATCGTGCAGCTGATCTATCGCTCGCCCACCTACGAGGGCCAGTCCAAGGACTACGAGTTCTCCCGCCAGACGATGGAGGACCATTGGCGCACCGGCTACGAGAACGCGCGCCGCACCCTCTCCCATCGCGAGGTGCTGACCCCGCCCGCCGATCCGCCGGGGATCGCGGTCTACGACTTCATCAACGAGGGCCGGGCGCACCGCGCCGCCCTGCGCACAGCCGGAAAGGATGCGTCATGAGCCTCAAGGACAAGGTCGCCGTCGTCACGGGCGCGGCGAGCGGCATCGGCAAGGAGATCGCCCGCGAGTTCCTCGCCGCCGGCGCCAGCGTCGCCATCGCCGACCTCAACGCGCAGGCCGCCGCGGCGACGGCGGCCGAGTTCGACCCCACGGGCGCGCGCGCCATGGGCGTCGCGATGGACGTGACGGACGAGGCGGGCGTGGAGGCCGGCATCGAGGCGGTGGCGCAGAAGTTCGGCGCCATCGACGTCCTCGTCTCCAATGCGGGCATCCAGATCGTCGCGCCCGTCCACGAGATGGCCTTCGGCGACTGGAAGAAGCTCCTCGCCATCCATCTCGACGGCGCCTTCCTCACCACGCGGGCCTGCCTGAAGCGCATGTATGCGCAGGGGCGCGGCGGCAGCGTGATCTACATGGGCTCGGTCCATTCCAAGGAGGCCTCCAGGCTGAAGGCGCCCTATGTCACCGCCAAGCACGGGCTGGTGGGCCTCGCCAAGGTCGTGGCCAAGGAGGGCGCGGCCCACGGCGTGCGCGCCAACGTCATCTGCCCGGGCTTCGTGCGCACCCCGCTGGTGGAGAAGCAGATTCCCGAACAGGCCAGGGAGCTCGGCATCAGCGAGGAGGACGTCGTCCGGACGGTGATGCTGAAGGACACGGTGGACGGCGAGTTCACCACCATCGCCGACGTCGCCCAGACAGCGGTCTTCCTCGCCGCCTTCCCCACCAATGCGCTGACCGGCCAGTCGATCGTCGTCAGCCACGGCTGGTTCATGCAATAGGCGCGGGCGAGGGGCGCGCGTCCGGGCGCCGCGGGGGGCTCCCGGCGGCGCCGCCGCCTTCAGCGCCGCGCTCTCGGCGCGGATGCGCGGGACGAGGAGCGCCAGCCGGTCGAAATCGGCGAACCGGCCGGAAAAGCTGCGATGGGCGACCTCGGCCGCCTCGCGCTGGGTGATGACATGGGGCGGCACGGCGCTCTTCACCGACAGGAGCCGCACTTGCGTTTCGGGCGTCATCGGCGGTTCCAGGCAGGGGCTCGGACGGATGAGGATGGCGCCGGCGGGCGGGCCGGGAATGCGGCGCGGTGACGCCCTCAGCGGCCGGGCGCGCGGGCGCCGGCCTGGCGCAGGGCTTCCAGGACGGAGTTCGGCCGGTAGGGCTTGGCGAGGAAGGTCGCCCCGTTCGGCAGGCGCGCGGCCGTCACGTTCACCTGGCCGGAGGCGACGATGATGGTGACGGGGGGCCAGCGGTCGAAGACGGCGGCGGCGAGCTTGAGCCCGTCCATGGAGCCGGGCATGTCGATGTCGGTGAAGAGGACGCGGATGTCGGGGCGGGTCTCGAGGAGCGCGATGGCCTCGTCGGCATTGGCCGCCCCGTAGGCGACGTATCCGGCCTCCTCGATGAGGTCGATCGTGTCCCACAGGATCATCGGCTCGTCCTCTACGACGAGGACGGCGAAAGCCTGTGACGGCGGGGCATGGGACATGGCCAGACACTCATGGCCCGTCTCGGCGTTCCGTGGGGAGCGAGCCGGCCAACTCGTAGGATAAGCCCGCAGGCGCGTAATCGATCCGTGCGCGCCCGTCGAAATAGTCCGGCACCACACGTTCCACGAGCCGCGAGCCGAAGCCGCGGCGCGAGGGCGCCCGCACCGGCGGCCCGCCGCTCTCGCGCCAGGAAAAGGCGAAATCCCCGTCGGGCGCGTGCGTCCAGGAGAGGGCGACGCGGCCCGACGCCGTCGAGAGGGCGCCGTATTTGGTGGCGTTGGTCGCCAGTTCGTGGATGGCGAGCGACAGGCCGAGCGCCT
The DNA here is from genome assembly GCF_001425575.1 of Aurantimonas sp. Leaf443. Lineage (GTDB taxonomy): Bacteria > Pseudomonadota > Alphaproteobacteria > Rhizobiales > Rhizobiaceae > Leaf443. The sequence goes on along the minus strand of NZ_LMRD01000003.1, from coordinate 4,431 downwards.
GGCTGGCGCCCAGATCGACCTTCGGCCCGCAGACCGCGAAGCGCTCGTCCACGTCGCGATAGGGCGCGATCGCCGCCGCCACGACCTCGGCGACCGGGGAGGCCGACCAGTCGGTGGCGGTGAGGATGTCCTGCGCGCGCGCCAGCGCCTGGATGCGCGCCGAGGCCATGGCCGCCGCCTCGTCCATGTCGGCGGCATGGCGCAGGCTCTGGGCCACCACGGCCTGTACCATGGAGAGCGTGTTCTTCATGCGGTGCGAGAGTTCGCGCTTGAGAAGCCGCTGGCGCCGGTCGGCCTGGCGCAGGCCCTCCATCGAGGCCTCCACCCGGTCGAAGCCGATCTCCAGCCGGCGCCGCGCGCGCTCGGTCTCGGCCTCGGCGCGGATGCGCCAGAGATTGTCGATGGCGCGCGAGGCGATCTCCTCCACCAGCGCGATGTCCGGCGCGTTCCAGGGCGTCGGCACGCGGTGATTGATGTAGAGGCTGGCGCGGAAGACGCCGTCGCGCACGAGCGGCACGGAGAGGACGGCGCCGATGTCGAGCCCGGCCCAGGTGGCGGCGTTCTCGCCGTCGAGCGCCGCGTCCTCCAGGACGAGGGTGCGCCCGGCGCGCTGCTGCGCGATGTTGGCGCCGCCGAAGGAGAGGATGGGCACCGTGCCGGTGATGGGCGCCACGCCGTCGGCGTAGCAGGCGGGGAAGGAGATCGACGCGCCGTCGTCCGACACCTCGCCGAAGCCGACGCGGCAGGCGCCGAAATGGCGGCCGAGCCCTTCGGCGGCGATGTCCATCAGTTCGGCCTCGTCGCCGCAGGCGCGCAGGCGGTCGGCCAGCGAGAGGCGCAGGGCCTGCCGCGTCTCGGCGAGGCGCCGCCCGGTCGTCTCGATCCCCTGCGTGAAGACCCCGGCCACCGCCCCGTCCTCGCCGCGCACGGGCACGCAGGTCACGTCCCAGAGCGTGCGCACCGTGTCCGCGCCGCGCTGCAGGGGCACGCAGAGATCGCTCATCGTGCCGCCGCGCCCGCTGCGCAGAACCTCGGCCACCAGCGGCGCGAAGGCCGCCCAGCTCTCGCCCCACACGAGCGGCGCGGGCTCGCCGAGCGCCGCCGGATGGCGCTCTTCCATGAAGGGGATGGCGGCGTCGTTGTAGAAGAGGCGCAGGTCCGGCCCCCACAGGACGCTGCCGCAGGCGGGCGAATCGAGCACCGCCGAGAGGATGGTGCGCAAGGGGGAGGGCCAGTCCCCGGCGGCGCCGAGCGGCGTGCTGGAGAAATCGGCCGCGCGGATCAGCCGCCCGACCTCGCCGCCGTCCGGCGGACCATCGCTTCCCGCGCGCAACCGCGGCGCGAACCTGGCCTTGTCCCTCGTCACGCCGCCCGCCCCGTCCTTGGTCCGCCCCGGCGCGCAGGATAGGATCAAACCCGGCCCGCCGTCACCTGCAGTGACGATTTATCGCTCTGCGCACAAGGGGGAGGACGCGGGCGCTGCCGGCCTCGCGCAGGCCGGCCAGCAACCTTGCCGCGCGCCCGAGGACGACGATGCCGAGGGATGCCGGCGCCGTCGATGCGGCGGAACTACTTGCGCTTCCAGCGCTGCCAGAGCTTCTGTTCCTTGAGGCCGGCGCGCCGTTCGAGATAGCGCAGGCCGGCGGGCGTCAGCGGGCGGCTCGGCGCGGCGTCCACCGCGTCGGGCGCGGCGGCGCGAGACGGGGCGGCGGGCGTCGGCGCGGCGCTCTCGCGCGCCGGGCCGGGCCGGGGAGCCTGCGGCGCCTCGGCGCGGGGCTTGGACTTGGAGCCGGGCGGGCGGCCGCGCCGGCGGCGGGGCGTTTCCTCGGGGGCGGGTTCGGCGCTTTCGGCCTGCGGCTCGGCCGGCTCCTCGCGGGCCATCAGGATGCGCCCCTTGGCGGCGGGCTCGCCTTCCGCCTCGGCGGCGGCGGCCCTGGCGCGGCGGCGGGGCGCGGCCGGCTCGGGCGCGGCCTCCTCGACCTCGCCCGCCTTGACCAGCGTGCGGATCTCCTCGCCGAGCGCGCCGGACCAGATGGAGGGTGGCTCGCCCACGCCCGCGCGGGTGCGGCGCTTGTGCTCGACGACGAAGGGCTTCAGGGGGCGTTTCATGAACTCGCGGCCAATGGAGGGGCGACGCCGAACCGGCTTCGCCAAGTCTGATCTCGTTTCGTCGGGATCGATCTGTAGCATCGGGCGATGAACAGAAATGATTCATGTCCGGCGCCCGCGTCTCTAATCTCCACCATACTGGCGAGGGAAGCAAGAACCATCGAAGGTCGTCCGGCGTTTCTTCGGCGCGGCCGGGTCCCGGGCGGTCGAAGGCGTGCAGAAGGGCGCAGGCCCCGGCCGTCCGCGCGCCGTCCCGCCGCGCGCGGCGCGGGTGGCCGCGATTGGGTATCGCGCGCAGGCTGTCCCAGGTTTTCAAGCAGAACGACAAGTATTAAGCCAATGGCATAAGATCAGTTATGGAACATCCGGGCGAGGCGAGCAGAAGACGCGGGCCCGCGACGGTGAGAATGGCGGCGAGCACCGCCTCCATGGCCCGGTCGCTCGCCCCTTGATGGGCGATGCCGGTGCGAGCGTCCGCGCCGGCTCGTCCGTTCCCTCGAACGTCACGCCGCCCCGGACCGAGGACGCCGGCTCGCACGGTGCGGCGCGGTCCGACGTCCCGTTTCGCCGCGCGTTTCGGGCGCCGCCGGGGCGATCCGCCTGACGGACGGATCTGCGCGCAGCGCGAGATAGAGGAACGCGACCGGCAAACTAAGGTTGCAAATCCGTAATGATGCAATCATAGGTAAGTCATCGTTCGCCGCCCGCCCGGGCGGCCATGGGGTCGGGTCGCATGGTTTTCTCTTCCGCCGTTTCCGTCAGGCTTCTCGCCCCGGCGCTCGCCGCCAGCCTCGCGCTTTCGGGCTGCGTCACCGGGTCCGGCCCCGGCGGGCGGCAGAGCGCGATGGACCGGGCGATCGGCCAGTGCGTGGCGAGCGTGGCGCTCTCGGCGGGCCTCGGCGCGCTCATCGGGGCGGCGGCGGACGGGCGCGGCGGCGCCGGGCGCGGGGCGCTGATCGGGGCGGGCGTCGGCGTCGGGGCCTGCGCCGTCCTCGTGCAGGTGGCCGCCGCCGAGGACCGCGCCGCGATCCGCGCCGCCGAGCTGCGCGCGCTGGAATCGGGCGTCTCGCGCACCGAGACGTTCCGCGCCCGCTCGGGCAAGGCCGTCGCCGTGCGCACCGAGGTGCGGCCCGCCGCCGTCCCCAAGCGCCTCGCCGCCAAGACCGCCCCCCGCCCGACGCCGCGCGCCGGCGCCGTTCCCGCAACGCCCGCGCCGGCGCCCGCCGAGGTCGCCGGCGTCACCGGCGGCTACACGACCTGCCGCCAGGTCGACCAGAGCGTGACGGTGGACGGGCAGACCGCCGGCGGCGCCTCGCAGGTCTCCTGCCGCACGCCGGGCGGCGACTGGGAACTGGTCGCGGTCTGAGCGGCATCGGGCGCGGCCGGGCATTGGGGGAGAGTGGCGTGACGAAGACGAGTGCGGCCGTGGAGGCCTACTGCGGGCGGGACTTCGACCCCGAGGGTCCGCTCGCCGCCGATCTCATGGCGGCGCTGGAGAGCGAGGCGCGCTCGGTGCATATCCGCCTCAGCGAACCGCTCGGCCCCGTGCCCGCCGACATCACGCCCGCCATGAGCGGCTGGTACGCGCGCCACGTCGCGGCCCCGCGCAGCGAGGCGCTGGACGCGGTCTCCGCCATCCTCGGCGCCCATGACGAGACCAGCCGCGCGCGCGGGGTCTTCCTGGAGCGCGAGCTCTCGCAGGAGGAGGAGGCGCGCATCCGCCTCAAGCGCGAGGCGGTGGAGGCGAGCCGCAACGCCCATCCGAGCGACCACGAGCGCTACGAGGCCGCCCGCGCCGATTTCGAGACCACGCGCTACGCCTATGACGACCTACGCGCCCGCCACGGGCGCGAGGCCCGGCTCACGCCCTGGTGGTACCTGCCGCTTCTCCTCTTCGTCGGCGTCTTCGACGCGATGATCAATTTCGAGAGCTTCTCGGCCATCAGCTATTTCACGCCCGCCATCGCGCTCGGCGTCACCATGGTCGTTGCCTTCGCCTTCGCCCTCTCCTCCCATTGCCACGGCACGGTGCTGCGCCAGTACGAGTCGCGCTTCGGCGTGCACCGGCGCGACGCGGACCGCGCGGCGGCCTGGCAGATCTTCTCGCTCGGCACGCTCGCCCTCCTCATCGCGCTCGCCCTCGTCTGGTACGCGCGATCGAGCTTCCTCGCCGACGTGATGGCGACGAGCGTGATGATGGGCGGCGAGGCGCCGAGCGCCTTCACTGTTGATTTCCACTGAGAGCTGACCCAGGATTTCCATCAAGAACTGACCCGGCTTTGACGATGTTGGGCTGGTCAGGCCTTGGTCAAGTTCCGAGTT
>NZ_LMRD01000002.1 GCF_001425575.1 Aurantimonas sp. Leaf443 | reverse complement strand
ACTCGGAACTTGACCAAGGCCTGACCAGCCCAACATCGTCAAAGCCGGGTCAGTTCTTGATGGAAATCCTGGGTCAGCTCTCAGTGGAAATCAACAGTCCTGAGCCTAATCGTCATCTTGCACTAATTTGGCAGAAACACACTGATACGAAGGATGGGCGCCCCCGGTTTCGTCTGAGTCGGCAATTTAGCTATTTGGGCTTCCTGCAACAATTCACGGTTCTTGCAGGCGTCCGCTTCTGCAGACGACGAAAAAACAGGCGGACAAACGTTTTGGCTCGAAGCTGCCTTAGCCATTCCATCTGCGTATCCTCACTTGATCGTAACTATTTTTCGTAAGCAATTTCAATGATATATGTGTTCGCACTTTTGGTCTGACCGGCGCGCCATTTTCCTTAATGAAATAAAATACTTAGACGAAAGCCGCCGACGAGCTGTGGCTCGGCGCGAAACTTCGGACAGATCGGCGCGAAACTTCGGACAGATTTTTCACGCCGGCCGTTAGACCCTATCCGCGTTCTAACGGCGTGATGATCAGTTCGCCGACCCGCGAAGCCCCCGCCCTCGCCGCCGTGTAAGTCGTCGAAACCGCCTCGATCGCGAAGCCATCGAAGATCGCGCGCACGGCCGGGTGGTCGTTGATCGACAGGATGAACCGGCCCCGCATCCGCTGCAGCCGTTCGGCTATGGCCACGAAGTCCTCCCGCACGAACGCGTCCCGCCCGTAGAAGTGCTCCGTGCCGTCGTAGGGCGGGTCGAGGTAGACGAGCATGCCCGGCCGGTCGTAGCGGTCCAGGAAGACGCGCCAGCCGAGCGCCTCGATCGTCACGCCCGAAAGCCGCTCGCGGATGTCCTCGATCAGCGGCAGCAACTTGGTGACGTTGAAGCGCGCAGCCTGGCTCACATCGACCCGGAAGCTGCGGCCGGTCGCAAGCTTTCAAGACCACACGTCAGGGCGGACCATTTCAAGACGGCGGGTCACGACGGTCGCGGCCGCAACGGCGGGCGCCGAGCCCCCGCGCCGGCTCCGGTCAGGGAGCCGACGGGCGGGTCTTTCCCCGCGCGATCAGGCGAATACTGCCGCGAGCGCTCCGTCGATGGCCGAGGTGATCGCGTCGATCTCGGCCGCCGATGCGACGAGCGCCGGCGCAAGGCACAGGACGTTGTTCAGTCCGGGCACCGAGCGGTTGGAAGCACCGATCAGGACGCCCCGCGCCGTGGTTTCCGCGATAACGCGCGCGATGCTCTTCTCGTCGACCGGCTTCCTGGTCGTGCGGTCCTCGACCAGTTCGGCGCCTTGGAACAAGCCCATGCCGCGCACGTCGCCGATCACGGCGTGCTTGTTCTTCAAGGCCTCGAGATTGAGCCGAAGCCGCGCGCCCATGGCGAGGCAGTTGTCGAGGAGATGCTCGTCCTCGATGATGCGCATGTTCTCCAGCGCCGCCGCCGGGCCGCCCGCGCAGCCGCCGAAAGTCGAGATGTCGCGGAAATGCGCCATCGGGTCGGACCCGTCCTTGAACTTCTCGAACACGGCTTCGGTCGTCACCGTGCAGGAGATGGCGGCGTAGCCCGAGGCGACCCCCTTGGCCATGGTCACGAAATCGGGCTGGATGCCGAAGTTCTGGTAGCCGAACCAGGTTCCGGTGCGCCCGAGGCCGCAGACCACCTCGTCGATATGGAGCAGGATCTCGTACTTGCGGCAAATCTCCTGCACACGCTCCCAGTAGCCCTCGGGCGGCACGATGACGCCGCCGCCCGCCGTGATGGGCTCCAGGCACAGGAGGCCCACCGTCTCGGGCCCCTCGCGCAGGATCACCTCCTCGATGGCATCGGCGGCGCGCTCACCATAGGCCTCGACATCCCATTGCTTGCGGTATTCCATGCAGTGCGGAACCATGAAGAAACCGTCCGGATACGGCCCGTACATGGCCGCGCGCTCCGGCTGACCGCCCGCGGCGAGCGTGCCGATCGTGGTGCCGTGATAGTCGCGCTCGCGATACAGGATCTTCCACTTGTTTCCGCCGTGATGGCGCTGCGCGATCTGGCGCACCATCTTGAAGACCTTCTCGTTGGCCTCCGAGCCGGAATTGCCGAAGTAGACGCGCGACAGGCCCGGCATTTTCTCGAGCAGTTTCTCGGCAAAACGCGCGGCGGGAATCGAGCCCGCCGACTGGGCGAAGTAGTTCATCCGCACGAGCTGGTCGCGCACCGCCTCGGCGATCGAGGCGCGGCCATAGCCGACATTCACCGTCCAGACCCCGCCCGACAGAGCGTCGATATATTCGCGTCCGGCCGCATCCCAGACCTTCAGACCCTTACCCTCCACGATGATGCGCGGGTCGCTCGTCTCCAGCGGCTTGTGCTGGAGCATGTGGTGCCAGACATGCCGGCGGTCGGCCTCGATGATGGGGCGCAGGTCGTTGGGCTGGGGAACGGCGTTCATGGCGAGGCTCTCTTGGCAACGGGAGTGGGTCTGGCGATCAGTGCATGAAGTCGGGTTCGGAGCGGGCGAGCTGGCGCTTGACGCTTTCCAGGTGCAGCCGGGCGCTCTCCGCGTCGCCTTCGCGCATCTGGCGAAAGGCGCGCTCGGCGATCGCGGGCGCGATGGGCTTGAGCGGGCGGCCGAGCGACATCGCCTTCACCTGCGCCTCGGCAGCGCGCTCGAGGTAGTAGAGGTCGTCGAAGGCTTCGGCGATCGTCGGCCCGAGCACCATGACGCCATGGTTCTTCATGAAGACGATGTCGGCCTCGCCGATCGTGCCGGCGATGCGCTGGCCCTCGCTCTCGTCGAGGGCCAGGCCGTTGTAGTCCTCGTCGACGACCGTGCGGCCGAAGAACTTCAGGGCCGTCTGGCCGGCCCAGACGAGGGGCGGCCCTTCCGTCATCGCGAGTGCCGTTGCGTAAGGCATGTGCGTGTGAAACGCCGCCATCGCGCGCGGCAGCGCTTTGTGCAACGGAGCGTGAATGTAGAAGGCCGTCGCCTCCGGCTGGCCCTCGCCCGCGATCACCCGCCCCTCGAAGTCGCAGATCAGGAGCTTCGAGGCGCTGATCTCGGCGAAGGCCCAGCCATAGGGATTGACGAGGAACAGGTCGTCATGGCCGGGCACGACGGCCGAGAAGTGGTTGCAGATGCCCTCCTGGAGCCCGAGCCGGGCGGCCATGCGGAAGCACGCGGCCAGATCGATCCGCGCCTGCCGGACGGCGTCCGTATCGAGCGATCGGTTGCGGATCAAGGCGGGCGCACCGGACTGTAGGGTGAATTCGTGGGCCAAGACGGCTCGTCTCCTGACGGGTGTTGGATGCGGCGGACGCGCGGCGCCCTTCGCCGGACAGGCGGTCCGGCGTCGATGGGGTTCGAAACGGCTCGGGCTGGGGCCCTGGCGGGAGGATCAGACCCGGTCCAGGGACCGGGCCAGCAGTTCCACCCCCTTGCCGATGCGCTCGGCGTCGATGGCGTTGAAGCCGAGGCGCATGAAATTGGTCGGGGCTCCGGCCTCGAAGAAGAACTGTTCGCCATACTCGAAGACGACGCCCTGGCGAGCGGCCGCCCAGGCGAGCTTGCGGGTATCGACCGCGCCCGGCGCCGCGAGCCAGAAGGCGCTGGCCGTCCGAGAGCCGATCTGGCGGCACGCATCGAGATCGCGGGCGAGCGCCGTGTGCAGGAGCTCGCGACGGTGGGCATGCGCGGCGCGGAAGGAGCGCAGATGCGCGTCGTAATAGCCCTGCGCCAGGAACTCGCCCATCATGCGCTGGTTGTTGAGCGGTGGATGGCGGTACATCAGCCGGCGCAGCGATCGCAATTCGTCCACCAGCTCGGCGTCGGCCACGAGATAGCCGAGACGCAAGCCCGGCGAGAAGGGCTTCGACAGGCTGCTGATATAGATGACGCGGTTGCCGGCATCGCCGGCCTTGATCGCCGGAAGGGCGTCGCGGTCGAGGTTGAGCTCGGCGTCGTAGTCGTCCTCGATCAGGATCTGATCGTCCCGCCGGATGCCGTCCATCAGCCGGTCGCGCCGTTTGGCGCTCATGACGATGCCGGTCGGCACCTGATGGCTGGGCGTGAGATAGATGTAATCGCACGCGGCCGTCTGCGGCGCGAGCACGATGCCTTCCTCGTCCATCGGATGAAACTGCACGCTCGCGCCGTGCAGTTCGAAGATCGACAGCGCGTCCCCGAAGCCCGGCGTCTCCATCGCCACGCGCGTCTGGCGGTTCATCAGCAGCGCGGCGATGAGATAGAGCGCGTTCTGCGAGCCGAGCGTGACGAGGATCTCGCCCGGCTTGGCCCAAATGCCGCGCTTGGGAAGAACGCGCGTGCGCAACTGCTCCACCAGCATGTCGTCGTCGCGGTCGAAGCGATCGTGCAGCCAGGACGGCGCGGTCTCGCGACGCAGCGCCTTGCGCGAGGCTTCGCGCCACCGCTCCAGCGGAAACAGGTCGCGCATCGGCTGACCATAGACGAAGGGATAGGGGAAGCGCGCCCAGTCCTGCGGCCGGAAGACGCCGGACGTCATGCCGGGTCGAAGCTTGAAACGACGCTCCCAGTCCGGCGCGCCCGATGCGTCGCACGCCGCTCCCCCCTCCTCCTCGTCCTCGGACGCGTGGCCGCTCGCCTTGGCGGCCGGGCCCTCGGCATAGGCGGGATGGAGAAAGAAACCGCGACGCGGCTGGCTGACGATGTAGCCGCTGTCGAGGAGGCTCTCGTAGACGAGGTTCACGGTATTGCGGGACACGCGCAGCTGTTCCGCCAGCTTGCGGCAGGACGGCAGAGGCTCGCCGGCCGGAAAGCCGCCGCCCAGAATGGCCGAGACCAGCGCCTCCCGCAACTGCTCCTGCAACCCGCGCCCCTTCTGGAAACGGACGGGGAGAAAGTGGTCGATCATGTCCGGCTCCGCCTCACCTGCGGAGAAGGTCCAAGCAAATTCTGCGCCAACCGGCCGCCATTCCGCCGGCCGGACGGGTCTGCGGGCGGGCGGCCCAGACCGGCCCGGGCGCCCGCTGCGCAAGTTCATTGGTCCGTGGCGCATGGGCGCCCCTGAGATGGAAGCGCCCAGGCTGCCTGCAGGATGTGCAGCGCGCATGGGGGGTCGGGTCCAAGCCCGCGGATCGGCGGGCCGTGATCGTGAGGGCGGAATCGTCGCGACCGAGGCGTATCGGCTGGTCGATCCCGATCCTAGAAGGGCGATCCTGCCGTGCGATAGGACCAGATTTCCGACCGCTTGAGGCCAGTTGCGTCGCCCGACGGGCCGGAACCTCGCGTTATCGGACGATACGCGGGTGCGACGCACTCTGACACGAACGCACTGCAAAACTGGTCCTATCGCCGATGGAATAGGCATTCCTATGATCCGCCCATTCCGACAGCACTTCACGCTGCTGCGTTTCCATCACCCGCCGGACACAGGAGCATAGACATGTCGAGGACGACCGTGGCGAAGGCCGTGAGACCGATGACCCTCCTACGCGGGCTGGCCTTGGCCGGGGCCGTGCTCTCGTCCCTCTCCGTCGCCCATGCCGACATGGCCGACATCAAGGCCAGGGGCGTGATGACGGTCGCCACGGAGGACGACTATGCGCCGTTCAACTACATCGTCGATGGTCAGCCGGAGGGTTTCCATAAGGAGCTCCTGGACGATCTTCAGGCCTTCGCCAAGACACAGGGTTTCGAGGTCAAACAGGAAATCCTGCCCTGGACCGGCCTCCTGGCCTCGGTCTCGTCCGGCCAGTACGACATGGCCTTCACCGGCGCGCTCGTGACCGACGACCGGCTGCGCGTCTTCAACTTCGCCCCGCCCTTCGCCTCGGCGCAGCACTTCTACGTCAAGCGGAAGGGCGACGACCGGATCGGCGACATCGCCAGCCTCTGCGGCAAGACCATCGGGCTCCAGGCCGGCAGCGCGCTCCTCGCCCGTCTGCCGGAGCTCAAGAAGATGATGGCGGACAAGAATTGCGAGATCGGCGAGGTGGTGGAGTACCAGTCCTACCCGGAAGCCTATGCCGACCTCGCCAACGAGCGCCTCGACTACGTCATCAACGCCCTGATCTCGATCAACGACCTCGTCAAGAACAAGGGCGACGTCTTCGAGAAGGGCATCGCCGTGTCGGGCGCCGGCTTCGCCGCCTGGCCGATGCCGAAGGAAAGCCCCGAGCTCCTCGCGTTCGCGACCGCCTTCATGAAGGAGGTGCGCGACAACGGCCGCCTCGCCGCGCTCCAGACCAAGTGGTTCGGCGAAGCCTTCCCCGACCTGCCGACCGACCCGATCAAGGACGTCGAGCAGTTCCACGAGCTCGCCGGGCTGAACTGACGTCGCCGGCCGCCCGCTTCCCATGCGCGGCGGCCGACACCGGCCACGACCTTCTTCGATGACGGGCGGACATGACGCAAAAAGCCTGGCTACTGCTTCTGGAAGGCGCCTGGGTCACGCTCTGGATCTCGAGCACCGCCATCGCCCTCGGCCTCGTCCTCGGACTTGGCGTCGCCCTCCTTCGCACGGCCCGCATCCCGGTCCTCGACCAGGCGCTCGCGGTCTACACGAGCTTCGCCCGCGCGACACCGCTGGTCACGCTGACGCTCTTCCTCTTCCTGGCGGCGCCGCGCTTCGGCATGGCGCTCGACCGGACGGCGGTGGCAATCCTCGCCCTGACGCTCAACACCACCGCCTTCAACGCCGAGATCTGGCGCGGAGCCTTTCTCAACTTCTCACGCGAGCAACGCGAGGCGGCGCTCGCCTGCGGCATGACGCCGGCCACCTTCTTTCGCCACATCATGCTGCCGCAGATGATCACGACCAGCCTGCCCGGCCTTGTCAACGAGATGTCCTTCCTGGTGAAGAGCAGCCCCGCCATCGCCATCATCGGCCTCGTGGATCTCACGCGCGTCACCAACCGCATCAGTGCCGTGACCTACCAGCCGCTGCCACCGATCCTCGCCGCCGGGCTCCTCTACATGATCATCATCGGCGCGCTCATCAAACTCCAGTCGCTGGCCGAGCGGAAGGCCAATCGGCTGGCGATGTGAGGAGGGCGTGATGACCGAATGGACCATCCTCTGGGAAGGGCGCGACCTCATCCTGTCCGGCCTCTGGCTGACGCTCTGGATTTTCGTGCTGTCGACCGCCGGCGCCTTCCTGATCGGCTGCCTCCTCCTCTACGGCATGGAGGGGGGCGGCGTCCTCGCCACAGCCCTGCGCGGCTTCGTCAACGCCATGCGCGCCCTGCCCTTCCTGGTGCTCGCCTATCTCCTCTACTACGGCCTGCCGCAGCTCGGCCTGCGCCTGTCGGCGGTGACCGCCGGCCTTCTCGCCATGACGCTCTACCACGGCGCCTATTTCGCCGAGATCCTGCGCGGCGCGCGCATGGTGCTGCCGCCGGGAACCGTGGAGGCGGCCAAGGCCTACGGTTTCCTGCCGCACAAGACCTTCCTGCGCATCATCCTGCCGCAACTCCTCCTGCGCACGCGGTCGATGATCGGCAACCAGCTGATCTACGCGCTGAAGGACACGTCCTTCCTCGCCATCATCACCGTCCAGGAACTCACCGCCGCCGCCAACGCGCTCCAGGCCCGCTACTTCATCCCGACGCAGGCCTTCGTCGTCGTCATCGCCCTCTACTGGGCCATCACCGTCTGCCTCGAGCTCGCCGTGAAGAAGGCCGGCGCGCTCGGCACCAAGCGAGGCTTCGAGAATGTCTGACCGGCCGGCCGTCGAGATCCACAAACTCTGCAAGAGCTTCTCCGGCTTCGAGGTCCTGCGCGACATCGACCTCACCGTCGCCAGGGGCGAGGTCGTCAGCGTGCTGGGCTCGTCGGGATCGGGCAAGTCCACCATGCTCCGCTGCATCAACTGGCTGGAGGAGCCAGACAGCGGCACGATCCGGATCGCAGGCGAGCGCATCGGCTACAACGAGGCCAGGAAGCGGAAGATGACCAACCGCGAAATGGCCGCCATCCGTGCGCGCGCCGGCATGGTGTTCCAGAGCTTCAACCTCTGGCCGCATCTCACCGTCGTCGAGAACGTCATGATCTCGCCCGTCCAGGTGAAGGGCGTGCCGAAGGCGCAGGCCCGAGAGGAAGCCATGCGGCTCCTGGAGAAGGTCGGCCTCGTCGAGAAGGCCGAGGTCTTTCCCTTCACCCTATCGGGCGGGCAGAAGCAGCGGGTGGCCATCGCGCGTGCGCTCGCCATGAGCCCCGAGGTCATCCTCTTCGACGAGCCGACCTCGGCTCTCGATCCCGAGCGGGTCGGCGAGGTCCTGCAGGTGATGCGCGACCTCTCCGCGGACGGGTACACGATGATCGTCGTCACCCACGAGATGGACTTCGCGCGCGCCGTGTCCGACCAGGTCGTCTTCCTCGACAGGGGCCTCATCGTCGAGAAGGCGCCGCCGGAGAAGTTCTTCGGCAACCCGGATTCGGAGCGCGTTCGCAGGTTCCTCGAGCGGATGGACTGACGCCTCCGCCGCCACGCGCCGCCGCCTTTTCCTTCCGTTCCGCCGTGTTCCCGCACGGGCAGGCGCAATCGACCCCAAGGACCTGATCCATGACCAACGTCGCCTTCATCACCGGCGCGACCTCCGGCTTCGGCCGCGCGGCCGCCCGCCGCTTCGCCCGCGAAGGCTGGGCGCTCGTCCTCACCGGCCGCCGCGTCGAGCGGCTGGAGGAACTGGCCGCCGAATTGAGCGACCAGGTGCCCATCCACGTCGCCGCGCTGGACGTGCGCGATGCGCGGGCCGTCCAGACCGTGGTGGACGCGCTGCCGGCGGCGTTCCGACGCGTCACCGCACTCGTGAACAATGCCGGCCTCGCGCTCGCGCCGGAGCCGGCACCGCAGGTCGTGCTGTCGGACTGGCACACGATGATCGACACCAACGTCACGGGCCTCGTCAACACGACCCATGCCGTCCTGCCGCTGCTGATCGAGACGGGCAAGGGCGCGAGCATCATCAACATCGGTTCGGTCGCGGGCGAGTGGCCCTACCCCGGCAGCCACGTCTACGGCGCGACCAAGGCCTTCGTGAAGCAGTTCAGTCTCAACCTGCGCTGCGATCTCCTGAAGACGGGCGTGCGCGTGACCGACATCGCGCCCGGCGCGGCCGAGACCGAGTTCACGCTGGTGCGCACGCGCGGCAATCAGGCGGCTGCCGACGCGGTCTACCGCAACACCACGCCGCTGACGGCCGAGGACATCGCGGACCAGATCGTCTACGTCGCGACGCTGCCGGCGCATATCGCGATCAACCGGCTGGAAGTCATGTCCCAGCGCCAGGCCTGGTCGCCCTTCGCCGTCGACCGGGACGCTTGAGCCGCAAGCGGCGGCAGGGTCCCGGGCCTTGGACATCGTCGGCACCATCATGGCCGCCGGGCGTTCGGCGGTCGAGCTGTCGCTCTTCACGCTTCTGCCGGTCATGGTCGTCATGCTCTCGATCATGCGGCTGGCCGAGGCGGCGGGCCTCCTCGACGGCCTGACGCGGCTCCTCGCCCCGCTGCTGCGCCCCCTCGGCCTCACAGGCCTCGGCATCATCGCGCTACTGCAGGTCAGCTTCGTGAGCTTCGCCGCACCGGTGGCCACGCTCGCCATCATGGAACGGCAGGGCGTCTCGGACCGGCATCTGGCCACCACCTTCGCCATGGTGCTGGCGATGGGGCAGGCCAACGTCGTTTTCCCCATGGCGGCGCTGGGGCTCGATATCGGACGGTTCCTCGCGATCTCGGCGCTCGGCGGCCTCGTCGCGGCGGCCCTGACCTACCATCTCTTCGGCCGGCATCTTTCAACTGAGGACTGGGCCGACGACGCTCTGACCTCTCATGCCGCCTCGGAAGAAGCGCGGAGCATCCTCGCGATCATCAACCGTGCCGGCGGCGAGGCCTTGCCCCGGCGACGATACTCGTTGATCGCCGACCCGACATGAGCGTCCATCTCCTCGGTCGAAGCATCGCCAGCCGCAATGCGGGTTAGCGTCGCGATCCGACATGGCCGCGCCCGATCCATGCTTGTAGCGGCAGACCCGTCCCGTTCGGGATGAAGCCGCATGTCGCGTTCAAGAGCGAGTTCTTCGCTGCAGTGGCCGCGTGCGATCTGGTCCGGCAGCCTTGGCAGATATCGACGAACCATCTTCGTCGCCTCTACGCCTTCGGCATGAGCTTTCCGGCGTCGCAATTCGTCGATGCGATCCTGTGCGGACGCCAGCGCACGCGCATGATTGGCTTTGACTTCCCGCAGGCTGTTGCCGATCGGCCGGTAGATTTCCTTCTCGCCGTCCGCGAAGGGTCGCAACGAGGCCGGCACCACGAGGCGCACCTAATGCGAATCTCGTCTCTTGACGACATCTGGGAGATTGGCACCCGACGTTGCCCTGCCTCTTTCGGGAACAATTTTGGGTGCGAAACCCCTTGCCTGCAAGGGTTTCCAGCGATTTCAAAGGGAAGGAATGGTGCTGCCAGAGAGGATTGAACTCTCGACCTCTCCCTTACCAAGGGAGTGCTCTACCACTGAGCTACGGCAGCGACGTGCGCCATGTCCCCGATTTTGAGCGTGGCGTCAACCGGGGACGGTCCTCTTTTTGCGACGGGTGCGACCGGAAGGGAGCAGGTGTCAGTCGTCGTCGGGCCCGTCGGGGGCGGCCGTGTCGGGGCCGGGCTCGGGGTTGAGGGCGGCGACGGCGTAGAGACCGCGAAGACGCTTTGCGGCCGCACGGGGCTTCTCGGCGAAGAGGCGCCGGGCGGCGAGGAGGCCGGTCTTGCGCAGGATGTCCTGGCGACCCGCCAGAAGGGCGGCGACCGCCGGATGGCCGGGGCCGAACTCGTCCGGCGCGCTCGCCATGGCCGCGATGAGGACGGCGTGGTCGTGGTCGGTGCCCAGATCCTCGCCGAGCGCGTCGGCCTCGTCCTGGAGGGCGCGGAAGGGCGCGGGATGCAGCGGCGACAGGAGCTTGAGGTGCTGGGCGTGGTATTTCACGCGCTTGCGCAGGTCGTGGAAGTCCTCCGCCCGGCCGGATTTCCCGGCCTTCGCCAGCGCGCGCCGCGCGGCGGCGAGATTGTCGGCAAAACCGTCTGCGACAAGGCGCCCGGCGCCCTTCGGGCCCGCCTTCTTCTTCGGCAGGACGAAGGCCTCGAGCCGGGCCCGCGCCTCGGCGAGATCGCGCCGGACGGCGGCGAGCGCGTCCTGCGCGTCGGCGACGCCGGCCTCCTTCGCCCGCCGGTCGAGCGCTCCGCGCACCGCCTTCAGCGCCCGGTCGAGGCCCGGCTGGTCCGCGGGCACGGGCACGGTGTCGAGCGACTGGCGCAGCGCGGCGCGGTCGCGAAGGGCCGAGAGGCGCCGCGCCGCATCGCGCAGGCGCTCGTTCTCGGCGCGATAGAAGGCCTCGTCGCCCGCCCGCACGAGGCGCAGGAGGCCGCGCAGCTTCTTCAGGCGCTTGCGCGCGTCGTGGATTCCGGCATCCGTCACCGGGTCTGCGAGGGCGGCGCCCGCCCGCTCGATCTGGCGAAGGCCGAGGCGGCGCAGCTGCGCGTCGAGCGGCTGGCCGGGCTGCAGCGTGAAGGCCATGACGGTGCGTTCCTCGGGTCGGCGGGCATCCGCGCCCGGCGGGCGCGGTTCTGCCATCATCTGGGCGCCGCGCCGCTCAGCGCAAGCTGCGCATTGGAATAGCGCCCGTCGCCGGTGATCTCAGCGCCCAGATAGGCGGGCGTCTCGAAGGCGGTGGCCTCCTGCGCAAGCTCGATCTCGGCGACGACGAGGCCGGCGAGCGCGCCCTCGTAGACGTCGATCTCGACCGTCAGGGCTCCGAGCGGGACGCGGTGGCGCGTCTTCAGAAGGACCGCCCCGACCCGCAGGGGCTCCAGCGCGGCCGCGTCCTCCAGCGGGATCGGATATTCGAACTCGTGGCGGGAGAGCCCCGCGCCCGCCTTCAGCGTGAGCACGGCGCGCGCGCCGTCCACGACGCGCACGCGCAGCGTCCGGTCGGGCGCGGCCACGAGATAGAACTGGCGGATCGCCTGCGCCCCGGTCGCGCACGCGCGCCATGTCTCGTCCGCCACGAGGAAGCGGCGCTCGATCTCCATGCCCATGCCGTCCTCCGCCGGGTCGTTCTTCCCATCATGCCCGCCGCGCCGCGCCGCGCAAGGGCGCGCATGCGGTCCGGCGCCTGCCTGCCGGGTGCCCGCCGAGGCTCGCGCTTCGCAGCCCTCGTCGCCATGGGGTTGTCCGACGCTTAACCCTTCCCGTGCACCGGACGTTTGCGCCTTCGGTGCTAGGCCTTGGCTCACATGCGCGTCTTTTGCGAGAAGGTCGAACGACGATGCTCCATTCAACGCTCGCCGGCATCCGGCTCGGGCGCCGCAGGGTCCTGGCGGGCCTGGCGGCCGCCGTGCTCGCCCTGCCCTTCGCCCGGATCGTGCGGGTGAACGCGGCGGACTTCGTCGAGCGCGACGGCTGGATCCTGAAGCGCGGCGATGTCGAGGGCGAGCGATGATCTTCCGCTCGGCCCGGGACTACGAGGCCTCCGGCTTCCGCCCGCGCGTCTGCATTCTCGGCAGCGGTCCGGCCGGCATCACCATCGCGCGCACGCTCGCCAAGATGGGCGTGCCCGTGACCGTCCTGGAGGCCGGCTCGGACGAGATCACCGCGGAATCGCAGGCGTTCTACGAGGGCGAGACGATCGGCGACACCTATTTCCCGCTGGACGTGGCGCGCCTTCGCTATCTCGGCGGCTGCTCCAACCACTGGGCCGGCTGGTGCCGCGTGCTCGACGCGTCGGACTTCCTGCCCAGGGCCTGGATCCCCGGCAGCGGCTGGCCGATCCGGCGGGCCGACATCGACCCGTTCCTCGGCGAGGTGCACGACATCCTCGACCTGCCGCCCTTCGCCGACGATCGCGAGATCACCGAGGACCTGCACTGGATCCAGCTCATCAAGAGCCCGGCCGTGCGCTTCGGCGAGAAGTACCGGGTCGACCTGCAGCGCGATCCGCGCATCGCGCTCGTCCTCAACACCTATGCCAGCGAGCTTCTGGGCGACGGCACGGCGGTGACGGGCGCGCGCGTCGTCTCGCAGGGCGAGCCCGCGGCCGACATCGAGGCCGTGAGCTTCGTCCTGTGCACCGGCGGCCTGGAGAATTCGCGCCTGCTCCTCTGGAGCCACGAGCGCTCGGGCGGCGCCGTGGTGCCGCGCGCGAAGGCGCTGGGGCGCTACTGGATGGAACATCCCCAGTTCATCGCCGCCTCCGTGGTGATGAACGACGTGCAGACGATCGAGTTCGACGCGGCC
The DNA here is from genome assembly GCF_001425575.1 of Aurantimonas sp. Leaf443. Classification (GTDB taxonomy): domain Bacteria; phylum Pseudomonadota; class Alphaproteobacteria; order Rhizobiales; family Rhizobiaceae; genus Leaf443. The sequence goes on along the minus strand of NZ_LMRD01000002.1, from coordinate 126,935 downwards.
GGCGAGGCCTTCTTCTCGCCCTCGCCGCAGGCCATGGAGCGGCTCTCCATCGGCAATTTCGGCGCGCGCCTCATCCCCATGCCCTATCAGGGCCTGAAGAAGCGCCTGGCCGACCTCGCCTGCGTGGCGCCGGCGACGGCCGAATGGCTGGCGCGCCGCGCGAGCGTGCATCTCAACTGCGGCGCCTATGTCTCGATGGGCTGGGAACAGGCGCCGGACGCGGAAAACCGGGTCGCGCTCTCGGCGGGCGAGCGGGACGCGGCGGGCGTGCCGCGCATCGAGCTGCACTGGAAGAAGACCGAGATCGACCACCGCACCCTCCTCGAAGGCCTGCGCCTCTTCGGCCGCTCCATCGCGGCGGCCGAGATCGGGCGCCTGCGCATCGACGACTGGGTGGAGGGCCGCGCCTATCCAGACGACGGGGAACTGGCCGGCTACCACCACATGGGCGGCACGCGCATGGGCACGGACCCGGCCACCTCCGTCGTCGACGCCGACTGCCGCGTCCACGGCATGCGCAACCTCTTCGTCGGCGGGTCCTCGGTCTTCCCGACGAGCGGCGAGGCCAATCCGACGACGACGATCGTGGCGCTCGCCCTTCGCCTCGGCTACCACCTCGCCGCCATGCCCGACCATACGGCCTGACGGCTCCCGCGCGTCATCGGAACGCTTCCAAGAAAGGCCGCGAGCCTCTATAGGCGGGCGATGAGCACCACGCCCCTCTCCCATATCCGCAACTTCTCGATCGTCGCCCATATCGACCACGGGAAGTCGACGCTGGCCGACCGCCTCATCCAGACGACCGGCGGGCTCGACGCGCGCGAGATGGCCGGCAAGGAGCAGGTGCTCGACAATATGGAGATCGAGCGCGAGCGCGGCATCACCATCAAGGCGCAGACCGTGCGCCTCTCCTACCGCGCCCGCAACGGCGAGGACTACGTCCTCAACCTCATCGACACGCCCGGCCACGTGGACTTCGCCTACGAGGTCTCGCGCTCGCTCTCGGCCTGCGAGGGCGCGCTGCTCGTGGTGGACGCGGCGCAGGGCGTGGAGGCGCAGACGCTCGCCAATGTCTATCTCGCCATCGACAACGAGCTCGACATCGTCCCCGTCCTCAACAAGATCGACCTGCCCGCCGCCGAGCCCGACAAGGTGAAGGAGCAGATCGAGGAGGTGATCGGCATCGACGCGTCCGAAGCGGTGATGATCTCGGCCAAGTCCGGCATCGGCATCGAGGAGGTGCTGGAAGCCATCGTCCACCGCCTGCCACCGCCCTCGCACGGCGACGCCAAGGCGCCCCTGAAGGCCATGCTCGTGGACTCGTGGTACGACGCCTATCTCGGCGTCGTCGTCCTCGTGCGCGTCATCGACGGCGAGCTGAAGAAGGGCCAGGTCATCCGCATGATGGGCACGGACGCCAAGTACCCGGTCGACCGGGTCGGCGTCTTCACCCCGAAGATGGTGCAGATGGACGCGCTCGGCCCCGGCGAGCTCGGCTTCATCACCGCCTCCATCAAGGAAGTGGCGGACACGCGCGTCGGCGACACGATCACCGAGGACAAGCGCCCGACCTCGCAGATGCTGCCGGGCTTCAAGCCCGCCCAGCCCGTCGTCTTCTGCGGCCTCTTCCCGGTCGACGCGGCCGATTTCGACGATCTGCGCGCCGCCATGGGCAAGCTGCGCCTGAACGACGCGAGCTTCTCCTTCGAGATGGAATCCTCGGCCGCGCTCGGCTTCGGCTTCCGCTGCGGCTTCCTCGGCCTCCTGCATCTGGAGATCATCCAGGAGCGCCTCAGCCGCGAGTTCGACCTCGACCTCATCGCGACGGCGCCCTCCGTCGTCTACGACATCGTGCTGACGGACGGCTCGACGATCCAGCTGCACAATCCGTCCGACATGCCGGACGTCGTCAAGATCGAGCAGATCAACGAGCCCTGGATCAAGGCGACGATCCTGACGCCGGACGACTATCTCGGCAACATCCTGACGCTGTGCCAGGAGCGGCGCGGCATCCAGGTGGACCTGTCCTATGTCGGCAAGCGCGCCATGGTCACCTACGAACTGCCGCTGAACGAGGTCGTCTTCGACTTCTACGACCGGCTGAAGTCGATCTCCAAGGGCTATGCCTCCTTCGACTACTCGCTGATCGACTATCGCGAGGGCGATCTCGTGAAGCTCTCCATCCTCGTCAACGCCGAGCCGGTGGACGCGCTGTCGATGCTCGTCCATCGCAACCAGGCCGAGAAGCGCGGCCGGCAGATGTGCGAGAAGCTGAAAGAACTGATCCCCAACCACCTCTTCAAGATCCCCGTCCAGGCGGCGATCGGCGGCAAGGTCGTCGCCCGCGAGACCATCTCGGCGCTGCGCAAGGACGTGACGGCCAAGTGCTACGGCGGCGACGCCACGCGCAAGCGCAAGCTCCTCGACAAGCAGAAGGAGGGCAAGAAGCGCATGCGCCAGTTCGGCAAGGTGGAGATCCCGCAGGAAGCCTTCATCGCGGCGCTGAAGATGGACAGCTGAGATCCCTTGCGTTCGGATCAGCGCACACGGCGGACCTCTTTGTGTCTACCGTGTGCGCTTCGCGGCCAAGCTCGCGGCGGCGTTGCGGCCCGCCGACATGCGTCCGCTTCGGGCCGACCGTCCGACACGAAATGCCTGGTCGGCGACGGCGGCGCGCGGCCGGCGACGCCGGAGCCTGCCGATGAAATCGCTCGTCCTGACCCGTCACGCCGCCGCCACGATCGTCGAGCGCGCGATCTCCGTCGCCTGGGTCAAGCGCACCGCCCGCGACCCGCTCTAGCAGGAACCCGAGCCGGCCGACCCCGACCTCGTGAGACGATTTCGGCCGATCCCCGAATTTGGCTGCCGCATCGTGCGCGTGGTATGCGTGGAGACGGACTCGACGATCCGCATCGTCACCGCCACGTTCGACCGAAACGCGAGGCGCCCGACATGACCTACGACCCCGAGGCCGACGCCGTCTATCTCTATGTCGGCAAGGGAAAGTTCGACCGCACCGAGGAAGCCGGCCCCTTCGTCTACGACGTCGATGCGCAAGGCCGTGTTCTCGGGATCGAGATCACCTGCGCGAGCACGGTTCTCGCACCGGGCGCCTGGCAACAGGCCCCGCTCCCGTCTCTACCGGACGCGAACGCCGCGCAATAGCGGGACGCAGCAGTGGAGCCGGCCGAAATCGCTGTAGAATGACCGGCTCGGCACCGGTCATTCACGCTTCAGCCAAGGTCGATCGGCGTTGGCGAAGCGCCGCGGTCGGCTTAAGTCTGTCGACGCGTTTCGAACAGCGCCGCCCGCAGTCCCGCACGCCGCCCTCACCCCAGCCGCACATCCCCGCGCAGGTCGTTGCGGATCGACTTGATGACGTGCTTCACCTCGAAGGCCGCCTGCTTGATCGGATGGCGCGCCGTGTAGGCCAGCGAGGACCAGGCGATGGCGGGGGCGATCACCCAGACGAGGATCTTCAGGCTCCGGCGGTCCATGCGCGCCTCCTTCCGTTGCTGCCCGGAGACTGCAACCGTCCTGTGGCTGAAATGTGGGGCGGACGGTCGGACAAGCGAGGCACTGCGCCGCACGCATGGCTCGCATGCCGGCCGCGTCCCCCTTCCCGCGCGCAGTCTTTCCTTCGCATCGGCGGTGCGCTAGACGGGCCGCCCGCCTGAGAGCATCGAGCGCCCCCTAGGACCCGGTTCCGCCGGCGCCCATTCGTCGTCCGATGCTCCGGCCGGACCGACCCCTTCCCCGCGCGCCGCCTCGCCCGCCGAGACGCGCCCGGATGCAGCCTGTGCGAGCCTTTCCCATGCCGAGCCTCTATCCCGGCCTCGACTTCGGCACGACCAATTCGACCCTCGCCCTCGCGCCGGCGCTCGGCACGGCCGGCGGCGCCCCGCGCCTCCTGCCGGTGGAGGGCACGCATGGCACGATCCCCTCGGCGCTGTTCTTCAGCCTGGAGGACGGGCGCACCTATTTCGGCCGGCAGGCCGTGTTCGAATATGTCGACGGCGCCGAGGGGCGCTTCATGCGGGCGCTGAAATCCATCCTGGGCACCAGCCTGATGAAGGAGACGACGCAGGTCGGCCGCGAGCGCCTGTCCTTCACCCAGCTCATCGGCCGCTTCCTGCAGAATCTCACGGTCAAGCTCGAGGCCGAGCTCGGCGAGATTCCGCCCTCGATCGTGCTCGGCCGCCCCGTGCACTTCATCGACGAGGACGAGGCCGCCGACCGCACCGCCGAGGACCAGCTCGCCGAGGCGGCGAAGGCCCAAGGGTTCCGTCACGTCGAGTTCCAGTACGAGCCGGTGGCGGCCGCGCTCTATTTCGAGGCGCAGGTGAGCGCGGAGAGCCTCGCCCTCGTTGTCGATATCGGCGGCGGCACGTCCGACTTCTCGCTGCTGCGCCTCTCGCCCGAGCGCGCGAAGCGCTCGGACCGGCGGGACGACATCCTCGCCTCCACGGGCGTGCATGTCGGCGGCACGGATTTCGACCGGCAGCTGTCGATCGCCGAGATCATGCCCGAATTCGGCCTCGGCACGATGACGGCGGACGGCAAGCGCCACCTCCCCGTCTGGTATTTCAACGACATGGCGACCTGGCACCGCGTCAACTTCCTCTACACGCAGAAGAACCTCCGCGACGTGGAGGCGCTGCGCAAGGAGGCCGCCGAGCCCGCCCGTCTCGCGCGCTTCGAGACGCTCCTGAAGCACCGCTCCGGCCACCGGCTCGCGGGCGCGGTGGAAGCGGCCAAGATCGCGCTGACGCACGAGGAGAGCGCGGTGGTGGACCTCAAGGAGCCGGGCTTCCACCTGCGCCACCCCGTCACGCGGGCGGGTTTCGAGGCGGCCACGAGCGATCTCGTCGCGCGCATCGGCGCCAGCCTCGACGAGGCGCTCGCCGTGGCGGGCGTCGAGGCGGACGAGGTCGACCTCGTGATCCTGACCGGCGGCTCGACGGCGATCCCGGCGGTGCAGACGGCGGTGCGCTCGCGCTTCGGCGCCGCCCGCATCGCGCAGGCCGACGCCTTCGGCGCCGTGGGGCTCGGACTTGCGGTGGACGCCGCGCGCCGCTTCTCGTAAGGCCGGGGGAACGCCGCCAAAAGGAGAGACCCCGATGTCGATCACGCTCGAAACCGCCCGCACCATCCTGGCCGCCGCGCTGAAGGCGGCCGGCGAGCACGGGTTCAAGCCGCTCACCGTCGTCGTCCTCGACGCCGGCGCCGTGCCCGTCGCGCTGGAGCGCCAGGACGGCGCCTCGCGCCTTCGCCCGGACATCGCCATCGGCAAGGCCAACGGCGCGCTGGCGCTCGGCATGGGGTCGCGCGCCATCTTCAAGCGCGCCACCGAGCAGCCCTATTTCATCCAGTCGATGAACGCCCTGTGCAACGGCTCGCTCGTGCCGGTGCCCGGCGGCGTGCTCGTGCGCGAGAGCGCCGGCGGTCGCATCCTGGGCGCCGTCGGCATCACCGGCGACACGTCCGACAACGACGAGATCGCGGCCATCGCCGGCATCGAGGCCGCCGGGCTCGTCGCCGACGCCGGCTGAGAGATTTGGATCGCGGGGGGTGAAGCCGAAGGGCCGGCTTCACCGAACCTTGTCTTGCCGGCCGCACCCGCCGGCATGCCAATGGAACCGATCCACACCAGTCCGGACGCTGCCCGATGCGATTTCTCGCCCCCGCCGCCCTCGCCCTCCTCCTCGCGCTGCCCGGCGCCGCGCCCGCCGCCGAGAAGGCGACCGCCATCTTCGCCGGCGGCTGCTTCTGGTGCGTGGAGAGCGACTTCGACCACGTGAAGGGCGTCCTCGACACGACCTCCGGCTATATCGGCGGCTCGATCGCGAACCCGACCTACGAGAATCATCCCGGGTCCTACGAGGCGGTGCGCATCACCTACGATCCGGCGCAGGTGAGCTACGACCAGCTCCTCACCGTCTTCTGGCACTCGGTCGACCCGACCGACGCGGGCGGCCAGTTCTGCGACCGGGGCCCCTCCTACCGCACGGCGATCTTCGCGCTGAACGACGGGCAGGCCAAGGCCGCCAACGCCTCCAAGGCCGCGGTCGCCAAGGACCTCGGCACGGTCGCGACCCCGGTCCTCAAGGCTTCCGCCTTCACGGTCGCCGAGGGCTACCATCAGGACTACTACGTCAAGAACCCGATCAAGTACCGCTACTACCGCACCGCCTGCGGACGGAACGCGACCGTGGAGAAGGTCTGGGGCGCCAAGGCCTACAAGGGCATCAAGGGCGCATCGAGCTGAGGCGCCAGCCCGGCCGGGAAGACATGTCCTTCCGCGCCGGACCCCTGTGGCATCGCGGCCACAGCGCCGGCCTGCGACAGCTTGGCCCGTGAGGCCGAGGGAACGATCGTCCGGGCGATGGACTTATCCGACCGAGAGACGAGCAGCGCGCCCCTTCCCGACGCGCCCGTCTGACGTGGACAAGGACGATCCCGATGGCCAAGAACGGCAACGCCCAGCCGAAGCTGCATGCCAGCAAGAACCCGATCTCGGAGAATATCCGTGGCGCGATGGTGCAGATTCTGCAGAAGCATCTCGGCACGGCGGTGGACATCACCTACCAGACCAAGCAAGCCCACTGGAACGTCAAGGGCATGAACTTCATCGCCGTGCACAAGCTCTTCGACGAGCTGCACGAAGTGACCGAAGAATATGTCGACACGATCGCCGAGCGTCTCACCGCCCTCGGCGGCCAGGCGCAGGGCACGGTGCAGGCCGCGACCGAGAATTCGGTTCTGGATCCCTATCCGCTCGACCTCGTGAAGTCCGAGGACCATCTGCGTCGCCTCGCCGACAGCTACGCCCGCTGGGGCGCCGAGGTCGAGAAGGACATCGAGGAAGTGTCCGAGGCCGGCGATCCGCTGACCGAGGATCTCCTCACCGAAGTCGGCCGCGCGCTCGACAAGTCGCTCTACTTCCTGGAGAGTCATTTCCAGGCCTGAGGGTTCCGATCGACGGAAACGAGGGGGCGGGGCGCGATCGGGCGCCGCCGCCCCTTTTTCGTGCGCGGGGTCCCCGCGCCACGGTCGCCGCCCGTCCCGCGCCTCTTGCCGGGGTCGCGGCGGGTCGCCACCTGAGCCGGGCGCCCGGCAGCGTCCCGCGGCCCCGGCAGCCGGAGCGGCACCTCGTGCGCGGCGCCGGTCCTGTGCTAGGGCAGCGCGTTCGTCGGACGCTTCGTCGGCCGCGCCGCCGATCCGGGAGCCGCCTTGTCCCCTCTCCACACCCTCTTCGACGACGAGACGACGCCCGCCACCGTTCCGGTGCTGGTGCCGCTTCCCGCCGAACGGCCCTACAGCTACGCCGTGCCGCCCGGCATGAGGCTTCGGCCGGGCTCGATCGTGCAGGTGCCGCTCGGCCCCCGGCAGGTGGCGGGCGTCGTCTGGGACGGCGAGACCGACGCGGTCGATCCGCGCAAGCTCAAGGCGGTGACGGCCGTCTTCGATTGCCCGCCGCTTTCGGCCGAGATGCGCCGCTTCATCGACTGGGTGGCCGATTACACGCTCTCGCCGCCGGGCCTCGTCGTGCGCATGGCCCTGCGCGCGCCCGCCGCCTTCGATCCCGAGCCGCTCGTCGAGGGGCTGGAGGCGACGGGAACGGTGCCCGAGCGCCTGACGCCGGCGCGCCGGCGCGTCCTGGACACCGCCGGGGGCGTGCCCGCCTGGACGCGCTCGGGTCTCGCCCATGCCGCGGGCGTCTCGAGCTCGGTCGTGGACGGGCTGGTGCGCCAGGGCGCCTTCCGCGCGGTGAAGCTCGCACCACCCCCCATCGTCGCCGCGCCCGATGCGGCCTTCGGCGCCGCCGACCTCAACCCCGCCCAGCGCGAGGCGGCCGATGCGCTGGCGGCCAGCGCGACGGCAGGCGGGTTCTCCGCGACGCTCCTGGAGGGCGTGACGGGTTCGGGCAAGACGGAGGTCTATTTCGAGGCCGTGGCGGCGGCCCTCGCGCAGGGGCGGCAGGCGCTGATCCTGCTGCCGGAGATCGCGCTGACGCAGAGCTTCATCGAGCGCTTCCACGCCCGGTTCGGCGCGCCGCCCGCCGAATGGCATTCGGATCTGCCGCCCAAGCACCGCGAGCGGGTCTGGCGGCAGGTGGCGGAGGGGCGCGTGCGCGTCGTCGCCGGGGCGCGCTCGGCCCTCTTCCTGCCCTTCGCCGATCTCGGCCTCATCGTCGTCGACGAGGAGCACGACCCCGCCTACAAGCAGGAGGACCGCACCTTCTACCACGCCCGCGACATGGCTGTGGTGCGCGCCTCGATCGGCCGCTTCCCCGTCGTTCTGGCCTCCGCGACGCCGTCCCTGGAGACGCGGGTCAACGCGCAAGGGGGGCGATACGCCCATCTCAACCTGCCCGGCCGCTTCAAGGCCGCCGCGCTGCCGACGCTGACGCTGATCGACATGCGCGCCGCCCCGCCGCCGCGCGGGCGCTTCCTGTCGCCGCTGCTCGCCAGCGAGATCGCCCGCACCATCGAGCGCGGCGAACAGGCGCTGATCTTCCTCAACCGGCGCGGCTACGCGCCGCTCACGCTGTGCCGGGCCTGTGGCCACCGCTTCCAATGCGCGCAGTGCTCCTCCTGGCTCGTGGACCACCGGCTGCGAGGCGAACTCTCCTGCCACCATTGCGGCTTCACCATGCGCCGCCCCGACTCCTGCCCCGAATGCGGCACGCTCGACCATCTCGTGGCCTGCGGCCCGGGCGTGGAGCGGATCGCGGAGGAGACGCTGGCGACCTTCCCGCAGGCCCGCACCATCCTCCTCTCCTCCGACCTTCCGGGCGGGGCGCGGCGTCTGCGCCGCGAACTGGATGCCATCGCGGACGGCGAGGCGGACATCGTCATCGGCACGCAGCTCGTCGCCAAGGGTCACCATTTCCCGCAGATGACGCTGGTCGGCGCCGTGGACGCCGATCTCGGCCTGACCAACGGCGATCCGCGCGCCGCCGAACGCACGTTCCAGCTGCTGCACCAGGTGACGGGCCGGGCCGGACGCTCGGGTCTGCCGAGCCGCGGCCTCATCCAGACCTTCCAGCCCGAGCACCCGGCCATGCAGGCGATCGTCTCGGGCGAGCCGCAGCGCTTCTACGCCCGCGAGATCGCCGAGCGCGAGCGGGCCGGCCTGCCGCCCTTCGGGCGCCTGGCCTCGATCATCGTCTCGGCCGATACCAAGGCGGCCGCGGAAGCCCATGCCAGGGCCCTGCGCAAGGCGGCCGCGCCGGACGCGGCCATCGAGGTGCTGGGCCCGGCCGAGGCGCCGCTCTTCGTCCTGCGCGGACGCCACCGCTACCGCCTCCTCGTTCAGGCGCCGCGCCGCGCCCCGATCCAGGCCTATCTGCGCGCGATGATCGCCGCCGCACCCCGGCCGCGCGGCTCGGTGCAGGTGCAGATCGACGTCGATCCCCAAAGTTTCCTTTGAGGACGCGACGACCCGAATCGCCGCTGGCGACGCTCCGCCTTCCGGCGCGCCCCCGCCGGCGCTATAAGCCCGGCGCATCGCCTGGAGAGCCCCGATGGAATTCACACTGCCGACGACCAACGCCGAATGGCTGCCCTTCGGGGCGGCCTGCGTGACCATGGCGCTCGGCGTCCTCGCCTTCTTCGCCCCCGGCCTGACGCTGCGGGCGCTGCGGCTCAAGACCCACGAGATGCACCCGGAAGCGCTGGCCGCCAGCCGCGCCACGATCGCCGGCTTCTGGCTCGGCACCGGCCTCGTGGCGGCGGCCTTCTACATCCAGACCTTCACACAGATGGCGCTGGGCGCCGGCTGGCTGTTCTCCGCCTTCGGACGCATGGTCTCCATGCTCTCGGACCGCGGCAACACGCTTCTCAACTACATCTTCCTCTTCGTCGAACTCGCGCTCGCCCTCGCCTGCCTCGCCCCCGCCTTCGGCTTCGTCACCGGCTGAGGCGGGGCTGGCACGCAGCCACGGCGCGCATCGGCGGGAGCGCCGTCGAACCCGGTCAAGGCTGCGGGGCGAAATCGGCGCGCTTTAAGGCCTTCGGCGTGTTGTCGGCGGCAAACCCCTATGCTAGACGGACCCTGCCTTCGAAGGGGCCTTGGCGGCGGTGTCGCTTTTCCTTCGAAATTCATCCAACGGTTTCAGGGATTTGGAGCGGCGACGCGACAGGCGACTTGGAACGGAGCGTGAAAGGGAACAGATCGTCCGTGGCTCAATCATCCTCTCCCGTTTCGGGGGTCGCAGACCGCTACGCTCAGTCCCTCTTCGAACTCGCGCGTGACCACGGGTCGATCGAGTCCGTCGAATCGGAGCTCTCCTCCTTCCAGACGCTGATCGACGAGAACGCGGATTTCCGCCGCCTCGTCCTGAGCCCCGCCTTCACGGCCGAGGAGCAGACCCGCGCCATCGGCGCCGTGGTCGACGAGGTCCGCCCGGGCCATCTCGTGGGCAATTTCCTGCGCGTCGTGGCGGCCAACCGCCGTCTGTTCATCCTGTCCTCGATGATCCGCCGCTTCAAGGAACTCGCCGCCGAACAGCGCGGCGAGGTCGAGGCGGAGGTCACCTCGGCCCAGGCCCTGACCGAGTCCCAGCGCAGCGAGCTCGCGAACTCGATCGGCTCCTATGCCGGCAAGCGGGTGACGATGCGCGAGCGCGTCGATCCGGCCATTCTCGGCGGCCTCGTGGTGAAGATCGGCTCGCGCCAGATCGACACTTCGGTCCGCACCAAACTCAATTCCCTTAAGCTTGCACTGAAAGAGGTCGGCTGATGGATATCCGCGCCGCGGAAATCTCCGCAATCCTGAAGAATCAGATCCAGAACTTCGGCAACGAGGCCGAGGTCTCCGAGGTCGGCCAGGTTCTCTCCGTCGGTGACGGCATCGCCCGAGTCTACGGTCTCGACAACGTCCAGGCGGGCGAGATGGTCGAGTTCCCCGGCGGCATCCGCGGCATGGCGCTGAACCTCGAGACCGACAATGTCGGCGTCGTGATCTTCGGCAACGACCGCGACATCAAGGAAGGCGACACGGTCAAGCGCACCGGCGCCATCGTGGAAGTGCCCGTCGGCAAGGGCCTTCTCGGCCGCGTCGTCGACGGTCTCGGCAACCCGATCGACGGCAAGGGCCCGATCGAGGGCGTCGAGCGCCGCCGCGTCGACGTCAAGGCGCCCGGCATCATCCCCCGCAAATCGGTGCACGAGCCCATGTCGACGGGCCTCAAGGCCATCGACGCGCTCATCCCGATCGGCCGCGGCCAGCGCGAGCTCGTCATCGGCGACCGCCAGACCGGCAAGACCGCCATCCTGCTCGACACGTTCCTGAACCAGAAGCCGGGCCACGAGGCGGGCGCGCCGGAGAGCGAGAAGCTCTACTGCGTCTACGTCGCCATCGGCCAGAAGCGTTCGACCGTCGCCCAGTTCGTGCGCACGCTCGAGGAGCGCGGCGCGATGGAATATTCCATCGTCGTGGCCGCCACCGCCTCGGACCCGGCGCCGATGCAGTACATCGCGCCCTTCGCCGGCTGCGCCATGGGCGAATATTTCCGCGACAACGGCATGCATGCCGTGATCGGCTATGACGACCTGTCCAAGCAGGCCGTCTCCTACCGCCAGATGTCGCTTCTGCTGCGCCGCCCGCCGGGCCGCGAAGCCTATCCCGGCGACGTCTTCTACCTGCATTCGCGCCTGCTCGAGCGCGCCGCCAAGCTCAACGATTCGATGGGTGCGGGTTCCCTGACCGCCCTCCCCGTCATCGAGACGCAGGCCGGCGACGTGTCGGCCTACATCCCGACCAACGTGATCTCGATCACCGACGGCCAGATCTTCCTCGAGACGACGCTCTTCTACCAGGGCATCCGCCCGGCGGTGAATGTCGGCCTCTCGGTCAGCCGCGTCGGCTCGGCCGCGCAGATCAAGGCGATGAAGCAGGTGGCCGGCTCGATCAAGGGCGAGCTCGCGCAGTACCGCGAAATGGCGGCCTTCGCGCAGTTCGGCTCGGATCTCGACGCTGCCACGCAGCGCCTCCTCAACCGCGGCGCGCGCCTGACCGAACTCCTGAAGCAGCCGCAGTTCTCGCCGCTGAAGACGGAAGAGCAGGTCGCGGTGATCTTCGCGGGCACGCAGGGCTATCTCGACAAGCTGCGCGTCGATCAGGTCGGCCCGTTCGAGGAAGGCCTCCTCACCTCGCTGCGCACCGAACACAAGGACGTTCTCTCCGGCATCGCCCGCGAGAAGGCGCTCTCGGACGACCTGCGCGGCAAGCTGAAGGCCGCCATCGACAGCTTCGCCAAGAGCTTCGCCTGAACGACTGACGCGTGAGGCTCCGCCCGATCGGGGGCGGAGCCGAACCAGCCGGAGACAATCCCGACCCATGGCATCGCTCAAAGATCTGCGGAACCGCATCGCGTCGGTGAAGTCCACGCAGAAGATCACCAAGGCCATGCAGATGGTCGCGGCTGCCAAGCTGCGCCGCGCCGAGGAAGCCGCGCAGGCCGCGCGGCCCTATGCCGACCGCATGGCCGCGGTGCTCGCCAACATTTCCGGCGCCATGGACGGCGACGTGCCGCCCCTGATGGCCGGCACCGGCAAGGACGCCGTGCATCTGCTCGTCGTCTTCACCGCCGAGCGCGGCCTGTGCGGCGGCTTCAACGCCTCGATCGTCAAGCTCGCCCGCATCCACCAGCGCAAGCTCGAGGCCGACGGCAAGACCGTGAAATTCATGGTCGTCGGCAAGAAGGGCTGGGACCTGATGCGCCGGGATCTGGCCTCCAAGGTCGTCGAGCGCGCGGACCTGCGCGAGACGAAGACGCTGGGCTTCGCCAATGCCGACGCGATCGGAGAGACGATCCTGTCGCTCTACGAGAAGGGCGAGTTCGACGTCTGCACGATCTTCTACTCGCATTTCGCCAACGTCATCACCCAGGTGCCGACGGCCCAGCGGATCATCCCCGCCGCGGTCGACAAGCCCGAAGGCGAGACGGGCACCTCGACGGTCTACGAATACGAGCCCGATCCGGCCGAGATCCTGAACGACCTCCTGCCGCGCAACGTCAAGGTGCAGATCCTGCACGCTCTCCTCGAGAACTCCGCTTCCGAGCAGGGCGCCCGCATGAGCGCCATGGACAACGCCACGCGCAACGCCGGCGACATGATCGAGCGCCTCTCGATCTCCTACAACCGCCAGCGCCAGGCGCAGATCACGACCGAGCTCGTCGAAATCATTTCGGGCGCCGAAGCGCTCTAGGTATTTGTGAGAGGAGGCCATCGATGGCTGACACCCAGTCCGGAAGCAACGGCCGCGTCGCCCAGGTGATCGGCGCCGTCGTCGACGTCGAGTTCGACGACCACCTGCCCGCGATCCTGAACGCGCTGGAATGCGACAACAACGGCACGCGTCTCGTGCTCGAGGTCGCCCAGCATCTCGGCAACAACACCGTGCGCACCATCGCCATGGACCTGACCGAGGGTCTGGTCCGCGGCCAGAAGGTCACCGACACCGGCGGCCCGATCGAGGTTCCGGTCGGCGACGGCACGCTCGGCCGCATCATGAACGTCATCGGCGAGCCGATCGACGAGGTCGGTCCGATCGCCCACGAGTCCAAGCGCGGCATCCACCAGTCGGCGCCGCCCTATGTCGAGCAGTCGCCCGAGAGCCAGATCCTCGTCACCGGCATCAAGGTCATCGACCTCCTCGCGCCCTATGCGCGCGGCGGCAAGATCGGCCTGTTCGGCGGCGCCGGCGTCGGCAAGACCGTGCTGATCCAGGAGCTCATCAACAACGTCGCAAAGGCGCATGGCGGCTATTCCGTCTTCGCCGGCGTCGGCGAGCGCACCCGCGAGGGCAACGATCTCTACCACGAGATGATCGAGTCCGGCGTGAACAAGGACCCGCACGAGAACGGCGGCTCCACCGCCGGCTCGAAGGCCGCGCTGGTCTACGGCCAGATGAACGAGCCCCCGGGCGCCCGCGCCCGCGTCGCCCTCACCGGCCTCACCATCGCCGAGCATTTCCGCGACCAGGGCCAGGACGTCCTGTTCTTCGTCGACAACATCTTCCGCTTCACCCAGGCGGGTTCGGAAGTGTCGGCGCTTCTCGGCCGCATTCCCTCGGCCGTGGGCTACCAGCCGACGCTCGCCACCGACATGGGCGCGATGCAGGAGCGCATCACGACGACGACCAAGGGCTCGATCACCTCGGTCCAGGCCATCTACGTGCCCGCCGACGATCTGACCGACCCGGCGCCGGCGACCTCCTTCGCCCATCTGGACGCCACGACCGTGCTGAACCGCGCGATCTCGGAAAAGGGCATCTACCCGGCCGTCGACCCGCTCGACTCCACCTCGCGCATGCTCTCCCCGATGATCATCGGCGAGGAGCATTACACGGTGGCCCGCCGCGTCCAGCAGCTCCTGCAGAAGTACAAGTCGCTGCAGGACATCATCGCCATTCTCGGCATGGACGAGCTCTCGGAAGAGGACAAGCTGACGGTCGCGCGCGCCCGCAAGATCGAGCGCTTCCTCAGCCAGCCGTTCTTCGTCGCCGAGGTGTTCACCGGCTCGCCCGGCCAGCTCGTGCCGCTGGAAGACACGGTGAAGTCCTTCAAGGGTCTGGTGGACGGCGAGTACGACCACCTGCCCGAGGCGGCCTTCTACATGGTCGGCGGCATCGACATGGCCGTCGCCAAGGCCCAGCGCCTCGCGGCCGAAGCCGCCTGATGAGCGATCACGGCGGGTTGCGCATCGCGGACGCCGTGAACGAGACATGCCCGTGGTCGGGGAAGCCGGTGTCGCCGGACTCCCTGACCACCTACAAGGACGCGGTGGTCGGCTTCTGCAATCCCGGCTGCCGCGACAAGTTCGAGACAGCCGTCCTCGCCTTCGAGGACGCGCTCAAGCGGCAGGGCCCCCATGGCTAAGAGCTTCCAGTTCGATCTCGTCTCGCCCGAGCGCCAGCTCCTCTCGGAGAGCGTCACCGCGGTGAACGTGCCCGGCAGCGAAGGCTATTTCACCGTCATGGCCGGCCATGCGCCGATGATGACGACGCTGAAGCCGGGCGTCATCTCCGCGACGCTCGAGAGCGGCACCGAGAAGCGCATTTATGTGCGCGGCGGCTTCGCCGACGTGAACGAGTCCGGCTTCACCCTTCTCGCCGAGCGCGCGACGCCCGTCGAGGAGATGAACGCCGCCGAGCTCGACCGCCAGATCAAGGATGCCGAGGAGGACGTCGCGGACGCGTCGACCCCCGAAGCTAAATCCCGTGCGGCCCACGCGCTCGCCCAGCTGAAGGACTCGCGGGCCGCCCTCGGCCTCTGAGGACCGGCGGCTCCCGGGAGCTGCGACACATACAGGACAAGACGACCAGACCCGGCCCCGCGCCGGGTTTTTTCGTTCGTCCGGCGGTTTCATCCACCCTCGCAATGTTCACCTCGGCGCCCCGCGCCCTACAACCGTCGATGGCGGCGGGGACGGCCGCGGGGAGGACAGACGATGACCCAGAGCCATGGGCTCCTCGGCGAGGCGACGATCCGGCGCGTGACGCTGAAGCTGATGCCCCTGCTCGGGCTGATGTATCTCATCGCCTATATCGACCGGCAGAACGTCTCCTACGCCAAGCTCCAGATGGTCGGCGATCTCGGCATGAGCGAGTTCGCCTTCGGCCTCGGCGCCTCGCTCTTCTTTCTCGGCTACTTCCTCTTCGAAGTGCCCTCGAACCTCATCCTGGAAAAGGTCGGCATCCGTCTCTGGTTCACCCGCATCATGGCGACCTGGGGCCTCATCACGATCCTGCTCGGCTTCACGTCGAGCCCGACGATGTTCTACATCCTTCGCTTCCTTCTCGGCGTCGCCGAAGCCGGCTTCTTTCCCGGCGTGCTCTACGCCCTCACCCTCTGGTTCCCGCAGAGCCACCGCGGCCGCATGGTCGGCTGGTTCATGATCGCGAGCGCCATCGCCAACGCGGTCGGCGCGGCCATCGGCGGCATGCTCCTCGATCTCGACGGGTTCCTCGGCTATCGCGGCTGGGAGTGGGTCTTCTTCGCCACCGGCGTGCCGGCGGTCCTCCTCGCCGTGGTCGTGTTCTTCAAGCTCCCGAGCCGCCCGGGCGACGCGCCCTGGCTGTCCGCCGACCAGAAGGGGTGGCTTGCCGAGACGCTGCGGCGCGAGGAGGCCGAGACGCCGCACGTGGAGCACGGCAATCCCCTCAAGGTGCTGCTCGACAAGCGCGTCATTCTTCTCGCGCTTCTCTATGTCGCCTTTCCGCTCGCCGCCTACGGGCTCAGCTACTGGCTGCCGACCGTCGTCGCCGGGTTCGGCGTGTCAAACACTGTCAACGGCTTCCTGAACATCATTCCCTGGATCTTCGTCGCCTTCGCCCTGTGGTGGACGCCGCGCCATGCCGCGCGCACCAACGAGACGAGCTGGCATATCGCGGGCGCCGCGCTCCTGGGGGCGCTCGCGCTCGTGCTCAGCGTCGTCGCGCCCTCGCCCGTGCTGCAGTTCGCCTGCCTTTGCGTCGCCGCCGCCTGCATCTTCGCGGGCCAGCCGGTCTTCTGGAGCCTGCCGCCGACCTTCCTGAAGGGCGCGACGGCGGCCGCCGGCATCGCCGCGATCAACTCGGTCGGCAATCTCGGCGGCTTCGTCGCGCAGAGCGTCGTGCCCTGGATCGGCGACGCGACGGGCAGCAAGCTCGCGCCGATGCTCTTTCTCGCCGCCTGCCTCGCGGTGGCGGCCGTTCTCGTCTTCGTCGTGAAAGGCGCCCTTCGGCGCGACGCGCGGCCGGCCCTGCCGGTGCGCGGCCTCGGCGAGCGCACGCGCTGAGGTCTCGCCTCTGCCCGGAGCGGGCGAAGGCTCCGCCCCCCTCCCGCCTTCGGCCGAGGCCGGACGGACCTAGACCAGCTCGAACGGCCGGAAGGCCCGCACGACCTCCTCGTAGACGCCGCGCTTGAACGGCACGACAAGGTCGAGCACCTCGTCCATCGACTTCCACGCCCAGCCGTCGAACTCCTGCGCATGACCGCCGGGCGGCGGCGCGATCTGGATCTCGCTCTCCTCGCCCTCGAAGCGGAACACGAACCAGCGTTGCTCCTGGCCGCGATAGCGGCCCTTGAGCGCGACGCCGACGAGATGGGGCGGCAGATCGTAGCGGATCCAGTCCGGCGTCTCGCCGAGAAGCGTCACCGAGCGGATGCCCGTCTCCTCATAGAGCTCGCGCCGCGCCGCCTCCAGCGGGTCCTCGCCCTTGTCGATTCCGCCCTGCGGCATCTGCCAGAGCTGAACGGCCCCGGTCATCTCGCCCTTGTCCTCGACGAGCCGCCGGCCCGTCCAGACCTGACCCTTCGCGTTCAGCACCATGATGCCGACGCAGGGCCGATAGGGCAGCGTCTCGAATTCGATGGGTTTCATGCCGGCAACTCCCGCGGTCTCAACGTGGCCAGACGGGATTAGAGGGCGCGCCCCGTGCGAGGCAAGCGCGGCCGGGTTCTCAGCGGGCGCCGGGATCGAAGGCGAGCGCGGAAACGGGCACGATCTCCACCCCGCGCTTGCGCGCCTCCGCGCTCCAGGCCGCGATGGCCGCGACCGACGTGTCGAAGGCCGAGGCGACGCCGATCGCCGTGCCTTCGGCGCGGGCCACCGCCTCGAGCTGGTCCAGCGCCGCGGCGATGTCGGCGGGGTCCTGGCTGCGGTCGAGGACGAGGCTCGCCGCCGCTGCCGGTACGCCCGCCTGAAGCGCCGCGTCCTTCGACAGCGAGCGCAGCGCGCTCGAATCGTCGAGATACATCAGGCCGCGCCGCGACAGCTCGTCCATGAGGCCCTGCATGGCGCCGGGGTCTGTGGCGAAGTGACCGCCCATATAGTTGGTGATGCCGACATAGTTGGTGGTGCGGCCGAGCGCGGCATAGAGCGCCTCGAAGGCGCCGGCCCGGGCGCTCGCGATCGTCAGCGTGTTCTCGCCCGGATCGACCTGCGGATAGCCGACCGGCTCCATCGGCACCTGCATCAGGAGTTCGTGGCCGGCGCGGCGGGCCTCCTGCATCCAGCGGTCGAGGCTGTTGCCGGCGGGCGCGAAGGCGAAGGTGACGCCCGCGGGCAGGCGGGCGATGGCCGCCTGCGTGCCCGTCTGGCTGATGCCGAGGCCGCCGACGACGATGGCGACACGCCGCCCGGCGACGCCGCTCCAGGGCGCGGAATAGACGTCGAAGGGCCGTCGCCCGTCCGCCGCGCGGATCGGCAGCGGTCCATAGGCGCTGTCCTCCACGAGGTCGGGCTCGGGGCGATGGGCGATCATCGCGGGCTGGCGCAGCGATCCGGGATCGAAGACCTCGAACGTCGCCGGCGCGGCGGCGAAGTCGTCCGGGCCGACGCCGCGGATCACGGTCGGCGCGGGCGGCTCGGGCCTGCGCGGAAGGGGTGCGGCGATGGCGACCGGCGCCGGCGGCGCCGCGCTCGCTTGCGGTGCCCCGAGATCCTCGCGGCCGAACTGCCCTTGTCCGAAAGAAGCGAGACCGGAAGCGGCGAGCACGAGGGCGAGCGCCGCGCCGGCGGCGAGATCGCCGACCGAAAGGCGCCGGGCGGATCGCCGGTCGGGTCTGTCGAGGCCGAGGGGTTCGTAGAGTGAGGCGCGCATGAGCCGTTTCTAGGCCGCGAGGCTTTCTCGGGGCTCGCCGCTTCCGGGCCACGAGGCGGGAGGCGTGAACGAAAAAGGCCCCGGCATGCGCCGAGGCCTTTCGTGGGTCGCGCCGGGCACGAAGGCCCGATGCCGTGATCGCAGCGCGGACCCGGGAGGCGTCCCGGTTCCGCCTGCCTTCAGTTGGCGGCCTTCGTCGTCGCGGCGGCGGCGTTCGCCTCGCGCTTGGGCGGGAAGGAGGCGTTGGTCTTGGTGCCGCGCAGGAGATCCAGCGCGTATTGCAGCTGCAGGTCGTCCTTCATCTCCGGCGGCACGTAGTCGAGCGAGCCCGAGCCCTCGGCATTCTCTTCCTTGCCGGTGATGTGGCCGCGCAGCGAGGATTCGCCGCGCACGACCTCGGCGGTGGATTCGAGACCCATCTGCTTCTTGATCTCGTCGGGCAGGGGCTGCTCGACCGTGATGTCCGGATCGATGCCGCGGCCCTGGATGGAGCGGCCGGACGGCGTGTAGTAGAGCGCCGTCGTCAGGCGCAGCGCGCCGTTGCCGCCGAGCGGGATGATGGTCTGAACCGAGCCCTTGCCGAAGGAGCGCGAGCCGACGACGGTGGCGCGGCGCTGATCCTGCAGGGCACCGGCGACGATCTCGGAGGCCGAGGCCGAACCGCCATTGACGAGGACGACCAGCGGCTTGCCGCCGATATCATCGCCCTGGCGGGCGTTGTAGCGGCGCGTCTCTTCCGGGTTGCGGCCGCGCGTCGAGACGATCTCGCCATTCTCCAGGAAGGCGTCGGAGACCGAGACCGCCTCGTCGAGGAGGCCGCCGGGATTGCGGCGCAGGTCGAGCACGAAGCCCTTCAGCTTGTCGGCCCCGACCTTCTGCGTGATGTCGGCGATGGCCTCCTCCATCCCGACGGTCGTCTGCTCGTTGAACTTGAGGAGCTTGATGTAGCCGACGTCGTTCTCCACCGTGTGGCGCACGGAGGGCACCTTGATCTCGTCCCGCGTCAGCGTGAGGCGGATGGGCTTGGTGGCGCCATCGCGCACGATCGTGAGGGTGACGGGCGTGCCGATGTCGCCCTTCATCTTCTCGACCGCGTCCGACAGGGTGAGGCCGCGCACTTCCTCGCCGTTGATCTCGGCGATGAGGTCGCCGGCCAGAACGCCGGCCTTGTCGGCGGGCGTGCCCTCGAAGGGCGAGACGACCTTGACGAGCTCGTTCTCCATCGTGACCTCGATGCCGAGGCCGCCGAACTGGCCGCGCGTCTCCGTTCGCATGTCCGCCGCTTCCTTGGCGTTCATGTAGGAGGAGTGCGGGTCGAGCGCGGTGAGCATGCCGTTGATGGCCGTCTCGACCAGCTTCTGGTCGTCGGGCTGGTCGACATACTGGGCGCGCACGCGCTCGAAGACGTCGCCGAAGATCGCAAGCTGACGATAGGTGTCGGAGCCGGCGGCGTTGGCGACGCCCGGCTGCTGACTGACGATGACGGTCATCGCCGTCGCCCCCATCAGCGCGCCGGCGAAGAGTATCGAAAGCTTACGGATCATTCCTCGTCCTTCCAGAAGGTCCCTTCGTCCACCAAGGGGACGGATCGACCGGTTTGCCGTCCTTGCGGAACTCGACGTAAAGCGCAGGCTCGGAGGCGTCGAAATCGGCACCTGCCACGCTTGCGAGCCGCCGGTCTCCCATCACCGCTACGGGCTCTCCTGCGGAAACGAATTGGCCGACCTCGACGTCGATCCGGTTCATCCCAGCCAGAACCACATGATAGCCATCGCCGGCGTCGAGGATCAAGAGTTGGCCGTAAGAGCGAAAGGGCCCTGAGTACAAGACATTGGCATCGGAGGGCGCCGTCACGACGTCGCCCGCGCGCGCCGCGAAGGTCGCCCCGGTCGAAAGGCGCCCGATATCGTCGCGGTCCCCGAAACCCGCGATCTGGCGTCCACCGACGGGCCCGGACAGACGGCCTTTCATTGTCGAAAATGCGGCGGCCGGCTCCAGGCGCTTCAGGTCACGGCGAAGTGACGCCACGTCGTAGGCGGGGGCCGCCGGCGGCGCGGGCTCGAGGGCCGCGATCTGCGGCTCCTGCGGCTTCGGCGACTCGATGTCCGCCGGCGGGGTCGCGGCCGTCCCGGCGCTCCGCGTCTGGGCTTCGCGCTCGGCTTTCAGGCGCGCGGCCTCCGCCTCGGCCAGGGCCGCAAGGCGCGTGCGCTCGGCCTGCGCGGCGAGCGCCGCCGCCCGTGCCGCCTCGGCCTCGCGCAGGGCCGCCTGCCGCGCCGCCTCTTCCTCGCTCGCCCGCGCCTTGGCCGCATCCGCCTCGAGCGCTGCGATCAGCTCCTTGAGGTCGCCGGCCTTGGCCGCGAGTTCGCTCGCACGCGCCGCCTCGCTCGCGCGCCGATCGCGGTTCGTCGCCTCCAGCCGTTCCTTTTCCAGGAACAGCCTGCCGAGGCGCGCCTCCTCCTCGCGCTCGGCGCGGAGGTCGGTCGCGAACCGCTCCTTCTCGGCCACGATACTGGCGCGCACGGTGGAGAGGCGTTCGAGATCGGCGAGAAGCCGGCGCGTCTCGTCGCGGATGGACGGCACGACGGAGCCGAGAAGGATGGCGCTGCGCACCGAGCCGAGCGCGTCCTGCGGCTTGACGAGAAGGGCCGGCGGGGGCGTGCGGCCCATGCGCTCGAGCGCGGCCAGCACCTCGGCCAGAAGCGAGCGGCGCTCGACGAGCGAGGCCTTGATCGAGCCCTCCTCCTGCGAGAGCCCGGCGATGCGCTGGCCGGTGTCGGACAACGCCCGGCTCAGATCCTTCTGGCGGGCGGCGGCCGTGACCATGGCCTCGCGCAGCCGGTCGCGGTCGCGCGACAGCGCGGCGATCTCCGCGTCGAGGTCGCGCACGGTCTCGGTGCCGAGCTCGATCGAACTGGAGATCGCGGCGAGTTCCCGGACCGTGCGCAGGCGCTGGTTCTCGAGGATGAGCGCGCGGCTCTCGGGCGCGGGGCCCATGATCGTGCCGGTGGGCGCCGGATCGAGACCGGCCGTGCCCTGGCTCGAGCGACCTTCGGCCGTCGCGCCGGCTTCGGACGCGGGCGGCGGAGCACCGAGCGCCGGCGCGCCCGAGAGCCAGGCAGCCGCGAGGGCCAGGGCGAGCGCGCCCATCGCGCTTCCTCCCCTCGTCGTCCCGCTGCTGCCCAGAGCACCGCTCCGCCTCACCCGCGATCTCCCCGAACCGCCTGCCATGCCCGATCCTGGCTGAAGGCCCTTAAGATTTCATCAACCATGGCCGGCGCGTCGCCTCCGCGGCCGGACCCGAAGGCGCGGGCCGGCGACGGGCCGGCTTCAAACTACGCCCGATCAGACCCGGTGATAAGGGTGGCCGGAGAGGATCGTCACCGCGCGGTAGAGCTGTTCGGCCAGGAGAATGCGCGCGATCTGGTGCGGAAAGGTCATGCGTCCCAGCGCCAGGACGAGGTCGGCGCGCTGGCGCAGCGCCGGATCGTGGCCGTCCGGCCCGCCGATCAGGATGCCGAGACCCCGTCGCCCCCCGTCGCGCAGATCGGCGATCGCCCGGGCGAATTCCTCCGAGGAGAGCGTCCTGCCGCGTTCGTCGAGGACGATCGACGCGGCGCCTTCCGGCAGCGTCGCGGCGAGGCGCGCGGCCTCCTCGCGCTTGCGCATCTCGGCCTGGGCGCCGCGCGACTCGGGAAACTCGGACAGGCCGGCATAGTCGAGGCCGACCGGCCCGCCCGTCGCGCCGAAGCGCTGCAGGTAGCGGTCCACGAGCTCGCGCTCGGGGCCGGCCTTCATCCGCCCGATGGCGGCAAGGCTCACGCGCATGGCGCCGGTCTCCGGGGCGGCCGTCCGCGCGGCGTTCGGCTCCGGGGCGCCCGGCCGGCGCCCCCGGTCATCGCAGCGGCGATCAGTGGACCGTCGCGTCGTCTCCGACCGTCCACATCTTCTCGATATTGTAGAAGGTGCGCACCTCGGGGCGGAAGATGTGGACGATGATGTCGCCCGCATCGATCAGCACCCAGTCGCCGTTCTGCAGTCCCTCGACCTTGGCATTGCCGAAGCCCGCCTCCTTGAGGTCGCGCAGCAGATGGTCGGCGACGGCGGCGACATGTCGATGCGAGCGCCCGGAGGCGATCACCATGGCGTCGGCGAGGGCCGACTTGCCGGTCATGTCGATGGAGACGATGTCCTCGGCCTTCGAGTCGTCGAGGCTCGAGATCACGAGAGCGAGCGCGGTGCGTTCGACCGACCGGTCGAAGGCTTTCGCTTCGGAAGGAGACGTCACGAGGGTCTCTTCCGTTTCAGCCGCAGGTCTCAGCGTCGTTCTTCCTTTCGCGGGGGCGGAACAGGCCCGTTGCCTGTCGCCTCGTAAAGAGTGGCAAGTTATCGTCACGGTTTCAAGACGCGATGCTTGGCCGCATCATGCGGCTCTTGCGCAAGGCCGTGGACGAGGTGGCCGATCTCGGGCCGTGCAGCACGGTGAAGACCGGAGGTGTTAGCCCGGGCAGCGCGCGGGCGCGCCGCTCGGGCAGGCGGAAACGGGACAGCGCCTGCGCGGCGGGCGCCGAGAGCACGGCGAAGGTGGAGCCGGGGCGATCCACGACCGCGATGGGCATGGCCTGTGCGATCGAGCGGAAGTCCCGCCAGCGGTGGAAACTGGCGAGGCTGTCGGCGCCCATGATCCAGACGAAGTCGAGGTCCGGCCGCCGCGCCCGGAGATAGGCGAGCGTCTCGGCCGTATAGCGCAGGCCCTGCGCGGCCTCGAAGGAGGTAACGCGCGTTCCCGGCCCCCCCGCCAGGGCCAGAACGGACGCGTGGCGCTCGGCGAGCGTCGCCGCCGTGCCCCGCCGCTTCAGCGGGTTGCCGGGCGTGACGAGCCACCAGACCGCGTCGAGCGAGAGGCGCCGGCGCGCCGTCTCGGCCACGAGGAGATGGCCCGCATGCGGCGGGTCGAAGGAGCCGCCGAACAGGCCGATCGCCTGGCCCCGGCCGGCCGGCGGCAGGCTCAGGGCCTGCGGCGAGAGCCCCGCCAGATCGGACGATGGCAGGCGTGAAACCGTCACGGGCGCGTCTGGCCCGTCCCGCGCACGCGGTAGTTGAAGCTCGTCAGCTGTTCCACCCCCACCGGCCCGCGCGCGTGCATCTTGCCCGTCGCGATGCCGATCTCGCCGCCGAAGCCGAACTCGCCGCCGTCGGCGAACTGGGTGGAGGCGTTGTGCAGGAGAATGGCCGAATCGATCGAGGCGAGGAAGCGCTCGGCGACGGCCGCGTCCTGCGTCACGATCGCCTCGGTATGGTGCGAGGAATGGCGGGCGATATGGGCGATGGCCCCGTCCAGCCCGTCGACCAGGGCGACGGAGATGATGGCGTCGAGATATTCGGTGTCGAAATCCGCCTCGCTCGCCAAAGCGGCGGCGGGATAGAGGGCCCTCGCCTCCGCGCTGGCGCGGATCTCGCAGCCGGCCGCCGCCAGCGCGTCGAGGACGGGCGCGAGCAGCCGTCCGGCGCCCGCGCGGTCGACGAGAAGCGTCTCGGCCGAGCCGCAGACGCCCGTGCGCCGCATCTTGGCGTTCAGCGCGATCTCCACCGCCATGGCGAGGTCGGCCGCCCCGTCGAGATAGAGATGGCAGAGGCCTTCGAGATGGGCGAAGACCGGCACGCGCGCCTCGCGCTGCACCCGCGCCACGAGGCTCTTGCCGCCGCGCGGCACGATCACGTCGATGGCGCCCGACAGGCCCGTAAGCATCTCGCCGACGGCCGCCCGGTCGCTCACCGGCACGATCTGGATCGCCGCTTCGGGCAGGCCCGCGACGCGCAGGCCCTCGGCGAGGCAGGCGTGGATCGCCGCCGAGGAGGCCGACGAATCCGAGCCGCCGCGCAGGATCACGGCATTGCCGGCCTTGAGGCACAGCGCCCCGGCATCGGCCGTCACGTTCGGCCGGCTCTCGTAGATCACGCCGATCACCCCGAGCGGCGTGCGCACGCGCGAGATGGACAGGCCGTTTGGCCGCTCCCATTGCGAGATGACCGTCCCGACCGGGTCCTCCAGCGCCGCGACCTCGCGCAGCGCCCCGGCAATGCCAGCGATCCGCTCGGGCGTCAGCGTCAGCCGGTCGATGAAGGAGGGCGCCAGTTCGTTGGCTCTCGCCCGCGCCAGATCGCCCTCGTTGGCCGCCAGGATCGCGCCGGCGCGCGCCTCGATTGCATCGGCCGCGGCGAGAAGGGCTTTGTCCTTGGCCGCGCGCGGCGCGAGCGCCAGCACGGCGGCGGCGGCTTGGGCCTGCTGGCCGATTGCATGCATCAGGCCGGCGATATCCGCGTCCTCGCTCGTCGGCGCATCGTTCGTGGCCCGGCCGAGGGTGGCTGTGCTCGCCATGGCGTCAGGCCTCCTGCACGGTAGACGTCAGGGCGACCTCGTCGCCGCCCTCCACGACGAGATCGTCGCGATGGATCATGACGGCGCGCCCTTCGTAGCCGAGCGCCGCCTCCAGATCCTGGCTGCGCAACCCCGCGATGCGGCGCGCCTCCTCGGCGTCGTAGGCCACGAGCCCGCGCGCGACGGTGCGGCCCGTCTCCGATTCCACCGCGATCGTGTCGCCGCGCCGGAACGTGCCGTGCACGAGACGCACGCCGGCCGGAAGCAGGCTCTTGCCGCTGCGCAGCGCCTTCAGCGCCCCCTCGTCGACGACGAGACGCCCCGCGGTCGACAGATGACCGGCGATCCAGCGCTTGCGCGCGGTCACCGGGTTCTCGGACGCGGCGAAGAGGGTCGCCTTCTCGCCGCGCTGGATGGCCGAGAGCGGATAGAGGCGGTTGCCGGCGGTGATGATCATCGCCGCCCCGCTAGCGGTGGCGATCTTGCCGGCGTCGATCTTGGTCTTCATGCCGCCGCGCGAGAGTTCCGAGCCCGCCGCCCCGGCCATCGCCTCGATCTCCTGCGTGATGCGCTCGACATGGGGAATGTGCGTCGCCGAAGGGTCCTCGGCGGGCGGGGCGGTGTAGAGCCCGTCGATGTCGGAGAGGAGGACGAGGAGGTCGGCGCCCATCATCGTGGCGACGCGGGCGGCCAGACGGTCGTTGTCGCCGTAGCGGATCTCGGAGGTCGCCACCGTGTCGTTCTCGTTGATGACGGGCACGGCGCCGAGCGAGAGCAGCGTGCCGATCGTGGCGCGTGCGTTGAGATAACGGCGGCGTTCCTCGGTGTCGAAGAGGGTGAGCAGGATCTGCCCCGTCTCCAGCCCGTGCCGGCCGAGGATTTCCGAATAGGTCCGCGACAGCGAGATCTGGCCGACGGCGGCCGCCGCCTGGCTCTCCTCGAGCTTCAGCGGTCCCTTCGGCATCTTCAGGAGCTTGCGCCCCAGCGCGATGGCGCCCGAGGAGACGACGAGCACCTGCCGCCCCTCGGCCACGAGCCGCGCCACGTCCTCGCCGAAGCTCTCCAGCCAGGTGCGCCTGAGACCCCGCTCGCGGTCGACGAGAAGCGCCGAGCCGATCTTGACGACGATGCGCGAATGTCCCGCGAGAAGGTCGCTCATCGCGTCCCGTCCTCGCCATCCCGTTCGCCAAAGGCCTCGCGCTCGCGCGCCGCTTCGGCGAAGCGGTCGATCTCGGGCTCCTCCACGGGGTTGAGGCCGGAAATCTCGGCCCGCAGGCGCCGCAGCGCCACCGTCATGCCCTCGCGCGTCACGGCCGAAAGCTCGATGGGCTTCACGCCGGCCACCGCCTCCAGCGCGGCGATCTTCTCGGCGCGCTCGTCCTCGTCGAGGAGATCGACCTTGGAGAGGGCGAGGATTTCGGGCTTCTCGGCCAGACCGTGTTCGTAGGCGGCCAGTTCGTGGCGCACGGTGCGATAGGCCTTCGCGACGTCGTCCTCCGTCGCCGAGACGAGATGCAGGAGGACGCTCGTGCGCTCGACATGGCCGAGGAATCGGTCGCCGATCCCCACGCCCTCGTGCGCGCCCTCGATCAGGCCGGGAATGTCGGCGATGACGAACTCGGCCTCGTCGATCTTGGCGACGCCGAGGCCGGGATGGAGCGTGGTGAACGGATAGTCGGCGATCTTGGGCCGCGCCCGCGTGACGGAGGCGAGGAAGGTGGACTTGCCGGCATTGGGCAGGCCCACGAGGCCGGCATCGGCGATGAGCTTCAGGCGCAGCCAGAGCGTCAGTTCCTCGCCTTCGAGGCCGGGATTGGCGTGGCGCGGCGCCTGGTTCACCGAGGACTTGAAATAGGCGTTGCCGAAGCCGCCATTGCCGCCCGCCGCGATGCGCACCTTCTCGCCGACATGGGTGAGGTCGCAGAGGAGCGTCTCGTTGTCCTCGGCGAAGATCTGCGTGCCCGCCGGCACTTTCAGCGTGATGTCGTCGCCCTTGGCGCCGGTGCGGTTGCGGCCCATGCCGTGCATGCCGGTCTTGGCCTTGAAATGCTGCTGGTAGCGGTAGTCGATGAGCGTGTTGAGGCCGGCGACCGCCTCCACGAACACGTCGCCGCCCCGCCCGCCGTCGCCGCCGTCCGGCCCGCCGAACTCGATGAACTTCTCGCGCCTGAAGGACACCGCGCCCGCGCCCCCGTCGCCGGACCGGATATAGACCTTCGCCTGGTCGAGGAATTTCATGGGATCTCTTCTTCCGTCGTCATGCGCGACCGCCGGCCTCTCGGCCCGTCCGGTCCGCTCTGTCCTTAACGCCTGAGGCCCGCCGGCGCAAAGCGCGCGGCCGCCTCTCGATCGATGCGCCTCACGGCGGCGGCGCCGCGTCCAGCGCGGCCGCGGTCTTGGCAAAGACCACGGCGGAGGTCGCGATGGGAAGGCCGAACTTCGACACGGTCACATGGTTGGAGACCGTCCCGTCGGGGCGCGCCGTCATCACGTGGCGAAAGCCGAGCCGCGTGCCGCCGCCGCCCGGCGCGATCCCGTCATAGACGAGAACCGCGCCGTCCCGCGTCGCGCGGCCCTCGACGGGGACGGGCGGGGCGAGGCGCTCGCCCTCGCCTTGCGTCTCCACCGTGCCGCGATAGACGCCGGGCGAGACCTCCGTCAGCCGCCAGCGCTGCAGGCGCGGACCGTCCTCGAAGAGGAAGCGCTCGTCGAGGACGAGGCTCGAACCCTTGCGCACGCCCTCGAACCGGGCGGTGAAGGCCGTGGTCGAGACCAGCGCCACCTTCACCGTGCCCTTCGAGACGGACGCCCCCTCGAAGAAGGCCGGCACCGAGAAGCCGCCGGGCGAGGGATCCGGCGGGCGCGCGCAGCCGCCCGCCAGGGCGAGGAGAAGCGCCAGTCCCGCGCCCGCCGCCCGCCTCATCGTCCGCCCCACGCCTTCAGCGCCATCCAGGCGCGCCGGTCGAGATGGAAGTCCTCGGTCGAGACGCGCCCGGCATAGACCGAATCCATCGTGCCCATGCGCCGCATCTGGAAGCCGCATTTCTCCAGGACCCGGCGCGAGGCGCGGTTGATGACCCGGCAGGAGGCATGGACGCATTCGATGCCCGGCTGACGGAAGGCGACGTCGATCAGGACCTGCGCGGCCTCGGTGGCGAACCCCTTGCCCCAGTGCTCGCGGCCCACCCAGTAGCCGATTTCGAAGGCCTTGCCCTCGGCCCGGCTCTTCAGCCCGCACACGCCGATCAGCCGGCCCTCGCCCTTCTGCGTCATCGCCAGCACGAACTCGCCGTCCTGGTCGGCGATGAAGCCGTGGGCATGGGCGAGCGTGTAGGGATGGGGGATGCGCCCGGTCATCTCGGCGATGCGCCGGTCGCCGGCCTGCCGGGCGAGTTCGGCCGCATCGCTCCGGCGCAGGGAGCGCAGGATCAGCCGGGCCGAGCCGATACTGTAGTCTTCGTCGCTGTCCGGTCTCAGTTCGTCGCAGGTCATGGAAAGGGCTCTTCACGAAAAAGGGGAGATGGCGACCCATCTCCCCTTTCGCTCGTCTCGCCCGACCCGTGGTCGGAAGCTTCAGAGCGCCGGTTCGAAGGAACGCCGGCGCTCGAAGCTCCGGTCACTACTCGGCGGCTTCGGCTTTCGGCATGATCGACACGTAGGTTCGGTTGTTCGCCTTCTTCTGGAAGACGACATTGCCCGCCACCTTGGCGAAGAGCGTGTGGTCGCGGCCGATGCCCACGCCCGCACCCGGATGCCAGCGCGTGCCGCGCTGACGGATCAGGATGTTGCCGGGGATGACGGCTTCGCTGCCGAACTTCTTGACGCCGAGGCGCTTGGACTCCGAATCGCGACCGTTGCGCGAGGAACCGCCTGCTTTTTTATGTGCCATCGTTCAATCTCCTGCCTTCACGAGGCTCGAAGGGCGAACCCCTCGATCAGAATGCTTCAGTTGCGGTGCGGGCGGGCCTCAGGCCTCGGCGGCCGGGGCTTCGGCGCCCTTGGCGGGCTTTGCGGCCTTGGCCGGCTTCTCGGCCTTCTGCGCACCGTCCGTGCCGGCGCCGTTGATGGTGCCGATGCGCACCAGCGTCAGGTCCTGACGGTGACCGCGCGTGCGCTTGGAATTCTGGCGGCGGCGCTTCTTGAAGGAGATGACCTTCTTGCCGCGCGTCTGGGCGACGATCTCGGCAGTGACCGTGGCGCCGGCGACCGTCGGGGCGCCGATGGTCGTGCCGACCATGAGGACCTCGCCGAAGGTGACCGTGTCGCCGGCCTCGCCGGGGATGCGCTCGATAGTGAATTCGTCGTTGGCGGCGACGCGATACTGCTTCCCGCCGGTCTTGATGACTGCGAACATTGTCTGGCTCCGTTCGTCCGGCTCTCCCGCCTTTTCGGCGCGGGCCGTCTTCTTATGGCTTTTGAGGACGCGGCCCGAAGGCCGCACGCGACAGCCGCCGCCTCGAGGGACGGCGGTCTGCGCACGCCCGCGTCATATAGCGGCAGGTCCGCCCGGTCAAGGATGCAAGCGCCGTGCCGAAGGCGTGTCGGGCGCGGCGCGGCGCTACGATGCGTTAACCTTGATCGGGCGTTGCGAGGCGCCGTTCGGCGCTGCGGAAGGCTTCGTTAAGCCTGTTTGGGCAGGGTCCGGGCGAACGATGCCCGGATCCCGCCATGCCCTTTCCGACGTCCCGCCAGATCCTCCTCGCGCTCGCCGTCTGCACGCTTGCGGGCCTTGCCGGCTGCGCGCAGAAGAAGTCCTTCACCGCGCGCGGCATGAGCGAGCACGAATGCATGACGCGCGTCATGTATTTCGAGTCGAACCGTTCCAGCGAGGAGGGCATGATCGCCGTCGGCACGGTGGTGATGAACCGCCTGAACTCGGGCCGCTATCCGACCACGATCTGCGGCGTCGTCGGCCAGAAGAACCAGTTCGCCCCCGGCGTCCTTACCCGCCCCATGGAAGCGGGCCGCGACCTCGCCTCGCGCATGGCCACGCAGGTGCTGAAGGGCGCCCGTCACCGCACGGTGGGCAAGGCGATGTTCTTCCACACCGCCGGCATGACCTTCCCCTACACCAACATGCACTACCTCATCGAGGCCGGCGGCAACGTCTTCTACGAGAAGCGCAAGAACGCCCGGCGCCTCTCCGACCCGCCCTTCGTCAATCCCGGCCGGACGGGCGAAGGCCGCCCCGGCGAGGGCAAGGCGAGCGAAGGCGGCCTCTCAGCCGCCCTCCCCGCCGAGGCGCCCCGCCCGCTCCTTCGCACCGCCGCCCTCGCCCCGGCACCGGCCCAGGTCGCCTTCGACACCCCCGCCCCGACGCGCGCCGCCCCGCGCCCGGCCCAAGCCCTCGACCCCATCCGCATCGAGGATCTCATCGAGGCCGGCCGGTTCTAGAGCGTTCTGCGGCCGGGAAGAGGGAACCGGCCGGGTTTCCCGGAGGCCGATCGGCTGGAGTCTCCGTGCGTTCAAAACGGCCCTTCCTGGCCGTTTTCCCCCGGCGGCAGCCCGCGCGGCGATCGAGCGTCTTCCGGCACCGCATGACGTGACCCAATTCGCGTCGACGCTTCAGAAAGGCGGCACGTTCGATCTCGACACCTCGTCGCGAACGAAAGCGCCAGGGCCACCGGAATCCTCGAGGCGAAAGGAGACTGGTTCCTGCTTCCGCCGTTCTGCTCGCCCGATCTCGGCCCGATCGAGATGGCCCTCGCCAAGCGGACGACACACCTGCGGAAGGCCGAGGCACAAACCTTCGACGCTCTTTGGCGCGCCGTCGGCAACATCTGCGATCGCCTCGGCCCCCACGAAAGCTGGAACCTCCTCGCGGTCGCTGGATCGGCACGCGATGATTGACCGATGCTCTGGATCCGCCGATTGTCGCCGGATTCCAGCCGGAAACGGCAGTGAGCCTGCCCACGGCTCCCCGGAGCGCCGCGACGGTCCGCTCGGCCTCTGCCCGCATGAGCGCCTCGTGCCTGGAGAAGGCCGTCTCCATGAGATCGGAGTTGGGCGAATAGGGCGGCAGAACGCGTCGGCTCTTCAGGCAGGCCTGCTCGCGGCGGGGCGTTCTGTGGGGGCGAGTGCGGCGACGACGTCGGCGGGCACGATGCGCCCGACGGGATCTCCGGCGGGGCCGAGGACGCGGATGGTCGCTCCCTGGCCGAGAAGGGCCATGACGTCGGTGAGATGGCCCTCGGCCTCGATCGTCGGCGCGCCCTCCGGCACCTCGCCGCTGGACATGACGTCGGAGGCGCGCAGGACGCCGAGCGGGTTCATGTGGGCGACGAAGTCGGCGACATAGGCGTCGGCGGGGTTGCGGATGATCTCGGGCGGGGTGCCGCACTGGATGATGCGCCCGCCCTCCATGATGGCGATGCGGTCGCCGATCTTGAAGGCCTCGTCGAGATCGTGGCTGACGAAGATGATCGTGCGCTGGAGCCGGCTCTGCAGTTCGAGAAGCTCGTCCTGCAGGCGCGCGCGGATGAGCGGGTCGAGGGCGGAGAAGGGCTCGTCCATCAGGAGGATGGGGGCTTCCGTCGCGAAGGCGCGCGCCAGGCCCACGCGCTGCTGCATGCCGCCGGAGAGCTCGCCCACCAGACGGTCCGCCCAGTCGGTGAGGCCGACGAGCTCCAGCTGGCGGCGCGCCCGCTCGTGGCAGTCCTGGCGCGGCAGGCCGGAGAGTTCGAGGCCGAGCGCGACATTGTCGAGGACGTTGCGCCAGGGCAGGAGGCCGAACTGCTGGAACACCATGGAGACGCGCGTGAGGCGCATGCGGCGCAGGGTTCGCGCGTCGGCATTGGTGATGTCGGTCATGCCCGCGCCGTCATTGACGAGGACCTTGCCCCGGCAGACCGGGTTCAGCCCGTTGACGGCGCGCAGGAGCGTCGACTTGCCCGAGCCCGACAGGCCCATGAGGACGAGGATCTCGCCCTCGTCGACCGCCAGCGAGCAGGCATGGACGCCGAGCACCTGGCCGGTCGCCGCCTGGATCTCGCCGCGCTTCTGGCCGGCGTCCATCAGCGGCAGGGCGGCGACGGGCCTCGGCCCGAACACGATGTTCACGTCGTCGAAGATGACGGCCTTGTTCACGAGCGCGCCCCTTTGATCCTGAGAACCCGGTCGAGCATGATCGCGACGACGACGATGATGAAGCCGCTCTCGAAGCCGAGCGCCGTGTTGACCTGGCCGAGCGCGCGCATCACGGGCACGCCGAGGCCGTTGGCGCCGACGAGGGCGGCGATGACCACCATGGAGAGCGCCAGCATGATCGTCTGGTTCAGCCCGGCCATGATCTGCGGCAGCGCGTGCGGCAGTTCCACCTTCACCAGCTTCTGCCAGCCCGTGGCGCCGAAGGCGTCGGCCGCCTCCAGGAGCGAGCGCGGCACCGAGGAGACGCCCAGATGGGTGAGCCGGATCGGCGCGGGCAGGACGAAGATGACCGTGGCGAGGAGGCCCGGCACCATGCCGATGCCGAAGAAGACGATGGCCGGGATGAGATAGACGAAGGTCGGCAGCGTCTGCATCAGGTCGAGCACCGGCTGCAGGCCGCGATAGAAGTTCGGGTGGTGGGCCGAGGCGATGCCGATTGGCACGCCGACCGCCATGCAGACGAGGCAGGCGGAGATGACGAGCGTCAGACTCTGGATCGTCTGCTCCCAGTAGCCCTGGTTGAGGATGAACAGGAAGCCGAGGAGCACGAGGAGCGTGATCGACAGGCTCCTGTGCACCCACCAGGCGAGCGCCGTGGCGAGGGCGACGACGAGGAGCGGCGGGGGCGCCTGCAACAGGAAGAGGAGGCCGTCGATCAGCCATTCCATCCCCGCGGCGAGCCCGTCGAAGAACCAGCCGCCATGGGTCTGCAGCCAGTCGAACACGTCCTCGGCCACCGCCCCGACGGGGATCTTGTAGTCCGTCAACCAATCCAAGCGTCGCGCCCCCTGCCCTCGTCAAGACGTCCCCGGCCGCGGCGGCCGGGGCTGCGATGCGCTCGAGCGCCGGGCGTCCGGCGGGACGCGCGAGGGGCGCTCCATCCTTCCGCAGGATCGGACGGTCCGGCGCCCCGCGAGGGGCCCGAAAGCGCCGGCCCGCAGGGAAGGGGTCAGAGGCCCATGGACGCCTTCACGGCCTCGAGGCCGGGCTTGCCGTCCACGGTCGTCACGCCGTCCAGCCAGCCGGCCCACTCGGCGGGATTGGCTTTCAGCCAGGCCTGCGTGGCCTCGGCCGGGTCCTTCTTCTGGTCGGTGATCTCGACCATGATCTGGTTTTCCATCGGCAGGGAGAACTTCATGTTCTGCAGGAGCTTGCCGACGTTCGGGCACTCGCTGGCATAGCCCTTGCGCGTCACTGTCTGGACGATGCCTTCGCCGCCGAAGAAGTCCTCGCCGCCGGGCAGGTACATAAGGTCGAAATTGGCGTTCATCGGATGGGGCGTCCAGCCGAGGAAGACGATGGGCTCCTTCTTCTTGTAGGCGCGGCTGACCTGGGCGAGCATGCCCTGCTCGGAGCTCTCGACGACGTCGAAGCCCTTCAGATCGTGCTTGTTCTCCTTGGTCAGGGAGACGAGGTAGCCGTTGCCCTCGTTGCCGGGCTCGATGCCGTAGATCTTCGAGCCGAGCTGGTCCTTGAACTTGGCGATGTCGTCGTAGGACTTCAGGCCCTCGTCATAGGCGTATTTCGGCACGGCGAGCGTGTATTTGGTGCCTTCGAGATTGGTCGAGACGACGTCGATCTCGCCCTTGTCGAGATAGGGCTGGATCGCCCCCTTCTGCGCCGGCATCCAGTTGCCGAGGAAGACGTCGATATCGTTGTTCTTCAGGGAGGCGAAGGTGACGGGCACCGAGAGGATCTTGGTGTCGGTCTCGTAGCCGAGCCCTTCGAGGATGTGCTTGGCGGTGGCGGTGGTCGTGGTGATGTCCGTCCAGCCGACATCCGAGAAGGACACCGTCCTGCACGCCGCTGCCTCCTCGGCCCGCGAGACGCCGGCAAGAGCGGTGGAGGCCAGGACGGTCAGGGCAAAAAGCGAACCGTATGTCTTCGTCATGTCGTGCCTCTCGTGATTTCCGTCTTGCGACGTGGTTGATTGATCCCTCAATTAAGGGTCATGTTAGAGCTGATGTAAACAGGGGCAGCATGCTGCACTGCCCAATGATTACACAAAAGGGGGACGCATGCCGAAGGTGGGGATGGAGCCGCTGCGACGCGACGCCCTGATCCGCGCCGCCATCGCCGAGATCGGCGCCGCGGGCTCGCTCGACGTCACGGTCGGCAGCATCGCGCGCCGCGCCGGCGTGTCGGCCGCGCTCGCCCACCACTATTTCGGGTCCAAGGATCAGATCCTCCTCGCCGGAATGCAGCGCATCCTGGAGGATTTCGGCACGGCGGTGCGCGTGCGTCTGCGGGCCGCCGAAAACCCGCGCGACCGGCTGTCGGCCATCGTCGAGGCCTGTTTCGAGACGACGCAGTTCGATCCCTCCGTCGTCGCCGCCTGGCTGGCCTTCTACGTGCAAGCGCAACAGTCTCCCGAGGCCCGTCGGCTTCTCACCATCTACGCCCGGAGGCTGCATTCCAATCTCGTTCACGAACTTGTGACCCTGGTGCCCCGCGCCGCCGCCGGGCGGATCGCGCTCGGCATCGGGGCGATGATCGACGGCTTCTACATCCGCACCGCCCTCGCGCACGGCCCGCTCGACGGGCCGGCCGCCGCCGCCCTCGTCACCGGCTATCTCGACCTTTGCCTCGCCACGGAGAAGACGGCATGACCGCCCGGCCGAACATCCTGATCTTCATGGTCGACCAGCTCACGGGATCGCTCTTTCCCGACGGGCCGGCCGACTTCCTCCACGCGCCGACCCTCAAGCGCCTCGCGGCCCGCTCGACGCGCTTCGCCAACGCCTACACCGCCTCCCCGCTCTGCGCGCCCGGCCGGGCGAGCTTCATGTCCGGCCAGCTGCCGCGGCGCACCCGTGTCTACGACAACGCCGCCGAGTTCGCCTCCGACATCCCGACCTACGCCCATCACCTGCGGCGCGCCGGCTACCAGACGACCCTGTGCGGCAAGATGCATTTCGTCGGCCCCGACCAGCTGCACGGATTCGAGGAGCGCCTGACGACCGACGTCTACCCCGCCGATTTCGGCTGGACGCCGGACTATCGCCGGCCGGGCGAGCGCATCGACTGGTGGTACCACAACATGGGTTCGGTGACGGGGGCGGGCATCGCCGAGATCACCAACCAGCTCGAATATGACGACGAGGTCGCCTACGAGGCGACGCGCAAGATCTACGATCTCGGGCGGCGCGGCGACGACCGCCCCTGGATGATGACGGTCTCCTTCACCCATCCGCACGACCCCTATGTCGCGCGCCGCAAATACTGGGACCTCTACGAGGACTGCGCCCATCTCGACCCCGCCATCGGGCCGATCCCCTACGAGGCGCAGGACAGCCATTCGCGCCGCATCTTCGATGCCAACGACTGGCGCAGCTTCGACATTACCGAGCGGCACGTGCGAGACTCGCGCCGGGCCTATTTCGCCAACATCTCCTATTGCGACGACAAGATCGGCCAGGTGATGACGGCGCTGGAAGGCACCGGCCAGGTCGAGGACACGATCGTCGTCTTCCTCTCCGACCACGGCGACATGCTCGGCGAGCGCGGGCTCTGGTTCAAGATGAACTTCTACGACGGCTCGGCCCGCGTGCCCCTGATGATCGCCGCCCCCGGCATGGCGCCGGGCCGGATCGACACGCCCGTCTCCACCATGGACGTGACGCCGACGCTCGCCGATCTCGCCGGCATCGACCTCGGCGAGGTCGCGCCCTGGACGGACGGCGAGACGCTGCGCCCCCTGAGCCAGGGCGCGGCGCGGCGCGCGCCGGTGCGCATGGAATATGCCGCCGAGGCCTCTCAGGCGCCCCTCGTCTCCATCCGCGACGGACGCTGGAAATACAACCATTGCGAGATCGACCCGCCGCAGCTCTTCGACATGGAGGCCGATCCGCACGAGCTGACGAACCTCGCCGCCGACCCCGCCCATCGCGAGACCGCGGCCGTGATGGCCGCCCTCGTGCGCCGCCACTGGGACATGGCGGCCTTCGACGCGGAGGTGCGCGAGAGCCAGGCGCGCCGGCACGTCGTCTACGCGGCGCTGCGTAACGGCTCCTACTACCCCTGGGACTTCCAGCCGCTGAAGAAGGCCTCCGAGCGGTACATGCGCAACCACATGGATCTCAACGTCCTGGAAGCCTCGCAGCGCTGGCCGCGCGGCGACTGAGCCCTTCGAGCGACATCGACACCGCCAACTGGAAGACCCCCATGCAAGCCCAGCCGACCGCCAGCCACTTCATCGACGGCGCCTATGTGGAGGACGCGGCCGGCCGCCCCTTCGAGAGCGTCCACGCCGCGACGGGCGAGACGATCGCCCGTCTCCATGCCGCCACATCCGGCATCGTCGAGGCGGCGATGGCATCGGCCGTGCGCGCCCAGCGCGAATGGGCCGCCGTCGCCCCGGCGGCGCGGGCCCGCGTCCTGCGCCGGGCGGCCGAGATCGTCCGCGAGCGAAACCGGGCGCTGTCGGAGCTGGAGACGCTCGACACGGGCAAGCCCATCCAGGAGACGCTCGTCGCCGACGCCGCCTCCGGGGCCGACGCGCTGGAATGGTTCGCCGCGCTCGCCGCCACGATCGCGGGCGAGAGCGTGCCGCTCGGGCGCGACTTCGCCTATACGCGGCGCGAGCCGCTCGGCGTGTGCGTGGGCATCGGCGCCTGGAACTACCCGACGCAGATCGCCTGCTGGAAGGCCGCGCCCGCGCTCGCCTGCGGCAATGCCATGGTCTTCAAGCCCTCCGAGGTGACCCCGCTCGGCGCGCTGAAGCTTGCCGAGATCCTGATCGAGGCGGGCGCGCCGAACGGGCTCTTCAACGTCGTGCAGGGTTTCGGCGATGTCGGCGCCGCGCTCGCCACCCATGCCGACACCGCCAAGGTCTCGCTCACCGGCTCGGTCGCCACCGGCGCCAAGGTCTATTCGGCGGCCGCCGCCGGCATGCGGCACGTGACGATGGAGCTCGGCGGCAAGTCGCCGATCCTCGTCTTCGACGACGCGAGTATCGAGGCCGCGATCGGCGGAGCGATGCTCGGCAATTTCTACTCGGCCGGCCAGATCTGTTCCAACGGCACGCGCGTCTTCGTGCAGACGGGCCTCCTGGATCGATTCCTGAGCCGGCTTACCGAGCGCACGCGCGCCATCCGCATCGGCGATCCGCTCGACCCGGACACGCAGATGGGCCCTCTCGTCTCCCTCGCCCATCGCGAGAAGGTGCTCGGCTTCGTGGAGGCGGGCCGGCGCGAGGGCGCGCGCCTCGTCGCGGGCGGCGGCGTGCCGAAGGTGCAGGGCTACGAGAAGGGCGCCTTCGTCGAGCCGACGGTCTTCGCCGACGTGACCGACGACATGACCATCGCGCGCGAGGAGATCTTCGGGCCGGTCATGTCGGTCCTCTCCTTCGAGACCGAGGAGGAAGCGGTGGCGCGCGCCAACGCCACGCCCTTCGGGCTGGCGGCGGGCGTCTTCACCGCCGACATCGCGCGCGCCCACAGGGTCGCCGAAGCGCTGCAGGCCGGCATCTGCTGGATCAACGCCTACAACCTGACGCCCGTCGAGGCGCCCTTCGGCGGCGTCAAGCGGTCCGGCATCGGGCGCGAGAACGGGCGCGCGGCGATGGACTTCTACTCGCAGTCCAAGACGATCCACGTCTGCCTCGGCGGCGTCGACAGCCCCTATTGATGAAGCGGACCCCCTCCCATGGCTGAAGCGGACTTCGTCATCATCGGCTCGGGCTCGGCCGGCTCGGCGCTCGCCGCGCGACTCGGCGAGGACGGGCGCCATTCGGTCATCGTCCTGGAATTCGGCGGCACGGACATGGGCCCCTTCATCCAGATGCCGGCCGCCCTCTCCTACCCGATGAACATGAAGCGCTACGACTGGGGCTTCGTCTCGGAGGCCGAACCGCATCTGGGCGGACGGCGGCTCGCCACGCCCCGCGGCAAGGTGATCGGCGGCTCCTCCTCGATCAACGGCATGGTCTATGTGCGCGGCCATGCCCGCGACTTCGACCATTGGGCGGAGACGGGCGCCACCGGCTGGGGCTTTGCCGACGTCCTCCCCTATTTCAAGCGCATGGAGCACTGGCACGACGGCGGCCATGGCGGCGATCCCGCCTGGCGCGGCACGGACGGCCCGCTGCACGTGACGCGCGGCAAGCGCGACAACCCGCTCTTCTCCGCCTTCGTGGAAGCCGGCCGGCAGGCGGGTTTCGAACTCACCGCCGACTATAACGGCGAGAAGCAGGAGGGCTTCGGACCGATGGAGCAGACGGTCTGGCGGGGCCGGCGCTGGTCGACCGCCAACGCCTATCTGCGCCCCGCGCTCCGGCGCGACAATGTCCGCCTCCTCCACGGCTTCGCCCAGCGCATCGTCTTCGAGGGCAACCGCGCCGTCGGCGTGGAACTGTCGCGCGGGGGCCGCACGCAGGTGGTCCGGGCGCGCCGCGAGGTGATCGTCTCGGCCTCCTCGATCAACTCGCCGAAGATCCTGATGCTGTCGGGCATCGGGCCGGCCGCCCATCTCGCCGACCACGGCATCGCCGTGCGCGCCGACCGGCCGGGCGTCGGGCAGAATCTCCAGGATCATCTCGAGGTCTATATCCAGCAGGCCTGCACGCTGCCCATCACACTGTTCAAGCACTGGAACCTCTACGGCAAGGCCTTCGCCGGGGCGCAGTGGCTGTTCTTCAAGACCGGGCTCGGCACGTCCAACCAGTTCGAGAGCGCCGCCTTCCTGCGC
This sequence comes from Aurantimonas sp. Leaf443, assembly GCF_001425575.1. Lineage (GTDB taxonomy): Bacteria > Pseudomonadota > Alphaproteobacteria > Rhizobiales > Rhizobiaceae > Leaf443. Next base: position 88,129 of record NZ_LMRD01000002.1, on the reverse strand, counting down.
TCGCGCGCCGGCGTCGACTATCCCGACATCCAGTTCCACTTCCTGCCCATGGCCGTGCGCTACGACGGCAAGGCCGCCGCCGAGGGCCACGGCTTCCAGGTCCATGTCGGCCCGATGCGCTCGCCCTCGCGCGGCGCGGTGACGCTGCGCAGCGCCGATCCGCACGACCCGCCGAAGATCGCCTTCAACTACATGAGCCACGAGGAGGACTGGATCGACTTCCGCCGCTGCGTGCGGCTCTCGCGCGAGATCTTCGCGCAGGACGCCTTCGCCCCCTATCGCGGCAAGGAGATCCAGCCGGGCGCGGGCGTGACGAGCGACGCGGCGATCGACGACTTCATCCGCGAACATGCCGAAAGCGCCTACCATCCCTGCGGCACGGCGCGCATGGGCCGGGCGGACGACCCCGGCGCCGTCGTCGATCCTCACTGCCGCGTCATCGGCGTCGATTCCCTGCGCGTCGTCGACAGTTCGATCTTCCCGCGCATCACCAACGGCAACCTCAACGCCCCCTCGATCATGGTGGGCGAGAAGGCCGCCGACGCCATCCTCGGCCGCCCCCCGCTGCCGGCCTCCAACGTGGAGCCCTGGATCAACCCGCGCTGGGCGGTGGCGGACCGGTAGGCCGGGGCCGGGAGGGCCGGGACACGGACGGCGACGCTCACCCGTCTCCGCCCGCCGGGAGACGACGTCGCAGGGCGGTGGAGATCGCGCGGCGGCGGCGCTGAGACGTCGCCCGGCCGCGCCGGCCCCTCACCGCCCGTCCGGGCCGAACCGGCGGATGCCCAGGCGTTCGAGATGGTCGAGGATGAGGCGAGCGGCCTCTTCGGGCGTCGGATCGACGATCACCGTCTCGCTGGACGGCGCCGAGGCGCCGGGGCCGGCGCGGCGCATGAGCTTGGGGCGGGGCCGGTAGGGGCGTTCCTCGAAGCCGTCGCGATGCGTCTCGGCGACGGCGCCGTCGAGCCGTTCCACCGTGCCCCGCCGCATGCGGGCGAAGGCGAAGGGGAGCGGGTCGGGGGCGCGCGGGTGCACCGTCGCCAGAACGGGCAGGCGGCGGGTGAAGCGGCGGCGGGTCGTGCCGGAGACGATCTGTTCGAACCGGGCCGCGGGCGGCGCGGCGTCGAGACCCTCGATAGCGACGAGGTCGGCGACGAGGGGCAGTCCGAGCGTTTCGGCGAGGAGATAGGGCACGAGGCCGGTGTCCTCGCCGCCCTCCCCGCGCCGCCCGGCAAGGACGAGATCGGGCACCGCCTCCGCCAGCGCCGCCGCGAGCGCGGGCACGGGATCGGCGCCGGCCGGACTCTCGCGATGGACGAGGCGCGAGAGTCCGTGGCCGAGCGCCTCGCGCGGCAGTCCCGCCTCGGGGCCGGCATGAAGGCCGCAGACCTCGGCGCCGACCCTTTCCAGCCCCTGCGCGAGCGCGATCGCCTGCGCCTCGATCCGCGGCAGAACGGGCCGGCCGCTGACGGGGTGGAGGCCGGCGGAGAGGAGGACGACGACCTTCACGGACGGCCCCCCCGCCGCTGCGCGAGGAGCGCCAGGAGCGCCGGGATCACGGCCTGCGCATCCTGCACGATGGCAAGCCCCGCCCGCTCCACCATGGCGGCGTGAAGATCGGTGTTGACGGCCACGACATGCTCGCAGCCGGCGATGCCCTGAAGATGCTGCGGCGCGCCGGCGATGCCGAGGGCGAGATAGCAATTGGCCGCGAGCACCGTGCCGGAGGCCCCGACCTGCGCCTCGCGCGGCATCAGGCCGGCATCGCAGACGACGCGGCTCGCGCCGGGGGTTGCGCCGAGCGCCCTAGCGAGCGCGCCAAACCCCTCGAAATCCGTCACGCCGTTGCCGGCCGAGACGACGAAGTCGCTGTCCGACAGGCCGAGGCTCGCGGGATCGGCGACGATCGTCTCGACGTCCCAGACGCCCGCCTCGGCGGGCACCGCCGGAACTTCCATGTCGAGCGGGCGGGCCTCGCAAGGAAGGCCCGCATAGTCCGCGACGCGGTCCTCGCCGAGCGTCATCAGGCGCGGCGGCGGCCCGGCCCGTTCGGCGCGGCGCCCCTTCGTCGGCCTCGCGACGGCGCGCGCGGTGAAATGCTCGATCGCGGTCATGACGGGTTCGCGCCGCGCGACCGCGAGGCGCCGCGCGAGATCGCCGCCGACGCCCGTCTCGCCGAAGAGGACGTGTCGCGGCGCGAGCGCCTCGTCCACGGCGCGAAGGGCGGCGAGAGCAAGCGCCGGGTCGTCCGCGCCGAGCGCCGGCAGGAGCGCCAGCCGGTCGGCGCCCGCCGCGCCCGCGCCCTCGACGGGACGGGCGCCGAGCGCCAGGACGGCGCCCGCCTCGTCCTTGCGCGCATCGGCGAGGATGCGCGCGGCGGCGAGCACCTGGCGGTCGAGGCGCGAGAGCCGCCCGTCCGGGGCGTCCAGCACCGCCAGGACATGGAAGGCCGGCGCCTCGACGCGGCGGACCGCCGGCGCCTCGGGGCGCGGCAGCGGGCGGGCAAGGGCTTCTGCGACGGGCCGGCTTTCGCCCTGCATGCGGTCGAGGCGAAGGCGCGGCGTGTCGCGGACGGTCGCGGCGGCGAGCGCGCGCCTCGGATCGCGGCGCGGGCGGGGCGGCGGGGCGGACGGCGTCGCGCCGAGGTCGAAGCGCGGCCGGGCGGCGGGCACGGCATGCGCCTTGCGCTCGGCCCTCGGATCGCGGCGCGGCCGGCTCATGCCGGCACCGCGGCGCGCGCCGGCACTGTCGCCGGCACACCCGGCCGGCCGCGCTCGACCGCCTCGAGCAGCAGTTCGGCGAGATCGCGCACCTCGGGCCGTTCGCCGGTGACGCCTTCGAGCATGCCCATGCATTGCGGGCAGGCGACGGCGAGCGTGGCCGCGCCGGTCTCCTTCGCCTGCGCCATGCGCAGGTCGGGAATGCGCACGGTTCCCGAAACGTCCGCGTCGGGCGCGCCGCCCCCGCCCCCGCAGCACAGGGACCGGCGGGCCGAGCGGGCCATCTCGCGCCGTTCAAGTCCGAGAGCGTCGAGAAGGGCGCGCGGCGCGTCGAACTCGCCGTTGTAGCGGCCGAGATAGCAGGGGTCGTGATAGGTAACGCTGCCGGCGAGAGCGCCCGGCGCAAGGCGCCCCTCCGCCACGAGTTCGGCGAGGAAGGCGCTGTGATGGACGACCTCGCAGGTCCCGCCGAAGGGGCGGTATTCGTTGCGCAGCGTGTGCAGCGCGTGCGGATCGGCCGTCACGATCCGGGCGAAGGCGTAGCGCGACAGGGTCTCGATCGTGTCGCGCGCGAGCCGCTGGAAGGTCGCCTCGTCGCCGAGGCGGCGGGCGAGGTCGCCGCAGTCGCGCTCCTCAGGCCCGAGCACCGCGAAATCGACGCCCGCCTTCTGCAGGAGGACGATCACCGCGCGCAGCGTGCGCTGCACGCGCATGTCGTAGGCGCCCTGGCCGAGCCAGAGGAGGACGTCGGCGCGCCGCACCTCGGCGAAGGTGCGCAGACCGAGGCCCGCGGCGAAATCGGTGCGGGCGGCGAGCGCGCGGCCGTTCGGCTCGTCGCAGCCGCGCGAATGGTCGAGCGGCGCCACGGCCTTCTTCGGCACGGCGCCGAGTTCCATCACCTGGAAGCGGCGCAGGTCGACGATCGCGTCGACATGCTCGATCATCATCGGGCATTCCTCGACGCAGGCCCGGCAGGTCGTGCAGGACCAGAGCGTGTCGGGATGGACCATCGCGCCGGTGCCGATCACCGGCGCGTGCAGCCCGCCCTCGCCCGAGACGGCCCTCGCGTTCGGATAGGGCGCGCCGCCATAGGCGGACGCGCCGCCGGCCTGCGCCATCGCCAGATCGACGATGAGATGCTTGGGGCTCAGCGGCTGGCCGCTGGCGAAGGCCGGACAGGCCGCCTCGCAGCGCCCGCACTGGATGCAGGCGTCGAAGGAGAGGAGGCGGTTCCAGGCGAAGTCCGACGGCGTCCCGGCACCGAGCGTCCCGGCGGTCAGATCGAGCGGCGCCAGACCCGTGGCGGCCCCGCGCGGGCCTTCGGACACGAACCGCTCGGGCCTTGGATGGGCGACGAGATGGGCGGCGCCCGCGAGGGCATGCCGCATGGGCCCGCGCGCGACTTCGAGCGCGAGCGACAGCCCGCCGAGAGCCGCGACGAGGACGGCGGCGAGCGACAGGGACGGCAGCGGATCGCCCGCCACCGCAAGGCCCGCCGCCGCGAGCCCCCCGCCGGCGAAGGCGAGGAGCAGGACGGGCAGGCGCATGAAGCGGCCGGCGGAGAGGCGCGGCAGCTTGCGGGGATAGCGCCGCGCGCCGACGCTCAGCGCGCCGGCGAGCATGGCGGCGAAGGCGAGCGCGACGGCCGCCCAGACGAGGCGCGAGGCGGCGAGCGCGGGGACGAGGGCGAGGAGCGAGAGCGTGCAGGCCGCCACCAGCCCGCCGGCCACCGGCACATGCATGCGCGAGGCGCCGGGCTCGCGATCGACGACATGGTGCACGTCGACGAGATAGCGCCGCGGCAGCGCCTTAAGCCCGGCGATCCAGTCGACCGGCGCGGGGCGGCCGGCGCGCCAGAGCCGCATCCGGCGACCGATCTGGACGGCTGCGACGAGCGCCATCGCGATCACCAGCCAGGGCAGGAGCGCGGCGCCCGCCATCGCCGTCACAGGTCCTTGCAGAGGCGCAGCGCGTCGTAGATCGCGGCGTGGATGTTGCGCCCGGCCACCGCGTCGCCGATGCGGTAGAGCGTGTAGCCCGGCGCTTCGCCCGCCCCGTTGACCTCGAAGGGCTGCGGCTCGCCGCGCACGATGGCGCCCTGGTCGGTGAGGCCGCGGTTCCTGGCGCCCGCCTTCAGGGCGAAATGCAGGTCGTCCACCGGTCGCGTGCCGTAGTCGACGACGACGCCGTCGACGACCCGCTCCTCCTCGGCGTCGGTCATCGTGTTGCGCAGGGCCGCGATCATCCGGTTGCCTTCCGGATAGATCTCGATGAGTTCGAGATTCGGGCTCATCACGACGCCGAGCCTGTAGAGTTCGCGCAGATGGACGGGCTGGTTGGTGGTGCCGACCTCCTCGGCCGCCATGCGGTCGTGGGTGACCATCTCGACGAGGCAGCCGCGCCGCGCCAGCGCTTCGGCGGTCGAGGCGGCGTTGTGGCCGCCGATCTCGTCGTAGACGAGGACCGTGCCGGCCGGCTCGACGCGCCCCTCCAGGACGTCCCAGGTGGTGACCGCGTTCTCGTGGCCGACGGCCTCGCCCCGGACGGGAAGGCCGCCCGTCGCCACCACGACGATGTCGGGCGATAGCGCCGCGATCTCGGCCTCGCCGGCCTCGGTGTTGAGGCGCACGTCGACGCCGAGCTTCGTCACCTGCGCGGCCAGCCAGCGCGGAATGCCCGAGAGCGCCTCGCGCCAGGTCGCCTTCGCGGCGATGGTCACCTGCCCGCCGAGCCGGTCGGACTTCTCGAAGAGCGTCACCTTATGGCCGCGCTCGGCGAGGACGCGGGCCGCCTCCAGCCCCGCGACGCCGCCGCCGACGACGACCGCGACCTTGCGCGCCGGCGCCTTCTCCACGACATGGGGCATGGTCGCCTCGCGGCCCGTCGCCGCGTTCTGGATGCAGAGCGCGTCGCCGCCGGCATAGATGCGGTCGATGCAGTAGCCGGCGCCGACGCATTGGCGGATGTCGTCGGCGCGGCCCTCGATCAGCTTGCGCATGAGATGGGGGTCGGCGATGTGGGCGCGCGTCATGGCGATCATGTCCACATGGCCCTCGGCGAGCGCGCGCGCGCCCGTCGCCAGATCCGTCACGCGCTGGGCGTGGAAGATCGGCACGTCCACCTCGCGCTTGACCGCCGAGGCGAGCGGCAGGAAGGGCGCGACGGGGAAGGACATATTGGGAAGCGAGACGGCATGGGCGAGATGGTCGCTCGCCTCGCCGCCCATCACGTTGAGGAAGTCCACGAGCCCGCGCGCGGCGTAGTCGACGGCGATGGCGATGCAGTCCTCCTGGCTGAGGCCGCCCCGGCGCATCTCGTCGCCCGACATGCGCATGCCGATCACGTAGTCGTCGCCGACCGCCTCGCGCATGGCCGTCAGAACCTCGATGCCGAAACGCATGCGGTTCTCCAGACTGCCGCCATACTTGTCCGTACGTCGGTTGGAGCGGGCCGACCAGAACTGGTCGACGAGATGGCCGTGGGCGGCGGAAATCTCGCAGCCGTCGAGCCCGCCCTCCCTGCAGCGGCGGGCAGCGCTGGCGAAGTCGGCGACGATGCGCGCGATCTCCTCCGGCTCCAGTTCCTTGGCGATGGAGCGCGAGGCGGGCTCGCGCGTCGCGGAGGGCGAGGCCACGGGGAACCAGTGCTCGGTGTCCCACTTGGTGCGCCGGCCCATATGCGTCAGCTGGATCATCAGTTTGGCGCCGTGCCGGTGGACCCGGTCGGCGAAGGCCCGGAAATGCGGGACGACGGACTCGTCGGCGACCGAGATCTGGTTCCAGGGCGCCGCCGGGCTGTCGAGCGCGACGGAGGAGGAGCCGCCGAACATGGTGAGGCCGATGCCGCCCCTCGCCTTCTCCTCGTGATAGAGCTGGTAGCGCTCCTGCGGCTTGCCGTCCCGCCCGTAGCCCGGCGCATGGCTCGTCGACATCACCCGGTTGCGGATGGTGAGGCCCTTGATCGTCAGGGGCTTCAGGAGGGCTTCGGCGTTGGCGATCATGGTGCTGTGGCCCTTCCTTCGGGTCGGCGGCGCGGGGCCGGGTCAGCGCTCGATGACGAGGTCGCTCAAGGGGCGGGAGCAGCAGAGCAGCGCCATGCCGGCGTCGATCTCGCGCTGGCGGATGCCGCCGCCATGCTTCATGTCGACGCTGCCCGAGGTCAGCTTCGACTTGCAGGTGCCGCACAGGCCCTTGGAGCAGGACGAGGGCAGGCGCAGGCCGGCGCGGCGCGCGGCTTCCAGCACGGTCATGCCCTCGGGGCACTCGACCATGCGCCGGCTCTTGGCGAAGTCCAGCTGGAACACCCGCGCCGTGGAATCGATGGCGCCCTGCGCGTCGGCGATCTCGGCCTGCTCGCTGGCGGCAAGCTCGGAGAAGTCGAAGCTCTCCTGGTGGTAGCGGGCCATGTCGAACCCGGCGGCCTGCAGCATGGCGCGCACCGCCGTCATGAAGGGCGCGGGGCCGCAGACGAAGACGACGCGCTCGCGAAAGTCCGGGCAGATGGCGGAAAGCTTGGCCTCGTCGAGGCGGCCGCGATAGCCCGTCCAGGTCTCGGCCGGGCTGTCGGCCTCCACGACGAAGGTCGGGCGGATCGAGCGGTTGCGCCGGCCCATCATCTCCAGCTCGTCGCGGAAGACGATGTCGGCGGGCGTGCGGGCGGCGTGCACGAAGGCGATGTCGGCGACGAGCGCCAGATCGTAGGACGAGCGCGTCATCGACATCATCGGCGTGACGCCCGAGCCGCCCGAGAGGAAGAGATATTTCGGCGCCTTCATGCCGGACCAGGTGAAGTCGCCCATCGGCACGGTCGCCCGCAGCATCATGCCCGGCCTGAAATGGTCGTGCAGCCAGTTGGAGACCGGGCCGCCCGGCACGCGCTTGACGGTGATGGAGACCGTGTCGGGCCGCGTCGGGGCCGAGGAGATCGTGTAGCAGCGATGGATCGTCTCGCCGCCGATCTCGAACTCGAAGGTCAGGAACTGGCCGGAGAGGAAGGCGAACTGGCGGGCGTTGCGCGGCGCGAAGACGAAGGTCTTCACGTCGTGCGTCTCCTCGCGCACGGCGCGGCACAGGAGGACGTCGTCCTCCTCCGGCTCCCAGCGGAAGGAGCCGGTGGGCACGGGCTGGCCGGGCGGGCTGGCGACGGGCGCGTTCATTCGGCGGCGATCTTTCCGAAGACCGACGGCGTCTCGCCCAGATGCGACAGCATCCGGCCGACATACCAGTCGATGAACTTCTCCACGAGCATCTCGGTGTGGGGCGAGTAGGGACCGGGCTCGTAGCCGGCCGAGGTCACGCCCTTCTGGCAGTAGCCGACGAGGTCGGAATCCTGCTGGTTGGTCGCCATCCACACGCCGATGAGATTCTCGAGGTCGTAGTCGACGCCCTCCACCGCGTCCTTGTGGACGAGCCATTTGGTGCGCAGGAGCGAGCGGCCGGCATCGAGCGGCAGGACCGAGAAGACCACGGCATGGTCGCCCATGAAATGGTGCCAGGAATTGGGCTGGGTCCAGAAATGCAGGGCGCCGGCCTTCGCGTTGGTCATGTCGCCGAGAAGCTTGCGGCAGGCGCGCTCGGTGCTCAGCGTATGGCTCTCGCCCGCCCCCGCCAGCGGCAGGCGCTCGGTGCGGAAGCCCGTCACCATGTCGTCCAGCCGGTCGACCTCGCGCGAGGGCAGGCCGGCGGCCTCCCAGTCGCGGTGATTGTCGTTGAGGAGGCACGTATAGGCGGCGGCGTGCTCGCGCTCCTCCTCGCCGAGCTCCTCCGGCGCGAAGCCGAAGCCGTAGGCGAAGAGCGGCACGGTGAGCTCGGGATGGTTCGCCCCGCAGTGATAGCACTCGCGGTTGTTCTCCATCGTCAGCTTCCAGTTGCCCGGCTCGATGAGGTCGTGGCTGTAGGCCACCTTCGTCTCGCGCAGGTTGTGGGGCGCGAGATAGGGCGCCATCACGCGCTCCAGCTCGTCGAAGTCCTGCGGCGGCTCCTCGGCGAGGCAGACGAAGATGAGCCCCTCGAGCGAGCGCACGTGCACGGGCTTCAGCCCGTGGCAGGACCTGTCGAAGCCCTCGCCCATGTGCTCGGCATGGATGAGCTGCCCGGTCGTGTCGTAGACCCAGGAATGGTAGCGGCAGACGAGATTGCCGACGGTGGACTTCTCCTCGTGGACGAGGCGCGCGCCGCGATGGCGGCAGACATTGTGGAAGGCGCGCACCACGCCGTCGTCGTCGCGCAGGATCGCGACGGAGTTCGTGCCGATATCGACGACCATCACGTCGCCGGGCTCGGGCACGTCCGGCTCCACGCCCACGAAGAGCCAGTGGCGGCCGAAGATGACCTCCATGTCCGCTTCGAAGATCGCGGGATCGGTGTAGAAGGGCGCGGGCAGCGTGTGGCCCTTGCGCCGGTTCATCAGCTGCGAGACGAGATCGGTCATTCCTGATGTCTCCCGGTTGGATGACCGCGGCCGCGCCCGGCGGCCATGGGCCCGCATTCTACTATGTGTCTGATATCGAAGTCAGTCCCGGACGTGGCCGGGGCCGAAATCCCTGGCGGCGTCCGCCAGGAAGGCCTGGACGTAGGGCGCGAAGGAGCGCCAGGCGGTGATGCGGAACGTGTCGGCGCCGGTGCGCGCCAGGACGATGTCGGACTTGCCGAGGAGCGTGCGCGTCGCCGAACCGACGGGAAAGGCCGCGGGCGACAGGTCGATCGGGCAGCCGGCATTGACGACGGCCGCCGCATCCGGCCCGGCGACCTCGAAGGAGACGTCGCGATGCGAGACGTCGACCAGCGAATGGGGCGCCCCGCCCATCGCGGCGGCCACCGCCTCCATCGCCTCCTCGCACTCGCCGGCCGGGCAGACCAGCACCCATTCGTCCGGGCCGACCTTCAGCGCGGCGCGCTCGCCGGCGAGCGTGCGCGTGTTCATCGCCCCGCTCAGGGGAAAGCCCGCGACATCGGCGCGGCCGGCGAGCGCCTTCGCCCTGGCGCGAAACGAGAGCCGCCCTTCCGGGGGCAGCGGCGTCACGCCGACCGAGGCGCCCGGCGTCTCGGGCAGGGGCACGACGGCGGACGTGCGGCGGAGGAGGTTGAACTCAAGCATCGGTCTTCTCCCCGGTCGGCTGCAGGAACACGGACGGGGCGACGACGGCCTGCGTGAAGCCGGTCGGCGTCGTCACGTGCAGCGTCTGCCCCATGCGCGCCTGCCCGTCGGCGAGCATGGCCATGGCGATGGAGCGGCCGCAATTGGCCGAGTGGTAGCTCGACGTCACATGGCCGAGCATGGTCATCGGGATGGCCTCTGCGGGATCGGCGACGATCTGCGCGCCCTCCTCCAGCACCTCGGCCGGGTCGGCGGCGAGAAGGCCGACGAGCTGCTTGCGCCCCCTGGCGACCATGTCGGGCCGCGCCAGAGAGCGCTTGCCGACGAAATCCGGCTTCGCCTTGGAGACGAGACCGGACAGGCCGATATCCTCGGGAATGTTGGTGCCGTCCGTCTCCTGGCCGACGACGACATAGCCCATCTCGGCGCGCAGGACATGCATGGATTCGGTGCCGTAGGGCACGAGGCCGAAGGCCTGGCCCGCCTCGAAGAGCGTCTTCCAGACCTCCAGCCCGTAATCGGCGGGCACGTTGATCTCGAAGCCCAGCTCGCCCGTGAAGGAGACGCGGAAGAGGCGCGTCGGCACGCCGCAGACGAAGCCGGTGCGCACGGTCATGTGCGGGAAGGCGGCGTCCGAGAGGTCGATGTCGCTGACGAAGGGCGCCAGAACCTTGCGCGCGTTCGGCCCCTGCAGCGCGATCACCGCATAGTGCTCGGTGATCGAGGTCAGGAAGACGTCGAGGTCCGGCCACTCGGTCTGGAGATAGTCCTCCATGTGGCGCAGGACTCGCGGCGCGCCGCCCGAGGTCGTGGTGACGTGGAAGCGGTCCTCGGCAAGGCGCGCGACGACGCCGTCGTCGTAGACGAAGCCGTCCTCGCGCAGCATAAGCCCGTAGCGGCAACCGCCCGGCTTCAGCTTGGCCCAGGCATTGGTGTAGATGCGGTTCATGAACTCGGCCGCGTCCGGCCCCACGACCTCGATCTTGCCGAGCGTGGACGCGTCGAACATGCCGACGGTGCGGCGCACGGCAAGGCACTCGCGGTCGACGGCGGCCTGCATCGTCTCGCCGGCCTTCGGGAAGTAGCGCGCCCGGCGCCACTGGCCGACCGGCTCGAACACGGCCCCTTGCGCCTCTGCCCACGGATCGATCGGCGTCTTGCGCACCGGCTCGAAGAGGGCGCCGCGCGCCGGGCCGACCAGCGCGCCGAAGGTGACGGGCGTGTAGGGCGGGCGGAAGGTCGTGGTGCCGACCGAGGGCAGCGGGCGGTCGAGAAGGCCGGCGACGAGGCCCATCGCGTTCATGTTCGACGTCTTGCCCTGGTCCGTCGCCATGCCCGTCGTGGTGTAGCGCTTGACGTGCTCGATCGACTCGAAGCCCTCGCGCACGGCGAGGCGGATGTCCTTGGCCGTCACGTCGTTCTGGAAGTCGACGAAGGCCTTGACCTTGGCGGGATCGGCGTCGGTCGGCAGGACGCGGACCGGCTGGAAGCCCGTGCGCGTCGGCGTCGCCTCGACGAAGGCCTCGCCGCCGCCGGCCTTAGCGCCGTCGGCGACGACGGCGGCGAGGTCGTAGATCCCGCGGCAGGCACCGGCCGAGACCTCCGCCTGCACCGACTGGCCGGGCACGAAGGCGTCGAGCGCGGCGTCGAAGGCGAGCTTGCCGCGCGACTGCGAGAAGAGATGGACCGAGGGCGTCCAGCCGCCGGACATGCCGACGCAGTCGCAGGGCAGCGTCGCATGGGCCCCGATGCGCCCGCCCGTCCCGATCGGCGCGACGACGAGGCCGGACACCCGCTTGGTGCCGGTCGCCCCGATGACCGTATGGCCGGCAAGGACCGCGATGCCCGCCTCCCGCGCGTCGCGCAGTTCCGGCCCGCAATCGGCCTCGAGGCGGATGTCGACGATGGTCACGTCGAGCCCGAGGCGCCTTGCGTCGAGCGCGGCCGTATAGGCGGAGGCGCCGCTGGTGGCGAAGACGATGCGCCGGCCGGGCGCGACCGCGTAGCGGTTGAGGAAGGCGCGCACGCTCTCGGCGAGCATGATGCCCGGCCGGTCGTTGTTCGCGAAGACGAGCGGGCGCTCGTGGGCGCCGCTCGCGATGACGACGCGGCCCGCGCGCACCTGCCAGAGCCGCTCGCGGGCAAGGCCGGGCGCCGCCTCGTCGCGATGGTCGGCGACGCGCTCGGTCATCACGACGTGGTTGTGATTGTAGTAGCCGAAGACGGTGGTGCGCGGCAGGAGCACGACGTTCTCGCGCGCGTCGAGCGCGGCGACCGCCTCGTTCACCCAGTCGAGCGCGGGGCGGCCGTCGATCGTGGAGGTCGCGTCGTTGAGGAGCGAGCCGCCGAAGGCGAAGCCCTCGTCGGCGAGGATGACGCGGGACGCCGGGTCGGCGGAGGCGGCGAGCGCGGCCGAGAGGCCGGCGGGGCCGGCGCCGACGACCAGGACGTCGCAATGGGCGTGGCGGTTGGCATAGCGGTCGGGGTCGGCCGTCTCGGGCGCGGTGCCGAGGCCCGCGGCGGCGCGGATGACCGGCTCGTAGACCTTGTCCCAGAAGCCCTTCGGCCACATGAAGGTCTTGTAGTAGAAGCCCGCCACGAAGACCGGCGACAGGAGGTCGTTGACCGCGCCGACGTCGAACTCGAGCGAGGGCCAGCGGTTCTGCGAGCGCGCCACGAGCCCGTCGCGCGCCTCCACGACGGAGGCGCGGTTGTTGGGGTCGCGGCGGCCGGGCCCGCCCGTCGCCCGCCAGTCGACGGACAGGAGCGCGCTCGGCTCGTCCGAGCCGTGCGAGAGGATGCCGCGCGGGCGGTGATACTTGAAGGAGCGGCCGGCCAGATGCGAGCCGGAGGCCAGGAGCATCGAGGCGATCGTGTCGCCGCGATAGCCGTGGAGCGTGCGCCCGTCGAACGTCACGGCGATCGGCTTCGACCGGTCGACGAGGCCGCCCCGCGGCAGTCGGAAGCTCTCTTGCGTCATGGTCGCCTGCCTCACGCCGTGGCCGGGACGGGGCGCGGCGCGCCCATCTCGTAGGTCTCGATGATCCTGTCGCTCACCGTGTCGCGCAGCGCGTTGAACCATCGGCCGCAGCCATGGCCGTGCAGCCAGCGCTCGGCATGCGGGCCGCGCGGGTTGGTGCGGTAGTAGAGGAACTCGGCCCAGGCCGCGTCCCCCATCTCGGCCGGCGCGTGGGGCCGCGCGATATGGGCCTCGCCGCCGCAATGGAACTCGGTCTCCGGGCGCTGGCCGCAATGGGGGCAACGGATGAGCAGCATGGCGGCCTCCCTCAGTGCGAGACGGCGGCGGCGGCCGCCTCGTCGATCAGCCGGCCGGTGCGGAACCGGTCGAGGCCGAAGGGCGCGTTGATCTTGTGCGGCTCGCCGGTGGCGAGCGTGTGGGCGAAGACATGGCCGGAGCCCGGCGTCGCCTTGAAGCCGCCGGTGCCCCAGCCGCAATTGACGAAGAGGCCGGGCACGGGCGTCTTGCCGATGATCGGCGAGCGGTCGGGCGTCACGTCCACGATGCCGCCCCAGGAGCGCAGCATGCGCATGCGGGTGAATTGCGGGAAGAGCTCGCAGATGGCGTCCAGCGTGTGGTTGGTGACGTGGATGCCGCCCTGCTGCGAATAGGAGACGTACTGGTCCGTGCCCGCGCCGATGACGAGCTCGCCCTTGTCGGACTGAGAGATATAGGCGTGGACGGCGTTCGACATGACGACGCAGGGAAAGCACGGCTTGACCGGCTCGGAGACGAGCGCCTGCAGCGGCACGCTCTCCAGCGGCATGCGCAGGCCGAACCGGTCCATCACGACGCTCGTGTTGCCGGCCGCCACCACGCCGACGCGGCCCGCGCCGATGAAGCCCCGGGTCGTCTCGACGCCGGCGACCGAGCCGTCGGCATGGCGCTTCAGGCCGAGGACCTCGCAGTTCTGGATGATGTCGACGCCGCGCGCGTCGGCGCCGCGCGCATAGCCCCAGGCCACCGCGTCGTGGCGGGCCGTGCCGCCGCGCCGCTGCAGCGCGCCGCCGAGCACGGGATAGCGGATGTCCTTCGACAGCGTCAGCGGCGGGCAGAAGGCCTGGCACTCCTCGGCGCTCAGCCATTCGTTGTCGATGCCGTTCAACCGGTTGGCATAGACGTGGCGCTTGAAGGAGACGATGTCGTGATGATTGTGCGCGAGCATGAGGACGCCGCGCTGGGAGAACATCACGTTGTAGTTCAGCGCCTGGCTGAGCCCCTCCCAGAGCTTCATCGCATGCTCGTAGAGCGCGGCGCTCTCGTCGAAGAGGTAGTTGGAGCGCACGATCGTCGTGTTGCGGCCGGTGTTGCCGCCGCCGATCCAGCCCTTCTCGAGCACCGCCACATTGGTGATGCCGTGGACGCTGGCGAGATAGTAGGCCGTCGCCAGACCGTGCCCGCCGCCGCCGACGATCACGGTGTCGTAGGCCTTCTTCGGCTCGGGATTGCGCCATTGGCGCTCCCAGCCGGCATGACCGTTGACGGCTTCCTTCAGGAGGCTCGCGAGGGAGAAGTGGCGCATAAAGGACCTCCTCGGCCGGATGCGCAAAGGTTATGCGCCCATCCCCGGGTGGCGCGCCCGTACAAAAGCGACGGCGAACGTGCTAGAAGCGACATGGCGCGCCAAGGCTCGGATCAGGGCCCGAAGCCGGCGCCCCTGCAGGAGGTGGAGATGAGCGCGACGTCCCCGTCCCGCGCCGACCGCGACAGGCGCCCGGCCGAGCTGCGCGTCGGCTTCCTCCCCGCGCACAATTTCACGCTGAGCGCCCTGTCGCTCTTCGTCGACGCGCTGCGGCTCGCCGCCGACGAGGGCGACCGCTCGCGCCCGATCCACTGTTCCTGGTCCGTCATGTCGGCCCGGCCCGAGCCGGTGCGCTCCAGCTGCGGCCTGCAGATCTTCCGCAACAGCCCGCTCGTCGATCCCGCCGCGTTCGACTATGTCGTCGTCGTCGGCGGCGTCCTGCATGCGGGCGAGCAGGTGGATCAGGCGGTGCTGGACTATCTGCGTCTGGCCGCCGCGCGCGGCATCACGCTGGTGGGCGTGTGCACCGGCTCCTTCATCCTCGCGCGCGCCGGCCTGATGCAGGGGCGGCGCTGCTGCGTCTCCTGGTACCATTGCGCCGATTTCGAGACGGAGTTTCCCGATCTCGTGCCCGACGCGGACCGGCTCTTCATCGAGGACCGCGACCGCATCACCTGCGCCGGCGGTTCGGGCGTCGCCGATCTCGCGGCCCATCTGATCGGGCGCCATGTCGGGCGGGCGGCGGCGCAGAAAAGCCTGCACGTCCTGCAGATGCGCGACGCGCGCGCCGGCACCGACGCCCAGCCCCATCGCGGACTGGAGGCGGCCGAGGACGAGCGGGTGCGCCGCGCGATCCTCCTCATGGAGCAGCATATCGCCGACCCGCTCGGCATCGACGCGATCGCCGGCAAGCTCCAGATCTCCTCCCGCCAACTGGAGCGCCTGTTCCACGAGGCGACGGGCCAGAGCCCGGCCAGCGCCTATCGCAGCCTGCGCCTGCACTTCGCCCGCGACCTCCTGGAGACGACGCGCAAGAGCGTGACGCAGGTGGCGCTGGAGGCGGGCTTCAGCGACGGCTCGCATTTCGCGCGCCAGTTCCGCAGCTTCTTCGGCGGGCCGCCGCGCTCCGTGCGCCGGACCCCAGCGCCCGCACCGACCGAGGGCGCCGCCGCCTGAACCGAACCGTCAGGCCGCCGCGCGCTGCGCCTCGCGCAGGAACATGCCGAAAAGGTCGCGCGGCTCGTCCGGGTCGGCGAGGAGGTCGGGATCCTCGAAGAGCCCGGTGCCGTCGAGACGGGCGCGCGCGCATCGAGCGAATGGAGAAGCGCGGCGACATCGTCGGCCACACGGTCGTCCTTCGCGCGGACGCCGTCTGCGCGCCCGTGCGGGGCCTCACCATGGTGGAGGTGGAGGGGCGCAGGCTCGACCGCGGGGTGGACGCGCTCGTCGGCTTTCCGCAGATCGGCGCCGTGCCCACGGCCAACGGCAAGCGGGACCTGATCCTCGAGATCTCCGCGCAGAGCCTGACCGATCTCGACGCGGTGCTGCGGCGGCTGCGCTCCGTGCCGGGCATCGCGGCCTCCGAGACCAATCTCTTCCTCGCCACCCCGCGCAGCACGAGGGCGCGGCTGTGACGAGGGCGGCCTGAGGCGACGCCCGTCCCGCAAGGCCCATGCCGGGGCGCCACGCAAACGCGTCGCGCCGCGATGGCAGGCTCGGCCGGCGCAGGCGGCTTCGTCCCGGCCCGGCACGGCCTCCATCCTCAGCTTTTGGTAACCATAAGCCCGCATCATGACCGCAGCCGGCCATCGCACCCGCATCCTTTCGCGGGAGCGCCCGGCCTGACCGATGAACGCGGCGGAGCGGCTCGACGATCATGACTGAGCGCCAGACCACGAAGCCGCGTCGCGCGGGACCATCGACGCCCGCCCGGCCCGCCCGCGGGACGCGTTGGCCGCATTGGCCCCGGGCGGCCGCGATCCTCGCCGGTCTTGGAACCCTCGCCTGCCTCGCCACGATGACGCCGGTCCACGACGCCCGTCTGGCGCAGGCCCCGATCCCGGCGCGCGGACCCGCAGAGGCGGCGCAGGCGACGGCGATGCGCGTCGTCACGCCGCCCGCCCCGACGCCCCGCGCGGCGCCCGCAGCCGCACGGCCAGGCGCGGCGTCCCTCGCCGAACGCGGCCGCCGCCCCGCGGGTCCGTCCGCGCCGGCCCCGCGCGAGGCGAGCCGTCTCCTGGCCTCGGCATGGCTCGGCACGCGGGCGGGTTTCGCGCCGGCCGGGTCCGTCCCCGCCCCGCAGGCGGCCGGAACGCTCGTCGCCCGCGCGCCGATCGCGCCCGCCGGTGAAACGACGATGCTCGCAGCTCTTCCGAGCAGCGCAGACGCCGCGGCCGTCGTCGAAGGCGCGCCTGCCGCCGTAGCGTCCGCGCCGCGCGGGATCGCGCGGGCGGCACTGGAGCGCGAGGTCGAGCGCGAACTTGCGGTCGCCGTGCCGACACCGGCCCTTCGCCCCGCCCGCCGCGCGCCCGCCGCGCCGGCGATCGTGCGCCGCAACCGCGCGCCGGCCGCCCTCCTCGCCTATGCCCGTCCCGATGCCGGAGCGCTCGGCGGCGGCGGGGGACGCTCGCTGATGGACCGCTTTCCGCTGACGCCCGCCCCGGGGCCGGCGCCCGCTCCCGCGCCCGCCCCGAAATTCGGCGCCGGCACCGCGATCTACGACATCGCCGCCTCCACCGTTTACCTGCCGAACGGCGAGCGGCTGGAAGCCCATTCGGGCCTCGGTCCGATGCGCGACGACGTGCGCTACGTGCGTCACCGCAATCGCGGCCCGACGCCGCCGCACACCTACAATCTCGCCATGCGCGAGAGCCTCTTCCATGGCGTCGAGGCGATCCGCCTTCATCCGGTCGGCGGCGCGAGCCGGATCCACAACCGGGTCGGACTGCTCGCCCACACCTACCTTCTCGGCCCCCGCGGCGACTCCAATGGCTGCGTCTCCTTCAAGGACTACAAGCGCTTCCTCGCGGCCTTCAAGCGCGGCGAGATCAAGCGCCTCGTCGTGGTCGCCAGCCTGAAGAAGTCGTCCTCGCTGATGAGCGGCCTGTTCCGCCGCCGTTGAGGGCGGGGAAGAGGCCTTCCCAGCCGCAGGCGGCCTGTCGCGCCCTCTTCCCGGCGCATTTCTCTGTTGCGCTCGGCGACCGCGGCGAACGGGAGCGACTTCGGTGTCGGACGATCCACTCGTGCTCAGCGTCACGCGCCTGATCGAGGCGCCGGTGCCCGTCGTCTGGCGCGTCGCGACGCAGCGCCTGGCCGAATGGTGGTGCCCGAAGCCCTGGCGCGTCGAGATCGTCGAGCAGGACTGGCGGGCCGGAGGGCGCAGCGCCGTGGTCATGCACGGGCCGGCGGGCGAGGCGATGCCGCAGGAGGGCGTCTTCCTGGAGGTCACGCCCGAGCGCCGCTTCGTCTTCACGGACGCGTTCCGGGTGGGCTGGGTCCCGCAGACGCCCTTCATGGTCGGCACGATGGAATTCGCCGACGAGGGCGGGCGGACGCGCTACACGGGATCGGCCCGGCACTGGACCGGGGAGGACCGCGACCGGCACGCCGCGATGGGGTTCGAGCCCGGCTGGTCGGCCGTCGCCGCGCAGCTCGCGGACCTCGCGGAATCTGCGGCGCGCGAACGCTCCTGATACCGCCGCGCGCTCGAAATGACGTCTCCTGCCATTCGCCGCGCGGCGCCCGAGAGCCGTTCGGCCACGTATGAACGGGCCCGAAGGGCCGGTTCCTAGGGGGGGCTGGTCTGACGGCCGTCCGGCACGCCGCGACCGACGCCTGAACGCACGGTCGCCGGACGTTGTCTCGCGGCCTATCGGGGAACGCCCTCCGATCTCCCCCGATGGCCGCTGGGTCTTCTCACGGACGCTGCGACAGTCGTCAGCATCAAAAAAACCCCTCCACCCTTGCCGATCCCGCTTGCCAGCGACCCGCGCGCCGAGTAAAACGATTTTCAGTAAATCGTTTTACGACGTTGGGAGGCGTCGCGCGATGGCCAAGAGCCGCATCTCGATCAAGGACGTCTGCGCGCTGGCCGGCGTTTCCGCGGCCACCGTCTCCAACGTCTTCAGCGGCCGCAAGCCTGTCAACGAGGCGCTTCAGAAGCGCGTGCGCGAGGCCGCCGCCACGCTCGGCTACCAACCCGACCGCGCCGCCTCGCAACTGCGCTCCGGCCGCACCAACGTCGTCGCGGTTCTGGTGCCGGACCTCACCGACGCCTTCTTCGCCACGCTCGTCACCCGGTTCGAGGCGCTCGCGCAGGCCGAGGGCTACGACGTGATCGTGGCGAGCTCGCGCGACAACCCGGCGATCGAGGCCTCGCGGCTCGACGCTCTTCTCGCCTGGCGCCTCGCCGGCGTCATCGCCGTTCCCTGCTCGAACGAGGTGCCCGACGCGCTCGTCGCGGAGGCCGCGCGCATGCCCGTCGTGCTCGTCGACCGCGTCGCCGTGCCGTCGGCGGTCGCCGACACGGTGACGATCGACAATCGCGACGCCGGCGAGGTCGCCGCCCGCCACCTCGTCGAGCACGGCCACCGCGACATCGTGCTCGCCGCCTCGCGGCTCGACATCCTGCCGATCGCAGAGCGCGTGGAGGCGGCGGCCGAGCACATCCGGCGCGAGACCGGCTGCCGGGCGACCGTTCTGGAACTCGGCACGGACGTGGAGAAGGGCGCATCGGTCTTCGCGCGCTGGCTGGAGCGCCATCCCGTGCCGGACGCGGTGATGGCGACGACCAACGTCACGACGCTCAGCGTCCTGTCCGCCTTCGCGCAGTTCCGCATCGCCGTGCCCGACCGCGCCTCCATCGTCGCCTTCGACGACTACGCCTGGATGAGCGCGCGCAACACCGGCCTCACCGCCATCCGCCAGCCGCTGGAGGAGATCGCCCAGGCCGCCTGGGCCCGGCTGCGCTTCCGGATGGAGGCGAACGCCCCCGCTCCGCCGCTCTCCACCGTCCTCGACGCGGGGCTCGTCGTGCGCTCCTCGGTGAGCCACAGGCCGCCCCGCCCGCCGGCCCGGCCCGAGGCGGCCGGCATGGCGGGCGAGGCGCCGGACGAGGCGGCGCAGGAGACGGGTCCGCGCGTGCATTGAGGCGCGCCGGCAGGATGGCTCGTCGCGCCGGGGAGGACCGGGCCGCGCCGGGCGATGCGTCGCCGATCCCCACCGGTCGCAGACGCGCAGACGACACGAGAACCCAACGGGAGGACTTCCACATGATCCGCAGGACACAGATGACGACCGGCCTCGCCGCCCTGGCGCTCGGCCTCTTCGCCGGCGGCGCGGCCTTCGCCCAGTCGAGCGATCTCGAGGGCACCGTCGCCTTCCTGATGCCCGACCAGGCGTCGACCCGCTACGAGCAGCACGACTTTCCCGGCTTCAAGGCCGAAATGGAGAAGCTCTGCCCCAAATGCACGGTGATCTATCAGAACGCCGATGCCGACGCCTCGCAGCAGCAGCAGCAGTTCAATTCGGTGATCTCGCAGGGGGCCAAGGTCATCGTGCTCGACCCCGTCGATTCCACCGCCGCCGCCTCGCTGGTCAAGCTCGCCGAGAGCCAGGAGGTCAAGGTCATCGCCTATGACCGCCCGATTCCGAGCGTGCCGGCCGCCTATTACGTCTCCTTCGACAATACCGGCATCGGCAAGGCCATCACCGACTCGCTCGTCGCCCATCTGAAGGCAAAGGGCGTGCCGACCACGGAAGGCGGCGTCCTGGAGATCAACGGCTCGCCGACGGACGCGGCCGCCGGCCTCATCCGCGACGGCATCCATGCCGGCCTGAAGGACAGCGGCTACAAGACGCTGTCGGAATACGACACGCCGGAATGGGCCCCGCCCAAGGCGCAGGAATGGACGAGCGGCCAGATCACGCGCTTCGGCGCCGACATCAAGGGCGTGGTCGCGGCCAATGACGGCACGGCCGGCGGCGCGATCGCGGCCTTCAAGGCGGCCGGCGTCGATCCCGTGCCCCCCGTCACCGGCAACGACGCGACGATCGCCGGCCTTCAGCTGATCATCGCGGGCGACCAGTACAACACGATCTCCAAGCCGAGCGAGATCGTCGCCGCCGCCGCCGCCAGGGTCGCCGTGCAGCTTCTGGAGGGCAAGACGCCCGAGCCCAAGACCACGCTCTACGACACGCCCTCGGAACTCTTCATCCCGAAGGTCATCACGGCCGAGAATCTCAAGGCCGAGATCATCGACACCAAGATCAACACGGCCGCCGAACTGTGCACCGGCCGCTATGCCGAAGGCTGCAAGGCGCTCGGCATCCAGTAAGGGCGCAGCGCGTCCGGCGGCGCACCGCCGCCGGACCGACCGCCGCGATCCGGGCCCGGGGACGGGCCGCCCGCCTCGACCGGCGGCGCGTGCCGCACCCCGCCCGCCACCCGACCATTGCCCGCGACCAACGCTTCCTCGCTGCGAAAGGCCAGGCCGCCATGTCCAATCTTCCGGTCGAAAGACCCGCCCGAGGCGAGCTCGTTCTCGGCCTTCGCAACATCTCGAAGAATTTCGGCGCCGTCGCCGCCCTCACCGACATCGACCTCGAGCTCCATGCCGGCGAGGTCGTCGCCCTCGTCGGCGACAACGGCGCCGGCAAGTCGACGCTCGTGAAGGTGCTGGCCGGCGTCCATCAGCCGAGTTCGGGCACCATGACCTTCCAGGGCAGGCCCGTGACGCTCGACGGCCCGAGCGCGGCGCTGGAGCTCGGCATCGCCACCGTCTTCCAGGATCTGGCGCTGTGCGAGAATCTCGACGTCGTCGCCAACATCTTCCTCGGCCAGGAACTGAGCCCCTATCATCTCGACGAGACGGCGATGGAGGTGCGGGCCTGGACGCTCCTCAACGAGCTGGCCGCGCGCATTCCGGACGTGCGCGACGTCGTGGCCTCGCTGTCGGGCGGCCAGCGCCAGACGGTCGCCATCGCGCGCTCGCTCCTTCTCAATCCCAAGGTCATCATGCTGGACGAGCCGACCGCCGCGCTCGGCGTGGCGCAGACCGCGGAGGTGCTCAACCTCATCGAGCGCGTGCGCGCCAAGGGCCTCGCCGTCCTGATGATCAGCCACAACATGGAGGACGTGCGCGCCGTCGCCGACCGCATCGTGGTCCTGAGGCTCGGGCGCAACAACGGCGTCTTCACGCCGGACGCCTCCAACCAAGATCTCGTCGGCGCCATCACCGGCGCCACCGACAACGCCGTCTCGCGGCGCGCCGAACGGCGCCAGGCCGCGATGCCGCAGACCGAGGAGGCACGGACGTGAGCGAGACCACCAAGGCGCCGGCGCGCCTCGACCGCAGCGACAGCCGCGTCGCCCACGCCACCGGGCTCGGCGGAACCGTGAAGGCCTTCCTCGACCGGGTGCGCTCGGGCGACGTCGGCTCGCTGCCCGTCGTCGTCGGCCTCGTCATCATCTGGACCGTGTTCACCGTCCTCAACCCGGTGTTCCTCTCGGCCAACAACCTCGTCAACCTGCTCTTCGACTGCTCGACCATCGGCGTCATCGCGCTCGGCATCGTCTGCGTGCTCATGCTCGGCGAGATCGATCTCTCGGTCGGCTCGATGAGCGGCGTCGGCTCGGCGCTGGTCGGGGTCATGTGGGTGAACCAGGGCGTGCCGCTGATCCTGGCGATCGCCGGCGCGCTGGCGCTGGGCGCCGTCGTCGGCTTCCTCTACGCGGCGCTGCGCACGCGGCTCGGCATGCCGAGCTTCGTCTCCACGCTCGCCGGCCTCCTCGCGCTTCTCGGCCTGCAGCTCTACCTGCTCGGCAATACCGGCTCCATCAACCTGCCCTACGGCTCCTTCCCCGTGAACTTCGGCCAGCTGATGATCATGCCCGACTGGGTGTCGCTGACGCTCGCCGTCGTGCCGGGCCTCGTCCTTCTCGTCATGGGCCAGCGCACGCGGGCGCGCCGCGAGGCGGCCAATCTCTCGGCGGGCTCGCTGACCGGCCTCGTCCTGAAGGCCGGCATCCTCACCGCCGGGCTCGTCGCCGTGGTGCTCTATCTCAATTCCGGGCGCGGCGTGCCCTGGATGTTCGGCCTGTTCGTGGCGCTCGTCGTCGTCATGAACTACGCCTTCACCCGCACCCGCTGGGGCCGCTCCATGACCGCCGTCGGGGGCAACGCGGAGGCCGCGCGGCGCGCCGGCATCAACGTCGCCGGCGTCTATTCCAGCGCCTTCGTCCTGTGCTCGATGTTCGCCGCGCTCGGCGGCGTCCTCTCCTCGGCGCGCCTCGCCTCCGCCAGCCAGCAGGCCGGCACCGGCGACGTGAACCTCAACGCCATCGCCGCCGCCGTCATCGGCGGGACGAGCCTCTTCGGCGGGCGCGGCAGCGCCTGGTCGGCGCTTCTCGGCATCATCGTCATCCAGTCGATCGCCAGCGGCCTGACGCTTCTCAACCTCTCCTCCTCGCTTCGCTACATGATCACCGGCGGCGTCCTCGCCATCGCCGTCATCGTCGACAGCCTGGCGCGCCAGTCCCGCGTCTCCCACGGCCGCGCCTGACGCGGCCCCGTTCCAAGGTCTCAGGAGTATCCCCGCCATGAACGCAAGTCTCTCGGGCAAGGTCGCGGCCATCACCGGCGGGGCGTCGGGCATCGGGCTCGCCTGCGCGCGCGCGCTCGTGCAGGCCGGCGCGCGCGTCTTCGTCGTCGATCGCTCCGACGAAGGGCTGGCGGCGGCCTGCGCCGAGCTCGGCGAGGCCGCCATGCCGCTGAAGGTCGACATGCTCGATCCCGACAGCGTGGCCCGAATGATGCCGCAGATCGTCGAGACGGCCGGGCGCCTCGACATCTTCCACGCCAATGCCGGCGCCTATGTCGGCGGCGAGGTGATCGAGGGCGATCCCGCCGCCTGGGACCGGATGCTGAACCTCAACGTCAACGCCGTCTTCCGCTCCGTCCACGCCGTGCTCCCGCACATGGCCGAGCGCGGCAGCGGCGACATCCTCGTCACAAGTTCGGTCGCCGGCGTCGTCCCCGTCGTCTGGGAGCCGGTCTACACCGCCTCGAAGTTCGCCGTTCAGGCCTTCGTCCACACGCTGCGCCGCCAGGTCATCAAGCACGGCATCCGTGTCGGCGCCGTCCTGCCCGGCCCCGTCGTCACCGCCCTCATCGCCGACTGGCCGCAGGCCAAGCTCGACGAGGCCAAGGCCAATGGCAGCCTGATGGAGGCCGAGGAGGTCGCCGACGCCGTCCTCTTCATGCTGACGCGCCCGCGCGGCGTCACGATCCGCGACCTCGTCATCCTGCCGACCAGCGTCGATCTCTGACGCAGGCCGATCATGCACGAAACGCCAGGCCCAACGGGACGCAACGCCATGACCGCGCATTTCATCGGGATCGACGTCGGCACCGGCAGCGCCCGGGCCGGGCTCTTCGACGGCGCGGGCACGCTCCTCGCCTCCGCCAAGCGCCCGATCGCGATGTGGCGCGAGGCGGGCGACATCGTCGAGCAGTCCTCCGACGACATCTGGCAGGCGGTCTCGGCCTGCGTGCGCGAGGCGGTGGCGGGCTCGGGCGTCGATCCCGCCACGGTGCGCGGCATCGGCTTCGACGCGACCTGCTCGCTCGTCGTCCTCGACGCGGACGAAAGGCCCCTGCCCGTCGGCCCGAGCGGCGAGGCGCAGCGCAACGTCATCGTCTGGATGGACCACCGGGCGATGGACCAGACCGCCCGCATCAACGCCACCGGCCATCGCGTCCTCGACTATGTCGGCGGCACGATCTCGCCGGAAATGGAGACCCCCAAGCTCCTCTGGTTGAAGGAGAACCGGCCCGACACCTTCGCCGCGGCCCGCCACTTCCTCGATCTCGCCGACTTCCTGACCTTGCGCGCCACCGGCTCGGCCGACCGCTCGGTCTGCACCGTCACCTGCAAATGGACCTACATGGCCCACGAGGGGCGCTGGGACGCGGACTATTTCGAGACGATCGGGCTCGGCGAACTGGCCCGGAACGGGTTCGAGCGCATCGGCGCGCGCGTCGTCGACATCGCGACGCCGCTGGCCGGCGGACTGACGCGGGAGGCGGCGGCCGATTTCGGCCTGCCGGCGGGCATCGCCGTCGGCGCCTCGCTGATCGACGCCCATGCGGGCGGCGTCGGCACGCTGGGCGCGGCCGCGCCCGACGGCACGCCCGGCGATCCGGCCGGCGAACTCGCCCTCATCATGGGCACCTCGCTCTGTTCCATGGCGCTGACCCGGGAGCCGGTCTTCGTCGACGGCGTCTGGGGCCCCTATTTCGGCGCGCTCCTGCCCGGCTACTGGCTCCTCGAGGGCGGCCAGTCCGCCTACGGGGCGGCGCTCGACCATCTCCTCGCCTCCCATCCCGCCCACGGCGCGACGGCGCGGGCGGCCGCGACGGACGGCATGACGATCTTCGACCGGCTGGAGGCCGAGGCCGTGCGGCTCGCCGGCTCGCTGGAGGCGGCGGCCGAACTCTCGTCGCGCCTGCATGTCGTGCCCGAACTCCTCGGCAACCGGGCACCCGAGGCCGACCCGCACGCGACGGGCGTCGTCGCGGGGCTGACGCTCGGCGCGGACGAGGCCGATCTCACGCGCCTCTTCGTCGCGACCCTGTGCGGCCTGTGCTACGGCACGCGGCAGATCATCGAGGCCAATCTCGAAAAGGGGGTCGCCTTCGAGACGATCGTCGTCTCGGGCGGGGCGGCGCGCTCGCGCCTCCTGCGGCGCATCCTGGCGGACGCGACGGGGCTGAAGGTGGCGCTGCCGCGAACGCCCGAACCGGTGCTCCTGGGCGCGGCGATGCTCGGGGCCGTGGCTTCCGGCACGCATGCCGACCTCGCCGCGGCAGCGGGCGCCATGTGCCATCGCGGCCCGGCCATCGCGCCGAACCCGGACGCGGCGCCCTTCCATGCCGCCAAATACGCGGCCTTCTCCATCCTGCAGAGAAGCGAGCGGCAGATCCGCGCCCTGTTCGACGGGCAGTGACGACACCCGCCCGCTCACTTTTCTGGACAGGCCCAACTGTCTGCTGGCATCGCCCGCTTTGTCTGATACCACGGGAGGACCCACGGTTCTTGCGGCACGCCGGCTTGCCGAAGGAGATCTCGATGACCTACCTGCCCAACTCCCTCGAAGGGCGCGACGTCGCCTATGTCCTGCACCCGGTGACGAACGCGCGCCGGCACGAGGAGGCGGGGCCGATCGTCATCGATCGCGGCGAGGGCATCTATGTCTACGATACGGAGGGGCGGCGCTACATCGAGGCCATGGCGGGCCTGTGGAGCGTGGGCGTCGGCTTCGGCGAGAAGCGCCTCGCGGATGCCGCGCACCGGCAGATGCAGAAGCTGCCCTTCTACCACACGTTCAGCCACAAATCGAACGAGCCGATGATCCGGCTGGCCGAGCGGCTGGTGGCGATGAGCCCGGCCGGCCTCGACCGCGCCTTCTTCACCAATTCCGGCTCGGAGGCCAACGACACGGTCGTCAAGCTGATCTGGTACTACAACAACGCGATCGGCCGGCCGAAGAAGAAGACCTTCATCGCCCGCCAGACGGCCTATCACGGCATCACCATCGCCTCCGGCTCGCTGACGGGCCTGCCCACCAACCACCGCGATTTCGACCTGCCGGCGATCCCCGTCAAGCACGTCACCTGCCCGCATTACTGGCGCAACGCCCAGCCCGGCGAGAGCGAGGAGGACTTCGCCACGCGCCTCGCCGAGGAGCTGGAAGCCACGATCCTGGAGGCCGGGGCCGACACGATCGCCGCCTTCATCGGCGAGCCGCTGATGGGCGCGGGCGGCGTCCTGCCGCCGCCGGCCACCTACTGGCAGAAGGTGCAGGAGGTCTGCCGCCGGCACGACGTGCTCATCGTCGCCGACGAGGTCATCAACGGCTTCGGGCGCCTCGGCACGATGTTCGCCTGCGACTATTACGGGATCGAGCCGGACGTGCTCGTTCTCTCCAAGCAGCTGACCTCCTCCTACCTGCCGCTGGCCGCCATCCTGTTCTCCGACAAGATCTATCAGGGCGTCGCCGACAACACCGCCAAGATCGGCACGTTCGGCCACGGCTTCACCACCAGCGGCCATCCGGTCTCCTGCGCCGTCGCCAACGAGAATCTCGACATCATCGTCGAGAAGGGCCTCGTGGAGAACGCCCGCGCCATGGGCGAGATCATGCAGGCCGAGCTGCGGAAGTTCGCCGGGCACAGGCTCGTCGGCGAGGTGCGCGGCGCCGGCCTCATCGCCGCGATCGAGCTCGTCGCCGACAAGGCGACCAAGGCGCGCTTCGACCCGGTCGGGCGCGTCGGCGCCATGGTCTTCGCCAAGGGCCACGAGAACGGCCTCATCATCCGCGCCATCGGCGACCAGATCGCCTTCTGCCCGCCGATGATCATCACCGAGCCGGAGATCCACGACATGGTCGCCCGCTTCGCCAAGACGCTCGACGAGGTGGCCGAGGCGCTCGCCGCCGCCTGAGGCTCGAGCGCAGGCCCGCACGGGAAGAACGAAGAAGGCCGGCGCCCGCGCGCCGGCCTTCTTCGTTGGGGCCTTCCGTCGGCGAAGCGGGCCGGTATCAGACGCCCGGCGCGACGGCGGCGCGGCGGCGCCGGTTCATCAGCCCGACCAGGGCGGCCAGGAGCAGCGTTCCGACGATGAGGAGGAAGGCGGCCGCCGCGATCGCCGGCGAGATGTTCTCGCGGATCGAGGAGAACATCTGGCGCGCGAGCGTGCGCTGGTTCGGCCCGGCGACGAAGAGCGTCAGCACCACCTCGTCGAGCGACGTGGCGAAGGCGAAGACCGCGCCGGTGACGATGCCCGGCAGCGCCAGCGGGAAGGTCACGCGCCGGAAGACGGTGACGGGCGAGGCGCCGAGGCTCGCCGCCGCCCGCTCCACCCGCCGGTCGATCGCCTGCAGCGCGGTCGAGACGCTGATCACGACGAAGGGCACGCACAGGACGGCATGGGCGAGGATGACGCCGGCATAGCCGCCGGCAAGGCCGAGCCGCACCAGCGAGATCTGCAGGCCGACGCCCAGCACCACGGCCGGCACCACCATCGGCAGGAGGAAGAAGGTGCGCATCACGTTCGGGAACGGGATGAGCCCGTTGCGCAGGCCCAGCGCGGCGAGCGTGCCGAGGACGACGGAGAGCATCGTCGCGCCGAGGCCGATGACGAGCGAGTTGACGATCGACAGGCGCCAGACGTCGGCGGCGGCGAGTTCGCCGAACCAGCGGGTCGAGAAGGCGGGGATCGGGTAGTTCAGGAAGATGCCCGACGTGAAGGCGAGCGGCAGGATGGCCACGAGCGGCAGGAGCAGGAACACCACCGCCGCCGCGCCGAACAGGACCTGGACGCTGCGCAGCATGGCTCAGGCTCCCAGCGGCGAGCCGGAGCGCGAGAGCCGGCCGTAGAGAAGATAGAGGATCGTGGTGACGACGAGGAGGATCAGCCCGAGCGCGCCCGCCATGCCCCAGTTGGCCGTCTGCAGCGCGTAGAAGGCGATGATCGAGGAGATCATCTGGTCGTTTGCCCCGCCGACGAGGGCGGGCGTGATGTAGTAGCCGATCGCCACCATGAAGACGAGGAGCGCGCCCGACAGGATGCCGGGCATCGCGAGCGGCAGGAGGATGCGGCGGAAGGCGGCGAACCTGTTGGCGCCCATCGAGGCGGCGGCCGGCATCAGCGTCTTCGGGATGGCGTTCACGGCGCTGTAGATCGGCAGGACCATGAAGGGCAGGAGCACGTGCGTCATGGCGATCACGACGCCCGTGCGGTTGAAGATCAGCGGCAGCGGCCCGTCGGTCACGCCGAGCGCCATCAGGGTGCGGTTGATGAGGCCCTGATCCTGCAGGAGGATGAACCAGGCGGCGGTGCGCACGAGGAGCGAGGTCCAGAGCGGCAGGAGCACGGCCATCAGGAGGAGGTTGCGCTTCCAGCCGGACGTCGCGGCCATCAGCATCGCGTAGGGCAGGCCGATCGCCAGGCAGCACAGCGTGATGACGCCCGCGATCAGGAAGGTGCGCCCGATGATGAGCCGGTTGGCCGAGCTTCCCGCGGGCATGGAGACGACCGCGCCCGCCTCGTCGCGCGTCAGGTCCACGGAGGCGAGGAGATTGCGGTCGGTATAGGCCGAGGAGGCGCTCTGGATCGCGGCCCAGAAGCGCGGGTCCGCCCAGCGCCGGTCGAGCGCGGGAAGGTCGACCGGCGTGCCCTCGGGGGCCTCGCGCGCCGCCGTCGCGGTCTTGGGGATGAGCGTGCGGAAGCCCGAGACGTCGCTGTTGAGGCGGCGCACGGCGGGGCCGAGGTCGATCGTCGCGGCGACGCGCAGGTCGGCGACGAGCGCGGCCTGGATCGCGGCGTCCGGCACGCTCTCCCCCGACCAGTCGCCGATGGCGGCGGCCGTCTGCGGCAGGACGGAGGCGACGGCGCCGTCGCGGACCGAGACGGAGATCATGGTCCACAGGGGCCAGACGAAGAAGACGGCGAGGAAGAGGAAGAGCGGCGCGACGAGCGCGGCGCTGCGCAGGGAGGCGCCGGCCCGGATCATGCCGGGAAGACCGCGCAGTCGGCCGGATCGAAGCGCAATTGCGCGAGGCTGCCGATGGCGGGCGCGCTCGCCCGGCGCTCGGACCGCACGACGAAGCGCAGGGGCCCGCGCGACAGATGCAGGCGCAGGTGGTCGCCCTGGTAGACGACGTCGTCCACTCGCGCCTCGACGGTCCCCGCCCCGCCCGCCGGCTGGACCGACAGCCGCTCCGGCCGGATGGAGACGAGGGCGCCGGCGCCGGCGCCGAGCGGCCGGCCGGTCGCGGGCGCCGCGCGGATCCGCGCCCCCTCCCCTAGATCGAGGAGAAGGCCTTCGCCGTCCGCGCCGACGACGGTCGCGGGCAGGAGATTGGTCTCGCCGATGAACTGGGCGACGAAGCTGTTGGCGGGCCGGTCGTAGACCTCTGCGGCCGTGCCGATCTGCGAGATGCGGCCCTTGTCGAAGATCGCGATGCGGTTCGACATGGTCAGCGCCTCGCCCTGGTCGTGCGTGACGAAGACGACGGTGAGGCCGAGCCTGCGGTGGAGCTCGCGGATCTCCAGCTGCATCTCCTCGCGCAGCTGCTTGTCCAGCGCGCCGAGCGGCTCGTCCATGAGGACGACCTTGGGCTCGAAGACGAGGGCGCGCGTCAGCGCCACGCGCTGCTGCTGGCCGCCGGAGAGCTGGTCGGGCCGCCGGTCGCCGAGATGGCCGAGGCGCACCCGCTCGAGGCCCGTTCTCACGCGCTCGGCGATCTCCGCCTTGCCGAGCTTGCGCATCTGCAGCGGGAAGGCGACGTTCTCGGCGATCGTCATATGGGGGAAGAGCGCGTAGTTCTGGAACACGACGCCGATGCCGCGCCGGTGCGCCGGCAGGTCCTCGATGCGCTCGCCATCCATCAGAATCGTGCCGGAACTGGCGTTCTCGAAGCCGGCGAGCATCATCAGGATCGTCGTCTTGCCCGAGCCGGAAGGCCCGAGCAGCGACAGGAACTCGCCCTTCTCCACCGCCAGATCGAGATTCTCCACGACCTTCGTCTGGCCGAAGGACTTCGAGACGTCCTGGAAGTGGATGAAGGTCTTCATCGAGCCCTTGAGGGGTTGGGTTCGCGGGAACGGGGGACCGGCGATGGCGCCTGAGCCCCCGCGCGACGTCGATCCTTACTGCGCCACCCAGGCGTTGAAGCGCGTCGTCAGCGCCTCGATGTTGTCGACCCAGAAATCGGTGTCGAGCGGGATGGCGCTCTCGAGATTCGCGGGCGCCGTCGGCAGTTCGGCGGCGGTCTCGGGCTTCAGCATCTCGCCGGCCGCCACGTTCGGCAGGCCGTAGGCGATGTAGTCGGGCAGCTTCGACTGGTTCTCGGGCAGGCTCGCGAACTGGATGAAGTCGAAGGCGGCGTCCTTGTTGGGCGAGCCCTTGAGCACGACCCAGCTGTCCACCGCGTAGATCGAGCCCGGCCAGACGATCTGGAAGTTCTTGCCCTCGCTCTTGTTGATGCCGGCCAGGCGCCCGTTATAGGCCGAGGTCATCACCACCTCGCCGGAGGCCAGGAGCTGGATGGGCTGGGCGCCCGCCTCCCACCAGATCAGGTCGCCCTTGATCGTGTCGAGCTTCTTGAAGGCGCGGTCGACGCCCTCGGGCGTTCCCAGCACCTCGTAGACCTCCTTCGGGTCGACGCCGTCGGCGATGAGGGCGAATTCGAGCGAGTATTTCGGGCCCTTGCGCAGCGCGCGCTTGCCGGGGAACTTGGCGGTGTCGAAGAAGTCGGCCCAGCTGGTCGGCGCGGCCTTCAGCTTGTCCGCATCGTAGCCGAGGCCCGTGGTCCAGACGATGGCGCCCACGCCGCATTCGCTGACGGCCGAGGGGATGAACTTGTCCTCGCCGCCGAGCTTCGACCAGTCGACCGCCTCGTAGATGCCGTCGGCGCAGCCGAGCGCCAGTTCCTCGGCCTCCACCTGGACGACGTCCCAGTTCGGCGTGCCGGCCTGCATCTTGGCCGAGAGCACCCCGTAGCCGCCGTCCCAGGACTCGTCGAGAAGCGGCTTGCCGCTCTTCTCGGCGAAGGGCTTGAAGTAGATCGTGCGCTGGGCGTCCTGATAGTTGCCGCCCCAGGAGACGACCGTCAGGTCGCGCGCGGCGGCGGGGGCCATCGCCATGAGCGACCCCAGCAGCAGCCCACCCATCATCTTCGCCAGTTTCGTCGCAGACATCGCGCTTCTCCAGGATTGAACGGTTTCAAACTCAAGCACGAAAGCGCAGGGACACAAACGGCTTTGCGAGGCTGGTTGGAAAAATTTCCAAGCTTGCGGTCCGCGCGGGCGGGGCTACGTCAGTAGGTCGGCGGCGTGATGGCGCTGATGAGCTCGGCCGGTTCCTCGCCCGCATTGCGGAAGCGGTGGGGCGTGGCGCTGTCGAAATAGTAGGCGTCGCCCGCCGAGAGCCGCCGCGTCTCGGCCCCCACCGTGATCTCCACCGCCCCGCTCGTGACGATGCCCGCCTCGTGCGCCGTGTGCGAGAAGGCCTCGCCCGTGTCGGCGCCCGGCCGGTAGGTCTCGCGCAGCATGAGGAGGCGCCGGTTCGGGTGGTTGATGCCGACCATGCGGTAGGAGATGCCGTCGACGCGCCCGATCTCCGGCAGGTCGGGCCCGGCATAGAAGGGCGAGTGGGGGATGCGGTCGCCGAGCTCGGAGAAGAAGCCGGTGAGCGTCGAGCCCATGGCCTCGAGGATGGCGCCGAGCGTGTCCACCGAAGGACTCATGCGGTCGCGCTCCAGGAGCGAGATGGTGGAGTGGGAGATGCCCGAGCGCGCCGCCAGCTGGCGCGTCGTCAGCTGGCGGCGGCGCCGCAATTCCCGCAGTCCCGCTCCGATGGCCGGCATGGCGTCGTCTCCTCGCTTGGCTTCGCCGGTCGCGCGGCGTCTGCCGGTGAGAATACTGGTCGCGGCGCGGCGGCGCCATTGTCCCCTTCTGCCGCTTCTGCGAGCTTCCCGGCGCCGGAACGCCCAAGAAGGAAGCGCCCCATGTCCGAAGCGGTAAAGTCCGACCCGATCAAGTCGCTGACGGCGCGCCTCGTGCGGATCAAGGCGCCCGTCGCCGACGCCGCCACGCAGACCAGCGTCGGCGAGAGCGTGACGGGCATTCTCGCCGCCGTGCGGACGGAGGGAGACGCCGCCCTGCGCCGCTTCTCCAGGACCTTCGACGGGGTGGAGCCGCAGGCCTTCGAGGTGAGCATGGCCGAGCGCGAGGCGGCGGTCGCCGCGCTCGATCCGCAGACGCGCGCCGACACCGAATTCGCCATCGCCAACGTGCGCGCCTTCGCGCAGGCGCAGCTCGCCACCATCCTGCCGCTCGAGATCGAGCTCCTGCCGGGCCTCCATCTCGGCCACCGCGTCATCCCCGTCGGGCGCGTCGGCGCCTATGTGCCGGGCGGGCGCTATCCGCTCCTGTCGGCCCCGGTGATGACCATCGTGCCGGCCAAGGTCGCCGGCTGCGCCGAGGTGATCGCCTGCCTGCCGCCGACGGCCGCCGAGGCGATGGTGGCGGGCTGCCATCTCTCGGGCGCGACCCGCATCTTCCGCGTCGGCGGGGCGCAGGCCATCGCCGCCATGGCCTACGGCACGGCGTCGATCCCCTCGGTCGACAAGATCGTCGGACCCGGCAACGCCTATGTGAACGAGGCCAAGCGGCAGGTCTTCGGGCCGGTCGGCATCGACCAGCTGGCGGGGCCGAGCGAGATCTACACGCTCGCCGACGAGACCGGGAACGCGCAGATCATCGCGACGGATCTCCTGGCGCAGGCCGAGCACGACATCCACACCCGCGTCGGCCTCATCACCACGCATCGGCCGCTCGCCGAGGCGGTGGTGGCCGAGGTCGAGCGCCAGCTCCTGACCCTCTCCACCGCCGGCGTCGCGCGCGTCGCCTGGGAGCGTCAGGGCGAGGTCACGGTCTGCGCCGACGAGGCCGACATGATCGCCTATTCCGACCATATCGCCGCCGAACACCTGCAGGTGCACACGCGCGACGCCCGCGCCTTCGCGCAAAAGCTGTCGGGCTACGGCTCCCTGTTCATCGGCCCCCTGGCGAGCGTCGTCTATTCCGACAAGTGCTGCGGCACCAATCACACGCTGCCGACGATGGGCGCGGGGCGCTACACGGGGGGCCTGTGGGTCGGCTCCTACGTGAAGGTCGCCACGCATCAGTGGATCGAGCCCGAGGGCGTCGCGGCCGTGGCGCCGGCGGCCGTGCGCCAGAGCGCCAGCGAGGGGCTCGAAGGCCACCGCCGCGCCGCCGCGCTGCGGCTGGAGAGGCCGGACCTGTTCCGCGCGGCGCCGTCCGCACGGTAGGGCGAGCGCAGCGAGAGGACGGGCCGGGCGCGCGCGACCGCCGGGTCCGTCGCGGGCGATAAAAATCATACTTTTTTGCTGCAGCCGGCCCCGGCCTGTTCTATGAGGCTTGCGCGGGTCGTTCAGGTCCCGCCCGATCCACGCCCGGGAGCCCTTTCAGATGTCTTCGACCCCGCCCGTCTTCTCCGGCCTCTTTCCCGTCGCGCCGACGCCCTTCCTGGAGAATGGCGACCTCGACCTCGAGGGCCAGCGCCGGGTGATGGACTGCATGATCGACCAGGGCGTCGACGGCATCTGCATCCTCGCCAACTATTCCGAGCAGTTCCTCCTCTCCGACGACGAGCGCGAGACGCTGACGCGCCTGTGCATCGAGCACGTGGCGGGCCGCGTGCCGGTGATGGTGACGTGCAGCCACTTCTCCACGCGCGTGGCGGCGCAGCGGGCGAAGTTCGCGGCCGAGTGCGGCGCCAGCCTCCTCATGCTGATGCCGCCCTATCACGGCACGGGCATGCGCATCGACGAGAGCCTGACGCTCGAGCATTTCCAGCGCGTGGGCGAGGCGAGCGGCCTGCCGATCATGGTGCAGGACGCGCCGCTCTCGGGCGTGACGCTCTCGGTGCCCTTCCTCGTGCGCCTGGCCAGGGAACTGCC
Organism: Aurantimonas sp. Leaf443; assembly: GCF_001425575.1. Classification (GTDB taxonomy): domain Bacteria; phylum Pseudomonadota; class Alphaproteobacteria; order Rhizobiales; family Rhizobiaceae; genus Leaf443. Next base: position 54,223 of record NZ_LMRD01000002.1, on the reverse strand, counting down.
GCTGGTGCGCCATTTCAAGATCGAGACGCCGCAGACGGCGGCCAAGCTGCGCGCGCTCATCGCGGCCGGCGGCGAGGCGATCGTCGGGCCCTTCGACGGCGAGGAGGCGATCACGCTGATGGCCGATCTCGACGCGGGCGCCACCGGCACCATGTCGAGCGCGCTCCTGCCCGATCTCATCCGCCCGGTCTTCGACAAGCACCGCGCGGGCGACCGGGAAGGCGCGGCGGACGCGTACGAGAAGATCCTGCCGCTCATCAACTACGAGAACCGCCAGTGCGGCCTGCGTGCCGCCAAGACGGCCATGGCCGAATTCGGCGTCATCGGCTGCGAGGCGGTGCGCCATCCGCTGGAGCAGATCCATCCGCAAACGCGCGCGGGCCTCATCGAGCTCGTGCGCCGCACCGAACCCCTCGTCATGCGCTGGGCGCAGTAAGGCCCGCCGGGCGCGCGCCCCGGCGCTCGCCCGAAGCCCCGTTCCGCCAGAGACGACACAACGAAAGACCCTTCCCCATGACCATCGCAGGCGAAAACCTCATCGGCGGCACAGGCCGCCGCGGCAGCAACGGCGCGCTGCGCGGCCTTGCCGCCGCCACCGGCGAGGCGCTGGAGCCGGCCTTCGGCGGCGCCACGGCGTCCGACCTCGAAGAGGCCTGCGCCCTCGCCGACGCGGCCTTCGACACCTATCGCGAGACCTCGCTCGAGGCGCGCGCCACCTTCCTGGAGGCCATCGCCGAGAACATCCTGGCGATCGGCCCCGAACTCGTCGAGCGCTGCATGGCCGAGTCGGGCCTGCCCAAGGGGCGCGTCGAGGGCGAGCGCGGGCGCACCGTCGGCCAGCTGCGCCTCTTCGCCGCCGTGGTGCGCGAGGGGCGGTTCCTCGACGTGCGCATCGACAAGGCGCTGCCCGAGCGCACGCCGATGCCGCGCGTCGACCTTCGCCTGCGCAACATCGCGGTCGGCCCGGTCGCGGTGTTCGGCGCCTCCAACTTCCCCCTCGCCTTCTCGGTCGCCGGCGGCGACACGGCCTCGGCGCTGGCCGCCGGCTGCCCCGTCGTCGTCAAGGCCCATTCCGCCCATCCCGGCACGTCCGAGCTCGTCGGCCGGGCGGTGCAGAAGGCGGTCGCCGACTGCGGCCTGCCCGCCGGCACCTTCGCGCTTCTCTTCGACACGGGCCGCGCCATCGGCCAGGGCCTCGTGGCCGACCCGCGCATCAAGGCGGTCGGCTTCACCGGCTCGCGCGGCGGCGGCACGGCGCTGATGCAGATCGCGGCGAACCGCCCCGAGCCGATCCCGGTCTATGCCGAGATGAGCTCCATCAACCCGGTCGTCATCCTGAAGAACGCGCTGGCCGCGCGCGGCGCTCAGATCGGCACCGAATTCGTCGCGGCGCTGACGCTCGGCGCCGGGCAGTTCTGCACCAATCCCGGCCTCGTCCTGACGCTTGGCGGCGAGGGCTACGAGGCCTTCGCCTCGGCCGCCGGCGCCGCCGTCGAGGCCGCCGCGCGCCAGACCATGCTCACGAACGGCATCGCGCGCACCTATCGCGAGGGCGTCGCCCGGACCGGGGCCCATGGCGAGGTCAGGACGCTGGCGGGCGGGACACCCGGCGAGGGCGGAGAGGGCGCGGCTCTCTTCGAGACGACGGACGAGGCCTTCCTCGCCCATCCCGAGCTGCAGGAGGAGGTCTTCGGCGCCTCCTCGCTCATCGTGCGCTGCAAGGACGAGGCGAGCCTTCGCGCCGTGATCGCGCAGATGGAAGGCCAACTGACGATCGCGGTGCATCTCGACGCGGGCGACGAGCCGGAGGCCAAGGCCCTGCTGCCGCTCCTCGAGAAGAAGGCCGGGCGCATCGTCGCCAACGGCTTCGGCACCGGCGTGGAAGTCGCCCATGCCATGGTCCATGGCGGGCCCTTCCCCGCGACCTCGGACGGGCGCACGACCTCGGTCGGAAGCCTCGCCATCGCACGCTTCCTGCGGCCCGTCTCCTACCAGTCGCTCGCCGACGCGCTCCTGCCCGAGGCGCTGCGCGACGCCAATCCCTGGAATGTGCCGCAGCGCATCGACCCGTCGTAGGACGCAAGGCCCTGCCGGTCCGGTGGCCGGCAGGGCCCGCCGGGTTCTGAACCCGGACTGCGGGGGAAACGCGCCGGTCCCCGCCCGGGCCGCGGCCGCGTTCGAGGGCGTGCCGCCCTCTCCGCTTCAGGCGTCGCGATCCGGCTCCTCGCCGAGGCCCGCGGCGCCGCCATGTCCGTGGCGGCAGGTCTCGTGCTCGCTCAGCACCTGCAGCACCGCGCAGTCCTGCGCCACGCCCCGGTCGCAGGCGGCGAGCACGCGCTCGAGTTCGGCTTCGAGCGCGCGCAGGCGCGCGATCTTCTCGCGCACCAGACCCAGCTGCTCGCGGGCGATGGCGTCGGCCTCCGCGCACGGAGCGGTCGGGTTCTCGCTGAGATCGATCAGCCGGCGGATCGAGCCGAGCGGCAGGCCGAGTTCGCGCGCATGCATGACGAAGCGCAGCCGCTCGACATGGCGCGAGACGTAGCGCCGCTGGTTGCCATGCGTGCGCTCGGGCTCGGGCAGGAGGCCGATCTCCTCGTAGAAGCGGATCGTCGGCACCTTGCATCCGGTCGCCTCGGCGACGCGGCCGATCGAGAAAAAATCCGCCATCGCGAAATCTCCGCTTGAACCTCTAGCGACTAGAGGAACTAGTTTGGGCGTCCGACGTCAATGCGCAAGCGCGCGGCAGAACCGGACGAGACCCGTATGGACGCCCCGACCCACCGCCACGATCCCGCCGCCCCCTCCTGCTGCGGCGCCTCCTCCCGCGACGCGAAACCCGAAGGCGGCAGGAACCATGGGGCGGCCGCCGCACCCTGCTGCGGGCCGGGCGGACATCCTTCCCCGTCGCATGGCCATGGCGGGACGCCGCACGGCCATGAGGGCGCGGCGGGCCTCCATCCGACGGCCGGGTCCGGGCCCGCCGGCGCCGGCGAGCGGTCCTGGGCGATCGAGGGAATGGACTGCGCGAGCTGCGCCTCCACGATCCGAACCGCCATGGAGCGCCTGCCGGGCCTGTCCGACATCCGCATCTCGATCGCCACCGAGCGGCTCGACATGGTGGTCGACGAGCGACAGGCCGACCTTGCCGGCATCGTGGGCCGGATCGAGAAGCTCGGCTACAAGGCGAGGCCGATCGCGCGCGACGCGCCCGCCGGGCCGTTCGTCGCCGCACCGTCCTGGTGGCGCACCGCCAAGGGGCGGATCGCCGGCGCCGCCGGCCTTCTCCTCGCCGCGGCGGCGCTCGGCGAACAGCTCGTGCCCGCCCTCGGCGAACCGCTCTACGTCGCCGCGACCCTCGTGGCCGCCGCGCCCATCGCGCGCCGCGCGTTTCAGGCGGCGCGGGCCGGGGCGCCCTTCACGATCCAGATGCTGATGAGCATCGCCGTTCTCGGCGCGCTTCTCATCGGCGCCGCGCAGGAGGCGGCGGTCGTGGTCTTCCTCTTCTGCGTCGGCGAGGTGCTGGAAGGCGTGGCCGCCGAGCGGGCGCGCGCCGGCATCCGTGCGCTCGCAGCCCTCGTGCCCGAGACCGCGCTTCTCGACGAGGACGGCGGACCGCGCGAGATCGCCGCCGCGCAGCTCCGCATCGGCCAGCGGGTTCTTGTGCGCCCGGGCGACCGCGTGCCCGCCGACGGAACGGTCGTCGCCGGCCGATCCGGCGTCGATGAATCGCCGATCACCGGCGAGTCCGTGCCGGTCGCCAAGGAGCCGGGTTCGGAGGTCTTCGCCGGGTCCATCAACCGCGAGGCGGCGCTCCGGGTCGAGGTGCGCAGCGCCGCCTCCGACACGACCATCGCCCGCATCGTGCGCCTCGTGGAGGAGTCGCAGGAGGCCAAGGCGCCGACCGAGCGCGTCATCGACCGCTTCTCGCGCTTCTACATGCCGGCGATCGTCGGGCTCGCCGTCCTCGTCGCGCTGGTGCCACCGCTCGTCGTCGGCGACTGGTCGCTCTGGACCTACCGCGCGCTCGCGCTTCTCCTCATCGGCTGCCCCTGTGCCCTCGTCATATCGGTGCCGGCGGCGGTCGCCTCCAGTCTGTCGGCGGCCGCGCGCCAGGGCCTGCTCGTCAAGGGCGGGGCGGTGATGGAGACGCTGTCCGAGATCGACACGATCGTCTTCGACAAGACCGGGACGCTGACGCGCGGCGTGCCGGCCGTGACGGACGTCGTCGCCCTCGAAGGCGGGGCGAGCGAGCTTCTGGCGCGCGTCGCGGGTCTCGAAGGCCAGTCGAGCCATCCGCTGGCGCAGGCGATCGCCCACCATGCGGCGAGCCTTGGCCTCGCCCCGCTCGAGGCACGGCATGTCGAGGCGGTGCCCGGCCAGGGCATGGCGGGCGAGGTCGCGGGCGAGCCGGTCTTCGTCGGCGCACCCCGCTTCGCCGCCGAGCGCGCCACGCTCGGCGACCCTGTCGCGCAGCGGATCGCGGCGATCGAGGCCGAAGGCAAGACCGTCGTCGTCGTCCTGCGCGGGGCGCGCCTGTCGGGCCTCATCGCGCTGCGCGACGAGCCGCGCGCGGATGCGGCGAGCGGCATCGCGGCGCTGACCGCCATGGGGATCCGCACCGTGATGATGACGGGCGACAACGCCCGCGCCGGTGCCGCCATCGCGGAGGCGCTCGGCATCGAGGCGCGCTCGCAGATGGTGCCGGAGCAGAAGGCCCAGGCCGTGAAGGCCCTCTCGGTCGGCGGCAAGGTCGCCATGGTCGGGGACGGCATCAACGACGCGCCGGCGCTCGCCAGCGCCCATGTCGGCATCGCCATGGGCGGGGGCACGCATGTCGCCCTGGAAGCGGCCGACGCCGCGCTCCTGCGCGACCGCGTCGGCGACGTCGCGCGCCTCCTGCGCCTGTCGCGCGCGACCATGGCCAATATCCGCCAGAACATCGCCATCGCTCTCGGGCTGAAGGCGGTCTTCCTCGCCACGACGCTCGCAGGCCTCACCGGCCTGTGGATCGCCATCCTCGCCGATACCGGCGGGACCGTCCTCGTCACGCTGAACGCGCTGCGGCTCCTCGGCCATTTCCGCGGCCGCCGGCAACGGGAACCGGACGGCGTGGACCCGGCGCACGGGCCGGCCACGGCCTGATCGTCGCGCCTTCGAAGCGGCGGCGGGCCCTTGACCTTCCCACGACTGGAAGCGCCATCTGAAGGGAAAGCGCCTCTCGCGCGCCATTCTCCAACGAAAGGGGTCCGCCATGGAGACCTCGTCGATCCGGTCCGATCCGGCGTCCCACACCCTCGCCTTTCCCGTGGAGGGCATGACCTGCGCCTCCTGCACCGGCCGCGTGGAACGCGCGCTGAAGGCCGTGCCGGGCGTGGAGAGGGCCGACGTCAAACTCGCCACGAGCCGCGCCACCGTGACCTTTTCCGGCACGCCCGATCTCGCTTCCGCGATCCGTGCCGTGGAGGCGGCCGGCTACGCGGTGCCCGGCGAAAGCCTCGACCTCGCGATCTCCGGCATGTCCTGCGCCTCCTGCGCGGGGCGCGTGGAACGGGCGCTCGGTGCCGTTCCCGGCATGCGCGAGGCGAGCGTCAATCTCGCCACGCAGCGCGCCCGCGTCCTCGCGCCGCGCGGAACCGATCCCGCCAGTCTCGTCGATGCCGTCGCCAAAGCCGGCTACGAGGCCCGCCTCCTGCGGCCGGAGACGCGCGGCGAGGCGGCGGCGGAAGATCGGCAGGCGCCGGACCGAGCCGCGCTCTCGCGCCAGCTGACCCTCGCCGCCCTCCTCGCCGCGCCCGTCTTCGTGCTGGAGATGGGCTCGCACCTCTTCATGGGCGTCCACGCGGCGATCGGGCGCACGATCGGGATGCAGGGCAGCTGGATTCTGCAATTCGCGCTGACGCTCGCCATCCTCGCCGGTCCCGGCCGGCGCTTCTACGCCAGGGGCGTGCCGGCCCTCCTGAAGGGCGCGCCGGACATGAACTCGCTCGTCGCCGTCGGCACCGCCGCGGCCTTCGGCCATTCGCTGGTCGCGACCTTCGCGCCGGCGATGCTGCCGCCGGGCGCGGTCAACGTCTATTACGAGGCGGCAGCGGTGATCGTCGTGCTCGTCCTTCTCGGCCGGCTTCTGGAGGCGCGCGCCAAGGGCCGCACCTCCGCCGCCATCCGCCGCCTCGTGGAACTGGCGCCGCGCACCGCCCATGTCCTGCGCGACGGGCGCGAGGTGGAGATCGCGGTCGGCGAGGTGGCGACCGGCGATCTCGTCTCCGTGCGCCCGGGCGAGCGCATGCCCGTCGACGGGACCGTGACGGCCGGCTGGAGCTTCGTCGACGAATCGATGATCACCGGCGAGCCGGTCCCCGCCCGCAAGGAGACCGGCTCGCCCGTCGTCGGCGGCACGGTGAACGGCAACGGCGCCCTCACGGTGCGGGCCGGCAAGGTCGGGGCCGAGACGGTGCTGGCGCAGATCATCCGCATGGTGGAGGACGCGCAGGGCGGCAAGCTGCCGATCCAGGCGATCGTCGACCGGGTGACGCTCTGGTTCGTGCCCGCGATCTTCGCGATCGCCGCCCTCACCTTCCTCGCCTGGCTCGTCTTCGGCCCCGAACCCGCGCTGACCCACGCGCTGGTCGGCGCCGTCGCCGTCCTCATCATCGCCTGCCCCTGCGCGATGGGCCTTGCCACGCCCACCTCGATCATGGTCGGCACCGGGCGCGCGGCGCAGATGGGCATCCTCTTCCGCAAGGGCGAGGCGCTGCAGACGCTGCGCGACGCGAAGGTCGTCGCCCTCGACAAGACGGGCACGCTGACGCTCGGCCGGCCCGAGCTGACGCAGTTCACGCCCGCGGCGGGATTCGAGCGCGACGAGGCGCTGGCGCTCGTCGCCGCCGTGGAGACGAGGTCCGAGCACCCGATCGCGCGCGCCGTCGTCGAGGCGGCCGGACGCGCCGGGCTCGTGCTCGCGCAGGCGCAGGCCTTCGAGGCCGTGCCGGGCTTCGGGGTGCGCGCGCTCGTCTCGGGCCGCCGCGTCGAGATCGGCGCGGACCGCTTCATGGAAGAGCTCGGCCACGATCTGGCGCCGCTGCGCGAGGCGGCCGGGCGACTCGGCGACGCGGGCCAGTCGCCGCTCTACGCCGCCATCGACGGGCGGCTGGCGGCCTCCATCGCCGTGTCCGATCCGCTGAAGGAGACGACGCCCGCGGCCATCGCGGCGCTGCACGCGCTCGGCCTGAAGGTGGCGATGATCACCGGCGACAACGCCCGCACGGCAGAGGCCATCGCCCGGCGGCTGGGCATCGACGAGGTGGTGGCGGAGGTGCTGCCGGCCGGCAAGGTGGAGGCGGTGAAGGACCTGAAGCGGCGCTGCGGCACGCTCGCCTTCGTCGGCGACGGCATCAACGACGCGCCGGCCTTGGCCTCGGCCGATATCGGCCTTGCCATCGGCACCGGCACGGACATCGCCATCGAGGCGGCGGACGTCGTCCTGATGTCGGGTTCGCTCGCCGGCGTCGCGGACGCCATCGCCATTTCCAAGGCGACGATCGGCAATATCCGCCAGAACCTCTTCTGGGCCTTCGCCTACAACGTGGCGCTGGTTCCGGTGGCGGCGGGGGTGCTCTACCCGGTCAACGGCATGCAGCTCTCGCCGATCCTGGCGGCGGGCGCCATGGCGCTGTCGAGCGTCTTCGTCGTCTCGAACGCGCTGCGGCTGAAGACCTTCAAGGCGCCGTCCGCCGGGGCCGCACAGGCCCCGGCGCCCGTCCGCGGGCCCGTCGCGGCCTGACGGGATCGGACGAGCGGGCGGAGTGATCGACGCAGAACCGGCGGCGCGAGGGGTCTCGCGCCGCCGGCCGTTGGGAGGGCGGGTTCAGGTCGGCGTCGGGCCCCGCAGGGCTTCGCGCCCTTTCAGCCGAAGGCCGGTCCGCCGGCGGGACCGCCGGGCGCCGCATGGTCGGAGCGCAGCGGCAGCGCCCCCGGCCGCGAGGCGCCCTCGCGCAGCGCCATGAGCTCGCCGAGGCGGAAGAGTTTGCTGCGCAGACGGTCGGTGTTCACGCGGTCGGCCTTCATCAGGGCCAGCACGGTCGGGTCGGCCATGATCTCGTCGATCGTCGGTTCGTAGAGCGCGCAGTTCGACATCGCCTCAACTCCTTGTATTCGCAGCGTCTTCGACCGCCTTGTCCACAAGCGGTGGAAAACCCGCCTCGTCCTTGCAACCCCCCGAAACGGGTGTTACTGGTCAGTACCAGGCAGAGGTGACAGATCGGTAACATCCCGTCAAGGGTGAACCCGAACGGAGATTGAGAACTGCAATGACGGATCTGGTTTCGGCTGCGAGCCGGCCGCGGGATCGCATTCTGGGAACGGCGCGCAGCCTGTTCCGGCAATGCGGCATCCGCGGGACGGGGGTCGACGCCATCGCCGAGACGGCGGGCACGAACAAGATGACGCTCTACCGTCATTTCCAGTCGAAGGACGCGCTCATCGTCGCCTGCCTGCAGCAGGCCTCGGACGACGCCGACGCGCTCTGGACACGGGTGGAGGAAGCCGCGCCCGGCGACGCGCGCGCGCAGCTCACGGCCTGGGTGGAGGCGGTCGACCTCGCGCTGCTCGACAATCGCGGCTGCGAGGTCTCGAACGCGGCCATCGAACTGCCGGAGGCCTGCGACGTGGTGCGCGAGACGATCGCGGCCTTCAAGACGACGCAGCGCTCGCGCCTCGTGAAATTGTGTCGCGAGGCCGGGATCGAGGAGGCCGAGCACCTCGCCGATACGCTGTCCCTGATGGTGGAAGGGGCGCGCGTCAGCCGCCAGGCGATGGGCCGGGACGGCCCGGGCGGCAGCTTCGCCGACTGCGCCCGCACCGCGATCGGGCATTTCGTGCGGTGATCGCCGAGGGCCTCGCAATCCGACCGTCGCGAAGTCCGCCGACATGACGCCGGTGCCCGACACCGCCGTGCTCGGTGGCCGGACCGTCCTCTTCGCCATGGCCGCCGAGGCCGAATACGGCCCCCATCTCAAGGCCCGCATCGAGCCGTTTATGACGGGCGTCGGCCCAGTCGAGGCCGCCGTCTCGCTCGCTGCGGCGCTGGGATCGATGAAAGGCGCCGGTCGCCTGCCCGATCTCGTCGTCTCGCTCGGCTCGGCCGGCTCGCGAACGCTCGACCACGCGGCGACCTACCAGATTTCCAGCGTCTCCTACCGCGATATGGACGCCTCGCCGCTCGGCTTCGTCCGGGGCGTGACGCCCTTCCTCGACCTGCCGGCGGTCGTGCCCCTCCCCCATCGCATTCCCGGTCTTCCCGCCGCCTCGATCGCCACCGGCGCCAGCATCGTCTCGGGCGCGGGCTATGACGGCATCGCCGCCGACATGGTGGACATGGAGAGCTTCGCGGTCCTTCGCGCCTGCCAGCGCTTCGCCGTGCCGATGATCGGGCTGCGCGGCATTTCCGACGGGCGCTCCGACCTGTCGACGCTGCAGGACTGGACGCGCTATCTCCACGTCATCGACGAGCGCCTCGCCGCCGATATCGACCGGCTCGAGGCGACTCTCGACGCCGGAACGCTCGCTCTCTGACCATATCGCGCCGTGACGCCCGGCCCGGCGCTCCCTCGGGAGCCGCCGGGCCGGCATGTCCAGCCTATTCGGCCGCCTGCGCCTGGACGCCGCGCTTGACGAGACGCACCGGCACGGACTTGGCCGCCGGCACATGCGACCGCTCGGCATGGTGCCAGAGCGGGATGAGCGGGTTGAGCTCGGGATAGTAGCCCGCGACGTCGCCGCGCGGGATCGAGAAGGCGTGCACGCGGTAGTCGAAGACCTTGCGCGTCACCCCGTCGTCGGCATTCGTCTCCACGTCGACGCGGTCGTCGTCCTTGAGCCCGATCGCCGCCATGTCCTCGGCATTCATCAGGATGACCATGCGCGTGCCCGACACGCCGCGCAGGCGGTCGTCATAGCCGTAGACCGTCGTGTTGAACTGGTCGTTGGAGCGCACGGTGAGGAGGTTGAAGACGTCCGGCCCCTTGGTCGAGACGTTCGGATCGACGTCGAAACCCTGCGGCACCATGAAGAGCGCGCGCTTCTCCTCGGTGCGCCATTCGCGGTAGCAGGCGCCGATGTCGCGATGGAAGCCGCCGGGCGTGGTGAAGCGCTGGTTGAAGTCCTTGAAGTCGGTGGGATAGGTCCGCTCGATCGCGTCGCGCACCTTCGCGTAATCCGCCACCCACTCGTCCCAGGGCACGCGGCCCTTGCCGGCAAGCGTCGCCTTGGCCATCTCGGCGACGATCTTGGGCTCGGACAGGAGCTCGCGAGAGGCGGGCTCGCGCCGGCCGAAGGACGCGTGGATGCAGGCCGTGGAATCCTCGATCGACACGGTCTGGTCGCCGCTCGCCTGCGTGTCGCGCTCGATGCGGCCGAGGCAGGGCAGGATGTAGCTGACCTCGCCCGGCAGGAGGTGGTTGCGGTTGAGCTTGGTGGAGATCTGCACATGCAGGCGCATGCGCGGCCAGTTCTCCTCGATGAGCGCCGTCTCGGGCACCGCGCGCGAGAAGTTGCCGCCGAGCCCGATGAAGGCCTTCACCGAACCGTCGAGAATGCCCTTGCAGGCCTCGACCGTGTCGAGCCCCTTCTCGCGATTGGGCGTGAAATCGTAGAACTCGGCGAGCGTGTCGAGGGGGACGAGTTCGGGCTTCTCCGAGATGCCGACCGTGCGCTGGCCCTGCACGTTGGAATGGCCGCGAATGGGCGAGATGCCCGCGCCGGGCTTGCCGATATTGCCGCGCATCAGGAGGAGGCTCGTCAGCATCTGCACGTTGTCGATGCCGTGGCGATGCTGGGTGAGGCCCATGCCGTAATTGGCGATGACGCGCTCGGCCTTGGAATAGACGCGGGCGACATGCTCGAGATCGCCACGCGCAAGACCCGAGCAGCGCTCGATGCCCGGCCAGTCGGCCTTCTCCACGAAGGCGCGGAACGCCTCGAAACCCTTGGTGTGCTGCTCGATGAAGGCGGTGTCGAGGACGCGCGCGCGCCCTGCCGCCACGGCCTGGTCGTCCAGCGCCAGGAGCGCCTTGGCGATGCCCGTCATCGCCGCGATGTCGCCGCCGCCGCGCAGCTGGAAATAGTCGCTCGACATCTTCACGCCGTCGTCGGGCGTCAGCATCTCCACCGGCGACTGCGGATCCTTGAAGCGCATCAGCCCGCGCTCCTGCAGCGGGTTGAAGGTGACGACGGGCACCCCGCGCTTGCGCGCGTCATGCACCTGATGCAGCAGGCGCGGCGCGTTCGTGCCGGTGTTGTGCCCGAAGAAGAAGATCATGTCGCAGAGGTCGAAATCCTCCAGCTGCACGGTGCCGACCGGCGAGCCGATCTGCTCCTTGAGGCCGACCGAGGTCGACTCGTGGCACATGTTGGACGAGTCCGGCAGGTTGTTCGACCCGTAGATGCGGGCGAACAGCTGGTACATGTAGGAGGTCTCGAGCGAGGCGCGGCCCGAGGCGTAGAAGACGACGGATTTCGGGTCGAGCTTCTGGAGCTCGGCCCCGATCTCGCGGAAGGCGTCGGCCCATTTCACCGGCACATACTGGTCGAGCGACGCGTCGTAGCGCATCGGCGTCGTCAGGCGGCCCTGCGACTCCAGCTCGTAGTCCGTCCAGTCCTTCAGCTCGGCGATCCGGTGCTTGGCGAAGAATTCGCGGTCGCAGCGCTTGGGCGTCAGCTCCCAGACGGTCGCCTTGGCGCCGTTCTCGCAGAACTCGGCCGCATGCGGCTCGGCCGGCTTGGCCCAGGAACAGGAGACGCAGGCAAATCCGCCGGGCTTGTTCTGGCGCTCCAGCTCCATCCAGACGGTGGAGGCCAGAAGGCCCTCGGCCGCCGCCTTCTCCGTCACCGACTTCAGCGACCCCCATCCGCCGGACGGCTTGTCGTAAGCCTCGATCACGGGTTCGTCGGTGATCTCGCTGCGCTTCATGGCGGTCTCTCTCGGTCGCGTTGCTCGACCTCAAACGAGCCGCGCCCGTGCCCGTTCCCGCGACGGTCGCCGAGCCGGTGCGACTGAAGGCAGCGGGCAGCTCCGGCCGGGCCGGGCCGGGCCGGGCCCGCCCGCGCGGCCAGGATCGCGATCAGCGCAGGACGCGCAGCACCGTCCCCGGCCGGAGGAAGGGCAAAAGACGCCGCAGGTCGCCGGGGCTGAGCGCGACGCAGCCCTCGGTCGGCGCGTAGCCCTCGCGCGCCACGTGCAGAAAGATCGCGCTTCCCCGGTTGCGTGCCCGGCACCGCACGTTCCAGTCGAGGACGAAACCGGCGTCGTAGAGCCGGTCGTCGCGCGCAAGGCTCTCGGTGCTGGCGGGAAACGGCAGGCGCACCGGGCGGTTGTAGGCGGCGTGGCCCGACGCGTCGCACCAGCCGTCGCGGCCGGGCACGACGCGGCGCAGCGGCAGGGTCGTGGCGAGGCCCGGAACGCGCCGGCCGCGCCGGAAGGCCGAGAGCAGCGCCATCGCCGCCACCGGCGTCGCCCCGTCGCCCTCGCGCTTGAGGATGCTCGTGCCCGAGCGCCCGAGGGCGCAGGCGAGCCGCAGGGGACCGGCGGCGAGGATGCCGCGCGTGGGCGACAGGGGCGAGCGGCGCACGAGGATGGACGTCAGGGAAGGCATGAGTCGTCTTTTTCGTCGGGGGTCGGTGGCGGCGTGAAAAAAACGCCTATTTATTCTCACGAATTGTTACAAAGCCCTTGCCTTTCCGGTCCGGGCCTATCCGCGAGCCAGAGCCCCGCATGAGCGCACGCAGCATCCTGATCGTCGACGACGACGACGATCTCAGACAGACCCTCGCCGAGCAGCTCTCCTTGCACGAGGAGTTCTCCGTCAGCCAGGAGCCAACGGCCACCAAGGGCATCAACGCGGCCCGCATGGGGCTCATCGACCTCGTCGTCATGGATGTCGGCCTGCCCGACATGGACGGGCGCGAGGCGGTGAAGGTCCTGCGCAAGTCGGGCTTCAAGGCGCCGATCATCATCCTGACGGCGCAGGACACCGAATCCGACACGATCCTCGGCCTCGAGGCGGGCGCCAACGACTACGTCACCAAGCCCTTCCGCTTCGCCGTCCTGCTCGCGCGCATCCGCGCCCAGCTGCGCCAGCACGAGCAGAGCGAGGACGCCACGTTCCAGGTCGGCCCCTACGTGTTCAAGCCGAGCCAGAAGGTGCTCCTCGACGAGAAGGGCGGCAAGATCCGCCTGACGGAGAAGGAGACGGCGATCATCCGCTACCTCTACCGCGCCGACCGCAAGGTCATCACGCGCGACGTCCTCCTGGAGGAGGTCTGGGGTTACAATTCGGGCGTCACCACCCACACGCTCGAGACCCATATCTACCGGCTGCGCCAGAAGATCGAGCCCGATCCCTCCAACGCGCGCATCATCGTGACGGAATCGGGCGGCTACAAGCTCCTGCCCTGATCTCCGGCGAAGGCCGAGGCGCTTCGCCGCGGCGCTTCGGCGACACGGTCCGGCGCGCCGGCGGCCGCGACCGCCCCTCTCGCGCACCGGCGTTCCATTCGGGGAGCGCCGGGCGCGCGCATTGCCCTTCTCTTCACTTTTAAGGATCATCATCAGCCATCCGTCACGGATGGCCGGGACCGGCGCGGACCGGCGAACGCTTTCGCGCCGCGCCATCCTGTGGGAGAGACGCGGAGCGGCGCCGAATCGGAGCCGCGCGTCGCGGATCGAGAGCGGGGCGAAGCCGGGGGAAGCGGTGCACCGAATTTCATGAGCCTCGAAGGCGACATCCGCACCCTGCGACAGGTCCCGCTCTTCGAGGATCTCGAGACGGATCAGCTGCGCCTTCTCGCCTTCGGCGCCGACCACCGGCAGCTGCGGGCGGGCGAGGTGCTGTTCCGCGAGGCCGCGCGCGCGGATGCGGGTTTCGTGATCGTCAGCGGCACCGTGGTGATGGTCCAGGGCGAGGGCGCGCGCGAGCGCGTCGTCGGTCGCTTCGGGCCGGGAACGCTGCTCGGCGAGATCGCCCTCGTCACCGAGACGCGCCGCCCGGCGACGGCGCGCACGGAGAGCGACTGCGCCCTCATCCGCATTCCCCGCCCCGTCTTCCGGCGCATGCTGGAGGAGTTCCCAGCGATCGCGGGCGCCCTTCACGAGCGCTTCGCCCGCCAGCTCGCCGACATGACCCGCCGCATCGCCGCGATGGAAAGCCGCTTCGCCGACTGACGCCGACCCTTCGGGTCATGTCATCCGGTGCCGGACGACGCTCCATCGCCGCGCGGGCCGAGACGGGTCGTCGCGAACGCGCGGGCGGTCTCAGAGGTCGAGCGCCACCATCACCGGCACGTGGTCGGAGGGCCGGTCCCAGCCGCGCGCCTCGCGATAGACGCGCGCGTCGCGCAGGCGCGCCGAGAGGTCGGGCGAGCTCCAGACATGGTCGAGCCGGCGGCCCTTGTCGGCCGCGTCCCAGTCCTTCGCGCGGTAGCTCCACCAGGTGTAGAGCTTCTGCGGCTCGGGCATGTGCTGGCGCACGAGATCGGTCCAGCCCCCCTCCTCGATCACCCGGATCAGCCCCTCGGTCTCCACGGGCGTGTGCGAGACGATCTTCAGGAGCTGCCTGTGCGACCAGACGTCGTTCTCGTAAGGGGCGATGTTGAGATCGCCGACGAGGATCGCCGAGACGTCCGGCTCGCCGCCCGCGCGCAGCGCCCGCATCTCCTCGATGAAATCCAGCTTGTGCCGGAACTTCACGTTGACCGCCGGATCCGGCTCGTCGCCGCCGGCCGGAACGTAGAGATTGTGCACGCGGATGCGCCTGTCGCCGGCCTGGAGGCGCACGGAAAGGTGGCGCGCGTCGCCGATGGCGCAGAAGTCCTGGCGCACCACGTCCTCGAAGGGCAGTTTCGAGATCGTCGCCACGCCGTGATAGCCCTTCTGCCCGTGGATCGCGACATGGCCGTAGCCCAGCGCCTCGAAGGCGGCGTGGGGGAAGAGCTCGTTCGGGCACTTGGTCTCCTGCAGGCACAGGACGTCGGGCGCCTCCTCGGTGAGGAAGCGCTCCACGATCGGCAGGCGCAGGCGCACGGAGTTGATGTTCCAGGTGGCGAGCTTGAAGGGCATGGGCGTTCGGGTCCGGACGGCGCGTGAGGTCGCGCAGCCATAGGCCGCCACCCTTCGCCTTGCCAAGCCTGCGGCGGACGGCCGCCCCCTTGCCGCGGCGCGCGCGGGCTCGATCTTGCCTCGCGGACGGGCATCGGACGGACGGACGAACGGGAGTGGGCATGTTCGAGGGTTTCAGGGACTGCCAGGTCGAAGGCGACGGCGCCTCGATCTTCTGCCGCATCGCCGGGTCCGGCCCGCCGCTCCTCCTCCTCCACGGCTACCCGCAGACCGGCGCCATGTGGGCGGGCATCGCACCGAAGCTCGCCCAGCGCTTCACCGTGGTGGTGCCCGACCTGCGCGGCTACGGGCGCTCCGAAGCCCCCGACAGCGCCCGCGGCCAAGCCTATTCGAAGCGCCGCATGGCGGCCGACATGGTGGCGGCGATGGAACGGCTCGGCCATGGGCGATTCGCGCTCGCCGGTCACGACCGGGGCGCGCGCGTCGCCTATCGCCTCGCCCTCGACCATCCGGACCGCGTCGAGCGCCTCGCCGTCCTCGACATCGCGCCGACCGTCGAGGTCTGGGAGGCGATGGGCGCCGAGGCCGCGATCTCCACCTATCACTGGCCCTTCCTCGCGCAGCCCGAACCCCTGCCCGAGACGCTGATCGCCGCCGATCCCGTCTACTATCTCGACCACACGCTCGCGAGCTGGACGGCCGACAGGTCGCTGCGCGCCTTCCCGCCGGAGGCCCTTGCGGAGTATCGCGCCGCCTTCGCCCGTCCGGGCGGCGTGCACGCGGCCTGCGAGGACTATCGCGCCGGCGCCACGATCGACGTCGAGGACGACCGCGCCGACCGGGCGCGCGGCGCCGTGATCGAGGCGCCGCTCCTCGTCCTGTGGGGCGCCGCCTACGACGCCTCGAAGGGCGGCGACATGAAGGCGATCTGGCGGCGCTGGGCGGCCCATGTCGAGGGACAGGGGATCGACTGCGGCCATTTCCTCGTCGAAGAGGCGCCGGACGCGGTTCTGGAGGCCCTGTCGCGCTTCCTTGCGGCGTGAGGCGGAACGGACGCTTTTGACAGGAAAGGCGCGGCGCGGCACGAGAGCGCACGCGCCACGCTTCGATCAGGGCAGGACAGACAGAGATGAACGACGTGACGATGAGGCTTCTGGAGACGCTCGACCTCGAGACGCTGGAAGACAATCTCTTCCGCGGCACGAGCCCGCACCAGAGCTGGCAGCGGATCTTCGGCGGCCAGGTCATCGGCCAGGCGCTCGTGGCCGCCCAGCGCACCGTGCCCGCCGACCGTTTCGTCCACTCGCTGCACGGCTACTTCGTGCGGCCGGGCGACCCGAAGACGCCGGTGATCTACCAGGTGGAGCGCATCCGCGACGGCGGCTCCTTCACCACGCGCATCGTCAACGCCATCCAGCACGGCGCGGTGATCTTCTCGCTGTCCTCCTCCTTCCAGACCGACGAGCCCGGGCTGACCCATCAGGCGACGATGCCCGACGTGCCGCGGCCGGACGATCTGCCGAACGCCGAGGCGCTGCGCGAGACCCTGCTCGCCAAGGCCCCGCCCGCGGTGCGCCGCTACTGGGAGCGCCCGCGCCCGATCGAGTTCCGCCCCGTCTCGCTCGACCACTACCTGACGCAGGACAAGCTGGAGCCGGTGCAGCGCATCTGGGTTCGCTGCACCGACGAGATCGGCGACGACCGGGCGCTGAACGCGGCGGTGCTGGCCTATCTCTCCGACATGACGCTTCTGGACACGGCGCTCTTCGCCCACGGCCTCTCGGTGTTCGACGAACGCATCCAGGCCGCCAGCCTCGACCACGCCATGTGGTTCCACCGGCCCCTGCGCTGCTCGGACTGGCTCCTCTACGCGCAGGACAGCCCCTCCTCCTCCGGGGCCCGCGGCCTGACGCGCGGCAGCCTCTACGCGCTCGACGGCACGCTCGTCGCCTCCGTCGCGCAGGAGGGCCTCATCCGGCCGCGCCGCGACAAGTCTGCATAAGATTTGACCATCCTGCCGGTTACGGCATCAAATCCGCGCTGCCGATTTTTCGGGCAGCCCGGATTTGCCTGCCGAAAGGGCGGCAGATGGCGTAATTGCGTCGAAACCATGTTGGCCGGGCCGTTTGGCACGGGCCTTGGATAGGGAAGGTCAGTCCCCGCCGGGCGCGCTCGTCGCGCCGCGGCGTCGGATGGCTTCCCACAGCGGCGCGCCCGCGACCGCCCAAGGTTCGAGGTGAACATGAAAATCGTGATGGCGATCATCAAGCCATTCAAGCTGGACGAGGTCCGCGAAGCGCTGACCGCGGTCGGCATCCAGGGTCTGACCGTCACCGAGGTGAAGGGCTACGGCCGCCAGAAGGGCCATACCGAGATCTACCGCGGGACCGAATACGCCGTGAGCTTCCTGCCGAAGCTGAAGATCGAGGTGGCGGTGGCCGTCGACATGGTCGACCGCGCGGTCGAGGCGATCCAGAGCGCCGCCAAGACGGGCCAGATCGGCGACGGCAAGATCTTCGTCTTCGGCATCGAGCAGGCCGTGCGCATCCGCACCGGCGAAACCGACGCGAACGCCCTGTAAGGAGAGCTGTAAAACCGATGAGACTCCTCAAGACTTCCGCTCTCGCGGCCCTGACCAACGCGGGCTTCGCGCTCGCCGCCTTCGCGCAGGACGCGGGCCTTGCGCCCGCTCCCGAGACCGCCCCGGCCGCCGCCGCGGTCGCCCAGGAGATGAACAAGGGCGACGTCGCCTGGATGCTCATCTCCACGGTGCTCGTCCTGTTCATGATCCTGCCGGGCCTCGCCCTGTTCTACGGCGGCCTCGTGCGCGCCAAGAACATGCTGTCGGTGCTCATGCAGTGCGTGATGATCACCTCGATCGTCATCATCATCTACGTGCTCTACGGCTATTCCTTCGCCTTCGGCGGCTCGACCAGCGCCTTCTGGGGCGGCACGGCCAAGCTCTTCCTGGCCGGCATCGGCACGGACACCATGGCCGCGACCTTCACCGACGGCGTGGTGATCCCCGAGCTCGTCTTCATCTGCTTCCAGATGACCTTCGCCTGCATCACCCCGGCGCTCATCGTCGGCGCCTTCGCGGAGCGCATCAAGTTCTCGGCGGTGGTTCTGTTCACGATCCTCTGGGTCACGATCGTCTACTTCCCGGTCGCCCACATGGTCTGGGACGCGAACGGCCTGATCTTCACCGGCGCCCATGCCGGGGGCGTGGCCGCGCTCGACTTCGCGGGCGGCACCGTCGTCCACATCAATGCCGGCATCGCGGCTCTCGTCGGCTCGTTCCTGGTCGGCAAGCGCACGGGTCTCGGCCGTGACAACATGGCGCCCCACTCCATGACGCTGACCATGGTCGGCGCCGCGATCCTGTGGGTCGGCTGGTTCGGCTTCAACGCCGGCTCCAACCTCGAGGCCAATGGCGGGGCAGCCCTGGCCATGATCAACACCTTCACCGCCACCGCCGGCGCGGCCGTCGCCTGGGCCGTCATCGAGTCGATGGCGCGCGGCAAGGCCTCCATGCTCGGCGCCGTCTCGGGCATCGTCGCCGGCCTCGTCGCCGTGACGCCGGCCGCCGGCGTCGTCGGTCCCGTCGGCGCCATCGTGCTCGGCGCCATCGCCTCGGCCGCCTGCTACTTCTTCGTGGCGGTGGTCAAGCCCAAGGTCGGCTACGACGACTCGCTCGACGTGTTCGGCATTCACGGTGTCGGCGGCATCGTCGGCGCCATCGGCACGGGCGTCTTCGTCTCGTCCTCGCTCGGCGGCATCGGCTTCGCCGAGGGCGTCACGATGGGCGGCCAGGTCTACTCGCAGGTCGTCGCCGTCCTCATCACGATCGTCTACGGCGGCATCGTCTCGGCGATCCTCTACAAGGTCGTCGATCTCGTCGTCGGCCTGCGCCCGACCGTCGAGCAGGAGCGCGAGGGCCTCGACCTCGCCTATCACGGCGAAGTCGCCTACCACTCGTAAGACCGTCCGGCGGGGCCGCGACGCCGGCCCCGCCCCTCCATTCCCTCTTCACAGGCAAGTCGAGCGTCCTCCCAGACGATCACGAGAAAGGCCCCGGCGGATCGCTCCGCCGGGGCCTTTCTCGTTTCGGGCGCTCGGAAGGGTGGCGCGCCGCCCGCGTGTCAGGAGGCGAGCGCGAGGGGCCGGCGCGCGGGCGCCGGGGCGCCGGGGCGCGCGGCGCGATGGCCGGGGCCGCGGACGCCTTCGTCGGAAAGGCCTTCCTGGCTCATCCGGTCGAGCGTCTGGATGGCGTCGTTGATCTGGTCCGAGCCGATCGTCTGCTCGCGGCAGGCGGCCGAGATCTCGGCGACGAGGACGGAGGTCTGCTGGATGTCCGGCACGAGGGCGGCGAGACGCCCGCCGGCGGTCTCGGCGATGCCCACCGCCTCGTCGGTGAGCCTGTCCATGTCGGCGGCCGCGACTCCGGCGCGCTCGGCGAGCTTGCGCACCTCGCTCGCCACCACGGCGAAGCCCTTGCCGTTCTGCCCGGCGCGGGCCGCCTCGATGGCCGCGTTCAGCGCCAGGAGATCGGTCTGGCGCGCGATCTCGGCCACGACCCGGATCTTGCCGGCGATGGTGCGCATCGCCTCCACCGAGCGTTCCACCGCCTCGCCGCTCTCGCCGGCATTGCGCGCGGCGGCCACGGCGAGCGTCTCGGTGCGCGTGGCGTTGTCGGCGGTCTGGCGGATGTTGGCGCTCATCTCCTCCATGGCGGCCGAGGCCTGCTCGAGCTGGCGGGCCTGCTCGCGGGCGAGCGCCCGGCGCTCCTCGTCGACCCGGTCGCGCTCGGCCTGCAGGGCGTCGATATAGGTCGAGACGGCGATGTCCATGTCGAGAATGGCAAGGCGCACCAGAAGCGCGATCACCTTGCCGTCCTCGGTATTCTTCGAGCGGCGGAAGAAGCGGCTGCGGCCCGGAAGGCGCTCGGTGAGATTGGCGATCATGGCGCCGAGCGCGACGGCGTAGCCGCCCATGTACCAGCGCGGCTCCAGCCCGATTCGGGCATGGCCCTGGCCGATGGAGCGGGCATGGCCGAGATAGTCGTCGTCGAGCTTGGCGGTCAGGAGCTCGGCCCAGTGCTTGGCCTGCCCGGACTTGGTGCGCTGAAGATGCTCGGCGTCCCGGAAGAAACCGCCCAGCTCGTTCGTCTCCTGCACCTTCTTGTAGAAGGCGTCGAGGCCTACCGCGATGCTTGCCTGGAGGGCGGGACCATGCCGCCGGGCCAATTCCTTGTCGGCGTCGCCGAAGTCCATGAACCAGAGCCGATCGCTCAGGCTTTGATCGCCGCTCATCTTTACCTCGACGTTATTGGCAATGCTTCGCCTTCTGTTTAGGCGGCGATCCATTAAGGATCCCCTAAGGATATCTTCCTGTTTCCTTAGCCGGATCGGAACCAAACCCGATTTCAATCTGCGGTTGTCGCGCGGCGGGTCGGGCAGCAGGTCCGGCGCGGCGCGCAGGCCGCCGGAAGGCGCCGTCTAAACCACCCCTTAACCACGTCGCCGCTAGCCTTGGCCGCAAACATGCGTCCGAATCCGGCTCGGATTTCGGCACAAAGCGACGGCAGGGGCATATGGCGATCTCCACGGCCAAGGGCGGCACCACTTCCTTCATGCGGCGGCAGGGCGAGATCGGCGGGGCGACGGCGCTGATCGGCGTCTCGATCTTCCTCGGCATCGCCTGCGCCACCTGGACGGTGACGGACCCGTCCTTCAGCCAGTCCAACCAGAACGGCATCGACAACTGGGGCGGGGCCACCGGGGCGGCGGTCGCCGACATCCTGATGCAGGTCTTCGGGCTCGGCGCCGCGCTCGTCGTGGCCTTCCCCGCCGTCTGGGGGCTGATGCTCATCGCCGGCCGGCGGGTCGACCAGATCTGGCGCCGCGCCTGGCAGGCGCTCGGCGGCGCGGTGCTCGGCGCCGGCGCCATCGGCTGCTTCGCGGCGCCCGCCGGCTGGCCCCTGCCGATCGGCCTCGGCGGCGTCGCCGGCGATCTCGTCCTGAAGATCCCGGCCCTCGTCACCGGCGTCTATCCGGCCGGCGCCTTCGGCATGGCCGTCGCCGCCGTGCTGGCCGTGCCCGCGCTCTGGCTCTGCGCCAACGGGGCGGGCTTCGTCGGCCATGCCAAGCCGCGCCTCGAGGACGGCGCGCGCCTGCCCGCCGCCACGCAGGACGAGGAGGACGAAGGCGAGGGCCGCTTCGCGCTCGCCTTCGGCGCCCTCGCCCATCTCGCCTATTCCGCCCGCTCGGCCCTGGCCCGCAAGGCCGCCACCCGCGCCCCGCGCCGCGACCAGCCCGAGTTCGGCGACACGTTCCGCGACTGGCAGGAGGAGCCCGTCCTGGCGCCGACCCCGCGCAGCGCCCGCACCATCCGCGTCACCGCACCCGCCGCCTTCGCCGACACCTATGTCGATCCGATGGACGAGGACGCGTTCGACGCCGTCCCGCCCCGCGCCGCCACCGTCACGGAGCGCCGCGAGCCCGCGATGCGCCAGGAGGCCCCCGCGCCGGCCGCGCCCGTCCTGCGCGAGGAACCGGCGCTGCGCGCCGAGCCCGCCCTTCGCAGCGGCACGCCCTATTTCGGCGCCGGCGCCCTCGACGGCGAGCCCGCCGCGCGCCGTCCGGCCGAGCGTGCCGCGCCCGTCGGGCGCCTGCAGGACACGGTGATGCCGCAGGGCGTGCGCTCGCGCGCCACCCCGACCCTCGCCCCGCCCCGGCCCTCGCAGATGCCCGTGCCCGCCGCCTTCCACGAGCGCCGCGAACCCTCCTTCGAGGCCGAGCCCTTCGCGGCGCCGGGCGAGGCCCTGCCGGCCGGCGGCCCCGAGCCCTGGGACGTCGCGGACGCGCCGGAGGCCTTCGATCCGCAGACCGGCGAGATTCTCGACGCGCCCTACGACGCGCCCTTCGAGGATGAACTCGGCTACGAGGCGCCCGAGGACGACGGCCGCCTCACCGGCGCGCCGGACCGCGCCGGCCCCGCGATCGTGCCGCGCGCCGACGCGCCCGCGCCGATGGACGAGGACGAGGACGAGGCGCCCGCCGGCGGCTGGCGCGGCCTTGCCGCCAACATCGTCGCCTTTCCCGGCCGTCGCCCGGGCCGCGCCGAGGACGCGCCGCGCGCGCCGATGCCTGCCGCCGCCCCGGCCGCCCGCGCCTCGGCGCCCGCCCTTCACGGCGGCGAGGCGGCGCGCGCCGTCTCGTCCGGCACGGTCTCGGCCGAGCAGCAGCGCCTGCGCACGGGTTCGGGCCGCGCGGTGGCCCTGAAGCCGTCGACGCACGCCTTCGATCCCGGCCGGTTCGAGCTGCCCTCCGTCGAGTTCCTGACGCCGCCCAAGCCCCGCGGCAAGGATTCGACCCTGTCTCCGGAAGTGCTCCAGGAGAACGCCCGCCTTCTCGAAGGCGTGCTCGAGGATTTCGGCGTCAAGGGCGAGATCATCGAGGTGCGCCCCGGCCCCGTCGTCACGCTCTACGAGCTGGAACCCGCGCCCGGCATCAAGTCCTCGCGCGTCATCGGCCTTGCCGACGACATCGCCCGCTCGATGTCGGCGATCGCCGCGCGCGTCGCCGTCATTCCCGGCAAGAACGCCATCGGCATCGAACTGCCGAACCAGCGGCGCGAGACGGTCTATTTCCGCGAGATGATCGGCTCGGAGGTCTTCCAGCAGAACAAGGGCAAGCTGGCGCTGGCGCTCGGCAAGACGATCGGCGGCGAGCCCGTCATCGCCGATCTCGCCAAGATGCCCCATCTTCTCGTCGCCGGCACGACGGGCTCGGGCAAGTCGGTCTCGATCAACACGATGATCCTCTCGCTCCTCTACCGGATGACGCCGGCCGAGTGCCGGCTCATCATGATCGACCCGAAGATGCTGGAGCTCTCGATCTACGACGGCATCCCCCATCTCCTCTCGCCGGTCGTCACCGACCCGAAGAAGGCCGTCGTCGCGCTGAAATGGACCGTGCGCGAGATGGAGGACCGCTACCGCAAGATGTCGAAGGTGGGCGTTCGCAACATCGACGGCTTCAACACGCGCGTCGCCGCCGCGCTGGAACGGGGCGAGACGATCTCGCGCACCGTGCAGACCGGCTTCGACCGCGAGACCGGCGAGCCGATCTTCGAGACCGAGGAGTTCGACCTCCAGCCGCTGCCCTACATCGTCGTGATCATCGACGAGATGGCCGACCTGATGATGGTGGCCGGCAAGGACATCGAGGGCGCCGTGCAGCGCCTCGCGCAGATGGCGCGCGCGGCCGGCATCCATGTCATCATGGCCACGCAGCGCCCCTCGGTCGACGTCATCACCGGCACGATCAAGGCGAACTTCCCGACCCGCATCTCCTTCCAGGTGACGTCCAAGATCGACAGCCGCACCATCCTCGGCGAACAGGGCGCCGAGCAGCTGCTCGGCATGGGCGACATGCTCTTCATGGCCGGCGGCGGGCGCACGCAGCGCGTGCACGGCCCCTTCGTCGACGACGGCGAGGTGGAGGAGATCGTCAAGCACCTGAAGGCGCAAGGGGCGCCGGACTATCTCGACGCGATCCTCGTCGACGAGGAGGAGGAGGCCGAGGCGGCCGCCTCCGGCGGCGGCGCGGGTTCGGGTGCGGTCGGCGGCGAGGAATCGGCCGATCTCTACGACCAGGCGGTCGCCGTGGTGCTGCGCGACGGCAAGGCCTCCACCTCCTACGTCCAGCGGCGCCTCGGCATCGGCTACAACCGCGCCGCCTCGATCATCGAGCGCATGGAGAAGGAGGGCATCGTCGGCCCTGCCAACCATGCCGGCAAGCGCGAGATCCTCGTGCCGACGGAAGGCGACAGAATGTGAAGCCCCGTCTTGGGGCCGCCCCATTGCCGTCGGAGAATGACACACGACATTGAAGGCGGGCGCGGGGTCGAGAGGTCCGGCGCCCTCTTCTCTTCGGGGCGCGCCTCGGGGCGCACGGCGCCCTCGAGCCCCGGACCGACGGCAAGGGACGCATGACGAACGCGAGGACCGCCACGATGGCAAAGACGACGAAGCCCGCCCCCTTCACCGCGAGAGCCGCCCTGGCGCTCGGCCTCGCCCTCGGGGCGGCCGGTCTCGGGGCCGTGAGCCTGCCGACGCCCGCCAGCGCCCAGGCCAGCGCCACGGCGCAGAAGATCGCCGACCACTTCTCCAGCGTGCGCTCGATGAGCGGCACCTTCATGCAGTTCGATCCGGGCGGCCGGCAGACCGAGGGCAAGTTCTACATCGAGCGCCCGGGCCGCGTGCGCTTCGACTATTCCGGCACGCCGCTGCGCGTGATCGCCGACGGCAACAACGTCGCGATCAACAACCGCAAGCTCAACACCTGGGACCTCTACCCGCTCTCCAAGACGCCGCTGAAGCTCCTGCTCGACCAGCGCATCGACCTCTCGGCCGCCAACATCCAGAGCGTGAAGGAGGAGCCGGACCTCACCACGATCGTCATGGGCGACCGCTCGATCTTCGGCTCCTCGCGCATCACCATGATGTTCGATCCCAAATCCTACGAGCTGAAGCAGTGGACCATCCGCGACGGCCAGGGGAAGGACACGACGGTGATGATCTACGACGTGCAGCAGGGCACGGACATCCAGAACTCGGCCTTCGACATCCCCTACACGGCGATCGCGCAAGGGCAGACCGGCAACAAGAAGAAGTAGGCCGGCCCCGGGGTCGCCCGGACGCTCTCGACCCGGCTTGCGACGCGGCGCCACGCCGAAATGGCGGGCGCGCGCTTGCAGGCGGGGCATCGGCGTTCCAAGTGTGGTCGCACCGGCGGCCGCGCGCGAGCGCCCCGCCCCCTGAGCAACGGGACGCGACAGACCATGACCGACAAGGCCCCCCCGCAAGTCCTCGACATTCTCGTCGCGGGCGCCGGCTATGTCGGCCTCACCGTCGCGGTGGCGATCGCGCAGGCCGCGCCGCAGATGAGGGTGGCGGTGGTGGACGCGGCGCCTGGCGAGGTCTGGCGGCGCGACGAGCGCGCCTCGGCGATCGCGGCGGCGGCCGTGCGCATGCTGGAGGAACTCGGCGTATGGCCGCAGATCGCGCGCGAGGCGCAGCCGATCACCGAGATGATCGTCACCGACTCGCGCCGCTCCGATCCCGTACGCCCGACCTTCCTCACCTTCGGCGACACGGCCGCCCCTGGCGAGCCCTTCGCGCATATGGTGCCGAACGTGGCGCTGAACGGGGCGCTGCGCGAGCGAGCGCAGGCGCTCGGCATCGAGATTCGCGGAGCGAGCGCCGTTTCCGCGCTCGATATCGGCCCCGGCGACGTCGAGGTGACGCTTTCGGGCGGCGACACGCTGCGCGCCCGGCTCCTCGTCGCCTGCGACGGGCTCCATTCCAGGATCCGCGCCATGGCCGGCATCCGCACCGTCTCGATGGATTACGGCCAGTCCGGCATCGTGACGACGGTGCGCCACGAGCGCCCCCATCACGGCCGGGCCGAGGAGCATTTCCTGCCCTCCGGCCCCTTCGCCATCCTGCCGCTGACCGGCAACCGCTCCTCCCTGGTCTGGACCGAATCCACCCGCGAGGCCGAGCGGCTGGTGGCGGCCGACGACATGCTCTTCGAGCTGGAGCTGGAGCAGCGCTTCGGCCACAAGCTCGGCGCCCTCTCGCTGGAGGGAGGCCGGCGCGCCTTCCCGCTCGGGCTGACGCTCGCGCGCGACTTCGTGCGCCCGCGCATCGCGCTTGCCGGCGATTCCGCGCACGGCATCCATCCGATCGCCGGCCAGGGTCTCAATCTCGGCTTCAAGGACGCGGCGGCGCTCGCCGAGACGGTGGTGGAAGCCGCGCGCCTCGGCCTCGACATCGGCTCGATCGACGTCCTCGAAGGCTACCAGCGCTGGCGCCGCTTCGACACGGTGCGCATGGGGCTGACGACGGACGTGCTCAACCGCCTCTTCTCCAACGACAACCCGCTCCTGCGGGCGGCGCGCGGCTTCGGCCTGTCGCTCGTCGACCGGGCGCCGATGCTGAAGGGCTATTTCATCGGCGAAGCGGCGGGGCGCGGCGACACGGGCGCACCGCGGCTCCTGCGCGGCGAGCCGATCTGAGGCGCGTCGCGGGCGGCACGGGGCGGATGGCGGATCCTGCGAGCCGGTTCGTCAACGCGGCCGAGCGCCGGATTGGCGAACCGGCTCCTCAGCGAAACAGGGCCAGAACCGTCTCGACCTTCGGACTGAGCGGTGGCAGGGCCGGCAGGGCGGCCAGCGTCGGCCGCCGCCGCGGCGTGAAGGGGATCGGGGGTTTCGGGTCAGCCGTCATGGCGCGTCTTCGGTCCGGCCGCCTTGGCTCAGGCGGAGTTTTGAGGTCGTCTCGTCCAGCCATAGCGGCCAAACGCGAACGAACCTGTGAACGAACCGCCGCGCCCCGCGTCTTTCTTCAGGAATGGTAAACGGCGGCCGGGAAAACGCCGGAAGCCCCCGGCGCCGTTCGGCACCGGGGGCATTGCAGCAAGTCCGGCCTTGGCGGCCTCCTCCTCCAGATCGGCGTCGACGAGCGAGCCGAGCGCCGTCTCCTTCACGTCCGCGATCTTCTGGAGAAGGTCCTGCTGCGAGGTGATGCGGCTGCTGAGGCCCGAAATCTGTGCCGAGTAGAGCTTCGCCGCCTTGATGTAGGTGTCGATGTCGGCGTTGATGTTCGTCACGCCATCGACTTTCGCGATATCCGTCGCGGTGAAGGTCGTGACGAACGTCGTGATGTCCTTGGTATTGTCGGCATCGTCATGGATGGCGCTGTTCGTCACCTTGTCCTCGAAATCGGTGAGGGTGAAGCTCGTGCTTTCCTCGTCGCCGTCGGCCTCGAAGGTCGAGCTGTAGCTGATGCTCGTGGCGGAGCCGTCGAGCCAGTTGGCACCGTTATACTCGGCCGCGGCGATCGTCGTGACGATCTGCTTCTGCAGCGCGGCAATATCGAGCGCGATGACGGCTTTTCTGCCCGTGTCGCCTTCGAGCGAGTAAGCCGTGACCTTGGACTTGATGTCGCCGAGGGTCTCGGTGATCGTGTCGATGCCGACCAGAGCGACATCGGCGGCGGTCTTCACGGCATCGAGCTTGGTGGACATGGCCGAGCTCGTCTTGATCTCCGAGCGGAGCGTCGTCGCGGCCTGCCAGACCGAGGCGTTGTCCTTAGCCGAGCGAACCTTGAAGCCGGTGGTCATACGATCCTGCGTCTCGGCCAGAGACTTGGTGATCGACTGAAGATTACGGATGGCGAGCGTGGCGGAAGAGTTGATCGACACCATTGTATTTTCCCCGTTTTCGTTCGAAGCT
This sequence comes from Aurantimonas sp. Leaf443, assembly GCF_001425575.1. Classification (GTDB taxonomy): domain Bacteria; phylum Pseudomonadota; class Alphaproteobacteria; order Rhizobiales; family Rhizobiaceae; genus Leaf443. Next base: position 26,811 of record NZ_LMRD01000002.1, on the reverse strand, counting down.
TGCTTGTGTCTGCTTCGAGAACAGGGATAACGCGCCAAGTCGGAACGACTGCATTCCGCAATATCTCGCATTTTATGCATCCGGCATCTGCGAGAGGCGATGATTTTAGATGGTTTTTATTTGCCTGCCGATCCGTTGCATTTTATGAAAAATCTTGAGCGCGGCGAAACTGACGGCGCCCTCCGCGCGGCGGCAACTAACGGATCGGGCGGCGAGTTCTGGTCAGCACGCACTGCCCTGCGGCCCTTCTTCGACGCTGCACGCAAGAAAACCCCCGGCGCCGTTCGGCACCGGGGGCATTGCAGCAAGTCCGGTCGCGACGCTTCGCGACGGGGAGACGCTCGCGCCGCGAGCCGGCCTTACTGGAAGNCCCCCGGCGCCGTTCGGCACCGGGGGCATTGCAGCAAGTCCGGTCGCGACGCTTCGCGACGGGGAGACGCTCGCGCCGCGAGCCGGCCTTACTGGAAGAGGCGCAGGATGTTCTGCGTGGAAGCGTTGGACATGGAGATCGCCTGATAGGCGAGCTGCTGCTTGACCTGGAGCGCGCTGGCCTTGGCGGCCTCCTCCTCCAGATCGGCGTCGACGAGCGAGCCGAGCGCCGTCTCCTTCACGTCCGCGATCTTCTGGAGAAGGTCCTGCTGCGAGGTNGGCCTTGGCGGCCTCCTCCTCCAGATCGGCGTCGACGAGCGAGCCGAGCGCCGTCTCCTTCACGTCCGCGATCTTCTGGAGAAGGTCCTGCTGCGAGGTAATGCGGCTGCTGAGGCCCGAAATCTGCGATGAGTAGAGCTTCGCCGCCTTGATCTTCACATCGATCGCCGTGTTGATCGCGTCGATCTCGGTCGTCGTGTCGATCGTCAACAAATCCGTGATGTCGGTGGTCTGCGTCGACAGGGATGTCTTGAGGTTGGTCAGCGTGAAGGAGGTGCTTTCCTCGTCGCCATCGGCCTCGAAGGTCGCGCTGTAGCTGATGGTCGTGGCCGAGCCGTCAAGCCAGTTGGCGCCGTTGTACTCGGCGGCGGAGATCGTCGTGATGATCTCGCGCTTCAGGGCGTTAATGTCGACGAGAAGGATCGCCTTGCGGTCGGTGTCACTTTCCAGACCGTAGGCGGTCAGCTTCGACTTCATCGCGCCAAGCGTGTCGACGATCGTGTCGACGCCGACGACGGCGATGTCGGCGGCGGCCTGGACGCCGTCGAGCTTGGCGGACATGGCCGAGCTCGTCTTGATCTCCGAGCGCAGCGTCGTCGCAGCCTGCCAGACCGAGGCGTTGTCCTTGGCCGAGCGGACCTTGAAGCCGGTGGTCATGCGACCCTGCGTCTCGGCCAGAGACTTGGTGATCGACTGAAGATTACGGATGGCGAGCGTGGCGGAAGAGTTGATCGAAACCATTGTATTTTCCCCGTTTTCGTTCGAAGCTTGCTTGTGTCTGCTTCGAGAACAGGGATAGCGCGCCAAGTCGGAACGACTGCATTCTGCAATATATCGCATTTTACGCATCTGCCATCTGCGAGACGCGATGACTTTAGATGGTTTTTATTTGCCTGCCGATCCATCGCATTTTACGAAAAGTCTTGAGCACGGCGAAACGGACGGCGCGCTCCGCGCGGCGATGACCGGTCTTTCGGCGTCGCTCGGGGCGACGCCGCGCGTGGCGGAGCAAAATCTTTCGCGGCGGGCGCACAATTCGCAAAGCCGTACGCGGCGGCGGCGGGCAGACAGGCCTAGTTAGAGCGTCTACAAACTCGGGCGGTCGGCTTTCCGGCCGGCCGGGCCGTCATCGCATCGGCGATCCGCTTCGAAACGGGCCCGCGACGGGCCGGGAACAACGACCATGGCACGCGACATCAAGGCTGGGCCGAAGGCGACGCCCAAGAGCAAGGGGCCGCAGCTTCCCGTCATCCTCTCGGGCAACGATCTCCTGGAGGGCGACGTCGTCTATCTGGGCGTCGACGGCTGGACGCGCGATCCGCGCGCGGCCCGCGTCGGCCAGTCCGCGGAGGAGGCCGAGGCGATGGAGGCGGAAGGCAAGGCGGCCGCGGCTGCCAACCTCATCGTCGAGCCCTATCTGGTGCCCGTGGCGATCGAGGCGGACGGGTTCGCCCGCGCCCTGCATTTCCGCGAGGCGATCCGCCAGAAGGGGCCCTCCATCCATCCCGACATGGGCAAGCAGGCCGAGTTCGGCCCGCGCCCCTGACGGCCCGCGGCCGTTGCGCGGCGTGCCCGCAGGGGCTCCCGCTCCCGCCCCTCGACGAGACGCATGACCGGGGCTCGCCGCCCGAGCCGCTGAAGGAAGACGAGATGTATCGCTACGACGAGTTCGACGAGCGCTTCGTGCGCGACCGGGTCGCGCAGTTCCGCAGCCAGGTGGAGCGCCGCCTCGACGGGTCGCTGTCCGACGACGAGTTCAAGCCGCTGCGCCTGAAGAACGGGCTCTATCTGCAGCTCCACGCCTATATGCTGCGCATCGCCGTGCCCTACGGCACGCTGCGCTCGCGCCAGCTGCGCCAGCTCGCCCGCATCGCGCGCGACTACGACAAGGGCTACGGCCACTTCACCACGCGCCAGAACCTGCAGTTCAACTGGCCGAAGCTGAAGGACGTGCCGGAGATCCTCGATCTCCTGGCCGATGTCGAGATGCACTGCATCCAGACGAGCGGCAACTGCATCCGCAACGTGACCTCCGACCAGTTCGCCGGGGTCGCCGCCGACGAGGTGGAGGACCCGCGCCCGACCGCCGAGCTCATCCGGCAATGGTCGAGCCTGCACCCGGAATTCTCCTGGCTGCCGCGCAAGTTCAAGATCGCCGTCACCGGCGCCGAGCACGACCGGGCGGCGATCCTCGTCCACGACATCGGCCTGAAGATCCGCCGCAACGAGGCGGGCGCGGTCGGCTATCAGGTGATCGTGGGCGGCGGCCTCGGCCGCACGCCGATGATCGGCAAGGTGGTGCGCGAGTTCCTGCCCAAGGACGAGCTGCTCGCCTATCTGGAAGCCGTCATGCGCGTCTACAACGCGGAAGGCCGGCGCGACAACAAGTACAAGGCGCGCGTCAAGATCCTCGTCCACGAGACGGGCGAGGAGGAGTTCCGCCGCCGCGTCGAGGCCGAATATGCCGCGATGAACGGCCCGAGCGTGAACGCGCCGGAGGAGGAGGTCGCGCGCATCGCGGCCTATTTCGCCCCGCCCGCCTACGAGACCCTGCCGGAAACGAGCGTGGCTCTGGAGCGCGCCCGCGCCGCCGACCGCGAACTCGACCGCTTCGTCGACCAGAACGGCTTTGCCCATCGCCAGCCCGGCTATATCGCGCTGACCGTGGCGCTGAAGGCCGTCGGCGAGGTGCCCGGCGACATGAGCGCCGACCAGATGGAGGCCTTCGCCGACATCGCCGAGCGCTATTCGTTCGACGAGCTGCGCGTGGCGCACAACCAGAACCTCGTCCTGCCGCATGTGCGGCTCGACGACGTGCCGGCGGTCCATGCGGCGCTGAAGGCGGCGGGGCTCGCCAGCGCCAATGCCGGCCTCGTCACCGACATCATCGCCTGCCCCGGCCTCGACTACTGCGCGCTCGCCACCGCCAAGTCGATCCCGATCGCGCAGGAGATCGCCAGGGCCTTCGCCGACGAGGAGCGCCAGCGCGAGATCGGCCATCTGCCGATCAAGATCTCCGGCTGCATCAACGCCTGCGGCCACCATCACGTCGGCGCCATCGGCATTCTCGGCCTCGAGAAGGGCGGGCGCGAGAACTACCAGATCACCATCGGGGGCGATGCCACCGAGAAGGCAGCGCTCGGCGAGCGCCTCGGCCCCGGCATCGACGCCGAGGACGTGCCGGGCGCCGTGGAGGCGATCGTCGCGGTCTATCTCGCCGAACGCCGGCCGGGCGAGGAGTTCCTCGACACGCTGCGCCGCACCGGGCTCGAGCCCTTCAAGTCCGGTTTCCAGGCCTTCGTCGGCAAGGCGGAGACGACGAGCGAGGCCGCGCAATGACGATGCTGATCACGCAGGGCGGCGAGGCGGCGGACGCCTATGCCAGGGTCGAGACGGCGGCGGATCTGTCGCTGGCCTCGGGGCCCATCCTCGTTCCGCTGACCGTCGTGGAGGCCGCGCTCGCCGACCGGCGCAACGCGCCGATCGGGCTCATCGTCTCCAACGACACGCCGGTCTTTGCGCTCGAGCCCTATCTCGGCAGCGTCGATCTCATCGCCGTCGCCTTCCCGTCCTTCTCGGACGGGCGGGGCCTGAGCCTTGCCAGGCGCCTGCGCCGCGCCGGCTTTTCCGGCACGCTGCGCGCTAGCGGCCCGCTGATCGCCGACCAGTTCGCCGAGGCGCTGGCCTGCGGCTTCGACGAGGTGGAACTGCCCGAGCCCTCCGCCGCGCGCCAGCCGGCCGCGCAGTGGGAGGCGGCCCGCACCATCGTGCGCGACCACTATCAGACGGGCTACGGCACCGGCGACAGCATCCTTCAGAAGCGCCTCGCGGCGCGGAAAGGCTGATTTCCCATGATCCAGGATCCCAAGCTCCTCGCCGAGACGCTCGACGCCGCCTTCGCGGGCGTCGACCCGCTGGAGCGCCTGAGGATGCTGCGCGAGCAGGTGAAGGGCAAGCTGGTCTTCACCACCTCGCTCGGCATCGAGGACCAGATGATCACCCATCTGATCTTCTCCAACGACATCAGGATCGACGTCGTCACGCTCGACACCGGCCGTCTCTTTCCCGAGACCTACGCCGTGTGGCGCGAGACGGAGGAGAAATACGGCCGGCGCATCCACGCCAAGTATCCGCAGGCGGAAAGCCTCGAGGCCCTCGTCGAGGACCAGGGCATCGACGGATTCTACTATGCGCCGGAGTTCCGCAAGGCCTGCTGCGGCGTGCGCAAGGTGGAGCCGCTGAAGCGCGCGCTCGACGGCGCGGCGGGCTGGATCACCGGCCTTCGCGCCGACCAGTCGGCCAATCGCGAGGGCATGGACTTCGTCTCCTTCGACGGGCAGCGCCGGCTCATCAAGGCCAATCCGATCTTCGACTGGAGCCGGGCCCGCGTCGCCGACTTCACCGCGCGCGAGGGCGTGCCGGTCAACGAGCTGCACGGCAAGGGCTTCCTCTCCATCGGCTGCGCGCCCTGCACGCGGGCGCTGCGCCCCGGCGAGCCCGAGCGCGCCGGCCGCTGGTGGTGGGAGGAGGAGACCAAGCGCGAATGCGGGCTCCATGTCGCGGACGCGACGGCCGTCGCCAATGGCGGCGACATCGTGGACGGCGCCGGCATCTGACGGCCGGCCGGGCCCAGGTCCGCCCGCCCTTGGGCCATCCCTCCCCTTTCCCTTCGCGGGCGCCGGGTTCTCCCGCGCCCGTTTCGCCATCCGCCGCCGCGGCTCTTCCGCGGCCCGGACGAGGACGTGTTCCATGAAGCCCATGACCCATCTGCAGCGGCTCGAGGCCGAGTCGATCTTCATCCTGCGCGAGGTCGCCGCCACCGCCGAGAACCCGGTGATGCTTTATTCCATCGGCAAGGATTCGGCGGTCATGCTGCATCTCGCCATGAAGGCCTTCGCGCCGGGCAAGCCGCCCTTCCCGCTTCTCCATGTCGACACGACCTGGAAGTTCCGCGAGATGATCGAGTTCCGCGACCGGCGCGCCCGCGAGCTCGGGCTCGACCTCATCGTCCACATCAACCAGGAGGGCGTGCGCGCGGGCGTGAACCCCTTCGCCTCCGGCAGCCGCGTCCACACCGACGTGATGAAGACCGAGGCGCTGAAGCAGGCGCTCGACAAGTACAAGTTCGACGCGGCCTTCGGCGGGGCCCGGCGCGACGAGGAGAAGAGCCGCGCCAAGGAGCGCGTCTTCTCGCTGCGCTCGGCCGAGCACCGCTGGGAGCCCAAGAACCAGCGTCCCGAGCCCTGGCGCCTGTTCAACACGCGCAAGAAGCCGGGCGAGAGCTTCCGCGTCTTCCCCCTGTCCAATTGGACCGAGGCCGACGTCTGGGACTATATCGCGCTCGAGAACATCCCCGTCGTGCCCCTCTACTTCGCCGCCCCCCGCCCGATCGTGAAGCGCGACGGCGCGCTCATCATGCGCGACGACGAGCGCATGGAACTGCGGCCGGGCGAAAGCGTCGAGACGATGATGGTGCGCTTCCGCACGCTCGGCTGCTACCCGCTGACGGGCGCGGTGGAATCCTCGGCCGGCGATCTCGGCGCGATCATCTCCGAGATGCGCGACAGCCGCACCTCCGAGCGCCAGGGCCGGGTGATCGACCAGGATTCGGGCGCCTCGATGGAAGAGAAGAAGCAGGAAGGCTATTTCTGATGACCAGCGCCCTCGCGCCCAAGCCTTCGCCGCTCGACCCCGCGAGCGCCCCGGCCGCCGCCGGCTCCCCCTCGCCCGCCGTCCTCGCCGAGGACGCGCGCTTCGCAGGTCCCGCCCCGGACGGGGGCGCGATCGTCGATCCGCAGGCGCATATGGCGCCGCTCGTCTCGCCGGCGGCCTCGCTCCTGCGCTTCATCACCTGCGGCTCGGTGGACGACGGAAAGTCGACCCTCATCGGCCGTCTCCTCTACGAGACCGGCGCCGTCTACGAGGACCAGCTGGAGGCGCTGACGCGCGACAGCCGCAAGTTCGGCACGACCGGCGCCGATCTCGACTTCGCGCTCCTCGTCGACGGCCTCTCGGCCGAACGCGAGCAGGGCATCACGATCGACGTCGCCTATCGCTACTTCTCCACGGCCAACCGTGCCTTCATCATCGCGGACACGCCGGGCCACGAGCAGTACACGCGCAACATGGCGACGGGCGCGAGCCAGGCGGAGCTTGCGATCATCCTCGTCGACGCGCGCAAGGGCATCCTGCCCCAGACGCGGCGCCACTCCTTCATCGCCTCGCTCGTCGGCATCAAGAGCATCGTCGTGGCCGTCAACAAGATGGACCTCGTGGAGTTCTCGCAGGAGCGTTTTGAGGCGATCCAGGCGGGCTATCGGGCGATCCTGCCCGGGCTCGGCTTCACCGACGTGGCCTTCATCCCGCTCTCGGCCAAGAACGGCGACAACATCACGACGCGCTCGGCGAACACGCCCTGGTACGAGGGCGAGACGCTGCTCGGCCATCTCGAGACGGCGACGCCGCAGACCTTCGACGCGGGCGCCGAGCCCTTCCGCCTGCCGGTGCAATGGGTGAACCGCCCGAATCTCGACTTCCGCGGCTTCTCCGGCACCATCGTCGGCGGGCGCATCGCCAAGGGGGCGGCGATCACCGTCCTGCCGAGCGGCCGGCGCTCCAGCGTCGCCGGCCTCTACGGTCCGGACGGCTGGGTGGACGAGGCGGGCGCGGGCGAGGCCGTGACGCTGACGCTCGCCGACGAGGTGGACGTCTCGCGCGGCGACGTGCTGGTGGCGGACGGCGACACGGCCGCGCCGCAGCGCCAGGTCGTGGCCGAGATCCTCTGGATGGTCGACCGTCCGCTCGTGGCCGGCGGCCGGCTCGTGGCCAAGCTCGGCTCGGCGCAGACGCCCGCGACGGTGAGGACGCTCGACGAGAGCGTCGACATCCATTCCTACGAGCGCCGCCCCGCCAACACGCTCCTCATGAACGAGATCGGCCGCGTGACGCTCGCCTTCGAGCGCCCGCCGGTCGCCACGCGCTACGAGGAGAACCGGGAACTCGGCTCGCTCATCCTCATCGATCCGCTCTCCAACGAGACCGTGGCGCTCGGCGTGGTGCGCGAGACGGGCGTCGCGCCGGTGCAGGACGAGGCGGCGCCGGTGCCGGCCGCCGCGCAGGAGGGCGCGCTCTCGGGGCTTGCGGCCATCTGGTACGGGGCGCTCGCGCCGGGCGGGGCGAAATGGCGCCGGGCGGTCCTGCGCTCGCGCGCCTTCGGCTCGCTCTTCGTCGCCTTCGTCGCTTCGCTCTTCGGCCTGCCGCTGCTCCTCGCCCTTCTCATGGGCGCGATCGACTTCGCGGTGCGGCCCTTCATCGCCTATCTCGTCCTCGGCGGCGAAGTCTCCTCGCGGATCTCGACCGATCCGTCGAGCGGGCGCGACGGCGAGGGCATCTGATGGGTCGCGATATCTGCGCGCAGAGCGAGTCCGCGCCCAGCGCCCGCGAGGCCCGGTTCGCGCGCTATGCCGAGGCGCGTCGCGCGCCGGTCGCCGAGCGCGTCCTCTTCGCCCTGTCGCTCGCCGTGTGCCTCGCGCTCGTCTGCGGCCTCGCCCCCTGAACACGCGATCGTTGGGGCGGCGCGCCCTCCCGTCGCCCGCTTGCCGCTTGCGGGCGGGCCCGTCTTGGCGTTCATCGCAGGCGGACACCGGGACAAGGGCCGCGCCGCCGTCGGCGCGTGCCCGACGGTCGCGACGCTGCCGCCCCGATCCCTTCGGACGCTCGGGGCCCGCCGTCGCGGCGATGGAGGAATAAACGCCATGCATGCCAGCTTCAGCCTTCGGGCCGCCGCTTTCGGCCTCGCCATCGCTCTCGCGTCGGGCGGTGCCGCCCGCGCCCAATATGCGCCCCCCGGCATGGGCGAGCCGCAGGAGACGCCGTCCTGCGCGGAGGCGCTGCCGCAGATCGAGGCGCTGGTGAAGGAGGCCGAAGGCGACGGGATCGACACGTCCGGCGCCAAGGCGCAGATCGACGCCGCCCGCACGGCACAGGGCAAAGGTGCCGAGGCGGAGTGCATCCGCGCCCTCGTGCTCGCCCAGAACGACGTGGTTCTGAAGCTTCAGGCCCGCGCGCCCGGCGCGGCGCCGGCCGCGCCCGCCAGATAAAGGCGACATCCCCGAGGAGACGCGGCCGCGTTTCGGCGGCCCGCCATTCTCAGTCGAGGACGCGCGCCTCGGAGGGGAGCATGATCGGGATGCCGTCGCGGATCGGAAAGGCGAGCTTGGCCGCCGTGGAGACCAGCTCGTTTCGCTCGCGGTCGTAGGTCAGCGAGGCCTTGGTCAGCGGGCAGACCAGAAGCTCGAGCAGCTTCGGGTCGGGCCGGCGGGGGCGTTTCTGGTCCATGGACATCTATTGCAGCGTGCGGGTCGGCCCGTCCTCGCCGGCCTCGCGCGCGAGACTGATCTCGGTGATGGCGACGAGCGTCTCGGCGCGGGTGCGAAGGTCGGGCGCCTCGAGCAGCGCCTGCTTCTCCGCCGGGCCGTTGGGCGCGATCATCATGCAGAGCACGTTGACGAGCGTCTCGGTCGAGGAGCGCGACACGCTCTCCCAGTCCGCCTCGAGCTGGTTGGCCTCCAGATAGTCGCGGAAGGCGGTCAGGAGACTGTCGCGGTCCACCTCGCCGGCGCCGAGCCCGAGGTCGAGATCGGCGACGAAGCTCGCGATGCGGCAGACGCGGAAGGGCTCGCGGCTCTCCAGTTCCTCCAGCACGCGGAACCGCACGACGCCGGTGAGGTTGACGACGTAGCGACCGTCCCCGCTCTCGGCGAAGGAGGTGATGCGACCGACGCAGCCGACGGCGCACAGTTCCGGCTCGCCGTCCGGCCGCAAGGCGCCGTCGAGGCGCGGCTGGATCATGCCAATCAGCCGGTCGCCGCGGATCGCCTCGTCGATCATCGCGAGATAGCGCGGTTCGAAGATGTTGAGCGGCATCTGGCCGCCCGGAAGGAGCAAGGCGCCCGACAGCGGGAAGACGGGGATCGTCTTCGGCAGGTCGGCCTCGCCCGTGTAATTGTAATTCCCGGCGTGAACCAATTCGGGCCTCCGTGACCCGTGGTGATCTGTGGCACGCGGCGGCGAACTCAAGGCCCCGGCGCAGAGGCTGAGCCGAACGGCCGCAGGGCGCCCGGCTCCTCGCCCGGCGCCCCGCTGGCCCTCAGGCGAAGAGGAGCGAGGAGAGGCGCCGGCGCGCCTCGCGCGTGGCCGGGTCCATCGGACCCCAGACCTCGAAGAATTCCAGGAGCTTGCGCCGCGCGCCGTCGTCGTCGAAGGCGCGGTCGCGCCGGATGATCTCGAGGAGATGGCCGGCGGCGGCATCGCGCTCGCCCTTCGCCTGCGCGATGAGCGCGAGGTCGAAGCGGGCCTGATGGTCGTCGGGATCGCCCTCGATGCGCGCCTGCAGCGCGACGGGATCGCCGAGATGGGCGATCTCGGCGGCGAGCTTCAGCTTGGTGCGCACGGCCGAGAGCGCGGCGTCCTCGCCGGGCGCCTCGGGCAGGGCGTCGACCAGCGCCCTGGCGCGTTCGGTGTCGCCGGCCGCGATGTAGCATTCGGCAAGGCCGGCGCTCGCGCCCTGGTGGCCCGGTTCGTGCTGGAGGATGGCGCCGAAGAGCTCGGCCGCGCCGCCGAGATCCTTGGCCGCCAGAAGGCCCTTCGCCTCCTCCAGCGCCTCGGCGATCGGGTCGCCCCCGCGCCCCTTGGTCAGGCGCTCGATGAAGGCTTTCACCTCGCTCTCGGGCAGCGCGCCCATGAAGCCGTCGACCGGCTGGCCGTCGACGAAGGCGAAGACGGCCGGGATCGAGCGCACGCCGAGCTGGCCGGCGATCGAGGGATGGTCGTCGATGTTCATCTTCACGAGCTTCACCGCGCCGCCGGCCGCCTTCACGGCCTTCTCGATGATCGGCGTCAGCTGCTTGCAGGGGCCGCACCAGGGCGCCCAGAAATCGACGAGCACCGGCTGGCGGCGCGATTCCTGCACGACGTCCACCGCGAAACTCGCCGTCGTCGTGTCCTTCACGAGATCGCCGGCGGGCGCGGCCGGCGCGGCGCCGAAACCGGCGACGGCCGGCTTGCCGCCGCCGATCGCGCTCGTGGTCTGCGCGCCATAGCCGCCCTGGGCGGCGCCGTATCGATTGTCGCTCATGCGGTTGCGTCCTGTCGTTCGCTGAGGTCGGCGACCAGCGGTTCGTGCCCGGTGGACCGGAAGAAGGCGAGAAGATCGTCGCGGGCGATCGTCGTCGTCGCCTCGTTGGTCATGGGATGGCAGTTGACCATATCGTGCATCGTCAGCCGCTCATCAAGAACGAGCCGCACCGCCCCGGCCCTGTCCGCCATCACGCCGAAGGCGGTGACGGAGCCCGGCGAGACGGCGAGATGGGCACGCATCTGCTCGGGCGAGGCGAAGGAGAGGCGGCCGGAGGCGCCGATCACCTTGTGCAGGTTCTTCAGGTCCACCGCCGTCGCCTGCTCGGCGACGATGAGGAAGAGCTGGCCCTTCTTGTCCTTCACGAAGAGGTTCTTGGTGTGGCCGCCCGCCACCGCCTCGTGCAGCGCCTGCGACTGCGCGACGGTGAAGAGCGCCTCGTGCTCCACCGTGCGCGTCTTGATGCCGAGCCGTTCGAGATGGGCGAAGAGCGCGGCGCGCGCCTCGCGATTGCTGCCGTCCGGGCTCTGTTCGTCGGACATGGGGTCGCCTCGTGGGTGTCGCGGTCGGGCGTCACATGCCGGCCATCGGCGCTTCGATGCAAGAGGCCTTTCTCGCGCGGCGCGGGCGTTCTATCCAACAGGGGCGGGCCTTTCGCGATCGCGCCGATCGGCGGGCCTTCCGCGCAGGAGGACAGACATGCCGCTCCCCCGTTTCCGGCCCCGATGCGCAGCGCCCGGCCGAGGTCGCCGGGCATGAGCTTCGAGACCCCGTTCCGCCCGCTCGATTCGGGCACGGTGCCGCGCTTCGCCGGCCCCGCCAGCTTCATGCGCCTGCCGCTGGCGGCCCCGTCCGAGGTCGACATCGCGCTGGTCGGCGTGCCCTTCGACGGCGGCACCACGAACCGCACGGGCGCGCGCCACGGGCCGCGCGAGATCCGCAACCAGTCGAGCCTCGTGCGCCCGGTCCATCACGTCAGCGGCCTCTCGCCCTTCGAGCGCGCCCGCATCGCCGATTGCGGCGACGCGCCGGTGAACCCCGTCGACCCCGCCGACAGCCTGGAGCGAATCGAGCGCTTCTTCCGCGAGATCGCGAGCGCCGGCGCAAGGCCGCTGACGGCGGGCGGCGACCATCTGGTCACGCTGCCGATCCTGCGCGGCATCTCGCCCGGCACGCCGCTCGGCCTCATCCATTTCGACGCCCATTCCGACACCTATGACAGCTTCTTCGGCAACCGCTACAATCACGGCACGCCCTTCCGCCGGGCCGTCGAGGAGGGTCTGCTCGATCCGAAGCGGATGATCCAGATCGGCATCCGCGGCGCCATCTCGGATGCCTCGAACTACGATTTCGCCAAGGCCGAGGGCATCCGCATCGTCTTCATCGAGGAGCTCGCGGCGCGCGGGATCGCCGACGTGATGGAGGAGGCGCGCGCGCTCGTCGGGGCGGCGCCGGCCTATGTCTCCTTCGACATCGACATTATCGACCCGTCCTTCGCGCCCGGCACCGGAACGCCCGAGATCGGCGGCGTGACGACGCGCGAGGCGCAGGCCCTGGTGCGGGCTCTGAAGGGCGTGACGATCGCGGGCGCCGACATTGTCGAGGTCTCCCCGCCCCTCGATCCGACGGGGCTGACCGCGCTGACCGGCGCCACGATCCTGTTCGAGCTTCTCTGCGCCATGACGGGCGCCTGAGGCTTCCGGAGCGCGGCGCTTCGTGCCAAAGCGGGGCGATCCCGCGAAACAGACCTCGAGGACCGCCCGATGAGCGCCGCCGTGCCCGCTTCGCTGACCATCCGCCGCCCCGACGACTGGCACGTGCATTTCCGCGACGGGGCGATGCTCGCTGCCGTCCTGCCGCACACCGCCGCCCAGTTCGCCCGCGCCCTCGTCATGCCGAACCTCGTGCCGCCGGTGACGGACGTCTCGGCCGCGCGCGCCTATCGCGAGCGCATCCTCGCCGCGCGGCCCGAAGGCTCGGACTTCAAGCCGCTGATGACCTGCTACCTCACGGACACGACGCGCCCCGACGAGATCGAGGCGGGCTTTGCCGAACAGGTCTGGCTCGGCGCCAAGCTCTACCCGGCGGGCGCCACGACCAACGCCCATCACGGCGTGACCGATATCGCGGCGCTCGCCCCCGTCCTGGAGCGCATGGAGAGGATCGGCATGGCCCTCTCCATCCACGGCGAGGCGACCGATCCGGCGACCGACATCTTCGACCGCGAGAGCATCTTCATGGAGGAGACGCTGCTGCCGCTCCTGAAGCGCCATCAGGGGCTGAAGGTCGTGCTGGAGCACATCACGACGGCCGAGACGCTCGACATCGTCAGGGCGCACGGTCCCCGCGTCGCCGGCACGATCACGCCGCACCACCTGACGATCAACCGCACCTCGATCTTCCAGGGGGGCCTGCGCCCGCATCTCTACTGCCTGCCCGTCGCCAAGCGCGAGCGCCATCGCCTCGCGCTGCGCAAGGCCGCGACCTCGGGCGAGACGTGCTTCTTCCTCGGCACGGACACGGCGCCCCACCGGCGCGGCGACAAGGAAGCGGCCTGCGGCTGCGCCGGCCTCTTCGTCGGCCCGACGGCGCTGCAGACCTATGTCCAGGTCTTCGAGGAGGAAGGCGCGCTGCACCATTTCGAGGGTTTCGCCTCGCTGAACGGGCCGAACTTCCACGGCATCCCCGTGAACGCGGGCACGATCGAACTCCTGCGCCGGCCCGGCCGCATGCCCGCGGCGGTGGCCGTGGAGGACACCGAGGTCGTCGTCTATCGCGGCGGCGAGGACCTGCCCTGGTCGATCGGGCGCGTCGCGGCCTGAGGGCAGGCGTCATACCGGCCCGCTTATGAAGTGCCCCTTCGGGTCCCTCCATGCGGTGCCGGGAAACGCTAAGACGCCGCGCGGGCTGCCGCCGCGCGGGAAAGGCCAAGATGGGTCATTTCCCAACGCGCGGCGGTATCAGTCCTCCAGCCCGAGCCCCTCGTACCATGCGGCATAGGGCGTGTTGCGCGCCATGTGCCGGTTCAGGTCCGGCGCGCCGTCCCGCCACCAGACCGGCCCGCGCTCTCCGAGGCCGCGCTTGGCCGCATCCACCCGCGCCCGTGCCTTCGCAAGGGCCGGCGGATCGCCGGCGGCCTCGCGCACGGCCCGGCGCGCGGCCATGAGGCTTGAGACGAGGCGCGCCCGCTCCTCCTCGCCGAGCGCCGGGTTCGACAGACGCCACAGCCGGCCGCGCACCACGAAGTAGCGCCCGTCCGGGGTTCTCGGATGATCCTCGGCCATGTCGCGGCGCCTCCCCGTCCCCCGCAGAACGGCGCAAGGCTTCGCCGCGATCCCGGCGCTGGTCCGGTTCGCGCGCCGCCCCACCTTCGGCGGGGCGCTCCCCTTGCGCCCCGCCCTCCCGGAGACGGACCCATGACCATCTGCCTCGTCGGCAACGCCCCCGGCCAGAGCGGCGCCGCCGAGGCCATCGACGCCTGCGGGACCGTCCTGCGCTTCAACAACGCCCACGGGTTCGGCGCCGCGACCGGGCGGCGCGTCACGCATCTCTTCCTCGTCAATTGCGGCGGGCAGATGCGCGAGTGGCTGGACGACCCGCAGTTCGAACAGCGCCCGCAGGTGAGCGCCGCGCCGGCGATCCTCCTGCCGATCCATCCCGACAAGGACGACGCCTACGACCCGCCGCTGACCGCGGCCGAGCGCGCCGAGCCGGACGGGCGCAACCACGCGGGCGAGGCGCTGGCGCGGCTTGCGGCCGAAGGCGGCCGGACGGTCGAGATCCTGCCGGCGCGCCTCTTCCTCAAGGCCTGCCGCGTCATCGGCTATGCGCGGCCCGAGCGGGGCATGGCGGCGCCGTCCACCGGGCTGATCGGGCTTCTCTGGGCGCTGGAGCGGGTCGCGCCCGGCGAGCGGATCGAGGCCTATGGCTTCGGCTTCGAGGGCTGGCCGGGTCACCGGTTCGAGGCCGAGCGGCGCTTCTTCGAGGCGCAGGCGGAGCGCGGGCGCCTCGCCCTGCATCCGCCGGGACGCTGACGATCGTGCGCCGTCCACGCAAATAGCGCCTGCCCTTCGGCGCCCCCCCGCTATCTGTTCACTCCGGGCGACGACGGTTGCCTCGCCGCCGCGCCTGTCCAGCGCGCCCCCCGAGAGGAACGCCATGCCCGCCAAGCGTACCGTTGCCAGACACGCTGCCGGTCCGGCGCGATGAAGCGCCCGATCGCCTTCTTCGTCCACCATCAGGGGCGCGGCCATGCCAACCGCACCATGGCCATCGCCGAGCGCTTCTCGGCGGATCGCCCGGTCTCGGTGCTGACCGCCGGCCCGCATCTCTTCGACGGCTTCTCACGCGACATCGAGATCGTCGCCCTGCCGAACATGATCGGCGCGGCGGTGCCGACGCCCCGGCTCTTCGCGGAGGCGACGCCTCAGGTCATGCACTGCGTGCCGCTCGGCCTCAACGAGATGCGCCGCACCATGCGCATGATCCTCGACCATCTCGACGAGCGCGGCACCGGGCTCTTCGTCGTCGACGTCTCCTCCGAGATCGCGCTCCTGTCGCGCATCGCCAGCGTCCCGGCGGCGCAGATCCGCATGCATGGCGACCGCTCCGACATCGGCCATATCGGCTCCTACGAGGCGAGCGTCGGCATGCTCGCGCCCTTCGACGAGCGGCTGGAGCAGGACGACTACCCCGCCGCCCAGCGGGCGCGCACCTTCTATGCCGGCGGGCTGTGCACGACGACGGACGCGGTGCCGACGCGCCAGGAGGCCCGCGCGCGCCTCGGCCTGCCGGCGGACAAGGAGATCATCCTCGTCCTCACCGGCGGCGGCGGCTCGGGCACCCCTTACGCGCCGCTGACGGTGGGCGCGCGCGCCGCGCCCGACGCGCTCTGGCTCGTCCTCGGCCCGGTGCACAAGGAGGGCCACGAGACCGACTTCTCCAATCTGAAGGAGCTCGGCTGGGTGCGCGGGGTGACCGACCATATCGCGGCCGCCGATCTCGTCATCGCCTCGGCCGGCGACAACACGGTCACCGAGATCGCCCGCGTCGGGCGGCCCTTCGTGGTCGTGCCGGAATGGCGCTATTTCGGCGAGCAGGGCCGCAAGGCCGAGGCGCTGGCGCGGCTGGGGGCCGCGATCCACGCGCCCGCCTGGCCGGGCGACATCCCGAACTGGAACCGCCTCCTCGAGGCCGCGCGCGCCCTGCCCGTCGAGACGCTGCAGTCGCTCTACGATCCGCAGGCCGCCACGAAGGCCGCGCGCTGGCTGGAAGGGCTGACGGACGAGCTCTGGGAGGGGGCGCCGGCCGTCAGCTGAAGCGAACCGCGTCCGGCTGGCGCGCGGCGGCGATCTCCGCCTCGCTCGGGCGCCGGCGCAGCGCGATCGCCTCGGCCGCTTCGTCCCATTCGATATGGCCGGAGCGCGTCATCTGGCCGAGCCAGTACTCCATGCACCAGCGCCCGTGCTTGGCCCGGAACCGCGCGGCATTGGCGAGGATGGCGTCGAAATGGTGGAGCGGGGGCACGTGCACGGCGTGGTGCTGGTGATAGGCCCGCGCCCCCGCCGTCCAGTAGAGCAGCACGCCGGCCGCGCCGAGCCGGTGGGCGAAGTCGGTCTCCTCCGCCCCGTAGCCGACGAAGCTCTCGTCCATGCCGCCGAGCGCGGCATAGGTCCGCGCCCGCAGCGCGAAGGAGAGGCCCCAGAGTTCGCCGCAGTCCGGCTCGCGGCGAAGGCCAAGCTCCGGAACCGCGGGCTTGGCGGGATGGACGAGGCCGAGCGCGTCGAGACGCTCGAAATCGAGCGCCGCGCCCACCGCGCCGCCCGGAAGATACAGCACCTCCCCGAGGAACAGACCGTCGTGCTCGTCGGCGGCTGCGCGGTAGCGCGCCACGAGGCCCGGCGAGGCGAGGCAGTCGACGTCGAGGAAGACGAGCGTCCCGCCCCGCGCGGCGCGGGCCGCCGCGTTGCGGGCGGCGGCGAGCGGCAGGGCCTCGCCGGCCACGAAGACGTGGCGCACGGGACAGCCGGGATCGGGCAGGTCCGGCTCCGCCGCCTCCTGCATCCAGGCGATCACCAGTTCGTCCGGCGCCTCGCTCTGGAGGGCGAGGCTCTTCATCAGGTTGACGAGATGGGCCCGCCGTCCCCGCACGAGCGTCAGGACCGACAGGCTCACGCGAGCGCCGCCCGGCGGCGGAAATGGGCGACGCCCTCGATGATGCCGAGCGCGTAGGCCTGCCGCGCCACGTAGGAATGAGCGAGATCGGGGCGCGCGGCGAGACCGTCGGAATAGTTCGCCACGATGATCGACTGCGGGACCGAGCGCAGCATCTCGATGTCGTTGCCGCTGTCGCCCGCCACGAAGACGGCGTTCTCCGCCAGATCGAACGCCTTGCGCAGATAGGCGACCGCCGCGCCCTTGGAGGCGCGCACCGGCAGGATGTCGAGATACTTGCCATGGCTGTGGATGACGGAGGCCGACAATCCCGCCTCCTGCAGCCGGCGCCGCACCGCGGCCGCCACGCCGCGCCCGCCGGGCGCGAAATAGCTCAGCTTAAAGGCGCGCTGCTCGAGCGGCCCCTGCGGCGCGATCCCGGCCATGCCGGCCAGAACGCGCGCGACGGCCTCGCGCTGCCAGCCGACCGCGATATGCGCGCGCCAGCCGGCATCCTGGCGATAGGTCGTGCCGTTGGCGCGCAGGCGATAGATCTCCGAGCCGACCGAGGAGACGATGACGCGCGGGCTCGGCGCGTCCTGCTGCTCGAGGATCGAGAGCGCCGAATGGAGCGAGCGCCCGGTGGCGACCGCGAAGCCGAGGCCCGACTGGCGCGCGTGCCAGTCGCGGAAGGTGGAGACGCAGGCCGAGCCGCCCACGAGCGTGTTGTCGATATCGCAGACGAGGAGTTGGCGCACCGGCGCTTCGGGCTCGGGCGCGGCGAGAAGCCGGGCGGCGAGCCCGTGATAGCGCGCGGCATGGCGCGGCCAGTCGTAGGCATCCACCGCCCGCGCGCCCGCCCTGGAGAAGGCGTCCCAGCGGGCGGGGTCGCGCAGGATCGTCTCGCAGGCGCCGGCGATGGCGCCCGGCGAGCGCGGATCGACGAGGAGGCCGTTGTGGCACATCTCGATGATGTCGTTCGGGCCGCCGCAATCGGTGGCGACCAGCGGCAGGCCGGCGGCGGCCGCCTCCAGCAGCGTCAGGCCGAAGGGCTCGTTCAGCGCCGGATTGACGAAGACGCCGCGCCGCTCGCGCGCGAAGGCGTAGAGCGCCGGCACGTCCTCGGGCCGGTGGGACTTGGGCAGCGCCACCTTGCCGTAGAGGTCGTAGCGGTCGACGAGTTCGAGGATCGCGCGCATCTCGCCCGCTCGCTCGTCGTCGAGCGCCTCGAACCCGCCGCGGATGCCGGCGACGACGACGAGGTTGGCGTTCTCCCTCAGATAGGCGTTCTCGCCGAAGGCCCGCACCAGCGCGGGCAGGTTCTTCTTGGCCACGGGGCGGGCGATGGCGAGAACCGGCGGCTTTTGCGGGTCGCGCAGGAAGGGCGTCAGCAGGGCGCAGGCGCTCGCGCTGGCGCTGGCGGCGCGGAAGGCGGAGAGGTCGCTGCCCGGCGGCAGGATGCGGATGGCGCCCGGATCGTAGGCGCGGTAGCCGGCATATTGCACCTCCGCCTCGTCGCGCGAGGAGGCGATGACGAGATCGGCCTTGGCGAGCGCCGTCTCCTCCGCCGCGATGCGCCGCTCGAGGCCCGCCGCCTCGCCGGGCGCGAGCGTCATCACGCTCGCCTTCACCCGGCCGAGGGAATGGGCGGTGAAGACGAAGGGGATGCCCGTCGCCCGCTTCACCGCCGCGGCGACGGCGCCCGCATCGGCGTAATGGGCGTGGAGAAGGTCCGGCCGGCAGGGCTGCGCGGCGATCCAGTCGAGAAGGGCGCGCGTGTAGCTCTCGATCTCGCGGTGCAGCGCCTCCTTGGGCAGATAGCCGGGATCGGCGCTGGCGAGGCGCACGATCTCGACCTTGGGCGAGACCTGTTCGTGAGGGGCCTCGTAAGCCGGTCCGTAGGGACTTTCGAAGCGGCGGGTCGCCATGACGATACGCGTCACCGCAGAGTCTTGCGCCGAAGCCTCGACCAGTTCGAGCAAGTATTTGATGTGCCCGCCCGTGTCGGCGGTCAGTCCATAATCGACGTCGCGACCCTTGAGACAGCCTTGCAGAGCGATATGAAGGATAAACATACACGAAACTCCTTCGCGGGCCCTGTCGAAACAGGTTTCGATGCCATATGGCGGGCTATGAAAATGCTTCGAGTCGCCCAAGTCGCACCTAACATATTTCCGACACCGCCTCTGACGTCCGGCGGAACGGAACGGATCGTTCACGATCTGTCCAAGGCGTTGGAGTCGCTGGGCGTTTGCGTCACCCTCTTCGGTCCGAGCGACTCGGCCTGCGACATTGCGCGCATCGGCGACCTGCCGAGCCTCTCCGGTCTCGAGGCGCGGCACGGATCCGTGCCGCCCTCGATCCCGCAGGTTCTGGAAGCGGTGCAGATGGAGGCCCTGCGCCGGCGGCTCGACACGTTCGACGTGGTCCACTGCCATGGCGAGTTCTTCCACGCCGCGCTTCTCGGCAAGCGGCGCCGGCACTCGCTGACGACGATCCACTGGCGCGTGGACGAACTCGACCGCCGGCTCTTCTTCGCGGCCTTTCCCGATCTTCCGGTCGCCGCCATTTCCGCCGCGCAGGAGGCGGGCATCCCCGCGCCGAACCGGGCCGGCATCGTGCATCACGGCATCGCGCGCGGGCGCTACCACCTTGGACCCGGCGGCGGGCCCGTGGCCTTCATCGGGCGGATGACGGACCAGAAGCAGCCGGACGCCGCCATCCGCATCGCCCGCGGGGCCGGGCGCGACATCCGCCTTGCCGGCGCGATCGACGTCGGCAACCCCACCTATTTCGACACGCGCGTGCGCCCGCTTCTCAGCGCGGACGCCGTGCATCTCGGCGCCCTCGACGATGGCGGCAAGCAGGCGCTTCTCGGCCATGCCTCGGCGCTCCTCTTCCCCATCGACTGGCCGGAGCCCTTCGGCCTCGTGATGATCGAAGCCATGGCCTGCGGCACGCCGGTCGTCGCCTTTCGCCGCGGCTCGGTGCCCGAGATCGTCGAGGACGGCGTCACCGGTTTCGTGGTCGAGGACGAGGCCGGCGCGATCGAGGCGCTCGGGCGCATCGACACGCTCGACCGCGCCGCGATCCGCCGCCGCTTCGAGGCCCGCTTCACCGCCGAGCGCATGGCGACCGACTATCTGGCGCTCTACGAAACGCTCGCCGCACGATGACGCTGCGAACGGCCCTCCTCGCCTTCGACTATCCGCCCTCCGCCAGCGGGCTCGCGGTCGCCGCGCGCGAGATCGCCGAGAGCCTGCTCGAGGCCGGTGTCCCGGTCAGCGTCTTCACGCTCGACCGCGTGGGGCGGTCGCAGGAGAACGGCGTCACGCTCGTCGGTTGCCGTCCGGCACGCGAGGGGGCTGGCGCGATCCTGCGCCGCCGCGCGGCGCTCGGCCATCTCGTCGCGCCCGCCTGGTTCCGGCGCGCCGTCATGGCCGAGCATCGCGCCGCGCCCTTCGCTCTCGTGGAGGCGACCAACTGGTACGCGCCGGGCGCGCTCCTCGCCCTGTCGCGCGACCTGCCGCTGGTGACCCGTGCCTCGACGCCGGCGCAGGGCACGGGCGCCGTCTCCGGTCCCTTTCGCGACCGGCTCGACGGGCGCTTCGCCTGCGCGCTGGAGGCCTTCTCGGCCCGCGCCGGCGCCGGCCTCATCGCCAACACGGCCGAGCACGGCGCCGCCATCGAGCGGCTCTACCGCCTGCCGCCGACGATGCCGCGCACCGTCATCGGCCTGTCCCTGCCGCCCGAGCGTCTGGCCCGGGCCGCGAACGCGCCCTATCCCGGCGGGGCGGACGGGCCGATCCGCCTCCTCTTCGTCGGACGCCCGGAGGCCCGCAAGGGCTTCGACCTTCTCCTCGAGGCCGGGGCGCTCCTCTGCGCCGAAGCCGAGCGGGGCGGCCCCGACCTCCGGCTGACCCTCGTCGGCATCGCGCCCGGCGACGTGGCGGCGGCGCCCCCGGCGCTGCGGGAACGCCTCGCCCTGCCCGGCCGGCTCGACGATGCCGCGCTCGACGCGGCCTATCGCGACTGCCATCTCGTCGTCGCGCCCTCGCGCTACGAATCCTTCGGCCTCGTCTATCAGGAGGCCCTCGCCTTCGGCCGTCCCGTCGTCGGGCTGGCGCTGGACGCGAGCGCCCGGGCCTTCGTGGGGGAGCCCGGCGCGGGCGCTCTGGCCCCGGAGCCGACGGCCGCCGCGCTCGCCGACGCCCTGCGCCCCCTCCTCGCGAATGGCGCGCTTCGCGCCGATCTGCACGAGCGCGCGCGTGCCGCCTCGGGCCGCTTCACCCGCGCGAGCCTCGGCCGCGAGACGAAGGCCTTCTACGAACGCGTGCTGGCCGAGCGCAGACCCGGCGTCTCGCGCACGGGCCGTCAGGCATGAAAGGGCGTCAGGAGACGGCGCATCTCGAACAGGCGTCCCTCGCCGGGCGCCATCGCCTCGTAGGCCTTCGAACGGGACAGGACATGGGCGCGCGCGAGATGATGGTCGATCGCCGCCCCCGGCGCGATGAAGCTGTCGCGCCAGCCGCCGGGCAGGTCCGGGCGTTCGTGCACCCTGCCGCGATAGCGCACGCTTGCCCGGTTGAGGCGGTACTGGATGTCGGGATGCAGCGCGGAGAGGACGCCGTCGACGAGATTGCGCCGGGGCAGGCCGACGCAGAGGCAGCCGTCCCGCTCGGCGAGCGCGGCGAGACGACCGAGCGAGGACAGGGCGGCCGGCGCCATCGTCTCGTCGGCGTCGAGCTGAAGCACCCAGTCGCGGCGCGCCAGGTCCTGCGCGGCGTTGCGCTGGGCGGAGAAGTCGCCGCCGAGCGGGCGTGCGGCAAGGCGCAGCCCGTCGCCCTCCGCCTCCCTCTCATGAGCCTCCGCGGCGTCGAGGAGGAGGAGGACGTCGTCGCTCCACGTCCCGAGCTCGGCGGCGAGGCGTCGCGCCTGCGCCTCCTCCTGCGGCCGGCAGAGAATGGCGACCGAGATCGCCAGCGGATCGAGATCGGCGAGCGGCCGCAGCCCGCCCGCCGCCGGTCTGCGGTGGTAGGGCGCGTGCCGCGCCTCGACCTGACGCGCGTCGGCGGGCTCGAAGAGGAGACCGAGACGCAGCGCGGCGGTGCGGGCGGTGTAGGCCTCGAAGCCGAGCGGCAGGGTGGGCGAGAGCCGGAGATCCGATGCCGCCATCGAAGCGGCCAGCGCCGCGTCGAGCACCGCCCGCGATGCGCCGCGATCGACGAGCAGCCCGCAATGGCTGCATTCGAGCGGGAAGGCGCGCGCCCCTTCGACGAAGTCGAGCCCACGCCGGGTCGCCCGGAAATCCTCGGCCTCGCAGACCGGACAGCGCGGCCCGCGATCGCTCACGACGACGGCCTGCCGGCGAAACCCGGCACGCCGTCGGTCCACCGACGCTGACGGGGATGCGGCACGACATGGACAGGGAAGGACGCGACGCATCGAAGGAGACGCGCCGGCACCTTGACGCGGCGGCCGCCGCGCAGCTCCTTGCGGGCCTGCCGGTCGCAAGCGCCTCGATCCTCGACCGCGGCGATCTCGCGGCGGCGCCCGTCATCGCCTGCATTCCCGCCTGCCGGGAAGAGGCCTGGATGCCCCGCTGCCTCGACGCGCTTATGGCCGAACTGCGACCCGGCGACGGGGTGGTGCTCGTCGTGAACGGCAGCGACGACCGCACGGCGTCCATCGCCGCCGAGCGCCTGCGCGCCGGCGCCCTCGCCTTTCGGCTGATCGACCTCGCCTGGCACGAGGGCGAGGGAAGCGCCCCGCAGGCCCGCCGCATCGCGCTCGATCTCGCGGACGCGGCGAACCGCGCTGCCATTCTCCTCTCGCTCGACGCCGACACGCGCGTGCTGCCCGGCTACCGAGCGGCCTATCGCGCGGAGTTCGACCGCGGCTTCGATCTCGTCTGCGGGCGCATCGGCTTCGATCCGGAGGAAGCGGCGCAGCTTCCCGAGCCCGATCCCGACCACGAGCGCATCATCCGCGACTACCGGACCCTGTCGCGCCGCCTCGCCGCGCTGATCGCGCCCGACGCCGACAATCCCTTTCCCCATCACGGCAATATCGGCGGGGCGAATTTCGCCGTCCGCGCGCAGGCCTATCGCGCGGCGGGCCGCTTGCCGCTGGTCCCCTTCGGCGAGGATCGCGCCCTGCGGCGCGCCGTCGAGGCGCGGGGCCTGCGCATCCGCTACAGCGACGGCCCGCGCGTCGAGACCTCCTGCCGGCTCGTCGGCCGCGCGAGCGGCGGCCTCTCGGACGAATTGCGCCGCAACCGGCTGGAGGCAGATCCCATCGTCGACGAGGCGCTGGAGCCGCCGGAGCGGCTCGCCCTGCGCCTTCGCCTGCGCGCCGCCTTCGCCTCGGACCGCAGCCGGAGCGAAAGGCAGGACGCCCTTGCCCTTCTGGATCTGGCGCCCCTCCGCATCGCGGCGCTTCTCTCCGATCCCCTGCCGGTGCGGGCCTTCCAGGCGGCGGAAGAGGAGAGCCCGCGGCTTTTGCGCCGCCGACTCACTTTGTCCGATCTCAGGCGCCATCTGCCCGCCCTTCGGGCCCTCGTGGCCGAAACCGAAGATGCTCGGCCAGATAGTCGTCCGTCTGCGCGCGGCTGACGGGCTCGAGATCCCGGCCGAAGAGCGAGACGAAGACATCCGCCGCATCCCGGCCCGACAGGGGCGTGCCGGTCGCCCCGAGATAGTTGCACAGGAGTAGGGCGGCGCCCGGCCGCATCGCGGCGCGCAGCGTCTGCGCGAGTTCGCCGAGCGCCGCCTCGTCGAGAAAATAGAGGACTTCCGAGAGCACCACGAGGTCGAACGGGCCGGAGGGCAGGTCGCGCGGCATCGCCGCCTCGACGAAACGCGCGCCGGCAAGATCCCCGTGGACGCGCCGCGCCCGTTCGACGATGCCCGCATCCCGATCGACGGCGACGATCTGCCGGGCATGGGTCGCGAGCGCGGCGGTGAGATGGCCTTCGCCGCAGCCGAGCTCCAGCGCGCGCTCGCACCGGAGATCGCCCAGAATCCCGATCGTCGCCTCTCGTTTGCCGGCTTCGTAAGCCGACGAGCGCACATGCCAGGGATCGCCGTCGCCGGCATAGAGACGCTCGAAATGCGCCGGCTCCGGCGGCCTTCCCGGCATGGCGGCCCAGGAGACGGTCTCGACACCCGTCGAATGGGCCGCGATGAAGGCGTCCGGCAGCACGAAGCCGCGCCCTTCCAGCGCCTTCACGGTGCCGAGCTGGCTTTCGTGGCAGGCGATCGCGCGGATCTTGGCGAAGGCATCCGTCGCGATCCGGAACGGCGTCAGATCGGCGCCGCGATAGGGCGCCGCGTCGGCAAGGCGCAGCGACCAGACGGGGTAGAAGAGAAGCCGCAGGGCGGGGCGCAGGGCGCGCACCGCCAGCGCGAGATCCGCCGCGGCATGATGGTCGGGATGGGGATCGTCGGGATGGGGCGCGGCGAGCGTGTCGGCGCCGATCTCGTCGAGGAAGGCGGCCACCGTTCCGGCGGCGCCGGCAAAGCCCGGATCGCGGGAAGAACCGCCGTCGGGAAGACCGAGGCGCAGGATCGGCGCGTCGCCGCATCCGAGCGCGCGCATCGCCGCCGCCTGCTCGCGTCGCCGCAGCTCGGCGAGCGCCTCGCGCGGAAAATCGTGCGAGGCGTCGCCGTCCGTCAGCGCGGCGAGTCCGACGCGTCGCCCCGCTTGCTCCGCCGCGACGAGGAGGCCGGAGGCGCCGATGCTCTCGTCGTCGGGATGGGGCGCGATGACGACGAGGCCGCCGGGCCCGATCAGCCGCGCGGCCTCGCAAAGGGGCGCCTGCTCGGACCGCCGCCGGAACGCCCCCCAGGTGTCGGCGACGGGCGCCGGGCCCGTCATGTCGCGTAGTCCCGCGCGAGCGTGCGGCCATGCTGCAGGAGCACGGCGTCGGGATTGGCCTGGCGGATATAGACGGCGAGATCGCGCGTCATCGCCTCCAGCCGATGGCCGCGATCGAAGGAGGCGAGCCCGACCCCGCGCTCGGCGAGGTCGATGACGGTCATCGCCGCCTCCTCGGTCGCAAGGCGCGCATAGGCGGCAAGCGCCACCGCGCGATCGACATCCTCTCCGCTCTCGACGCGGGCCGCGGCATCCTCGACCCAGAGGCGTGCGGTGCGCGCGGCGAGGATCGCCCGCCCGATCCGCGCGGCCTGGAGCGGATGGGCGTTGCGCCCGCTCGCCGTCAGATCGTCGACGATGGCCCCCGTGATCGCCTCGACGGCCCCCAGCTGCGCGGCCGCGCAGCGCCAGATGCCGCCGACGAAATAGGGCTCGCGCCGATAGTCGTCGGGCCCCCCGATCAGATCCTCGACCCGCTGGGGGATCCCGTCGAACCGGTAGCTGCCGGAAGCGGACCGGCGCATGCCGCGCATGTCCCAGCCCGCGACGTCGGAACGCCCGGGATCATCGACGTCGAGAAGATGAAGCTGCATCACGCCGTCGGGCGCCGTCACCGGCACGAGAGCCAGGCCGACATGCCCCGTCCCCGACGCGTAGCGTTTCGCGCCCCTGAAGACCGCGCCTCCTTCCGGCATCGCCATCACCGTCACGGGAACCGCAGCGTCCGCCCCCCAGACGCCGAGCAGCACGCCAGCGCGAACCGCCTGCGCCACGCGCGCCTGTTGCCCGGACCGACCGTAGAGGGCGACGAGTTGCAGGGCGTTGAGATGCCCTTCGTAGAGCCGTGCCGTCGACAGGTCGCCGGCGCCGAGCGCCACGAGCGTCTCGAAGGCCTCGTGCCAGGAGAGGGCGTAACCATACCCGCCATCGTCCCGACCGACGATCGGGCGCTCGAGAAGCCCGTGCCGGTGCAGAACCGCGATGAAGGGCGCCGGATCGTCGCCGCCGGCTCCCGTCAGGGCGGCGATCTCGCGACGCCAGACGTCGGGGTCGGATGTCGTCCGGTCCAGCATGTCGTCCAGCCTCTCCGCCAGCGCATGGGCATGGCTCGGCAGGACGCGAAAGCCAGGGGTTCATACGATCATGCGAAATCTAGCGGTGGAGCGTAGGGGAGCAATGGCGCGGCCGAGACAGGGCGGGATTCGCGTGCTCGTTTCGAAGCGCCGGCTATCGAAAGCCTCGCAGCGAATGCCCGGCTGCTCCAGAAATGACGATGGTTCGGACGGATCGATGAGAGGCCTTAGCGCTACGACGCATGCGATGCGTCGTTCGGAGGGCAAGCCCACCGTGTGGCCTTCGGTGTCTGCACCGTCGGTCGGCGCGGCGGCAGGACACCCGCGTGTGTGGTTTGGGGCGAGGTCCCGCGCGGTTGCGGGGCCCGGAGCGCGTCGGAGGACATGACTCGTGCGGGGTCCGTCAGGAACCGGTCGAGGCGCGCCAGCCCTATAGAGACTCTCGGTCTTCGATCTTTTCAGGAAGCGGCCGGACCCTGTGCGAAGAGGCGACGCAAGGCGGACGTCCGATCGTGAGGCGGTGCAAAGCTGCTCACCGTTCCGAACCCCGCCGCGTCAGGGAACACGATGTCGGTCCGCCGACGAGCGGCGATAGCGCTGTATGCGCTCACGACCAGGGGCCGATAGCTGCCCCTCCCCTTCCGCCTCCAGGGAAGACTGCTCGGTTTGGAGCGATAACGCGTGGCGGCTCGGGCCTCGGACGTTTGGCTGGCTTCTTTAGTTCGGAGAACGGAGCGTCACATCGCTCGAGCTGCGACGCCGGGAGTCGCGCGCGCTCTCTCACCGCCTTTTCGGCGGCAGGCCTTCGCTCGGGCCCCGGCTGCCTGTCCTGCATTGCGGATCGGAGGTCCGGACGCGCGAAGGCCCCCGTGGGATGGACCTCGGGGGCTGCTGGTTTGCTGGGGATGCGGGGTATTTTTGCGA
>NZ_LMRD01000001.1 GCF_001425575.1 Aurantimonas sp. Leaf443 | reverse complement strand
GACAGGACGTTCTGAGCCGACTGGTTGGCGATGGAGAGGGCCTGGACGCCGAGCTGCTGCTTGACCTGCAGAGCCTGGAGCTTGGTGGACTCCTCGTTCATGTCGGCGTCGACGAGGCCGGAGACGCCCTTCTCGATCGTGTCCATGAGGTTGGTCACGAAGGTCTTCTGCAGGTCGATGCGCGAGGCCACGGCGCCGAGACCGGCGGCGGCCGACGTGACCTTGTCGATCGCCGCGTTCACGACGTCGATATAGGCCGACAGGACCTGCGCCATCTCGTCGTCGGTCAGGGTCGACAGAGCGTCGGCCGTGATGTCGATGTCCTCGACCGAGATCTCGTTCGCCCCGCCGCTCGCCTCGACGTTGCTGACCTTGATCAGCGAGTCCCGGGTGGCGGTCGTGCTGGTGAACTGCAGGTACTTCACGCTGCCCACGCCGTCCACGGCCGCCGCCTCGACGCCCGTCACGCCCGACGCCTTCAGCGCCGCGTTCACGACCTTGGCGTAGTCGGCCGCGGTCGCGACCGTGCCGTCCGCCGTCTCGCCCAGCGTCTTGTTCACGAGGTCCTTCGTGATCGAGACCGTGGTCGCCTTGGTCGCCGCGTTGACCTGGATGTCGAACGTGATGTTGTCGTTCTCGTCCAGCGTCACCGACTGGAAGGCGTCGCTCGTGTAGGAGGCCGCCGAGGCGATCTGCGCAAAGCCCGTGCCCGAGATCGACTTGATCTTGGCGTCGGCGTCCGTGAACGACACCGAGTCGATCACCGCGTTCGCGTCGTCGCCGGTCGTGATCGAGGTGATCACCAGCTTCGTGCCGTCGATGCTCGCCGTGGCGACGGCCGAGAACTTGCCGTTGGCGTTGAGCGAGTCCGCGATCGTCTGCACCGAGACCGCCGTCACGCCGTCCGAGCTGGCCGGCACGGTCACGCTGAGCGCCGTGTCGTCGATCGTCAGGTCGAAGTTGATCTTGTCGGTGACGTCGAAGCCCGTCGTCGTCAGGTTGGCCGTCTTGTAGTAGGCCGCCTCCTGGTAGAACGTGCCGGCGCCGAAGGGCAGCGTCGGGGTGTCCTTGGGCTTGCCGTTGGTGCCCATCACTTCCAGGCTCATCAGCTGGATCGACGAGGTGACGCCGGTGGAGGCCGCCGTGTCGGACTCGATCGAGACGATCGCGCCGGACACCGTGGCGCTGGCGCCCTTGCCGGTCAGCGCCGTGTCGAGCGCACCCTGGAAGGCGGTGGCCGCCGTGCCGGGCGTGGCGTCCAGCATCGCGGCGGTGATCGCCACCTCGGCGGTCTGGACGGCGCCGTTCTGCGCCTTGAAGGAGACGACGATCTTGTCGCCCGCCACCAGCGAGGTGTTGGCGAAGGTGCCGATCGCGTAGGTCGCCTTGTTGGTCGCCGTGTTCGTCGTCGTCGCCGCGACGGCCGTGGCCGTCGAACCGTCGTCGGCCGTGGCCGTGCCGCCGGCGACCGTCTGTGCGACGCCTGCGGTGGCGGTGGCGGTCAGACCGGCGTCGTTGGTGTTGCCGGTCGTGGCCGTGCCGCCGACCAGAAGGTCGCGGCCGTTGGAGCCCTTCATGCTGACGGCGCTGTCGATGATGCCGCCCGCGCCGCTGACCGAGGAGGCGTCGAACAGAGCGACGTCGGCCGTCTTCACCGTGATCGTGCCGATCGAGACGTTGCCCGAGGCNGTCGATGATGCCGCCCGCGCCGCTGACCGAGGAGGCGTCGAACAGAGCGACGTCGGCCGTCTTCACCGTGATCGTGCCGATCGAGACGTTGCCCGAGGCRTCGCGGGTGAACGAGGCGACGAGGTTCTTGTCGGCGCTGTAGCTGGCGGTGCTGGAGTTGATCGACAGCCAGTTCTCGCCCGAGAAGGTCGAGGAGGTGGCGATGGACTTCAGCTGCTGCTTGAGGGAGTCGATCTCGTCCTGCACGGCCTTGCGGTCGACGCCGGCCTGGGTCGCGGAGGTGAGCTTGGACTTGATCTCGTCCAGCACGTCCTTGGCGGCGTTSAGGCCTTCGTAGGCGGTGTCGACGGTGGCCGAGCCGAGGCCGAGCGCGTCGGAGACGGTCGACATGGCCTTGTTGTCGGACTTCATCGTGGTCGAGATNAGGCCTTCGTAGGCGGTGTCGACGGTGGCCGAGCCGAGGCCGAGCGCGTCGGAGACGGTCGACATGGCCTTGTTGTCGGACTTCATCGTGGTCGAGATCGACCAGTAGGCGGCGTTGTCCTTGGCCGACTCTATCTTCAGGCCCGTCGAGATCGAGGACTGGGTCTTGTCGAGCGCCGTGTTCGTGGCCTGGAGATTGCGAAGCGCCGACAGGGCGGCGANTGGCCGACTCTATCTTCAGGCCCGTCGAGATCGAGGACTGGGTCTTGTCGAGCGCCGTGTTCGTGGCCTGGAGATTGCGAAGCGCCGACAGGGCGGCGACGTTGGTGTTCACGCTGGTCATGGTCTTGAAAGTGTCCCGAAGTCGATACGTCTGGGGACATGCCGGCCGGGCCGGCGGTCAGCGAAGCGGCTTCATGCCTATGGCCTCTGGAGCGTCTCGCTCGGCCATTCGCTGTGATCTGGACCCTAGAGCGCAGGGTTTAAGAGGAGGTGAATCCCGCGCTGCTTCTTTTTGGGAAACATGAGTGATATCCTATGGTTAAGAGGATGTGAAGCGACGCAACGTCAAGTGCTTAGCGGCCCCTCTCGGCACATTGCGGGCGTTGCGGGAGCTTCCGCAGGGGCGAAAGGGGCCCGCTCGCGGACAGGGCCGGAAATGCGGGTTTCAGACCGGAACGGTGCTCGAGGCGGACCTCGTCGCATACCCCTCTTCGACGGGCCCTTCCGCCATCCTTCCCTCGTCCCGCGCGGCGGCATCGATGAGGGCGATCGCCGCGCGCCGAAGGTCCTCATCGGGGATCGTGCGGAACGCCAGGCCCTGCGTTTCGTCGCAGGCGACCGACTCGCCGATCGACTCGTCCGTCAGCGGGACATGCACGAAGCCGTAGCGCGCCACGCCGAGCTCGTCGGCATGGAGACAGAGGTCGTAGAGCGTGTCGTTGCAAATGTATCCGCCGGCATCGCGCGACCATTCGAAGGCGATCCCCTCACCGCGCAGCGCCCGCGCCAGCGAGGGGAGCGGCAGGCGCACGGGCAGGAGAACCGGCAGCGGCTCCGGCCGCGGCCCCGATGGCAGGGCGCCGCACGCGTCGATCCGGTCGAGACGGCGCTCGCGCCGGCCGCACAGTTCGATTCGCACGGACGCCGCGCCGGCATGGAGCCCGAAGAGCAGGACGCAGCGCGGCGCCGTCTCCCCGATCGCCGCCCGAAGCGCCGGCCAGGACCGCGCCCAGTCGACCGGCAGGAGGCGCGCGGCGATCCTCTCGCCGGTCGCCGCGCACCGCCCGTCGAGCGCCGCCATCAACCGCTGCGTCGGGTTCGTCGGAGCGCCGGGAAAGGCGGTGAAACCGGTGACGAGGATGGTCATGGAGGGCGCATCCCGTTGAGGCAGATCGGGCGCCTTTGTATCGAAACGAAACGTGAAGTGAAGCGGTCAAAGTTTCGCTTGCAATGGGGCGTGCCCGATAGCATTCAATAGGCGTTCGGGCGAAACTTGCGAACACAGGTAATGGACGAATTGCGTATCGGAGACGCCTCCTCCGGGCGAAAACGGGGCTTCAAGCGCCGGCTTCGCGAGGTATCGGTTCCTTTCCTCGCATCAGACTTGCCTGCCACAGCCTGACGGCGATACGTAATGCCAGGGAAAAGGGTTCCGATTATGGCACAGACCGGGACGGTCAAATTCTTCAACACCGAGAAGGGTTTCGGGTTCATCAAGCCGGACAACGGCGGAGCCGACATCTTCGTGCACATCTCTGCCGTCCAGGCCTCCGGCCTGCACGACCTGCAGGAAAACCAGAAGGTCTCCTACGACACCGAGCCGGACAAGCGCGGCAAGGGCCCGAAGGCCGTCAACCTGCAGAGCATGTAAGACCCTTTCCGGGTTCCGGGTCGGCCTCGTCCGGTCCGCATCGCGTCCTTGGTCGGCGCCTTGAGAACTCGGCCGGATCCCGGCCGGTCTCGCCTATCGCGCTCCCGCGCCGATCCGGAGCGCCGAGACGATCATCGCGCATGCCGGCGGACGGAATCGCCGCGAGCGACGCCCGATCATCGCCGCAGATCATCCGCCCCTCCCCCTTCGATGCGAATTGCCATAGAGCCGCGAAGGCGTGTCGCTCGCGCTGGAACGCCATTCGCGCCATTGCCGCGCTCTCCGTCTCGACACAGCCGACGCTGTCCCCTCGCACGGGCTCGCCCTGTCCGGGCGCGGCGCGAGAAGCAGGATGCCGTGCCCGCGCGCCCGTTCATCGGCCTGTGACGGGGTGAGCCTCGCCGGGCGCCGAGACGCACGGGACCCTTTCTCGACCATATGTCCGGCGGCCTCGGCCCGGCCCGTTCGATGGACCGGAGAACCGTGGCGGCAGGCGAGATCGTCTCGGCGGCCCTCGGTCCTGCGACAGGACCGCGCCGCCGGACGGGCCTTCCGAGGCAAGGCGCCACCGCCTCGCCTCGATCCGCCCTAGCCGAGCCGCGCCAGGGCGGCGGCGAGCTTTTCGGCTTCGAGCCGGTAGGCCTCGCGCTTCTCGCGCTCCTGCTCGATCACCTCTTCGGGCGCGTTGGAGATGAAGCGCTCGTTGGAGAGCTTGGCATCCACACGCGCGACCTCGCCGCGCGCCTTGGCCTCGGCCTTGGTGAGGCGGGCCCGCTCCGAATCGATGTCGATCAGGCCTTCGAG
Organism: Aurantimonas sp. Leaf443; assembly: GCF_001425575.1. Lineage (GTDB taxonomy): Bacteria > Pseudomonadota > Alphaproteobacteria > Rhizobiales > Rhizobiaceae > Leaf443. The sequence continues at coordinate 799,484 of NZ_LMRD01000001.1, read as the reverse complement.
CGGCAGGGCGAAGCCGCAGCCGGCCATCACGAACTGCGCGGACTTCGAGGGCGCCTCGGCCGCCGTCTCGATCGCCGAGACGCGCGCGAGGCGCTTCAGCGAGGCCGCGTGCCGCTCCAGCCGCTCGGCCGTCGCAGAGTCCGGCGAGAGGGCGACGAGCGGCGCCTCGGTCGCGGGCGGAACGTTCATCTCCGAGCGCACGGAGCGGATCTCGCCGACGAGGTCGATCAGCCAGTTGATGTCGTCGGCGGCCGCAGCGTCGGCCGCCTCGAAGGTCGGCCAGGGCGCGTGGCACAGGAGCGTCGCGCGCGCGGCGCCCGGCGCCGCCGTCTCGTCGAAGAGCTCCTCGGTGACGAAGGGCATGAACGGATGGAGCAGCGTGTAGATGCCGTCGAGCGTCGAGCCCATGAGCCGGCGCGTCTCGTCCTTGGCGGCCTCGTCCTCGCCCATCAGGATGGGCTTCGCCAGTTCCACGTACCAGTCGCAGAAGCCGTTCCAGACGAAGCGGTAGAGTGCGGCGGCGGCGTCGTTGAAGCGGAAGGCCTCGAGCGCGCGCGTCACTTCAGCGATGGTGCGGGCATATTCGGTGGCGAGCCAGCGGCTGAGCGGCAGCGCCAGCGCGTCGAGATCGAGCGGCGCGCCGTGCACCGCCCCGTTCATCTCGGCGAAGCGCGTGGCGTTCCACAGCTTGGTGCCGAAGTTGCGGTAGCCGGCGATGCGCTGGGGGTCGAGCTTCACGTCGCGTCCCTGCGCCGCCATGATGGCGAGCGTGAAGCGCAGCGCGTCGGCCCCGTACTCGTCGACGAGCTCGATCGGGTCGATGACGTTGCCCTTGGACTTCGACATCTTGGCGCCGGACTTGTCGCGCACGAGCGCGTGGACATAGACCGTGCGGAACGGCTCCTCCTCCATGCAGAAGAGGCCCATCATCATCATCCGGGCGACCCAGAAGAAGATGATGTCGAAGCCGGTGACGAGGACGCTCGTCGGATAGTAGGTGGAGAGTTCCGGGGTCCGCTCGGGCCAGCCGAGGGTCGAGAAGGGCCAGAGGGCGGACGAGAACCAGGTGTCGAGCACGTCCTCGTCGCGCTTCAGGAAGCCCTCGCGCCGCTCGGGATCCTCCGCCATCGCCCGGGCGGCGGCGTCGTCGATCGTGCCGTTGGTGACGTAGTGGGCGAGCGCCGCGGCGACCGCCTCCTCCTCGCTCTTCTCCACGAAGACCGTGCCGTCCGGCCCGTACCAGGCCGGAATCTGGTGCCCCCACCAGAGCTGGCGCGAGATGCACCAGGGCTGGATGTTCTCCATCCAGTCGAAGAAGGTCTTCTCCCAGTTCTTCGGCACGAAGACGGTGCGGCCCTCTCGGACGCTGGCGATCGCCGGCTTGGCGAGCGTGGCGGCATCCACATACCACTGGTCGGTCAGGTAGGGCTCGATCGGCACGCCGCCGCGGTCGCCATGCGGCACGACGTGGGGATGCTCCTTGATCTCGCCGAGGAAGCCGCCGTCCTCCATCATCGCCACGATGATCTCGCGGGCCTCGAAGCGGTCCTTGCCCTCGAGCTCGGCGATCGTGCGCTCCAGGAGCGCGTCGCGCGTCAGCCCGGCGAGGAAGTCGTCATTGTCGGCGAGCGTCATCGTCGCCTCGCCGGTCATCACCGAGATCATCGGCAGCTCGTGCCGGCGGCCGACCTCGAAATCGTTGAAGTCGTGCGCCGGGGTGATCTTCACCGCGCCCGATCCCGCTTCCGGGTCGGCATAGTCGTCGGCGACGATGGGAATGAGGCGCCCGACCAGCGGCAGGCGGACCTTCTTGCCGACAAGCGCGCGGTAGCGCTCGTCGTCCGGGTTCACGGCGACGGCGGTGTCGCCGAGCATGGTCTCCGGCCGGGTGGTGGCGACGGTGATGAAGGTCGCCGGATTCAGCGGGTCGTAGGCGGCATCGGCCAGAGGATAGCGGAAGTGCCAGAGATGGCCCTTCACCTCGCGCTGCTCGACCTCGAGGTCCGAGATCGCCGTCAGCAGTTTCGGGTCCCAGTTGACGAGGCGCTTGTCCTTGTAGATCAGCCCCTTGCGGTGGAGATCGACGAAGACCTGGAGAACGGCCTTCGACAGGCCCTCGTCCATGGTGAAGCGCTCGCGCGACCAGTCGCAGGACATGCCGAGCCGGCGGTCCTGGCGCAGGATGTCGCCGCCCGACTCCGCCTTCCACTGCCAGACGCGCTCGACGAAGGCCGCGCGGCCCATCTCGCGCCGTCCCGGCTCGCGGCGCTCGCGCAGCTGGCGCTCGACGACCATCTGCGTGGCGATGCCCGCATGGTCGAGACCCGGCTGCCACAGGACGTTCTTGCCGCGCATGCGCTCGAAGCGGATCAGGATGTCCTGAAGCGTGTGGTCGAGCGCATGGCCGATATGCAGGGAGCCGGTGACGTTCGGCGGCGGGATGACGATCGAGAAGGGCTCGGCGCCCTCTGTGGCGGCCGCTCCGGCGCGAAAGGCGTCGGCCGCCTCCCACCGCTCGGCGATGCGCGGCTCGAGGGCAGCCGCGTCGTAGGTCTTTTCGATCATGTCGCATCCGGAAAGCTGGCGGAAATCCCGCGTGGGGTTACGCCAGAGCTTTCGGGCCTGTCAACGAAGCGAGCCCTTCCGGGCCGGCGCGAGGCTTGCGCCGGTCAGCGGCGCGGGCCGCGGGCGACCCGTTCGATCTCCTCGCGCACGAGGCGCTCCACGATGCCGGGCAGGTTGTCGTCCAGCCATTCCTGCAGCATGGGGCGCAGCATCTGGCGCACCGTGTCGTCCATCTTCGATAGGTGCTCCTCGCGCACGACGCGCGCCAGATCCTCGAAGGAGGCGGCGATCTGCTCGCCGATCTCGAAGGACAGGAGCGGCTTGTCGGACGCGACGGGCCCCTCAACCTCGTCCTCGGCGAAGACGGCACGGCTGAGGGCCGCGTCCTGCGCGGCCGGCATCGCGGCCAGGGACGGCGTCTCGACGGGATCTGCGACCGCCACGGCCTCGCGCAGCGTCTCCTGCGGCGCGCCGCGGATCAGCCCGGCGGTCGCCAGGAGCTCCACGGTGAATTCCTGCTCGTCGAACTCGCCGTTGAACTGCATGGGATCGAGGCGGTCGAAGGCGGACGCCTCCTCCTCGAAGATCGGGGCGAGCGCCTCGACGAGGCGCGCCGAATCGTCGCCCTGGGGCGTGAAGGCGCCGGGAATCTCGTCGACGACCGCGGGACGGGCCTCGGCCTGCGGCTCGGGACGCGCGGCCGTGCGAAGACGGCTGAGGACATCGGCCGGGCTCTCGAAGCGGCGGCGCGGGGCCTCCGCGAGAGGCTCGGCCGGCAGGGCGGCGGGCTCGAGCGCCTGCGGCGCCTCGGCGCGCTCCGGCATCGGCGCGGGGCGCGACAGAGCGGCGGCGAGATCGTCGGCGACCCGGTCCTCGGCCGTGCGCGGCGCGGCGTCGCGCGCGGCCGGGACATACGGCTCGGCGGCGGGTGCCGGATGCGGCGCGGGAGACTGGTAGCGACCATTCGGCTGGTTGGCCGCGGTCAGGAGCACGGTCGGCGAATCGTCGCCGAGATCGGCGGGCCGGCGCGCGGGCGCGGCGGCCTGGCGCTCTTCCCCGCTCTCGATGATCCGACGGATGGACGCCAGGATCTCGTCCATCGACGGTTCTCTGGCAGATAGGGCATTGCTCATGGGGCGCTCCCGCGAGTGATCCGGCAAGGATCTCTCCTAACCGTCGAATCATGCGCGAAGCCTATGCCGAACCGGACTCGCCGTGAATCCCCGCAGAGCCTCCCGGAGCGCTATCACCAGTTTCTTGATGCTTCGCTAACATGCCGGCCCCGTCCGCCGCGCGGCCGCGATCCCCAGAATGTCCGAAAGCCGCCCTGCCCTTTCGGGCGGAGCGGCTTTCGGGCAGTCGAAACGCGGGGGGAGGATATGGGGCGGAGTGCCTAGCGCCCGTCCGGCGTGCGCAGGCCGAACCACTTGTCCTCGACCTGGATGTAATGCTCCTTCGGGTCGTATTTCTTGCCGGCCAGACCGAGGCGCTGCGCCGAGAGGCGGCCCTCGGCCGAGATCAGCGCGTAGCCGGCGACGACGACGTCGCGCTGCGAGCCGACGAGCAGGATCTGCGCGGCGATGAGGTCGGCCTGCGCGTTGAGGACGTCGAGCGTCGTGCGCTGGCCGACATTGCGCTCTTCCACGACGCCGTTCAGCGCGAGGCGGGCGGCGGCGGCCTGCGCCTGGTAGCCGACGACATTGGCCTGCGCGGCCTCGTACTGCGCCCAGGCGGAGGCGACGGCGGCGCGGACCTGATCGCGGAAACCGTCGACCTCGATGCGGCGCTGGCCGAGCACTTCCTTGTTCTGGCGCACCTGCGAGCTGACGAGGCCGCCCTGGTAGATGGGGATGCGGATCTGCGCGCCGACGGTGGCCGAGACCTCGTTCTGCGTCAGCGTGTTGACGCCCGGCAGGTTGCTGGCCGAACTGCCCGAGCCTTCGCTGATCGCGTAGCTGTTGTCGACCGAACCCTGCAGGCTCACCGTGGGGAGCGCCGCGCCCTCGGCGGACTTCACCTGGAAGGCGGCCGCATCGACCGCCGCGAGACCGGCGAGGATCGCCGGGTGCTCGCGCTGCGAGATGGCGAAGGCGTTGTCGATGGATTTCGGCAGGAGGGCGGTCGGCACCTTGCCGGGCTCCAGATTGCCGGCGGCATCGCCCACGACGTCGAAATAGGTGGCCTCGCTGGAGGCGACCTGCGCCAGAGCGCTGTTGAGGAGCGCGGTGGCCAGGGCCTGTTCCGACTCGGCCTGCGCCACGTCGGTGCGCGTGCCCTCGCCGACCTCAAAGCGGGCGCCCGCGGCGCGCACCTGCTCGCGCAGGAAGGCGAGGTTCTGGCGGCGCAGCGCGGCGATCTGGCGGTCGCGCAGCACGTTCATATAGGCCGTCACCGTGTCGGACAGCGTGTTCTGCTCGGTGTTGGCGAGATTGAACTGCGAGGCGCGCACCTGGGCGCGCGCGGCCTCGACATTGTTCGGGGTCTGAAACCCGTCGAAGAGCGTCTGGTTGATCGTGATGCCCGAGCCGAACTGCTCGGTCTGCGAATTGCCGGAGGGCAGGTTGTCGCCGAAGGTCGTGCGGCTGCGCGAGGCGGAGAAGGAGCTCGTCGCCGCGACCGTCGGCCTGAGACCGGCCTTGGCCTGCGGCACGTTCTCGTCCGTCGCCCTCAGCTGGGCGCGTGATGCGTTAAGCGACTGGCTGTTGGCATAGGCTCTCGCCAGCGCCCCGGACAGCGTCTCGGCACGAACGGAGCCTTGAGCGGCGAAGACCACGCTGGTGGCAAGGACCGCGACCGGCCAGAACTTGGATCTCAACGTCGTCCTCCAGATCGAGCGCAGCCCGAGGACGACATGGCCAAGCGAGGGCCCGTCTGCGGGAAGCGACTTCGTCCGGGGAGTGATCCAAAGTTACGAGGGCCAGATCAAGCCCGACAAACAGGGATGGGCGGTTATTGGGCGAGAAAGGGACAATTCTGCAACGCGGCCGCCATGTCCGCGCAAGCTTGGAACCGATCGCGCCCTCGATCTGAAGCCGCACTCATGGCCGCCCGGTGCGAATGGCAGGCCGGGCGCCGGCGCCCTCGCCGCCTCTCAGAAGACGAATTCGGCCTTGCGGCGGAAGCCGGGAATCGCGGGGATCGCGCAGTTGAAGGCGGAACGCGCGGAGACGCGGTCCTCGCCGTCCTTCACGTGGATCTTGGCGAGCGCGGCGTTGCCATGGCCCTCCACCGCGACGAGGCGGCCGTTGCGGGCGAGCTGGGCGAAGAGCGCCTGCGGCAGCCTCTCGACCGCGCCCTCGAAGAGGATCACGTCGAACGGGCCCTTGGCCGGCGCGCCGGCCTCCAGCGGACCGGTGACGACCTCGCAATTGCCGATCGACAGGTCGGCGAGATGCTGGCGCGCCTCGGCGGCGAGCGCCTCGTCCTCCTCCAGCGCCACGACCCGGGCGCCGAGATGCGACAGGATCGCGGCCGAGTAGCCATTGGCCGAGGCGACGTCGAGGATCGCGTCGGTCGGGCGGATCTCGGCCAGCTGCAGGAGCTTGGCGAAGGGCGCGGCCTCCATCAGGTAGCGCCCGCCGCCGAGCGGCAGGTCCTCGTCGATATAGGAGAGAGCCTTGCGCTCCTCGGGCACGAAGCGCTCGCGCGGCACCGTCAGGAAGGCCCGAAGGATCGCATGGCCGGTCACGTCGACCGTGCGGATCTGGTTGTCGACCATCTTCTGCCGGGCGGAAACGAAATCCATGAGCCCTGTCGTCCTCGTCTTGAGCCGCCCGAACGCGTCCGCGCTTCCATAAGCGCGCGCCCGTGCCGGTGCAAGCCGCCGCTGCCGCGCGCCGGCCCTTCGATGCAGGCGAGCCGCAATGCGGGCGAGGAACGATGCTGCGACGAATTGTTCGGTGAGATGGAGGCCTCGGAGGGAATCGAACCCCCGTGCAAGGATTTGCAGTCCTCTGCGTCACCACTCCGCCACGAGGCCCCAATGGCGCTGTACCTACTGAACCGGACGGCCATCGGCAAGTGCCGCCTTGCGCATTCCGGCGACGAAGGCGTCCGCCGGGAGCGCGATTGACGATGTTCCTCTTATGTTCCATCTGATCGGGCATGAGCGGATCGGGCGGGACATTGCGGCAGGCGGCGCAGGAGGGGCGGATCGTGACGATCACCTGTCGCGGCTGCGGCCATGGCGCCTCGTTCCTCGCCTCCGACATCGCCGCCTTCGCCGATCCCGACCGCCCCATCGAGGCGGTGCGATTCCGCTGCCGCGAATGCGAGGGGCAGGCCTTCGACGTGGCGACGGCGGTCTTCGACCGCGACCGCAAGCCCGACATCATCGTCTGGCGGCCGACCCGCCTTCGCTGAGCCGGACGCCGGACGGGAGCGCCCTCGCCGCGCCTCCCGGCGCCGACCGGCAGGATGCCGGGGCGGGCTCAGCCGTCGAGACGGCCGGGCTCGGCCACCGCCTCCCGGCGCTTCAAGCGCTCGGCGTCGAGATCGATTCCCTCCTTGCGGGCGCGGCGGCGGGCGCGCCAGCGGCCCCAGCGCACCTCGTTGCGCCGCCGCCAGCGACGCACGAAGGGCAGGTCGACCGACAGGACGAGCATCCCGAGCGGCAGCATCCAGACGCCGAGAATCGGCAGGAAGCTGAAGATGCCGCCGATGATGAGGGCGATTCCCAGCACGATGCGCCAGAAGCGCGACTGCGGCAGCGGCATCCGCCGGCCGAAGATCACGATCTTCTTGCGGGCCTGCGCCATCTCCTCGCCCTCGATCCGGGCCGCTTCCAGTCCATCGTTCGTCGGCTGCTGCATCGATTCTCCGTCGGCGAAGATCTGGAAGGGTCTGAAAAGGCCGGGATCGGCACCGGACGCCTGAAATAGCGACGCCGGTTGCTCTCAGAAAGGTGAGAACACGCGGTTTGGCTCCGCGGGCCCCGGAAATTTCCGTCGCCATGGCCTTGGCAAGACGGACGCAGGTTTGCTATAGGCCCGCCATCGCTGCGAAGCGACATTCCCCAGTAGCTCAGTGGTAGAGCACTCGACTGTTAATCGATCGGTCGCTGGTTCGAATCCGGCCTGGGGAGCCACCTTTCTTCTTTCCGTTCTCGTAGCCTTTCGCCGAACGCCCGACATCGTTCGGCCGCGTCACGGTCGCGTGCCCGTCGCCGCGGGCGCCCTCGCGCCTATCTCGCTGCGGACGAACGCGACGGGGACATGCGATGGCGAGCCGGACCACGGACAGGACGAAGGATGCGAAGCGGACCGATGCCGGCGAAGGCCCGGTCGTCGTCTGGCTGCGCAACGATCTGCGGCTCGACGACAACCCCGCCCTCTTCCACGCGGGCGAGACCGGCCGCCCCGTGCTCGCGCTCTACGTTCTGGAGGAAGAGGACGTGCGCCCCCTGGGCGCCGCCCATCGCTGGTGGCTGCACCATTCGCTCGAGGCCTTCGCGAAGAGTGTGAAGAAGGCCGGCGCGCCCCTGGTCCTTCGCCGCGGAAAGGCGGCCGAGATCGTGCCCGAGATCGTCGAGGCCGTCGGGGCGAGCGCGCTCTTCGTCAACCGGCGCTACGAGACGCGCGAGCGGGCGGTCGACGACCGCGTCGAGAAAGCGCTGGGCGAAAAAGCCTCCATGGAGCGCTTCACCGGCCATCTCCTGCACGATCCCGAGCGCATCCAGACCAAGACCGGCGGCTACTACAAGGTCTACACGCCCTTCCTGAGAAGCTTCGAGAAGGCGCACGGGCCGCGCGATCCGTTCGACCCCGTCGAGACGCTGAAGGGATTCGACGGCCGGATGCCGAAGTCCGACACGTTGAAGGACTGGGACCTCCTGCCCACCCGGCCGGACTGGTCGAAGGGCTTCGCCGAGGCCTGGACGCCCGGCGAATCGGCCGCGCACGAGCGATTTTCGACCTTCTGCGACGATCTCCTCGACGGCTACGTGAAGGGACGCGAGACGCCCGGCGAGGACGGAACGTCGCGCATGTCGCCCTACCTGCGCTTCGGCGAGATCTCGCCCCATCGGCTGTGGCACGGGGCGCACGACGTGGCGCGCCGGCGCAAGTCCATCCCCGAGAAGGCGCTGCAGACCTTCCGCCAGGAGCTCGTCTGGCGCGACTTCAACTACCACATCCTCTTCCATTTCGACGCGCTGCCGGAGGCCAACTTCAACGCCCGTTTCGACAGGATGCCCTGGCGACGGGCGAAGTCCGATCTCGCCGCCTGGCAGAAGGGCATGACGGGCTACCCGATCGTCGATGCCGGCATGCGCCAGCTCTGGGAGATGGGCTGGATGCACAACCGCGTGCGCATGATCGTCGGCTCCTTCCTCACCAAGGACCTCCTCCTCGACTGGCGCGCGGGCGAGGCCTGGTTCTGGGACACGCTGGTGGACGGCGACATCGGCTCGAACACGGCGCAATGGCAGTGGATCGGCGGATCGGGTGCGGACGCCCAGCCCTTCTTCCGCGTCTTCAACCCGGTCGGGCAGAGCGAGAAGTTCGACAAGGCCGGCGACTACATCCGCCGCTTCGTGCCCGAACTCGCCAAGCTGCCGGACAAGGCGATCCACGCGCCCTGGCAAACCGACGAGGCCGTGCTCAGGAAGGCCGGCGTCGAGCTCGGCAAGACCTATCCCAAGCCCGTCGTCGATCATTCCGGAGCGCGCCAGCGGGCGCTCGACGCCTTCGCCGAGACCAAGGGATGACGGAGCGTCCGGCGCCCGCCTTCTCCTTACCGATCCTTGCCTTGCCCTCCACCCGGCCATAGGTTCGGCTGCGTTCGAATCTCGCAAGGGCTCCCCGCCTCGATGTCCAGGTACAATTCCGTTCTCGATGCCATCGGCAACACGCCGCTGATCCGGCTGAACCGGGCTTCCGAGGAGACCGGCTGCGAGATCTACGGCAAGGCCGAGTTCATGAATCCCGGCCAGTCGGTGAAGGACCGGGCGGGGCTCTTCATCGTGCGCGACGCCGAGGAGAAGGGCCTGCTGGCGCCCGGCGGCATCATCGTGGAAGGCACGGCGGGCAATACCGGCATCGGCCTGTCGCTGGTGGCGGGCGCCCTCGGCTACCGCACGGTCATCGTCATCCCGGAGACGCAGAGCCAGGAGAAGAAGGACGCGCTGCGCCTGATGCGGGCCGAACTCATCGAGGTGCCGGCCGTCCCCTACCGCGACCCCAACAACTACGTGAAGCTGTCCGGGCGCCTTGCCGAGAGCCTGGCCAGGACCCACCCGCAGGGCGCGATCTGGGCCAACCAGTTCGACAATCTCGCCAATCGCGACGGCCATGTCGTGACGACGGCGGAGGAGATCTGGCACCAGACCGGCGGCGAGATCGACGGTTTCATCTGCGCGGTGGGCACAGGCGGCACGCTGGCGGGCACCGCCATGGGTCTCAAGCGCCATTCCGGCCAGATCAAGATCGGCATCGCCGACCCGATGGGCGCCTCGCTCTACAGCTACTACACCAACGGAACGCTGCAGGCCGAAGGCTCCTCGATCACCGAAGGCATCGGCCAGGGGCGCATCACCGCCAATCTCGAGGGCTTCACGCCCGACTTCGCCTACCAGATCCACGACGACGAGGCGCTGCGCATCGTCTTCGACCTCGTCGGCGAGGAGGGCCTGTGCCTCGGCGGCTCCTCGGGCGTCAACATCGCCGGCGCCATGCGCATGGCGCGCGAACTCGGCCCCGGGCACACGATCGTCACCATCCTGTGCGACTACGGCAACCGCTACCAGTCGAAGATGTTCAACCCGGACTTCCTGCGCGGCAAGGGCCTGCCGGTGCCGGGCTGGATGGAGGAGCGCGCCGAGTTCGACATCCCGTTCGAGACGGCGGCGGCCTGACATGGCCACGGAGCGCGCCGATCTCGAGGACGCCTATCTCTCGACGCTGGAGGCGCGGCTCCTGCGCCGCGAGGGCGGCAACGGCCTCGTCTTCGACCGCAGCAACTTCTATCCCGAAGGCGGCGGGCAGCCCGGCGATACCGGCTTCGTGGAGCGCGCCGACGGCAGCCGCATCGCCATCCTGGGCACGCGCTACGGCGAGGACCGGTCCGAGATCGTCCTCCTCGCGGCGGAGGACGCGCCGACCGTCGAGCCGGGCGAGACGCTCGTCCTGCATGTCGACTGGCAGCGCCGCTACAGGATGATGCGCATGCACACGGCCTGCCATCTCCTCACCGTCGTCTGTCCCTATCCGGTGACGGGCGCGGCGGTCGGCCCCGAGGAGAGCCGCATCGACTTCGACATTCCCGACGCCGATGCCGACAAGGCCGCGATCACCGAGCGCCTGATGGCGCTCGTGGCGCAGAACCACCCGGTCTTCACCCGCTGGATCACCGACGCCGAGTTCGACGCCAATCCCGGCCTCGTGAAATCGGCCAATGTGAAGCCGCCGCGCGGCTCGGGCCGCATCCGGCTCGTGTGCATCGGCGAGGAGCCCGCGCTCCTCGACGCGCAGCCCTGCGGGGGCACGCATGTCCTGGAGACGCAGGAGATCGGCGAGATCCATGTCGGCAAGATCGAGAAGAAGGGCAAGGTGAACCGGCGCATGCGGCTGCGATTCGGCCCGCCGCCCGCCGCCTGACATCCGCCGCAAGCGGCGGACCCATGCCCATTGGAACAGGCCGAGGCCTCGGCCGAGCGGCGCATCCGCTCCCCGGATACCGGACGAAAGACGACCCATGTCGCAGAACCCCTTCCTCATCGCGCCGCAGGACCTGGCGCCCCATCTCGGCCGCGCCGGCCTCTCGGTCATCGATGCCTCCTGGTACCTGCCCGCCCAGAAGCGCTTCGCGCGCGCCGAATACGAGGCGGGCCACGTGCCGGGCGCGGTGTTCTTCGACCAGGACGCCGTGGTCGATCCGGCCTCCACGCTGCCCCACACCCTGCCCTCGCCCGAACTCTTCGCCGAGCATGTCGGAGCCATGGGCATCACGCAGACCGACACGATCGTCGTCTATGACGGGCTCGGCCTGTTCTCGGCACCGCGCGTCTGGTGGATGCTGCGCACCTTCGGCGCGCGCGACGTGCGCGTTCTCGACGGCGGCTTTCCCGCCTGGCTCGCCGCCGGCCTGCCGGTGGAGACCGAGATCGCGCCGGTGAAGGCGGCGCGCTTCACGCCGCAATTCGATGCCGGAGCGGTCGCGAGCTTTCAGGAGATGCGGGCGATCGTGGAAGCGCGCAGCCGCGCCATCGCCGACGCGCGCCCGGCCGACCGCTTCGCCGGCGAAGTGCCGGAGCCGCGCGCCGGCCTTCGCGCCGGCCACATGCCGGGCGCGACGAGCCTTCCCATCTCCGACCTCACCGAAGGCGGACGCCTGAAGGACGCCGATGGGCTGAAGGCCGCCTTCGAGAAGGCCGGGCTCGACCCCTCCGCGCCTGCGGTCACGAGCTGCGGCTCGGGCGTCACCGCCGCCGTCCTGACGCTCGCCTACGAGACGCTCGGAAACCGCGACGTGAAGCTCTACGACGGGTCCTGGACCGAATGGGGCTCGGCTGCCGACACGCCCGTCGAGACCGGCCGATGAGTGCCCTGCAGCTCCTGACGACACGGGTCACGAGCCTCGACATGCTGGCGCCCCCGCGCGCGCGCATCAAGGTGCCCGACGTCTCGGAGCCCATCGTGGTGCGCGAGATGCCGCGCATTCCGCTCGAGACCTATCGCGCGCTCTATCGCGCCGTCGGGCGCCCGCATCACTGGACCTCTCGGCTCCTGCCGGACGATCGGCTGGCGCGCGAGATCCATCGCGACGCCGTGCATGTCCACGTCATGACGGTCGGCGGCGTCGCCGCCGGGTGGTTCGAGCTGGAGACGAGCCCGGACCTGTCGGAGACGCGGATCGTGCATTTTGCCATCCTGCCCGCCTTCCGCCATCGCGGACTGGCGCCCTACCTTCTCGCCCATGCCATCCATGCCGGCTTCGGCGGGCGCGACCTTCGCCTGACGATCGAGACCAACACGCTCGACCACCCGTCCGCCCTGCCGCTCTACCAGCGGCACGGGTTCCGCCCCTTCGCCACGCGCATCGTCCAGACGCCGGCCTGGGAGAGCGTGGCGGACGCCGCTGCCGGAGCGGACGCATGAGACACATCTCCTTCGAGGAGGGCGACGGCCTCCTGACCTGGACGGACGTCGCCGACGCCATCGCCGCCGGCCACCGCCGGCCGCGCGCCACGATCAAGGATCTCCTGATCGAGCGTGACGGCGATTCGCTCCTCAGCCGCGCGGCCTGGATCGAGGGGCTCGGCCTTGCCGTGAAGTCCATGTCGATCTTCCCGCGCAACGCCGCCCGCGAGCCGGCCCTGCCGAGCGTGCAGGGCGGGATGCTGCTCTTCGACGCCGAGACGGGCGCCCCGACGACGCTCGTCGACGGCATGCTGGTGACGAAGTGGAAGACGGCGGGCGATTCCGTCCTCGGCGCGCGCCTTCTCGCGCGGCCCTCTTCGCGCACCCTTCTCGTCTGCGGCGGCGGCACGGTGGCGCGCTCGCTGGTCGAGGCCTATCGGGAGGTCTTTCCGGGCCTGTCCACCATCCTCGTCTGGACGCGCGACCCGAAGAAGGCCGAGGCCTTCTGCGCGGACCACGCATCGGACGGCGCGACGATGGAGGCGGCGCCCGATCTCCACGCCGCGCTGGGGCGCGCCGATATCGTCAGCGCCGCCACCATGGCCGTCTCCCCCTTCCTCACCGGCGCCGACATCCGGCCGGGCACCCATGTCGATCTCATCGGCGCCTATCGGCCCGACATGCGCGAGGGCGACGACGAGCTTCTGGCGCGGGCGGAAATCTTCGTGGACAGCCGCGAGACGACCATCGGCCATATCGGCGAGATCGAGATTCCGCTGAAGGCCGGAACGATCGCGCTCTCCGATATCCGAGGCGACTTCTACGACCTGTGCGCCGGGGCGCCCGGCCGCAGCGGCCCGGAGGCGATCACCCTGTTCAAGAACGGCGGCGGCGCCCATCTCGACCTCATGGTGGGGGATCTCATCCGACGGGCGGTGACGGCGGCTGCCTGACGGGGAACGGACCCGGCGCGCCTTCGAGCGCCACCAGCCGGCGGTGGATCGAGACCATGAAGGCCGTCGAGAAGCAGGCGCCCAACGTGCCATAGGCGATGTTGAGCGCGTGCTGGATGCCGGGGACCGCCAACACGGCCGTCGGCCTGCCGAAGACGATGACCACGAGAAGAACCGGCACGACGATCGCCATGAAGCTCAAGAAGCAGGCCAACAGAAACAGCCCGGCGAGCGATCCGCGATGGCCCTTCGTCAGCGCAAGGCTCCTGGCGAAGGCCTTCAGGCCGAGCCCTTCGAAGACGACCACCGTCAGGAGCGGCATGAAGGCGATCGTGGCCGCGAAGACCAGCGCGAACACGAGGATCGTTCCAGGGATCACGAGGATCGGTCCTTCGGTGGCCTTGGAGACGACGAAAACCAGGACCATCAAGACCCCTGCCGCCAGGAGGGCCGCCCCGCCACCGACGAGGACGACGCGCAGGAGAGGCCACAAACGCCGAAGCGCGGGCCGCAGATAAGCGCCCGGCCCCGCCGCATGGCCATGCAGCGCGTCGTCGGCCGCCATCAGTTGCATCGCCATCGCGAGGTTCGACAGAAGGATGCCGACCACTCCCGCAACGAGCAGGACCGGGAAATCGGTGGCGACATCCGGGGCCGCCGGGTCCGAACCGGCCGTGACGATGGACGGTCCCTCCAGCGCGACGGCGCCGCAGAAGCCGATCACCAGCGTCGTCGGGCTCGCCCGCAGGACGAGGGATAGGGTTTCCCGAAGGCGCTTGCCGATCTGCAGGCCATCGTCGTCCTCGCTCGTCATCCCTGCGCTCCCGGCATCGTTTCGCGTCTTTTTCGGACGCACCGAGACCTGGCGGATTCTGCGCTCGAATACAACCTGATATATTACTATTAATTACTTATGGTTGCGCGCGCCGGCCACGGGCGTCGTCGCCTTGGCGGCCGCACCACGCGAGGGCGTGCCGACTTCGGAGCGCGCGTCATATTCATGCCGCACACGCTCCGGTCTATCGTCGCCCGAAGGGGCGTCGAGCCCGAAATGCCGGCCGCAACAGGCCGGCATCGCAACCGAAGGGCTCAGATGGCTTCGCTTCCCACGCTCCACCGCCGCAGCTTCATCGCCGGCGCCGCCGGCCTCTGCGCGACGGTCGCGCTGCATCCCTTCTCCGCGAGGGCTCAGGCGAACCAGACGCATCTGCGGCTGATGGGAACGACGGACCTCCACGTCAACGTCTTCCCCTACGACTACTATGCCGACAAGGAGGTGGACACGGTGGGCCTCGCGCGCACCGCCGCCATCGTCGCCTCGATCCGCGCGGAGGCGAAGAACGCCCTCCTCTTCGACAATGGCGACTTCCTGCAGGGCAATCCGATGGGCGACTACATCGCCTACGAGCGCGGCATGAAGGAGGGAGACGTCCATCCGGTGATCGCGGCGATGAACGTGCTCGCCTACGATGCCGGCACGCTCGGCAATCACGAGTTCAACTACGGGCTCCCCTTCCTGCAGACCGCGTTGAAAGGCGCCGCCTTCCCGTTCGTCAGCGCCAATCTCGCGCGCGGCGCGCTGGCCGCCTCGCCGGCCGAGGATGCCCGCTTCGTGCCCCCGACCGCGATCCTGGAGCGCATGCTGGTGCTCGGCGACGGCTCGAGGCGCCCGATCAAGGTCGGCGTCGTCGGCTTCCTGCCGCCGCAGATCATGGTCTGGGACGCCGCGCATCTGACCGGCGAGGCCGCCACGCGCGGCATCGTGGAGGCGGCGAAGGCGCATGTGCCGGCGCTGAAGGCGGCGGGCGCCGATCTCGTCGTCGCGCTCTGCCATTCCGGCATCGCGGCCGAGGCCGCCGGCGACCCGATGGCGGAGAATGCGGCGCTGGAGCTTGCAGGCGTCGAGGGCATCGACGCGATCTTCACCGGGCACCAGCACCTGCAGTTCCCGGGCAAGGACTTCGAGGGGATCGCCGGCGCCGACGCGAAGGCCGGGCGCCTGGCCGGCAAGCCGGCGGTGATGGCCGGCTTCTGGGGCTCGCATCTCGGCCTCATCGACCTTCTCCTCGAGAAGGACGGCGATGGCTGGAGAATCGCGGACGCGACCTGCGAGCTGCGCCCGATCTCCGAGCGCGTCGACAAGGCCGTGAAACCGCTGGTGGAAAGCCGCAAGGACGTCCTGGACGCGGCCCGCGCCGACCACGAGGCGACGCTCGCCTATGTGCGCACGCCCGTCGGCGAGACCTCCGCGCCGCTCCATTCCTACTTCGCGCTCGTCGCCGACGACCCGTCCGTGCAGATCGTGAACAAGGCGCAGGCCTGGTACATGAAGGCGATCCTGGCGCAGGGCGAGTTCGCCGCCTTGCCGCTTCTCTCGGCCGCCGCCCCCTTCAAGGCGGGCGGGCGCGGCGGGCCGGCCTACTATACAGACATCGCCGCCGGTCCCGTCGCCATCAAGAACGTCGCCGACCTCTATCTCTACCCCAACACCGTGCGGGCCGTGCGCATCGACGGCGCCACGGTGCGCGAATGGCTCGAGCGTTCGGCCGGCCTGTTCAACCGGCTGACCCCCGGCACCGCCGACCAGCCGCTCATCGCCCCCGGCTTCCCCTCCTACAATTTCGACGTCATCGACGGCGTCACCTACCGCATCGATCTTTCCAAGCCCGCCCGCTACGGCGAGGACGGCACCGTCGTCGATCCCGACGCCCGCCGCATCGTGGACCTTGCCTATGACGGCAAGCCGATCGACGAGGGGGCCGAGTTCATCGTCGCCACCAACAACTACCGCGCAGGCGGCGGCGGCAAGTTCCCGGGCCTGTCGGAAGAGAAGATCGTCTATGTCGCGCCCGACGCCAATCGCGACGTCCTGGTGCGCTACATCCACGAGGAGAAGGTCATCGATCCGGCCGCCGATGCCAACTGGAGCTTCGTGCCGCTGCCGGGCACGAGCGCGACCTTCGAGACGGGCCCGGCGGGCCGCGCCTATGCGGCGAGCGTGAAGGGGGCGCGGATCGAGCCGCTCGGCGAGGGGCAGAACGGCTTCGCGCTCTACCGGCTCGTGCTTTGACGACAGAGCCCGTCGGCCGGCGCGGCCGGCGGACGCGGGCCGCGAATTTGCGGGCGCTGCGGTTCACAGCGCAGCCCCGCCCCGGTAAACACGCCCTGCCCTCCATCGGAACGAGACGCCCCGCGTGATTGCCCGCATCCTCATCGTCGCCGTGCTCGTCCTCGGTCTCGCCGGCCTCGGCCTCTGGTTCCTCGGCCCGCGCGAGCCGGTGGACGCCACCATCAGCTTCGACGCGGCGAGCCTCGGCGACGACCCGACGAGCTACCTGGAGCGCATAGAGGCGGACGTGCCGAACCTGCGGCCGGCCGACGCCAAGGAGATCGTCTGGGCCTATCCGGCCTCGCGGGCGCGCACGCCGCTCTCGATCGTCTATATCCACGGCTTCTCCGCCTCGAAGGCGGAGGTGCGCCCCCTCGCCGACAAGGTGGCCGCGGCGCTCGGCGCCAATCTCTTCTACACCCGCCTCTCCGGCCACGGCCGCGACGGTGCCGCGATGGGCGAGGCGAGCGTCAACGACTGGGTCAACGATCTGGCGGAGGCGACCGCCATCGGGCGCGCGCTGGGCAACCGGGTCATCGTGATCGGCAATTCGACGGGCGGCACGCTCGCCACCTACGGCGCCACCCTTCCCGGCGTGATGGAGGATGTGGGCGGCCTCGTCCTGCTCTCGCCGAACTTCCGGCTCCTGGACCGCTGGGCCTTCCTGCTCGACCTGCCCTTCGCCCGCGATCTCCTGCCGCTGATCGGCGGGGAGACGCGCTCCTTCACGCCGCGCTCGCCGGAGCAGGCGGAGCACTGGACGACGAGCTACCCGACGACCGCGCTCCTGCCGATGGCCGCGCTCCTGCGCGCCGTCGCCCGGATCGACGTCGGCCGCATCGACCTGCCGCTCCTCGCCCTCTTCTCGCCCGCCGACCAGGTGGTGGACGCGGCGGCGACGGAGGCGCTCGTCGCCGCCTGGGGCGGGCCCCACGCGGCCGTCGAAGTCCCGGTGACCGGCGATCCGGCGAACCACGTCATCGCCGGCGACATACTGTCCCCGCAGACGACGGACGCGCTGGCCGCGCGCATCGTCGCCTGGATCGAGGCGCTGCCGGCGCGGTGAGCGCGCCGCGGCCGCATCTGGCGCCCCTTCGCCCTCAGTCGAGATAGAAGGACCGGCGGCCCTCGCGCAGCGCCTGATCGCGGGTCAGCCCGACATCGCGCAGCTGGTCCGGCGTCAGGTCGAGAAGCGCGCGGCGCGAACGACGGAGCGCGGCCTCGCGGGTCATCCAGACGACGAGACGACGGACGAAGGAGGGGCGTGCATCCACTTCGACCGAGCGGCGCCCCGGCACGCGCGGCAAGAGCGGCACGGCGCGCCCGATTGTACCCCTATCGAATTCAACGCTCGTCATATTGTCACCCTTCCCCGCCGGCATTGCGGTGACATTGCGTAGCCTTGACCCTCATTGTCCTGCAAGATAGATAATTGTCCCCATGACAAGTTGGTCTCCCAAACCCGTCGACGGCGAAGGCCCGTTCTACGCGCGCCTGGCGGACGGGATCGAACAGGCCGTCGCCGACGGCGCCGTGGCCGGCGGCGAGAAACTGCCGCCGCAGCGCAATCTCGCCTACGACCTCGGGGTGACAATCGGTACAATCGGCCGGGCCTATGCGCTGCTGCGCGAGCGCGGCATCGTGTCCGGCGAGGTCGGGCGCGGCACCTACGTGCTCGACCGCGAGACCGGCGCCGCCGAGCATGGAGCGGACCGCTTCGCGCAGTCTTTCTTCGGCACGCGCATGGTGGAGACGCCGCCCGACAAGCTGCGCTTCGACACGACGGCCGCGCCGGACATCGCGCAAGGGGCGATCATCGGCACCGTGCTCGGGGAGATCGCCGCGCAGCAGCCGCTGGAGGTGGCGAGCTATTCGCGCACCACGCCGGAGGACTGGCTGGACGCGGGCGTGCGCTGGCTCTCGCGCAACGGCTGGAGCCCGGCGAAGGAGGATATCGTGCCGACGCAAGGGGCGACGGCCGCCGCCCTCTCCGTCATCACCGCCATGTCGGCGCCTGGCGACCGCATCGCCTTCGAGACGCTGACCTACAGTTTCATGGCCCGCAGCGCCCGTCTGGCGGGACGGCGCACGATCTCGGTGGAGACCGACGCGGACGGGATGGTGCCGGAGGATTTCGAGCGCGTCTGCGCCCAGCAGCATCCCAAGATCGCCTTCCTCATGCCGACGATTCACAATCCGACGCTCGCCATCCTCCCCGAGTCGCGCCGGCGCGCCATCGCCGAGATCGCCCAGCGATACGGCGTCTGGCTGATCGAGGACGATCTCTACGGCGCCATGTCGGACGATCCGACGCCCCTTGTCGCGAGCTTCGCGCCGGACCGCACTTTCGTCGTCGGCGGCCTGTCGAAGAGCGTGGCGGCCGGCCTGCGCGGCGGCTGGGTCGCCTGCCCGCCGCATGTCGCCCAGCGGCTGAAGGTGACGCACAAGCTCCTGACGGGCGGGCTCTCCTACGTCCTGGCCGAGGCCGGCGCGCGGCTCGTCCTGTCGGGCGCGGCGGGCGACCTCTCCCGGCGCAGCATGGAGGAGATCGCCGCGCGGCATGCGCTCGTCTCGCGGATTTTCGCGGGCTACGAGTTCGCCTCGCACCGCTACTGCCCGTTCATCTGGCTGAAACTGCCCGAGCCGTGGCTGTCCGGCACGTTCAAGGCCGCCGCGGCGAAGCTCGACATCCTCATCGACGACGAGGACGAGTACAAGGCGGAGCGCATGGACCGCAGCTTCCACCGCTCCCGAATGGCCTTCTCGTCGATGAACCGGGCGGGCGTCGAGGAAGGCTTCACGCAGCTGCGCCGCCTCCTCGATTCGGGCGCCGCCGGCTACGACGGCGACGCCTGATCGATCGTCAGATCAGGAGATCGGCGACGATCTGGTCGTTGGTGATGTCCTGGTAGCGGATGCCGTTGGCGGCGAAGCGCTGCAGCAGCGTCTCGAAATTCGCCGGGTCCTTGGTCTCGATGCCCAAGAGGATGGAGCCGAAGTCGCGGGCCGACTTCTTCAGGTATTCGAAGCGGGCGATGTCGTCGTCCGGGCCGAGAAGGTTGAGGAAGTCGCGCAGGGCGCCGGGGCGCTGGGGCAGGCGCAGGATGAAGTATTTCTTCGAGCCCTCGAAGCGCAGCGCGCGCTCCTTCACGTCCGGCAGGCGCTCGAAGTCGAAATTGCCGCCGGAGACGACCGCGACCACGGTCTTGCCGGCGATCTCGGGGGCCAGATCGCGCAGCGCGTCGATGGCCAGCGCGCCGGCGGGCTCCACGACGATTCCCTCGACGTTCAGCATCTCCAGCATGGTGCGGCAGAGCCGCCCTTCCGGCGCCAGGATCACGTCGTCCGGGGTGAAGCGCTGCAGGATGGAGAAGGGCAGCGCGCCGATCTCGGCGACGGCCGCCCCGTCCACGAAGCCTTCGAGCTGCGGCAGGCGCAGGAGGCGGCCGGCGTCGAGGCTGGCCTTGAGGCTCGGCGCGCCGAGCGGCTCGACGAAGCGCAGCGCCGTCTCCGGCCGGTCCTCGAAATAGCGCGCCATGCCGGAGGCGAGCCCGCCGCCGCCGACCGGCAGCACCATCATGTCGATCGTCTCGTCGCCGATCTGCTCGAGGATCTCGCGCGCGACGCTCGCCTGGCCCTCCACGATGTCGGCATGGTCGAAGGGCGGCACCATGGCGGCCCCGCTCTCGCGCGCATAGGTCTTGGCGGCGGCGTAGCAGTCGTCGAAGAAATCGCCGACGAGCTCGACCTCGATCGCCTCGCCGCCGAAGGCGCGCGTCTTGTCGATCTTCTGCTGCGGAGCGGTCACCGGCATGAAGACGCGGCCCTTCAGGCCGAAGAAGCGGCAGGCGAAGGCGAAGCCCTGCGCGTGGTTGCCGGCCGAGGCGCAGCAGAAGGCGCGCGTGGCGTCGCCCGCCTCCATGCGCTTGCGCATGAAGTTGAAGGCGCCGCGCAGCTTGTAGGAGCGCACCGGCGTCAGGTCCTCGCGCTTCAGATAGATGCGCGCCCCGTAGCGGGCCGAGAGGAACTCGTTCAGCTGCAGCGGGGTGGCGGGAAAGAGCGCGCGCAGCGCGGTCTCGGCGCGGGCGACGCCGGATTTGAAATCGTCGTTGGACATGGAAGGTCTTCGCTTTCGCAAGGCGCGGCGTCGAGCCCGCCCGTCGGTCTGGCACACGAGCCGCGGAGGGCGCGGCATCGGCCGCCCGCCCCTTCGCGGTCTCGGACTTCGCGCCGTCGGGCCCCGCCGGGAAGGACCCTCAGAAGGCGCCGGCGGTTCCACCGGCGGCGGTAATGAGCCCGCGCACGCCGCCGGGCGAGGAGAGGCGTCTGGTCATGGCGCGCCTCCTTCCGGTCCGGCGTTTCGTTGCCGCCTCATTTCTTCCAAGCGCGCGCGTTTGTAAAGCGGGCGCCCTCACAGGAAGAGATCGACGAGCTGGAACGTCTCGACATCGACGAGCCCCTTGTCGGAGATGCGAAGGCTGGGGATGACGACGAGGGCGAGCAGCGAGTGCTGCATCACCGCGTTGTTCAGCTCGCAGCCGCAGTCGCGCATGGCCGCGATCAGCCGGTCGGCCTTGGCCGCCACGATCTCGGCGCGCTCGTTCGACATGAGGCCGGCGACCGGCATCTCGATGATCGCCTTCTCCTCCCCGTCGGCGAAGAGCACGATGCCCCCGCCGACCTCGCCCAGCCGGTTGGCCGCGCGCGCCATCTCCTCGCGGTCGGTGCCCACGACGATCATGTGATGGGCGTCGTGCGCGACCGTCGAGGCCATGGCCATGCGGCCGCGATAACCGAAGCCCGAGACGAAGGCGTTCGACACCGTCCCGCTCGCCCGGTGCCGCTCGACGACGGCGATCTGCGCGACGTCCCTTCTCTCGTCGCCCTCCACCAGCCCGTCGCGCACGGAGAGTTCGGCCGTCAGCGCCCTTGTCGGCGCCTGGTTCTCGACGACGCCGATGACGCGGGCGGTGACGGCGTTGGCGCCGGCGGGCGCGGCGATCGCGAAATCGCCGGCCTGGAGGCGCTTGCCGAGCTTCACCGTGCCCATGGCGCTCGGCGGATAGTCGTAAGGGGCGAGCTCGACCTCCAGAAGGCCGGCCGAGGCGAGGCGCAGGCCGCGCGCATAGACCGCGTCGATGGCAAGGCTCGCCAGATCCGAGACGATCAGGAAGTCGGCCCGGCGCCCGGGCGTGACCGAGCCGATCTCGCGCTCGAGGCCGAAATGCTCGGCCGTGTTGATCGTCGCCATCTGGATCGCGACCATCGGCTTCAGCCCTTGCGCGATGGCGTGGCGCACCACGCGGTCCATGTGGCCCTCGCGCACGAGCGTGCCGGAATGGCAGTCGTCGGTGCACAGGACGAAGTGGCGCGAGTCGAGTCCCATCTCGGTGATCGCGCGCAGCTGGGCCGCCACGTCGTACCAGGCCGAGCCGAGGCGCAGCATGGCCTTCATGCCCTGGCGCACGCGCGCGGCCGCATCCTCCATGCGCGTGCCCTCGTGGTCGTCCTGCGGGCCGCCGGCGACATAGGCGTGGAAGGGCCGGCCGAGATCGGGCGAGGCGTAGTGGCCGCCCACCGTCTTGCCGGCGCGCAGCGTGGCGGCGATCTCGCCGACCATCAGGGGATCGTTGGCGACGACGCCCGGAAAGTTCATCACCTCGCCGAGCCCGACGATCTGCGGCCAGCCCATCGCCTCCTCCACGTCGGCGGGCCCGAGCACGGCGCCGCCCTCCTCCAGCCCCGGCGCGGAGGGCACGCAGGAGGGCATCTGCACGAAGACGTTGACCGGCTGCACCGCCGCCTCGTCGTGCATCAGCCGCACGCCGGCGAGCCCGAGCACGTTGGCGATCTCGTGCGGGTCGACGAACATCGAGGTCGTGCCGTGCGGGATCACCGCGCGGCAGAACTCGGTGACGGTGACCATGCCGCTCTCCACATGCATGTGCGCGTCGCACAGGCCCGGCACGACATAGCGCCCCTCCGCCTCCACGATCACCGTGTCCGGCCCCGCCGTGTGCCCGCCGTCCGGCCCGCACCAAGCGAAGCGCCCGTCCTTCACGGCGATGTCGCAGCCCGCCAGGACCTCGCCCGAATGCACGTTCACCCAGCGGCACCCGCGCACGAGGAGATCGGCCGGCGCGCGGCCCGCCGCCACGTCCACCAGAGCCGGCGCGACGGCATGGAAGGGTCGCAGGGTCTGCGCTGTCATGGCGGCGGTCCTCGAAGGCTCGAGCGAAAGGGACGGGCCCTGCTTAGCAGCCCCCGCCCCCGCCCTTCCACCCCCGCGCCCCGACCAGAATACGTTTGCAACCCCGCCGCCGAGCCGCGATAAAGGACGGCACGCACGACCCGCCCGCCGAAACGCTCTTTGACATAACGCAGCAATGCCAGCCGCTTGGCTGCAAGAGGCTCCCCCGCCCACGCGGGGATCGACCCTGCCGCCGGTCCATTTCCTTGAGATTGTCGGCGGCTCCCCCGCCCACGCGGGGATCGACCCTCTTAGCGGCTCCGCGTATCCCCAGACCGCCGGGCTCCCCCGCCCACGCGGGGATCGACCCGGCAGTAGCGAACCCAGCGGCTTTAATGGCGGGGCTCCCCCGCCCACGCGGGGATCGACCCCGACGAGGCCGCCCTCACCGTTCATATCGGAGGGCTCCCCCGCCCACGCGGGGATCGACCCCGCGTCGGGGTTCTCAAGGATGCGGTAGGATCGGCTCCCCCGCCCACGCGGGGATCGACCCCCCACGACGATGACCGTCACCGACCTGCCGATGGCTCCCCCGCCCACGCGGGGATCGACCCGCGGATGGGGCTGAAGAGGAAATCGAGGTCGTGGCTCCCCCGCCCACGCGGGGATCGACCCCCCTGGGTCGTCGCGCTCACCTTCACCGTCACGGCTCCCCCGCCCACGCGGGGATCGACCGTCGATCGTGGTGGAGGTGGTGGTCATTGCGGTGGCTCCCCCGCCCACGCGGGGATCGACCTGGCCCATCGCCTGCTGATGGAGTGCCGTGTCCGGCTCCCCCGCCCACGCGGGGATCGACCCATCAAACCACCGTTCTTCCATCCATTCACTTCGGCTCCCCCGCCCACGCGGGGATCGACCCCACAGTGTCTCCAGTAAGACCGTGGTGGAAATGGCTCCCCCGCCCACGCGGGGATCGACCCTTCAGAGGGATATTCCCGACCTCTGACGCCGGGGCTCCCCCGCCCACGCGGGGATCGACCCAATCTCGCCCACGAGCACGTCGTGTGCGCTGCGGCTCCCCCGCCCACGCGGGGATCGACCTGCCCGAGAGGGCGAGCGGTTGAGGCAAGCCTGGGCTCCCCCGCCCACGCGGGGATCGACCTTAGGAGGCTGATATTCCTGAAATAGGAAGCGCGGCTCCCCCGCCCACGCGGGGATCGACCTCACCTCGGGCCGGGCGAGGAATTCCAGATGCAGGCTCCCCCGCCCACGCGGGGATCGACCCTTGCCGCTGGTGCGCACGACGAAGGTGCCGGGGGCTCCCCCGCCCACGCGGGGATCGACCCCAGCTACTGGGGTCGGTGGACACCAAGATCGCGGCTCCCCCGCCCACGCGGGGATCGACCCTGCTCCTTCGAGACAGTCATGTCGTTCTCCTGGGCTCCCCCGCCCACGCGGGGATCGACCCGTCGTCAACCGCCGGCTGATGACGATGCGGAGGGCTCCCCCGCCCACGCGGGGATCGACCTGAGAAGGTGCGCGCGCTCTCGCTCGCGACCGCGGCTCCCCCGCCCACGCGGGGATCGACCCGCCCAGATGACGCATCGGGCCACGAAGTGGTGGGCTCCCCCGCCCACGCGGGGATCGACCCACCGTCACGCACTGGCGCGAGTTGGATTCGTCGGCTCCCCCGCCCACGCGGGGATCGACCCACTTACGCCCATGTCTGGGAAGGCGCCTACCTGGCTCCCCCGCCCACGCGGGGATCGACCCCGCTGTGGGCTTCATTGCCGGACGCCAATCCGGGCTCCCCCGCCCACGCGGGGATCGACCCTCAGCCGCCGAGGCCGCGTCCCGCGCCGCCTTGGCTCCCCCGCCCACGCGGGGATCGACCCAGTGCGGCCGACGATAAGAAGCCCGGCGATGTGGCTCCCCCGCCCACGCGGGGATCGACCCGCGGGCCGGCGCCGCCAGCTTAGCGCTGCCATGGCGCCCCCGCCCACGCGGGGATCGACCTTGCATGTCGAGTTCGCAGTGCTGGTCCAGCGTCAGTCCCCCGCCCACGCGGGGCCCGTCCCGAAAAATCCGGGCGCCGTCCGGTCGGCTCTTCCCAACCCTTTCGCGCCCGCATAGTCTGCAACCCTGGGTGAAGGGGCGGGAGGCCGGTCGTCTTGCAGTTTCCGATCGACGCGCCCTGGGCGAAGCTGCGGCCGCGCGAGGCGCCGCGGGAGTGGCATCCGCTGGTGGACCACGCCCACGACGTCGCGGCGGCGATGGAGGCGGTCTTGAGCCTGCCGTCCTTCGCCGGCCGGCTGGCGCGCCTCGCGGACCTTTCCTCGCTCGACGACGGCTGCCGCGCGCGGCTGGTCGTCCTCGCCTTCCTGCACGATCTGGGAAAGAGCAATCACGGGTTTCAGAACCGGGCCCTGCCCTTCGCGGCGGGCCTGGCGCGCGCCGGCCATATCGCGGAGGCCCCGATCGTGCTGCACGACGAAGCGCTCTGGGAGGCGGGCGGGCTGTCGCGGCTCGACACCTGGTTCGGCGAGGATTTCCACCGCTGTCTCGAGGTCTTCGCCAGCGTCCTCGCCCATCACGGCGCGCCGCCCGCCGAGATCGTCCGCCGGGAGGCGGCGCAGCGCCACCTGCCGCTCTGGGCGCCGGCCAGGCGCGTGCCGAGCGCGGATGTCGCCGCGCTCGTGGCCGAGGCCGAACGCTGCTGGCCGCAGGCCTTCGCGCCGGGCGCCCCGCTGCCGAAGGCGCCGGCCTTCTGGCACCATTATCTCGGCCTCCTGCAGCTCGCCGACTGGCTCGGCTCGGACGAGAGCGAGGACGCCTTTCCCTTCGCCGAGCCCGGCGACGGGCCGCGCGCCGGTTTCGCGAGAGCGCGGGCCCGGCGGCTGCTGCGCGATCTCGGCCTCGACGTGGAGCGCTTCCGCCCCGCGGACGCGCCGCCCGCCGACTTCTCCGCCGTCAGCGATTTCGCGCCGACCGCGATCCAGCGCCTCGCCGGGGAGGCGCCGGGGCCGGTCGTGGTGATGGAATCGGAGACCGGCTCGGGCAAGACGGAAGGCGCGCTCTACCGTTTCGCCCGCCTCTTCATGACCGGCCGGGTGGACGGGCTCTATCTGGCGCTGCCGACCCGCGTCGCCGCCACGCGCATGTTCGAGCGCGTGCGCGAGGCGCGCGACCGGCTGTTTCCCGATCCGGACCGCCGGCCCGTCGTGGTGCGCGCGCTGCCCGGGGATGCGGGGGCGGACGAGGCGGGCGTGCGCCCGCTGCCCGACTTCACGGCCGAATGGAGCGACGCGCCGGACGCGGCCGAGCGCCGCCGCCGCTGGGCGGCCGAGCGGCCGAAGCGCTTTCTCGCCGCCCCGATCGCCGTCGGCACGATCGATCAGGCGCTGCTCGGCGCCGTGCGCAGCCCCCATGCGCAGATGCGCTCCAGCCTCCTGTCGCGCTCGCTGCTCGTGGTCGACGAGGTGCACGCCTCCGACCCCTACATGACGGCGCTCCTCGCCAACCTTCTCGCGCAGCATCGCGCCGCCGGCGGCGAGGCGCTGCTCCTCTCGGCGACCCTCGGCGCCGCCGCGCGCACGGCGCTGCTGCAGGCGGGCCTGCCGCGCCGCCGCCGGCAGGCGGAGCCCGGCTTCGACGAGGCCGTGGCCCTGCCCTACCCCTCCGTCTCCACCCTGTCGGCGGGGCGCATCGAGACGCAAGGGGCGCAGAGCCGCGGCCGCGAGAAGCGCGTCCGTCTCCGCCCGCAGGCGCTCGGCGACGAGCCGGACAAAGTGGCGCGTCTGGCGCTCGACGCGGCCCGGGCCGGCGCACGCGTCCTCGTGATGCGCAACACGGTCGGCGACGCGGTGGCCACGCGCCGGGCGCTGGAGGCGCTCGCCCCGGGCGACGGCGTCCAGTTCGGCCTGGAGGGGCGGCCGACGCTGCATCACGGGCGCTTCGCGCGCGCCGACCGGCGGCGGCTGGACGCGGCGGTGGAGGCCGCCTTCGGCAAGAGCGCGCCGCGCGCGGGCGGGCTCGTCCTCGTGGGCACGCAGACGCTGGAGATCAGCCTCGACATCGACGCCGACCTCGTCGTCACCGATCTCGCGCCGATGGACGTGCTGCTGCAGCGCCTTGGCCGCCTGCACCGGCACGAGCGGGCCCGCCCGCCGGGCTTCGAGGCGCCCTGCGTCCACGTGCTCGTGCCCGCCGGCTTCGACGAGGCGCTCGCGGCCCAGCGGCGCGGAAGCGGCGGGCCGCACGGGTTCGGCTCCGTCTATCGCGACCTTCTCGTCCTGGAGGCGACGCGCCGCCTCGTCCTCGCCGAGCCCGAATGGTCGATCCCCGCCGCCAACCGCCGTCTCGTGGAGGCCGCGACCCATCCCGACCGCATCGACGACCTCGCGTCGGACCTCGCGAGCCTCGACCCGTTCTGGCAGACCGTGCACATGGCCCGGCAGGGGCGGGACTCGGCCGCGCAGGGCAGCGCGAGGAGCGTGTCCATCGAGTGGGACAGACCGATGACGGAATTCTCGCTCGCCGAGGACGCGGCGACGCGGCTCGGCGGCCGCGAGGCCGAGATCGTCTTCGACCCGCCCCTGCCCGGTCCGTTCGGCGACCCCGTCGCCCGGCTGGTCGTGCCGAGCCATCTCAACCCGGCAGGGGCGTTCGAGCCCGTGGAAATCCGGCCGGGCGCCGAAGGCTTCACCTTCACGCTCGCCGACCGCGCCTTCGTCTACGACAGCTACGGGCTGCGGGCGGAACGGCCCGTCTGAACGCTCCGCGCGGGCGGAGAAGGCGCCTTCGCGACGCAGAACCCCAACAAGAGAAGAGGTCGATCCCCGCGTGGGCAGGGTCCGTCGATTATCGCTCGGAAGAACGCAGGAGGACAATCCCATCAAAGGTTGCAGTGCAGCGACGATTGGGGCTTGACCTCTCGCGCGCGGGTTGCTGAGTTTCACATAACAAGAGAAGGTTCGGCCTCTGATGGATTTGCTGCAGGATTCCCTGATTCGCATCGTCGATACGGCAGGCGCTTCCGACGGCGTCAGCCTGCCCGGCCTCTACGAGAGGCTGGCGACGGACGGCGTCGCAAGCTTTCCCGGCCTGCGCGCGCATCAGCGCCATCCCTGGCACGCGCTCCTCTGCCAGCTCGGCGCGGTCGCCTGCCTGAAGGCCGGCCTCGACGCGCCGCCGCGGGAGGCGGGCGCATGGGCGGCGATCCTGCGCGCGCTGACGCCGGGCTTCCCGGACGGAGAGCCCTGGCGGCTCGTCTCGCCGGCGGACCAGCCGGCCTTCCTCCAGCCGCCGATCGGGCCGGTCGGCGCCCTCAACGCGGTGGCGACGCCCGACGAGCTGGACATGCTGGTCACCTCGCGCAACCACGACCTGAAGGTCGCGCGAATGGCCGATGCGGCGCCCGACGACTGGCTCTTCGCCCTCGTCGCGCTGCAGACGAGCGAAGGCTTCCTCGGCGCCGGCAATTTCGGCGTGTCCCGGATGAATGGGGGCTTCGCCAATCGCCCGGGCGTCGGTCTGGCCCCGCCGGGCGGTATCGGCGCGCATATATTCCGCGATATCCATCGTCTTATCAAGGCTTTCGACGACGTTCTCGAGCGCTTCGGCGAATACGAGCCGGAGGGTCCCGCCCTTCTCTGGCTGCAACCCTGGAACGGCGAGACCTCGATGCCGCGCAAGGGGCTGCATCCCTGGTACATCGAGATCTGCCGCCGGGTCCGGCTCGTGAGCGACGGCGACCGGCTGAGCGCCCGCGTCGGCAATTCCAAGGCCATG
Organism: Aurantimonas sp. Leaf443; assembly: GCF_001425575.1. Classification (GTDB taxonomy): domain Bacteria; phylum Pseudomonadota; class Alphaproteobacteria; order Rhizobiales; family Rhizobiaceae; genus Leaf443. Next base: position 770,801 of record NZ_LMRD01000001.1, on the reverse strand, counting down.
CGCGTCTTCATGGACAAGGCGGAGGCCGGCATCACGGGCGATCCGTGGACGCCGGTCGTCGCCGACGAGCGCGGGCGGCGCGCCCTGACCGTCGACGCGCGCGGCTTCGACTATCGGCGCCTCTCCGCCATCCTGTTCCAGAGCGGCATCGAGCCCGCTCTCCTGCAGCGCTTCGGCGAGGGCGAGGCGGGTCCGGGCTGGAGCCTCCTGTGCCGCGCCACCGCGCGCGGCCAGGGCAAGACCGAGGGCCATCACGAGCGCCGGGTGCCGATCCCGAGCAAGGCCGCCGCGCGGATGAAGGCGGGCGAGCTGCCGGCGCTCGCCGAGCTCGCGCAGGCCCGCATCCGGGAAGCGGGATTCGTGCGCTCGGCCCTGCGCTTCGGCCTCATGACGCTGTTCCAGAACGGGCCGGACCGCGACGGGTTCGATCCGCGCGATCCCTCCTCGGCGCGCCGGGCGGAGAGCTTCCTCGACCGGTTCCAGGCCGAGATCGACAGGGACTTCTTCGAGGCGCTGTTCCGCGAGGTCGAGGAGGCGAGCGCGGATGCGCGGCGGACCGCGCGCATCGCCTGGCTGGAGGATCTCTACCGGCGCGGGCGCGACACCGTGCTGCGCGGCGCCGCGTCGAGCACGCCGCGCTCGACCATGCGCAGCCACCGCGCGCTCGTGCGGGCCGAGGAGAACTATCGCCGCGCCTTCTACGGGGCGAAGGATCTCGACCTCTATTTCAGAAAGGTGAGCGATGCGGCCTGATCCAGTGCCCGAACCCGCCCCGCAGGACGCCCCCGAACGGGCGAGCGACGGCATCACGCGCCGCCTCGCCGCCGCGATCCGCGTCCTGCACAAGGTCGAGCAGCGCGGCGATCTGGCGGCGCTGCGGCGGATGGACCCCGCGCAGCCGCTGGCGCCCGCCTTCCAGCGCCTTCTCGTGCGCATCGCGCCAAAGGCGGGTCTGGAGCGGGCGAAGCGGATCGCGCTTCTCGCCAAGATCCTGGCGCTGCCGGCCGGCGCCGCGGCGCTGGAGAACGGGCGTCGCCCGCTCGGCCTCGCTCTGGCCGAGGAGAAGATCGCCGAGCGCCGGGTGCAGATGCTGATGACCGCGCGCGGCGAGGCGCTCGACGATGCGATCCTGCGGCTGGCGCGGCGTCTCGCGCGCAGGGGATCGCTGCCCTTCGTCGAGATCGGACAACTGCTTCTGGGCGGCGAGGACGAGGTCGAGGACACCCGCTACCGCATCGCCCGCGCCTATTGGACGAGCCGCGCCGCAAGCGAGGACGTCGCCCCCCCATCAAAGACCGGAGAGACCGAGGAATGACCGCCCGCTTCGTCCAGATCCACGCGCTGACCTCCTACGCGGCAGCCCTCCTCAACCGCGACGATTCCGGCCTTGCCAAGCGCATGCCCTTCGGCACGGCGGTGCGCACGCGCATCTCCTCGCAATGCCTGAAGCGCCACTGGCGCAAGGCGGACGGGCCCTTCGCGCTGTCGGCCATCGGGCCGGACATGGCGGTGCGCTCGCGCAAGCTGCCGGAGGAGCGCATCCTCACCGTGCTGGAGGCCGAGGGCGTCGGCTCGCCGGAAAGCCGAAAGGGCACGATCGACCAGCTCGCCATCGGCCTCTACGGCAAGAACGCGGCCAAGGACAAGAGTTCGCGCCAGGCCCTTCTCATCGGCGAGCCGGAGATCGCCTATCTCCTCGAAAAGGCGCGCGCCGCCGCCGCCGAGCCGGACGAGAAGGCGGCGGCGGCCGCCGTCGAGCGCCTGTTCAAGAAGGAGGAGAAGGCCAATCTCTCCGAGATGCTGAAGGCCAAGGGTCCGCTTCAGGCGGGGCTCGAGGCGGCGCTCTTCGGCCGCATGGTGACCTCCGATCCCGAAGCCAATACCGAGGCGCCGATCCACGTCGCCCATGCCTTCACCGTTCATGGAGAGCAGGCCGAGACGGACTATTTCACCGTCGTCGACGACCTGGAGACGGGCACCGGCGCGGGCGGCATCTTCGACACGGAACTGACCGCCGGCCTCTTCTACGTCTACGTGGTCGTCGACGTGGCGCTGCTGACGCGCAATCTGGGCGGCGACGCCGCGCTCGCCGGCAAGGTGGTGGAGCATCTCGTCCATCTCGTCGCCACAGTCTCGCCCGGCGCCAAGAAGGGCTCGACGGCCCCTTACGCCTATGCCGACCTCGTGCTGGTGGAGACCGGCCAGCGCCAGCCGCGCTCGCTCTCCAACGCCTTCCGCGTGCCGGTGAGGCCCAGCGTCGCGGACGCCGCAGAGGCACTGCAGGCCCAGCTCGTCAAGCTCGACGCCATGTATGGCGGCGGCGAGACGCGGCGGCTGTCGGCCCTCGACCCGATCCCCGCGCCGGCGGGCGCGGCCCCGATCTCGCAGACGATGCCGCTCGACGCCCTCGCCGCCGCCGTGGCGGCCGAGGTGGCCGGCACGGAGGCCTGAGCCCTTGCGCTTCCTCCTCCTGACGCTCGAGGCGCCGCTCATGGCCTTCGGCGACGAGATCGTCGACAATCGCGGCCGCGTGCGCGAGATGCCCGGCGCCTCCGGCCTCACGGGCCTCCTCGCCAACGCGCTCGGCTGGACGCGGGCCATGGCCCCGGCGCACCAGCGCCTGCAGGACCGGCTGGTCTTCGCCGTGCGCCTCGACCGGCCGGGCCAGGGTCTCGGCGACTTCCAGACCGCGCAGCTCGGCGCCGGCGACCGGGGCTGGACGACGCGCGGCGCGCCGGAGGGCCGCGCCGGCGGCGCGGGAACCTATGCCTCGCCGCATATCCGCTACCGCGACCTCGTCGCCGACGCCGCGCTCACCGTGGCGCTCGCCCTCGAGCCGGCGGAGGAGGCGCCGACCCTCGAGGATCTCGAGGCCGCGCTGGAGGCGCCCGCCCGGCCGCTCTTCCTCGGCCGCAAGCCCTGCCTGCCCTCGCGGCCCTTCCTGTCCGGCGAGCCGGGCCGGCGCCACGTGGCGGCGGCGAACGCGTTCGAGGCGCTGGCGCTCGCCCCGGCGGACGGGATCGAGGACGGCGACGGACACGCGCAAGGGCCCGTCGTCGTCGGCCCTGTCCCGTCCGGCCTGCCCGGCGCCTTCGAGACCCGCTTCGTGGCGGACCTGCGCAACTGGCGCGCCGGCTTGCATGGCGGCGGGCGCAGCTTCGCGCGCGGCCGCGCCGGACGGCTCGGGCGATCGGCGCCGGTGGAGGAGACGCGATGACGCTGCATCTCCTGCGCCTCGACCCTGATCCGCATCAGGCCGCGCGCTGGTTCGCGGCCGAACGGCTCGACCCGCGCCGCGGCGAGGACGACGGCTACGGCTGGCACGCCCTTCTCTGCGCCGCCTTCGGCAAGGAGGGCGCGCCCCGGCCCTTCCGCCTCCTGTCGCGCCGGGGGCGCCCGCCGCAGCTTCTGGCCTACAGCGCCGCGCCCCCGGCGGCGCTCGAGGAGACGGCCCGCGCCTTCGCCGATCCGCTCGCGCTGGCAGCCCTCGGGCTCGCCGAAGCACCGCTCGCGGCCAAGGCGATGCCGCAATTCGCGCAGGGCCGCCGGCTCGGCTTCACCGTGCGCCTGCGCCCGACCGTGCGCACCGACCGGGAGGGCGAGCGCAACCGGAGCGCGGAGATCGACGCCTATGTCGCCGCCCTGCGCGCCGCCGAACGCGAGGCCGCCGAGCCGCCCGCGCGCGCCGCGGTCTACGCCGCCTGGGCGCGGGGCAAGCTGGAAGCCGGCGGGGCGCGCGTCCTCGACCTCTCGCTCGACGGGCTGGACCGAACCAAGGTCGCCCGGCGCGGCAAGAACCGGCAGCTCGTCGGGGTCGACGGCCATGCCGCCGAGGCCAAGGGCGTGATCGAGGTGGCCGAGGCCGGGCTCTTCGCGCAATGCCTGGCGCGCGGCCTAGGGCGCCACCGCGCCTTCGGCTACGGCATGCTTCTCCTCTCTCCGGCCTGAGGGGCGCGGCGATGCTCGTCGGCCGGCTCGGCCTCGAAACGGCCCGCCTTCCGCATGCGGACCGGCACGGGCTCGTCTTTCTCGACCGTGGGCGCCTCACGGTCGAGGACGGCTGCCTCACCTTCGACTGCGCGGGCGGGGGCATGGTGCCGGCGGGGCGCTACGGCCTGCCGCACCAGTCGGTGTCGCTGATGCTGCTCGGCCCCGGCTCCTCGGTCAGCCACGACGCGCTGCGGCTTCTGGCGCGCCACGGCGTGGGCCTTGCCGCCATCGGCGCGGACGGCGTGCGCTTCTACACGGCCCAGCCGCTCCTGCCCGACTTCTCCCATCTCGCCCGCGCGCAGGCCCGCCTATGGGCCGACGAGCGGCGCGGCCGGCCGCTCGTGGCGCGGCGCATGTACGCCCTGCGCCTCGGCGAGGTGCTGCCGCATCGCGATATCGCCGTGCTGCGCGGCATCGAGGGCGCGCGGATGAAGGAGACCTATCGCATCGAGGCCGAGAGGGCCGGCATCGCCTGGCACGGCCGGCGCTACGACCGGCAGAACCCGAACGCGGCCGACCTGCCCAACCAGGCGCTGAACCACGCGGCGAGCGCGGTGGAGGCGGCCGCCGCCATCGCCGTGGCGTCCACCGCCACGATCCCGCAGCTCGGCTTCATCCACGAGGATTCGGGCCAGAGCTTCGTGCTCGACGTCGCCGACCTCGTGCGCGACACGGTGACGATCCCCGTCGCCTTCAAGGCCGCCGCCCTGGCGAGGAAGCGCCCGGCCGACGGCGTGGAACGCATCGCCCGGCGCATGGCCGGCGAGCGGCTGAAGCGCGACGGGGTCGTTTCCGCCCTCATCGACCGCATCAAGACCGTGCTCGCGCCGACCGCCGAGGACGAGGACGACCGCCCGCTGCACAAGAGCATGCCGGCGGCGGGCAGGCTCCGGGAGGATGGCGATGGCCATGACGGTGATCGTGACGCGTGACGTGCCCGAGCGCACGCGCGGCTTCCTCGCCTCGCTGATGCCCGAGCCCGCCCCCGGCGTCTACGCCGCCGGCAACCTCTCGCGGGCGGTGCGCGAGCGCGCCTGGGCCGTCGTCTCCGACTGGCACGGCGAGACGCAGCGCGGCTCCCTCGTCCTCCTGTGGAAGGACGACAAGGCGCCCGGCGGCCTCGGCCTCCAGGTCCTCGGCACCCCGCCCTGCCGCCTCGCCGATCTCGACGGCGTTCTCGTCTCGGTCTGGTAGACCGCAGCGACGTTCTTTGACAAAGTGCAGCCCGGTCAACCTCTTGAGCGCAAGAGGCTCCCCCGCCCACGCGGGGATCGACCCACGCTGCGCATCGAATATCCGGAGCTCTTCGAGGCTCCCCCGCCCACGCGGGGATCGACCGCCTGGGAGATCGAGCACATCCGCCCTCTGTCGGGCTTCCCCGCCCACGCGGGGATCGACCCCGAAATCGAGGCGGCGGCGGAATTGGCAGGCGGGCTCCCCCGCCCACGCGGGGATCGACCGTGTTTGGCGTGCATCCGGTACACTTTGCTGATGGCTCCCCCGCCCACGCGGGGATCGACCCGCGGCACACTCCCTCGGGATGCGTTCGTTCCAGGCTCCCCCGCCCACGCGGGGATCGACCCGCCGCCGACGAAAGGCGCGAGGTCGATTGCTTGGCTCCCCCGCCCACGCGGGGATCGACCCGCCTGGTTCGTCTGGGACCGCGCTCACCGCGGGGCTCCCCCGCCCACGCGGGGATCGACCCTACGGGCTGGTCGTGCTCAAGCCGCTTCATTGGGCTCCCCCGCCCACGCGGGGATCGACCTGAGTTCGAGACCGCCCGGCGCTCGGCAGGTGCGGCTCCCCCGCCCACGCGGGGATCGACCCCCGTCATCGGCGGCGGCGCCGGTCCATAGATGGGCTCCCCCGCCCACGCGGGGATCGACCGTATCTGCGCAGCGGCGAGTTCGCGAAGGCGGAGGCTCCCCCGCCCACGCGGGGATCGCCCGCCTTTCGTCTTGTCAGAGCGGCAGGCGACTACGGCTCCCCCGCCCACGCGGGGATCGACCTTATCCATGAGCACGATCAACACCACTACTCGCGGCTCCCCCGCCCACGCGGGGATCGACCTTTCGCGAAGATGGCGGCGGTCTGGGGATACGCGGCTCCCCCGCCCACGCGGGGATCGACCTTTCGGGATGCCGATCCGCATCGGCAAATATCAAGCTCCCCCTGCCCGCACGGCCCACGTCCCCCGCAGTCCGCCCGCCGGCGCCCTTTCCAAGGCGCGTGTCCTTCTGTACCGGGAGGGACGATGCGGACGTGGCGGAACTGGTATACGCAGCAGACTTAAAATCTGTCGCCTCCGGGATTACGGGTTCGAGTCCCGTCGTCCGCACCATGACCCTCGGCCGGTCCAGCCGGCCGGACGCGCGGCCGCATGAGCGGCGGGAATGAGGTCATGCCGAAGGATCGGTTCAACCCCGCGCGCGTCTGCGCCATAAGGGGGGGGCCGTCGAGAGACTTGCGAGGATGCCGGCCATGCCCTTTGCCTGGAACGACCCGTTTCTCCTGGACGACCAGCTCGGCGAGGACGAGCGGATGGTGCGCGACAGCGCGGCGGCCTTCGCGCGCGAGGACCTCGCCCCGCGCGTCGCGGCCGCCTATCTCGACGAGACCTTCGAGCCCGGCCTGTTCAAGGCGATGGGGCGGGCGGGGCTGCTCGGGGTGACGCTGCCGGAGGAGTTCGGGGCGGCGGGCGCGTCCTATGTCGCCTACGGGCTCGTGGCGCGCGAGGTGGAGCGGGTGGATTCGGGCTATCGCTCGATGATGAGCGTTCAGTCCTCGCTCGTCATCCATCCGATCTTCGCCTACGGCTCGCCCGAGCAGAAGGCGCGCTACCTGCCGGGGCTGGTCTCGGGAGACCTGATCGGCTGTTTCGGGCTGACCGAGCCGGACGCCGGCTCCGATCCCGGCGCCATGACGACGCGCGCCGAGAGGATCGCCGGCGGCTACCGCCTGCGCGGGGCCAAGACCTGGATCTCCAACGCGCCCGTCGCCGACGTCTTCGTGGTCTGGGCGAAGTCCGACGCCCATGACGGCAAGATCCGGGGCTTCGTGCTGGAAAAGGGCATGAAGGGGCTGTCCGCGCCCAAGATCGGCGGCAAGCTCAGCCTTCGCGCCTCGATCACCGGCGAGATCGTCATGGACGGCGTGGAGGTCGGCGAAGACGCGCTGCTTCCGGGCGTCTCGGGTCTCGCCGGCCCCTTCGGCTGCCTCAACCGCGCGCGCTACGGCATTTCCTGGGGCGTGATGGGGGCGGCGGAGGACTGCTGGCTGCGCGCCCGGCAATACGGGCTGGAGCGCCACCAGTTCGGCCGCCCGCTCGCCGCCACGCAGCTCTTCCAGAAGAAGCTCGCGGACATGCAGACCGAGATCGCGCTCGGGCTGCAGGCGAGCCTGCGCGTCGGCCGGCTGATGGACGAGCACCGGTTCGAGCCGGAGATGATCTCGCTGATCAAGCGCAACAATTGCGGCAAGGCGCTGGACATCGCGCGGGCCGCCCGCGACATGCATGGCGGCAACGGCATCCAGATCGGCTATCACGTGATGCGCCACGCGCAGAATCTCGAGACGGTGAACACCTACGAGGGCACGCACGACGTCCACGCCCTCATCCTCGGCCGGGCGCAGACCGGCATCGCCGCCTTCTGAGGGCGCAGCCCTCCCCCTCCTCCGGAGCCGGTGACGCCATGACGAAGCCGCCGCTGTCGGGCCTCAAGGTCGTGGAGCTCGCCCGCATCCTCGCCGGCCCCTGGATCGGGCAGACGCTCGCAGATCTCGGCGCCGACGTCGTCAAGGTGGAGGCGAAGGAGGGCGACGACACGCGCCGCTGGGGGCCGCCGGACGTGGAGGGAGCGGACGGCACGCGCTCGGCCGCCTATTTCCACGCCTGCAACCGCGGCAAGCGCGCGATGGTCGCCGATTTCCGCGACGCCGGGGATCTGGCGCTCGTGCGCCGCCTGATCGGCGCGGCGGACGTGGTGGTGGAGAATTTCAAGGTCGGCGGGCTCGCGCGCTACGGGCTCGACTACGCCTCGCTCTCCGCCGACAATCCCGGCCTCGTCTACTGCTCGATCACGGGCTTCGGGCAGACCGGCCCCTATGCCGCGCGGGCGGGCTACGACTTCCTGATCCAGGGCATGAGCGGCATCATGGACCTCACGGGGGATCCGGCCGGCGGCCCCCAGAAGATCGGCGTCGCCTTCGCCGATATCTTCACCGGGCTCTACGGCACGATCGCCATCCAGGCGGCGCTTCTGGAGCGGGCGCGCACCGGCCTCGGGCAGCAGATCGACATGGCGCTTCTCGACTGCATGGGCGGCGTCCTCGCCAACCAGGCGATGAACTACCTGGTCACGGGCCGCGCGCCGACGCGGCTCGGCAATGTCCATCCCAATATCGCGCCCTACCAGACGTTCGAGGCGGAAGACGGGCCGATGATCGTGGCCTGCGGCAACGACCTCCAGTTCGCCCGGCTCTGCGCCGTGCTCGGCCTTCCCGCGCTCGCGGCCGAGGCGCGCTTCGCCACCAATCCGGCCCGCGTCGCCCATCGCGCGGCGCTGGAGGAGGCGCTCGGCCCGGCCATCGCCGCCCGGACGCGGGCGGATCTGTCGCAGGCGCTGGAGACGGCCGGCGTGCCGGCCGGCCCGATCAACAGCGTCGCCGATCTCTTCGCCGACCCGCAGTTCCGCCATCGCGGCATGGAGATCGCGGCGGACGGGGTGCCGGGCGTGCGCACGCCCATCGTCTTCTCGCGCACGCCGCTGTCCGAGCCCGCACGCGCCCCGGATCTTGGCGAGCACGACACGGACCTGCGGCGGGGCATCGCGACACGAGGCTGGCCGCGCCGCGAGGAGGCGGGCTGACGCGGGCGTCCCGGGCCGCCGGGCGCGTATCGGCCGGGCGCGACGCCCCCGCCATAAAAGTATGATTAAAAAGATAAAAGAACCGCCATCCGGTCGCCCGCACGCAAGATTTGTTTGAAGCCCGCGGGCGATCTTGCTAGGTTCGGACGTCCGGTGCGAAATCAGTCGTTCCCGGGCAGGAGGACGCAGTCATGGCATCGCTGATGCAGCCGCTGCCGTCCCAACGGACCGACCGTCCCGGGATGGAATCCACCCCCGAAGACAACTCCAACAGCCTGCTCTCGCGCCTGCGCCGTCAGAACGGCGCGCTCGAGCGATTGAAATACGCCCTCGCCTCCGAGGACGCCCGCGCCGAGACCGGCAACGCGTTCAAGTCGACGGGCTGTCCGGCCCTCTGAGGCCGGGCGCCGATCGGGCAGGCCTCTTCCGACCTCTTCTCCCCCCTTCAAACGCCGGCGGCCAACCGCCGTGCTCGCGCCGGCATCCGCGAACGCCGCGGCATGAGCGAGACCGGTATGCGCCGGGGCGTTTCGCAGGCCGGCGGGTCTTCGCCCGGCGCAGCGTGAGGCGAATCCCTCGCGCGTCAGGCCGAAGCGGCACGGCCGACGCACGCATCTCCCGAACGCGACAGGCCCGGCCCCGGGGATGCGGGGTCGGGCCCGTCTCGAGAGGCGCTTCGGATCAGCCGAACAGCTTGGTCGCGATCTCCGCGATGTGCTTGCCCTGGAAGCGGGCGCCGTCGAGCTCGATGGCGCTCGGCTGGCGCGAGCCGTCGCCATTGGCGATGGTCGTCGCGCCGTAGGGCGAGCCGCCGACGATCTGGTCGGAGGCCATTTGGCCCTGGAAGGAATAGGGCAGGCCGACGATCATCAGGCCGTGATGCAGCAGCGTCTTGTGCAGCGAGAACAGCGTCGCCTCGTTGCCGCCGTGCTGGGTGGCGCTGGAGGAGAAGGCGCCGCCGACCTTGCCGATCAGCTTGCCCTGCGCCCACAGGCCGCCGGTGCGGTCGAAGAAGGTGGCCATCTGCGAGGCCATGTTGCCGTAGCGCGTGGGCGAGCCGACGACGATGGCGTCATACCCCGCGAGATCGTCGGGCTCGGCGACGGGATAGGGCGCGTCGGTCTTGAAATGCGAGCTGGCCGCGACCTCCGCCGGCACCGTCTCGGGCACGCGCTTGATGTCGACGCTCGCGCCGGCGCTCTCGGCGCCCTCCGCCACGGCCTTGGCCATGGTCTCGATGTGGCCGTAGCTCGAATAGTAGAGCACCAGAACCTTTGCCATGCCGTTCTCTCGTCCTTCCGGGGTTGACGTGTCGCAACATGGGATAGCCCATCGCGCCGGGAAGTGCGTTGTCGTCGCGCGCGACGCACTGTCTACGCGCGGAAGACGCAAGGCCTTGCCTTCCGAAGGCCCCCGCCCTCTCTTTCGAGGCTTCGACCCTTCGAGAGATCCGTTGCCATGACGACCGAGCCCCCCACGACCGCGGCCATGCTCGCGATCGGCGACGAGATCCTGTCCGGGCGCACCAAGGACAAGAATATCGGCCATCTCGCCGAGCTCCTCACCGTCGCCGGCATCGACCTGAAGGAGGTGCGCATCGTCGGCGACGAGCCCGCCTTCATCGCCGACAGCCTGAACACGCTGCGGCGCGGCTACGACTTCGTCTTCACCTCCGGCGGTATCGGGCCGACGCATGACGACGTGACCGCGGACGCGGTGGCCGCCGCCTTCGGCGTCGAGGCGGTGGAACACCCGGAGGCCGTGGCGCTGCTGGAACGCTACTATGCCGGCCGCGACCTGCCCTTCACCGAGGCGCGCCGGCGCATGACCCGCACGCCGAAGGGCGCGAGCCTCATCGCCAACGCGGTCTCCGTCGCGCCCGGCTTTCGCATGGACAACGTCTTCGTCATGGCCGGCGTGCCGCGCATCTTCCAGGCGATGATGGAGGAAGTCCTGCCGCTCTTGCCGGCGGGCCGGGCGGTCGAGAGCCTCAGCCTCGACTGCCGCTTCGGCGAGGGCGAGATCGGCGACCCGCTGCGCGCGATCGCCAAGACCCATCCAGGCGTGGCCATCGGCTCCTATCCCCGTTTCGACGGCGAGCGCCACTCCACCGAGCTCGTGCTGCGCTCGCGCGACCGGGCGGCGCTGGAGGCGGCGGGGGCGGAGGTCGCCGGCATGCTGGCCGCGATGGAGGCGGCGCGTTCGGGCTGAACCGCGTCGCCCTTCCGGCTTTCGCGCCTCCACCGGATCGCGCTGGAGGGCCGAGCCGCGCCTTGCCGTTTGGCGCGGGCGAGTCTATCGCAGCCCAATCCTTTCTCACGGAGAGCTCGATGTCGTCGGTGGAGAAGTCCTTTCCCGTTTCCTGGGACCAGTTTCACCGCGATGCCCGCGCCCTGGCCTGGCGGCTCGCGAGCCTGCGCGAGGAGTGGAAGGCGATCGTCTGCATCACCCGTGGCGGCCTCGTGCCGGCCGCGATCATCTCGCGCGAACTGGGGACGCGGATGATCGAGACGGTCTGCATCGCCTCCTACCATTCCTACGACACGCAAGGGGAACTGCAGGTCCTGAAGGCGATCTCGCCCATCCTCCTGGAGGACGAAGGGGACGGCATCCTCATCGTCGACGACCTGACCGACACCGGAAAGACGGCCGCGCTCGTGCGCTCCATGCTGCCGAAGGCGCATTTCGCCACCGTCTACGCCAAGCCCAAGGGGCGCCCGCTCGTCGACACGTTTATCACCGAAGTGAGCCAGGACACCTGGATCTTCTTCCCCTGGGATCTCGGCCTGACCTTTCAGGCGCCGATCGCCAAGGGCATCGCCGGCTGACATCGCGCCCGCCGCCGGCGGCCGAGCGCGTCGCGCCCGCGCGGCGCGGGAGCGGCGTCACAACCCCGTCGGTCAGTCGGCGGAGGGGCTGGCATCGGCGAGGGCGAAATCGGTGCGCACGATGAGACCCCCGGGCGCCCAGTCGCGCTCGATCGTGCCGTGCAGCTGGCCGGAGACGAGCATGTCGAGAAGCGTCGTGCCGAAGCCGCTGGAGACGGGCGCGGCGATCTTGGACGGGCCCGTGCTCTCGCGCCATTCGAGCGACACGCGCCGCCCCGTCGGCGGCCCGGCATAGACCGTCCAGCCGATCTCCACCCGCCCCTCGCGGCCCGGCGCCAGCGCGCCGTGCTTGGCGGCGTTGGTGCTGAGCTCGTGCAGCACCATGCCGACGGCTGCCGCGTCGGCCGCGCCCGCCCGCACCGCAGGGCCCGACCAGACGAACCGTTCGGCCCCGACGTAATGGGCCGCTTCCGAGGCGATGATGTCGGCGAGATCGGCGCTCTCCAGCGCGTCGCTGAGAAGAAGGGACTGCGTCTTCGACATGGCCCCGATACGCTCGATGAGCCGGTCCCGCATCGCGGAGATCGTCCCCTCCCCGCGCAGCGACAGGGAGACCAGCGCCTGCACGGTGGACAGGGAATTCTTCAGGCGATGCTCCATCTCGCGCACGATCAGCGCCTTGCGCGCCTCCCGGCGGCGGGCGAGCGACCGCGTCTCGTGGAGGCGGATCTCGCTCGACAGGAGCGCGGCGGCATCCTCGATCCGGCTCTTCTGCTCGGCCGTGAAGTCGCTGCCGGTCGGATCGTAGACGCTGACGATGGCGAGCGGCCAGGCGTGCTCGCCGCGCGCCGAGGCCGCGAGCAGCGAACCGGCGGCGCCGAGATCGAGGACGAGGGCGGAGGCCGAACGCGAGCGGGCGAGCGCGATGGCGACGCGCCGGTTGGCCTTCACCACGAGGGACGGATCGAGCCCCTCCATCTGCAGATGCCCTCCCAGGATGCGCGTGCGGCCGCGCGCGATGCGCGAGACGCAGGCGGCCGGCGCCTGGAGAAGACCCGCCGCGATCCGCGCGATGCGCCGCGCCGCCGCGCCGTCGATCTGGTCGACCGCCGCGGCGCCCTCGGGAATGCCGTCGATGGGGAAGCCGCCGAGCGGATCGTCTTCGGTCACAACCGTCATCTTACCGTTCGGCGATCCACCTCGCCGCGCTGGGATGAAAAGGGAGGTGGCACGGCCTGCGGAACGAGACCGTGAACAATCTTCAGGAAACCTGAGTGTGGCGCATTTGCGGACGCTGTCTACGGGGAAGTCCGTAAGAACGCGCAGGACACGCTCGAACGGCGCCCCTTTCCCACAGGCTTCTGCCCCTCCGCCCGCACGGCGGCCCGATGCCGGCGCACAACCGGAGGTTATGCAGGCCATGCCCCCGGCCGAATCGGCCTTCGGGCGATTCGCTCGCCGGATACGGGTCTCGTCCGGGCGCTCGCGAGCGCCGGGGTCTTGCCGCCGATGCACGACGCCACAGTTTTTCCCCAAGGGGCGAAGGCCCGGAGACGCTGCGCGGTCGGGGCTTGAGGGCTCCTCGCAAACAGCGGTGGATAAGTCGGCCCCGCCGCGCTTAGGACTCCATAAACTTAGACCGTTCCACTATATTTAGTGTCGAAGCCCTGCCGGTCCCACCAGATAGGGCAATCGAAGTTGTATCTCCCCTTGTAGCCGTACGGGCCCCGGTCCGGCGGAGCGTATCGTCGCGTCGCAAGACCGAGCAGAGGATCTGGCATCATGAAGATCGAACGCCGCTACACCAGCGCCGGCGAGAGCGCCTACGCCCGGGTCGAGTTCCGTAAGGCCACCAGCGAGATCAAGAATCCCGACGGATCGGTCGTCTTCCGCCTCGCCGACATCGACGTGCCCGCCCAGTTCAGCCAGGTCGCGAGCGACATTCTCGCGCAGAAATACTTCCGCAAGGCCGGCGTGCCGGCACGGCTGAAGCGCGTCGAGGAAAACGACGTTCCGTCCTGGCTGTGGCGCTCGGTGCCGGACGAGGCCGCCCTCGCCGAACTGCCCGAGGCCGAGCGATTCGTCTCCGAGCTGGACGCGCGCCAGGTCTTCGACCGGCTGGCCGGCACCTGGACCTACTGGGGCTGGAAGGGCGGCTACTTCAATTCGGAGGAGGACGCGCGCGCCTTCTGCGACGAGCTCGCCTACATGCTGGCCACCCAGAAGGTGGCGCCCAACTCGCCGCAATGGTTCAACACCGGCCTGCACTGGGCCTACGGCATCGACGGTCCCGGCCAGGGCCACTATTACGTCGACTACCGCTCGGGCCAGCTCACGCGCTCGAATTCGGCCTACGAGCATCCGCAGCCGCACGCCTGCTTCATCCAGTCCGTCGCCGACGACCTCGTCAACGACGGCGGCATCATGGACCTGTGGGTGCGCGAGGCGCGCCTCTTCAAGTACGGCTCTGGCACCGGCTCCAACTTCTCGCGTCTTCGCGGCGAGGGCGAGAGTCTGGCCGGCGGCGGCAAGTCTTCGGGCCTCATGTCCTTCCTGAAGATCGGCGACCGGGCGGCCGGCGCGATCAAGTCGGGCGGCACGACGCGCCGCGCGGCCAAGATGGTGGTGGTCGACATCGACCATCCCGACATCGAGAACTACATCATGTGGAAGGTGCGCGAGGAGGAGAAGGTGGCCGCGCTCGTCACCGGCTCCAAGATCGTCTCCAAGCACCTGAAGACGATCCTGGCGGCCTGCGTGAATTGCGAGGGTCCCGAGGGCGACTGTTTCGACCCGATGAAGAACCCCGCGCTGAAGCGCGCGGTGAAGGACGCCAAGAAGGCGCAGGTTCCCGAGAACTACGTCAAGCGCGTCATCCAGTTCGCGCGCCAGGGCTATGTCGACATCGAGTTCCCGGTCCTCAACACGGATTGGGATTCGGACGCCTATCTCACCGTTTCCGGCCAGAACTCCAACAACTCGGTCTCGCTGAAGGACGACTTCCTGCGCGCCGTGGAGGAGGACGGGACCTGGGATCTCATCCGCCGCACCGACGGGCGCGTGGCCAAAACGCTGAAGGCGCGCGACCTCTGGGAGAAGATCGGCTACGCGGCCTGGGCCTCGGCCGATCCCGGCCTGCACTTCAACTCGACGATGAACGACTGGCACACCTGCCCCGCCGCCGGCCCGATCCGCGCGTCGAACCCGTGCTCGGAATACATGTTCCTCGACGACACGGCCTGCAATCTCGCCTCGCTCAACCTCCTGCAGTTCCGCGAGGACGAGGTGGACGGCCAGCGCCGCTTCGATGTCGGCGCCTTCGAACATGCCGTGCGCCTGTGGACGATCGTCCTCGAAGTCTCGGTGCTGATGGCGCAGTTCCCCTCCAAGGAGATCGCGCGCCTCTCCTACGACTACCGCACGCTGGGTCTGGGCTTCGCCAATATCGGCGGCCTGCTGATGACCGCCGGCATTCCCTACGATTCCAAGGAAGGTCGGGCGATCTGCGGGGCGATCTCGGCCCTGATGACGGGCGTCGCCTACAGGACCTCCGCCGAGATGGCCGGCGAGCTCGGGCCCTTCCCGGACTACGAGCGCAATGCCGACCACATGCTGCGCGTCATCCGCAACCACGCCCGCGCCTCGCAGGGCATCGCCAATGGCTACGAGGGCCTGTCGGTCGATCCCGTGCCGCTCGACCATTCCTCTCTGAAGGACAAGCGCCTCTCCAACCGGGCCAAGGCGGCCTGGACCGAGGCGGTCGATCTCGGCGCCAAGAACGGCTTCCGCAACGCGCAGGTCTCCGTCATCGCGCCCACCGGCACGATCGGCCTCGTGATGGACTGCGACACGACCGGCATCGAGCCCGACTTCGCGCTCGTGAAGTTCAAGAAGCTGGCCGGCGGCGGCTATTTCAAGATCATCAACCGCGCCGTTCCCGAGGCCCTGCGCACGCTCGGCTATTCGGAGAGCCAGATCGCGGAGATCGAGGCCTATGCCGTCGGCCACGGCAACCTGAACCAGGCGCCGGCGGTCAACCCCTCCTCGCTGCGCGCCAAGGGCTTCGGCGACGACCAGATCGCGGCGGTCAACGCCGCGCTCGGCTCGGCCTTCGACATCAAGTTCGTCTTCAACAAGTGGACGCTGGGCGAAGCCTTCTGCCGCGAGACGCTCGGCATCTCGGACGAGCAGCTGAACGACTTCTCCTTCGAGCTCCTGCCCTTCCTCGGCTTCTCCCGCAAGGAGATCGAGGCGGCGAACATCCATGTCTGCGGCGCCATGACGCTGGAGGGCGCGCCCTTCCTGAAGACCGAGCACCTGCCGGTCTTCGACTGCGCCAATGCCTGCGGCCGCATCGGCAAGCGCTATCTCTCGGTCGAGAGCCACATCCGCATGATGGCGGCGGCCCAGCCCTTCATCTCGGGCGCCATCTCCAAGACCATCAACATGCCGAACGAGGCGACGGTCGAGGACTGCACCAGCGCCTACATGCTCTCCTGGAAGCTCGCGCTGAAGGCGAACGCCCTCTACCGCGACGGTTCCAAGCTGTCCCAGCCGCTCAACGCCTCGCTCATCGCCGACGATGAGGAGGACGAGGAGGCCGAGGACAAGATGGCGGCCCTCGCCGCCGCGCCGGCGACCGCGCAGGCGGCGGCCGTCGCCGAGCGCATCGTGGAGCGGATCGTGGAGCGCACGATCGAGAAGGTGGTGCGCGACCGCGAGAAGCTGCCGAACCGGCGCAAGGGCTATACGCAGAAGGCCATCGTCGGCGGGCACAAGGTCTATCTGCGCACCGGCGAGTTCGACGACGGGCGCCTCGGCGAGATCTTCATCGACATGCACAAGGAAGGCGCCGCCTTCCGCGCGATGATGAACAACTTCGCCATCGCCATCTCGCTCGGCCTGCAGTTCGGCGTGCCGCTGGACGAGTATGTGGAGGCCTTCACCTTCACGCGCTTCGAGCCGGCCGGCATGGTGCAGGGCAACGAGGCGATCAAGAACGCGACCTCGATCCTCGACTACGTGTTCCGCGAACTGGCCGTGTCCTATCTCGACCGGCACGATCTCGCCCACGTCCAGCCGGAGGATTTCGGCGCCTCGACGATCGGGCGCGGCGTGGAAGGCGACAAGCCGACCCCGCTTCCGATCTCGTCGGGCATGGTGCGCGGGCAGACGGCGAAGTTCCGCCTCGTCTCCTCGGGCGAGCCGCAGGGCTCGGCCCAGGTCGCCGCGGTCAAGCCCGCCGCCCCCGTGACGACCGCCGTGCGCTCCGCGCCCGCCACCGCCACCGCGCTTCGCCCCGCGACGGCGCCGCGCATGGGCGCCGCCCCCGCAGCCGCCTTCAAGCGCGACTACGAGAGCGCCCCGCTGGCCGAACCCGCGCCCATCGCCGACGCCTCGCCGGCGCAGGGCCTCTTCGACCAGCCCCTCGCCTTCCCGGCCAGCGAGAAGGACGAGGCCAACGTCTCCGCTCCCAAGGCGACCGCCGCCGAACGGCGCGCCGTGGCGATGATGAAGGGCTATACGGGCGACAGCTGCTCGGAATGCTCGAACTTCACCATGGTGCGCAACGGCACCTGCCTGAAATGCGACACCTGCGGCTCCACCAGCGGCTGCAGCTGAGGACCGGGCGCGGTCTCTGAACGAGCCTGCGCTCCGATCGACGAAGCCGATGTCGAAACGCGGCTTCGTCGATCTCGGCGAACTGGAAGAACCGCGGGGCGACGGCCACTTTGGTCGATCGCCCCGCTTCCGCGTCCGCAAGGCGCCGGACCGAACGCGACGATCCGACGCCGATGGCCGGTGGCGCGGGCATCCTTCCCTCGGGCGACCTTCGGTCGATGGCGAAGGAGCGGAATCGCGGCCGAGCCGGTTTGCGGGCCTTCGCTCCGTCGGCGGCGGCATGATGATTCTCGGGAGTTTCGCCCCGGACGAAGGCCCGCGGACCGTCCGCCGCCGGGTGGTCGGATCGCTGGTCTCGTCTACCTTCGCCCTTCCCGGCCCTGCCGCTCCCTCGATCCCCGAGGGCTCGCAGGGGCAAGGCGACACCGGCACCAGCGCCCATGAGGATCCGACGATGATCGACGACAAGGACAGGACGCATCTGGAACGGTGCGTCGAGCTTGCCTCGGATGCCCTCGCTTCCGGCCACGAGCCGTTCGGCTCGGTGCTCGTCTCGAAGGATGGGGACGTGCTGTTCGAGGCCTTCAACGAGGTGGGCGGCGGCGACGCGACGCGCCATCCGGAATTCGCGATCGCGAGATGGGCGGCGCAGACCCTGCAACCCGACGACCGGGCCGCGGCGACGGTCTACACGTCGGGCGAACATTGTCCGATGTGCTCGGCCGCTCATGCCTGGGCGGGACTGGGGCGAATCGTCTACGCGTCGTCCTCGTCGCAGCTGACGCAATGGCTGGCGGAGCTCGGCGTGGCTCCGTCCCCCGTGCGACCGCTTCCGATCAACGAGGTCGCGCCCGGGGTGCCGGTCGACGGACCGGTGGCGGATCTGGCGGAGCGTGTCCGGGACCTCCATCGGCGCAAGCGTGCCTGAGGGCCCGCGCATCGCCGGCAGAATCGCGAGCGTGCCGGGCCGGAGGCGACGGCAGGGCGCCTGACGGTTCCGACCTGCGCCGGCGCGTCCACGCCGAACCCGTGACGCATCCGGCGCGTGCGAACCGCGACGCCCTGCCGGCATCTCGCGCATCGCCTTTCGCGCGGGAGGGACCGCCCGATGGAAGCGCCATCCGCAGGCCGTTCAGCGGCCGATGGCGCGATCGAGATGGGTGTAGCCGCCGTCCGGGAAGAGCCACTGGCCGGTCGTGTGGCTGGCCCGCTCCGACAGGAGGAAGGCGCAGGTATCGGCGATCTCGCGGGCCGTGGTCATGCGCTGGCCGAGCGGGATGCGGCGGGTGATCTCCTCGAGCGCGCCGTCCGGGTCGGGCATGGTGGCGAGCCAGCGGCGATAGAGCGGCGTCATCACCTCGGCGACGACGATGGCGTTCACCCGCACGCCATGGGGCAGGAAATCGACCGCCCATTCGCGGGTGAGGCCGAGCTGGGCGGCCTTGGCGGCGATATAGGCGGAGGTTCCGCCCTGGCCCGTCAGCGCGGTCTTGGAGGTGATGTTGACGATCGCCCCTTTCGTCGCCTTCAGATCCTCGGCGACGGCCTCGACCATGGTGAAATAGTGGACGAGGTTCTGGTCGAGGCTCGTGCGGAAGGCGGCGGCGCCCTGGCCGAGCCCGACGCCGTCGTTGGCCCCGGCATTGTTGACGAGACCATGGACCGCGCCGTGGCCCTCCCGCACGCGCCGAACGGCGGCCTGGCAGGCCGCCTCGTCGCCGAGCTCGACGCGGAAGAAGGCCGCGCCCGTCTTCCGCATCCAGTCCCGCTCGGGCTCGGAGCGCGAGAGAATGGCGACGCGGGCCCCCTCCTCGGCCAGCACTTCCGTGATCCCCGCGCCGATCCCCGCGCCACCGCCCGTCACGACGACCAGCTTGTCCTTCAAGTTCAGGTCCATCAGGCCCCCCGGTGGCGATAGGTGCGAAGGCTGTCGGGCTTCATCTCGATGGAGAAGCCCGGCCGCGTCGGCGGCATGTAGGCGGCGTCGCGGATGAGGCAGGGGTCGAGGAAATGCTCGTGGAGGTGATCGACATATTCGATCACCCGCCCCTCGCGCGTGCCGGCGATGCAGAGATAGTCGATCATCGACATATGCTGGACATATTCGCACAGGCCGACGCCGCCGGCATGGGGGCAGACCTTGAGCCCGTGGCGGGCGGCCATCAGCATCACCGCCAGCACCTCGTTCAGCCCGCCCATGCGGCAGCTGTCGATCTGGACGACGTCGATGGCGCCTTCCATGATGAACTGCTTGAACAGGATACGGTTCTGGCACATCTCGCCGGTGGCGACCTGCACGGGCGAAACGGCCTGCCGGATGCGGCGATGCCCGGCGACGTCGTCGGGGCTGGTCGGCTCCTCGATGAACCAGGGCCTGGCGAAGGACAGGGCCTTCACCCATTCGATCGCCTCGTCCACCTCCCAGACCTGGTTGGCGTCGATCATCAGCCTGACGTCGGGCCCCACGACCTCGCGCGCGATGGTCAGGCGGCGGATGTCGTCCTGAAGGTCGCGCCCGACCTTCAGCTTCAGATGGTGGAAGCCGGCGTCCACGGCCTCCTGGCAGAGACGGCGGAGCTTGTCGTCGGGGTAGCCGAGCCAGCCGGCCGAGGTCGTGTAGCAGGGATAGCCCTCCCGCTTCAGCGTCTCGATCCGCTCGGCCTTGCCCTCTTCCTGCCGCGTCAGGAATTCCAGCGCCCATTGCGGCGTGATGCAGTCCGTGAGGTAGCGGAAGTCGAGAAGGCGCACGAGCTCGGCCGGGCTCATCTCGGCGACGAGCTGCCAGACCGGCTTGCCCTCGATCTTGGCCCAGAGGTCCCAGACGGCATTGACGACGGCGCCCGTCGCCAGATGGATCGCCCCCTTGTCCGGCCCGATCCAGCGCAGCTGGCTGTCGGACGTGACATGGCGCCAGAAGCGGCCCATGTCGGCGGCGATCCAGTCCATGTCGAGCCCCACGACCAGCGGGCGCAGCGCCTCGATCGCGGCGACGCAGATCTCGTTGCCGCGCCCGATCGTGAAGGTCAGGCCATGGCCTTCGAGCGCCCCGCCGGTCTCCAGCACGACATAGGCGGCGGAATAGTCGGGATCGGGGTTCATGGCGTCGGAGCCGTCGAGCGAACGGCTCGTGGGAAAGCGCACGTCGAGCGTGCGAAGACCGGTGATGCGCGTCACGGGCGCACCCCGCCGAGCGGCACCGTCGGAGACTGCGATCTGTCTTGCGGGAACGTCATGGCGTGGCGACCTCGAAGGCGGAACGGAAGGGTGGGAGAGTTGCGGGGCGCGGCACGGGCGGGATCGAGCGGGCGCTTCGGCCCCATCCGGCGGCCGCGACGAGCGCGCGGGGGCCGCGCCGATCAGGGATTGATGACGCCCTTGCGCAGGATGAAATTGCCGTAGGGCCGCATCTCGGCGGTGCGCACCACGGCGAAGGCGCCGCGCGCGCGCTCGTAGAAGGCGAAGCGCTCCAGGCCCACGGAGCGCACGCCCTCCTGCGCGAGAAGCGGTGCGGCCGCGGCCACGACCTCCGGCACGGCATCGGGCTCCCCGACGACCTGCATGGTCAGGACCGGATCGGGCTGGTGGGCGTCGAGCGGCAGGAGCGAGAGCACGGCGCGCAGGGCCCGCAGGGCGTCGCAATCCATCGAAAGCTCGCGACCCTCCAGCGTGCGCCCGGCGACGGACGCCGCCGGGAAGTTGGCGTCCGCCAGCACGATCTCGTCGCCGTGGCCCATGCGTGCCAGGACGCGCAGGAGGTCGGGGCCGACCATTTCGTCGATGTTCTTCAGCACGATCGTTCTTTCGCAAGGGGCTTCGGCCTCGATGCCAAGGCCGGGGAAACGGGAGGAAGCGGCCGGAGCCGGTCAGGATAGTCCGTAGAATTGCTGCGCGCTGCCCGAGAACACGCGCTCGCGCGCGGCTTGGTCGAGGCCGGAGAGAAGCGAGCGCGTGACCGCCGCCCAGGCGTCGTAGCCGCCCGCCAGATCGACCACCGGCCAGTCGGAGCCCCAGAGGACGCGGGCGGGTCCGAAGGCGGCGAGCACGTGATCGGCGAAGGGCCGCAGATCCGCCTCGCGCCAGTCCGGCCCGATTTCGGTGACCATGCCCGAGAGCTTGCACCAGACATTCGGGCGGCGGGCAAGCGCGTTCATGCCCGCGGCCCAGGCCTCGTCGGGACGCGCGATGCCGCCCATGCGGGGCTTGGCCAGATGATCGATGACGATGGCAAGCGTCGGGTGGCGATCGGCGAGCGTCGCGATCGCACCGAGATGACGGGGCTGGACGAGCGCGTCGAAGCGCAGGCCGGTCCCGGCCATATGGGCGAGTGCGGGCCGCACGTCGTCCCGCAGGATCCAGTCCGTGTCCTCGATTCCCTGCAGCATCGGGCGCAGGCCCAACAGACCCGGATCGCGCCGCAGCCGGTCGATCGTGGGAAGGGCGTCCGGCGCAGACAGATCGGCCCAGCCGACGACGCCTGCCACGAAATCGCATTCGGCCGCGATCTTCAGGAGAAACTCCGTCTCGGCCACGGTCGCCGTCGCCTGCACGAGGATCGTCCGCTCGACGCCCGCCCGCCGCAGATGCGGCCGCAGGTCGTCCGGTCCGTAGTCGCGCAGGATCGGCGCCACGCTCTCGTCCGGCCACGGATAGTCGCCGCGCGAGAGTCGCCAGAAATGCTGGTGCGCGTCGATCATCTCGCCTCCCCCGGCGTCCCGCCCGCGTCCGTCCCGGTCCCGGGCGGCGATGATTGGTATCTTATGATTAAAAGCAATACAGAGCGGCGGGGAAGGATGTCAATCGCGCTCCGTCCGCCGCCGATGCCGAGCACCATGGCGCGCAGGCCGCGACCGACAGGGCGAGGCCACCGGCGTCGCCGGTCGTGTCCGGTCAGTCCAGCGCGTTGCTGCGCAGGGACGAGAGGAGCGTCAGCTTGGAGGTCTTCAGATGGTCGCGCGCGGCCTCGAGCGCCTCCGTTTCGCTGCGCCGCTCCAGCGCCCGGATCAGCCGCAGATGCTCGTGGATCGCCGCCTCGTTTCGCTCGCGCTCCAGCGTCTTGTCCCACTGGTAGTGGTAGTGGAACACGAGCGTGATGACCTTCTGGAACTCGGCCGCGAAGCGGTTCGTCACCACGCTGCCGATGGCCGAATGGAACTCCTTGTCGAGCAGCGAGAAATCGTGGAAGCGCTCGTCGATCTCGGCCTCCAGCCTGAAATGGTCCTGCTTCAGCGCCTCCATGCGGTTCCAGATCGGATGCTCGTCCGACAGGCGGACGAGATGCGACACGGCGTTGAGCTCCAGCACCATGCGGAAGTCGGAGAGTTCGATCGCGTAGTCCGGCGTGAAGCCGACGAGTTCCCAGCCGCCGCGCAGGCGCCGGCGCACGAGGCCGAACCGGCTGAGCGAGGCCAGGAACTCCTGGAGCGCATAGGGCGGCACGCCGAATCGGCGGGTGAGTTCGGTGATGTTGAGGGCCGTTCCCGACGGAACGTCGAAGCGCAGCACCCAGTCGAGGAACCGCCGCTCCAGCTCGTCCGTGGCCAGCTGGTCGGCCTGCACGGCGAGCCGGTCTCCGGCGCCGGCCCGGCGAAGCACGGTCTTCTCGCGCCCGTTCCAGGCGATGATGCCCTCCGCCTTGAGGCGGTTCAGGACGCTGCGCACAACCGTCCGGCTGACGTCGAGCTCGCGCGCCATCTCAACCTCGGACGAGAGCTGCTGGCCGATCTCGGCCTTCGCCAGATGGTCGAGGAGGCGATTGTGCGCCGCCCGGAAACGGTCGTCCGTTCTTGCCAAGGAAGGCTCCCCTTCATGCGGACGCGGCGACGCGCCCGATTGTCGACTATGATAAAAAACAATTGACAAGGCCAGCCAGATCGCGCGCAATGTCTTTAATAATTTTGCACAAGCACTGGAGAGCCGGTTTGGCTTTGACGCTCTCGACCGGCCGGATCGCGACGAACCCGGGCGACACCCTTCAAAAACTGTCGGCGCTGGCGACGCTGCTGCTTCTGGCGGCCGCCTTCTCCTTCGGCAATCAGGCCTTCCTGTCGGTCCACAACGGCCTGACGATCCTTCTGCAGACCTCGGTCATCGGCCTTCTGGGCATCGGCATGACGATGGTCATCATCACCGGCGGCATCGATCTGAGCGTCGGGTCCGTCCTTGCGCTGTCGGGAACGGTCACGGGGCTGATGGTGAAGGCCGGCATGCCGGTGCCGCTCGCCATGGCCCTCGGCGTGTGCGCCGGCGCGGCCTGCGGCCTCGTCAACGGCCTCATCATCACCAAGCTGCGGATCACGCCCTTCGTGGCCTCGCTCGGCATGATGATGATGGCGCGCGGTCTCGCGCTGCAGCTCACCGGCGCCGCGCCGATCTCGCAGCTCGGCCAGGCCTTCGGCGTCCTCGGCAACGGGTCCCTGTTCCGGATGGTCGAGCGCATGCCGAACGGGCTGTCGAAGGTCGTCTTCCCGGGCATTCCCTACCCCGCGATCCTTCTCGTCCTCGTCGCGATCCTGGCCGCCTACGTCCTGCGGCGCCGCGCGCTCGGCCGCCACATCTACGCCACGGGCTCCAACGAGGAGGCGGCGCGCCTGTCGGGCGTCGACGTCCACCGCACCAAGATCGCGGCCTATGTCATGTCCGGCGCGCTGGCCGGGCTCGCCGGCAACGTCCTCATGTCGCGGCTCGTCACGGCGCAGCCGAACGAGGGCGTCATGTACGAGCTCGACGCGATCGCCGCGGCCGTCATCGGCGGTGCCTCGCTGATGGGCGGCGCGGGGACGATCTCGGGAACGATGATCGGCGCCTTCATCATCGGCGTCCTCCGCAACGGCCTGAACATGGCCGGCGTCTCGTCCTTCATCCAGCAGATCATCATCGGCTTCGTCGTCATCCTGGCCGTCTTCATCGACCAGCTGCGCAGCCGCAAATAGCCCGCCGAAAGCGGCACATAAGGGAGGGAAACCGCATGACCCCGTTCAAGACGATGTTTTTGGCCGCGACCGTGATCGGCGCGATGCCGGCCGCGGCCTTCGCCGGCGAGATCGCGGTGATCGTGAAGACCACCAATTCGAACTTCTGGCAGAACGTGAACCGCGGCGCCGCCGCGGCCATCGAGGGCTCGGAGCACACGATCTCCTTCGACGGGCCGGCGGCGGAATCGGCCGTGGCCGACGAGGTCAACCTCGTCGACAACGCCGTCAACCGCGGCGTCGCCGGTCTCGTCCTCGCCCCGTCCGATCCCGACGCGCTGATCCCGGCCGTGCGCCGCGCGAGCGAGGCCGGCATTCCCGTCGCGATCATCGATTCCGGCCTAGGCAAGGATGGCGAGGGCCTGTATCAGACGTTCCTGACGACCGACAATTGCGCGGCGGGCCGCATGGCGGCGTCGGAGATGATCAAGGGAACCGGCGGCGAGGGCAAGGTCGCCGTCATGTCCTATGTCGCGGGCGTCGGCTCGGAGATCGGGCGCGTCGGCTGCTTCGTGGACGAGATCAAGAAGAGCTCCAAGATCGAGATCGTCGGGCCCTATTATTCGCAGTCGCAGATGGCGACCGCCCTCAACCAGACGACGGACGTCCTGGCCGCCAATCCCGACCTCAAGGGCATCTTCGGCGCCAACGAGCCGACGGCCGTCGGCATGGGCCGCGCGATCCAGCAGGCCGGCAAGGCCGGGCAGATCACCGCCATCGGCTTCGACGGCAACGAGGACCTGCAGGCCTTCGTGAAGGACGGGACGCTGAACGGCACGCTCGTCCAGGGCTCCTACCAGATGGGCGATCTGGGCGTGAAGGCCGTGCTCAAGCTCCTGGCGGGCGAAAAGGTGGAGCCGCAGATCGACACCGGCGTCGTCTACGTCACCAAGGAGAATGTCGACTCGGATCAAGCCAAGAACGTTCTCTACTGAGAAGAGCCGGGCGGCGGACCAGCGCCGCCGCCCGCACATGCGAGGGCAATGGGAGGGCCGCTTGAAACCGCTCGTCGAAATGATCGACATCAGGAAGCATTTCGGCGGAATCCACGCCGTCGAAGGCGTGTCGCTGGATCTTCATCCCGGCGAGGTCGTGGGGCTGCTCGGCCATAACGGCGCGGGCAAGTCCTGCCTCATGCGCATCCTGTCGGGTGCCATGAAGCCGAGTTCGGGCGAGATCCGGGTGCGCGGCGAACCGGTGGAGATCGGCTCGCCTCAGAACGCGCGCCTCCATGGGATCGAGACCATCTACCAGACGCTGGCGCTCGCCGACCATCTCGACGCGCCCGCCAACCTCTTCCTCGGCCGCGAGCTGCGCACCCGCTGGGGCAATCTCGACGACAAGCGCATGCTGGAGGAGGCGCGCCGGCTGCTCGCCCGGCTCAACCCGAACTTCCGCAACCTCACCGATCCGGTCTCGCGCCTCTCCGGCGGGCAGCGGCAGGTGATCGCCATCGCCCGGGCGATCTACTTCAAGGTGCAGATCCTCATCATGGACGAGCCGACGGCCGCGCTCGGGCCGTCCGAGACGGCGATGGTGGCCGAGCTCGTCCAGCAGCTGCGCGCGGAGGGCATCGGCATCTTCCTCATCAGCCACGACATGCACGACGTGTTCGAACTGTGCGACCGCGTCGTCGTCATGAACCGGGGCCACATGGTCGGCGCGCACAAGGTGGCCGACGTCACGAAGGACGACATCCTCAGCCTCATCATCAAGGGCCAGCTGCCCGACGGCTGGACGCCGCGCGGCGGTGGAGCGGTCCATTGAGCGCCGCTCCCGGACCGGTCGCCGCGTCCATGACCTGCGGCATCTGCGTCGAGCCCGGCCGCTTCGAGCTGCGGCAGGCACCGCTGCCCGTCGAGGCGCCGGAGGGCTGGGCGCTCGTCGACATCGCGGCCGTCGGCCTGTGCGGCACCGATTACCACATCTTCGAGGGCAAGCACCCCTATCTGCGCTATCCGAGGGTGATCGGGCACGAACTGTCCGGCCGGCTCGTGGAGGCCGCGGGCGACAGCCCCGCGGGAACGCTCGTCGTCGTCAATCCCTATCTCTCCTGCGGCCGGTGCCGGGCCTGCCGGCGCGGCAAGCCGAACTGCTGCGAGCGCATCGAGGTGCTCGGCGTCCACCGCGACGGGGGCCTGTGCCGGCGCATCGCCGTCCCGGTCGGCAATCTCTATCCGGCCGAGGGCCTCGGCGAGACGACGGCGGCCATGGTCGAGTTCCTCGCCATCGGCGCCCATGCCGTGTCGCGCTCGGGCATCCAGGCCGGCGACCGCGTGCTCGTGACCGGCGCCGGGCCGATCGGCATCGGCACCGCGCTCTTCGCGCGTCTGGCCGGCGCCGAAGTCCATCTCCTCGACCTCAGCCGGCGGCGCCTGGAGCTTGCGGGCGCGCGCTTCGGCTTCGAGCGACTGCACTGCGATCCCGCCACGATGCTGACGGGAGACCTTGCCGAAGGGTTCGACGCGATCTGCGACGCGACGGGGAACGGGAAGGCCATCGAGGCCGGCTTCGCCCATCTCGCGCACGGGTCCACCTACGTGCTCGTCAGCGTGGTGAAGGGACAGATCGCCTTCGAGGACGCCGAGTTCCACAAGCGCGAGACGCGTATCGTCGGCAGCCGGAACGCGCTCGGATCCGATTTCGAGCGCGTGATGGCCGCCATCCGCGAGGGAGAGATCGACACGGACGCGCTCCTCTCCGCCGAGATCGCGCTCGAAGACCTGCCCGAGCGGTTACCGCTCCTGGCGGCCGACCGCGAGACGTTGATCAAGGTGATCGTCCGCCCCTAGGCCGAGGCGAAGACGGCAAGCGACGGCGGCGTCCGCATCGCCGAGGCCGCCACGGGACCATGCCCGCCAACCGCGTCCGGTCGCCGGCGACGGACGCCGGCCGCGCGAGGCGGGCCGGCGGGCTTATGAGGCGATCCGCCCCTCCAGGCTCGTCAGCGCGGCGCAGACGCCGTCGAGATCGGCCCGGCCGGACAGTTTCTGCGCCCGGATGGCGGCCGACACGGCCCAGAGCAGGCAGCGCGAGGCTTCCTGGCACTGCGCCGAGCACGGGGCGACGCGGCTAACCGCACTGTCGATCTGCAGGGCGAGCGGCCAGAGACCTTCGGCATCGAGGGACGAAGGCTCCGAGCGCATGCGAGACTTCAGGGCGTCCAGCGGCGCGCGAAGGTCATGAGCGTGCGTATCGAGCATATCCAAAGCGATCCAGGCGGACGGACCCCGATCGGCCCGCCCTTTACAATGGGGATATTTTGCCGCACCTGCAACAGCTATGTTTTAGACTTTTTCTACTTCCAAAAAACCGAAGACGGCGGCCGGACAGCGCATCGCAGGTGGCGGATGTGGGCGATCGACTTCGCTGGCGCGCCGGTCTCGTCAGTCCCGGCCCTCGCCCAGGATCTTGCGGCGCGTCGCTGCCTTGCGGTTCGCCCGCTCGATCCGCGCGTCCTTCTCCCGCTCGGCCTGAAGCCGCAGCGCCTTCAGGCGCTCGGACTTCTCCTTCGCGCTTTCGGACCGGCCCTCGCCGGGCGTCCTGCCGTCGCTCATCGCTCGTCTCCCCGTCTCATGCCGCGCGCGGTCCCGGGCCGGCGCCGAAGAACCTGTCGCGCTCGCGGTAGAGCGCGGGGAGCGACAGGAGCGCGATGCAGGCGAGCGCGATCGCCGTCTTCAGCGGCTGGTTGAAGCGCGGCGTCTCGAAATCCACGAAGCGCACGAGATAGACGATCACCACGTGCCAGGCATAGACCTGCAGCGAATGGCGCCCCAGAAGCCGCAGGAAGGGCAGGCGGAACAGGCACGACAGCGCGGACGAGACGCCGCGCACGCGCGGCGAGGCGTGGTCGGGGCCGGCGATGAGGAGCCAGGCGATGCCGGACGCGACGGCCGCGAAGTTCAGGAGATAGACGAGCCCGAACTCCGACCGGTTCTCGTAGCTCTGGAACGTGCCCATGATGTCGATCGGCATGTAGTCGTGGGCGGTCGCGAAGCGGAACGGCAGGAAGAACAGGCAGACCGAGAGCGCGGCGACGGGGATGAAGGTGCTGTCGGGGCGGAACACGCGCGTCCAGTCGATGCGGTTCGTCGCCGTCAGCGTGCCGAAGACGAGGCCGAAGACGAAGACGACCTGCCAGGCCATCAGGTTGAAGTTGACGCGCAGG
Organism: Aurantimonas sp. Leaf443; assembly: GCF_001425575.1. Classification (GTDB taxonomy): domain Bacteria; phylum Pseudomonadota; class Alphaproteobacteria; order Rhizobiales; family Rhizobiaceae; genus Leaf443. Next base: position 742,357 of record NZ_LMRD01000001.1, on the reverse strand, counting down.
CCGTGCCCGGTGTCGCCGGCGAGCCAGGTGTTGAAGGGTGCCGTCAGCGGGCGCTGCACGCCGAACTGCGCGGCGAGCCAGAGCAGCGACGAGCCGATCAGCACCGCCTGCCAGTGGCCCCTGAGGCAGGCCCGGATGAGGAAGGGGGCCGCCAGCATGTAGACGATGTATTGCGGCAGGATGTCCATGTAGGTCGGCTGGAACAGGAGAAGCGCCGCGCTCGCGGCGCGGAACGGGTTGCGCCAGTCGAGGTCGCCCATCCAGTCGACCCAGGCGAGCCGCGCCGCCGGCACGAGAAGCGCCAGCGTCATGGCGAAGGCGAGGAGCCCGAGCGTCTGGCGATAGAGATCGCCCGCCCGCGTCCAGACCCCGGCGGCCGCCGCCCGGAAGCCCCGGCGCGCCATCCGCCCGGCATAGACCATGCCGACGAGCAGCCCGGACAGGAAGACGAACCCTTGCGCGTCCTCCACGAAGGCGAGCTGGCGATGGTTGATCTCGACCAGCCAGTAGCCGCCGTCGAAGGCGAGATGGTTGATGAGCATGAAGACGAGGAAATATCCCCGCAGCCCGTCGATCACGTCCAACCGCTTCATCGTGCCACCGCTCGAGGATCTTCGTCCGCTTCGCTCCGAGGGTCCGGTACTAGACCGGGACGCTCGCCCTTCACAACCATGTCAGGATCGTCCGTTTCCGGCGTCGCCGGCCTGTCGCGGCGGGCCGTCCGCGTTAGGTCGGGTGGATGGCTACAGATCGATCCTCCGGGCGCCTCTCCTTCATCCGGCGCTTCATCCACAACGAGGCCGCGGGCGGCCTCGTCCTCATGACCATGGCGCTCCTCGCGCTCGTCGTGGCGAACTCGCCGCTCGCGCCGGCCTATTTCGGAGTCCTGTCGACCTATGTCGGCGGTCTCTCCGTCCTCCACTGGATCAACGACGCGCTGATGGCGGTCTTCTTCCTGATGGTCGGACTGGAGATCAAGCGCGAGGTCCTGACGGGCCAGCTCTCCACCTGGCCGCAGCGCGTCCTTCCGGGCGTGGCGGCGGTCGGCGGCATGGCGGTGCCGGCGCTCGTCTATCTCGCCTTCAACACCGGCTCGCCCGAGACGCTGCGCGGCTGGGCGATCCCGGCCGCGACCGACATCGCCTTCGCGCTCGGCATTCTGTCGCTGCTCGGCCCGCGCGTGCCCCTGTCCCTCAAGGTCTTTCTCACCGCGCTCGCCATCATCGACGATCTGGGAGCGGTCGTCATCATCGCCCTGTTCTACACGGCCGACCTGAACTTCGCCGCCCTGGCCGGCGCGGCGGCCGTGGTGGCGCTCCTCGTCGCCATGAACCGGATGGGCGTCCACCGCATCGCCGCCTATGTCGTGCCCGGCGCCCTCCTCTGGTACCTCGTGCTCCTGTCGGGCATCCATGCGACGCTCGCGGGCGTCGTCCTGGCGCTCACGGTGCCGCTGGCGGTGGACCGGCGCACGGGCGACTCGTCCCTCGTGCGCCTCGAACACGCGATCCACCCCTATGTCGCGTTCCTCATCGTGCCGATCTTCGGCTTTGCCAATGCCGGCGTCTCCTTCGCCGGCGTCACACCCGCCGCCCTGCTCGCGCCCGTGCCGCTCGGCATCGCGGCCGGCCTCTTCGTCGGCAAGCAGATCGGCATCTTCGGCCTGTCCTGGGCCGTCATCCGCCTCGGCCTCGCCTCCCTGCCCGAGGGTGCCGGCTGGCGGCAGTTCTACGGGATCGCGCTCCTGTGCGGCATCGGCTTCACGATGAGCCTCTTCATCGGCCTTCTCGCCTTCCCGACCTCTCCGTCGCTGCAGGACGAGGTGAAGATCGGCGTCCTCCTCGGCTCGGTCCTGTCCGGCCTCGTGGCGACGGCCGTGCTCCTGAGCGCGCCCTCGCGGCAGGCCCGCACCGTCCACGCGGCCTGACGCGGGGCGGCCCTGCAAGGCCGCCACCCGGAAGCGGACAACGAAACCGGACGGCCGCACGAGCCGCCCGGTTCTTTCGATCTTTACACTACAAGTATATTTGGATAATCGTAGCGTCATGACCGATGACGCCGCCGTCGCCGCGCTTGCCGCGCTCGCCCATTCCGACCGCCTCGCCGCCTTCCGCATGCTGGTGCGCGCGGGACCGAACGGCATGGCCTCCGGCGCGATCGCCGAAGCGCTCGCCATTGCACCCACGCGGATGAGCTTCCATCTCGCGACGCTGGATCGGGCGGGCCTCCTGCGCTCCTGGCGCGACGGGCGGCGCATTCTCTACGCGGCGAGCTACGATGACATGCGCCGGCTCCTCGCCTTCCTCACCGAGGACTGCTGCTCGGGCAATCCCGAGATCTGCGGCGACCTCGGCGCTCCTGCCCTCGCCTGCAACCCGGAGACCTGCCGATGAGCGACTTCCGCCCCTACAATGTCCTGTTTCTCTGCACGGGAAACTCCGCCCGTTCGATCCTTGCCGAGAGCATCCTGCGCAAGGATGGCGCCGGTCGCTTCAACGCCTTCTCGGCGGGAAGCCAGCCGAAGGGCGAGGTCAACGGCATGGCGCTGGAAGTGCTGGCGGAGTTCGGATACCCGACCGACGGCATGCGCTCCAAGTCGTGGACCGACTATGCGCGCGCGGACGCGCCGGCCATGGATTTCGTCTTCACGGTCTGCGACCAGGCGGCCGGCGAGTCCTGTCCCGTCTGGCCGGGCCACCCCGTCACCGGGCACTGGGGGATCGAAGACCCGAGCCACGAGGCGCGCGGCGAAATCTGGAAACGCGCGGCCTTCACGCAGGCGTTTCGCTATCTGAAGAACCGCATCGCCGCCTTCACGGCCCTGCCGCTCTCCACGCTGGATCGTTCGAGCCAAACCGCGAAGGTCCGGCAGATCGGGCTCCTCGACGGCTCCTCCCAGCCCAGACTCGACGTCGCCTGAGGCCCCCATGACCGTCACGATCTACCACAATCCCGACTGCGGCACCTCGCGCAACACGCTGGAGATGATCCGCCAGTCCGGCGAGGCACCCGACATCGTCGAATATCTCAAGACACCGCCGAGCCGCGCCGTGCTGGTGGACCTCCTCGCTGCCATGGGCCTGCGCCCGCGCGACCTCCTGCGCCGCAAGGGCACGCCCTATGCGGAGCTCGGCCTCGACGATCCTTCCCTGTCCGACGACGCCATCCTCGACGCGATGCTGGCCCATCCGATCCTGATCGAGCGGCCGATCGTCGTCACGGCCAAGGGCGTCAGGCTCTGCCGCCCGTCCGAGGCCGTGCTGGACCTTCTCGACCGGCCGGTGGCGCGCTTCGTCAAGGAAGACGGCGAGATCGTCGCCGCGCCCGGCGCATCCTCGTGAGCGGGCCGGCCATGCCCGACCTGCCAAGCGCCCAGGGCGAGCACCTGCTCCCGATCGACGTCGCGCGCCTCGCCCTTCCCGGCGCGCCGCTTCACGCGCCGCGCATCCTCGTCCTCTACGGATCGCTGCGCGAGCGCTCCTTCTCGCGGCTCCTGTCGGAGGAGGCGGGGCGCCTGCTGACGCATTTCGGCTGCGAGGTGCGCAGCTTCGACCCGCGCGGCCTGCCGCTGCCCGACAGCGTCGCGGCGGACCACGAGAAGGTGGCGCAGCTGCGCCGGCTCGCGGAATGGTGCGAGGGCATGGTCTGGGTCAGTCCCGAGCGGCACGGCGCCATGACGGGCATCCTGAAGGCGCAGATCGACTGGATCCCGCTGAGCGACGGAGCGAAGCGGCCGACGCAGGGCAAGACGCTCGCGGTGATGCAGGTCTGCGGCGGCTCGCAGAGCTTCAACGCCGTGAACCAGATGCGCGTCCTCGGCCGCTGGATGCGCATGGTGACGATCCCCAACCAGTCCTCGGTGCCCAAAGCCTTCCTCGAATTCGACGAGGCCGGACGCATGAAACCCTCGGCGCTCTATGCCCGCGTCGTCGACGTGTGCGAGGAACTGGCGAAGTTCACCTGGCTCATGCGCGGGCGCACCGACCACCTGACGGACCGCTATTCGGAACGCGTCGAGAGCGCGGAAGACCTGTCGAAGCGCGTCAACCAGCGCGCGCTCTGACGGCGCGCGCCTCCTTCCGCCCCGCTTTTCCTCCGCGCGCTCGTCGCAGCGCCCGCCCGTCCGGATCCGCCATGCTCGCCCTTGCGATCTTCGTCGCCACGCTCGTCCTCGTCATCTGGCAGCCCCGGGGGCTCGGCATCGGCTGGTCGGCGCTCGGCGGCGCCGCCCTCGCTCTCGCTACCGGCGTCGTCGGCTGGGGCGATGTCGGCACGGTCTGGGAGATCGTGTGGGACGCGACCTTCACCTTCGTCGCCCTCATCGTCATCTCGCTGATCCTCGACGAGGCGGGGTTCTTCGCCTGGGCGGCGCTCCACGTGGCGCGCTGGGGCGGGGGAAGCGGGCGGCGGCTGTTCCCGCTGATCGTCCTCCTGGGCGCGGCCATCGCCGCGGTCTTCGCCAATGACGGCGCCGCGCTGCTCCTCACCCCGATCGTCCTCGCCATTCTCCTGCGCCTCGATTTTCCGCCCGCCGGCGCCCTCGCCTTCGTCGTCGCCTGCGGCTTCGTCGCCGACACGACCTCGCTGCCGCTCGTCGTCTCCAATCTCGTGAACATCGTCACGGCGAATTTCTTCGACGTCTCCTTCGGCCGCTACGCCGCCGTCATGGTGCCGGTGAACCTCGTCTCGCTCGCCGCGACGCTTCTCGTCCTGTGGATCTATTTCCGCCGCGACATCCCGGCGCGCTACGAGGTCGACGCGCTGGAGGCGCCGCGCGAGGCGATCCGCGACGCGGCCGTGTTCCGGGCGGCCTTTCCGCTGCTGGCGCTCCTGCTCATGGCCTATTTCGTCACCGGGCCGCTGGGCGTGCCGATCTCCTTCGTCACGGGAGCGGCGGCCCTCGTCCTGTGCGCGGTCGCCGGGCGCTGGTTCGCGGGCGGGCGCGGGGCCGTCGTGCCGCTGTCCAAGGTGCTGCGCGGGGCCCCCTGGCAGATCGTGCTCTTCTCGATCGGGATGTATCTGGTGGTCTACGGCCTCGGCAATGCCGGCCTAACCGCCATCGCGGCGGGCGTTCTCACCTGGCTCGGCGCGCAGGGCGCGCTCGTCGCCACGCTCGGCACGGGCTTCGTCGTCGCAGCCCTCGCCTCCGTCATGAACAACATGCCCGCCACCCTCGTCGGCGCCCTGGCGATCGACCGGGCCGAGGTCGCGCCGCTGACGCGCGAGCTGATGATCTACGCCAATGTCGTGGGCAACGATCTCGGGCCGAAGCTCACCCCGATCGGATCGCTGGCGACGCTTCTGTGGCTCCACGTGCTCGCCGGCAAGGGCCAGAAGATCGGCTGGGGCGCCTATATGAAGGTGGGCCTCGCCCTCACCCCGCCGGTGCTTCTGGCAACGCTTCTCGCGCTCTGGCTCTGGCTACCGCTCGTCTCCTGAGCCCGGCGCGCGTCACCCCTGCGAACGGGTGGCCGCGGCGGCCTCCTCGTCGGTCTCCTCGGGCGGATCGCGCCCCTCCCGCTCGGCGCTGACGCTAAGGCGCTGGTAGACGCCGAGGGCGACGATGAGCACGACGCCGGCCAGGAGCAGGAGCGTCGGATAGACCATCAGGCGCGGGTCCTCCTTGCCCGATTCGAACACCGTGACGAGCGCCTCCAGAAGGATCGCGATGATGATCGTGGAGATGAACTTCGTCAGGCTGCGCCGCGCCTCGCCGGGATTGCGCATCTCGCGCCCGCGGATCGCCTCCTCCTCCAGGAGATATTTGCCGACGTCGAAGACCGCGATCGCGATCACCGTGTAGCCCACCGCCTCCAGGGCGGTCGATCCGATGTCGCGATCGGTCATGCTGAAGCTCTGCCAGACGCCGTAGCCGGCATAGTAGATGAGAGCGCAGGCGAGGATCATCAGGACGAGGCTGGCGACGCCGAAGGCGAAACGCGTCAGGAAATCGAACACGCGCATTGAGACAGGGGACCTCGAAGCTGGGCAGGGCCGCCGTCGCGGCGCCCCGGGGCCGGTAAGATCGGCCGGCGCGCGCATTTCGCAAGATGCCGGAATTCCGAGCCGGCGTTTTATCGCGGCGGCCGGACGCCGGGCGCCGACCTCAGGACATCGCCCAGGCCGTCCATTCGGTGGAGAGGCCCTCGAGCGGGGCGTCGATGCGCAGGATGAGGCCATCCGGCGCGAACTCGATCATCGACGTGCCGCCGAACTCGGCGGCCAGGACGCGCTCCACGATGCGCACGCCGTAGCCCGTCCTGTCCGGCGCCTCGACCTGCGGGCCGCCCGTCTCGCGCCATTGCATCGAGAACTGGCCGTCCTCGCAGGCCCAGCGAACGAGCACGCTGCCGCCGACATTGGACAGCGCGCCGTAGCGCAGCGCGTTGTCGCCGAGCTCGTGCAGGGCGAGCGAGAGCATGGTGGCGATGCGCGGCTTCAGACGAAGGTCCGGCCCCTCGACGCGGATGCGGTCGCCGAAGCGGCTGTGGAGCGGGTCGAGCGCCCCCTCCACCACGTCGCGCAGCAGAGCGCTCGCCCAGGCCTCCTGCGTCAGCACGTCGTGGCTGCGCGCGATGGCCTGCAGCCGGCCGGCGACGGCGGCCGCGACATTGGCGGGCACGGAAGCGTCGCGCAGCGTCTGGAGAACGACGGTCTGAACGGTCGCCAGCGTGTTCTTCACACGGTGGTCGAGTTCGCGATTGAGGAGGAATCGGTGCTCCTCGGCGCGCTTGCGCTCGGTCACGTCGAGCTGGGAGGCGAAGAAATAGGTCAGCTCGCCATCCGCGAAGACGGGCGAGATGAGCACCGCGTTCCAGAAGGTCGAGCCGTCCTTGCGGTAGTTCAGGATGTCCACCTCGGTGGACACGCAGTCGGCGATGGCCTTGCGCAGCACCGCCACGTCCTCGTCCCGCGTCGCGGGCCCCTGCAGGAAGCGGCAGTTTCGCCCGAGGATCTCGGCGCGCTCGTAGCCCGTCAGCCGCACGAAGGCGTCGTTGCAGAAGACGATCGGGTTGTCGGGCAGGTTCGGGTCGGAGATCACCATCGGCATGCGCGTCGTGCGCACGGCCGAAGCGAAGGGGTCCTTGCTCCCGCCCGTCGGGATCAGCAGTTCCTCCGCGACGCTGGGGCGATCCAGGTCGTTCACGAGCATTTCCTTCCGCACCGGCGTTCGACCGCGAACACACCGTGCTCTTCTACTGGGTGTCGCGAACCTTGGATAGGCATCCGTTGGTGGCGAATACGCTCGGTCCGGCCGGCGGATCCTCGCAGGAGACGCCCCCCGCGTCCCTCGGCTCAGGCCGGCGGCGTCGCGCCCGCCGCCGCCGTTCGCAACGCACCGGCCGCCGCGATGAAATTGCGGATCTCCGTCATGCGGCGACGGGGATCGGTGACCTCCGCGTCGAGCCCCAGCTGCCAGGCGAGATCGCGGCGCTCGGGCGCGCTGTCGAGGGCGTCGATCCGGGCGGCATGGGCGAGAAGCGCGCCCTCGTCGCGGGCCAGCCCCTCGCCGACGAGGTCGCCCGCCTGGCGGCGCAGGGCGGCCGCGATCTCGGCGAGCGTCAGTTCCGGGTGATATTGCACGCCCCAGAACACCCCGCCGCCATGCCGGATCTCGGCGGCCTGGACGGGCGTGGCGTCCGTGCGGGCGAGGAGGATCGCGCCGTCCGGCAGGCGGGCGACCTCGTCGGAATGCATCGCGGGCGCCTCGAAGGACAGGGGGCGCCCCTTGAGGAGCGGGTGGCTGCGGCCCGCCTCCGTCGCCACGATGCCGCGCGCGAAGGCCGCCTCCGTGCCCGGGCGCCTCGGCTTGGTCGCGCCGCCCGCCGCGACGACCGCGATCTGCAGCCCGGCGCAGGAGCCGAAGGACGGCACGCCCGACGAAAAGACGCGGCGCATGAAGGCGGCGGCCGACCGGGCCTGCGGCGTCGCCTCGTACATGCTGATCGGGGAGCCGGAGAAAAATACCGCGTCGTGTCGGCGAAGCTCGGCCACGCTCGGCGCGTCCCCGCCGTCGACGCAGGAGCAGAGCTCGACATGGCAGCCGGGATCGAGCGCCCGGAGCGTCTCGGCGAAGGTCTCGTCCGAGGAAGCGCCGACCTCGCGGCGGCGCGCCTCGCGCTCTGTCGGGGTCTCGCTGGCGACGACGAGATAGCTGGCGGGCAAGGGGCGATCCGATCTCTGGAGGTCGGCCGCATATGGGTCGCGCGCGCCCGAGCGCCACCGCGTCGGCGCATCGGTCGCACGAGAGGGGACGGTCGCCCCGCCTGCCGCGTGAGAGGACGGCAGGCGGGGTCCGACGCGGCTCAGACCAGGGTCAGGCCGACATCGACATTGCCGCGCGTGGCGTTGGAATAGGGGCAGATCTCGTGGGCCGCGGCCATCAGGCGCTCGGCATCGGCGCGATCGACGCCCGGCAGGTCGACGGAGAGATCGGCCGTGATGCCGTAGCCGCCTTCCGAACGCGGGCCGAAGCCGATTTCCGCCGAGACCGTCGCCTCGGCCGGCACCTTCACGCCGACCTTCGAGGAGATCGCCTTCATGGCGCCGAGGAAGCAGGCGGAATAGCCGGCCGCGAAGAGCTTCTCGGGATTGGCCCCCTCGCCGCCCGGGCCGCCCATCTCCTTGGGGACGACGAGCTTCACGTCCACCGAGCCGTCGTCCGAGCGAGCGGCGCCGTCGCGCCCGCCGGTCGCCGTGGCGGAGGTCTTGTAGATGACGGTGACGGGCATGGGAGTGCTCCTTCCGGGATACGTTCGCCGAGCGGGCCGAAGCGGCGGCGGGACGATGAAACATGTCGCGATATTCAATATCGCGATAATCTTTTCTAGCCGGGGGATTGCGATCCGTCCAGACCCTTATCGCGATATCTGCTATCGTCGTCGCATTCGCCTCCTCGGACGCATCGCCATGGCCCGCCAGCCCACCCTGCCGCTCGACGAGCAGCTCTGCTTCGGCCTCTACGGGGCCTCGATGGCCATCGGGCGTCTCTACAAGCCGATGCTCGACCGACTCGGCATCACCTATCCGCAATATCTCGTCCTGCACGCGCTCTGGGAAACGCAGGAGCTGACGGTCGGCGCCATCGCAGACCGGCTGCTGCTGGACTCCTCGACCATCACGCCGCTGGTCAAACGGCTGGAGGCGGCCGGTCTCGTGGAGCGCACGCGCAGCCGCAGCGACGAGCGGCAGGTTCTGGTGCGGGCGACCGAGGAGGGGCGCGACCTCAAGGACCGCTCGGCCTGTCTCGGCGAGGCGCTGCTCTCCGCCTCCGGCCTGACGCTGGAGCGCGTGCGCGACCTCACGCAGGAGGTGCGCGCCCTGCGCGACGCGCTCACCGCGGCGCTGCGCGAGCGCTGACGGCGGCCGGAGGCGGGACGGAAGGAGGCGGGACGGCCCCAAATCGCTTAATCCAGATGAGTCGCAGCCTTCGCGATCCCGCCCAACGATCTGTTTCGTCTGAGATTCTTGACCGGGCGGGACGGCACCTGCCGAAGGCCAAGGCTTGGCGGAGCCGCGTTCGAGCGCCACATAGGAGGCTGACCCGAAAATCGGACGCTGCGCGGCTCCGGCCCCGCAGCGTCGTTGGAAAGCTGAGATCCATGAGCGTCGCCTTCGTCAAGGAACCCAATGACAGCCAGGTCGAGGTCCTGCCCGATCGCGAGCTCGGCGAGGATCCCAACATCGTCACCGAGACGGGCATGGCGCTGATCGACGGCGAGGTGGCCCGTCTCGAGGCGGAGCTGGAGACGGCGCGCGCGGCCGACGACAAGATCGCCATGGCCACGATCGCGCGCGACCTGCGCTACTGGCGCGCCCGCCACGCCACGGCCGAGGTGACGGCGGCGCCGAGCGAGCCGACGAGCGTGCAGTTCGGCTGCCGCGTCGAGCTGGAGCGCGACGACGGCCGCCGCCAAACCTTCCGCATCGTCGGGATCGACGAGGCCGACCCGACCAAGGGGCTCCTCTCCTATCTCGCGCCGATCTCGCGTGCGCTGATGGGCAAGGAAGTCGGGGACGAGGTGACCGCGGGCACCGGCAAGGCCGAGATCGTCGAGATCGCCGCGGACTGAAGGGCAGCGCAGGTTCCGTCCGGCGTGATGCGCGGCACCACCGTCCGCAGGTTTCGCTAGGCGCGGCGGTAGCGCTGTGATGCTCTCGCGGCCATGACGAATCGCTTTTTCCCCGCCCGAAAGGGCCGCCCGTGACCGCCCGCGCCCTGATGATCCAGGGCACGGGGTCGGATGTCGGCAAGTCGCTGATCGTGGCGGGTCTGGCGCGCGCCTATGTCCGGCGGGGCCTTCGCGTCGCGCCCTTCAAGCCGCAGAATATGTCGAACAACGCCGCCGTCACGGCGGACGGCGGAGAGATCGGCCGCGCGCAGGCGCTGCAGGCCCGCGCCGCCGGGCTCGCGCCCAGCGTCCACATGAACCCCGTGCTTCTCAAGCCGCAGAGCCAGGTCGGCGCGCAGATCGTGGTGCGCGGGCGCGTGGCGGGCCAGGCCAGCGCGCGCGACTATCAGGCGTGGAAGCCCCGCCTCATGGAGAGAGTGCTCGAGAGCTTCGCCCATCTGCGCGCGAGCGCCGATCTCGTCCTCGTCGAAGGCGCGGGCAGCGCCTCGGAAATCAACCTGCGGGTCGGCGACATCGCCAATATGGGATTCGCGCGGGCGGCGGCCGTGCCGGTGATCCTCGTCGGCGACATCGACCGCGGCGGCGTCATCGCGCAGATCGTCGGCACGCGCGCCGTCGTCGATCCGCTCGACGCGGCCATGGTGCGCGGCTTCATCGTCAACCGCTTCCGCGGCGACCCGACCCTCTTCGCCGACGGGATGACCGCCATCGAGCGGCTGAGCGGCTGGCCCTCGCTCGGCCTCGTGCCGCATCTGCCCGAGGCCGCCCACCTGCCCGCCGAGGACGCGCTCTCGCTCGGCGCCAAGGCGTCCGCGACGGAGGGCGAGGTCACCGTCGCGGCGATCGTCCTGCCCTCCATCGCCAATTTCGACGATCTCGACCCGCTGGAGGCCGAGCCCGGCCTGCGCCTCGTGCTCGTGCGCCCGGGCGAGGCGATCCCGCCGGAGGCGGCCCTCGTCGTCCTGCCGGGGTCGAAGACGACGATCGCCGACCTCGGCGCCCTGCACGCCGCGGGCCTCCATCACGACCTCGCCGTGCACCACCGGCGCGGCGGCGCGATCCTGGGCGTCTGCGGCGGCTACCAGATGCTGGGCACGCGCCTCCGCGACCCGCACGGGCTGGAAGGGCCGGCGGCAAGCGTCGATGGACTCGGCTTTCTCGACGTCGAGACCATTCTCACCGCGACGAAGAGCCTGGCGCCGGTGAGCGGCCTCACCCTTCCCGGCGGCATTCCCTATCGCGGCTACGAGATGCATGTCGGCGAGACCTCCGGCCCGGGGCGCGGGCGGCCCTTCGGGACCCTCTCGGACGGGCGCGCCGAAGGCGCACGCAGCGCGGACGGGCTCGTCGCCGGCACCTATGTGCACGGCCTCTTCACGGACGACCGGCAGCGCGCAGCGCTCCTCAGGGCGCTCGGTCTCGCCCCGTCCGCGCTCGCCTTCGAGCGGCGCATCGAGGACGCGCTCGACGCGCTTGCCGACCATCTGGAACGGCATGTCGATCTCGACCGGCTTCTGACGCTGGCGGCCTGACGCGCCAGAGCGCGCAGGACCATTCCCGGCCACGCGACCCGCTCGTCAGTTCATTTCGATTTCTGGGGAAGATTGGTCGGAGCGAGAGGATTCGAACCTCCGACCCCTTGGACCCCATCCAAGTGCGCTACCAGGCTGCGCTACGCTCCGACTGCGAGAACCCCTAGAGAAAACCGAGGCGCCGCGCAAGGGATTCGATGCGCATGGCCCAGGATACTGGCAGGCCGGGAAGCGGCGCGGCTCAGCGCACCTGATCGAGCAGGCGCTTGCATTCCAGAAGCTGCAGGATCACCCGGTCCAGCGCCTCGACGCTGTCGCGCGGCAGGGCGCGCCCGGCACTCTCGGAATTGCCCTGTGCCATCGGGGGTTCGCGCCGCATCAGTCCTGCCAGTCCCTTGCTCTTGTGGTCGCCCGCCGTCTCGGGGCGCTGGGGCGCCGAGGGCGGGACGGCGTTCGGCGAGAGGCCGACGATCCTGTCGAGCTCGTCGAACTCCGGTTCGGCCTCGCGATCCGCGCCCTCGTGGAAATCCTCCGGCTCGGGGACGAAGACCTCGGGCTCGTCCGGATGGGCGGGCGCCTGGGGCAGAGAAAGGCCGTCCTCGCCGCGCCCGAGCGCCATGACCGCGCGGTTGCCGTTCTCCTTCAGGATCTTCTGCACGCCCCGGATGGTGAAACCCTTGACGTAGAGGAGGTGGCGGATGCCCTTCAGGAGCTCGACATCGTCCGGCCGGTAGTAGCGGCGACCACCGGCCCGCTTCATCGGGCGGATCTGCTGGAAGCGCGTTTCCCAGAAGCGCAGCACATGCTGCGGCAGGTCGAGATCCTCCGCCACCTCGCTGATGGTGCGGAAGGCGTCGATGCTCTTGTCGTTCACGGGCGGGCCCGGCGCGCTGGACTGCGCACCGCTACTCGGCGGCCTTCAGGGCGGAGAACTCGCGCTGCGAGGACTGCCGCTCGACATGCGCCTGCAGGATGCGGTCCTTCATCACGTTGGACGGCTTGAACACGGCGACGCGGCGCGGCGAGATCGGCACTTCCTCGCCCGTCTTCGGGTTGCGGCCGACGCGTTCGTTCTTCTCGCGCACGAGGAAGGAACCGAAGGAGGAGATCTTCACGGACTCGCCCTTGGCGATCGTCGAACAGATCTCTTCCAGGACCATCTCGACGAGGTAGGCCGATTCCGTCCGCGAAAGCCCGATCTTGCGGAAGACGGCCTCCGTCAGGTCGGCCCTCGTCAGGGTCTTGTCACCCATCGATATCCCCTAAACCAGCTGGACCGGAGGCGCTCCCCAACGCCCGCCGATCGCTCGAACGAGCGCTACATTAACGAATTGCGCATGGCAATCAAGGGACTGGCCTCACCAGCGCACCAGGACCGCCCCCCAGGTGAAGCCGCCGCCCATCGCCTCGAGCAGGACAAGGTCGCCGCGCTTCACGCGTCCGTCCCGCACGGCCGTGTCGAGCGCGAGCGGAATGGAGGCCGCGGAGGTGTTGCCGTGCCGGTCGACGGTCACGACCACCTTCTCGGGCGAAATGCCGAGCTTGCGGGCGGAGGCGTCGATGATGCGCCGGTTGGCCTGGTGCGGCACGAACCAGTCGATGTCCCCGGCGCCGAGGCCCGTGGCAGCGAAACTGTCCTCGATCACGTCGGTGATCATGCCGACGGCGTGCTTGAAGACCTCGCGGCCCTCCATGCGCAGCTTGCCGACCGTGCCCGTGGAGGACGGACCGCCGTCGACATAGAGCTTCTCGCGATGGCGCCCGTCCGAGCGCAGCTTGGAGACGAGGATGCCGGGGCGCTCCGCCCCCTCCTCCGCCTCGAACCCCTCGAGCACGAGGGCGCCGGCCCCGTCGCCGAAGAGGACGCAGGTCGTGCGGTCGTTCCAGTCGAGAAGGCGCGAGAAGGTCTCGGCGCCGATGACGAGGACGCGCCGCGCCATGCCGCCGCGAATGTAGAGGTCGGCCGTGGTCAGCGCGTAGACGAAGCCCGAGCACACGGCCTGCACGTCGAAGGCGAAGCCCGTCGTGATACCCAGCCGCTCCTGGATCTGCACGGCGGAGGCGGGAAAGGTGTTGTCGGGCGTCGAGGTGGCGAGGATGATGAGGTCGATGTCGGTCGGCACGAGGCCGCTGGCCGCGAGCGCGCGGCGCGCGGCCTCCGTGCCGAGCGAGACCGTCGTCTCCCCCTCGCCCGCGATGTGGCGCTGCTCGATGCCGGTGCGCTGGCGGATCCACTCGTCGGACGTCTCCACGACGCCCTCGAAATCGGTGTTGCGCATGATGCGCTCGGGCAGGACGGAGCCGGTGCCGAGGACGCGCGAGGCGAGGATCGTCGTCATTGCGCGGCTCCCGGCAGGATGGTGGGCGCGGCGGGCTCGGGAGCCGCCTCGTCGGAGACGCGATGGTGGAAGGTCTGGAGGTCGGCTTCGATCTTGGCGAGCAGGCCGTCGCTCGCCATCGCGTAGGCGAGGTCCATCGCGGCCGCCACGCCCTCCGCGTCGGCGCTGCCATGGCTCTTGATGACGATGCCGTTGAGGCCGAGGAACACGCCGCCGTTCACCTTGTTGGGGTCCATCTTGTCGCGCAGCCGGTCGAAGGCGCTCTTGGCGAGGAGATAGCCGAGCTTGGCCATCCAGGTGCGCGTCATCGCGGCCTTGAGATAGCCGGCGATCTGGCGAGCCGTGCCCTCGGCCGTCTTCAGCGCGATGTTGCCGGTGAAGCCTTCCGTCACGACGACGTCCACCGTGCCCTTGCCGAGGTCGTTGCCCTCCACGAAGCCGTGATACTCGATGCCGGGCATCTCGGTCTCCTTGAGGAGACGGCCGGCCTCGCGGATCTCGTCCTGGCCCTTCACCTCCTCGACGCCGATATTGAGGAGGCCGACGGTCGGGCGCTCGAGCCGGAAGAGCGCGCGCGCCATGGCGCCGCCCATCATGGAGAAGTCGATCAGCTGCTGGGCGTCCGCGCCGATCGTGGCGCCGACGTCGAGGACGATGCTCTCGCCGCGCAGGGTCGGCCAGATCGCGGCGATCGCCGGGCGCTCGATATTGGCCATGGTGCGCAGGCAGAACTTTGCCATGGCCATCAGCGCGCCGGTATTGCCGGCCGAGACGGCGACATGCGCCTCGCCCGTCTTCACCGCCTCGATCGCGCGCCACATGGAGGAGCGGTAGCGCCCCTGGCGCAGCGCCTGGCTCGGCTTGTCGTCCATGCGGATCGACACGTCGCAATGATGGAAGGTCGAGACGGCCTTCAGCGCGGGATGGCGGTCGAGCACGGGCAGCACGGCGTCGCTCTCGCCGAACAGGACGAAGCGCGCGTCGGGATGGCGCTGCTGCGTGATCGCGACGCCGGCCAGCACCACAGCCGGGCCGTGGTCGCCGCCCATCGCGTCGACGGAGATTGTGATCGGGTCTGACTTGCTCAAATGCCGCTCGCCTGAACGCGCCATCCGGTGCGGCGCCGCGGGAACATAACCGTTCGGCTGGGAACGGCAATCGAATGCGCCGCTTTCACGAGCGGCCCTCGTCGTTGGCAGGCCCGATCGAACGCAGGATATCGAAGGCCGAGCGCGCAGGGTCGGCGTCGGGATCGTCCTCGACCACGGCCTCGAAGGCCTCGCCGCTGCGGCGGGGATAGGGATCGAGCCCGAGCGAGAGGATCTCGGCGAGATAGGGGCCGAGGTCGATGCGGTCGCCGGCGAAGGGCTCGGGACTGTCGTCGCCCTCCGGATCGATGAAGAGCTCGCCGCCCTCCATCTCGGGCGGCCGCGCCAGACGCGAATTCTGCGGCACGAAGACGAGATCGACGGGCTCGTCGACGCTCTGCGTCACCGGCTCGAGCGTTACCACCGATTCCTGCACCACGACGGCCGAGAGCGAGCCGCGCACCGAGATGCCGTCGGCCCGCCAGGCCTTGACGAGGAGGCCGGCGCGCAGGCGCTCCACCGCTAGGATGCCGAGCTGGTCGGCGAGGCCCTCGCGCTCCTGCGGGCCCGCCTCGAAGTCGATGGGCATGCCGGCCTTGGGCAGCTTGACCACCGAGGCCCAGAGCGACAGGGGATTCTTGCGGTTCTTCATGGCAGGTGCTTCGTCTTCAGCGCGCCGGCGAGGATGTCCTCGTCGGACGTGGCGTTCATCGCGTCCCGTGCCTCGATCATATAGGCGGCGAGCGCCCGCGCCGCATCACCGGCCGGGTCGGTGCCGGGCGGCAGGACGCGCCCCGGCAGGGCGGCGGCGAGCGCGGGCAGCGGCTCGGGCCCGTCATAGGCGGCGTCGTAGCCGGCCACGCGCTCGTAGAACATGCCGGCGAGCTTCTTCATGCGCTTGGGCACGGACTGGTCGCCGACGCCGAGCTCGCGGATCGAGGCGTCGAGATCGGTCATGAAACGGTCGAGCACGTCCTGCGACAGGGCCTTCAGCGCGGGGTCGCCCGCACAGCGCCGCAGGAGCAGGTGCACGTGGACGCCGAGCGCCTCGAAGCGGCCGAGCGGCGTGTCCGGCACGCCCATCCGGGCGTAGAGCGGCGGCTGGCGGGCCGCCTCCACCAGGGTCGCGAACAGCGCGTCGACGATCTCGCGGTTGCGCCGGCGCAGCTTGAAGGCTTTGAACATCAATGGGTCCGGTGCGGAAGCATACGCGCCGTGCGGTGCCACAGCGCCGCTTCGATTGCAACGCCGCGGCAGGTGCTTTACCAAGGCCGCCGAGCGCAGGCGTCGGGCCGAACGCGGCCGGCGGGAGGCCGGTCCCGCCTCGGCCGGCGCCCGGGTCCGGTCGGCGAACGCCGCCGCCGGCGCCAAGCGTTCCATGCTGTGTGAGGGGCAATGACAGAAACGACCCGCCTGATCCGCCTGTCCCGTCTGGCCGCGCTGGCGCTCGGCACCGCCGGCGCCCTGACGCTGCCGGCCTGCTCGACCCAGGAAGTGATGAACCAGGGCTACGTCGTCGACGACAAGACGATCGAGCTCGTGCCGACCGGCTCCAGCCGCGAACAGGTGCTGCTCGCGCTCGGCTCGCCCTCGACCAAGGCGACCTTCGACACGGAGGTCTTCTACTACATCTCGCAGAAGCGGGTGCGCCCCGTCGCTTTCATGAACCCGCGCCTCGTCGACCAGCGCATCCTGGCCGTCTACTTCAACGAGCAGGGCACGGTGGAGCGGTTGGCCAATTACGGCCTGCAGAACGGCGTGCCCTTCGACTTCATCTCGCGCACGACGCCCACGGGCGGCAAGGATGCGAGCTTCCTCGGCCAGATCCTGGCGCCGGGCGCCCCGCCGCGCGTCGGCTCGCAGCGCCCCGGCCCGCTCGGCCAGTAGGCGTCCGCCATCCGCCAGACGAACGGAAGGGCCCCGCGACCGGCGTCGCGGGGCCCTTCTTCGTTCGGCAGAGCGCGCCCGGCACGAAGGCGCCGGGCGAGGACCGCTCACTGATGCGCGAGGATCGCCAGCAGCAGCAGCGCCACGATATTGGTGATCTTGATCGCCGGGTTCACGGCCGGCCCCGCCGTGTCCTTGTAGGGATCGCCCACCGTGTCACCGGTGACGGAGGCCTTGTGCGCGTCCGAGCCCTTCATGTGGCGCACGCCGTTCTGATCGACGAAGCCGTCCTCGAAGCTCTTCTTGGCATTGTCCCAGGCCCCGCCCCCCGAGGTCATGGAGATGGCGACGAAGACGCCGGTGACGATCACGCCGAGCAGCATGGCGCCGACGGCCGAGAAGGCCTGGCTCTTGCCGGCGATGAGAAGCACCGCGAAATAGACGACGATGGGCGCGAGCACCGGCAGGAGCGAGGGCACGACCATCTCGCGGATGGCCGCGCGCGTCAGCATGTCGACGGCGCGCGCATAGTCCGGCCGCTCGGTGCCGGCCATGATGCCCGGCTTCTCCTTGAACTGGCGCCGGACCTCCTCCACGACCGAACTCGCCGCGCGGCCGACGGCCGTCATGGCGATGCCGCCGAAGAGGAAGGGGATGAGTCCACCGAGGAGGAGGCCGACGACGACGAAGGGGTTGGTGAGCGAGAAGTCCGGCGTCACGCCCTGGAAATAGGGGTAGCCCCGGCCCGCCGCCGCTTCCGCCACGAAATACTGGAGATCGTAGTTGTAGGCGGCGAAGAGGACGAGCGCGCCGAGCCCGGCCGAGCCGATGGCGTAGCCCTTGGTGACGGCCTTGGTCGTGTTGCCGACCGCGTCCAGCGCGTCGGTCGACTTGCGCACGTCCGGCGGCAGACCCGCCATCTCCGCGATGCCGCCGGCATTGTCGGTGACGGGGCCGAAGGCGTCGAGCGCCACGATCATGCCGGCGGTGCCGAGCATGGCGGTGACGGCGATGCCGGTGCCGTAGAGGCCGGCGAGCTGGAAGGTGGAGACGATGCCGCCGACGATGACGAGCGTCGGGAGGGCGGTGGATTCCAGCGAGACGGCGAGGCCCTGGATGACGTTGGTGCCGTGCCCGGTCACCGAGGCCTGGCTGATGGAGCGCACCGGGCGGAAGCCGATGCCGGTGTAGTACTCGGTGATCCAGACGATGAGCCCGGTCACCGCGAGGCCGATGACGCCGCAGACGAAGAGGTTGAGGCCGTTCAGCACCTCGCCCGAGGCCATGGCGCCGAGATCGCCGAAGCCGATGGTGGCCTGCGTGGCGACCGCCAGCCCGACGATCGACAGGAGCGTCGTCGCCCACAGGCCCTTGTAGAGCGCGCCCATGATCGAGCCGTTGGTGCCCAGGCGCACGAAGAACGTGCCGACGATCGAGGTGAGGATGCAGGCGCCGCAGATGGCGAGCGGATAGGCCATGACGGTGCCAACCATCGCCGTGCCGCCGAAGAAGATGGCGCCGAGCACCATCGTGGCCACGACCGTCACCGCGTAGGTCTCGAAGAGATCGGCCGCCATGCCCGCGCAGTCGCCGACATTGTCGCCCACATTGTCGGCGATGGTCGCCGGGTTGCGCGGGTCGTCCTCGGGGATTCCGGCCTCGACCTTGCCGACGAGATCGCCGCCGACGTCGGCGCCCTTGGTGAAGATGCCGCCGCCGAGACGCGCGAAGATCGAGATCAGCGAGGCGCCGAAGCCGAGCGAGACGAGCGCGTCGATGACCGTGCGGTCCGACGGCGCGAAGCCGAACTGCGAGGTGAGGACGAGGAAGTAGACGGTGACGCCGAGGAGCGCGAGGCCGGCGACGAGAAGGCCGGTGATGGCGCCCGACTTGAAGGCGATGTCGAGGCCGAGGCTCAGCGACTTGGAGGCCGCCTGCGCCGTGCGCACGTTCGCCCGCACCGAGACGTTCATGCCGATGAAGCCGGCAAGCCCCGACAGGACCGCACCGACGAGGAAGCCGACGGCGGCGAAGAGCGACAGGAGGCCCCAGGTGGCGAGGAAGACCACGGCGCCGACGATGGCGATGGTCGTGTACTGGCGGGCGAGATAGGCCTGCGCGCCCTCGCGGATGGCGCCCGCGATCTCCTGCATCCGTGCGTTGCCCTGGTCGGCGGCAAGCACGGAGCGGGTGGCGAAGGCCGCATAGACGATTGCGAGCACCCCGCAGAGTGCGACTGTCATCAGGATTGTCGGCATGTATTCCCCCCGCTGATCGGCCGATACGTTGCCGGCCGCCTCGTTATCCGGGCGCATGGGGGATGGATGCCCGCCGTCCCCCCACGCCAGGCAAGGGGAGGTTATCGAAGGGGCGGGGGACGTCAAGCGAGGGTTGACCGCAGGGGGCGCGAGCGGAGCGCGGGCGCGTCGCCTCCGAAGAGCACCGCGGGGCGGCGCGTTCAGGCGCCGGTGCCGCGCCCCTCGCCGCGCGTGCGGCGCGCGATACGGTCGAGCACGGCGTTCACGAGGCCCGGCTCGTCGGCATTGTAGAAGGCGCGCGCGACGTCGAGATATTCGGTGATGACGACGGCGACCGGCACGTCGCGGCGGTTGACCACCTCGTAGGCGCCCGCCCGCAGGATGGCGCGCAGCGTCGTGTCGAGGCGCGAGAGGGGCCAGTCGTCGGGCAGCGAGGTGTGGATCAGCGGGTCGAGCGCGGTCTGCCCGCGCACGACGCCCGAGACGACGTCCCGGAACCAGGCCGCATCCGCATCGCGATAGGTCTCGCCGTCGATCTCCTGCCCGAGCCGGAAGGACTCGTATTCGGCCACCGTCTCGAGCAGCGGCGTGCCGCCGACATCCATCTGGTAGAGCGCCTGCACGGCGGCGAGCCGTGCGGCGCCGCGCTTGTTGGCGGGCTTTACGGGACGCGTGTCGTTCTGCGGATCGGCCATGGGTTCAGCCCCCGAGCTTTTCGCGCAACGCGATCATGTGCAGCGCCGTGCGCGCCGCGCCCCCGCCCTTGTCCTTGCGGCGCATGTCGGCGCGCTCGATCGCCTGCTCCTCGTTCTCCACCGTCAGGATGCCGTTGCCGATGGCCAGTCCTTCCATGGAAAGCTGCAGGATGCCGCGGCAGGACTCGTTGGCGACGATGTCGAAATGGTAGGTCTCGCCGCGGATGACGCAGCCGAGGGCGACGTAGCCGTCGTAGTTGCGCCCGCCGTCCTCGGCGCCGGTCAGCGCGAAGGAGATGGTGGCGGGAATCTCCAGCGCGCCCGGCACGGTGACGACGTCGTAGGTCGCACCGGCCGCGTCCAGCGCGGCCTTGGCGCCCTCGAGCGCGAGGTCGGCGAGGTGGTCGTAGAAGCGTGCCTCGACGATCAGGAGATGCAGGGCCATGGCCGGACGATCCTTCTTCACAACGAATGCGGAACGCGCGGCGCGCTGCGTCGCATCGTCGAGCGGGATGCGACGGAGCGATGGGCGGGCGAGACGCGCGGGAAACTCACGATGCCCGGCCTACTGCGCCGATGCGGATCGCTGCGACCCGGCCGGCGCGCCGAACAGGCGCTCCGCATAGCGCGCAATCTGATCGACCTCAAGGTTCACGCGGTCTCGCGGCTGCCGCAGGCCCCAGGTCGTGACCTCCAGCGAGTGCCGGATGAGGAGGACGTCGAAGGCGTCGTCCTCGACGGCGTTCACCGTCAGCGACGTCCCGTCGAGGCAGACCGAGCCCTTGCGGGCGATGAAGCGGGCCTCCCCCGGACCGGCGCGGAGGCGGAAGCGCACCGCCTCCCCCTCCTCCCGCCGCGACAGGATCTCGGCCTGCCCGTCGACATGGCCGGAGACGAGATGGCCGCCGATCTCGTCCCCGATCCTCAGGGAGCGTTCGAGGTTGATCGCGGTGCCCTCGGCCCAGGTCGATGCGGTCGTCAGGCGCAGCGCCTCCTCCCAGGCCTCCACCTCGAACCAGCGCGTGCCGTCCTCGGGCAGGCGCGTGACGGTGAGGCAGACGCCGGAACAGGCGATCGAGGCGCCGATGGCGATCGTGGCGGGGTCGTAGGCGGTCTCGACGCGCAGGCGACGGCCGGCCTCCAGTTCCTCGACGCGGGCGATGCGCCCGACATCGGTGACGATACCCGTGAACATCCGGTCTTCCCGTGGCTTGTCCGCCGGCCCTCCCGCTCAGCGGCGGGGGCCGCGCAGATCGAATTCGTGCCAGAGGTCTTCGCCGAAGCGGTCGTGGCGGGCAAGGCGAAAACGCGTCTTCGCCTCAGGGAGCGTCACCGGCGCGTCGACGCCGTCCGCCCCGATCGTCACCGGCCCCTCGACGAGGATGAGGCGGTCGACCAGATCCTCGGCGAGGAAGCTGCGGGCGATGGTGGCGCCGCCCTCGACGAGGACGGTCATCGTGCCGGTGGCGCCCAGATCCTCGAGAAGCTCGGGGAGCGCGACGCGGCCGGTGCCGGGCACGGTCTCGCAGGCGAGGAAGCCGAAGCCCATCGCCTCGAGCGCCTGCCGGCGCATTCCGTCGACATTCGGCAGGACGGCCAGCTGCGTCGGTAGGGATTTCGCGCCGCGCGCGAAGGCCGAAGCCGGATCGAGGCGGAGCATGGGATCGAGCACGATGCGGCGCGGCGAGCGGGCGCCGAGCCCGGGCAGCCGGCAGTCGAGGCGCGGGTCGTCCTCGGCCACCGTGCCGATCCCGACGAGGATCGCGTCGCTCTGGGCGCGCACGAGATGGGTCTGCCGGTCGGCGACGGGCCCGGTGATCTTCACCTGTCCCCCGCCCCTGCGGCCGATCTTGCCGTCGCGCGAGACGGCGATCTTGAGCGTGACCTGCGGGCGGTTGCGGGCGTGCCGGGTGAGGTAGCCGGACAGGCGCTCGGCCGCCTCGCGGGCGAGGAGGCCGGGCACGACGGTGAGGCCCGCGGCGCGCAGGATCCCGTGGCCGCGCCCGTCCACCCGCACGTCCGGATCGGCGGAGGCCGAGACGACGCGCGCGATGCCGGCGGCCACGAGCGCCTCGGCGCAAGGGGGCGTGCGGCCGTGATGAGCGCAGGGCTCGAGCGTGACATAGGCGGTCGCGCCGATGGCCAGCGCGCCGGCCTCGGCCAGCGCCGCCGTCTCCGCATGCGGGCGGCCGCCGAGCGCTGTGACGCCGCGCCCGACGATCACCGGCCCGGCCCCGTCGTCGCGCACGACGAGCGTCGCGACCGAAGGGTTCGTCGCCGTCAGTCCGCGATGGCGCTCGGCGAAGCGGATGGCGGCGGCCATAAAGCGCCGGTCCTCTTCGGTCGCGACGGCCTCGGGAACGGGCATGGGAACTATCTCCGCTGGAGCCACGAGATCAGCCCTGCGGGTCCTGCCCGTCGCCATGCGCCTTGTCGGCCCGGGCGATCTCGTCGATGAGCTGCCCGAAATCGCGGGCGCCGTGGAAATTCCGGTAGACGGAGGCGAAGCGCACATAGGCGACGTCGTCGAGGCCCTTCAGCGCCTCCATCACGCGCTCGCCGATCGTGTCGGAAGCGATCTCCGCCTCGCCGGACTGTTCGAGCTGGCGCACGATGCCGGCGATCAGCCGCTCGACGCGCTCGGGATCGACCGGACGCTTGCGCAGCGCCGTCTCGACGGAGCGCGCGAGCTTGTCGCGGTCGAAGAGAACGCGGCGGCCGGACTTCTTCAGCACCATCAGCTCGCGCAGCTGCACGCGCTCGAAGGTGGTGAAGCGGCCGCTGCAGTCCGGGCAGATCCGACGCCGCCGGATCGCCCCGCCGTCCTCGGCGGGGCGCGAGTCCTTCACCTGGCTGTCCATCGAACCGCAATAGGGACAGCGCATATGTGTCGATCAGCCGAGGTTCGGGTAGATCGGGAAGCGGCCGGTGAGCTGCAGCACCTTGTCGTGCACGCGCTTCTCGACCGCCGAATTGTCGCCGCCGGGGCCGACGGAGACGAGCCCGTCGAGCACCTCGACGATCAGCTTGCCGACCTCGCGGAACTCGGCCGTGCCGAAGCCGCGGGTGGTGGCGGCCGGGGTGCCGAGGCGGATGCCGGAGGTGATGGTCGGCTTCTGCGGGTCGTTCGGCACGCCGTTCTTGTTGCAGGTGATGGCGGCGCGGCCGAGCGCGATCTCGGACTCCTTGCCCGTCAGGTTCTTCGGGCGCAGATCGACGAGCATGAGATGGGTGTCGGTGCCGCCGGAGACGATGTCGAACCCGCCCTCCTTCACCGTCTCGGCGAGAACCTTGGCGTTCTCGGCGACGGCCGTCATGTAGGCGCGGTACTGCGGCGTCAGCGCCTCGCCGAAGGCGGCCGCCTTGCCGGCGATGACATGCATGAGCGGGCCGCCCTGGAGGCCGGGGAAGATCGCCGAGTTGATCTTCTTGGCGATGGCCTCGTCATTGGTCAGGACGAGACCGCCGCGCGGCCCGCGCAGCGTCTTGTGCGTCGTCGAGGTCGCGACATGGGCGTGCGGGAACGGGCTCGGATGCTGGCCGCCGGCGACGAGGCCGGCGAAATGGGCCATGTCCACCCAGAGGATCGCGCCGACCTTGTCGGCGATGGCGCGGAACCGGGCGAAATCGATGCGGCGCGAATAGGCCGAGCCGCCCGCGACGATGATGGTGGGCTTCGATTCCTCGGCGAGGCGCTCCACCTGATCGTAGTCGATGAGGCCGGTGGCGAGATCCAGACCGTACTGGACGGCGTTGAACCACTTGCCCGAGAGGTTCGGCTTGGCGCCGTGCGTGAGATGGCCGCCCGCGTCGAGGCTCATGCCGAGCAGCGTGTCGCCGGGCTTGGCGAGCGCCAGGAGCACCGCCTGGTTGGCCTGGCTGCCCGAGTTCGGCTGCACGTTGGCATATTCGCAGGAGAAGAGCTTCTTGGCGCGGTCGATGGCCAGATCCTCGACCACGTCCACGAACGCGCAGCCGCCGTAGTAGCGCCGCCCCGGATAGCCCTCGGCATATTTGTTGGTGAGGATCGACCCCTGCGCCTCGAGCACCGCGCGCGAGACGATGTTCTCGGAGGCGATCAGCTCGATCTCGTTCTGCTGGCGGGCCAGTTCGTCCTTCATGGCGGCGTAGAGCGCGGGATCGCGGTCGCCGAGCATGCCGGTGAAGAAGGTCTCGGTCAGAGACGTGTCGTCGGCGCGGGTCGCCTGGCTCATCGCTAAAGTCCTCGAACTGATGGTTTCGATCTCGGATACGAAGCGGGCGGGCCTCGTCCAGCGCCCTTATCACAGGCGGCACGCGGCACCAACACGCGCGTTGCCGCGGCCCGGAACGGCAAGGGCCGGCGCCTCCCGGCGCCGGCCCATCCGGATCTGTCGGCGGGAGAGGCGCGAGGGCTCAGTAGCCCTCGTCGTCGCCGCGCGCGTAGGGGTTCTGCTGGTCGGCGGCGTAGGCCGTGGTCGTCAGCTCGCTCATCGCCAGCTGCTCGACGCCGTCGCGGTGGTAGATGTCGTCGCGGAACTGCACGACGGTCGGGTCCGTCGCCCAGGCGGTGACGTAGGTGAAGAAGACCGGCACCGGATGGGTGAGGTCGATGTCCTGGCGCTGGCGCGTGGCGATGACCTGCTCGATGCGCTGGCGGTCCCAGCCCGGCTCGTCGCGGGCGAGCCAGACGATGAGGTCGCGCACGTTCTGCACGCGCACGCAGCCCGAGGAGGCGAAGCGCATCAGCTCGGAGAACAGGCCCTGCTGCGGCGTGTCGTGCATGTAGACGGCATGCGGGTTCGGGAAGTTGATCTTCACCGAGGCCATCGCGTTGTTCTTGCCGGGATTCTGGCGGAACAGGTACTTCACCGCCTCCTCGGTCTGCCAGTTGATGGACTGCGGCGGGATCTCCGTGCCGTCGGCGGCGAAGATGTGGATCTCGTTCCGCTCCAGATAGGTCGGGTCCTTCTGCATCAGCGGAATGATGTCGCGCCGCACGATGGACGCCGGCGCGTGCCAGTAGGGATTGAGGTTCAGGTTGGTGATCTGCGAGTTCAGGATCGGCGACTGGCGGTCGATCTTGCCGACGACGGCCGTGTGGCGCTGCACGACGCGGCCGTTCTCCACCGCCTCGATGGAAGCGGCCGGGATGTTGACCATGACGAAGCGCGGCGCCGGGGCCTGCACCATCGGCTCGTTCTGCAGCCGGTTCATGTTCGTCATGAGCTGGCCGAGCCGAAGATCGGCCGGCACGTTCAGCGCCTTGTAGGTGTAGGTCGAGACGACGCCGTCCGCCGGCAGTCCGTGGCGGGCCTGGAAGCGCTTGGCGGCGGCGTCGACGAAACTGTCGAAGGCGCCGGACTGGACGCGGTCCTGCGCGAGGTCGCCGGACATGGCGAGGCGCTGGCGCAGCGCGGCGACGGCCGGGCCCTCGACGCCGAGCTTCATCGGCGCCTGGTCCGGCACCATCGGCCAGCCGCCCATGGCCACGATCTGCCGGTAGCTCTCGATGGCCGCCTGGGTGGATTGCAGCGTGCTCGTCGAGAAGACCGGCGAGTTCGAGGCCACCTGCTTCACGTTCGAGCCGCGCATGTCGAACTGGTCGTCCCAGTTGCCGCGACTGGGCGCCGAGAGAAGGTCGTCGATGGCGTTCTGCGCGAGCGCCGAACCCGCGAAGGCCGTGAGCCCTGCGCCCGCCGTTCCCAGAACGAAGGCGCGGCGCGTGAGCGCGGAAGCGGCGAGCGTGGTCTTCTTGGTCTTCATCGGTCCCCCGTCGACCGGATCGATGTCCGGCGGTCGAAACTAGCCGCGCATGCTTAACCGGAGGCTAACGAAGGCGTCGTCCGCCGCAGCGCGGCATGGGGCTCAGATGACGAGGAGGTAAGCCGCGACAATGCGGCCAAAGCGTGAAGCCGGGCACAATCCGGCGTGATGCGGGCGGCCGTCGCGACGGGTCCGGCCGGGATCGGGCGCATGGCGACCGGCCTCGCGAAGCCCCTGAAACGCCGAAACCCCGCCGGCCGTCATGGCCGCGGGGCGTCGGGCGGGCGCCGTCATGGGCCCTTGCGCGCGCCATCATGGCGGCGCCCGTCCGGTCCGGGTTCTCCCGGTCAGAGACGATAGGCGATCGTGTCGTTCCAGAAGCGGTCGAGCCGCTGCAGCGAGCGGTTGAGCTTCTGGAACTCCTGTTCGTCGAGGCCGCCCACCTTGTCGATGGAGCCGATATGGCGGTCGTAGAGATCGGCGACGACCGCGGCGACCTCGCGGCCCGCATCGGTCAGCGACACGCGCACGGCGCGCCGGTCGATGCGCGACTTCTGGTGGTTGATGAAGCCGAGCTCGACGAGCTTCTTCAGATTGTAGGAGACGTTCGAGCCGAGATAGAAGCCGCGGGTGCGCAGCTCGCCCGCCGTGAGCACGGAATCGCCGATGTTGAACAGGAGCAGCGCCTGCACGGCGTTGATATCGGTGCGCTCGTTGCGGTCGAACTCGTCCTTGATCACGTCCAGGAGCCGGCGGTGCAGCCGCTCGACCAGTTGCAAGGTCTCAAGATAGAGGGACTTCAGTTCAGTCTTCGGTTCCATGGGTTGAGCACTGTCGAGATTCGACTTGGCGTTCATGGGTCGGGCTCCGCTGTTGTGCGATGGATTTTTCGAGTCACTCCATCTTGAGGCCGACACTAGGCACCCCCTCTAAAATTCGACTTAAACCACAGACTTAACAGCACCTTGCGCGTGGCCGACACCGTTGCTTGATTAACGTGAAGTGTTTCGCGTCGCTTCTACAGGGCTTGGTAACCCTCGGCCGACGAACCGGCCGCGCGTGACTTGCAGCGGCCTTGATCCGACGCCCGCGACGCCCAGTCCGGGCAGTCGGACGCCCGATCAGTAGCCGCGGGCGCGGCGCTTCTCCCGCCAGCCGATGAGGCGCAGGATCAGGAGCATGGTGAGGCCGAAGAGGTGCAGGGCCGGCAGCACGAGGCCGGGGCCGAAGAGATGCGGGAAGCCCACATGCATCATCACCTCGGTCGTGGCGATCAGAACCCAGATCACGACGCCCCAGGTCGCCGGCAGCCAGAGCCCCATCGCGGCCACGGGATAGAGGACGGCGAGCGCGGGCGTGGCGATCTTCCACCAGACGGGCATCAGGTCGAAGCGCGAGAGCGGTCCGTCGAAGATGCCGACGAGGCGGATCCAGCAGCCGATACCGATCCAGAAGAGCGCGACCGAGAAGAGACGCAGGAGCCAGATCGTCAGACGGCGGTTCAGGCGCTCCTCCGATTCGGCGCCGATCGGCTTCAAGAGGCGCCTCCCCGCATCTGTCGTCCGGGCTTCGTGCGGGCGGAACCCGGGCGGCGGCGCGCGGCGTTGCGAAGGGCGGCACGGGCTGGGACGAGGGTGGGCACCCCCGTTCCGTAGAGCATTGCGGAAAGGATCGTCAATCTTGCGGGGGGCATCCGCAGGGCTTAGAGCATCGGACCCCCGCGCTTGCGCAGCCCCGCGAAAGGCCGCCTGCCATGACGAACTCCTCCTCGCGAAAGCCAGACGTCACCGCCCGCATCGACGATGCGACCGGCGGGCGCCGGATGCGGCGGCTGCGGCGGACGGACTGGGTGCGCCGGCTGGTGCGCGAGACGCGCCTCCTGCCCGACGATCTCATCTGGCCGATCTTCGTGCGCGAGGGCGGCGGCGAGCCCGTGCCCGTCGCCTCCATGCCCGGCGTCTTCCGCCTCTCGGTCGAGGGCTGCGTGGAGGCCGCGCTGCGGGCGCGCGATCTCGGCATCCCGGTCGTGGCGCTCTTTCCCTTCACCGGCACCGAGAAGCGCGACGAGTTCGGCACCGAGGCGCTGAACGCGCACAATCTCGTGTGCCGGGCGACGCGCGCCATCAAGAAGGCGGTGCCCGACATCGGCATTCTCTGCGACGTCGCGCTCGATCCCTATACGAGCCACGGCCACGACGGCATCCTGCGCGAGGGCCGCATCGTCAACGACGAGAGCGTGGAGATCCTGTGCCGGCAGGCGGTGGTGCAGGCGGAGGCGGGCTGCGACATCATCGGGCCCTCCGACATGATGGACGGTCGCGTCGCCTGCATCCGCGCCGCCCTCGACGAGGCCGGCCACGGCGACGCGCTCATCATGAGCTACGCCGCCAAATACGCCTCCGCCTTCTACGGCCCGTTCCGCGACGCGGTCGGCTCGAACACGCTGCTGAAGGGCGACAAGCGCACCTATCAGATGGACTACGGCAATGCCGAGGAGGCGGTCCGCGAGGCCGAGCAGGACATCGCGGAAGGGGCGGACATGATCATGGTCAAGCCCGGCCTGCCCTATCTCGACATCGTCTCGCGCCTCGCGCACGAATTCGCCATGCCGACTTTCGCCTACCAGACCTCCGGCGAATACGCGATGATCATGGCGGCGGCCGGCAACGGCTGGCTGGAGGAGGAACGCGCGATGATGGAGAGCCTGTCGGCCTTCAAGCGGGCCGGCGCGGCGGGCGTGCTCAGCTACTTCTCGCCGCGGGCCGCCGCGCTTCTCGCGCGCTGACGGCGTTGCAACGGGGCGCGCCGCTTCCCATGTCCTGATCGAACGGGCCGCACCGACGCGTCCCGTCAGATGCGAAGGAGACCGCGACGTGACGCAGCAGGCCGAGATGCCCCTTTCCGGAGCGCGCGCCTCCGCCCTCGACGCGCCGCGCCTCTACCGCAGCGTGCGCACGCGCCGCATGCTCTCCTTCGTCGCCGACTACACGATCGTGCTCGCGCTGAGCGTGCCGCTGGCCGTCCTCGTCTTCGTCCTCGGCATCCTCTCCTTCGGCCTCGCCTGGGGCCTCTACGCGATCCTCCTGCCGCTGGTCGCCATCCCCTATATCGGCCTCACGATGGGCGGGGCGAAACAGGCGACGCCGGGCATGCGGCTCGCGGGCCTTCGCGTCGCGCGGCTCGACGGCGGTCGGGTCGACCCGGCGCTCGCGGTCCTGCACGGCGTCCTGTTCTGGGCCTCGACGGCCGTGCTGACGCCCTTCGTCCTCCTCGTCGGCCTCGCCACCGCGCGCAAGCAGCTCCTGCACGATCTCCTCCTCGGCACCGTCGTCGTGCGCACGGACTGAAGGTCGCATCCGGCCGGCCGGAGCCCCCCGCGCCCGGGGCTCCGGCGCAGAATCGGCAAGGCTTGCGGGCCGCTCCGCCGAGACATGACTTCCGCCGGCCGCCCGTGTTGATTTATGCTCCGACGACGCCGGACCGCACGGCGCACCCGGCAGGACGCCCGACCCGATGACCATTCATCCGCAGACGCCGCAGTTCTTCCTGACCGCACCGTCTGCCTGCCCCTATCTCGCCGGCCAGGCCGAGCGGAAGGTCTTCACCCATCTCGTGGGAGACCGGGCGCCGGCCCTCCTCGACCTCCTCACGCAGGGCGGCTTCCGGCGCAGCCAGAACATCGCCTATCGCCCGGCCTGCGAGCGCTGCCGCGCCTGCATCTCCGTGCGCATCCTCGTCGACGAGTTCACGCCCTCGCGCACGATGCGGCGGGTGACCGCGCGCAACGCCGACCTCGTCGGGCGGATGAGCGACGCCGAGCCCTCCTCCGAACAGTACGCGCTGTTCCGGCGCTATCTGGAGACGCGCCACACCCATGGCGGCATGTCGGAGATGAGCGTCCTCGACTACGCGATGATGGTGGAGGACAGCCAGGTCGACACGCGGCTCATCCAGTATCGCCGCCGCGGCCCCGATTCCGCCTTCACGCAGCGCTCGGACGGCGAACTCCTCGGCGTCGCGCTCTCCGACGTGATGGGCGACGGGCTCTCCATGGTCTACTCGTTCTACGAGCCGGACGAGATGGCCCGCAGTCTCGGCACCTACATGATCCTCGACCATATCGAACGCGCCCGCTCGCTCGGCCTGCCCTATCTCTATCTCGGCTACTGGGTGCGCGGCTCGCGCAAGATGGACTACAAGATCCGCTATCAGCCGCAGGAGCACCTGATGCCCAAGGGCTGGGAGCGCTTCGAGGGCTGAGGCCGGCGCCGCGCGGGCGGCAGGTTCTGCACCGGCAGCGGCGAAATCGCTTGCGCCGCGCGCGCCCGGGCGCTTAACCCGGGACCCTCGCGCCCGGCACCGTCGCCCCCTTCCGCCGCGGCGCGGTGCCCGTCCCGTCGCCGCGAGCTCTCGTCCCATGGCCAGCCTTCCGTCCACCGCCGCCGATGCCGATGCCGGCGCCGTCTATGCCAGAGGGCTCGGCTTCGTGACGATGGGCGGGCTTCTCCTGTCGCTCGACATCCCGATGATCCGCCTGTCGGATTCGAGCTTCTGGTCGGCCGTCCTCATCCGCAGCTCGCTCGCCGTCCTCGCCGTCCTGGCGCTCTGGGCCTTCGAGCGGCGCGGCGGCAAGGCGCCGCCGCTCGTGGCGGGGCGCGCCGGGCTTCTGGTGACGGGGCTCTATACCTGCTCCTCGCTTGGCTTCGTCACGGCGATCTTCACGACGGACGCGGCCAATGTCGTGTTCATCCTGGCGCTCAACCCGCTCTTCGCCGCGATCCTCTCCTTCCTGCTCATCGGCGAGAGGCCGAGCCTTGCCACGGTTCTGGCCGTGCCGGTGACGCTGCTCGGCATCGCTCTCATCATCGGCTCCGGCCT
The DNA here is from genome assembly GCF_001425575.1 of Aurantimonas sp. Leaf443. Taxonomy (GTDB): domain Bacteria; phylum Pseudomonadota; class Alphaproteobacteria; order Rhizobiales; family Rhizobiaceae; genus Leaf443. Next base: position 711,802 of record NZ_LMRD01000001.1, on the reverse strand, counting down.
CGAGAGCGGCAACTGGATGGGCGACCTCGCGGCGCTGGCGACCGCCCTTTGCATCGCGCTGGCGCTGACGTTGACGCGCCGCAGCGGGCGCGACATGCGCTACGCCTCGGCGCTCGGCATGCTCCCCTGCGCGCTCCTCGCCGCGCCCTTCGCCTTCGCAGAAGGGCTGCACTCCGAAAGCGTCGGCTGGCTCGTCGCCAATGGCGGCCTCGTCCTGCCGATCTCGCTCGTCTGCCTGTCGATCGCCCCGAGCTTCGTGCCCGCGCCCGTCGTCTCCATGGGCTACCTCCTGGAAACGGTGCTCGCACCGCTCTGGGTCTGGATGGTGTTCGACGAGGTGCCCCGCACCATGGCCCTCGTCGGCGGCGCGGTGGTGATCGCGGCCCTTGTCGGCCATTCCGCGATGGAACTCGCGCAGCGCCGGCGCCCGAAACAGGCACCGGCGGCCTGAGGACCAGACGATACGCCGGGGCGCCTCCGGCACCGTCGACCAGGCCCGCCGCCCTCGCCGCCGCGCCCGGCAGGCCTCAGCCGGCGAAGCGGTTGGTCTTGGGGAAGCCGTTCGGCACGAGGCGACCGGTCGTCGCGCGGTCTCCGAGCCAGCCGACGAGTTCGGCGGCCGAGCGGTTGAACTGGCGCCCGGCCGCGTCCGTCCAGACGAGCCCGCCGCCGATCTTGAAGATCTTCACGTCCGAGACGCCGCCGTCCTTGTAGCGCTGCAGGCGCATGCCCTTGCCGCGTCCCATCTGCGGCACCTGCGACAGCGGGAACACGAGGAGCTTGCGGTTCTCGCCGACGATCGCGACATGATCGCCGTCCTCCACCGGCACGGCCGCCACGAGACGCACCCTGGCCTCGACATTGAGCACCTGCTTGCCCTTGCGCGTGCCCGACAGGAGATCGGCCTCGCTCGCCACGAAGCCGTAGCCGTCGCTGGAGACCATGAGGCGGCGGCGTTCGGGATCGGCGACGAAGCCGAGCACCACGTCCTGGTCGTCCTCGAGCTCGAAGGCGAGGCGGATCGGATCGCCCTGCCCGCGCCCGCCCGGCAGCTTGTCGGCGCCGAGCGAGAAGGCGCGCCCGCCCGTCGAGAGGAAGACGAGGCGGTCGGTGGTCATGGCGTGGAAGAAGAGCTTGAGCCCGTCGCCCTCGCGGAAGGTCAGCGTGGAGACGTCGGCCATGTGCCCGCGCAGGGCCCGGAGGAAGCCCTTCTGCGAGAGCACGACGGTGATCGGCTCGCGCTCGATCAGGGCGCCCGCGATGTCGCCCTCGGCGCGCGCGGGCGCGTCGGCGAAGAGCGTGCGGCGCTTGCCGAGCTTGGTCTTCTTCGAGAAGGTCTCGCGGACCTCGCGGATCTCGCCGTCGATCGCCTTCCACTGCAGGGCGTCGGAGCCGAGCAGCGCCTCCTTCTCGGCCTTCTCCAGCGTCAGCCCCTCGTGCTCGCGGCGCAGTTCCATCTCCTCCAGCTTGCGCAGCGAGCGCAGGCGCATGTTGAGGATGGCCTCGGCCTGCACGTCCGTCAGCTCGAACGTGCGCATCAGCTCGGCCTTGGGCTCGTCCTCCTCGCGGATGATCCGGATCACCTCGTCGAGATTGAGGAAGGCGACGAGATAGCCCGCCACGATCTCCAGCCGCCGCTCGATCTGGCCGAGCCGGTTGCGCGTGCGCCGCTGCAGCACGTCGCGGCGATGGGCGAGCCATTCGAGCAGCACCTCGCGCAGCGACAGGACGCGCGGGACCTTGCCGCCGGAGAGCACGTTCATGTTGAGCGAGACGCGCGCCTCGAGATCGGTGAGGCGGAACATCGACTCCATCAGGAGCTCGGGATCGACGGTCCGGCTCTTGGGCTCGATGACGACCCGGATGTCCTCGGCCGATTCGTCGCGGATGTCGGCGAGGAGCGGCAGCTTGCGGGCCTGGAAGAGCTCGGCGATCTTCTCGATCAGGCGCGACTTCTGCACCTGATAGGGGATCTCCGTGACGACGACGACATAGCCGCCGCGCGCCAGTTCCTCCTTGTGCCAGCGCGCCCGCACGCGGAACGAGCCGCGCCCGGTCTCGTAGGCCTCGCGGATCTGCGGCTGCTTGTCGACGATGACGCCGCCGGTCGGAAAGTCCGGACCCTGGATGAAGCGCAGCAGCGCCTCGACGTCGGCCTCGGGCCGCTCGATGAGATGCAGCGCCGCGTCGCAGATCTCGGCGGCATTGTGCGGCGGGATCGAGGTGGCCATGCCGACGGCGATGCCGGACGAGCCGTTGGCGAGGAGGTTCGGGAAGGCGCCCGGCAGGACGACCGGTTCGTCCTCCTCCTCGTTATAGGTCGGCTTGAAGTCGACCGCGTCCTCGTCGATGCCGCGCAGGAGAAGCGTCGCGACATCGGTCATGCGCGCCTCGGTATAGCGCATGGCGGCCGGGCTATCGCCGTCGATATTGCCGAAATTGCCCTGTCCGTCGATCAGCGGGTAGCGGATCGAGAAGTCCTGCGCGAGGCGGGCGAGCGCGTCGTAGATCGAGGCGTCACCGTGCGGATGGAACTTGCCCATCACGTCGCCCACGATGCGCGCGCATTTCTTGTAGCCTTGGCCGGGGTCGAGCCGCAGAACCCGCATGGCGTGGACGATGCGGCGATGGACCGGCTTGAGGCCGTCGCGCACGTCCGGCAGGGCGCGGCCCATGATCGTCGACAGCGCATAGGCGAGATAGCGCTCCTCGAGCGCCGCCTTGAGGTCGATCGGTTCGATGTCGCCGCCATCGGAAGGCGGCGTGCTCGGTTTTCCCATGCGCGTCCTCTACTGGATGGCGCCCTCGTGAACAAGAGGAGAACAAACGTCCGCGACTCGCATCGGCCGCGGCGGCGTCCCGCGCTCCCGCCTCCTTTTGCCACATTCGTCCGCCTTCTGGCTTCCTTCTTCCGGCGCAAGGCTGCTTCGTCGTAAGGTCGAGGCCGAGCCGCTTCGCGGTCGGGCCCGGGCGGCCGGTCCGCAGCGCCTGTTTTTTCGAGACGAAAGGTCATCCCCATGGTTTTCAGGACCGGTCTGCGCGCCGCCGCCGGCGCGTCCCTCCTCGTCCTCCTGTCGTCGGCCAGCGCCTTGGCGGTGGACGCGCAGGCCTTCGGCGACCGGCTGAAGGCGATCGCCGGGAATGCCGGCGTGACGCTCGCCTACGACAGTGCCGAGGCGCAGGGCGAGACCGTCGTGCTGAAGGGCCTCTCGCTCGAGGGCAATACCGAGCAGAAGATCGCGCAGGCGACCTTCGAGGGCGTGACGGGCTCGGCGAGCGAGGGGTTCCTGGTCGAGCGGGTGCCGATCCAGAACATCGACGAGATGTCGGAGGGGAGCCGCGTGCAGGCCACGGGCATGGTGCTGGAAGGCCTGCGCATCGCCGGCACGGACACGACCAAGACGCCGGTGCCGGCGCTCCTCGCCTCGGACTTCTTCTTCGACAAGCTCGAACTCGGCTCGATGAGCGTCGAGCGCGACGGGCGCCGGATCCTGTCGGTGTCGGATGCCACCGTCGAGAACGAGGTCGGCGCCGATTCGGCCCTGTCGACCGATTTCGACGTCGCGTCCTTCGACGTCGACTTTTCCGGCGATCCCGCCGCCGGGCCGACCGCGATGCGCGACATCGGCTATTCCAGCCTCAAGGGCGCGCTGAACGGGGCGGCCAACTGGGAGCCGAAGGGCGGCACCCTGACGCTGGAACCCTTCAAGCTCGACGTGGAGAATGCCGGCAGCCTCTCCTTCACCTACGCCATCTCCGGCTACACGCCCGCCTTCATCACCTCGCTGCGCCAGATGCAGCAGCAGATGGCGGCCAACCCGCAGAACTCGCAAGGAGCGGGCATGGCGATGCTGGGGCTCATCTCGCAGCTCTACATCGACAAGGCCGACATCACCTACGTCGACGATTCGCTCACGGGCAAGCTCCTCGACTACTACGCCAAGCAGAACGGGCAGACGCGCGACCAGCTCGTCGAGGCGTTGAAGGGCATGGTGCCTGCGGTGCTGGCCTCGCTGCAGAACCCGGAGTTCCAGACCAAGGTGACGAGCGCGGTCTCGGCCTTCCTCGACGCGCCGGAATCCCTCTCCGTCAGCATCGCGCCCGAGCGGCCGATCCCGGCGACGCAGGTGATGGGCGCGGCCATGGGCGCGCCGCAGACGCTGCCGGCCGTGCTCGCGCTCGACGTCACGGCCAACGAGGCCGGCACGGACCAGTAGAGCGCCCGCCCGCGGATCGCAGGCCTTTCCGAGGGTCACGTAACGCGATCGTAAGTCGAACCTTCCTATGGTGCGGCACGACGAATCCCTCGGGCCGCATCATGCGCTTTGTCCATGTGAAACTCATAGGCCCGGCGGTCGCGGGCCTCGCGCTCGTGCTCGTCGCGACGGCGACGCTGCCCTTCTACGGCGCGGCCCAGATCGACACGGCCGCGCGGCTGCGCGAGGAGACGATCGTGGCCCGCAACGTCGCGCTGTGGATCGCGGATGTCGAGATCGCCCTCTCCTCCTGGACGATCTGGGACGAGCCGATCGCCAAGATCGACAACGAGCCCGACCTGGAATGGACCGAGCGCAATATCGGCCGCTCGGTCCTCGGCACGTCCGCCCACCGCTTCGTGGCCGTGATCGACGGATCGGACGGGCTGTTCTTCGCCATGTCCGATCCCTCGGTCGCCGGGCGCCCGTTCTTCGCGCGGGGCACGCAGGCCATCCTCGCCGATGCCTGGCCGATGCTCGAAAGCGTGCGCGGGCGCGAGAGGCGGCCGCAGGACGGCGGCATTCCCAAGGCCGTCGCCTCGAGCCGCATGGAGGTGGTCGGCAACGAGGCCGTGCTCATCACCGCCAGCCTCTTCCAGCCCGATTTCCGCACGGCCATGCCCGTGGGCAAGGCGCCGATCCTCCTCACGGTCATGCCGATCGAGGGCGGTCTCGTCGGCGTCTTCGGCGACCGCTTCCTGCTCGACGATCCGCGCCTGACAACGGGCGGGGCCGTGGCGCCAGGCCGGGCGAGCGTGCCGATCGCGCGGCGGCAGAACGGCGAGCCGATGCTCCTGTCCTGGCAGGCGCCACGGCCGGCCTCGGACATGGTGATGCGCTCGCTGCCGCTCATCGTCGTCTCGGTTCTCGCCTTCACGCTCGGCGCGGTCCTCACCCTGCGCATCTCGCGCATCACGGCGCGCACGCTGGTGAACCGCGAGCGGGAGATGCGCCAGGCGGCGACGCACGATTTCCTGACCGGCCTCCCCAACCGCAGCCTCTTCGAACCCCGCTTCGGCGCGGCGACGGCCAAGGGCCGGGCGGCCGTCGCCTGCCTCGATCTCGACGGCTTCAAGCCCATCAACGACACGCTCGGCCATGCCGCCGGCGACGAGGTCCTGTGCCAGGTGGCGCAGCGCCTGCGCGCGGCGGTGCGCGCGCAGGACACGGTCTTCCGCCTGGGCGGCGACGAATTCGCCATGCTCATGCCCGGCCTCGCGGACGCGGACGCTCAGGCCGCCTGCGAGCGCCTCGTGGAGACGATCGCCGCGCCGATGCAGCTGTCGCAGGCCGAGGTCCGGGTGAGCGCCTCGGTCGGCGTCGTCGGCATTCCCGGCGAGGGATGGCCGGCCCCGGTCGCGCTCGACCGGGCGGACGCGGCGCTCTACCGGGCGAAATCCGGTCCCGAAGGCAGCGTCGCCGTGGCCGCGCCGCAGGCCCTGCCGCCCGCGGCCCGCGAACCCGATGCGAACGGTCGCCGCGGGCTCGCCCTCGCGCGGCGCTCGGCATGAGCGAAGCCGCATCCGGGGAGGCCGCGCCCCTCATCGTGACGCTCGGCTTCGAGGCTGCGAGCTTCGCGCGGCTCGACGCCATGCGCCGCCGACACTTCCCGTCGGCGCGCAATCACATTCCCGCGCATCTGACGCTGTTCCACAAGCTGCCGGGCGAGGAGGCCGAGGCGGTGGCCGCGACGCTCGTGGAGGTCTCCCGCGCCACGCCGCAGCTCCGGCTCTCCGTGAAGGGCCTGCGCTTCCTCGGCTACGGCACGGCCTATTCCATCGCCTCGCCCTCCCTCGTCGCGCTGCGCGGAGAGCTCGCCGCGCGGTTCTCATCCTGGCTGACGCCGCAGGACGCCCAGCGCTTCCAGCCGCATGTGACGATCCAGAACAAGGCGCCGGCGCCGGTCGCCAAGGCGCTGTTCTCCGAGCTCGAGGCCGAGTTCGAGCCCTTCGACCTCTCGGCCACAGGGCTCCTCCTCTGGCACTATCGCGGCGGCCCTTGGGAAGCGGCCGGCGCCTTCCCCTTCGAGGGCGTGCGCGGCGAGGACTGACGGCCGCCCGCGCCGGCCGGTCGCTCAGACCTGATCGAACCCGCCGTCGCCGAAATCCTGGTCGCCGGCGTCGATGCCGGGATCCGTGCCGAGATCGGCGGACGCCTCCTGATAATAGTCCGCGTTGCCGGGCTGGAACTCGGCCTGCTGCAGGTCGGAGCCGGCATCGGCAGCAGGCGGGGCCGCGTCCGGCTGCTCCACGAAGACATTGTCGGTGATGGTCGTCACGTCCGCCGGCATCGCGCCAAGGCCGCTGCCGAGACCGCCGAACGGATGGTGCGCGCCGAAGAGACTGCCGAGCATGGAGCCCAGCATGACGCCTCCGGCGACACCCACGGCCGTCTGCGCGGCGCCCGCGAGAAAGCCGCCGCCCGGCGCCGCGACGGAGCTCGGCGCCGCATAGGGAGCGGGCGAAACGTAGGCCGCGGGCGCCGACGCCGGGCCCGGACGCGGTGCGGAGAGGCCGGCGGACGGAACGCCGGTGCCGACACGCCGCCCCCAGGGCGCGCCCGGTTCGGCGGGTTCCTCGCGGCCGAGAAGGCCCGACAGGAAGCCGCCGCGCGTCGGAGCCGACGGCGCGGACTCGCGCTCGTCCTCCAGCGCCGCCACCCGTGCCTCCAGCGCCTCGATACGGGTCCTGGCGGCTGCGAGCGCGTGGTCCTGCACGAGGATGGTCTGCGCCATGTAATAGGGCGCCGAGGGCAGGCGCCGCACGGCGTCGCGAATGGCCGCATCCGCCTCGATGTCCGGCGGCGGCGCCGTGCGGCTCGTCTCGCCGAGCCTTGCGAAGAGGCCCTCGATCAGGCGTTTCTCGTTGGCGTCCATATCCATCTCGCTCCGCAAAGCGCCTGCGCCGCCGATCGCGGCGCGCGGGTGATATGCGGAGCGGATTGGGCCGTTTCCATCACGCGAAGCTTCACGGCTGCGTGATGGAGCGGCCTCAGGCCTTCGGGGCGACGGGGGCGAGGCGCACGCCGAGTTCGCGCAGCTGCACCGGTGTCGCTTCCGCCGGCGCGCCCATCAGAAGGTCGAAGGCCTGCTGGTTCATCGGGAAGAGCGCGATCTCGCGCAGGTTCTTCACGCCGCAGAGCAGCATCACGATGCGGTCGACGCCGGCCGCCATGCCGCCATGGGGCGGCGCGCCGTACTGGAAGGCGCGGTAGAGGCCGCCGAAGCGATCCTCCACGTCCTGGCGCGTGTAGCCGGCGATCTCGAAGGCCTTGACCATCACCTCCGGCAGCTGGTTGCGGATGCCGCCGGAAGCGATCTCGAACCCGTTGCAGACGATGTCGTACTGATAGGCCTTGAGCGACAGCGGCTCCTGCGTCTCGAGCGCCTCCATGCCGCCCTGCGGCATCGAGAACGGGTTGTGGGCGAAGTCGACCTTCTTGTTGTCCTCGTCCCATTCGTAGAAGGGGAAGTCGATGATCCAGGCGAGCTCGAACCGCTCGCGGTCGACGAGGTTCAGGTCCTCGCCGACGCGGGTGCGGGCGAGACCGGCGAAGGCCGTGAACTTCTCCGGCTTGCCGGCCACGAAGAAGCAGGCGTCGCCGGCGCCCAGGCCGAGCTGGGCGGCGATGGCCGCGGTGCGCTCCTCGCCGATGTTCTTGGCGAGCGGGCCCATGCCAAGCCCTGATAGCGAATTCCAATCAGCCAAGGTTCCGACGGACGACAGGCTGGTGTCCTCTTTCCAATATATATACCCAAGCCCTGGCTGCCCCTCCCCCTGCGCCCAAGCATTCATCCGATCGCAAAACGCGCGACCGATAGGATCCTGTCTATCCTTACGCTTGGCCGGGATCGCCCAGACCTCCACCGCCGGGTCGTTCGCGATCATGGTGGCGAAGACCTTGAAGCCGGAGCCGGCGAAATGCTCGGTCACGGCCTGCATCTCGATCGGGTTGCGCAGGTCCGGCTTGTCGGTGCCGTATTTGCGCATCGACTCGGCATAGGGGATGCGGCGGAAGGTTTCGCTCACGGGCTTGCCGTCGGCGAACTCCTCGAAGATGCCGCGGATCACCGGCTCCATCGTCTGGAAGATGTCCTCCTGCTCGACGAAGCTCATCTCCACGTCGAGCTGGTAGAACTCGCCGTAGAAGCGGTCGGCGCGCGGGTCCTCGTCGCGGAAGCACGGCGCGATCTGGAAGTAGCGGTCGAAGCCCGACATCATCAGGAGCTGCTTGTACTGCTGCGGCGCCTGCGGCAGGGCGTAGAACTTGCCGTTGTGCAGGCGCGAGGGCACGAGGAAGTCGCGCGCGCCCTCGGGCGAGGAGGCCGTCAGGATCGGCGTCTGGAACTCGTTGAAGCCGATCTCGCCCATGCGGCGGCGCATGGCGGAGACGACCTGCGTGCGGCGCATGATGTTCTTGTGCAGCGTCTCGCGGCGCAGATCGAGGAAGCGGTACTTGAGGCGGATGTCTTCCGGATAGTCGGGCTCGCCGAAGACCGGCAGCGGCAGTTCCCTGGCCGGACCCAGCACCTCGATCTCGCGGGCGAAGAGCTCGATCTCGCCGGTCGGCAGGCGCGGGTTCACGGTCTCGGCCCCGCGCGCCTTCACCTCGCCGTCGACGCGGATCACCCATTCGCCGCGCACCGTCTCGGCCGTCCTGAAGGCCGGGGAATCGGGATCGACGACGATCTGCGTCAGCCCGTAATGGTCGCGCAGGTCGATGAAGAGCAGGCCGCCATGGTCGCGCACGCGATGCACCCAGCCGGAAAGGCGGACATTGGCGCCGACGTCGGTCTTGCGAAGGGCCGCGCAGGTGTGGCTGCGATAGCGGTGCATGGCTGTCTCTCTGGCTGTCCGGCGACGCAGCGCCCGAGGGCGCGCGCGACTGCCGCCCGAAACGCGTCGGGCGCAAGGCTCTTGAATGCGCGCGGAAAAGCGCATGGCGCCCCCCGTCTGTCAAGGATGGCCCGCCGCGGCGCAGATTTCCACACGGTGCCGTGCCGCGGGGTCTTTGACCGAGAACCTTACCGTCCTAGAAGGAGCCATGGAGATCATCACGACGACTGCCGCCCTGACCGAAGCCTGCGAGCGGCTGGCCCGCGCATCCTTCGTGACCGTGGACACCGAGTTCATCCGCGAGACGACCTTCTGGCCGGAGCTCTGCCTCCTGCAGATGGCCTCCGACGACCTCGCCGTCCTGGTCGACCCGATCGCCGGCGACCTCGACCTCACGCCCTTCTTCGCGCTGATGGCGGACCCGGACGTGGTGAAGGTCTTCCACGCCGCGCGCCAGGACCTCGAGATCGTCTGGAAGCTCGGCGAGGTCATCCCCGCCCCGCTCTTCGACACGCAGATCGCGGCCATGGTCTGCGGCTTCGGCGATTCGATCGCCTACGACCAGCTCGTGGCCCGCACGACCGACGGGCAGATCGACAAGACCTCGCGCTTCACCGACTGGCGCCGCCGGCCGCTGACGCAGGAGCAGCTCGACTACGCGCTCGCCGACGTCACGCATCTGCGCGACGTCTACCGCTTCCTCCTGTCGGAGCTGGAGCGGCGCGGGCGCGACACCTGGCTCGCCGAGGAGATGGCGGTCCTTTCCGACCCCGCGACCTACGACCTCCACCCGGACGACGCCTGGCGGCGCCTCAAGATGCGCGTGCGCAAGCCGATCGAATTGCAGGCGCTGAAGGAGCTGGCGGCCTGGCGCGAGCGCGAGGCGCGCGAGACGAACCGGCCGCGCGGGCGCATCCTGAAGGACGACGCGCTCTTCGAGATCGCCCAGCAGCAGCCGCGCGACGAGGAGGCGCTGTCGCGCCTGCGCACCATCCCCAAGGGCTTCGAGCGCAGCCAGGCCGGCCGCGGCATCCTCGCCGCCATCTCCCGCGCCCATGCCGTGCCCAAGGCCGAGCTGCCGCCCGTGCCCCGCCCGCCGCAGCTGCCCGAGGGCACCGCGGCGGCGGTGGACTTCCTGAAGGTACTGCTGCGCATCATCGTGGAGGAGGAGGGCGTCGCCGCCAAGATGATCGCGTCCGGCGACGACCTGGAGCGCCTCGCCGCCAAGGGCGAGGAGGCCGATATCCCCGCCCTCTCCGGCTGGCGCCGCGAGATCTTCGGCCAGCGCGCGCTCCAGCTCCTGGAAGGGCGCACCGCGCTCGTCTTCCGCGACCGCAAGGTGGAACTGGTCGACCTGCCGGGCTGAGGAACGCGAGCGGGCGGCCTGCGCTTGCGATAGCCCGCGGGCCCGCCCGCGGCGGGCCTCAGCGCACTTCGAGGCGCAGGGTCTTCTCGACCATCCGGGCGAACTGCTGCAGGCGGGAGACCGGCTTCTCGGCGACGAGGGCGCCGAGGGCCTGCGGCACGACGAGGGTGAAGCCGCCGCGCGGGTCCTGCGCCCAGCGCAGCTGTTCGAGAATGCCGGGCATGCCGGCCGTCATCGGGAAGGTGACGCGCATCAGCGCGGCCAGAAGCTTGGCGCGCTGGGTCAGCCCCGCGTCGAGCAAAGCCTCGAGCTCTGGAATGATGCCCGGCTCGAAGCCGCCCTCGTGGCGGTAGTAGTTGGTCAGGCCCATGAAGACGCGGCCGGGATGGTCGATGCCCTGCAGCGCGGCATGGGCGATCATCGAGAAGGACTGCCTGCCGCGATAGTCCGGATGGGCGCGCCAGCCGATATCGGCGAGGAGGCAGGCGGCGGTGCGCAGGCGCTCCTCGTTCTCGCTTTCCTCGACGCCGAGCGTGGCGAAGGTGCGCGAGACGAAGGCGACGAGTTCGTCCGAATGGGCCGGCGCGCGGGCGCGCAGCCAGGAGAATTCGCGCGCCGCCTCGATCAGCGGGTCGCGCGCGCGCTCCTCCTCGCCAAGGAGCCCGTGCAGATAGCCCTCGCGCACGCCGAGCGCGGAGAGGACGATCACCGAGGGCTTCAGGTGGCGGATGGTCGAGCGCAGCGCCACGGCGCCGAAGGACAGGAGCGGCCGGCGCGACTTCGACACGGCGGCGATGCCCGGCAGCTTCTCCACGTCGCCCTTGATGACGGCGCCGAGAAACGCGTCCATCACCGGCGTGGCGATCTCGTAGCCGTGCATCACGTGCAGCGGGTAGCCGACCTGCTCCATGTGGAGGCGGGCAAGGTTGCGCCAGGTTCCGCCGACGGCGTAGAAGGCCCGCCCCTCCGCCTGCCCGCCGAGGCCGCAGGCCCCGACATGGCTGTCGGCGACGCTCTGCGCCTTGGCGATGTCGCCGTCGGAGAGATCGCGCAGGCGAAGGCCGCCGAGCGGCAGCGTCAGCCCGTCGCGAAAGCCGCCGTCGCGGATGTCCACGAGTTCGAGACTGCCGCCGCCCAGATCCCCCGCGATCCCGTCCGGCCGGTGGAAGCCGGCGATGACGCCCTCGGCGGCGAAGCGCGCCTCGTCCTGGCCGGAAAGGATGACGATGGGCTGGCCGAGGGCGGCCTGCGCGGCGGCGACGAAGTCCGGCCCGTTGGTCGCCTCGCGCGCGGCGGCCGTGGCGATGGCGTGGATCGCCTCCACCCCGGCATGTTCGGCGAGCTGGCGGAAGCGGGCGAGCGCCTGCAGCGCGCTCTCCACCGCCTGCCCGTCCAGCCGGTTGGTGCGGGCGAGCCCCTTCCCGAGGCCGCTCAGGACCTTCTCGTTGAAGAGGACCGTCAGCGCCCGGCGATTGCCCTCGTAGATGACGAGGCGGATGGAGTTCGACCCGATGTCGATGACGGCGACCGGCTTCTCGCCGGGCAGCCGTCCCGCGGGGAGTGCGTCAGTCGAAGCGCGAATGTTCGGCCCTTTGGCGTGCGATGAGTTTGGGTGCATCCGACTTCAGGGCCTTTCCCCGCCCAGACAGGCTGGGATTCGTCATGAAGTACCGCTGCGCGTTGAAGGGCTGCTCGCCCGGCAGGGGCACGATCTGTCGCGAAGTTCCGTCGGCGGAGACCGACCAACTCTGCTGGTTGTCCAGAATGTTGCCGAGCATGATCTGCGACAGAACCTGGCTGTGAACGGTGGGCGTCGTGAGCGGCACGAGCGTCTCCACCCGACGATCCAGATTCCGCGGCATCATGTCCGCCGAGCCGATGTAGACGATGGCGTGTTCGGACGGAAGCCCGTGGCCGTTGCCGAAGCAGAAGATGCGGCTGTGCTCGAGGAAGCGTCCGACGATGGACTTGACGCGGATGTTCTCGGACAGGCCGGGTACGCGCGGCTTCAGGCAGCAGATGCCGCGCACCACGAGATCGATCTCCACGCCCGCCTGGCTCGCGCGGTAGAGCGCGTCGATGATCGTCGGGTCGACCAGCGAGTTCATCTTCAACCAGATCTGGCCGGGGCGCCCGGCCCGCACGTGCTCGGCCTCCTCCTCGATATGGCCGAGAATGCGCTTGCGCAGCGTCAGCGGCGAGACGGCCAGCTTCTTCAGCTCCGTCGGCTCGGCATAGCCGGTGATGTAGTTGAAGATATGCGAGACGTCGTGCGCGATATCCGGGTCTGTCGTGAAGTAGGACAGGTCCGTGTAGATCTTCGCGGTGATCGGATGGTAGTTGCCCGTGCCCACATGCACGAAGGAGACGATCTTTCCTTCCTCGCGGCGCACGACCAGCGAGAGCTTGGCGTGGGTCTTCTTCTCGATGAAGCCGAACACCACCTGCACGCCGGCGCGCTCCAGGTCGCGCGCCCACTTGATGTTGGCCTCCTCGTCGAAACGCGCCTTCAGTTCCACGAGCGCGGTGACGGACTTGCCGGCCTCGGCGGCGTCCACCAGGGCGCGCACGATCGGGCTGTCGTTCGAGGTGCGGTAGAGCGTCTGCTTGATGGCGACGACATTCGGGTCCTGCGCGGCCTGGCGCAGGAACTGCACCACGACGTCGAAGGACTCGTAGGGATGGTGGACGATGATGTCCTTCTCGCGGATGGCGGCGAAACAGTCGCCATTGTGCTCGCGGATGCGCTCGGGAAAGCGCGGGATGTAGGGCGCGAACTTCAGCTCCTCGCGCGGGATGCGGCAGATCTGCGAGACCGAATCGAGCGCCAGCATCCCGTCCATGACGGAAACGCGGTTCTCGGGCACTTCCAGCTCGCCGGCGACGAAGTTGCGCAGCGATTCGGGCATGACCGAATCGAACTCGATGCGGATCACCGAGCCGCGCCGCCGCCGTTTTAGTGCCGATTCGTAGTGGCGCACGAGGTCCTCGGCCTCCTCCTCCACCTCGATGTCGGAATCGCGGATGATGCGGAACGTGCCGGCGCCCTTCACCCGGTAGCCCGGGAAGAGCTTGCCGATGAAGAGCGCGACCACGCTTTCCAGCGGCACGAAACGGGCGAGGCCGGCCTCGTTGGTCGGCATCTCCACGAAGCGCTGGAGCGCCGTCGGCAGGCGCAGCAGCGCGTTCATGGCCTGCGAATCGCGCTCGCGCACGAGGGCGAGCGCGATGGAGAAGCCGAGATTGGGAATGAAGGGGAACGGGTGCGCCGGATCGATCGACAGCGGCGTCAGCACCGGGAAGATCTGCTCGGCGAAGGTCTTCTCGAGCCAGGCCCGGTCGTCCTTCCGGAGTTCGCCCGCGCCCACGATGTGGATGGAGGCCTGACGCAGCTCCTTCACGAGTTCGGCCAGCGAGGCCTGCTGCTCCTCCTGCAGGCGGCCGACCTCCTCGAGGATGCGGTCGAGCTGCTCCTGCGGCGTCAGGCCGTCGGCGCTGCGCACGGCGATGCGCGCGCGCACCTGACCGGCGAGGCCGGCGACGCGCACCATGAAGAACTCGTCGAGATTGCCCGCCGAGATCGACAGGAAGCGCACGCGCTCCAGGAGCGGATGGTTGACGTTCTGCGATTCCTCCAGCACGCGTCGGTTGAACTGCAGCCAGGAGATCTCGCGGTTCACGAAACGGTCGGCCGGCAGTTCGCTGGGGCTCGGATTGGCGGCCGCCGCCGCTTCCGCCACCTCGGCGGGCGTCGTCTCCAGGATGACCGAAGCCTCGCTCATGGTCGCCGTACCGTCGTCCGTCATCGCCGCGCTCTCCACCGCAACAGGCTCCACGACCAAGGCCGGCTCACCGGGCGCCGCTTTCACCAGGGCGCGTCGCGCCGGCGCCTTGCGCGGCCGGGGGACGCGCTCGGGCTTGGGGGAAGGTGCATCCATGGTCGTTCTCCTCGGTCGGCCCTAGAGCATGCTCACGACGTTCGTGTGACGTCCGCTTCCCCTTCCTCCTCGGCCTGGAGAATGCGGCGCACCAGACGGCGGGTGACGGCGCCGCGCGTGGCCAGAGCCTCCCTGTCGAGGCGCCCGACGATCGTTCGGGCGGCCTCCAGCGAGCGCTCCATGCGCGCGGCCAGATAGTGCACCACGCCGGGGTCCACCTCCAGCTGGCGATCGGCAAAAAGCTTCATCAGGACGCCGGACAGCAGGATGTCGTCGGGTGCGCCGAGCTCCACGACGCCCGCCGCCTTCAGCCGCGACTTGAGGTCCGGGAGCGCGAAGGGAATCGCCGCGGGCGGGACGCGCGACGTCGCCAGCACGAAGCCGCGCCCGGAGCGCGCCGCGTTGACGACGCCGAAGAGTTCGGCCTCGTCGTATCCCGGCCGGTCGATGTCGTCCACCACGACGCGAAAGCCCGGCTCGGCGCAAAGCTCGGTTCCCGGCCGGAAGGGCATCGCGCCGGCTTCGGCGACGAAGGCGCTGGCCAGATGCGTCTTGCCCGAGCCCGGCGGGCCGACCACGACGAGGACGGGATGGGGCCAGTCCGGCCAGGCATCCACCGCCTCCACCGCCATCCTGTTCGAGGGCGAGACGACGAGGTCGTCGCGGGCCTGCGAATCGAGATGCGGCAGGTCGAGGGGGATCTGGGCGGGTCCCGCCATGGGATCTCTCACCGCTCCTCGCCGCGCGGCCCGCTCTCGGTGATGACGAGGCCGGACGCCGTGAGCCGGGGCTCGGCCGGCGCCGGGGAGACGAGCCGGCCGGAATACATCTCGCTGTCGAGATATTGCCCGATCGCAAAGCGCATGAGGACGCCGATGGCCGCCGCCGCGGGCACCGCGATGAGGAGGCCGACAAAGCCGAAGAGCGCGCCGAAGGCGAAGAGCGCGAACATCAGCCAGACCGGATGCAGCCCGACCGAGGCGCCCACGAGCTTGGGCTGGAGGATGTTGCCCTCGATGAACTGGCCGACGAAGAAGACCGCCGCCGTCGCCAGGATCCACGGCCATTCCGGCCAGAACTGCACGAGCGCGATGCCGACCGAGAGGACCAGCCCCAGCGCCGAGCCGATATAGGGCACGAAGGAGATGAAGCCGGCGAAGAGGCCGATGAGGAGCCCGAAATTGAGCCCGACCAGCGTCAGGCCGATGCCGTAGAAGCTGCCGAGGATGAGGCAGAGCGAGCCCTGCCCCCGCACGAAGCCGGCCACCGCCCGGTCGATGTCGCGGGCGAGGCGCCGCACCGTGTGGACATGCTGGCGCGGCACCCAGGAATCGATGCGGTCGATCATCCGGTCCCAGTCGAGGAGCAGGTAGAAGGCGACCACCGGCGTCACCACGAAGAGCGACAGGAAGTTCACCACCGCCAGCGAAGAGGTCCAGAGCGAGGCGAGGAAGGACGTCACGAAGCCCGTGCCCTGGCTCACCATGTTGGCGAAGTCCTGGCGAAGGCTCGTCTCGTCCCCTGGGGGGAACATCCAGGCGAGCGGGCCCGTGCGCGCCTGCACCGCCAGTTCCTGCAGCCGGTTCAGATAGTCCGGCACGCGCTGGGCGAAGCTCGCGATCTGCGTGCCCACCACGGGCACGACGATGAGGACGGCCGCGGTGAAGACGAAAATGAAGAGGACGAGGATGAGGAGGGTCGCGGCCACGCGCGAGAGGCCGCGCCGCACCATCCAGTCGGCGACGGGGTCGAGGAAGTAGGCGATCACCATGCCCAGGACGAAGGGCAGGAGAATGCCGGAGAAGAGCCACAGGAGCAGCGCGAAGACGATGGCCGAACCGCTCCAGAAGAGGATCTGCCGGCGAAGGAGCGCGCTGCGATCGGACATCTCTTCAAGCTTCCCCATCGCGCGGGCCGGCCGAAGCCGCACCCCGATTGCGTCCGACGAGATAGGAAGCCGCGGCGCCCCCGGTCAAGGTCGGCCGGTCCATCCATCGCACGCGGCGGGCGGCTGAGACTTGCCGCGGGCGGTCCGTCGTGGCAGTTCGTCCGGGCAAAGGACAGGCGCTCCATGACCGATCGGCAGACCCCCCTCACCTACGCACAGGCAGGCGTCGACATCGACGCCGGCAACGAGCTCGTGCGCCGCATCAAGCCGCTGGTGCGCTCCACCGCGCGGCCGGGCGCCGACGGCGAGATCGGCGGCTTCGGCGGCCTCTTCGACCTGAAGGCCGCTGGCTTCAAGGATCCCGTGCTGGTGGCCGCCAATGACGGCGTCGGCACCAAGCTGCGCATCGCCATCGAGACCGGCATCCACGACACGATCGGTATCGACCTCGTGGCCATGTGCGTCAACGACCTCGTGGTGCAGGGCGCCGAGCCCCTGTTCTTCCTCGACTATTTCGCCACCGGCAAGCTCGATCCGGCCGAGGGCGAGGCGATCGTGAAGGGCATCGCGGAAGGCTGCCGGCAGGCGGGCTGCGCGCTGATCGGCGGCGAGACCGCGGAAATGCCCGGCCTCTACGCCGACAGGGACTACGATCTGGCGGGCTTCGCCGTGGGCGCGGCCGAGCGCGACCGCCTCCTGCCCTCCGCCGAGATCGCCAAGGGCGACATGATCCTCGGCCTCGCCTCCTCGGGCGTCCATTCCAACGGCTATTCGCTGGTTCGCCGCATCGTCGAGCTCTCCGGCCTCTCCTACGACGCGCCGGCGCCCTTCGACGCGTCCCGGAGCCTCGGCGCCGCGCTGATCGAGCCGACGCGCATCTACGTGCGCCCGCTGCTCGAAGCGATCCGCGCCAGTTCCGGCATCAAGGCGCTCGCCCACATCACCGGCGGCGGCTTCGTGGAGAACATCCCGCGCGTCCTGCCCGACACGCTGCGCGCCGATATCGACCTCTTCGCCGTCACCCCGCCGCCGGTCTTCGGCTGGCTGGCCAGGACCGGCGCCATCGAGCCTCTGGAGATGCTGCGCACCTTCAATTGCGGAATCGGCATGATCGTCGTCGTCTCGGAGGCGGAGGCGGCGAGCGTCGCGGCCCTCCTGCAGTCGCAGGGCGAGAGCGTCGTGCCGCTCGGCCGCATCCTCGACCGGCACGAGGCGGCCGTCACCTTCAACGGCGACCTCAAGCTTTGAGCGCACCGTCGAAGAAACGCGTCGCCGTCCTGCTTTCGGGGCGCGGTTCGAATATGTCGGCGCTCGTCGAGGCGGCGAAGGATCCCGCCTACCCGGCCGAGATCGTCGCCGTCCTCTCGAACCGGCCGGACGCCAAGGGGCTGGAGACGGCGCGGACCGAGGGGATCGAGACCGTCGGCATCGATCACAAGCGCTTTTCCTCGCGCGAGGCGCACGAGGCGGAGATGAATGCCGCGCTCGACCGTTTCGCGCCCGATATCCTCTGCCTCGCCGGCTACATGCGCCTTCTGACGCCCGGCTTCACCGAGCGCTGGAAGGGAAGGATGATCAACATCCACCCCTCCCTCCTGCCGCTCCTGCCGGGCCTGCACACGCATGAGCGGGCGATCGCGGCAGGGATGGCGGAGCACGGCTGCACCGTGCATTTCGTCACCGAGGTGATGGACGAGGGCCCGATCATCGCGCAGGCCAGCGTGCCGATCCTGCCCGGCGACACGCCGGACACGCTGTCCGCACGGGTCCTCGTCGCCGAGCACGGGCTCTACCCGCAGGCACTCGCCATGGTGGCGAGAGGCGAGGCGAAGGCGGAGTAATCCGTCGCGGAACCACCCGGAGCGCCGCGGCTTCTGCGATGGTCGATCGCCAGGAGTTCAGCGCCCATGACCATGCCAGGCCCCGCCACGAGCGACGAGATCCAGCGCCAGGTGGCGCGGACCCGGCGCCATCTCCACGACCATTGGAAGTCCTACGCCATCCAGGGCGCGGTGATGATCGTCGCGGGCGTCCTCGCGCTCGCCGTGCCCTTGGCCGCGACGCTCGCCTCCACGATCTTCTTCGGCTGGCTCATGCTTCTCGGGGGCGTCGTCGGCCTCGTCTCGGCCTTCCGGGCCCGCAACGCGCCCGGTTTCTGGTCGAACGTGGCGCTCGCCGCGCTCGCGGTGATTCTCGGCCTCGTCATCGTCGCCGACCCGTTCGCCGGGGCGATCACGCTCACCTGGGCGCTCGCGGCCTATTTCCTTCTGATCGGCTTCGTCACCTTCTCCATCGCCAACGCGGTGCGCGTGTCCAAGGGGCGCTTCGCGCTCCTCGTCCTGTCGGGCATCCTCAACATCGCGCTGGCGCTGCTCGTCGTCCTCGGCCTGCCCGGCACCGCCGTCTGGGCGATCGGCGTCTTCCTCGGCATCTCGCTCCTGTCCTCGGGGCTCAGCCTTCTTCTCTCCGCGCTCCAGGCCCGCGGCGACCCGCCGGCCCGCTGAGGCCGCGAGCTACCCTCAGGCGGCTCTGAGCCAGACGCGATTGTCGTGGAAGGCCGCGCCGCCGAAGGGCGCGACGGGATCGGCGCCGGTGAGGACGTTGATGCCCTCGCCGTCGAGGAAGTCGGCATTCGCCCAGAGCCCCTCGTGGATCACGACGCCCGGCCGCACCGTGTCGCTGACCTCGACCACGAGCCGCACCTCGCCGCGCCGGTTGCCGACCGAGACCACCGCCCCCGTCGCCAGCCTCTCGCGGGCGGCATCCTCGGGATGGACCAGCAGGGTCGGCTGCCCCTCGCGCTTGCGCGAGCCGTCCGTCTCGGCGAAGGTCGAATTGAGGAACTGGCGCGCCGGCGAGGTGGCGAGACGGTAGGGATGTTCGGCGTCCGCGCTCTCGATCAGCTCGACATGGTCGGGAAAGGAGGGAAGCGCCGCATGCGGCCCCTGCGGGCCCATCGATTCGGGCGGACGGTTCGGCGACATCGTGCCCGTCCAGTCCGGCCGGAACCGGAAGCGGCCGCCCGGATGGGCGAAGCCGGACAGGAAATGCGCCGCTTCGAAAGGAGGCTGGCGGTCCGACCAGCGGCCTTCCTTCAGCGCGTCGAAGCCGCCCTCGTAGCCCGAGCGCGCCAGCATGTCGTCGATGAGCGCGCGCTCGCTGAGGCCGAAGCCCGGCCTGTCGGCGACGCCGAGGCGTTGGGCCAGCCCCTCGATGACGGCATGGTTCGAGCGCGGGCCCTCCGGCGCCTCCACGACCTTCGGTCCGAGGATGACGTGGCTCTGCCCGCCGCCGCGATAGATGTCGTCGTGCTCCAGGAACATCGTGGCGGGCAGGACGAGGTCGGCGAGCAGCGCCGTGTCCGTCATGAACTGCTCGTGCACGCAGACGAAGAGATCCTCGCGCAGGAGCCCCGCCTTCACCAGCCGCTGCTCCGGGCAGACATTGGCCGGGTTGGTGTTCTGCAGGATCATCGCCGTCACCGGCGGCCCGTCCATCAGCGCCGCGCGGTCGCCGGTCAGGACGGCGCCGATGCGCGACTGGTCGAGATGGCGCACGGCCGGGTCGCGCGTCGCGCTGCCCATGACGAGGCTCTTGTCGAGGCCGAAAATGTCGGAGTTCGAATGGAAGGCGCCCCCGCCCTCCTCGCGCCAATGGCCGTAGACCGCGGGAACGCTGAGCGCGGCATGCATGGCGGGCGCGCCGTTGCGCTGGCGCGTGAAGCCGTAGCCGAGGCGGAAGAAGGTGCGCCTGCGCGCGCCGATCAGCGCCGCGAAGGCCTCGATCTCCTCGGCGCCGAGGCCGGTGATGGCGGCCGCCCAGTGCGGCGTCCGCGAGGCCAGATGCGCCTCGAGCCCGGCCGGGTCGTCGGTATAGCGGGCGAGATAGTCGCGGTCGGCCGTGCCGTCGCGGAAGGCGACGTGCATCAGCGCGCAGGCGAGCGCGCCGTCGGTTCCCGGGCGCAGCTTCAAGGCGAGGTCCGCCTGCTTCATCGTGGCGTTGTCGTAGATGTCGATGACGACGATCTTCGCGCCGCGGTCCTTCCGGGCCTTCACCGCATGGGTCATCACGTTGACCTGCGTCGCCACCGCGTTGGTGCCCCAGATCACCACGCAGTCGGATTTGGCCATCTCGCGCGGATCGGCGCCGCGCAGCGCGCCCGCGCCCGCCGCCCATCCCGCCCAGGCCATGTTGGTGCAGATCGAATCGAACTGGTTGGAGTAGCGCTTGGCGTGCCGCAGGCGGTGGATGCCGTCGCGCTGCACGAGGCCCATCGTGCCGGCATACTGGTAGGGCCAGACCGATTCCGAGCCGTACCGCGCCTCGGCCTTGACGAAGGCCTCCGCCACGAGATCGAGCGCGTCGTCGAAACCGATCTCGCGCCACTCGCCCGAGCCCTTCGGCCCGACGCGCTGAAGCGGCTTCAGGAGCCTGTCCTTGTGGTGGATTCGTTCGGCGTAGCGGGCCACCTTCGCGCAGATGACGCCCGCCGTGTAGTCGTTGTCCGCCGCCCCGCGCACGCGGCCGATGGTGCGCGCGTCGAGAATCTCGACATCCAGCGCGCAGGTGGAGGGGCAATCGTGCGGGCAGGCCGTGTGCCCGACGGTGGGTCTGATCATCTCGTTCATGCCGCGATCATAGACCGAGCGCCGCCCCGCCCGCCCATTCATTTTGCGAATGGACGCCATCGACGCGCGTCCCGTCCGGACAAGCGAAAGGGCCGGGCTCCCTTCGGAACCCGGCCCCTCGATCGTCATGCAATGGCGTCGCTCCGGAAAGCGTCAGGCCGCCTTGGCGTAGCGGGCCCGCTCCTCGACGCTCAGCTTGGGATAGTCCGTGTAGCCGTGCTCGTCGCCGCCGTAGAAGGTCTTCTGGTCCCACTCGGCCAGCGGGGCGCCGATCTCCATGCGCTCCACGAGGTCGGGATTGGAGATGAAGGGCTTGCCGAAACAGACGAGGTCGATCTCGCCCGCCTCCAGCCGCTTCTCGCCGAGCGCCTCGTCATAGCCGTTATTGGCCATGTAGACGCCGTCGTAGAGGGCGCGCAGGCGCTTGTAATCGAAGCCGTCCTTGTCGCGCGGACCGCCCGTCTGGCCCTCGATGACGTGGAGATAGGCGAGCTTGCGCTTGGAAAGCTCGGCCACATAGGCCTCGAACAGCGGCTGCGGATCGGAATCGGCGAGGTCGCCGGCGCTCGTCACCGGAGAGATGCGCACGCCGACGCGGTCCGAACCCCAGACCTTCACCACCGCGTCGATCACCTCGAGCGGAAAGCGCAGGCGGTTCTCGACGGAGCCGCCATAGGCGTCGGTGCGCTTGTTGGCGCCGTCGCGCAGGAACTGGTCGAGAAGGTAGCCGTTCGCCGAATGCACCTCGACACCGTCGAACCCGGCCTTCTTGGCGTTCTCGGCGGCATGGACGTAGTCGGCGACGACGCGCGGCAGCTCGTCGGTCTCGAGCGCGCGCGGCGTCACGTGGTCCTTCATGCCCTCCTCGGTGAAGGCCTGGCCCTTGGGCGTCACGGCCGAAGGCGCCACGGGCAGCTGGCCGTTTTCCTGGAGGTCGGGATGCGAGATACGCCCGACATGCCAGAACTGCAGGAAGATCTTGCCGCCGGCGGCGTGGACGCCGTCCGTGACCTTCTTCCAGGCCTCGACCTGCTCGTCGGTATAAATGCCCGGCGTGAAGGCGTAGCCGCGGCCCTCGACGCTGATATTGGTCGCCTCGTTGATGATGAGGCCGGCGCTGGCGCGCTGGGTGTAGTAGTCGACATGCATCTGGCGCGGCACCCCGTCGGGCGTCGCGCGCGAGCGCGTCAGCGGCGCCATGACGACGCGGTTGGCGAGGCGGTTGGGGCCGAGGTCGAAGGGCTCGAAGAGCTTGGAACTGGACATGCACGGACCTTTCGTGGAGGCGAGGCTGGGCCTCGTTCGTGCAGGGCGATATAGATCGTATCGCATCGCATCAAAGGGCGTGAACGCAGTGTTGCGCGCCCGGCGAACGATCACGGCCCCGGAGCGCTCCGCTTGAACTATCGCCACGCCTACCATGCCGGAAACTTCGCGGACGTGGTGAAACATGCGCTCCTGTCGCGGCTGATCGCTTACCTGAAACGCAAGGACAAGGCCTTCCGCGTCGTCGACACCCATGCCGGCCCCGGCCTCTACGATCTCTCGGGCGAGGAGGCGACGCGCACGCGCGAGAGCGCGGAGGGGATCGAGCGCCTCCTCGGCGACGACGGGCTCGGCACGGCGGAGATCGGGACCGATCCGCTCCTGCGCCCCTATCTCGACTGCGTCCTCGCCGATCTGACCGAGCGCC
The DNA here is from genome assembly GCF_001425575.1 of Aurantimonas sp. Leaf443. GTDB lineage: Bacteria > Pseudomonadota > Alphaproteobacteria > Rhizobiales > Rhizobiaceae > Leaf443. Next base: position 689,198 of record NZ_LMRD01000001.1, on the reverse strand, counting down.
GCTATCCCGGCTCGCCGCTCATCGCGCGCCGGCTCCTGCGCCCGCAGGACAGGCTCTCGGCCTACGAGCTCCATCCGCAGGACGGCGCCCGGCTGAAGGCGCTGTTTTCCGGCGACATCCAGACGAAGACCTTCGCCCTCGACGGCTGGCTGGCGCTCGGCGCCCATCTTCCGCCGAAGGAGAAGCGCGGGCTGGTGCTGATCGACCCGCCCTTCGAGCGCCCCGACGAGATCGAGGCGATCCGCGCCGGGCTCGCCGCCGCGCTGCGGCGCTGGCCGGGCGGCACCTACGCGCTGTGGTACCCGCTGAAGCGACCGGCCGCGCGCGAGGCGCTCCTGGAGGCGCTGGCGACGCTCGGAGCGGGCGAGACGGTCGTGACCGAATTCTTCGTCGAGCCCTATTCGCCGGACGAGCGCTTCGTCGGCACGGGGCTGGCCGTTCTCAACCCGCCCTTCGTCTTCGCGCAGGAGGCGGGGGAGATCCTGAAAAAGCTCCGGGCGTTGCTGGGACGCAACCCCGGCGCAACATACGACGTGTTTCCATCCCTCGATGCGGCTCGGGCGGCAGACAAGCCGGCCCGCCGTGCTAGGGTCGGCGCATGACCGTCCGCGACGACGACTAAGGCTCGACCCATGCGCACGCTTGCGACCCTCCTCTCCGCCACCGCCGTGGCGCTCGCCGCCCTCGCCGGCGCGGCTTCCGCCGCCGACATGGGGACGGGCTACCGCTCCGCGCCGGTCTATCCGGGTGCCGCCGGCGTTCCGAGTTCCACCCTGCCCTATTGCGACGACGCCCGCGTCCTCGCGCAGGTCGAGGACCAGTTCGAATACGGCGCGCCGCGCGTCTTGCAGGTGCCGCTGCAGATCTTCGAATTCAGCGGCATGATCGAGAAGGCCTATTCTCCCAAGATGGAGGACAGTCCGATCGAGCGCCGCTACTGCGAGGCGCGCGCGCTCGTCTCCGACCAGAAGGTGCGGCCGATCTATTACGTGATCGAGTATCCGATGGGCTTTGCGGCGGCTGGCGGCCATGTCGGCCTCCTGTCGCGCTGGGGCTGGCGCGCGGAGGGCTGCGTGCTCGGCCTCGACGAGTGGCATGTCTACGGCGCCGAGTGCCAGTCGCTGCGCCGCTATCCGCCGACGACGCTGGTGACGAAATAAGGCCCGGGACGATGACAGCAGCCAGCCAGCCGATGCGCCTCTTCTACTCCGCGCCCTCGCCCTTCGCCGCCAAGGCCCGCATGGCAGCCGCCCTTTGCGGCATCGCGCTCGAGACCGTCGCCACCGATACGACCCAGGAGCCGGCGGACCTTCTCGCGGCCAATCCGCTCGGCAAGATCCCGGCCCTGGTGCTCGCGACCGGCGAGACCGTCTACGACAGCCGCGTGATCTGCGACTATCTCGACCGGCTGTCGGGCCACAGGCTCGTCCCGCAGGACATGGACGGGTGGCTCGCCGCCAAGAAGCTGGAGGCCGTCGCCGACGGCGTGACCGACGCGCTCATCCTCACCGTCTACGAGGTGCGCTACCGGCCGGAGGACAAGCGCCACCAGCCCTGGGTGGACAAGCAGACCCGCAAGGCCGAGCGGGGCCTCGCCCTCCTCGCCTCGATGGTGCCGACGCTGGCGCCGACGCCCGGCATCGGCCATCTCGCGCTCGCCGGCCTGATCGGCTGGATGGATGTGCGCTTCCCCGGCCGCATCGCCGCCGATCACCCGGCGCTCGCCGCCTGGCTCGAGACGTTCAAGGCGGAGAATCCGGCCCTCGCCGAGGCGCTGCCGAAGGCGGCCTGACGACGGAAGCCGGGCGGGCGGAGGCATCGCCGCCGTCCCGCCTTCGCGCGTCGCCGGGATCAGAACTTCAGCGCGACGCCGGCACGGATCGAGTGCTCGTCGAAGCCCGACGAGACGCTCGTGTTGCCGAGGTCGTAGGTTTCCTTGCCGAAGTCGGAATAGCGGTATTCGAGGCGGGAGGTCACCGAATCGGTGATCCTGGTCTCGACGCCGGCGCCGAGCGTGTAGCCGACGCTGGTCTTGGTGTCGGAGGCGCCGTCCAGCGAGAGTTCGCTCTGCGCCGCCGCCACGCCGCCCGTGGCGAAGACCAGGAACGGATCGACCGCCACGCCCACGCGCCCGCGCAGCGAGCCGAAGACGTTGGACTGCCCGTCGATGGACGAACCGTTGCGCCCGTCCACGCCCCTGGCATCGAAATCGCCGCCGCCGATATCGCCCTCGATGCCGTAGACCAGCGCGTCGGTCTGGAGGTTGTAGCCGGCATAGACGCCGCCGACGAAGCCGTTGCCGTCGAAGCTCGCGCCGCCCGCCCTGTCGAACTCCGTGGCGTTGTAGCCGACGAAGGCCCCCGCATAGGGTCCGGACCAGACATGGATCGGCATCTGCGGACTCGCCTCGTAGGCGGGCACGGGCGCCGGCATCGGCGCCTCGGTCACGGCGTCCGCGGCGAGCGCCGGCGTCTGCAGCAGCGCCAGGAGGCCGAGGCCTGCGAGGATACGGGTGGCGGTCATGGTCATCGATCCGTCTTCACGTCGGGGCGCGGGCCGCCCGCTGCGTCGTCGACAGCGGTCATCGCGCTAACGCGAGTTCAGGCAGAAAGGATGCCGAACTTGCGGCAGACAGGTGGCTTTTGCGAGAAGACCGTTCAAGACCCGCCGTCTGGCGCAGGCCTGCGGCCCTCCTGCCACAGCGGGCGCGGCGCCGTTTCCGGGCCGGCGGTCGCGGCGAAGTGAAGCCCCTCCCCAACGGGCGCCTGCGCGATCATATAGAGGCGCGAAGGAAGAAGGAGCCTCATGAGGAGATCCCGCCCGCAACGCCATTCGCGCCATTCCGGCCGCGCCCTGATGCCCCGCAATAGCGACGAAGACCTCGATTCCATGCCCAGCCAGACCGACCCGGAATTCGACGACACGCTCGAGGAGGATCTCGACGCGGACGAGGTGGAGGAAAACGGCGCGGGGTCAGCGAACGCGGCGCTCGTCGCGGCCATCGACTGGGACCATGGCGGCGAGGAGATCGGCGAGGGTCTCGTCGGGGCCGAGCTCATCGCCGCCTTCGTCCGCCGCCTGCCGAACGGTCCCGGCGTCTACCGCATGTTCGGCGCCGACAAGGAGGTCCTCTATGTCGGCAAGGCGCGCTCCCTGAAGAAGCGGGTGACGAGCTACACCCGGCTCGGCGGCCATACCCAGCGCATCGCGCGGATGATCCGCGAGACGCGGCACATGGAATTCGTGACGACGCGCACGGAGACCGAGGCGCTTCTCCTCGAAGCCAATCTCATCAAGCGCCTGAGACCGCGATTCAACGTGCTCATGCGCGACGACAAGTCGTTTCCCTACATTTTGGTGACGCAGGACCACGCGGCGCCCGCCATCGTGAAGCATCGGGGCGCGCGCTCGCGCAAGGGCGCCTATTTCGGCCCATTCGCCTCAGCCGGCGCGGTGGGGCGCACGCTGAACGCGCTGCAGCGCGCCTTCCTCCTGCGCACCTGCACCGATTCGGTCTACGAAACGCGCACGCGGCCCTGCCTCCTCTACCAGATCAAGCGCTGCTCCGGCCCCTGCACGAACGAGGTGTCGAACGAGGACTACGCCGCGCTCGTCGGCGAGGCGAAGGCCTTCCTCTCCGGGCGCTCGGGCCAGGTGAAGCAGCATCTCTCGAGCGCCATGCAGGAGGCCTCGCAGTCGCTCGATTTCGAGCGCGCCGCCCTCTACCGCGACCGCCTCGCGGCGCTTGCCCATGTGCAGGGCCACCAGGGCATCAACCCGGCCGGCGTGGAGGAGGCGGACGTCTTCGCCATCCACCAGGAAGGCGGGCTCACCTGCATCCAGGTCTTCTTCTTCCGCACCGGGCAGAACTGGGGCAACCGGCCCTATTTTCCGAAAGCCGATTCCTCGCTGGAGCCGCAGGAGGTGCTGGGCGCCTTTCTCGCGCAGTTCTACGACGACAAGCCGGTGCCGCGCCTCGTGCTCCTGTCGGTGAAGTTGGAGGAGGAAGCGCTCCTGGGCGAGGCGCTGTCGCTGAAGGCGGGCCACAAGGTGCAGGTGACGATGCCGGCGCGCGGCGAGAAGAAGGATCTCGTCGACCACGCCGCCGGCAATGCCCGCGAGGCGCTCGGCCGCCGGCTCGCCGAGACCTCCTCGCAGGCCCGGCTGCTCGCCGGCGTGAAGGAGACGTTCGGCCTCGCCCACACGCCGCGGCGCATCGAGGTCTTCGACAACTCGCACATTTCCGGCACGGCGGCGGTCGGCGCGATGATCGTGGCGGGGCCCGAGGGCTTCACCAAGAACCAGTACCGCAAGTTCAACATCAAGGGCACGGACATCACGCCGGGCGACGATTTCGGCATGATGAAGGAGGTGATGACGCGCCGCTTCTCGCGCCTCATCAAGGAGCATTCCGAGGGTCCGCAGGCTCCCGCCCCGGCCGATCCGCAGGCAGATGCGGAGGATCTGGCGGCCGACGACGCCGCCATGCCGGCCTGGCCGGACCTCGTCTTCATCGACGGCGGCAAGGGCCAGATGTCGGCGGTGCGCGGCATACTCGCCGAGCTCGGCATCGCCGACAAGGTGACGACGATCGGCATCGCCAAGGGCGTCGACCGCGATGCCGGCCGCGAGCGCTTCGTGATGGAGGGGCGCGAGCCCTTCTCGCTGCCGCCGCGCGATCCCGTCCTCTACTTCGTCCAGCGGCTGCGCGACGAGGCGCACCGCTTCGCCATCGGCACGCATCGCGCGCGCCGCAAGAAGGAGCTGGTGAAGAACCCGCTCGACGAGATCGGCGGCATCGGCCCCTCGCGCAAGCGCGCGCTCCTGCACCATTTCGGCACGGCCAAGGCCGTCTCGCGCGCCGCGCTCGCGGACCTTCGCGCCGTGGAGGGTATTTCCGAGACCATGGCCAAGTCGATCTACGACCACTTCCACGAACGTGGCTGAGCCGCATTTTCACGGCTTTGCGCAGGCGATTGGGGAACAAACGCCCTTCTGCGGTTGACGGCGACCCGTCGCGCGCGCTTCAAGATGCCGCCGGCCGATCGTGCGCGGCCGTGCCCGTTCGAGGACACGCCGCCGCGCGAGCGGCCCATCCTTCCCGGCGCGGGCGGGGCTTCGTGCCGCGCGCGCCTCATCCGTCCATCGACGAGAACGGACCGGACTGATCCATGGCCTCCAGGGCGTTCAACCTGCCGAACATTCTGACCTATGTGCGCATCGCCTGCGTGCCGCTCGTGGTCCTGTGCTTCTTCGTCGAGGGCAAGCTCTCGGGCTCGGACGCCGCGCGCTGGTGGGCGCTCGCCATCTTCATCGCCGCGAGCGTGACGGACTTCTTCGACGGCTATCTCGCCCGCGCCTGGCAGCAGACCTCGACCATCGGCCGCATGCTGGACCCGATCGCCGACAAGCTCCTCGTGGCCGCCGTCCTCCTTCTGCTCGCCGCCGACGGCACGATCGCCGGCTGGTCGCTCTGGGCGGCGATCGTCATCCTGTGCCGCGAGATCCTCGTCTCGGGCCTTCGCGAATATCTGGCGGAACTGAAGGTCAGCGTGCCCGTGACCAATCTCGCCAAGTGGAAGACGACGATGCAGATGGTCTCGGTCGGCTTCCTCCTCGCCGGGCCCGCCGCCGACAAAATGATGCCGGCGACGACCGAGATCGGCATCGCCCTCCTGTGGCTCTCGGCCATCGTGACGCTCTATACCGGCTACGACTACTTCCGCGCCGGCCTTCGCCATATCGAGGACTGAGGCGGCGCGCCCTTTACGCGCGAAGCGCTGCGCCCCACATCCGGCCGGCACGAGGAGGTGCGCGCCATGAAGCTCGTCTATTTCGCCTGGGTCCGCGAGCGGATCGGCCTGACGGAGGAAGAGGTCGAGCTGCCCGCCGGCATCGTGACCGTGGAGGACCTCCTGCACTGGCTGAAGGGCCGCGGCCCGAACTACGACGCCGCCCTGCAGGCGCCGGAAATCGTGCGCGTGGCCATCGACCAGGAGCACGGCGACCATTCCGAGCCGATCGCGGGGGCGCGCGAGATCGCGATCTTCCCGCCGATGACCGGGGGCTGAGGCGTGACCGCGACGCCTCTCGAACCGGCCTTCTCGCCCCGCGTGCGCGTGACGGCCGAGCGGATCGACATCGCCGCCGAGATCGACTCCATGGGCGGCGGCGGGGCGGCGGGCGCGCTCGTCACCTTCTGCGGCTATTGCCGGGACGAGGGCGGGCGGCTGAAGGCGCTGGAGCTCGAGCACTATCCGGGCATGGCCGAGCGCCAGATCGCGACCATCGCCGCGCGTGCGGCCGCGCGCTGGCCGCTCCTCGGCGCCCTCGCCATCCACCGTTACGGGCTCGTGGCGCCCGGCGAGGAGATCGTCTTCGTCGCCTGTTCCAGCGTCCACCGGGGCGCGGCCTTCGAGGCCGCTTCGTTCCTCATGGATTTCATGAAGACCAGGGCGCCCTTCTGGAAGCGCGAGCATCTCGTGGACGGCACGGTGGGCGGCTGGGTCGAGGCCAAGGATACCGACGAGGCGGCCAGCGACCGCTGGCACCGCCTCTAGACCCGCGACAGTTTCATCCCCGCGATCCGCGCCGGGCGCGGACGGCCGCTCTCAGGCGAGTTCGAGGACGGCCGCCGGCTGGGCCGGAACGGGCATGGCCGCCGGCTTCAGGCTGGCCGGAATGGGCGCCATCTCGGCGGCGCCGATGCGCGCGGTCAGCTGCGCCATCAGGTCGATCGCCTCGGCCTGCGCGCGGCGAAGGCCAGGGGCCTGTTCGTCGACCAGCGTGAAGATCGTGCCGCCATAGAGGAACGGCGCCTCGTAGGCGGCGCGCTGGCAAAGGCCCGCCGCAAGGCGCTCGGTCTGGCGCAGGGCGAGGCTCCCCTCCACGATGCGCGCGATGCGGCTCGGGATCTGCGTGATCGCGCTCGCCACGAAGGCGCGCGGCAGATCGGTCTCGGCCGGGGTCTCGGGCGCCACCAGCCTGTCCGTCGCCACGGCCGCGAAGGTCGAGAGCGGGGAGAAGCGCACGGGGATCAGCAGGAAATCGGCGACGCGGCGGCTGAAGCGCAGGATCTCCGGCTTGGAGCCGGCGTCGAGGAGAATCAGCGCCCCGGCGTCGCGCCCGGCGCGGATCGCCTGCTGCAGCTGGCCGCCGGTCTCGGGCGAGACGACGTCGAGACCGTCCGGCCGGCCGGGCTTGGCGGCCCAGACCGAGAGGTCGCGGTCGCGCGAGGCGTCGACCAGGAGAACCGGCACGCCGGCGGCCGCGGCGACGCTGGCGAGCGTCAGGGCCAGCGTCGTGGAACCGGCCGTCTTGAGGGAACCTATCGCGATGACCGGCACGGCGGCGTCTCCGAAGCTGGAAGTCCGTTTCGGGCGCAACCGCTGCACCCCTGATCCCCCGAACTCTAGGGCGGCATGGTTGCCCCAAGGTTAAGATGCGGCATCCGCATCAGCCCCGGGCAAGCGTACCGCGCCTTGCACGACGGAAACGCGCGGAAAGGTCTCACGAAAAAGGCGGCTTTCGCAAGCCGCCTTTCGCATGTCATCGCGAGGATGGAACGCCGGTCAGCCGACGATCTCGGTCTCGGAGAACCAGTAGGCGATCTCCTCCTTGGCGGTCTCGGGCGCGTCCGAGCCGTGCACGGAGTTCTCGCCGATCGACAGGGCGAAGGCCTTGCGGATCGTGCCCTCGGCGGCCTGGGTCGGGTTGGTGGCGCCCATGATCTCGCGGTTCTTGGCGATGGCGTTCTCGCCCTGCAGAACCTGGATCACCGTCGGGCCCGAGGACATGGACTCCACGAGCTCGCCGAAGAAGGGGCGATCCTTGTGCACGGCGTAGAAGCCCTCGGCCTCGCGCTTGCTCATCCAGACGCGGCGCGAAGCCACGACCTGCAGGCCGGCCTCTTCCATCATCTTGATGATCGCGCCGGTCAGGTTGCGGCGGGTCGCGTCGGGCTTGATCATGGAGAAGGTGCGTTCGAGCGCCATCATGCGTCCTTTGAAACGGTTCGGGGAAGGGTCGGCGCTCTATAGACGGGCGCCTTCGGCCCGGCAAGGCTCGGCGCCGGCGTCAGCCCGCCGCCGCCGGCAGGCTGCGCCCCTCGCCGCCGTAGAGATCGAGGCAGCGCTCGAACCAGGCATGGACCGGGTCGTCCCCGGCGAGGAGGGCGACGGGCGAGACGACGCGCATCCACTGGAAGGCGCCGAAGAGGATGTGGTCCGCGAAGAGCGGCGCTTCGCCGCCGAGAAAGGCTTGCCCGGCGAGAAGCGCGCGCACCGGTTCCAGCGAGGCGCGAAGGGCCGGCAGCCCGTCGCGGCCCTCCTGCGCCACCGCCTCGAGGCTCTTGCCGTAGCGCGCCTCGCGGTTCTGCCGGAAATAGGCCTGGTCCTGCGGCGCCAGCATCGCGTGGATGTCGAGGATGGCAAGGCCGACGATCGCGGGGTGGACGGTGCGGAAGGTCCACGACTCCACGAAGCGCGACAGGCGCCGGCCGCCCTCCCCGGCAAAGAGCGTCGGCGCGTCCGGGCGCGTCGCCTCCAGATGCTCGGCGATCGCGAAACTGTCGGCGACGAGCCGGTCCCCGTCGCGCAGGAGCGGGACGATCTTCGTCGCCCCGCCCTCGATTTCCGGCACCTGCGTGAAGGCCACCGGCACGGTCGCGAAGTCGAGGCCTTTGTGGCGCAGCGCGAGGCGCGCCTTCCAGCAATGCGGAGAGAAGGGCCGGCTGGCATCGGCGCCCACGAGTTCGTAGAGTTCGATCGGCATTCAGGGCCTCGCTTCGGGAAGACAGGCTGACGATGTATCACGAAACCTTTCTCGCCTTCGCCGCCTACAACGCCTGGGCCAACCGGCGCCTCTACGAGGCCGTTTCGGCGCTCCACCCATCGCGATTCAACGAGGATCGCGGCCTCTTCTTCGGCTCGCTCGGCAAGACGCTGAACCACCTTCTGGCGACGGACCGCATCTGGATGGCGCGCTTCACCGGCACGGGCGACGCGCCGGACCGGCTCGACGCCGTGCTCTTTCCGGAATTCGAGCCCCTGCGGGCGGCGCGGACCGCCGAGGACGCGCGCATCGCGGCATGGATCGAAAGCCGCCGGGAGGCCGATTTCGCCGTGCCCTTCACCTATCGTCCGATCACCGATCCGCGCGACGTCACGCAGAGACTGGCCCCGGCGCTCTTCCACCTCTTCAATCACCAGACGCATCATCGCGGCCAGTGCCACGCGGCCCTGACGGGCCTTGGCGCCTCGGCGCCGAGCCTCGACATGATCCTGTTCCAGAGGGAGGCGGGCCGGGACGTCCCGTGAGCGCCGCGGCGCCCACCGGTCGTTTCGGCGCCCGTTCGACGTTTTGGACGGCTTAATTCGGTCCGCCGACCGCGCCGCGTCACAGATGACTTTCTTCCGTCGTCTCGCCATGCCAGAAGTCGATCCATGCTGCAGATCACAGACCTTTCCGCGCGCGTCGCCGGGCGCCTTCTCATCGACCATGCGAACCTGTCGCTGCCGGCCGGCACGAAGGCGGGGCTCGTGGGGCGCAACGGCGCGGGCAAGTCGACGCTGTTCCGCGTGATCACCGGCGATCTCGCCTCGGAGACGGGCAGCGTCTCCTATCCGAAGAACACCCGGCTCGGGCAGGTGGCGCAGGAGGCGCCGGGCACCGAGCAGACGCTGCTCGAAGTGGTGCTGGCGGCGGATCTGGAGCGCGTCGCGCTGCTGGCGGAGGCCGAGACCGCCAAGGACCCCTCGCGCATCGCCGACATCCACACGCGGCTCGCCGACATCGAGAGCCATTCGGCCGAGGCGCGCGCCGCCTCGATCCTCGACGGCCTCGGCTTCGACGCGGCCGCGCAGGCGCGGCCCGTCTCGTCCTTCTCCGGCGGCTGGCGCATGCGCGTGGCGCTCGCGGCCGTCCTCTTCTCGCGGCCCGACCTCCTCCTCCTCGACGAGCCGACGAACTATCTCGACCTCGAAGGCACGCTCTGGCTGGAGAACTTCGTCTCCCGCTATCCCTATACCGTGCTCATCATCAGCCACGACCGCGACGTCCTGAACAACGCGGTCAACTCGATCATCCATCTCGACCAGAAGAAGCTCGTTTTCTACCGCGGCTCCTACGACAGTTTCGAGCGCCAGCGCGCCGAAAAGATGGAACTGCTGCAGAAGGCCGTCGTGAAGCAGACGGCCGAGCGCAAGCATATGGAAGCCTTCGTCGAGCGATTCCGCGCCAAGGCCTCCAAGGCCCGGCAGGCGCAGTCGCGCCTGAAGGCGCTGGAGCGCATGCAACCGATCACGGCGATCGTGGAAGAGAACGTCACGCCCTTCGTCTTCCCCAAGCCCGAGAAGGCGCTCGCCTCCCCCATCATCCGGATGGAGAACGTCTCGGTCGGCTACACGCCCGAACGCTCGATCCTGCGCGGGCTGAACCTTCGCATCGACGCCGACGACCGCATCGCGCTGCTCGGCGCCAACGGCAACGGCAAGTCGACCTTCGCCAAGCTCCTGGCCGAGCGGCTCTCCGAGCAGTCGGGCAGCGTCACGCGGGCGCCGGGCATCAAGATCGCCATGTTCGCCCAGCACCAGATCGACGACCTGCGCCCCAACGAGACGGCCGTGCAGCACGTGCGCCGCTTCATGCCGGACGCGCCGGAGGCCAAGGTGCGCGCACGCGTGGCGCAGATGGGCCTGCCGACGCAGAAGATGGACACGGTGGCCGACAGCCTCTCGGGCGGCGAGAAGGCGCGCCTCCTGATGGGGCTCGCCACGATCGACGCGCCGAACGTCCTCATCCTCGACGAGCCGACGAACCACCTGGACATCGAGGCCCGCGAGAGCCTCGTGCGCGCGCTCAACGACTATCCCGGCGCCGTCATCCTCATCAGCCACGACCGCCACATGGTGGAGGCGACGATGGACCGGCTGTGGATCGTCGGCGACGGCACGGTGTCGCGCTACGACGGCGACCTGGAAGACTACAAGAAGCTGATCCTTTCGGGCGCGCGGGCCGGCGGCGGCAACCAGGGCGAGGCGGTGACCGTCTACGATGCGGGACCGAATCTCTCGAAGGTGGACCAGCGCCGCGTGGCGGCCGAGCGGCGCGAGCAGCTGAAGCCGCTGAAGAAGAAGATCGGCCAGCTCGAGATCCAGATCACGCGGCTGCAGAAGACGATCGAGGGCCTGGACGAAAAGCTCGGCGACGCCGCGCTCTACACGCGAGATCCGGCCGCCGCCGCCGCCCTCAACAAGCAGCGGGCGGACGCGGCCAAGCTCCTGGAGCGCTGCGAGGCCGATTGGCTGGAGGCGACCGAGGAGCACGACATGGCGATGGCGGCCGAATAGACCTGTCGCAAGTTTAACGGCGAAAGGCGCCCCCTCGCCCTTGCCGGGCGCCCGCGCGCTGCTACCGTTCCGGGACGCGCCGTCCTTCGTGGTCGGCGCCGAACGGAGGCATGCGATGCGGCTGGCGGCGCTTCTCCTGGCGGTCCTCCTGCCCGGCACGGCGCTGGCCGAGCCGGCGATCCACCCGCATGTCCGCGGCTTCGCCCCGGTGAACGGGATCGCGCTGTTCTACGAGATCTACGGCGCGGGCCCGCCGCTCCTCCTCATCCATGGCGGCCTGTCCAACCACAGGGTCTGGCGCGGCGAGATCGAGCGGCTCGCCGAGAATCACACGGTCATCCTTGCCGACAGCCGCGGCCAGGGGCGCTCCTCGCGCACCGCCGAGCCCATCACCTACGACCTCATGGCCGCCGACTACCTCAAGCTGCTCGACGTCCTGAACGTGGCGAGCGTCTCGCTGGTCGGCTGGAGCGACGGGGGCATCATCGGTCTCGACATCGCCATCCACCATCCCGAGCGGCTCGACGCGCTCTTCGTGCAGGCGGCGAACGCGACGCCGGACGGCGCGCTGTCGAATCTCTCGGCCGCCCGCAGGGGAATCGAGCCGCCGCCGCTGCGCCATTACGACGATGTCGGCGAGGAGATCGAGGCGCTCTGGGCGAACGAGCCGAACTTCACGGCCGAGGAACTCGCCTCGATCCGCGTGCCGACGCAGATCGCCATCGGCGCCCATGACGAGGCGATCAGCCTCTCCCACACGATCGCGCTCGCCGCCGCCATTCCGGGCGCGCGCCTGACGATCCTGCCCGGCGTCGGCCATTCGGCCCCGCTCGAGGACCCGGACGGCTATGCCAGCGCCGTCCTCGCCTTTCTCGACAAGGAAGCCGCCGGCACGAGCGCCTCGCAGGCGCCGCGGGCGACGCTGCTGCCGTGAGCCGTCTCGCCCGGGCAGGGCGCGAAACGGGTTGCCCGACGGGTCCACGACGGTTTTTTGACAGCCCTGCGCATTGAGACCGCTCGCCTTTTCGGCCATTCAGGGCGCCCGTCGCTCCTATTCGGCGCGACGCCGCCGACCTGAAGGCCGCCTGTCTTGCCCCATGCAAACCCCAACAAGCCGCCGCTGTGGCGCCTTCCGTTCCGCGCCGCCGCGCTCGCCTGGAGGGAATTGCCGCCCGGCCGCATCGCGCGGTTCGTGGCGAGCGCCGCGCTCAGCGTGCTCATCGCGGCGGCCTGCGCCCAGCTCTTCGACTGGCTCGATCCGCACGACTACCCGCCCGAGAACGGGCCGCTGGAGCTCGGCCAGGCGATCGTCCTCGCCGTCACCTCGCTCCTCCTCCTCGTGGGGATCTGGCGCCTTCGCTTCGAGCAGCGCTTCTTCTGCGCCCTTCTCGGCTACGCGCTGATCTTCGCGATCCTGCGCGAGACGCCGCGCTGCGTCAGCGAATATTACGAGGGCGGCCTGTGCATCGACACCGACTGGAAACCGGCGATCATCGCCCTCTGGACGGCGCTCTTCGCGTTCGCCCTCTGGCGCCGCCCGCTGCGCCTGGCCCGGCGGCTGGAGGAGCTGAGTTTCTTCTGGGTCGTGCCCGTCGCGCTAACCGGCCTCCTCGTCGTGGTCAGCCAGGTGGCGTCCACTCTCGTCTGGGTGACGACGGAGGAGACGCTGGAACTGGCGGCCTATCTCAACCTCCTGTTCTTCGCGATGGCGCTGCTGCGAAGGCCCGATCGCTTCGAGGCGCCCGGCGGGCCTTGAGGCCGGCGGAGGCGTCAGGCCTTCTTCACCCAGCGCCGGTCCTCGGACTGCTGCCAGTAGGTGACGTCGTGGCCGGCGGCCTTCTCCACCTTCCAGCGCCCGCGCGCGCTTTCCAGCTGCGCGGCGTCGTGGCCGTCGAAGAGGTAGACGCCGCGCAGATAGGGCTCCAGCGACTGGGGCACCGCGCCGTCCACCATGAAGCGCACCTGCGGGGCATTCTCAGCCTGCGCGGGATCGACGGTGAGGAGGATCGGCTGCAGCGCGCAGGAGCCTTCCGCGTCGCTCCCATGCGGCAGGAAGGCGTCGTCGCGGAAGGTCCAGAGATGATGGTCGAGTGCGTCGCGGCGCTCCTCGCTCGCGGCCTGGACGACGACGCGCCAGCCGCGGGCGAGGCATTTCTCCAGGAGGTCGGGCAGCGTGTCCTCCAGCCGGCTCTCCGTCATGTGGTAGAACAGGACCTCGGCCACGTCCGCCCCTCCCGGCTCAGCCCGCTTCGTAGCCGTCGGCGACGAGCTGGTCGAGGAGGCGCACGCCGAAGCCCGAGCCCCAGGACTGGTTGTACTCGTTGGCGGGCGATCCCATCGCCGTGCCCGCGACGTCGAGATGGGCCCAGGGCTTGTCGTTGACGAAGCGCTGCAGGAACTGCGCCGCCGTGACGGAGCCCGCCGCGCGCCCGCCGCCGATATTCTTGATGTCGGCGAACTTGCCCTCGATCTGCTTGTCGTATTCGGGCCCGAGCGGCATGCGCCACAGCTTCTCGCCCGAGGCCTTGCCGGCCGCGAGCAGCCTGTCGGCCAGCGTGTCGTCGTTGGAGAAGAGGCCGGCGTGATGGTGGCCGAGCGCCACGATGATCGCGCCGGTGAGCGTGGCGAGATCGATCATGAACTTCGGCTGGAAGCGCTCCTGGCAGTACCAGAGCGCGTCGGCGAGGACGAGCCGGCCTTCGGCGTCGGTGTTGAGCACCTCGATTGTCGTGCCGGACATGGCGGTGACGATGTCGCCGGGGCGCTGCGCGTTGCCGTCAACGGAGTTCTCGACGAGGCCGACGATGCCGACCGCGTTGACCCTGGCCTTGCGGCCGGCGAGCGCGCGCATCAGACCGACGACGGCGGCCGCGCCCCCCATGTCGCCCTTCATCTCGTCCATCGAGCCGGCGGGCTTGATGGAGATGCCGCCCGTGTCGAAGACGACGCCCTTGCCGACGAAGGCGAGCGGCGCCTCGCCCTCGGGCCCGCCGTTCCAGCGCATGATGGCCATGCGCGCCGGGCGGGGCGAGCCCTGCGCGACGCCCAGGAGCGCGGCCATCTTCAGCTCGCCCATCTTGGCCTCGTCGAGGATCTCGATCTCGAGACCATGCGCGGAGAGTTCGGCGATGCGGTCCGCGAACTCGACGGGGCCGAGCACGTTGGCCGGCTCGTTGACGAGATCGCGCGCCAGGATCGTGCCGGAGACGATCGCCTCCTCCCGGGCGAAGGCGGCGCGCGCTGCGGCCGCGTCCCCGACGGCGATGGCGACGGTAAGCGCTGCCTTCGGCTCCTCCTCCTCGCCGGCCTTCTTCTTCTTGGACTTGTAGAGATCGAACTCGTAGCCGCGCAGGACGATGCCGGCGGCAAGACGCGCCAGGTCGCGCGGCGCGATGGCCGCGCCGTCGGCGCCCCTGGCCCAGAGCGTGAGCCTCTCGGTGCCCTTGGCCTTGGCGGCGATGGCGCCGCCGAGCTTCAGCCAGTCCTCGTCCTCCATCACATTCGCGGCATGAGTCCCGACGACGAGAAGCCGGTCGAAGGACAGGTCCGCCGGGGCCAGCATGTCGAGAACGCCGAGACGCTTGCCCTTGAAGGCGCCGACGCGCGCGGCCTTTTCCACCGCCTTGCGCAACGGCTCGGGGAGCGATGCGTCCACCGCCCCGCCTTCGCCAGAAAGAAGGGCCAGGACGCCTCCCTCCGGCAGGGAAGCCTCAACGAACTCGATCGAGGGAAGCACGGCCATGAAGTCTCCTTCCAGATCCGGGACGGGCGTCCCGGACGCTTCTGTGCGGGCCGGTCCGGCCCGAGGCGATGTCGCGGGGGGACGCGGCGGGCCCGAAGGCGGGCCTGCGCCCGGCCCCGGAGCACCCGCCTATGATGGCCGGCGCGGGGGCCTTTGCAAGGGCGAAGCGGAGCGCTACACCCTGTTAACCATTTCGGTTTGCCCTTCCTTAGCCAAGCGGGTCCATGGTCCTCGTTCGAAAGCGTTCGAAGTAGGCAGCGCCGCGCGGCTCGCCGCACACCATTCTCGTTACGGGCAGGCAGGCGACCACCGGACCTCATGAGACTCATCGAACGCTACATCTTCCGGCGAACCTTCGTTTACAGCGCGGGATCGCTGGCGGCCCTCGTGCTGATCGTCTGGATCGTGCAGGCGCTGTCGCGCATCGACATCGTCAAGACGAGCGCGACGGCGGCCGGAAACGTGTTCTGGATCGCCTTCATGCTGATGCCGAGCCTTGCGGCCGGCGTCCTGCCCTTCGCGGTCCTCATCGGCGCGGTGCAGACGCTGAACGCGCTGAACACCGATTCAGAACGCGCGGTCATAGCGGCCGCCGGCGCCTCGCCGCGCGTGGTCGCCAGGCCGATCGTGGCCGTCGGGCTCATCGCGGCCGCGCTCGTCCTGTTCAACTCGCATGTCGTCGGCCCGGCCGCCTCGCGCGCCTTCCAGAACGGCCTGCGCTCCATCAACGCCGACGCCATCACGCTCTTCCTGCAGCCGGGGCGCTTCGAGCGCATCCAGTCGGACGTCGTCGTCTCGATCGGCGAGTCGCAGGGCTCGACGGTGCGCAGCCTCTTCATCTCCGACCAGCGCGATCCGGCCGTGGACCTCAGCTACTTCGCCCGCGAGGCGCGGATCGTGGAGGAGAACGACGAATCCGTCCTCCTTCTCTACGACGGCCAGCTGCACCGGCGGAACAAGGCCGACGGGACGACCTCGGTCATCGAGTTCCAGACCTACGCGTTCGATCTGGCCGAGCTCAGGCCCGCGGCCGGCAACGACTGGATCCGCTCCTCCGAGCGCCGCACGGGCGAGCTCCTCTCGCCGGACCTCAACGATCCGTCCTACCAGCGCCGCCCCCTCGCCTTCTCCGAGGAACTCGCGCAGCGCATGACGGACTGGCTCTACCCGATCGCCTTCGCGCTCTGGTCGCTCGTGGTGGCGGGACACGCGCGCACCAACCGGCAGGGTCCGGGCATCGCCATGGCGCTCGGCCTGACAGGGGCGCTCGTGCTGAAGGCGCTCGGCTTCGTCTCCACCTCGCTGATCGGCGAATCGGCGCGCTATGTGCCGCTCACCTATCTCCTGCCGCTCTCGGCCATCGCGCTGAACTGCGTCCTGATCGCGCGCGACGTGAACCCGGCCGAACTCCCGGGCGTGAAGGCCGCGGCGCGCGCGGCGGCCTCGCTCGGCGCCGTCCTGGCGCGCCTGCCAGTCCTCAAGCTCCTCGCGCCGCAGAGGACCAACGCCTGATGCGGCAGACGCTCAACCTCTACTTCGTCCGCCTCTACCTGAAGAGCTTCTTCTCGACGCTCGTCGCCGTCTTCGCGCTCGTCTACCTGATCGACATGATCGAGGTGAGCCGGCGCGGCCAGATGACGGAGTTCGGCTTCGGGGCGATCGCGCTCTTCTCGGCGCTGCGGGTGCCGGCCTTCATCGAGCAGGCCTTCCCCTTCATCGTCCTGTTCTCCTCCATCTTCACCATGCTGTCGCTGAACCGGAAGCTGGAACTCGTGGTGGCGCGGGCCGCCGGCGTGTCGATCTGGCAGATCGTGGCGCCCTTCGTGGTGGGATCGGTGGTGATCGGCCTGGCGGCCATCCTCCTCTACAATCCGCTCTCGGCCTATGCGAAGGCGCGGGCGGCCGATTTCGAGGCGGAGACGATCGGCGGCGGGCAGATGCGCCGCGACGATCAGGTGCCCTGGCTGCGGCAGAACGGCAACGGTGTCGAGTCGATCATCGGCGCGCAGAGCGTCGGCAGCGGAGGGGCGACGCTAGGCAACGTCACCGTCTTCGTCTTCGATGGCAAAGGTAAGGTCAAGGAACGCGTCGACGCGAGCCGTGCGACACTTGGCGACCAGGAGTGGCTCCTGCGCGAGGCACGAGTGACGCGGATCGGCTACACTCCCGTAACACTTGCCGAATTCCGTCTTCCCACGAGCCTGAAGCCGGAATATGTCGAACAGAGGCTGGCAGATCCGGAGGCGATCCCCATCTGGCAGCTGGGATCCAAGATCGCCATCGCGGCGAGCCTCGGCATGAACGCGCAGGCGTTCTCCATGCAGTACAACACGCTGATCGCGAGGCCGGCGTTGTTCGTGGCGATGACGCTGCTCGCGGCGACGGTGGCCACGAGGTTTGCGAGGACGGGGCAGTCTGGTAGGACGATCGTGTTGGGCGTTCTGGCCGGCTTCGTGCTGTATGTCGTGACGTTCCTCGCGCAGGCTCTCGGCAGTAATTCGGTGGTCCCGCCCGTGATCGCCGCATGGTTTCCAGTCGTGGCGGCAGGATTGTTTGGGGTAACGATCCTGCTCCACCAAGAGGATGGTTAGGATGTCGGAGAGGGGGATCGCGTCGCGTCGGCCTGAGGCCGTGCGGCGTCGGATGAGAGCCTGCCTTCTCGCGGGAACGGCGGCCTGCGCCGTTCTCCTGACGGGCAGCGCGGCCGTCGCGCAGTCGGCGCTGTCCGGCTTCACGCAGGGCGCCTCCGGTACGGCGGGCGCTCCGGCGGCGGACACGCAGCTGTTCCTGGAGGCGGACACCGTCACCTACGACAGCGACAAGTCCGTCGTCACGGCCTCCGGCGGCGTGAAGGTGGACTACGGGCCGTACAAGCTCGTCGCCCGCGACATCGTCTACGACCAGAAGACGCGCCGGCTCGTGGCCCGCGGCGACGTCGAGCTCGCCCAGCCCGACGGCAACCGCGTCTATGCCGACTCGATCGACATCACCGACACGTTCCGCGACGGATTCGTGAAGGCGCTGCGCATCGAAACGCCGGACAACACCCGCTTCGCCGCCGCCGTCGCCACGCGCCGCGAGGGCGCCGTCACGACCTTCGAGCAGGGCGTCTACACCGCCTGCGAGCCCTGCCGCGAGAATCCGGACCGCGCGCCGCTCTGGCAGGTGAAGGCGCGCAAGATCGTCTGGGACCAGAACGCCAAGGAAGTGCGCTACTACGACGCGCAGTTCGAGTTCTTCGGCGCGCCCATCGCGTATCTGCCCTATTTCCAGTCCCCCGATCCCACGGTGAAGCGCAAGTCCGGCTTCCTCGCCCCGAGCTTCCGCTCGTCGAGCGAACTCGGCTACGGCCTGCGCGTGCCCTACTTCTTCGCGCTCGCCGACGACAAGGACGTGACGGTCGCGGGCACCTACTACACCAAGCAGGGCTTCCTGGCGGAGGCCGAGTACCGGCAGGCGACGACCGACGGCTTCTTCACGCTGCAGACCGCCGGCATCTTCCAGCAGGACAAGGACGCCTTCTCCGGCGACAACATCCTCAACGCCGACGGCTCGATCCTGCAGGAATCGCCCGACTTCACCGACGGTCGCGGCATGGTCGGCACGACGGGCCTCTTCGCCCTCTCCGACCGCTGGACCTTCGGCTGGGACGTTCTCCTGCAGAGCGACCAGGACTTCGCCAGGACCTACGGCATCGAGAACTTCGACGAGACGCTGCACACGAGCGAGATCTTCCTGACCGGCCTCGGCGACCGCAGCTATTTCGACCTGCGCGCGCAGAAGTTCGACTTCCAGTCGATCGACAAGCAGCAGCAGGACGAGCAGCCCTACGTGCTGCCTTCGCTCGACTACCAGCGCATCGAGACCGACGGGCCGCTCGGCGGCGAGGTTCAGCTCGACGTCAACGTCGCCAGCATCCGGCGCGACACGGCCGACGTGACGGACGGGGTCTGCATCACCGACTTCACCGACGGGGCGAACTGCGCGGCCCCGGTCGACGGCCGCGCCTTCTCGGACGAGCTCTTCATCAACAAGGGCCTCGAAGGCTCCTACTCGCGCGCCAGCACCAATCTCGAATGGCGCGACCGCTACATCACCGAGGCGGGGCTCGTGCTGAACCCGATGCTCGGGCTGCGCGGCGATCTCTACACGGCCGAAATGAGCTCGGGCGGCTTCGCCAATTACGGCGTCGCCAGCGGCAATGTCGTGGTGCCCGCGGGAATCGCGGCTCTGCCCGCTGCCCAGCAGGGCGCCGCGCTTGCCGACTTCTACACGACCGGCGACGTCTCGATCGACGAGAGCGGCGGGCGCGGCATGGCCACCGCCGCCATGGAGGTGCGCTACCCCTATCTCATCCAGACCGCCACCGGCTCGCACATCGTCGAGCCGATCGCACAGGTCATCGCCCGCCCGAACGAGACGCGGATCGGCCTCCTGCCGAACGAGGACGCGCAGACGATCGTCTTCAACGCCAACAACCTCTTCGCGCTCGACAAGTTCTCCGGCTACGACCGGATCGAGGGCGGCAGCCGCGCCAATCTCGGCCTGCGCTACGCCGGCACGCTGGACAGCGGCTACACGATCAACGCGGTGGCCGGCCAGTCCTACCATCTCGGCGGCACGAACTCCTTCGCCGAACGCGACCTGACGCTGGTCGGCTACGATTCGGGCCTGGAGACGGACCGCTCCGACTATGTCGGCGGCATCTCGCTCACGACGCCCTTCGGCATCTCGGTGGGCGCGCAGGGGCGGCTCGACGAGGAGGACTACGACCTGCGCCGCACGGACGTGTTCACGTCCTATTCGTCCGGCCCCGTCCAGGCGGCACTCTCCTATGCCAGCATCGCCGCGCAGCCCGATCTCGGCTCGCTCGACGATCGCGATCAGGTGACGGCCAGCGCCTCCTACCAGTTCCGCCCGAACTGGACGGCCTTCGGTTCCCTCGGCTACGATATCGGCAACGAGGCCACGATCGAGCGCTCCTTCGGCGTCGGCTACGCGGACGAGTGCTTCAGCCTCCTCGTCTCCTACAAGGAGACGACGGACCGCTACTCGCTGGACACGAGCGAGCAGACGCTGCTCTTCCGGGTCGGCCTGCGCACGATCTCCGACTTCGACCAGTCGGTCGGCCTGAACTAGGGGCGCCGACGGGCGGCGGGAGCGAAAACTTCAGCCGCCATCATGGTTTCGCCAAAGCCGGACGCTACGGGAGAAGCGTCCGGCGCCACGTCGCGCCCGACGCACCGCCCGAGGAGGAACTCGCCGCCATGCCCGTCCGCCGTCTCGCCGCGCGCTCCGCGCTCGCGTTCGTCCTCTCGGCGTCGGCCGTCGCGTCCATCGCGTTCGCCCCGGTGCAGGCTCAAGCCGCGACCGAGATCGTGGCGACGGTGAACCGCGAGCCGGTGACGAGCTATCAGGTCCGCCTGCGCGCCGCCTTCCTGAAGCTGCGCCGCGAGCAGGGCAACCTGAACGCCAAGGCGAAGGAGGAGATGATCAACGAGACGCTGAAGCGTCAGGAGATCAAGCGCCGCGGCATCACCATTCCGGACGCGATGGTGGACGAGGCCTTCGGGCGCTTCGCCAAGGACAACAAGCTGACCGAGGCGCAGCTCGGCCAGGTGCTCGCGGGCGCCGGCTTCTCCACCCAGGGCTTCAAGGACTATATCCGCGTCCAGATGGGCTGGGGTCAGGCCGTGCAGGCCAATATGCGCCGCTCGGAGAAGATGAGCGAGCAGGACGTGGTACAGCGCATGCTCGCCCAGGGCGGCAAGAAGCCGACAACGACCGAGTATCGCCTGCAGCAGGTGATCTTCGTCATCCCCGAGGCCAAGCGCGCCGCCATGGGCTCGGCGCGGATGAAGGAGGCGAACGGGCTGCGCTCGCGCTTCCGCTCCTGCGAGGCGACCTACGACACGGCCAAGAGCCTGCGCGACGTCACCGTGCGCGATCTCGGCCGCGTCGCGCAGCCGCAGCTGCCGCCGCGCTGGAAGGACGCCATCATCGAGACCTCCGTCGGCAAGACCACGCCGCCGCAGGCGACCGAGCGCGGCGTCGAGTTCATCGCCGTCTGCGACAGCCGCAACGTCTCTGACGACGTCGCCGCCGCCATGGTCTTCCAGGCCAACGACATGGCCAAGCTCGGCGCCGAGCCCGACCAGGCGCTTCTGAAGGAGCTGCGCGAGAAGGCGCAGATCGTCAACCGGTGAACGCGACGCGCCCGCTCGCCGTCACGCTGGGCGAGCCCTCCGGCGTCGGGCCGGAACTGGCGCTCATGGCCTATGCCGCACGGGGCGCGCAGACCCCGGTCTTCGCCTGCCTCGCCGATCCCGATCTCCTGCGCGCCCGCGCGCGCCGCATCGGGATGGAGCTCCCCATCCGCGAGATCGCGCGCGTCGAGGACGCGCCGGCGCTGTTCGCCGAGGCGCTGCCCGTCCTCCCTCTCGTCAACCGCCAGCGCGAGACGCCCGCCCGCCTCGACCCGGTGAACGCGGCCGGCACGATCGAGGCGATCGACCGGGCGACGGCCCTGGCGCTCGAGGGGCGCGCGGCCGGGCTCGTCACCGGACCGATCGACAAGAAGGCGCTCTACGACGCGGGCTTCCGCCATCCCGGCCATACCGAATATCTCGCCGACCTCTGCAGCCGGCGGATCGGGCCGAGCTTCCGGCCGGTCATGCTCCTGTTCGGGCCGGACCTTGCCTGCGTGCCCGTCACGATCCACGTGCCCCTCGCCGAGGTCGCCGGGCTCCTGACGGCCGACCTCATCGTCGAGACCTGCCGGATCACCGAGCGCTTCTATCGCGAGCGCCTCGGCCTGAACGCGCCGCGACTCGCGGTCGCCGGCCTCAACCCGCATGCGGGCGAGCGCGGCGCCATCGGGCAGGAGGACGAGCGCGTCGTCCGCCCCGCCGTCGAACGGCTGCGCGCGGACGGGATCGACGCCACCGGCCCCCTGCCCGCCGACACGATGTTCCATCGTCAGGCCCGCGAGACCTTCGACGTCGCCATCTGCATGTATCACGATCAGGCGCTCATCCCGGCCAAGACGCTCGCCTTCGACGAGACGGTGAACGTCACGCTCGGCCTGCCGATCCTGCGCACCTCGCCCGACCACGGTACCGCCGCCGGCATCGCCGGCACGGGCACGGCGCGTCCCGACAGCTTCATCGCCGCGCTGCTCCTGGCCGGGCGGATGGCCGCCGGCGAGGATGCCCATCGGGCGAGCGACCGGCAGGCGGCCCGCGCTTGAGCGAGACGGACGGGCTGCCGCCGCTCCGCGCGGTTCTGGAGGCGCACGGGCTCGACCCGAAACGCGCGCTCGGCCAGAATTTCCTGCTCGACCTGAACCTCACGGGCCGCATCGCCCGCCAGGCCCTGCCGCTTTCGGGCTCCACCGTCGTGGAGATCGGCCCGGGCCCTGGGGGCCTCACGCGGGCGCTGCTCTCGGAAGGGGCGCAGAGACTCGTGGTGGTGGAGAAGGATCCGCGCTGCCTGCCGGCGCTGGAGGCGATCTCCGCCGCCTATCCCGGCCGGCTCGAGATCGTCTCGGCCGACGCGCTGCGCACAGATCTCGCAGAACTTGCCGGCGAGGCCGCCTCGGTCAAGGTCGTGGCGAACCTGCCCTACAATGTCGGAACGCAGCTTCTCCTCAACTGGCTCGCCGTGCCGCATTGGCCGCCCGTGTGGGAGAGCCTGACGCTGATGTTCCAGCGCGAAGTCGCCGAGCGGATCGTCGCGGCGCCCGGCACGGACCCTTACGGCCGTCTCTCCGTGCTCGCCGGCTGGCGCACGCGGGCGCGCATCCTCTTCGACGTGTCGCCGCAGAACTTCACGCCGCCGCCGAAGGTCACGTCCTCCATCGTGCAGCTGACGCCGATCGCCGAACCGCTGCCGGGCCGGCTGGAGACGTTGGAAAAGGTGACGGCCGCAGCCTTCGGCCAGCGCCGCAAGATGCTGCGCCAGAGCCTCAAGCCGCTCGGCGGCGAGGCGCTGCTGGTGCGGGCGGGCATCGATCCGCAGCGGCGCGCGGAGACGCTGAGCGTCTCCGAATTCCTGACGATCGCCAACAGTCTCGATACGTAGGCCCAAGCGCCGCGCGGGGCGCCTCGGTCACGCGACGAGCGGGGCAGCGCCCCTCGCCCGCTGGCGGACGGCGCGCGGCTTGCTTCAGTCGAGCTCTTCGGCGAGGAGCGCCGCCGTGAAGTCGAACAGGCCGGGGCGGCGGTCGCGGCGCAGGCGCTCGGCATTGATGATCGAGCGCACGGCCGAGAAGGCCCGGTCGAGATCGTCGTTGACGACGACATAGTCGTAGTCGCGCCAGCGCTCGATCTCGACGCGGGCATTGAGGAGGCGCATGGCGATGGTCTCGCCCGAATCCTCGGCCCGGCGCAGGAGCCGGTTCTTCAGCTCGCGCATTGAGGGCGGCAGGATGAAGATCGACACGATGTCGGACTTTGCCTGCTGCTGCAGCTGCATGGCGCCCTGGTAGTCGATGTCGAACAGCATGTCGCGGCCGTCCTGCATCGCCTTCTCGGCCGCCGCGCGGGGCGTGCCGTAGAGGTTGCCGTGCACCTCGGCATGTTCGAGCAGCGCGCCGCCGTCGCGCAGGCGCACGAACTCCTCGCGGTCGATGAAGTGGTAGTGCACCCCGTCGATCTCGCTGGCGCGGCGCTTGCGCGTCGTCACCGAGACGGAGAGCGAGAAGCGCTGGTCCGACTCCAGGAGGTTGCGGGCGATCGTCGACTTGCCCGCGCCGGACGGCGAGGACAGGACGAGCATGAGGCCGCGGCGCGCGATGGGCAGCGGCGATTCGGTGTCGAAGATCGACGTCATTCTATATTTTGCACCTGCTCCCGGAACTGGTCCACCACCACCTTCAACTCCAGACCGAGCGCGGTCAGGCTTGCGGCAGCGGACTTGGAACAGATCGTATTCGATTCGCGGTTAAGTTCTTGCGCCAGAAAATCGAGACGTCGCCCCACCGGCCCGCCGCCGGTCAGAAGCGCGTCGGCCTGATCGACATGGGCCTTCAGCCGGTCGATCTCCTCGCGGATGTCGGCGCGCGTGGCCACGAGCGCCACCTCCTGGTGCAGCCGCGCCGGATCGAGCCGGTCGTCCTGGCCGAGGAGATCGCGCAGCTGACCGGACAGGCGCGCGCGCAGGGCCTCGACGGTGCGCGAGGGATCGCGCTCCACGGCCGAGACGAGGCGCGCGATCTCGGCGAGACGCTCCCGAAGGATGGCGAGAAGCGCCGCGCCCTCGGAGCGGCGGGCAGCGACGAGGGCGTCGAGCGCGGCCTGGAAGCCCGCGGTCAGAACGGCATGGCGCGCCTGACGCAGCTCCGCCGCCTCGTCCGGCCCCTCGCCCGCGTCGAGAACGCCGCGCAGGGAGAGGAGACCGTCGACCGTCGGCGCACGCGCATGGCCATCCTTGACGAGCCGGGCGGAGAGTTCGAGGAGCTGCGCAAGCGCGGCTTCGTTGACGCGGATGGTGGGCGCAATCTCCGCGCGCCGCAGTTGCAGCGCGGCCTGGACGTTTCCGCGGGCCAGAGCGGCCGAGGCGCGCTTGCGCAGGTCGATCTCGATCGCTTCGGTGCCCGCCGGCAGGCGCAGGCGCAGGTCGAGCCCCTTGCCGTTCACCGAACGGAGCTCCCAGGTGAATTCGAGCCCGTCCGGCGTCGTGCCGTCCTGACGGGCGAAGCCGGTCATGCTGGCGATGCCGCTCATGGACGCGACTCGGATGCGGGACCCGTCGCCGGCGCCGCCCCGGCGGCGAAGCATGGGCGGCAGTAGGGCGAAGGCGCGCCCCGCCTCACTGCGCGGCCGCGCCCGTCTCGGCCGCTTCCGCGGCCTCGGCGCGCTGCTGGCGCTGGAGGGCGCGGTATTTGCGCACGTTCCTGTTGTGCTCGTCGAGCGTAGCGGCGAAGACGTGGCCGCCCGTGCCGTCGGCGACGAAATAGACGTCCTTCGTCTCCAGCGGGTTGGCGACGGCCTCGAGCGCGGCGCGGCCCGGATTGGCGATCGGGCCGGGCGGCAGGCCGCCGATGCGATAGGTGTTGTAGGGCGTGTCGCTCTCGATATCGGCCTGCGTGACCGGCGCCTCGCTCGGCTTTCCCGCCCCGCCATAGACCCCGTAGAGGAAGGTCGGGTCGGACTGGAGACGCATGCCCTTCTTCAGGCGGTTCACGAAGACGGAGGCGACGTGCGGGCGCTCGGATTCGATGCCCGTCTCGCGCTCGACGATGGAGGCGAGGGTGATGAACTCGCCGATGTCCTTCAGCGGCAGGTCGGGATCGCGCCTGGCCCAGATCTCCTCCACGAGCCGCTCCTGCGCGCTCGCCATCTGCCGGATGAGGTCGGCGCGGCGCATGTTGCGCTCGACGCGATAGGTGTCGGGGCGCAGCGTGCCTTCCGGCACCATCGGCGGCATGTCGCCGACGAGGACGTCCGAGGCCGCGACGCGGTCGAAGACGCGCTGCACCGTCCAGCCCTCGGGGATGGTCACGGACCGGGTGATCGATTCGCCGCTCTGCAGCTTCTCCATCACGCCGCGCATGGAGATGCCGGGCTCGAACTCGTATTCGCCGGCCTTCAGCTGCGCGCCGACGCCGGCGATGCGCACGCCGTATTCGAAGATCTCGGCATTGGAGACGATGCCGTCGCGCTCGAGCCCGGCAGCGATCTCGCCGACGCCGCTGTTGCGCGGCACGACGTGGAAGGCCTCCTGGACGAGCGGTCCCTGCCCGACGAACTGGCCGCGCGCCCAGTAGGCGAGCGCGCCGGCGCCCAGCATGACGAAGACGGCGGCCGTCAGGCACAGGTTGAGGAAGATGACGATCTGGCTGCGGGCGCCGCGCGAGCGGCGGCGCCGGGCGCGGGGCTTCTCCACCGCGGGCACCGTGTCCGCCGGCGGCTCGCGCCGCTCGGCCGATACGCCGGAGAGATCATCGTTCAATGGTTCGCCCTCGCCTGTCGATCCGCCAAGGGGCGCAAGCACCATCGGAATGTGGCAAAAGCCGGGTCGCGGCAGAAAGGCCGGCGGCGCCCGTCCGCCGGGCCGTCCTCACGCGTCGACGCGGCGCAGCACCAGCGACGCGTTGGTGCCGCCGAAGCCGAAGGAGTTCGACAGGGCGACGTCGATCGTCTTCTCGCGCTTCACATGCGGCACGAGGTCGATCTCGGTCTCCACGGACGGATTGTCGAGATTGAGCGTCGGCGGGGCGACGTTGTCGCGGATCGCCAGGGCGGAGAAGATCGCCTCGACGGCGCCCGCCGCCCCCAGGAGATGGCCGATCGCCGACTTCGTGGAGGACATGGTGAGGCCCGAGGCCGCCTCGCCCACGAGCCGCTCCACCGCCTTCAGCTCCAGCTCGTCGCCCATCGGCGTCGAGGTGCCGTGCGCGTTGACGTAGTCGATCTGGTCGGCGGTCACGCCGGCACGCTTCAGGGCGGCCGACATGCAGCGGAACGCCCCGTCGCCGTCCGGCGAGGGCGCCGTGATGTGGTAGGCGTCGCCCGAAAGGCCGTAACCGATGATCTCGGCGTAGATCTTGGCGCCGCGCGCCTTGGCGTGCTCGTATTCCTCGAGGACGACGATGCCCGCGCCCTCGCCCATGACGAAGCCGTCGCGGTCCCGGTCGTAGGGGCGCGAGGCCTTGGTCGGGTCGTCGTTGAAATTCGTGGAAAGCGCGCGGCAGGCCGAAAAGCCCACCAGCGAGAGGCGGCACACGGGCGATTCCGCGCCGCCGGCCACCATCACGTCGGCGTCGCCCAGCGCGATGAGGCGCATGGCGTCGCCGATCGCGTGCGAGCCGGTCGAGCAGGCCGTGACCACCGAGTGGTTCGGCCCCTTCAGCCCGTGCCGGATCGACACGTGGCCGGAGGCGAGATTGATGAGACTGCCCGGGATGAAGAACGGGCTGACGCGGCGCGGCCCCTTCTCGGCCAGGACCAGGGCCGTGCGCTCGATCCCCTGCAGGCCGCCGATCCCCGAGCCGATCAGCACGCCGCTGGCGATCTGATCCTCGTAGGTGGTCGGGTGCCAGCCGGCGTCGTCCAGCGCCTCCGAGGCGGCGGCGCAGGCATAGACGATGAAGTCGTCGACCTTGCGCTGCTCCTTGGGCTCCATGAACTTGTCGGGATCGAAGGCTCCGACCTCGCTTCCGCGCGGAATCTGGAAGGCGATCTGGCAGGGCAGATCGTCGACCTTGAAGTTCTCGACCTTGCGGGCACCGCTCTCGCCGGCGAGAAGGCGCGTCCATGTCGCGTCGGCACCTGCCCCCAGGGGGCTGACCATGCCGACGCCGGTAATGACTACTCGTCTCATCAAATCCCCTTCCGCCGAGGCGGCCGTGCCGCCTGCGACGTCAGGCCTGGTTCTTCTCGATGAACTTCACGGCGTCGCCGACCGTGAGGATGGTCTCGGCCGCGTCGTCCGGGATCTCGACGCCGAACTCTTCCTCGAACGCCATGACGAGCTCGACCGTGTCCAGGCTGTCGGCGCCCAGGTCGTCGATGAAGCTGGCGTTGTCGGTCACCTTCTCCTGCTCGACGCCGAGATGCTCGACAACGATCTTCTTCACCCGTTCAGCGATATCGCTCATGATCAGTCCTCTATCGAGATCAACTTCGCCGCCTCGTTAGACGCGAGGCAACTCTTTAGCAAGCTGTCGGCGCGCGAGGCCCGGGCCGCACACGCGGCCCGGTCACGCAAACGCCAAAAACGTGCGCCGGGCGCGCGCTTAGCATGGACGCCCGGCGGAACCAAGCGCAACGGCTCAGATCATCGCCATGCCGCCATTGACGTGGATCGTCTGGCCGGTGACGTATCCGGCCTCCTCCGATGCCAGGAACAGGGCGGCGGAGGCGATCTCGGCCGCCTCGCCCATGCGACGCATGGGAATGGCGCCCATGATGGCCTCCTTCTGCTTGTCGTTGAGCTTGTCGGTCATCGGGCTCTGGATGAAGCCCGGCGAGATGCAGTTCACCGTGACGTTGCGCGAGGCGATCTCCTGCGCGAGCGACTTGGAGAAGCCGGTCATGCCGGCCTTGGCCGCGCAGTAATTGGCCTGGCCGGGATTGCCGGTCGTGCCGACGACGGAGGTGATGTTGAGGATGCGCCCGTAGCGGCGGCGCATCATCGGATGCGTGAGCGCCCGCGTGAGGCGGAAGGCGGCGGTGAGGTTCACCTCGATCACCTTGTCCCAGTCCTCGTCCGACATGCGCACGAAGAGGCCGTCCTTGGTGATGCCGGCATTGTTGACGAGGATGTCGACGCCGCCGAGCTCGGCCTCGGCCTTTTCGGCCAGCGCCTTCTGGTCGGCCCGGTCGCCGAGGTCGGCCGGGAAGACATGGGCGCGCTCGCCGAGTTCGCTCGCCAGCGCGTCGAGCTTCTCGCGCCGCGTGCCATGCAGGCCGACGGTCGCGCCCGCGCCGTGGAGCACCTTGGCGATCGCTTCGCCGATGCCGCCGCTGGCGCCGGTGACGAGGGCCTTGCGGCCGGTCAGGTCGAACATCGTCACTTCATTCCTTCTCGCGTTGTCTTGGATGCGGGCGCGTCAGCGCGCCGCGAGGAATCGGTCCAGGTCGTCGGGCGTGCCGAGGCTCGTCGCCTCGATGGAGCGCTCGATCCGCTTGGTGAGACCGGCCAGGACCTTGCCGCTGCCGATCTCGACGAGGCGCGTGACGCCGGCGCGACCGAGAAACTCGACGCTCTCGCGCCAGCGCACCTGGCCCGTCACCTGCTCGACGAGGCGGCGGCGGATCTCGTCCGGCTCGTCGACCGGGCCGGCTATGACGTTGGCGACAAGGGGCACGACGGGAGCCGAGATGGCCGCGCCCGCCAGCGCCTCCGCCATGGCGTCGGCCGCCGGCTGCATCAGGCTGCAATGGAAGGGGGCGGAGACGGAGAGCGGGATGGCGCGCTTGGCGCCCTTCCCGGGCGCCAGCGCCACGGCGCGGGCGACGGCCTCGGCCGAGCCGGAGACGACGATCTGCCCGCCGCCATTGTCGTTGGCGGGCTCGCACACGCCGCCTTCGGCCGAGGCCTCGCGGCACAGCGCCTCCACGGCCTCCCGCTCCAGCCCGAGGATCGCGGCCATGGCGCCCTCGCCCGCCGGCACGGCGGCCTGCATGGCCTGTCCGCGGATGCGCAGGAGGCGGGCCGTGTCGGCGATCGTCAGGGCGCCGGCGGCGCAGAGCGCGGAATATTCGCCGAGCGAATGGCCGGCGACGAAGGCGGCCTGCGAGACCGCCACGCCCCGCGCCTCCATGGCGCGCACCATGGCGAGCGAGACCGCCATCAGCGCCGGCTGGGCGTTGGCCGTCAGCGTCAGCTCGTCCTCCGGCCCCTCGAAGATCAGCGCCGAAAGCTTCTGACCGAGCGCGGCGTCGACCTCCTCGAACACGGCCCGGGCTTCCGGATAGGCCTCGTGGAGGGCGCGGCCCATGCCCACGGCCTGGCTGCCCTGGCCGGGAAAGACGAATGCGAGCGACATCGAGACTCCTTGGCGAGCGGCGGCGGACGGGTCCGCGCCTCTTGTCTGCGGGGGAATGGGTGGCGCCGGCGCGTCATGTCAAGGCGAGAGCGGGCCGGAAACGTCGTTGCGGCGCATCAAGATCGGGCGCGGCGCGCGACGGATTCGCCTCGGCCGCCGCCGAAGGTTTCACGCGATCGCGATCCTTGCGCCTTGAAAGATCGGGCGCTTGCGGGTAAGGGACCCCTCGTCAATGCCCGGCCGATCGCTGGGGGCTGAACGGAAGGCAGCCGGTTCGCCGGTTTGATGGACGCCGAAGGGGCGTCGGCTTCCCGTGTCTCCGCTCTCGACCGTACCGCAGCGCCTTTCCAACGACGGGGCCCCTTCGGTCCCTGGGAAGGTCGCAGAGGCTTAGCCGCGTCTGCCGGGCAAAAACGCGAACGACAACGGAAAGGCGATAAGCATATGGCTCTTTACGAGCACGTATTCCTCGCACGCCAGGATATCTCGAGCCAGCAGGTCGACGCTCTCGTCGACCAGTACAAGGGCGTGATCGAGGCCCAGGGCGGCAAGGTCGGCAAGGTCGAGAACTGGGGTCTGAAGACCCTGACCTACCGCATCAAGAAGAACCGCAAGGCGTATTACACGCTCATCAACATCGACGCGCCCGCCGCGGCGGTGCAGGAGATGGAGCGCCAGATGCGCTTCAACGAAGACATCCTGCGCTACATGACGGTGAGCGTCGAGGCGCTGGAGGAGACCCCTTCGGTGATGATGCAGAAGCGTGACGACCGTCCCCGCCGCGGCGACCGCCCGGAGCGTGGCGACCGTCCGGACCGTGGCGATCGCCCGCGTCGCGACCGCGACGACGAGGACCGCCCGCGCCGCAGCCGCAACGCCGATTCGGAGTAATCCCAGATGGTCGACATCGCCCAGCTTCCCACGCGCCGGCCGTTCCACCGCCGCCGCAAGTCCGATCCGTTCTCCGGCACCGATTCGCCGAAGATCGACTACAAGGACGTCCGTCTCCTGCAGCGCTACATTTCCGAGCGCGGCAAGATCGTGCCCTCGCGCATCACGGCCGTCTCCCAGAAGAACCAGCGCGCCCTGGCCAACGCCATCAAGCGCGCCCGCTTCCTGGGCCTCCTGCCCTACGTCCTGAAGTAGGATCGACCGTTCCGGGACGGCGCGCCCTCCGCGCCGTCCCGGCCCTTCTCCGCTTCAGGCGCGCGGACGAGGGAAGCCACAGCCCAGCTGGAGCGCGACGCTCCTAACTGCCGTTCCGCAGGACAGCGACCGTAATGAACCCCAAGACGATCCTGATCGCCGGTGCCGCCGGCGCGGCCGCAGCGCTGCTCTTCGCAGGTCTGGTCCTCCAGTCCGCGTCCGCGCTCAGCCTCGCGCTCGCCGCCCCGATCCCGATCGCCATCGCCAGCCTCGGCTGGGGGTCGCTCGCCGGCTTCATCGCCGCCGCCGTCGCCACGCTCATCGTCGGCGTGCTCGCCGGAACGCCGCTCAGCGCCGCGACCATCCTCCTTTCCATGGCCCTGCCGACCGCGATCGCCGGCCATCTGGCGGGGCTCGCCCGCCCGCGCGAGACGCTCGAGACCGCGCCGACCTTTCCGCGGCCCATCGCCGAACCGCTGCCGCGCGCGCCGCAGCCGGCTGCGCCCGCGCTCGACTGGTATCCGCTGGAGCGCGTCCTCTTCGCGCTGACGCTGTGCGCGGCCTTCGCCTGCCTCATCCTCGGCTGGCTGATCGGCTACGACCCGGCCGAGATCGGGACGGCGGTCGGCGAGGCGCTGACGCAGGGCGATGCCGGCCTCTCGGCGGCGACGAACGCCCAGATCGCCGAGGTCTCCGCCCTCGTCGTGCGGCTCATCCCCTTCGTGCAGCCGGCGGTGCTCGTCCTCACGCTCGTCGTCGGCCTCTATCTCGGCGCCTTCGTCACCCGCCTGTCGGGACGGCTGCCGCGCCCGCGCGACGACATTCCCGCCGCCGCCGCGCTGCCGCGCGTCTCGCTCGGCCTCTTCGCGCTGGCGATCCTCGGCTCCTTCCTTCCGGGCGCGGCGGGCCTTGCGGCCAGCGTCTTCGCCGGCGCCTTCATCTGCGCCTTCGCCCTCGTCGGCCTCGCCACGATGCACCGGCGCACGCGCGGGCGGGCCGGTCGCGGCCTCATCCTCTTCACCGCCTATGCGGCGATCCTCCTCCTCTCGTTCCCGCTCGTCCTCTTCGCCATGCTCGGCGTCTACGAGACCGGGCGAGGCAGACCCGCCGCCGTCGGCGGCCCTCCATCCAACGACCAGTAAGCTTCCCGGAAAGGACATTCCCATGGACGTCATCCTCCTCGAGCGCATCGCCAAGCTCGGCCAGATGGGCGAGACCGTGCGCGTGCGCGATGGCTTCGCCCGCAACTACCTCCTGCCCAAGGGCCGGGCGCTGCGCGCCAACGACGCCAACCGCGCCCGTTTCGAGGCCCAGAAGGCCCAGCTCATCGCCCGCAACGAAGAGCGCAAGGCCGAGGCCCAGTCGATCGCCGACACGCTCGACGGCCAGAGCTTCATCGTCGTGCGCTCGGCCGGCGAGACCGGCCAGCTCTACGGTTCGGTCTCGAGCCGCGACATCGCCGACCTCCTCAAGGAAGGCGGCTACAAGGTCGCCCGCAACGAGGTCGAGCTGCAGCAGCCGATCAAGACGATCGGCGTGCACAAGGTCGTCCTCGCCCTCCATCCCGAGGTCGAGGTGACGATCAGCATCAACATCGCGCGCTCGCGCGACGAGGCCGAGCGTCAGTCGCGCGGCGAGGACCTGACCTCGGCGGCCGCCATCTACGGCGTCGACGAGGACGAATATGCCGACGAGGACGAGGCGGACGAGGCGGATGCCGCCGAGACCACCGAGTCGACGGACGAAGGCGACAGCGACGAGACGCCCGCCGCCTGAGGCCCTGACGCCCGACAGACCGAGGGGCCGCCGCGCGATCGCGGCGCCTCTTCGGCGCAGCACGATTCGGCCCGCGACCCCTTTCGGGATGCGCGGGCCGAAGCCGTTTTGGGGTCCGGATGCCGCCCCGGCGCGGCCACGACGAGGGCGCCGGCGTCAAGCGCGCCGAGCCCGCGTCCCCGATCTTATCCACACCCCTCCCCAGGCCATTCGCGTCTCGCGCAAGGCCCGCGCGATAGGTCTGATTGCGCTTGGCACGGCGGCCCGCGCCTGCGATCAAGGCGGACCCGGCGCGGTGCGCCACAGGGCCCCTGCCTTTTTTCGTGCACGATCCGTGCTTATTATGTTCCTGTGGAGAAGCGGCGCGCGCCTTGGCGCCCGCGCTGCGTCCACGGATGGAGTGATGACCCGGCCATGGCGGATGCGGCGCGAAAGTTCGAGGAAGAATCGGCGATCTACCGGGAGGCCCCGAGCAATATCGAGGCCGAGCAGGCGCTTCTGGGCGCGATCCTCGTCAACAACGACGCCTATTACATCGTCCACGACTTCCTGAAGCCCGACCACTTCTTCGAGCCGATCCATCGCGAGATCTTCTCCCGCACCAGCGAGATGATCCGGATGGGCAAGATCGCCACGCCGGTGACGATGAAGACCTTCCTGCCGGCCAACGACAAGATCGGCGAGCTGACGGTCTTCCAGTATCTCGCGCGCCTCGCGGCCGAAGCGACGACGATCATCAACGCGGCCGACTACGGGCGCGCGATCTACGACCTCGCGCTGCGCCGCTCGCTGATCCGCATCGGCGAGGACATGGTCAACATCGCCTTCGACGCGCCGCTCGACATGGAGCCGAAGGCGCAGATCGAGGACGTGGAACGACGGCTCTTCGAGCTCGCCGAGACCGGGCGCTACGACGGCGGCTTCCAGCCCTTCGGCGAGGCGCTGACGACGGCCGTGCAGATGGCGACGGCCGCCAAGGACCGCGACGGCGGCCTGTCGGGCGTCTCCACCGGCATCATGGCGCTCGACCAGCGCATGGGCGGCCTGCAGTCGTCGGATCTCATCATCCTCGCGGGGCGCCCGGCCATGGGCAAGACTTCGCTCGTCACCAACATCGCCTTCAACATCGCGGCGGCCTACGAGCCGGCCGAGCAGGCGGACGGCTCGTTCAAGGCCAAGAACGGCGGCGTCGTCGCCTTCTACTCGCTGGAAATGAGCGGCGAGCAGCTCGCCACGCGCATCATGTCCGAGCAGACCGAGATCTCCTCCTCCAAGATCCGGCGCGGCAACATCAACGACCAGGACCTCGTCAAGCTCATCGCCTGTTCCGAGCAGATGCAGCGCATGCCGCTCTATATCGACCAGACCGGCGGCATCTCCATCGCCCAGCTCGCCGCGCGCGCAAGACGTCTGAAGCGCCAGCGCGGCCTCGACGTGATGATCATCGACTACGTGCAGCTGATGCAGGGCTCCTCGAAGTCGCAGGGCAACCGCGTGCAGGAGATCACCGAGATCACGACGGGCCTGAAGGCGCTGGCGAAGGAATTGAACGTGCCGATCATCGCGCTCTCCCAGCTGTCGCGCCAGGTGGAGAGCCGCGACGACAAGCGCCCGCAGCTCTCCGACCTTCGCGAATCGGGCTCGATCGAGCAGGACGCGGACGTGGTTCTCTTCGTCTATCGCGATGAGTACTACCTCGCGAACCGGGAACCGAAGGCCGGCACGGACGAATACATGAAGTGGGAACTCGCGCTGAACGAGGCGCGCGGGAAGGCCGAGGTGATCATCGCCAAGCAGCGCCACGGCCCCACGGGCACCGCCCGCCTCGCCTTCCAGGCCGAGTACACCCGGTTCAGCGATCTCGCGGACGAGGGTTACCTGCCCGAGCGCTACGAGTAGGTGATGGAAGCCCCCGCCGCCCTCCTGCCACGCCCCGCCGCCGCCGCGCCCGCCGACCGCCAGCCGATCGTGACGATCGACGCCGCCGCGCTCGCCGCCAACTGGACGCTTCTCTCGACGCTCGCCCCCGCCTCGCGCACGGGCGCTGCCGTGAAGGCCGACGGCTACGGCCTGGGCGCGGCCGAGGTCGCGCGCACGCTGCGCACCGCCGGCTGCCGCGACTTCTTCGTCGCCTGGCCGAGCGAGGGCGCGAACCTGCGCGAATTCCTCGGCCCGCCCGCCGACATCGTGACGGTGCCCGTCGACGGCTCGCACGAGAGCGAGGCGCTGGAGGAGCCGCGCATCTTCGTGCTTCAGGGCATGGAGGCTTCCGCCGTGCCGCTTCTCCTGCGCCACCGGCTGATCCCGGTCCTGTCGACGCCCGACGACGTGGCGGCGTGGCAGACCGGCCTTCGCCTCTACGGCGCGCGGGCGCCCGCGGCGGTGCAGATCGAGACGGGCATGAACCGGCTGGGGCTGGACGAACGGCCGGCGCGGGCCGTGGCCGACGCCATGCGCGCCGGCTCGCTCGATCTCGTTCTGCTGATGAGCCATCTCGCCTCCGCCGACGAGGAGACGGACCAGAGCGAGCAGCAGCGCATGCGCTTCCTGGCGCTCTCGGTGCTCTTTCCGGGTCTGGCGCGCTCGCTCGCCAATTCGGCCGGCGTCTTTCGCGGGGCGCCCTATCATTTCGAC
Source organism: Aurantimonas sp. Leaf443 (assembly GCF_001425575.1). Taxonomy (GTDB): domain Bacteria; phylum Pseudomonadota; class Alphaproteobacteria; order Rhizobiales; family Rhizobiaceae; genus Leaf443. Next base: position 654,058 of record NZ_LMRD01000001.1, on the reverse strand, counting down.
CTCACCCGCCCGGGCATCGCCCTCTACGGCGGCGAGGCCGGCGCGCCCTCGCGCGGTCTCCTGCGCCCGGTGGCGACGCTCTCGGCGGCCATCCTGCAGGTGCGCGAGGCCAAGGCCGGCGAGGAGGCCGGCTACGGCGGCGCGGCCAAGCTCATGCGCGACACGCGCATCGCCACCGTCGGCCTCGGCTATGCCGACGGCTACCCGCGCTCGGCCTCGGGGGCCGGCGTGCCGGTGCGCGCGCGCGGCCCCGGCGCCGAAGCCGTGATCGCCGGCCGGCGCGTGCCCGTCCTCGGGCGCGTTTCGATGGACCTGACGCTCCTCGACGTCACCGATGTGCCGGAGGACGCGATCGCCCCCGGCGACCGCGCCGAGTTCTTCGGGCCGGCCATGCCGATGGACGAGGTGGCGCTTGCCGCCGGCACCATTTCCTACGAGCTCCTGACCTCGCTCGGCCCGCGCGTGAAGCGCGTCTGGCTGCGCGACTGAGACCGAATGGCCAAACAGAAGATCAGCTTCATCTGCCAGTCCTGCGGCGCGGTGTACCAGCGCTGGCAGGGCAAGTGCGAGGCCTGCGGCGAGTGGAACACCATCGTCGAGGAGAACGCGGCGGGCGGCATCGCCGGCGGTCCGCAACGCTCGCGGCGCAAGGGCACGCCCTCGGCGCTCCTGCCGCTTTCGGGCGAGAGCGAGGAGGCGCCGCGCATCGTCTCGGGAATCGGCGAACTCGACCGGGCGCTCGGCGGCGGCATCGTGCGCGGCTCGGCGATCCTGATCGGCGGCGATCCCGGCATCGGCAAGTCGACGCTCCTGATGCAGGGCGCGGCCGCGCTCGCCGATCGCGGCCATTCGGTCATCTACGTCTCGGGCGAGGAGGCGATCGCGCAGGTGCGCCTGCGCGCCCATCGGCTCCAGGCCGCGCAGAGCCGGGTGCTCCTGATGGCCGAGACCAATGTCGAGGATATCCTGGCCACCCTCGCCGATGCCGGGCGGCCGGATCTCGTCGTCATCGATTCCATCCAGACCCTGTGGAGCGATCTCGCCGAATCGGCGCCCGGCACCGTCACGCAGGTTCGCGCCGGCGTGCAGGCGCTCATCCGCTTCGCCAAGGCCAGCGGCTCGGCGGTGATCCTCGTCGGCCATGTGACGAAGGAGGGCCAGATCGCCGGTCCCCGCGTCGTCGAGCACATGGTGGACGCGGTCCTCTATTTCGAGGGCGAAGGCGGGCATCACTACCGCATCCTGCGCACCGTGAAGAACCGTTTCGGGCCGACCGACGAGATCGGCGTGTTCGAGATGAGCGACATCGGCCTGCGCGAAGTGTCGAACCCTTCCGAACTCTTCCTCGGCGAGCGCAACGACAAGGCGCCGGGCGCGGCCGTCTTCGCCGGCATGGAGGGCACGCGCCCGGTTCTGGTGGAGATCCAGGCTTTGGTGGCCCCCTCCAGCCTCGGCACGCCGCGCCGCGCGGTGGTCGGCTGGGATTCGGCGCGGCTCGCCATGGTCCTCGCCGTCCTCGACGCCCATTGCGGCGTGCGGCTCGGCAGCCACGACGTCTATCTGAACGTGGCGGGCGGCTTCCGCATCTCCGAGCCGGCGGCCGACCTTGCCGTGGCCGCCGCCCTCGTCTCCTCGCTCTCGGGCGCCGCCCTGCCCTCGGACGGCGTCTATTTCGGCGAGATCAGCCTGTCGGGCGCCGTGCGCCCCGTCGCCCATGCCGGGCAGCGGCTGAAGGAGGCCGAGAAGCTCGGCTTCCGCCGCTCCGTCCTGCCGGCTTCGAGCGCGGAACTGCCGCGCGGGCGGGATATGCGGGTCGACGAGGTCTCCGTCCTGCCCGATCTCGTGGCGAAGGTGGCCGCCGGCCGGGACGCGGCGTGAGCCGAAAGGGCGCGCCGGTCTTTGTCAAACGCGCATCGACGCGCTAGAGCAACGCGGCAGGGCACGCCGCCCTGCCCGCAGCCGATGTGTACCGTCGACAAGGCCGATCTTCCATGAACGTTACCGCCCTCGATGCGATCCTCTTCGCCGTGATGATGATCTCGGCCCTCCTCGCCATGATCCGGGGCTTCTCCCGCGAGGTCCTGTCGGTCGTCTCCTGGGTGGTCGCGGCCGTCGCCGCCTTCATGTTCTACGAGCCGGTGACGCCCTACGTGAAACCCTACATCTCGTCCGACACGGTCGCGATGGTGGCGGCCGCCGGCGCGGTCTTCGTGGTGACGCTGATCGTGGTCTCGCTGATCACGCTGAAGATCGCCGACTTCATCATCGACAGCCGCATCGGCGCGCTCGACCGGGTGCTGGGCTTCGTCTTCGGCGCGGTGCGCGGGCTGCTGCTCGTCGTCGTCGCCATGCTGTTCTTCAACTGGCTTGCGCCCGAGAACCAGCCGACCTGGATCGCCAACGCACGCTCCAAGCCGATGCTCGACGATCTCGGCGCGCAGCTCGTGGCCGCCCTTCCCGACAATCCGGAAGAGGTCATCATGGAACAGCTGAACCGCAACGCCCCGCAGAGCGAGGGCGCGCCCGCCACCGGCGCGCCGGCCGACGCCGCGCCCCCGAGCGACACCGCGCCCGGCGAAGGCGCGCCGAACGAACAGTCGATCGACGGGCTTCTGGGCGGCGGCACGGAAGGCGCGGCACCCGCCAACTAAAGGCTTGACGCCTTGTCTTCCGGACGCGCCGCCGCGTCCGGCGCCGGGGGTCTGCGGCCCGCGCCGCGCCAGCCGCAGTCGCCGCGCATGGCCGCCCGCTGGAGCCATTCCAACTCTTCGCTCGCTTGCGCGGTTGCGAAGGCTTATATGCAGGTCTTGGCGCGGCCCGCCGGCCCCCGGCACCTGACGGATCAATCAGATGGACGAAACGCCCTTCGACAGTCTCGACGGGGACACGCTGCACGAGGAATGCGGCGTCTTCGGTATCTACCAGCGGACCGACGCGGCCGCGGTGGTGACCCTCGGGCTGCACGCGCTGCAGCATCGCGGCCAGGAGGCGGCGGGCATCGTCTCCTTCGACGGAACGCAGTTCCACGTGGAGCGCCATGCCGGCCTGATCGGCGACACGTTCACCAAGCAGGCCGTGCTCGAACGCCTGCCCGGAACGAGCTCGATCGGCCACACCCGCTACGCCACGACCGGCGGCGGCGGCCTTCGCAACGTGCAGCCCTTCTTCGCCGAACTCTCCGCCGGCGGCTTCGCCGTCGCCCATAACGGCAACATCACCAACGCGCTCACCGTCCAGCGCGAGCTGCAGCGGCGCGGCTCGATCTTCTCCTCCACCTCGGACACCGAGACGATCCTGCACCTCATCGCGACCAGCGCGGCGCGCCATTTCAAGGACAAGCTCGTCGACGCGCTGTCGCGGCTCGAGGGCGCCTTCTCGCTCGTCGGCCTCTCGGCCAAGAAGATGGTGGGCGTTCGCGACCCGCTCGGCATCCGCCCGCTGGTGCTCGGCGACCTCGAAGGCTCGCCGATCCTCGCCTCCGAGACCTGCGCGCTCGACATCATCGGCGCCACCTTCGTGCGCGACATCGAGCCGGGCGAGATGGTGCTCATCACCGAGGAGGGGATCGAATCGATCTTCCCCTTCCAGGCACGCCGCCCGCGCTTCTGCATCTTCGAATATGTCTACTTCGCCCGGCCGGACTCCAATGTCGAAGGCCGCAACGTCTACGAGATCCGCAAGAAGATCGGCGCCGAACTCGCCCGCGAGAGCCCCGAGCCGGCCGATGTCGTGGTGCCGGTGCCCGATTCCGGCGTTCCGGCCGCGATCGGCTACGCGCAGGAGGCCGGGCTCCCCTTCGAACTCGGCATCATCCGCAACCACTATGTCGGCCGCACCTTCATCCAGCCGACCGATTCCATCCGGCACATGGGCGTGAAGCTCAAGCACAATGCCAACCGGCACATCCTGGAGGGCAAGCGCGTCGTGCTCGTGGACGATTCCATCGTGCGCGGCACCACCTCGCAGAAGATCGTGCAGATGGTGCGCGAGGCCGGGGCGACCGAGGTGCACATGCGCATCGCCTCGCCGCCGACGCGCGCGAGCTGCTTCTACGGCGTCGACACGCCCGAGAAGGCCAAGCTCCTCGCCTCGCGCATGTCGATCGAGGAGATGGCCGACTTCATCAAGGTGGACAGCCTCGCCTTCCTCTCGATCGACGGTCTCTACCGCGCGACGAACGAGCCGGGCCGCAACGCGCATTCGCCGCAGTTCTGCGACGCCTGCTTCACCGGCGACTACCCGACCGCTTTGACCGACCAGGATTCCTCGGACAATGTCCGCCAGCTCTCGCTGCTGGGCGGCGCGGGCTGATGAAACGGGGCCGGGCGGCACCGCGCCGCCGGCCCGCCCAAGCGAAGAGTGGCATCGCGTGACGAAGAGACTTGAAGGCAGGATCGCGCTGGTCACCGGCGCCTCGCGGGGCATCGGCTACCAGATCGCCAAGGGGCTGGCGGCGGAGGGCGCGCATGTCGTCGCCGTCGCGCGCACCGTCGGCGGGCTGGAGGAACTCGACGACGAGATCCGCCATCACGGCGGCACGGCGACCCTGGTGCCGCTCGACCTCACGGACATGGCCGCGATCGACCGCCTGGGCGGTGCCATCGCCGAGCGCTACGGCAAGCTCGACGTGATGGTGGCCAATGCGGGCCTGCTCGGCGTCCTCTCGCCGATCGGCCATATCGAGGCCAAGGTCTTCGAGCGCACGATGGCGGTGAACGTCACCTCCGTCTGGCGCCTCATCCGCTCGGTGGACCCGCTCCTGCGCAAGTCGGACGCCGGGCGCGGCATCGTCATCTCCTCGGGCGCCGCCCATTCGGCCAAGGCCTACTGGTCGCTCTACGCCGCCTCCAAGGCCGCGGTGGAGGCGATGACGCGCTCCTGGGCCAACGAGACGATGAACACGCCGCTGCGCGTCAACGCCGTCAACCCCGGCGCCACGCGCACGGGCATGCGCAAGGAAGCCATGCCCGGCGAGGACCCCAAGACGCTGCCGACCTCGAAGGATGTCGCCGCCAGGATCGTGCCCCTCGCCTTCCCCGACGTGACGGAGACGGGCCGCCTCTTCGACGTACGCCAGAACCGCTTCCTCACCTATCGCGACCCGGACTGAGGCCGAGGCCGTCCGCGTTCGGAACGCGAGAAGGCGCGACCGCCCGGCGGTCGCGCCTTCTTCATGGTCGGTTTCCGAACAGGATCAGTCCTCGCTCGCGGCCTCCCGGCGGGCGCGGCGGGAGAAGGCGCGGACGGAGAAGGGGATTGCCACGAAATAGGCGAGCGCGGTGAGCGACAGCGTCTCCCAGAAGAAGGAGACGAGCACCGCGACATAGAGGACGACGCCTAGGATGATCGGGATCGCCCAGTCGCGCGCCACGCGAATGCCAGCGCCCTTGCCCGACCAGGTCGGCAGGCGGCTCGCCATGAGGAGGCCGATCACCACGATGTAGAGCGCGGTCATCGAGGCGGTGAATTCGGGCAGGCCCAGATCGACCCCGGAAAAGCTGAGATAGACCGGCAGGAGGGCGAGGCCCGCGCCGGCCGGGGCCGGCACGCCGACGAAGAAGGCGCCGTGCCATTTCGGCCGGTTCGGATCGTCCAGCATCGTGTTGAAGCGGGCAAGGCGCAGGGCGCAGGCGCTGGCATAGAGGAGCGCGGCGATCCAGCCGACAGAGCGCGCCTCGTGCAGCGTGTGCGCGTAGAGGACGAGGCCGGGCGCGACGCCGAAATTGACGATGTCGGCAAGCGAATCCATCTCCGCGCCGAAACGGCTCTGGCCCTTCAGGAGCCGGGCGATGCGCCCGTCGATCCCGTCGAGCAGCGCCGCGCCGAGCACCATCAGCACGGCGAACTCGAAGCGTCCCTCGAAGGCGAGGCGGATGCCCGTCATCCCTGCGCAGATCGACAGGAGCGTGATGACGTTCGGCACGATGTGGCGGAACGGGATGCGCCGCCGCACGGCGACGTCGGGCGTGTCGCGATTGCCGGGATCGAAGGGCGGGAACGGCGATTCGACGGCCATCAGTCGCGCCTCGCGGGCCAGGTCGGGAGTTGGTCGCCGAACTCGGCGATGACGGTCTCGCCGGCGATGGCCGTCTGCCCTTCCGCGACGCGCGGACGCGCGCCGTCCGGCAGGTAGACGTCGAGCCGCGAGCCGAAGCGGATGAGGCCGATGCGCTCGCCCGCCTCGACGCGGTCGCCCGTCTGCGAGAAGGGCACGATGCGGCGCGCCACGAGGCCGGCGATCTGCACGACGCCGAACTCGCCGTGCGGCCCCTCGATCACGAAGGAATTGCGCTCGTTCACCTCGCTCGCCTTGTCGAGCTCGGCATTCTTGAAAGCGCCCTCGCGATAGGCAATGCGCGCGATGCGCCCGCGCATCGGGGCGCGGTTCACGTGGCAGTCGAAGACGTTCATGAAGACCGAGATGCGCAGCATCGGGTCGGCGCCGAGCTCGAGCTCGGCCGGCGGCACGACATGCCCGACGAGGCTCACATGCCCGTCGGCCGGCGAGATGACGAGATGGTCGGCGATGGGCGTCACGCGCTGCGGATCGCGGAAGAAATAGGCGCACCAGGCGGTGAGGATCAGGCCGATCCAGAAGAGCGGCTCCCAGAAGAAGCCGAGCACGACCGAGGCCACGAAGAACCCGGCCACGAACGGATATCCGGCCCGGTGCAGCGGCACGAAGACGTTTCGGATCGATGCGATGATGTCCAAGGGTCTACTTTCGTGACGGCTGAAGGGTCGCGTCTGGCTTAGGGCAAGGGTCCGGGGCGAGGCAAGACGAAGCCGCGCCAGGCATCGGCTTTTAGATGGAGCGCGGCAGCGTTTCGGCCAAGGTCCATGGGAGACAGGCGAAACCTGCCTGCAACCTCTTCTAGAAATTCTCGTGCCCTGTCAGAGTGACGGCACCTTGCAACGGGCTCGAGAGGGGAAAGCGAGGATGGGGGACATCAACGCCTTTGTCGTCATGATCGGCGTGATCTTCCTGCCCGGCATCCTCTGGGCTCGGTTCGACGCCCGATATGCGCGCCAGACGAAACCTTCCGATTTCGCGCTGGTCCTGAACGCGTTCATGTTCGGAATCGCCTCATACGTGCTGACGGCTCTCCTTTACGAGGCGTGGAACCTCGTGACGCGATCCAATGTGAGTTTCGATCTACTCGTCACCTTCGAGGAAGGGGCAGAGAAGTTTCAGGGGCGCATCATCGACGAGATCGCCGTCGCGTCCTGTGTTGCCGTGGTCGGCGGCGTCCTCTGGCTCTATGGGGAACAGTACAAGCTCGTGACACGCGCCTTACAGGCGATCGGCGCCACCCGTCGTTACGGGGACGAGGACGTCTGGGATTTCACCTTCACGTCGACGAGTTCAGCTCTTCGTTATGTCCATGTCAGAGACTTTTCACAAAACGCAGTGTTCGCCGGCTGGGTCGAGTCGTTCTCTGAAACGGGAATGATGCGAGAATTGGTTCTTTCGGGGGTACAGGTCTACAATTCGGACACTGGCGAGTTCATTTACGCGACGCCCCGTGTCTATCTCGCCCGTCAGCCGGATGGAATGACAATCGAATTTCCGGCTCAGCCGGAGCAGATAAGGCAGTCGCCCGATGACCGATCCTAAACTCCAATCCAGTTCTGAACATTTGATGGAAGGGTTCAGCAAGATCCCCCCGATCCAGGAAGGACCGGCCCGAAAAGGTGGTCGAAATCCCAACCCGAGCGAAGGGTTCGTGGCAAGGCCGCCGGCTCCGGCTGCGATGAAGCCTTCCACCGCCCGCGCGCCGAAAGCCGCAGACTGATCGTCGGGCGCTCGCCCTAAACCTCGACGGGCCGGCGACGCTCCACGATGCCGAGGGCGTCGGCTTCGCGGGCGCGGCGCAGGGTCTCCTCGGCTTCGCTCGCCTCGCGCTGCATCGTCCACATCTCGGCATAGAGGCCGCCGGCCTCCAGGAGGTCGCGATGCGAGCCGCGCTCGACGATCTCGCCGGCGCGCAGGACGATGATCTCGTCGGCCCCGACGATGGTCGACAGGCGGTGGGCGATGGTGAGCGTCGTGCGCTCGCGCGAGACGAGATCGAGGGCGGCCTGGATCTCCTGCTCGGTATGCGTGTCGAGCGCCGATGTCGCCTCGTCGAGGACGAGGATGGGCGGAGCCTTCAGGATCGTGCGGGCGATGGCCACGCGCTGCTTCTCGCCGCCGGAGAGCTTGAGCCCGCGCTCGCCGACCATGGTGGAAAAGCCGTCCGGCAGGAGTTCGATGAAGTTGGAGATCTGCGCGAGCTCGGCGGCGCGGCGCACCTCGTCCTCGCCGGCCTCCATGCGGCCGTAGCGGATATTGTAGGCGATCGTGTCGTTGAAGAGGACGGTGTCCTGCGGGACGATGCCGATGGCCGAGCGCACCGAATCCTGACGCACCGCCGCGATGTCCTGCCCGTCGATGGTGATGCGGCCGGACTGCAGGTCGTAGAAGCGGAAGAGGAGGCGCGAGATGGTGGACTTGCCCGCGCCCGACGGTCCGACGATGGCGACCGACTTGCCGGGCGGCACCTCGAAGCTGATGCCCTTGAGGATCTCGCGCTCGGGATCGTAGCCGAAGCGCACATTCTCGAAGCGGATGCGGCCTTCGGGCACGGTCAGGGCCGGCGCGCCCTCGCGGTCCTTCACCTCGGCATCGACGTCGAGAAGACCGAACATGGCTTCGATATCGGTCAGGCCCTGGCGGATCTCGCGGTAGACGAAGCCGATGAAGTTCAGCGGCACGGCGAGCTGGGTCAGCATGGCGTTGATGAAGACGAAGTCGCCGAGCGTCTGCGTGCCCGCGCGCACCTCCATCGCCGACATGACCATGGCGATCGCCGTGCCGATGCCGAAGATGAGCCCCTGGCCGAAGTTCAGCCAGCCGAGCGAGGTCAGCGTGCGCGTCGCCGCGACCTCGTAGCGCGCCATGGAGAGGTCGAAGCGATCGGCCTCCATCGCCTCGTTGCCGAAATACTTGACCGTCTCGAAGTTGAGGAGGCTGTCGATGGCCTTGGTGTTGGCCTCCGTGTCGCTGTCGTTCATCTCGCGGCGGATGCCGATGCGCCAGTCGCTCGCCTTGATGGTGAACCAGGAATAGAGCCAGACCGTCACGGCGACGACGACGAGATAGGAGACGCCGTAGGAGACGCCGAAGATCGCGGCGACGAGGACGAACTCGAAGATCGTCGGGATGGAATTGAGGATCGTGAAGCGCACGATCGTCTCGATGCCCTTGGTGCCGCGCTCGATGATGCGCGACAGGCCGCCGGTGCGCCGCTCCAGATGGAAGCGCAGCGACAGGCGGTGCATGTGCACGAAGGTGCGGAAGGCGAGCCGGCGCACGGCGTACTGGCCGACGCTCGAGAAGATCGCGTCGCGCAGCTGGTTCAGCGCGACCGAGATCAGCTTGACGATGTTGTAGGAGACGACGAGCGTGATCGCGCCGGTCAGCACGATCGGCAGCCATTCGCGCGCGGAATTGGCCCCGTCCAGCGCGTCCGTCGCCCATTTGAAGAAGTAGGGCACGGCGACGGTGAGGAGCTTGGCGAGGACGAGGAAGAGCGTGGCGTAGAGCACGCGCCGCTTCAGGTCCGGCCGCTCGCTCGGCCACATATAGGGCCACAGCGCCTTGATCGTCGAAAGCGTCGCACCGCTGTCGCCGGAGATACGCGGTTTGGCGGAAGCCACGGGTCGGAAGAGCCTTTCGGGAAGCCCGTGCCTTCGCACCGGCGAAGCGCAAGCCTTTAGGCGCTTCTCCCCCGGGGCTCAAGGGTCATGAGGCCGCGCCCGGGGCGCTCTCAGCTCTTGGCGCCGGGCGCCGCCTCGTCCTTCGGAATGCGGAAGATCTGGCCGGGATAGATGCGGTCGGGGTCGCGGATCTGCTGGCCGTTGGCGAGGTAGATCACGGTGTAGCGGCTGCCGCGCCCGTAGGTCTCGCGCGAGATGCGCCAGAGCGTGTCGCCCTTGCGGATGATGACGCGCGGCTCGCTCGCCTGCAGCGCCGCCTGCCGGCGCACGGGAACGCCGGCGTCCGGTTCGGCGGTCGCGGGGGCCGGCGCAGGGGCCGGAGCGGGGGAAAGGGCGGGAGACGCGGCGGGCGCCCGAGCGGCCTCGCCGACGGGTGCCGGACCGCCGGCGAGAGGCGCGTCGGACGGCGTCTGCCGAGCCGGGGCCTGGGCGCCGCCGGGCACGACGTCCTGCGCGGCCGGCGCGCGCGGGGGCTCGCCCCGGGCCGCGGAGGGAGCGGCCGGAACCGTGTCGACCGGCGCCGCGGCCGGCTCCGGCGCCGGCGAGACGGCCGCGACGGCGACGCCCTCGGGGCGCTCGAACGGCACCTCGGCGCGCGCGGAGACGGCGCCCGAAGCGGAGATCTCGTCGGCTCGGACCATATGCGGGCCGACCGCGACGGGCGACTGCGCGGTGACGAGGAAGCGCCCGTCCGGCCCGACGGGCGCGGCGGCGAGAAAGTCGTTGTCGACATAGAGCCGCACGGTCGAGCCCGGCGTGCCGCTGCCGGCCACGTAGACCGAGCGGTCCTCGATCTCGACGGCATCGACGCGCAGGGGGGGCTCGGCAGGATCCTGCGGCTCGGCGGCGGATGGCGGGGTCCCGGCCTGCGGGCGCGGCGATGCGGGCGCGCCTGCCGGGGTCGCCGCGTCTTCGCCGGCTGCGGGCGCGTTGGCGGCCGGCGGCGCGGTCCCGGCCGGCTCGGCCTGCGGCCGCGAGATGATGCGCGAGGGAGCGTCCGGCGTCTCGACCATGGCGAGGACCTGGCCCTGCGCCCCGTCGCCGGGGACGCTGACGACGGCGGCCTCCTTCGAGACGCTCGACCGGCCCGCCTCGTCCTGCGCGCGGATGCGCAGCTCGTGATCGCCCGCCGGCAGCGGGTCGCCGAGGACGACGACGAACTCGCCGGCCGCGTTCGCGGTGTCGCTTCCGAGCACCCGCTCGCCGTCCGACAGGGTGACGGCCGTGCCCGGCGCCGCCTTGCCCGCGACGATGGTCGAGCCGTCGGGTTCCACGCGCAGGATGTCGAAGGTCGGGCTGCCGTCGGCGGCGACAGGTGCCGGTGGCACGACGCCGTTGGCCGACGCCGCGCGACCGGACGCGGGCGCCGGCGCGGCCTCGCCGGCGGCCGGCGCGGACGCGGTTTCGGCCGGCGCGGCGGGGCCTGTGCCCGGCGCCGCCGCTTCTGTCGCGGGCGCGGGGACGGATGCGGCGGGAGCCTGCGCGCTCGGGGTGCCCACCGAGGAAACGGCCGGCGCGTCCTGCGGCGCGGCCTCGTCGCCGGCCAGATCCGGCGTGCGGGAGAGACGCTGGCTCTCGCTGTTCAGCATGTCCCAGTACCCGGCCACGATCGCCGCCAGAAGTACGAGGCAGAACAGGACGATCGCGAGCGCCTTGCGATGCATGGTGTATCTCCGCGGGAGGCCGGCCCGAAGCGCCGCCCTCCTGAAATCTGATGGTCTTTCGGCCTTGACAATTATAGAGAAGACCCAAACCCCACAAGCAAATCACCCGGCCTTCCGCGGGCGTCGTTAATGGCAAGAATGCCTTACGGGTTGCCCGGCGCAGGCGGAGGGACCGCGAATGCGCCGTTGCCGTGCGCCCGCGCGCACGTTGACACTCGCGGGGAAGGCGAACTAACGCCGCGGGACCCAGCCGGAGGAACGACGATGCTGAAATTCGGAACGAGCGGCCTGCGCGGGCCGGTGACCGATCTCCTTTCGGGCGCGAGCGGCGCCTATGCCAAGGCCTTCGGCACCCATCTCCTCCAGAGCGGCTTCGCCAGCCCGGGAGCGATGGTCTTCCTGGGCCAGGACCGGCGCGAGAGCAGCCCCGCCATAGCCCGCGACTGCGCCGCCGGCCTTGCGGCGGTCGGCCTCGTTCCGGTCGATTGCGGCGCGCTGCCGACGCCCGCCCTCGCCTGCCATGCGATGGCCAAGGGCGCGGCCTGCCTGATGGTGACCGGCTCGCACATTCCCGCCGACCAGAACGGGCTGAAGTTCTACCGGCCGGACGGCGAGATCGAGAAGAGCGACGAGGCGGCCATCGCGGCCGCCGTCGCCGACGTGGCACCTCTTTCGGCGACGCAGGCCGACGCGATGGAGAGCGACGGCGGCGCGGCGCTCGACGCCTACCGCGCCCGCTATGCCGGCCTCTTCGCGCCGGGCTTCCTGGAGGGCAAGCGGATCGGCATCTACGAGCATTCCTCCGTCGCGCGCGACCTTCTGGCCGACCTCCTGGCGGATACGGGCGCGAGCGTCCTGCGCCTCGGCCGCGTCGATGGGTTCGTGGCCGTGGACACCGAGGCGATCGCGCCCGAGACGATCGCCCGGTTCGGGCGCTGGTGCGCCGAGCATTCGCTCGACGCGATCCTCTCCACCGACGGCGACGCCGACCGGCCCTTCGTCGCCGACGAGACCGGGCGCCAGGTGCGCGGCGACGTGCTCGGCCTGCTCACGGCGCGCCGCCTCGGCGCGGGCACCGTGGTGACGCCCGTCACCTCCAACACCGGCATCACCGAGGCGCTCGGCTTCGACGTGGTGCGCACGCGGGTCGGCTCGCCCTTCGTCATCGAGGGCATGGCGCGGGCGGCCAGGACCGGGCGCCATCCCGTGGTCGGCTTCGAGGCCAATGGCGGCTTCCTCACGGCGACGCCGGTCGAGATCGGCGGGCGCACGCTCTCTCCCCTGCCGACGCGCGACTGCGTCCTGCCGATGCTCTGCGTCCTCTCGGCCATGGCCGAGGCGGGCACGAGCCTCTCGGCCCTCGTCGCCTCGCTCGCCTTGCCGGTGGCGGCGAGCGGGCGCATCGAGCATTTCGCCCGCGAGGACAGCGCCCGGCTGATGGCCCATCTGACCGCCGCGCCCGCCAATGTCACGGCCTTCGCGGAGGGTCTGGGCACGGTGCAGAAGGTCGCCGACATCGACGGGGTGCAGATCTTCCTCGACGGCGGGTCCGTCCTTCACGTGCGCCCCTCCGGCAACGCGCCGGAGATGCGCTGCTACGGGGAAGCGGCGCGCGCGGAGGCCGCGCAGGCGCTGGTCGATGCCGGTCTGGAGCGCATCCGCGCCTTTGCCGCCGCCACGCCCGCCTGAGGCAGACGTCGACGGCCGCTTCCGGCGCTCACCCCCTGGCGCCGGAAGCGGCCTTGCGGCGAAGGCGGCGGCGCAGGGCGCGCGCCCGCCTGACCCAGTGGCCGGCCCTCGCCCGCAAGAGGCGCCGCCACCGCTCGCGCAGGGCGAGCGCGGAGGCGACGGGCCAGAGCGGCTTGGCCCGCAGATCGACGAGCACGTCCACCATGCCGTGGCGGGCCGGCCAGCGCGTGGCCTGGAACCCGGCATCGCGGTGGTTGCAGCTGTCGACCTCCTCGATCGCGCCATCCGCGAGATAGCGGAGGGTGATGTTCTCGAAGAGGAGAAGGCCCGGCGAGGACTTGCGGAAGCTCTCGTCGAAGGCGATGCGCCAGGTGAAGGCGCGGCGCCCGGCATGGAGCGAGACCGAGACGGCGAGCGGCCGGTCGTCGAGCTTCAAGGCATGGGTCTCCACCAGCCCGGCCAGCGCCATGTCCCGGAGATAGGCGCGGAAGAACAGCGCGACGGCGCGATCGCTGGCGACGGCGCTGCCGCGCGCGCCCTTCCAGCCGGCCGCCTCGAGCGCCAGGAAGTCCTCCACGCTGGCCGCGATCTCGCAGGGCGTGCGGGCCACGACGAAATCCAGACGACCGGAATCGGCGAGCCGGCGGCGCTGGCGCTGCTGCTCGCGCCGGTGCTGGCCGGAGACCGTGGAGCTCCAGAAGGCCGGCCCGTCGGGGGCCGGCAGGAGCCTTGCGCGACAGCGCCGCTCGGTGATGGCGACGCGCCCGTCCTCGGCGTCGGCGGCGCGACGCAGGGGTTCGAGGAGGCAGGCGTTGAGATCGCCGATCTCGACGAGGCCCGGCAGGTCGCCGCGATGCTTCAGCGTGACGAGGAAGGCGCGCAGCACCGGCTCGACGAGGTCGCGATCGATCACCGGACTGCCGAGATTGGCGAGCGGCGAGACGGGGCTGACGAATCCCTCGAACGGCCAGGTGACGCGGCTGCGCTCGAGAATGCCGAAGAAGACGCCGACGAGGCGCGCCTGCCCGTCCCAGGCGAGCAGCGCGGCCGTGCGGGCGGTGGCGGCGATCGGCAGCGCGGCGGCGGGGTGCATGAAGGGATTGGGCGCGGCCGCGCGCGCGCACAGATCGTCGAAGGCCGCGCCGAGCGCGGCGAAGCGCGGCGCGTCGGCGATCTCGACGGTGATGCGCGGCGCCGCCGGATCGGCCTCCGGTTCGAGCCGCTGCGGCTCCGGTCGCAGGAAGAGCCCGCGCCAGAGCCGGCCGGGGCCGGGAAGCGCGAGCGGGACGGACGAAAGCCGCTTCAGGCTTCGCGGGGCGGCGGCCGCGCCCGGCTCGTTCGCCGTCACGGCCGATCCGCCGCTGCGGGCTTTGCGGTCTTCGATCGACGCGTCATCCAGCTGCGGCCCTCCGCGCCGGCGGCGCGCAGCCGGCGGGCGGCCATCCGCGCCTGCCAGCGCAGGCGCTCGGCGGCGGCGAGAACGGCGAAGGACGGACTTCGTCCGGGCCTCGCGTCGAAGATCAGGTCGGCGACGGCGCGCCGGCCGGTCCAGAACTCGGCCATGTAGCCCTCCTCGCCGGCATTGCAGGAATCGACCAGCGCGACGGCGAGCTCGGCAAGCAAGACGTCGGTCGTCTCCTGGAGGAGAACGAGTCCCGGCGCGCAGTGCGAGAGGGTCTCGTCATAGGCCGATTTCCAGGTAAAGGCGCTCTTCCCCGAGCGCAGGACGATGCGCAGCGCGACGGGGCGGCCGTCGACGCGAAGGGCGACGACGCAGGCGCGGGCCCGCTCGGCAAGGCGCAGCACGGCCAGCCGGAAGAAGGCCTCCAGCGCCGGCCGGGTGCGGATGGCGCGCGCCTCGCGCCCCGAGCCGCCCTTCCAGCCGGCCGCCTCCAGCGCCAGGAACTCCTCGAGCGCGCTTTCCACCTCCCCGGGGGAGCGATGGACGTCCACGGTGACCGTCCCGCGCTCGGCCAGACGCCGGCGGCGCTGGCGCAAGGCCCTGACGCGGTTCGGCGAGAGCCTGGCGCGCGTGGTCTCACCGGCAAGGAGCGGGCGCTGGCGCGGGTTGAGCGTGAGATGGGCGCGCCCGCTCCGCTCGAGGACCGTGCGGAAGGCGGCGGCGACCGGCCCCTCGGTGCCGACCGCCACCACCTCCACGAGATGCGGGTGGCCGGGCCGGCGGGCCAGCGCGTCCAGGATGGCGGCGAGCGCCGGCACCGCGTTCTGCGCGTCGAGGAGCGGAATGCCGAACGGGGCGTGGTCGTGGACCGAGGCCTTCAGAACGTCGAGCGGCAGGCGCGAGGACGGGCGGCATCGCAGGAGCGCCCAGGCGCCGTGGAGCCGCCCGGTCAGCGCGCCGTCCCGCATCTCCCAGGCGAGGACGACCTCGACCGGGCCGTTTCCGGCGGCTCGCGCCGCCGCGCCGACAAGCATCGGCTCCATAAAGACGTTGTCCTCGGCGGCCCGCGCGACAAGATCGCCGACGAGGCGGTCCATCGCCTCGAACCGGTCCGGGCCGACGATCTCGGCCAGGATCGTCGGCGCGCCGATCCGGCGTTCGGCGAGGACGCCGGGGCGGGAGGCGCTCTGCCGCAGCGCCGCGACGGGCGGGACGGGCACGGGGCTGGCCGGAAGGGCTTCGATCATGGACGCAGGTTCCGCTCTCGGGGATCGGCCGGAGTCTAGGCCCGGCGATCCGCGTTCCCGCAGGCCGGATCGGAAGTAATTCGTTTCTTCCGGGAACCCCGGCGGCCCCGCGCCGCGCCGTCCCGCGGGTTACCCCGTCCGGCCGCCCGCCCTCCCAGGAATAGCCACGCGCGGGGCCCGCGCGCGGGTCTAGGCTCGGCCCTCTTCAACGGACGGGACGGAGGCGGACCATGGTTGCGAAGCGAGCTGGAGAGCGCCCGGCGGCATCGCCGGGCGGCAGACGGCGCGGCGCCCTCCTCGCCGCCTTCCTCGCGGCGGGCCTCCTGCCCTGTCTCGCTCCGGCGACGGCGCTTGGCGCCGGCACCGCGGCGGGCGTGCCGGACGAGGCCTATCTCCTGGCGCCCGGCGACCGGGTCACCGTCACCATCTTCGACCAGCCGGACGTCTCGGGCACCTATCTCGTCGAGCCGACGGGTACGATCACCATGCCGCTCCTCGGATCGGTGGACGTGCGGGAGATGACGCCGAAGGGCCTGCAGGCCGATCTCGTCACGCGCTTCTCGGAAGGCTACCTGCAGAACCCGGTCGTCAACGTCCGGCTGGCCGAGCTGCGCCCCTTCACCATCGTCGGCGGCGTGCGCGCGCCGGGGCGCTACGCCTATGTCGACGGGCTGACGGTGGAGACGGCGCTCGCGCTGGCGGGCGGCCTCTCGCGGTTGTCGGGCGACGACCTCTCCCAGCGCTCGGACTTCCTGCAGACCGACGAGCGGCTGAAGGCGCTGACGATCGGCTATCTCTCGCAGCTCGCGCGCAAGGCGCGGCTGGAGGCGCAGCTGAAGGGCGAGACCGAGATCACGCTTCCTCGCGTCGGCGCGCCGGAGCGCGAGGCGCTGGAGGGGCTCGTGGAGGGCGAGCGCGAGATCCTCTCCTTCGAGACGGTGTCGCAGAAGCGCCAGATCGACCTTCTCGCCCAGCAGAGCCGCCAGCTCGAGGCCGAGATCCAGTCCTTCGAGGAACAGGCCGATCTGCAGAAGGAGCAGATCGCCTTCATCGACGACCAGATCAAGGACTTCCAGAGCCTGCTCGTGAACGGCCTCACCAAGAAATCGGCGGTGATCGACCTGCAGCGGGAGAAGTCGAAGAGCCGCTCCGACCTGTCGCGCATCCTCTCCGACCTGTCGCGCTCGCGCTCGACGCTCGCCGAGGCACGGCTGAAGCTCGACGAGCTCGACACGAGCTATCGCAGCAAGCTGATGGCGGACCTTCAGGACACGCGCCTGCGGCTGGCCGAGTCCGAGAGCGGACTGCCGCTCGTGGCCGAGACGCGGCAGCTGAAGCTTGAGCGCATGCCGGGCGCCATGGACAGCGCGAACGCGCCGCTCACGATGAAGATCTCGCGCTACCGCGCCGGGGCGATCGACAGTTTCGAGGCGCAGGCGACGACGGTCCTGTGGCCCGGCGACATCCTGCAGGTCGGGGGCGCGTCCGGCGCCCAGCCCGCGAGCGGCGGCAACGATCTACGCCTTCCGGCCGCCGGGACCCCCTCGCCGGCGGAGGAGCCCGCGCCGCGCCGCGAGTCCATGCCGGACCGGCTGAGCCAGCGATGAGCACGCTCCCGCCCCGTCTGGCCCTCGCCATCGCCGCCCTTCTGGCGTCCGGCTCGCCGCTGGCGGCGCAGGCGAGCGCCGCCCCGACCGATCTTCCCGACGCCGGGCGGGCCGCGCGCGACGCCGGGCCGCGACCGGGTCGCTGCCCCGCCGGCGCCGTGCAGCTCGCCCCCGGCGAGGATCTCGGCCGGCGGGCGGCGGGCGCGCCCGAGGGCACGGCCTTCTGCATCGGGAGCGGCCTCCACCGCCTGCAGACCATCGCGCCGCGCAACGGGCAGGCCTTCTTCGGCGAGCCCGGCGCGATCCTCTCGGGCGCGGGCGTCCTCGCGGCCTTCTCGCGCGAGGGCGGACGCTTCGTCTCGGCCGCCGCGATCCCCGTGTCGGAGCGGCGGGGCCTCTGCCTCGACGAGCGGCCGGCCTGCGACCGGCCGGAGACGGTCTTTCTCGACGGCGTGCCGCTGGAACAGGTGACCGAGCCGCAGGCGCTGGAACCGGGGCGCTTCCTCGTCGACGCGCGGGGCCGCGTCGTTCTCGCCGACGATCCCGCCGGGCGCCTCGTGGAAGCGGGCGGCGCGCGCTACGCCTTTCTCTCGAACGGGGCGCGCGGCGTCACCGTCTCGGACCTCACGGTGGAGAAATACGCCAATCCCGCCCAGCGCGGGGCGATCTACGACGACCGCAGCCCCGCGGCCGCCGACTGGCGCATCGAGCACAACGACGTGCGCCTGAATGCCGGGCTCGGCATCCTCGCCGGCCCCGGCGCCGCGATCTCCGGCAATCTCGTCCACCACAACGGCCAGCTCGGCATCAGCTTCTCGGACGCAGGCGTCCTCATCGAGGGCAATGTCGTGGCCTACAACAATCTCGGCGGGTTCGACCCGGCCTGGGAGGGCGGCGGCGTGAAGGGGGCGCTCGCCACGGACACGATCCTGCGCGGCAACGACGTGCACGGCAATGTCGGCCCGGGCCTGTGGTGCGACATCGAATGCCGGGGCACCGTCTACGAGGACAACCGCATCGCCGACAATGACGGCGCGGGCCTCTTCCACGAGATCAGCTACGAGGCGCTCGTGCGGCGCAACCTCCTCCTGCGCAACGGCCGGGGCGATCCCGGCTGGTTCTGGGGCGCGGGCATCCTCGTGGCGGCCTCGCGCGGCGTGAGAGTGGAGGAGAACGTCGTCGAAGTCCTCGACGACCGGGCGGGAATCGCGCTGGTCGATCAGGGGCGGCCCGTCGGCGAGGGTCCCAGCCTCCACCGCACCGAGGCCAACCGCGTCGAGCGCAACACGGTTCGCTTCGAGGGCGCGGTCGGGCGCAATGGCGGGGTCTCGGACGTCGATCCGGGCAGCGAGAACGAGCGGGTGATCGAGACCGGCGGCAACGTCTTCCGCGACAACCGCTACCTTTCCCGCGACGGCGCGCGGCTCATCTTCGTCTGGGGCCGCACGGAGCTCGATCTCGACGGGCTGAAGGAGCTCGGCCAGGAGGCCGGCTCGAGCCTCGACGCCATCCCGTAGCGCCGCCGGGTCGCCCCGCCCGGCCGGATGCGCGGCGGGCGGGACGCGCGCCTCTCGCCCGCCCTCGGCGCTTCAGTCCATGGCGCCGGCCAAGCGCAGGAGACGGCGGCGCAGGGGCAGCGGCAGAGCGGCGTGGAGCCTCTTCAGGCCGCCCTTCAGGCGCCGCAGGGCCGGCAATGCCAAGCGCCCGCGCGAGGTCAGCGGCACGGCGAACTCGCGCACCGGCACGCTGGCGTCGGTCCACTCGATCTTGTGCGGCAGGGAGGGCGGCAGGAAGTCCATCGTCTCGATCCCGAACGGATTCTCCTCGATGAACTGCCAGATCAGGAGCCGGCCGGGCGCATGCGCGGCGAAGGCCTGGTCGTAGCTCTGGATGAGCGAATAGTAATGCCCGGCCTCCACGAGGCCGATCTCGATGGCGGCGGTGGCGGCGCCGACGCGAAGGCGCGTGACGGCGAAGCGCCCGGCTTCGGCCAGATCCTCGATCGCAGGCTCGTTGGCGGGATGGGCGTAGCCGGCGCTCAGCGTGCCGCGCGTCTCGAGCCAGGCGCGCTTCAGCGCCAAGGCCTCGCGCGCCGCCATGCGGTGATCGCAAGGGTCGACGACCTCGAAGGTGACCGGGCCGAGGCGCGCCAGCTGCTTGCGATGGCGCCGCAACGCGTTGCGCGAGCGGCTGGAACGGTCGCGCGGGCCGTCGCCGACCGAGCCCGCCTCGCAGGAGCCGAGGCGCAGATAGGGGGCGGCGTCGGCCGAGCGCTGGAACTTCCGCAGGCAGATGCGGCGCAGGAGATCGAGCCCGGAACCCTCGCGCACGTTGCGAAGATGCACGAGATCGACGTCCGGCATCGCCGCGATCCGGTCCCAGGCGAGGTCGACATAGTCGCCGCCGCAGGCGCCCGGCTCGACGAGAAGGTCGCAATATTGCGTCGCCGGCTCGCCGAGCGCGTGAAGGATGCGGATGGGCCCGAGGCGCGACAGGGCGAGCGGCCAGACCAGAACGAGCCGCCCCTCCTCGCGCACGGTGACGACGCGCACGTCGAGCGGCCGGCCGATCCCCGCGCAGGCCTTCACCCAGGGGTGGCACCAGTCGAAGCTCTGGTAGAGGACAGGCCGGTCCTGCAGCCCGGCCAGGGCCCGCCAGCCGGCCTCGATCGAGGCGAAGCGCTCGAAGCCGACGACGTCGACGCGCCGGCCGGCCTCGGGATGGCGGGGCAATGCCTGCGCGGCCGGCCTGTGCCTGCGCTGCGAGACGGACGCTTCGAACGCCCGCGGGACCTCCGCCCCCTTGCCCTGGCTCCTCATGGCCGTCGAACCCTTTCGGTCAGGTCGGAACGCGCCACTCGCGTTCCCAGGTAGGTCAGCAGCGCCGCGGGCGTTGGCAGCGACGGGCGCAGCCCGCGCCAGCCGAGGCGCCGCAGGCGGCGGTCGAGGGGATGCTCGACGAGACGGTAGAGGCCCGTGCCGACGATCACCGCCAGAAGGCATCCGGCGATGCGCAGGGGCACGTCCGCCCCGGCCGGCAGATCGGCGGCGCCGGCGAGCTTGCCGACGATCGACAGCACGAACCAGTGGCTGAGATAGATGCTGTAGGAGGCCTCGCCGACGGTGGCGAGCCAGCGCCCGCCCCGCCCCGGGGCGGCAAGGCCGGCACCGAGCCGCATGGCGAGCGCCACGAGAAGGCCGGCCAGCGCGATGCGCCAGACGAGATGGCCCGCCTCCGGCCCCGCCAGAAGCGCGGCGGCGGCCAGCATGGCCGACACGACCGGCAGGATCGCCGCGCCCGGCCCCCCCTCGCCCGCCACCTGCAGCGACCAGCCGAGCGCGAAGCCGAAGAAGTAGGGCGTCGCCAGATGGCCGAGCCACGGGCTGACGGTATCGAGACCGGGAAAGAGGACCCCGAGGAGACCGAGGCCCGCAAGAAGCAGCGCGAAGGCCGCGCGTCCCGGTTTCCAGGCGGGGGCGAGGAGGAGGAACCCGGCCACGAGCGCGTAGAACAGGACCTCGTATTCCAGCGTCCAGCCGACCGGCAGGACCGGGAACCCTGTCTGGGGGAGGAAGAGATAGGCGCTGGCGATCGGCGCGAAGGCCGGCTCGAAATCGGCCAGATGCCATCTGGGGTTGATGACGAAGGCCAGGATGACGAGGCTGGTGAAGGCCCAGTAGAGCGGCACGAGACGGCGCACCCGCCCGGCCACGAAGCTTGCCGCGCCTGGGCGCCCGGCGGTGACGAGCGCCATCAGGAAGCCGGAGACGACGAAGAAGACCTCGACGCCGACGCCGCCGAAGGGACGATAGAGACTGTCCTGGATGGAGGCGTCCGAGAACCGCTTGGTGAGAAGGTCGGAATGCCAGACCATCACCTCGAGGGCGGCCAGGGCGCGCAGCCACTGGATGGGGACGTTTCGTGCCGCTTGCATCATGCTCCGTTCCCGACCGGCGCCGGTCCTTGCCATGCGACACGCGAAGGCGGTCTCGGCCGGACGCCGCCGCCGGTCCGAAGGGCGTGAGGCCCGGGACAGGGCCGTCCGCGGATCGGCGCCGGCGGGCTCGGCTCGCACGGTAGTCGCGCCGCCGGGGAAAGACGCCGCGGCAATGGCGCTACCACCGAGGAACGATGCTGCACTGCAACGACAACCCTCCGATACGGTTCGAAACAGGACGAAACGGGCCCGATCGGGCGGCCTGAGGGCTTCCCGCGCGGGAGGGTTCGCCGCGCCGCTCGCCCCTCGCGAGGCCCTGCGCGGTAACCCCTGAGAGCCGTGGAACGCGTGCGGCGGCGGCCCCGGGGAATCGGAGTACTCCCGGAGACGAACTTCAATTGTGGGCTGTGCCGGCCTCTTAATCGGACCCGTCGCCGGCAGTCCCAGAAAGCCGGCGGCGAGCGCTGCGGTTCGCATTGCACCATGCGTCCGCGAAGCCGCCTCCAGCTGACGGATACGCTCCATGAATTCCGCCTCGCACCGAGAGTTCACGCGACTGGCCCGGCCCGTCCAGGACCTGCGCCCTCGCTACGAAGCCGCCTTCGCCGACGTGTTGCGCACGGTGTGGCGCCGCCGCTGGATGATCGCCGCCATCCTGGCGCTCGTCCTGTCGGCGGCCGTCGCCGCGCTCCTCGTCCTGCCGAAGACCTATGTGGGCGAGGCGCTGGTGCAGCTGAAGTTCGAGAACGAAGCGGGCGCGGCCACAGGGTCGGGCGCGTCCGGCGGCAACACGGCGGTGGACGCGGCCTCGCTCGTCGAGGGCGAGGCGGAGATCCTGCGCTCGCGCGCCGTCGCCCGCCGTGTCGTGGCAGCCATCGGCCCCGAGACCGCCCGGCCGGCCGAGCCCTCCGTCCTCTCCACGCTCGTCGCGCGGGTGAAAGGCCTCCTGCCGCAAATGCCCCCCGCCGCGCCCATTCCCGAAGGCGACCGCCAGGTGATGGCCCTCCAGCAGGGGCTGAAGGTGAAGAACGACGGCAAGTCCTATCTCATCCGCGTGGCCTATGCCGACCGCAGCCCGGAGCGCGCGGCCAGGATCGCCAACGCCTTCGCCGACGCCTATCTCCAGAGCCGCGTCGAGGTCTCGGTCAACGCCGCGCTGCGCACGAGCCAGTGGCTGGAGGCGCAGATCCGCTCGGCCCGTACCGAGCTCGCGGCCGCCGACGCCAAGGTCAACGCCTTCCGCAACGAGCGCGTCATCACGGCGGGCGAAGGCGACCTGCAGACGGCCGACCGACAGCTCGGCGACCTTCTCGGCCAGCTCTCCGCCGTCCGTCTCGACCGGCTCAACCTGGAGGCGCGGCTGGCGCGGCTGAAGGAAGCCGCCGGCCTCGGCCGGACGCCGTCGGTGCTCGATCTCGCCGGCTCGACGGACGCGCAGCGCCTGATCGAGGCCGAGGTGGCGGCGCGCCAGAACGCCGCCAAGCTCGCCACCGCCCTCGGCACCCGCCATCCGCTCTACCTGCGCGCCGAGCAGACGCTGGAGGCCGCGCGCGCCCAGCTCTTCGACGCGGTGGCCTCGGCCATCGACATCACGCGCATGGATGTCGGCAGCGCCATCGCCTCGACCGCGAGCCTCGAGCAGCGCGTGGCGGACGCCCAGCGCGCCGCCGCCGAGCGCCAGGGCGCGGCCAAGACGCTGAAGCTTCTCGAGACAGAGGCCGACGGGGCGCGCGCCTCCGTCGAGCGGCTGGAGGAAAGCCATCGCCAAGCCCTGGCGCTGGCGGAGCTGAAGCCCGTGGCCGCCCAGCTCGTCAGCCCGGCCGAGCCGCTGGCGACGCCCGCCTCGCCCAAGCCCAAGCTCGTGCTGATCCTGGCGGGCGGTGCCGGTCTCGGCCTCGCGCTGCTCGCGGTCTTCCTCGTCGAAATGCGCGACACGGGCTTCCGCTCGGCGCGCGAGGTGGAGGCGGACCTCGGCGCCAACTGCGCGGGCCTCGTGCCCGCGGCGGGTCCGGGCGGGGGCGACGGCGAGCTTCGCCAGCAGGCGCTGCGCGCGCTCGCCGTCTCCTGCGGCCTCACCACGCGCGGCGGCGGCCTGATCGTGGCCGTGACCTCGACGGCGCCCGGCGAGGGCAAGACGGAACTCGTGCGAGGCCTTGCGGGCGTCCTCGCCGGCATGAACCGGCGCGTCCTCACCATCGAGAATGCCGGCCGGCGCCATGCGGAGGGCTCGGGCTACGCCTGCACCCGTCACCGCGCCGCCGGGCAGAAGGAGATCACGACGGTCGCCCGCGTCGCGCGCCCGCTCGCCGGCACGGCGCTGGTGCGCGACTACTGGTCGGCGAGCGACGACGAGGGCGTCTTCGACGACAGCGACAGCCTTCATGCCTGGGTCGAGGAACATTCGGGGGCCTTCGACCTGATCCTCGTCGAGGCGCCGGCGGTGCTCGTCGACGCCAAGGCCGTCGTCCTCTCGCGCATGGCCAACCTGACGCTCCTGGTGACGCGCTGGAACGCCACCCCGCGCTCGGCGGTCGCCGCGGCCTGCGCCCAGCTCCAGCGCTCCCAGACGCCGGACCTCGCCGTCGTCCTCAGCGAGGTCGACGTGCGGCGCCACCGCCGGTTCGGGCTGAAGGACAACCTGCACTTCGCCCGCCGCTATCTCGGCCCGCGCTCGGCCCACACAAACTGACATCCAGGGGAGAGACTGTCTTGAAACGGATCATGGTGACAGGCGGCAACGGCTATGTCGGCCGCGAGCTCACGCGCCTCCTCTACGACGCGCACGCCGTCCACGTCGTCGACCGCGGCATCGCCGGAGCCTCGCGCTTCGAGCCGCGCGAGCACGATCGCTTCACCGCCCATGCGATCGACATCGAGGACGCCGAAGCGGTGGGGCGCCTGATGGAGGCGGTGCGGCCGGACATCGTCGTCCATCTCGCCGCGATCCACTACATCCCGCAATGCGAGGACGACCCGCTCGGCGCCATGCGCACCAACGTCCTCGGCACGATGACGCTGCTGAGCGCCGCGCCCGCCGGATGCCGCTTCGTCTTCGCCTCCAGCGGCGCGGTCTACAAGCCGGACGCTGAGCCCCATTCGGAGACGAGCCAGCAGCAGCCCTCCGACATCTACGGGCTGTCCAAGCTGCATGGCGAGCATTTCGTCGCCCACTACGCGGCCAAGCGGCCGCTGGCGGGCGCCATCGTGCGGCTCTTCAACGTCGTGGGTCCCGGCGAGACCAATCCCCACCTCCTGCCCGAACTCGTCGCCCAGCTGAAGGCCGGCCACACGCGCATCCGCCTCGGCAATCTCTGGCCGATGCGCGACTACATCCATGTGAAGGACGCCGCGCGCGGCTTCATGGCGGTGGCGCTCGGCGGCGCCGTCGAACCGGGCGAGACGCTGACGGTCAATCTCGGCACCTCGGCGGCCTATTCGGTCACGGAGGTCGTGGAGAAGCTGCGCCGCGTCAGCCGGGCCGACTTCGTCGTGGAGGAGGACCAGAGCCGCCTGCGCAAGGTCGACCGACCCTTCCTCGCCGCCGACAACAGCCGCATCTCCTCCCTTTTCGACTGGCAGCCGCGCCTGACCATCGACGACGCCGTCGCCGATCTCTGGCGCGATCCCGAACTCGCCCAGTCGCTTTCCGCGCGGTACCACCCATGAAGGTCCTGGCGACGATCGTGGTGCCGCCGCACCTGTCCGTGAGCGGGGCCGCGCGCGCCGCCGAGAGCCTGAGCGACGCGCTCAGCGAGCATTGCGACATGGCCGTCGCCTCGATGACCGGCCCGGCGATGGCGCCGGCGCGGTTCCGACGCCTCGCCGTCGAGACCTCGCTGCCCCTCGTGCTGCGGGGCCAGCATGTCCCCACGCGCCACCGCACGCTCTTCTACCGCTCGGACATGGCTGCGCTTCTGCGGAGCGAGCGCTTCGATCTCGTCCATATCCACAATCCGATGCCCGCGCTCGAGATGCGCCGCATCGCGCGCGCCTGCCGCAAGCTCGGCCTGCCCTACGTCGTCTCCACCCATGGCTTCAACGAGGTGGTGAACGGCCTGAAGGTCTATGCCTTCAATGCCGTCCAGCGCGCGGTCTGGCGCAACGCGGTGGTCGAGCCGGTGCGCCAGGTCGTGGCCCATGCGGCGCGCGTCTTCGCGCTCTCGCCGCACGACGTCGACCTCCTGCGGCTGCTCGGGCAGCGCACCGACAACGTGACGATCGTGGGCAACGGCGTCTCGAACCCGGAGCCGGCCAACGAGCGGCGCGACGGCGACCTCCTCGCCACGCTTGGCGTGACGCCGCGCAGCGAGGGCGGGGCGCCGACCTTCCTGTTTCTGGCCAACCACACGCCGAACAAGGGCCTGCCCGTTCTGCTCGAGGCCTTCGCGCGGCTGACCGAGCCCTACCAGCTGATCCTGGGCGGCGAGCGGCGCGAGGCCGTGGCCTATGCCAAGGCGCTCTCGGCCTGTCGCCCGGGCCAGCGCATCCTCGTGACGGGGCGGCTCAGCGACGCGGAGACGCAGGCCTGCTTCCGCCGCGCCGACGTCTTCGTCTTCCCGACGCTCGCCGACACGTTCCCGCTCGTCGTGCTCGAAGCGATGAGCCATGGCCTTGCCGTCGTCGCCTCGCGCGTCGGCGGCATTCCCCACCAGATCGACGCCGACAGCGGCGTGCTCGTGGAGCCGGGCGACCCCGACGCCCTGGTGCAGGCGCTTCTCTCGCTCGTCCACGACCGCCGCCGCATCGAACGTCTCGGGTCGGCGGCGCGGGCGCGGGCGCGCTCGCAGTTCAACTGGCCGAACGCCGCGCTCGCCGCCTTCGAGGGCTACGAACGCGCGCTGACCGAGGCCGGATCGGCCCGGCCCGCCAGCGTCGCGTCCCGGCGTCTCGTGGAAGACGCCGGCGCCAACGTCATCAGGCTGCGGTGAGTTCGTCTCGCCCCGGACGGGAGGCCCGATCCATGCCCCATGACGGTGCCCCGCAAGCCGAAGAACGACGCTTCGCCGACCGCTATTTCGCCGTCCTCCTGTTCGCGCTGGCGGCCTATGCCTTCACCGGCAAGGGCTTCGCCTATGCGGGCGTGCCGCCGCTGTTTCCGGCCGAGATGATCCTGGCCGCCGGCCTCGTCACGCTGGTCTGGCCCCGTCCGTCCGGCGCCGTCCTCTACAGCGTGCCCCATCTCCTGCTGGCGATGCTCATCGCCCTCGTGGTGGTGCGCACCGTTCCCTATGTCGGCCCCTACGGGATCGACGCGCTGCGCGACAGCGTGATCGTCGTCTACGGCCTCTTCGCCTTCATCGTGGCGAATCTCATCCTGCAGAAGCCGGAGCGCATCGCGCTCGCGCTGCGGCGCGCGGCGCCCTTCTTCACCGTCTACGGCTTTCTCTCGGCCTTCCTCTACACGGTGCCCAAGGCGCTCGACGGCGTGATACCGCAATGGCCGGGCTCGGGCGCGCCGATGATGCAGCTGCGCGGCGGCGAGGTGGCGACGCATCTGGGCGCGGCCATCGTCTTCTCCATCCTCGGCCTGCGGCGCAGCTCGCTCCTGTGGATGGCCTTCGCCTTCGCCGGTTTCGTGGCGATCTCGGCCCAGAGCCGGGGCGGCATGCTGGCGATCCTCGTGCCGGCCGTCCTGTGCATGGCGCTGTCCGGGCGCATCCGCCCGGCCGTCTATGCCTGCCTCTTCGTGCTGCCGGTCGTCTCCGTCCTCTATGCCGTCGACCTGGAGATCCCGCTCGGCTCGGACTACCGGACCGTGCGCGTCGGGCAGCTGATCGACAACTCGCTGAGCATCGTCGGCTCCTCCGGCGACGAGATGCTGGACGGCACCAAGAAATGGCGCCTGCAATGGTGGGACAAGATCATCGCCTACACGGTCTATGGCGAGGGCTACTGGACGGGGCGCGGCTTCGGCATCAACCTCGCCGCGGTGGACGGCTTCGCCGGGACGGGTCGTTTCGACGGTCCGCCGCTGCGCAGCCCGCACAACGCGCACATGACCATCCTGGCGCGCACCGGCGTTCCCGGCCTCGTTCTCTGGCTGACGCTTCTGGCCGCCTGGCTTTCGACGATGCTCGGCGCGATCTGGCGCTCGCGCATGAACGGCGACGTGGAGTGGAACTCGGCCTTCGTCTTCGTGACCTGCTATCTCGTCGGCGCCCTCGTCAATTCCACCTTCGACGTCGCCCTGGAAGGGCCGATGATCGGCGTGATCTTCTGGGTGCTCTTCGGCGCGGGCACGGGCATGGCCATGACCTATGCCGCCCTGTGCCGCGACCGCCTGGCCGAGACGCGGGCGGCGGGGCTCGCGGCGCTGGCCGCGCCCGCGCGCACCGGGCTGGCGGGGCGATGAGCGGCGCCTTCGAGACGGCGCGGCGCCGGATCGAGGCGGCCGGGGCGCGTCTGCCCTCGGCCTCCTGGCCGCTGGTCGACCAGGGCGTCCTCAGCCTGGGCACCTTCGTCTTCAACATCGTGCTCGCCCGCCACATCGCGCTCGAGGCCTACGGCCTCTTCGCCATGGCGCTCGGCATCCTGCTGCTGATGCAGGCGGTGTCCTCCTCGATGGTGTTCTACCCGCTCTCGATCGTGGCCGCCGCCGTCGAGGCGCCCGAGCGGCGGCGCCTGATCCTGACGAGCCTTCTCCTCACGCTCGTCCTGTGCCTGCCGCTGGCGCTCGTCCTGTCGGTGCTCGTCTGGGCGCTGATCTCGCCGGATCTACTCCTGCCCGCTCTCTTCGTGCTGGTGGCGGGCCAGATCCAGGATGCGCTGCGCCGCGCGCTCATCGCCGACTTCCGCCATTTCGCGCCGATCGCCGGCGACGTCCTGCGCTATGGCGGGCAGGTCGCCGCCCTCATGGCGGCCGCGACCCTCGGGACGCTGTCGATCGAGCAGGCCTTCTGGGTGATGGGCTCCTGCGCCCTCGCCGGCGCGCTCGTGCAATGGGGGCAGCTCTCGCCGCTCGGCGCCAAGCTGATGCCGCTGCGCCCGCTCTGCGCCGAATACCTGCATCTGGGCAAATGGTCGCTGCTGAGCAACGTCATGGGCCTCGGGCGCGTGCAGACCCTGCCCTGGCTGCTGGCGCTCCTCTGCGGCACGGCCGCGGCGGGCGCCTTCCAGATCGCGATGAACATCGTCAACCTGTCGACGCCGATCGTGACGGGCATCTGCAACGTGGTGCCGCAGGTGGCGGCGCGCGCCCTCGCCCGCGGCCACCACGCCGCCTGGCGCGCCGTCTGGCCGCTGGCCGCCACGGGCCTGCCGCTCATCGGCGGGCTCTCCATCCTGATGCTGGCCGCGCCGGCGGCGCTGGTGCGCCTCTTCTACGGTCCGCTCGACGCCGAGCCCGTCATCGTCGAGGCGATCCGCATCTTCGCCTGCGGCTCGCTCCTCGGCTATGCCGCCAACGTCGCCTGCGCCTATCTCCACGGGGTGCGCGGCGGGCGCGACGGGCTCGTCGCCGACGTCGTGACGACCGCCGCGATGATCCTGCTCGCGCCCTCGCTGACGCTGGCCGCCGGCCTGCCGGGCGCGGCGATCGCCCTCACGATCGTGCTCGGCCTGCGCGGCATCCTGATGAGCGCGGCCGTCCTGTCGCGCCTCGAGATCCGGCTGATCGCGCCGCGCGGATCCAAGGCCGCCGGCGCAAGGCCCGCCCGTCCCCGCCTGCCCCGTCCCATCGAAGAAGGAGATCGCCCGTGATCGTCACCATCGTCACCCCAACGCTGAACGGCGCCGCCTATCTCAGGCAATGCATCGACTCGGTGAAGCGCAACCACCGCCCCGGCTTCGAGGTGGACCATGTCATCGTCGACGCCGGCAGCACCGACAACACCGTGGCCATCGCCCGCGAGGCGGGCTGCCGCATCATCGAGGGCCGCGACAAGGGCATCTTCGACGCGATCAACAAGGGCTCGTTCAACTCCAAGGGCGACCTCCTCGGCTTCCTCGGCTCGGACGACCTGATGCTCGACGGCGCGCTGGAGAAGATCGTGGCGACGGCCGAGCGCACGCGCGCGGGCTGGATCGTCGGCGGCATCCGCTGGATCGGCGAGCGCGGCGAGGACCTTGGGGCGCTCGCCGCCCCGCCGAGCCTGATGACCGCGCGCGTCCACGCCTGCCTCGGCTGGAACCCGATCATGCATATGTCGACCTATTTCACCCGGCGCCTCTTCACCGAGCTCGGCGGGTTCAACATCGAGTACAAGGATGCCGGCGACTACGAGCTCTTCGCCCGGGCGCTGGAACGCGAGCCCTATGCGCGCATCGCGGCCCCCCTCACCTGCTTCCGCCGCACGCGCCTCAACAACAGCGTCGTCAACGCGGTGCGCGCCAATGCCGAGGCGAGAGCCGTCCTCCTGCGCCACGGACCGCGCTCGACGGTGGAGCAGCTGTTCTGGCGCCAGGCGCTGAAGGTCTGGTTCAACCTGCGCAACCCGCAATGGATGGCGGTGAAGGCCTCGGCCGCGCTGCGCACGCGCATCGACCCGGCCGCGCAGAGCTATTTCTAGGCCTCGCGCCCGGCCGGCCCTCTCGCGGGCCGGCCGGGCCAAGCGCTGCAGACGAAGACGCCGCCCGATGCGAACCGGGCGGCGTCTTCGTCTGGAAAGATGCGGCCCGCGGCGCGGGCCGGCGGGTCATTCGGCGGCGATCGAATGGGCCGGGCGGGCGAGAGAGGCGGCGTCGGCCGGCGTGGTCAGGGTCGTGGCGCCGGGGCGGCCGAGGGCCACGTAGTCGTAGCCGAGTTCCACCAGCGCCGGGCCGTCGAGGATGTTGCGCAGGTCGAAGACCAGCGGGCGCGCCATGTCGGCCTGGAGCCTTCCCCAGTTGAGGGCGGCGAACTGCTTCCATTCCGTCGCGATCACCACCGCATCGGCCTCCTGCACCGCGTCCTCGGCGGACGGGGCAAGTTCGATGTCGGCCGGCAGCTCGCGTGCATGGACCATGGCGACGGGGTCGTAGGCGACGACCCGCGCGCCGGCGGCGATCAGCGCCTCGATGATGGCGAGCGCCGGCGCCTCGCGCAGATCGTCCGTGCCGGCCTTGAAGGACAGGCCGAGCACGGCGAGGCGCAGTTCGCGCACGTCGCCGCCGAGCGTCTCGACGATCGTCGCCACGGCATGGGCCTTCTGCATCTCGTTGGAGAGGATCACCGCCTCGGCGATCGGCATGGGGCAGTGGCGGTCGAGCGCGGTGCGCGTGAGGGCGCGCAGATCCTTGGGGAAGCAGGAGCCGCCGAAGCCGGGCCCGGCCTTGAGGCTGGCCCCGCCGATGCGCCGGTCGAGGCCGATCCCCACGGCGAGGTCGTCGATATCGGCGCCGACCCGGTCGCACAGGCGCGCGAACTCGTTGACGAGGCCGATCTTGGCCGCGAGGAACACGTTCGACGCGTATTTCACCATTTCCGACGTCTCCACCCGGCCGAGCGCCACGAGGCGGAAGCCGCGGTCGGTGAGCGGGGCGTAGAGGCGGCGCATGAGGCCGAGGCCCTCCTCGCTGTCGGAGCCGACGACGATGCGGTCGGGCTCCAGGAAGTCCTTGATCGCGTTGCCCTCGCGCAGGAATTCGGGATTGGAGACGACGGCATAGGCGGCGCGCGGCAGGTGGCGGGCGACGAGGGCGTCGAGCGCGCGGCAGGTGCCGACGGGCACGGTCGACTTCACGACGATGGCGACGAAACCGTCGCGGCGGGCGGCGGCGCGCTGGCGGGCGGCGGTCTCGACCGCGGACAGGAGCGCGGTGAGGTCGGCCGTCGCCCCGTCCGCGCCGGTCGGCGTGCCGATGGCGAAGACGAGGACGAGCGTCTCGGCCTCCATCGCCTCGCCGGCATCCGTCGCGAAGGCGAGGCGCCCGGCCTCGCGGGCCTCGCCGACGAGGGCCTCGAGGCCGGGCTCGTAGATCGGCATGACGCCGGCCTTCAGCATGGCGATCTTGGCCTCCTGCGTGTCGACGCCGAGGACGCTGTGCCCGAGGCTCGCAAGGCAGGTCCCCGTGACGAGACCGACATAGCCGGTTCCCACGACGCATATTCTCATCATCTGTCTTCTCCGAGGAGGATCCGGCGGGCCACGCGGCGCGGCGGGCGGGTGTGTCGCCATCGTGCGGGACATCAGGCGGCGCTGGGGCCCAGGGCCGGCGCCGATCGGCGTTGGCGCAGGCGCGACGCCCGAAATGGCGTCAGCGCGCGCCGCGCGCGAAGAGGACGGCCGGCACGGTGCGAAGGAGGATCGCGAGATCGAGGCGCAGCGACCAGGTCTCGACATAGCGGCTGTCGAGCTCTTCCTGCACGGCAAGGTCGCCGTCGCTGCGGGCCGAGACCTGCCACAACCCGGTGAGGCCGGGCGTGACGCTCTCGCGAAGGGCGCGGAACTCCTCGCCGAAGGCGGCGAGGTGATAGCGCGGGAAGGGCCGCGGGCCGACGAGGCTCATCTCGCCCACGAGCACGTTCCAGAGCTGGGGCAGCTCGTCGAGGCTGGTGCGGCGAATGAACTGGCCGAGGCCGGGCAGGATGCGGGGATCGTTCGTCAGCTTGAAGCAGCGCAGCCATTCGGCGCGCGCGAGCGGGTCCTCGGCGAGATGGCGCTCGAGCCTCACATCGGCGTCGCGATACATGCTGCGCAGCTTCCAGACGCGGATGGTGCGCCCGTTCAGCCCGACCCGGGGCTGGGCATAGAACGGGCCGCGACCATCGATGCAGGCGATGGCCAGGGCGAGAAGAAGGACGAGCGGCAGGACGAGGACGAGAAGCGGCAGCGCGACGGCAAGATCCAGGAGGCGCTTGGCGAAGCGGCCGGGTTCGGCCTTGGCGAGGCTGGCGCGGCGGCGAAGGGCGGGCAGGCCGAGCGCGGCGCCGGCCAGCGCCGAGGCCCCGTCCGGCCCGGTCCCGGCATAGGGGTCTCGGGCGATGGACTCATGGTCATCGAGAAGGATCGACATGGCATGTCTCCGCCGCCTTCCGGACGGGCCCTCGGGCCCGGCCGGACAGTCGTCATGGTTTCCGGGACGAACCGTTCCGCAGCGCCTCAGGCGACGGCGGAACGGGCACTCGCATAGGGTCTGTGCTCGGGCGCGACATGCGCCGGCGTCACGTCCTGCGGCGTGGCGACGCCGAGCTGCTGGCCGATCCACCGGTAGGTGGGCACGATGCCCTCGCGCAGCGTGATGGTCGGCTCCCAGCCCAGGATGCGGCGCAGGCGCGAATTGTCGCTGTTGCGGCCGCGCACGCCCTGGGGCTTGGTCGGGTCGTGGCGCTTCTCGAGCGTCTTGCCCGCCGCGGCCGAGACGATGTCGACGAGCTCGTCGATCGTCACCAGCTCGTCGGTGCCGAGATTGAGCGGCAGCCCGTAATCCGAGCGCATGATGCGGATGATGCCTTCCACGCAATCGTCCACATACATGAAGGTGCGCGTCTGCTGGCCGTCGCCCCAGATGTCGATATGGCCGTCGGTCGCCGCGAGCGCGACCTTGCGGGCGATGGCGGCGGGCGCCTTCTCGCGTCCCCCGTCATAGGTGCCGAGCGGCCCGTAGACATTGTGGAAGCGCACGACGCGGGTGGCCATGCCGTAGTCCTCGGTGAAGTACTGGCACAGCTTCTCGGTGTAGAGCTTCTCCAGCCCGTAGCCCTCTTCCGGCTCGGCGGGGAAGGCATCCTCCTCCTTGAGCGGCACCACGTCGGCATCGTGCTGCAGGTGCTGGGGATAGACGCAGGCCGACGAGGAGTAGAGGAAGCGGCCGACCCCGGCGCGCTGCGCGGC
Organism: Aurantimonas sp. Leaf443; assembly: GCF_001425575.1. Classification (GTDB taxonomy): domain Bacteria; phylum Pseudomonadota; class Alphaproteobacteria; order Rhizobiales; family Rhizobiaceae; genus Leaf443. Next base: position 621,000 of record NZ_LMRD01000001.1, on the reverse strand, counting down.
CTCGACCATGCCGACATCCATCAGCGTGTTGTTGAGCGTGATCTCGGCATGGGACTGGCTGATATAGCCGATGCCGCCCATGTCGGCCGCCAGGTGGTAGACCTCGTCCATGCCCGCGCAGGCCGCCGCGCAGTTGGAGCGCTCGCGCAGGTCGATCTGCATGAACTCGTCGGCCTTGGTCGGCTCGTATTCCGGCTGCTTGATATCCGCCGCGCGGACCCAGTAGCCGAGCTCCTTCAGCCTCGTCGTGAGGTGGTGCGCGATGAAGCCCCCCGCACCCGTGACAAGGACCTTCTTACCGCTGCTCGTACCCAGCATCGCATTCTCCTTTCGGGATTTTCGCGTTCCGAGGCTGGGACGTGGCGGGGAGCTTTAACAGAGTGCCAATGGAGCTAGTCCCATTGTGCTCCGCAACATCCGACAGAAGAGATGGCCTCTGCGTCGCCTGACGCAGGGGCGCCCGGACTTTCCGAAGATTACGCCCGATTTCTTCTTCGGACGATATTTCATGGCTTCCGCAACGGACGGCGATTCGCAGACGGCATCGCTCGCAAGAGCCGACGCTTCGCGACGCGCGAGGTCCCGTCTCCCGCGCGGGCCGATCGCGGGCGGGAGACGGCGCCTCGGACGACGGGACCGACCGGCGACGCAGGCGCCGCCCCGTGGAGGGCCGGAAACGCTGCAAGCGGCCGCGAAACAGGCAGCGACGACTTCTCAAAATGCGGCAAAAACGCGGCGGACAATGCGTTCACGCAACCCCGCTCTGAATTTTTACTGTTTCATTATAGGTCAACTACCCAGAGCTATCTGTCCCATTTTCAGTCCGTTTTTCCGTTTATCCCGCAACTTATAGTAAAAATTTTGCGTTAACACATCCCGGCCGCGTTCCAAATCTAATGTTTCGGCGTCAACAAAGGGGATCGACATTATTCCATGACTATTACAACACAGCTTGCCACCGGTCCGACGAGCATCGCCAAGCCTGCCAATGCCATTACCTTGTCCGTGGGGGACGACTACCAGGCCAAGGTCGCCGCCGCGCCGACCGGCGCCACCTTCTGGTTCGAAAGCGGCCTGCACCGGCTCGCCACGCCGATCGACCCGAAGGACGGGCAGACCTTCCTCGGCGCCAAGGGCGCCGTGCTCGACGGATCGGCCGTCCTCACCGACTTCGAGAGAGCGGGTTCGCTCTATGTCGCGAGCGGCCAGACGCAGGAAGGCGACCGCATCGCGACCGACGAGGCCGCGCCCGGCGCCGTGCGCGGCGGATTTCCCGAGACGCTCTTCATCGACGGCCAGCACCTGACGCCGGTGGCCAGCACGGACGCCGTGAAGGCGGGGACGTTCTACTTCGATTACGCCGCGGACAAGATCTATTTCGCCGACAACCCGGCCGGCCATCTCGTGGAGACGGGCAAGGCGGCGGCGGCCTTCGAGTCCGATGCCAAGAACGTCACGATCTCCAACCTCACGATCGAGCAGTTCTCCTCCCCCGTCCAGCACGGCGCCATCCAGGGCGGCGAGAACTGGACGGTGAAGAACAACGAGGTGCGCGATAATTTCGGCGTCGGCATCACGGTCCAGGCCGGCAGCCAGGTCGTCGGCAACTACGTCCACGGCAATGGCGAGATGGGGATCGGCGGCGAAGGCGCCAATATCCTCGTCGAGCGCAACGAGATCGCCTCCAACGGCGAATGGGCCGGGATCGACCCCTATTGGGAAGGCGGGGGTACCAAGTTCGCCCTGACGACCAATCTCGTCGTGCGCGACAACTACACCCATGACAATCACGGCTTCGGCCTGTGGACCGACATCGACAATATCGGCACCCTCTACGAGGGCAACCTCGTCGTGAACAACGAGGGCGGCGGCATCAGCCACGAGATTTCCTACGATGCCGAGATCCGTGACAACACGCTGATCGGCAACGGCGCGAAATCGCAGGGCTGGCTCTGGGGCGGACAGATCCAGATCCAGAACTCGCAGAACGTCAACGTCCACGACAATCTCGTCGACCATTCCGGCGGCCTGAACGGCATCGCCCTCATCCAGCAGGATCGCGGCAGCGGCGCCTACGGGCCCTACACCACGACCAGCAACACCGTGCACGACAACGTGCTCGTGTCGCGCTCGGGCGAAGGCGCCTCGGGCGGGGCGGCCGACTTCAACGAGGCCGGCATGCTCAACGGCGGCAACGTGTTCGCGAACAACGAATACCACATGGCCGACGGCAATCACTGGTGGTGGGGCGACTTCCCCGGCGGCGACGACTGGGCCGCCTACCAGGCCGCCACCAACCAGGACAACGGCTCGGTGCTGACCAACGCGCCGATCGACACGAGCCAGTGGCTCGGCGGATCGGGCGGCGCAACGCCGACGCCGGCTCCGGCCCCAGCTCCGACGCCGGCTCCCGAAACGCCTTCGGAACCGGTGGCGGAAGGCCCGGACCAGCCCGCGCCGACCCCCGAGACGGCACCGACCCCGACGCCGGAACCATCCCCGACGCCCGAACCCGTCGTCGTTCCGGCGCCCGGCACCGCCACCGGCGGAGCCTCGCTCCAGGGCGGCGGGCGGATCGTCGACGGCGACCTCATGGGAAGCGCGAGCGGCGAACGTCTCGTCGGCCAGGGCGGCGCGCTGGAGATCCACGGGCTCGGCGGCGACGACCGGATCGTCTCGAGCCAGGCGAGCGAGCTCCTCTTCGGCGGGGCCGGGCGCGATACGTTCGTCTTCCGCGGGGAGAGCGGGAACGATTCGATCGAGGATTTCGAACTCGGCGGCTCCAACGCCGACCGCATCGCGCTCGACTACGCCGCGTTCGGCTCCTTCGACGACGTCCTGGCCGCCGCCCGAGATGTCGGCTCCGACACGGTGATCGATCTGGGCGAAAGCTCGCTGACGCTCAACGACGTCTCCAAGGGCGAGCTGCAGGCAAACGACTTCCTGCTGATCTGAGGATCGCGGCGCCCGCCTTCCGGCCCGCATCGTCGGGCGGCGGGCACGCCCGGCCTCACGACGAAGGAGGGAGGGACCCTGGCGGCCCCTCCCTTTCTCACGTCTGCCCGTTCGGAACCCATCCGGCCCGCGGCCGCAAGGCGCCGGCCTACATCGGCCGGGCGGTCGCGGGCTCGTGCGTCGGCGCGCGGGGCGGCCCCATCATGCCCGCCTCGGCCCGGCCGGGCAGAGGCCGCACGACACCGTTCGGCCGGGAAGAGGTCCCGTCGTCCTCGGCCTCGCCGCTGGCGGCCGAGGCGTCCGTGTCGCAAGGATGGGACGTGCCGGGGCTGCGCGCCACGAGGTCGGGGTTCCAGTCGCCGGCGACGTTGACGGGCCGGGCCGACATCTCGTCGAGCCGCATCCGGTTCAGCGCCCAGACCGCGGCCTGCGTGCGGTTGGCGACATTGATCTTGCGCAGGATGGCCTTCAGATGAACCTTCACCGTCGCCTCGGTGATGTCGCAGCGGCGCGCGATCACCTTGTTCGAGTGGCCGCTGATGAGGCAGTCGAGGATCTCCAGCTCGCGGTCCGACAGGCCTTCGCGCCGCGTGGAGACGACCTTCAGCTGGACGGGCTCCTGCGCGGCCTCGCCGGCGCCGGCGAAGTCCTTGCCGTCGCGCATGCGCCCCGAGACGATCTCGAACCGGTCGTCGGAGACGAGCTTGGGGGCCTCCAGACGCTGGGCGCCCGGGCTTGCGACCTCGTCGGCGCCATGGTCGAGATCGGCGGTGACGACGAAAACGCGCTCGCCCATGAGCACGAGTTCCAGGCTGCGGAACAGCGCCTCGCTCGAGATCGAGCGCAGAAGCACGCCCTCGATGCCGGCCCGCTCGGCCTGCCAGCGCTTCTCCTCGCTGCAGGAATTGACCAGCATGACGACGTGGCAGCCGGGATAGGTCACCTTCAACCGGGCGATGGTCTCGATCGTATAGGCGCCGCCGGCATGCTCTCCAATGAGGAAGATGCAGTCCGACCCGGCTTCCGTTCCGATTTCCAGAAGTTCCTCGATGTCTGCGACGGACGCCAGGATCTTGAACCGGGCGGCACGGAGAAGGGAGGAGACACCTTCGCGAAAGAGGCGACTGCTGTCGCAGATCGCTATCGAGGCACGTTTTGTCATGGTCACTCCGACTAAGTTCCGCTTTGCGTGTCCGGGTCGGACCGCCAAAAGCCTTTGTCTGGCGCGGCGTAGTTTGCGTTTCCCGTTCTTCAACTTCCAGGAGAGCTATCACAAGCACAGGTAGTGCATCGATGGATGTCTAAAAGACCAGCAATGCAATTCCTCCCAATAAATCGGCCCCTATATGCCCATGTGTCGAAGGAAAAATATAGACGCACCTAACGCCGTCTAATAACTTCCCTTACGATAGACGATACCAACCCAAGACCAAAGACCGGAATAATACGCAGATATCGCCGTCCGAGGCGGCGGGGTTCGCTGCAGGCGCGAAACAGCCATTCGAGGCCGCTGGCCTGCATCCAGCGCGGCGCCTGCTTCTTCTCGCCCGCCAGGAAGTCGAAGGCGGCGCCGACGCCGATCATCACGGGCACGTCCAGAAGCGACCGGTGCGCGTGCATCCAGCGCTCCTGCTTGGGCGTGGAGAGGCCGACGAAGAGGATGTCGGGACGGGCGCGATTGATCGCTTCGACCACGGCGCGATCCTCGGCTTCGGTGAGCGCGCGGAACGGCGGCGTGAGCGTGCCGCAGACGTTCAATCCCGGCGTCTCGCCGGTCAGGCGTGCCTTGAGGCGCGCCGCCAGCCCCTCCCCGCCGCCGTAGTAGAAATGCACGTCGCCGCGCGCCGGCGCCCGTGCGGTGAGCGCCCGCATGAGATCGGGACCGTAGACGCGGCTGACGCCCTTCAACCCGCGCAGCCGCGCGATCCAGACGAGCGGCATGCCGTCCGGGGTGACGAGGCCGGCCTCGTTGTGGATGCGCAGGAGCGCTTCGTCGCCCTGGCATTCGACGACGCCGTGAACGCCGGTGATGCACACGTAGATCGGCGTGCGCGTGTCGATGGCGCGCTCGATGCGCTCGACCGCGCCCTGCAGGTCGATCGCGCCGACCTTGACGCCGAGCACGTCGAAGCGGTCGCCGCCGTCCGGCAGCGTCGCGACCGGCTTGGCGCGTCGCGCGGGCCCTGCGAACTGGAGGTCGACGCTCATCACTCGGCCGCGTCCGCCAGGATCACGGCCGGCCCGAAGGCGGGAGCGACGCGGCCGGCGAAATAGGCGACCGTGCGGCGCAGGCCCTCGCCGAGATCGACCGCGGGCTCCCAGCGAAGATGCGCGCGGGCCAGCGAGATGTCGGGGCAGCGCCGGGACGGATCGTCCATGGGCAGGGGATGGAACTCGATCGAGCGCCCGCGCCCGACAATGTCCACGACCGCGCTCGCGATCTCCAGGATCGTGCGCTCGTGCGGATTGCCGAGATTGACCGGCCCCGGAAGGACGGGCGCGGCCATGACGCGCAGGAAGCCCTCGACGAGATCGTCGACATAGCAGAGCGAACGGGTCTGCGAGCCGTCGCCATAGATCGTCAGCGGCTCGCCCGACAGGGCCTGGACGATGAAGTTGGAGACGACCCGGCCGTCGTCGGGCGCCATGTGCGGGCCGTAGGTGTTGAAGATGCGCACGACGCGTCCGGCCACGCCGTATTTGCGGATGTAGTCGTAGAAGAGCGATTCCGCGCAGCGCTTGCCCTCGTCGTAACAGGCGCGCGGGCCCCAGCTGTTGACGTTGCCGCGATAGGTTTCGGGCTGGGGCGAGACGGCCGGCTCGCCGTAGATCTCGCTGGTCGAGGCCAGAAGCACCTTGGCGCCGGTGCGCCGCGCCATCTCCAGGACGTTGATCGCGCCGAGCACGGAGGTCTCCATGGTGAAGACGGGATCGACCTGGTAGCGCGGCGGCGAGGCGGGACAGGCGAGATGGAAGATCTCGTCGGCATCGACCCGGATCGTGGAGCGCACGTCTCCGACGAGAAGGGTGAAGCCCGGCCGGTCCACGAGATGGAGGATGTTGGCGGGCGTGGAACTGGAGAAGTTGTCGAGGCAGACGACCTGATGCCCCTCGTCGAGGAGACGCCCGCACAGGTTGGCGCCGATGAACCCCGCGCCGCCCGTCACCAGATATCGTGTCATGCGCCCACCTCCTGCCCCTGCGGCACGTCAGCAAGCGTTGCCGATCGCCGGTGGACGAGCGCCGGGCGCTCGCCTTTCCGGCCATTCGACTTGCCGCTTTTCTGACGCCGCTCATGTAACTTTACGGCTGTAGATTTACGATTTCTTCAGGACATTGAGTTGTGCAGGCGGGTCCGGTCAATCTTCGGCCGGCTGTTCAATGGGAGTATCCCATTCGATTGAAGAGCCCGCGAGCCGTTGAGTCCCAGGACTTGCGGCGGCGCAGCATGAACGGATCGAACGTCACCCGGACCCGATGCCCCGAAATCGCCACGCCCCCGCTCCGACCCCGGCGCATCCGCGCCGCAGGCTCCCCCTGCCCGGTCGAGCCTTGCCCCCGCGGACGCCACGGCGCCGAACCATCCCCGCCCCAGCATCGCCCGCGACCGAGCAAGGCCGCTTGCGAAGCGCCGGAAATATGCTATCCCCGCCCTCGTGGAGAGGTGGCCGAGTGGTCGAAGGCGCTCCCCTGCTAAGGGAGTATACCAGAGATGGTATCGAGGGTTCGAATCCCTTCCTCTCCGCCACCCGTGCCTCGGCCGATCCGATAATTTCTTGTTTCTGGCGGAGACGACGGCACGACCTCAGCTGGTGAGGCGCTGGCGGGAGCCTTTCTGCTGCATGCTTTGACACAAACCAGGCGCGAGTGATCCGCCCGGGGCAGATCGGGTTGGATCCGTCTTCGACTCACTCTTCCAGAATCAGAAGCTCGAAGGTGATGCAGACGGGATCGACGTCGTGGGCGATCTCGCCCTGGAAAACGCGTCCCTCCACATCGACGATCGCCAGATCGACGGACGCCCGGCTCTGGCCGGACGCGTCCGTCGTCAGGGTGCCCTCGCGGATCAGGAGCTCCGAGGCCGGCGCGGTCATGACCTCGCCGGAGGCGAACGTGCACCCGATCAGGCTTCCGATCCCATGGAGCGTGGCGTGGCGAATGCCATGCTCGCGCGCCGTCGCCTCGATCGCGCGGTGCAGCAGACCATTGGGCTTCAGACGGCAGAGGACGGCGCGCCGTCCGCGCGAGGCGGCGCTGCGCTCCTCCCGAGGGCGCGGGGCGAAGAGGCGGAAGCGCGTTTCGGGATCCTCGGCCTGATCCATGACGGCGCCCGAGACGAGAAGGGCCTCGGCCTCGACCGGACCGGCGAGCCGGGCCTCCTCCGGCAGGATATGTCCGGCGCTCCGCCGTCCCGACGCTTCGCGCCAGACGCCGTGTCCGTGCAGGAAGGGCTCGCCGTCGCGAAGACCGACGACCATGACGAGATCCTCGATCTCCGCCGGTCCGTCCGGCCTGTGCGGCCCGCTGTACCAGGCGGCGTGGAGGCCGTCGGTGGACAGACTCGGACCCAGATAGGCGAGCCGACCGAGGGTCCCGCCCCGCAGCCGGACGATGGCGCTGTCGGCGCCATGCTCGGAGAGACCTCGGGCGACGGAGGCGAGGATCGTGTCGGCGGCGGGAAGCGTCAGCGTCAGCCGATCGGCCCGGCACGGGATGGCGAGGATGCGCGGCAGGGATGCCGGGCCGGGTTGGCGGTTGCTGCGCATCCTAGCCCGCGACCGCCAGTCCGGCCGTCGAGAAACCGCCGTCGACGGCCAGGACCTGACCGTTGATATAGGCCGCCTCGTCGGAAAGCAGGAAGGCGACCGTCGCGGCGATCTCGCGCGGCGTGCCGTAGCGGCCCTGCGGGATGCGCTTGTGCCACTGCGCACGCACGTCCTCGGTGTGGACGGCCCGCGCCATCGGCGTGTCGATCGCGCCCGGCGCGACGGCATTGACGCGGATGCCGCTGCCGCCGAGCTCCGTGGAGAGGATGTGGGTGAGGGTGTTGACCGCTCCCTTGGACGATCCGTAGGCGGCCCGCCCCCGGCTTCCCACGATGCCCGAGACGGAGGAGATGTTGACGATCGATCCCGTGGTTCCCCCCTTCTGCCAGTGCCGCGCGGCCTCGCGGCACAGAAGGAACGTGCCGGTCAGGTTGACGTCCACGATGCGGCGGAAGTCTTCGAGGCTGGTCTCGACCGCGAGCCGGTCCATGGCGATGCCGGCCGAATTGACGACGCCCAGAAGCGGCGCGCGGCCCTCGGCCTTCGCGATGGCCTCGCGCACCTCGGCCTCGTCCGTGACGCTGCAGGCCGTCGTCTGGTCGGCGTCGAGCCCGAGACGTTGCCGCGCCGTCTCCAGCGCCTCCGCGTTCCGGTCGACGAGATGGAGGTGCCAGCCGCGGCCATGGAGCAGTTCGGCGATGTCGAGGCCGATGCCCGAGGCGCCGCCGGTGACGAGGACGGACCCGTTCGCCGCGCTCATTCCGCAGCGGTCCGAACGGTGCCGGTCGCGCCGGCGAGACGATCCAGCGCGCCGCTTCGCTCGAGCTCGGCGCGGATCGTCTTCTTGGTGATCTTGCCATAGGCGGACTTGGGCATCTCGTCCCAGAACAGCACCGCCTTCGGCATCTTGTACCGGGCGACCTTGCCCTCGAGCCAAGCCTTGACCTCGGCTTCCGAGAGACGAGCGCCGTCGCGCGCGATGCAGACGGCCACGCCGACCTCGCCCCAGACGGGATCGGGCACGCCCACGATCGCCGCCTCGCCGATGTCGGGATGCATCAGAAGCTTCTCCTCGATCTCGCGCGGATAGACGTTCGAGCCGCCCGAAATAAACATGTCGGAGGCACGGCCGGTGATGAAGAGGAAGCCCTGCGCATCGACATGGCCGAGATCGCCCGTCCGGAACCAGCCGTCGCGGAAGGCCTTCGCATTGGCTTCCGGGTTGCGGTAGTAGCCGGCGAAGACGGCCGGGCCGACGACGCAGATCTCGCCCGTCTCGCCTTGCGCCACTTCGCGACCCTCGCCGTCCTGGATCTGGACCTGCATCCCCATGCGCTCGACGCCGCAGGTGCCCACGCGCGCGGCCTCGTCGTCCAGGCTGTGATGGGCGGGCGGCAGGACGGTGATGGCGCCCGTGACCTCGCCGAGCCCGAAATACTGGACGAGCACGGGGCCGAGCTTCTCCAGCGCCCGCTTCTGGTCCGCCCGGTACATCGGGGCGCCGGCATAGATGACGTGGCGCAGCGAGGAATGGTCGTGCGCATCCACCGACGGGTGCTCGACCAGAAGCTTGACGATGGTGGGGACGGTGAAGAGGTTGGTCACCTTCCACGTCTCCACCAGCGCCCAGAACGTGGCCACGTCCAGCTTGTCGGAGGGCATGAGGATCGTCGTCGCCGCGCGCGCCACCTGGCAGAGCTGATGGATGCCTGCGCCATGCGACAAGGGCGCCACCACGATCGAACGATCCCCTTGCGTCGTTCCGGGAAACAGGTCCGCATTGTGGTTGTTCACGACGAAGGCCATCTGGCCGTGCGTCAGCACCGCCGCCTTCGGCCGACCCGTGGTGCCGGACGTGTAGAAGAACCAGCACGGATCGTCCCGATGGATCGCGGGGCCGGCGATCGAGCGTCCGAGATGGCGCGCGACGATCGCGTCGTAGTCCTCGCCGATGGTCGAGGGACCGATGGCGATGACGGAGCGGATGTCGGTGCCGTCGGCGCGGCAGGCTTGTGCATGGGCTTCGAAGGCCGCCTGACAGATCATCAGGCTCGCCCCGCTCGACTGCGCGAGATGGGCGACCTCGTCCGGCGTCTGGCGGTAGTTGGTGGGCACCCAGACCGCGCCGATGCGCAGGACCGCGAAAAGCGACTCGAACATCTGCACGCAGTTGGCCGATTGCACGAGCACCCGGTCGCCCTTCTTCACGCCGAACTCGTTGACGAGCGCATAGGCCATCGCGTTCACGCGGGCCTCGATCTCACCCCAGGTCCACTCCCGCGCCCCGTGGACCAGCGAGACGGCCTCCGGATAGCGGCGGGCCGCCTGGGTGAGGAAATGCGAGAGGTTCATGACGCGCGTGGAGGCCGGCGCGAGGCCGCCCGCCGGATCGCTCGGGCTCATCGGGTGCGCTCCAGGATCGAGACATAGTTGGAGACGGCGGCGCCGCCCATGTTGAAGACGCCGGCGAGCCTGGCATCCGGAATCTGCATGTCCCCCGCCTCGCCCATCAGCTGCATGGCCGCCAGGACATGCATGGAGACGCCGGTCGCGCCGACCGGATGCCCCTTCGCCTTCAACCCCCCGGACGGGTTCACCGGCAGGCGTCCGCCCTTGGTCGTCAGGCCGTCCCGCACGACGCGATGTCCCTGGCCGGGTTCGGCAAGGCCCATGGCCTCGTATTCGATCAACTCGGCGATGGTGAAGCAGTCGTGGGTTTCCACGAAGGACAGGTCGTCCAGCGTCAGCCCGGCCTGGTCCAGCGCGCGAGCCCAGGCGCGGCGCGGGCCGTCGAAGGCGAGCGGGTCGCGGCGGCTGAGCGCGAGCACGTCGTTGGCCTGGGCCCTGGCGCGAAACGCGATCGCGCGCTCCAGCGTCGCGGCGGTCTCGGCATCGGCGAGGACGAGCGCCGCCGCCCCGTCCGACACCATGGAACAGTCCGTCCGGCGCAGGGGACCGGCGACGATCGGGTTCTTGTCCGACACGGTGTTGCAGAAGTCGAAGCCGACGTCGCGGCGCATGTGGGCGAACGGATTGACCGCGCCGTTGGCGTGGTTCTTGGCGGCGATCATCGCCAGTTCCGCCGAGCGGTCGCCGTAGCGCTGGAAATAGTTCTGTGCGATGCGCCCGAAGACCCCGGCGAAGCCGCCTTCGACATCGCCCTCCTCCCTGCGGTAGCTGGCGTTCAGGAGGATGTCGCCGACCGTGGCGGTCGGCACGGCGGTCATCTTCTCGGCGCCCACGACGAGAGCGATGCGCCCGCGCCCCGCCTCGATGAAGTCCATCGCGCAGTAGAGTGCCGCCGATCCGGTGGAACAGGCGTTTTCGGTGCGCACGGCGGGAACGTGCGCGAGCGCCGGATCGACCATGCCGACCAGCGCGGCCTCGAAGCCCTGGCTGGAGAAGCCGGCATTCATCACGCCCACGAACAGCCCGTCCACATCGGCCGCGCCGATGCCGGCATGGGCGAGCGCGGGGCCGACGACGGAGGCCATGAGCGCCTCCGTGTCGGGGCAATCGGACTTGCCGAACACGGAGTGCGACCAGCCTACGATCTCAGCCTTCGTCATTTGAACGATCTCCTTTTGGCGGGGGTGGGCGCGGCGGGGCGCGCCATGCTGCCGGGCCGGTCGAACCGTTCGGCAAGGGCGGCCTCGACCAGGACGGCTTCGGCCATCAGAAGCTGGCCGAGCTCGCCCTGACGCGGCGGCTGCATCCGGCTGTCGATCGCGGCGATGCTGATGGCGCCGGCGACCGAGCCGTCGGGGTGACGGACGGCAACGCCGACGCCCCAGGAATTGGCGAGGATCAGGCCGGGATTGACGGCATAGCCGCGCGTTCGGGCGAGCGCGAGATGCCGGCGCAGCTCCTGCGGCGTGAGCAGGGGGTAGCGTGCTTCCATGACGGGGGCGTTGGTCTTCATGACCGCCTCCATCTCGTCGTCCGGGAGGGCCGCGAGCATGGCGAGCGAGCCGGCCCCGGCGCCGAGCGGATGTTCGTAGCCGACCTGCAGGGCATGGGTGCGGATCGGGAACGTGCCCTCCTCGCGATGCAGGCAGACCGAGATCGCGCCGCGGCGGACCGACAGGAACGTGGAATCGGCGGTCTTGGACGCCAGACGCGTCAGGCTCGGCATGGCGAGGCGCAGGAGGCCGAAGCGGGGCGAGGCGAGCGTGCCGAGGATGTAGGCCTCCTCGCCGAGATAGTAGCGCCGGTCCGTCTCCGCCTGATGCACGAGGCCGGCGCGCATCAGCGCCAGCAGCAGGCGGCGCGCGGTCGGCTTGTTGATGCCGCTCGCCTCCACCGCTTCGGCCAGCCCGAGGCCGCGCTCGCCCTGCCGGCCCACCATTGACAGGAGCTTGAGCGCGCGATCGACGCTCTGGGCTCCCGTCAGGTCCCTGTCCATGAGCGCCTCCATCGCCGCTAGCGCCCCCCGGCGGCGGGCGCGACGACCGCACAGCTCTGGCCGCCATCGACGGGCAGGCACACCCCGGTGATGAAACGCGCCTCGTCGGAGGCCAGGAACAAGGCGGCATGGGCGACGTCCCACGCATCGCCCATCCGCCCGCCGGGCACCGCCGCGTTACGCGCGGCGACCATCTCCTGCGTGGAGGCGTATTGGGAGGAAATCTGCCGGTAGATCAGAGGCGTGTCGACGAGGCCGGGCACCACGCAATTGGCACGGATCCCGCGGGTCGCATATTGCATGGCGATCGCCACCGTCGCCTGATGGACGCCCGCCTTGGTCGCGTAATAGGCGAAATAGGGATATCCGGTCCAGCGCAGGCCGGCGAGCGAGGAGATGTTGACGATCGCGCCGCCGCCCGCCTCCAGCATGGCGGGGATGACCGCCTTGGCCGTGCGGAAGACCGAGCCGAGATTGAGATCGACCGATTGCTGAAACTCGATCTCCGTCAGTTCCACCGGGCCGCCCATATGCGTGACGCCGACATTGTTGTGCAGGATCGAGATCGCGCCGAACGCTGCGAGCGTCTGCGCGACAGCGTCCTCCACCGAGGCGAGGTCGGTCACGTCCGTCGACAGGGCCAGCGCGGTTCCCCCTTCGGACCGGATGATCTCGGCCGTCTCCTCGGCCGCCGCGCGGTCGAGGTCGGCACAGGCGACGCGGGCGCCCTCGCGGGCATAGAGCACGGCCGCCGCCTTTCCGTTGCCCCAGCCGGGGCCGGCCGAGCCCGCGCCGAAGACGATGGCCGACTTGCCCTCGAGACGGGGACGCAGGCGTGGGGATGGGCTGGAACGCGCGTTCAAGGGCGGGATCTCCAGGCAACGATCGGCCGGCCCGGCGCCCGTCGAGAGAAGAGGCGCCGGGGAATGAGGAAACGGCGGCGGAAGGCCCCTCTCGCCTTGGGCGGAAGGGGCTTCCCGTCGATCAGCTGAGCGACGCGCCCACGGCCTTTTCGAGGATCGACCAGGCCTCGTCGCCGAACTTGCCCTTCCATTCGGCGTAGAAGCCGGCCTGGCGCAGCGTTTCGCGGAAGGCGGCCTTGTCGCATTCGGTGAAGGTCATGCCGTCCTTGGTCAGCTGCTCGCGCACCGTGTCGTTGACCTTGGCGGTGTCGGCCCGCTGGGCGAGGCCGGCCTCGTTGAGCTTCTCGGCGACGGTCCCGCGAACGTCCTCGGGCAGGCGCTCCCAGGCGCGCTTGTTGGCCAGGAGCCAGAACCCGTCCCACATATGGTTGGTCATGGCGCAGTTCTTCTGCACCTCGTAGAGCTTGGCGCTCGACACGATGGCCAGCGGATTCTCCTGTCCGTCGACGATGCCGGTGCTGAGCGCCGTATAGACCTCGGCGAAGTTGATCGTGGTCGGCGCCGAGCCGAAAGCGGTGAACATGGACTGCCAGAGCTGGCTCGGCGGCACGCGGATCTTGAAGCCCTTGAGGTCGTCGGGCGTCGTGATGGCGCGGTTGGAGCTGGTGATCTGGCGGAAGCCGTTGTCCCAGATCTTCTCCATGGGCACGAGACCCTTCTTCTCGATCTCGGCGCGGGCATAGGCGCCGAGTTCGCCGTCCATGGCCTTCCAGACCGTGGCGTAGTCGGGGAAGGCGAAGCCGACGCCGTTGATGGCGGCGGCGGGCACGAGCGTCGACAGGATCAGCGGCGACAGCGAGAAGAACTCGGTCGCCCCGTTGCGCACCTGCGACAGCGTCTCGGTGTCGTTGCCGAGCTGGCTGGAGGGGAAGATGTTGATCTTCATGCGCCCGCCCGTCGCCTCGAGGATGCCGTCGGCAGCCTCCTTCAGACGGACGTTCAGGGGATGCGACAGCGGCAGGTTGTTGGCGAACTTGTAGGTGAACTCGGCGGCGCGGGCCTTGGTGTGGAAGGCCGCGCCCAGAGCCAGCGTTCCCGTGCCGAGCAGCATCGTCCTGCGCGTGATCGTCATCGTCATTCTCTCCTCCCGAGATCCGTTAAAAGGTGTTCTGTCGTCGGGGCGGGGCGCAGGGCGCCCGGCCCGTCAGAGAAAGGCCAGCGAGAACCAGGGCACGGCCGCGATGACCAGGAGCCCGGCGAGCATCGCGCCGAGATAGGGCCAGATCGCCGCCATCGCGCCGTCGGGCGAGACGTTGCCGATCTTGCAGGCGATGTAGAAGCCGACGCCGATCGGCGGCGCCATGAGGCCGATGTTCATGGCCGTCACGACGACCATCGAATAGTGGATGTCGTTGATGCCCATGGCGCGCGCGATCGGGAACATGATCGGCGCCAGGAGCACGATGGCCGGCAGGCCCTCGAGCACGCAGCCCAGGAGCATGAACACCGCGATCGACACCAGCATGAAGGTGAACCAGCCCCCCGGCAGCGCGCTGAGGCGATCGGTCAGTTCGAAGGCGAAGCCGGTCTGCGTCAGGGCCCAGGCCATGGCGGCGGCCGTGCCGAGGATGAGGAGGATCGCCCCGCTCATCGCCGCCGTCTCCACCAGCATCCGGTAGCACTTGCGCGGCCCGATGCCGCCGTAGAGGACGGAGCCGATCAGGAAGGCGTAGACGACCGCGATCGTCGAGACCTCGGTCGCCGTGGCCGCGCCGCTGGCCACCGCGCTGCGGATGATGAAGGGCAGGACGAGGGCGGGCGCGGAGATCAGCGCGGCGCGGCCGATGGTCTTGAGCGTCGGCCGACGCACGCCGGTCACATCTTCGCCCCGCGCCTTGAAGCGCGCCAGGACGGCCAGCGCCAGGAGCAGCACCATGGCGATGGCAAAACCGCTCGTGAAGAGGCCGGCGATGGAAACGCCCGCGACCGAGCCGAGGACGATCAGCACGATGGAGGGCGGCACCGTGTCGGCCATGGCCGCACCGGTCGCCAGAAGCGCAATCATCTCCTTGGGCTGGTGCCCCCGGCGCTTCATCTCGGGAAAGAGGGCCGGCGCGACGGTCGCCATGTCGGAGACCTTGGAGCCCGAAATGCCGGAGACGAGGAACAGCGAGCCGAGGAGCACGTAGGACATGCCGGCCTTCACATGGCCGAGCATGGAGGCGAGGAACTCCACGATCGCCTTGCCCATGCCGGTGGCATCGAGAATGCAGCCGAGAAACACGAAGACGGGAACGGACAGGAGGATCAGGCTCGACATGCCCTCGTCCATGCGCCCCACGACCACCTCGGTCGGCATGAACGTTGTGAAGCCGAGGAAGAGCATCGTCGCGATGCCGAAGCAGAAGGCGATGGGCACGCCCATGGCGAGGCACAGGACGCCTCCGAGCACCAGGAACAGGAAGATGTTGGTGTTGCCGAGCGTCTCGAAGATCGGGGACATGAACCAGAGACCGCCGAGGATCGCGCAGACGATGACGAGCGAGGCCGCGGCCTCCATCGGCCGGGCGGTGCGGAGGAGTTCGGCGACCACGAGGACGGCCATCAGCGCCATGCCGGCGGGAAGGGCGAGCGCCCGGTAGCCGGCGGGAATGCTCAGCGCCGAGGTGGTGATGTCCATCTCCCCGGACGCGTAGCTGTAAGCCGCCGGCAGGAGGGCGACGAGAAAGCCGAGCACGGCCACGAGGCCCAGCGTCTCGACGAAGCGGCGCGCCGCGGCGGGCAGGAGGTTGAGGCCGACCGTGAGACGCAAGTGCTCGGAGCGGTCGATGGCGATCGCCGAGCCGAGCATCACGAGCCAGAGAAAGGCGGTCGACGCCGCCTCGTCGATCCAGACGATCGGATGCGACAGGCCGTAGCGGAAGATGACGTTGGCGAGCAGCATTCCCATGATCGCCACGAGGAGGATCGCCGCCACGACCTCGACGGGTCGCATCAGCGGCGAGCCGGGCCGCGCGCTCTCCGTCTCGGCCAGCAGTGCAAAGTCAGGGGCGCTGTCGGTGGCAGTCGTCATCCCGTCCTCCTCCCTCGGATCGATCGACGCGTGTCGAGAGCCCTCCCGCGGGAATGGCCGACCGTGTTCGATGAGATCCAGTCTCCCTCCGGCGACACGTCCGGAACCTCCCAGCTCCCTGACGGACACGTCACCCACCCTCCGCGAGTCTCCGGCTCCGAAGGGTCCATTTTTCTAGGCCGGCTTCGCCGATCCCGCAAACCGAATTTTTATCTCCATGTTCTACAACGTCTTTCTTCGATCTTATCGGTCCATATCATGGACTTTCGGCTTTGCCCTCTCGTCGGCCGTCCTGCCGCCTGTCGACCGCCTCGTCGGTTCGCGCGAGCAGAGCCCAGGGCCGGATGCACCGCTGCAATGCGAAATCGTCAATCCCGGAAAGCCGTCGGTCCGGTTATGAAATGGTCAGCGATCAAGAGGGATGCCGACGATGACGCAATCGAGGAAGAAGACCGAACAGACCTCGGACAAGCGTAGCACGTTCTGGAGCGCCTTCGTTCGCGCCCGTTCGATCGACGCATCGCGCCTCGTCGCCCAGGCGAACCGCCGCTCCGTCTGAAAACGGTCCATAACACCGTTTCAATCTCGCGGGGCCCGACGGCCCCGCCAGCCCGACGCTTCGGGTTCAGGCGGCGTGAAGACGCGAAAGGCATTCCACGGACGCTGGACGGGGAATTCGTCTTCGCCGCATCGACGAGGCCGAACCTCGCCGACGTCCCTTCCGCGCGACGAAAGCCGTCGCCTTTCCACGACCGGCACGCCCCGACCTGCTCCAGACGCCTGCGAGGACTGCAGAACCGCGCCGACGGGCGCATTCCCGCCGTGGCATGTCGGCCTGGTCGCACGCAGCGCCGAAACCTGAAGGCTGGCCTATTCCTGCGCCGCGTAGCGGTCGAGATTGCGCAGGAGGAGGTCGAGCAGGCGGTCGCGGTTGGCGTCTCGCACATCCGCCTGCCAGGCGACGGCGAGCGGCAGGCGGTGGGCTCCGGAGGCGGAGCGGCCGGCCAGGGGGCGGAAGAGGACGCCGGCGACGGCGAGCCGGGCGGACCAGAGGGGCACGATGGCCGCGCCGATCCCGGCCGCGACCATGTTGAGGATCGTCTGCTTCTCCTCGGCGATCTGCGCGATGCGGGGCGTGAGCCCCTCCCCCTCGAAGAGCTTCATCGTCAGGTCGTGGCTGTGCGGACGCGAGCGGCGCTCCGGGATGATCATGGCGATGTCGGCGAGGTCGGCGACATCCACTTCGGCGCCCCGCCCGAGCGGATGGGCGGCGGGAAGCGCGACGACGGCCGTCTCGTGCAGCAGGAAGCGCGTGCGCAGCCGCGGGTCGAGCCGGGCGGGCGGGCGGATGATCGCCAGATCCAGCCGGCCGGAGAGAAGCTTGGGGATCAGGCGGATCGACTTCTCCTCCGTCAGTTCGATCGCAAGGTCCGGGTCCTGCGTGTGGAGATCGTGGATGAGCGCGGGCACGAGGCCGGCCGCGGCGCTGTCGATGGCGCCCAGCCGGATGACGCGGCTCACCGAGCGTCCGCGGTCGCGCAGGCGCTCCACGAGGGCATCGGCGGCGTCCAACAGGGGCCGCGCCTCGCGCACGAAGTCGCGCCCCGCCTCGGTCAGCGCGACGGCGCGGGTCGTGCGCTCGAACAGGGCGACGCCGAGTTCCTCCTCGATCATGCGGATCTGGCGTCCGAAGCCGGCCGGCAGCATGTCGAGCGTGCGGGCCGCCCTCCCGAAATGCATCTCGTCGGCCGCCGCCAGCACGCATCGGATCTGTCTGAGTTCCATGCGCCATCGTATCATGGGAGAATATAATCTTCAGCCCATGGGGCAAAGGTTCACAACGTCTTAAAGCCGACACTCAGCGATGCCGTGGGAGCGGCGCCGCGCGAGGCGGGGCTCGAAGCGCCCGCCCTGCATCCTGGGAGGACGACATGAAGACGTTTCTGACCGCCGCGCTCGCCGGCGTGGCGATGGCCTTCGCCCTGCCCGCTGTCGCGCAGCAGGCCTATCCCGAGAAGCCGGTGACGATCCTCGTGCCGGCTGCGGCCGGCGGCCCGAGCGACACCGTCGCCCGCCTCGTCGCCGAGGCGATGACGAAGGATCTCGGCCAGCAGGTGCTGATCGAGAATGTCGGGGGCGCGGGCGGCTCGCTCGGCGCCGGCCAGGTGGCCAAGGCAGCGCCCGACGGCTACACGCTGCTCCTCTACCATGTGGCGGTCTCCACCTTCGGCGCCCTCTATCCCGATCTCGCCTACGAGCCGGGCGAAGACTTCTCCTCCGTCGGGCTCGTGACCGACGTGCCGATGACGCTCGTCGGGCGCAAGGACCTGCCGCCGGCCGATGTCGGGGCGCTCCTCGCCTGGCTGAAGGGCGAGGGCGCGGGCGCGACCTTCGGCACGGCCGGGGTCGGCGCCGTCTCGGACCTCTGCGGACGGCTCC
Organism: Aurantimonas sp. Leaf443; assembly: GCF_001425575.1. Classification (GTDB taxonomy): domain Bacteria; phylum Pseudomonadota; class Alphaproteobacteria; order Rhizobiales; family Rhizobiaceae; genus Leaf443. Next base: position 602,499 of record NZ_LMRD01000001.1, on the reverse strand, counting down.
TCACCGAGGCGACCGGCGCGACGCTGACGGTCGTTCCCTACAAGGGCACGGGGCCTGCCATGACCGATCTCGTCGGCGGCCAGATCGACCTCATGTGCGACCAGACGACCAACACGGCGAACCAGATCGCGGCGGGCGAGATCAAGCCCTATGCCGTCACCACGAAGGAGCCGATCGCCATCCTGCCGCAGGTGCCGCCATTGGCTTCGAGCGGCCTCGACGGCTTCGAGATCACCGCCTGGCACGCGATCTGGGCGCCCAAGGGCACGCCCGAGCCGATCCGCCAGCACCTGTCCGCCTCGCTGCGGAAGGCGCTCGTGGACCCGGTCGTGATCGAGCGTTTCGCGGGTCTGGGCACCGCGCCCGTTCCGGCCGATCTCGCCACGCCCGCCGCGCTCGACGCGCGTCTGCGCTCCGAGCTCGCTCGCTGGAACACGCTTCTCGGCGACGCCGGACAGCGCTAGCCCATGCCAGCTTCGCCGGACGATCTGTCTCGTCCGGCGCCCCATCGACGAGGACCCGAAGGAGACCGCCATGCAGACCTACAGGATCGCCGCCATTCCCGCCGACGGCATCGGCCCCGAGGTGATCGCCGCCGGTCTGCAGGCGCTCGAGGCGCTGGAGCGCCGCGAGGGCACGTTCCGGCTCGACGTGACGGAATTCGACTGGGGCTCGGACTATTACCGCCGGCAGGGCGCGATGATGCCGGCGGACGGGACCGAGCAGCTGAAGGCCTTCGACGCCATCTTCTTCGGCGCGGTCGGCGCTCCCGACGTGCCGGACCACGTCACGCTGTGGGGCCTGCGCCTGCCGATCTGCCAGGGCTTCGACCAGTATGCCAATGTGCGCCCGACCAAGATCCTGCCGGGCATCGTCTCGCCGCTGTCCGGCGTGAAGCCCGGCGATCTCGACTGGGTGATCGTGCGCGAGAATTCAGAAGGCGAATATTCCGGCCATGGCGGGCGCGCCCATCGCGGCCTGCCCGAGGAGGTCGGCACCGAGGTCGCGATCTTCACCCGCGTCGGCGTCACGCGCATCATGCGCTACGCCTTCCGCCTCGCGCAGTCGCGTCCGCGCAAGTTCCTCACCGTCGTCACCAAGTCCAACGCCCAGCGCCACGGCATGGTGATGTGGGACGAGATCGCCGCGGAGGTCGCCCGCGAATTTCCGGACGTGACCTGGGACAAGATGCTGGTGGACGCCATGACCGTGCGCATGACGCTGAAGCCCCGGAGCCTCGACACGATCGTGGCGACGAACCTCCATGCCGACATCCTGTCGGACCTCGCGGGCGCGCTGGCCGGCAGTCTCGGCGTCGCGCCCACGGCCAATATCGACCCGGAACGGCGCTTCCCCTCGATGTTCGAGCCGATTCACGGCTCGGCCTTCGACATTACCGGCAAGGGCATCGCCAATCCCGTCGCCACGTTCTGGACGGCGGCGCAGATGCTGGAGCATCTCGGCGAGCCGAAGGCCGCGCGCCGCCTGATGCACGCGGTGGAGACCGTCACCGGCAGCGGCGTGACGACGCCGGACGTCGGCGGAAAGGCCAGCACGCAGGAGGTGACGGACGCGGTCTGCGAGGCGATCCGGGGCTCCAACATCGTGCTCTGATCCCGGCCCGCCACGCAACCGACCCTCCGGGTGCATTCCTGCAAGTCGGGAAGAGGCTCGGGCGCCGCGCGGACCGATGCCGCGCGGCAGATGCCGAGGACCGTCGTTCCGGACGCGCGGCGGCAAAGGGCGGAGGACGCGGGGAACGGGGCGTCGCGCCGGCGCAAGCCGGCCGCGCCCGGCCCGTCAGCCGGCGGCCGCGACCCGCAAACCTGCCTCGCGCCCGTCGATCAGCGCGCGGGCGGCCGGGGCCACCATCGGCCGGCCGAGGAGATAGCCCTGTCCGGTGCCGCAGCCGAAGCCCATCATGCGGCCGAGCTGCTCCTCGTCCTCGATGCCTTCCGCCGTCGTCTCGATGCCGAGTTCGCGCGCGATCCCGACGACGGCGCGCACCACGGCCGAGGCGTTGGCCTCCTCGCCCTCTCCGCTCACGAAGCTGCGGTCGATCTTGATGCGGTCGATCTTGAACTCCCGGAGATGAGCGAGGGAGGAATAGCCGGTGCCGAAATCGTCCATGGCGACGCGGATGCCGAGGGCCCGGAAGCCGGCCAGCATGGCCGCGATCTGCCCGCCATTCTCGACGAGAGCCGTCTCTGTCAGTTCGAGCTCGATCTGCCGGGGCGACAGGCCGTGGTCGTCGATCGCCCGGTGGATCTGCGTCAGGATCGCCGGCGTCTGGAGCTGCACCGGCGAGACATTGACCGAGACATAGATGTCGTCCGGCCAGGAGGCGGCCTCGCGCAGGGCCTCGTCCAACACCCAGGCGCCGATCCGCTCCATGGAGCCGCTGGTTTCCGCGACGGGGATGAAGACCGCCGGCGAGATCATGCCCCGCTCCGGGTGGCGCCAGCGCACGAGCGCCTCGAAGCCGGCCAGGCGGTGCGGCGACAGCGCGTAGAGCGGCTGGAAATGCAGCTCCAGCTGGCCGCGCTCCACCGCCAGGGCCAGCTCCTCCTCGAAGGCTTGGCGCTCGGCGGCCTCCTCGAACATGCCCTCACGATAGATCTCGACCCGCCCGCGCCCTTCGTTCTTCGCCTTGTAGAGCGCAAGATCCGCGCGGCGCTGCACGGCCGATGCGTCGTCGGTCGACAGGATGGACGCAATGCCGACGCTGCAGCCGATGCGCACCATGTTCGGGCCGATGGCGAAGGGCACGGCGAGCGCCTCGACCATGCGGCCGGCGAGCGCGCCGGCACGGACATGATCGTCCGGGATGAGGACGGCGAACTCGTCGCCCCCGAGGCGAAAGGCCCGGTCGCTCTCGGACAGGACGGCCCGCAGGCGCGCGACGACCTGGACGAGGAGGTCGTCGCCGGCCGCGTGGCCGAACTTGTCGTTCACGGCCTTGAAGCAGTCGAGGTCGACGAGGAGCAGCGTGAGGGCGCTGGCGCCTGCCCTGCCCTCGATCGTGTCGGCGAAGAGCCGGCGGTTGGGCAGGCCGGTCAGCGCATCGTGATAGGCCATGTGGGCGATCCGCCGCTGTCCCTCGCGCGCCTCGGTCACGTCCTCGTAGGTGAGGATCGCGCCGCCCCCGGGCAGCGGACGGCAGACGACGGCGACGTATCGCCCGTCCTCGAAGGCCTGCTCCAGCCGCGTCGTCTCGGTCTTGGCGAACCACAGGGCGTGGTTGCTCACCACGCGCCGGACGCGATCCGCGTCCCAGCCCGACCGGGCGCCGATGGCGGCGAGGAATTCGGCGAGCGGCATGTCCGTGCGCATGACCTTCTCGCCGAGATCGAAGATCTCCGCGACCCGGCCGTTGAAGAGCGTGATGCGCCCGGCCGGCGACACGGCGACGAGCCCGTTCGACATATTCGTGAGCGCGTCGGCGGCCTGTGCGCGGGAGCGATCGTCGATCATGCCGCTCGCGAAGCCCGCCCCGATGATGACGAGCGCGACGCCGGCCACGGCGAGCGCCAGCGCCCGCAGCGCCGCGGGGTTGGAATAGGAACCGGCGATCTCCATCGGTTCGACGCGGAAGGCGGTCATGCCCGTGAAATGCAGGCCGACGATCGCAAGGACCAGGAGAGCGGTGCCCGCATGCGCGTGGCGCGCCTCGTCCGAGGCGCGGACGGCGAAGAGGGCGGCGGCCGAGAAGACGCAGGAGAAGGCGATCGAGGCCGCGAGATAGGACAGGTCCCAGCTCACGATGCCTTCGACGCGGTAGCCCATCATGCCCGTGTAATGCATGACGACGATGGCAAGACCCAGGATGGCGCCGCCCAGAAGCGAGGCGCCCCGCCGGCTGGAGGCCGCCACGACGAAGCCGATGCCCGCGCCCGCCATGGCGACGAGGAGGGAGACGATCGTCAGCACCGGCTCGAAACCCACGAGCGTGCCGGGATCGTAGCCGAGCATGGCGATGAAATGGGTGCACCAGATGGAGGCGCCGGTGATGAGCGCGTTGAGGATGAACCAGGCGCCCCGCTCCGGCCAGCGCGTCTCCGCCGCCCGCTTGAACAGCCGCACCGTCGCCCACGAACCCGCCACGCAGACGAGCGCCGCAACGGCGATCAGCCAGGGATTATGATCCCCTGCGATGCAGGACAGGACAGTCATCATGGAAGGCGGTTCCGCATTCTGGGCCCGTCTTCACCATCGCGCAGGCGGATTGAGATTCGCTGAATTCGGACCGCCGAACCCGTGGTCGGCTCCGCATCCAACGCCCATTCCGCAGGCCGTCGGCCGCGACAAAAGCGCCGCCCCAGCGCCGGTCGCGGCCGCCCGCCGCCCGTCGCAGGACCGCTCGTTCCATCCGGCCGCCGCCTCAGCGCGCGACGCTGCGTTCGGCGCGCTGGCGCTCGATCCAGGCGCGCCGATCGGCCTCGATCTCCTCGGACGCCTTCGCCCAGAACTCGAATTCGCGGCCATAGGGCCGCCCGGCCTGCTCCCAGAGGAAATAGGCCCTGTCCCTGACGATCGGCGTCAGGTCGGTATCGTTGCCGTCTCGCATGTTTCCTCCCTGCGCGGGTCTGTGCCCGCGCTCGTCCCGGCCAAGCGTCCGGATGGCTCCGCAGCTCGGCGGGCTTGGCGTGCCGGTCGTTCTCAGGCCTGCACGAAGACGTAGTATCCCGTCTCGCGCAGCACGGACGCGTAGGTCGCGCGGTCCGCCTCCGGCAGCCGGTCGGCGATGTCGGAGACCTTGCCGATATAGGTCCAACCGTCTCCGCGCAGGAAGCCCGGCAGCGCGCCGCCGTCCGGCACCGCGCAGACGGAGACGGTCTCGCCACCCATCCGGAAGAGATTCAGCATGTCTCGCCCCTTGGCCGACGGCCGGAAAGGGCGCTCCCTTGCGGCCGCCGGCGGATGGCGGTGCCGCCGGCCCCGTGCCGGCGACGCCGCCCGCCTGCCTATTTCAGCGCGTCGCGCAGCTTGTCCTTGGCCTCGCCGGCCTTGTCCTGGACCTTGCCTTCGATCTTCTCGGCCTTGCCCTCGGCCTCGACCCGCTCGTTGCCGGTCACCTTGCCAAGCGCCTCCTTGACGGAGCCCACGACCTGCTTCTTCGTCCCCTCGATGCGGTCCTTATCCATCTCGTTCTCCTTGGGTTCGAATGGTGCGGCGGGTAATCGAAACGAGGTCCCGCCGCTGGATGGTCTTTTAGATGGGGTGCGCAAGCGCGCCCCACAGTTGCAGCTGCATCAGGCGGCATGAGCCGATTTCTTCTTTTTGGCAGCCCCGCGCCGGTTCGACGGCCGGCCGCTCAGGGCGCCTTCTTGTCGTCCGCGCCGATGCCACGGGTCGATTCGCCCGGCGACAGGACATGGCGCCAGAGGAGGGCCCCCACGGCCGCGCCGGCGAGCGGTGCGAGCCAGAAGAGCCAGAGCTGGCCGATCGCCCCGTTCTGCGCGAAGACGGCGGCCGCGAGCGAGCGAGCCGGGTTCACCGACGTGTTCGTCACCGGGATCGAGACGAGATGGATCAGCGTCAGGCCGAGGCCGATGGCGATCGGCGCGAAGGCCGAGGAGGCGGCGGTGGAGGTGGAGCCGAGGATGATGACGAGGAACGCGGCGGTCAGCACGAATTCGGCCACGAAGGCCGCCTGGACACCGTAGCCCCCGGGCGAATTCGCGCCGTAGCCGTTGGAGGCGAAGGCGCCGGCCGAGAAACCGGCCTTGCCGGAGGCGATCGCGTAGAGGACGGCGGCGCCGAGAAGGCCGCCGAGGACCTGCGCGATCCAGTAGGGCACGAGCTCGCGCGGCGAGAAGCGCCCCGAGATCGCAAGGCCCAGCGAGACGGCGGGGTTGAAATGCCCCCCGGAAATGCCGCCGACCGTGTAGGCCATCGTGAGGACGGTCAGGCCGAAGGCGAGCGAGACGCCGGCGAAGCCGATGCCGAGGCCCGGGAAGTCGGCCGCGAGGACGGCGCTGCCGCAGCCCGCGAAGACGAGCCAGAACGTTCCGAAGGCTTCGGCCGCAAGTTTCCTGTTCATGGGAGACATCCTGTTGCGCACGAAGGCCGTCCGGCCTTCACGGCCGGAGCGGGCATGGTGGTGCGATGGGTGGAGGGGCGGGCGAACGGAACGGGCGCGGCCTGCCGCCGCGCGGACATCCCGCCGGCGGACTAGACAGGAGACGCGGCCCGCCCCCAAGACGCGCCTGCATCAGCCCGAATGAAGAGGATCGCTCTTTCGGCGCGCCGAAGGCGCGGCTAGCGCTTGGGTTTGGTCCCCGCGCGCGCGACTTCCGCGCCGACGATGCCGCGCTCGCGCGCCCAGACGATCGCCTCGCTGCGGCGGTGCACGTCGATCTTGGCGTAGATGCGCTGCACGTGGTTGCGCACCGTGTTGCGCGACAGGAAGAGCGTCTCGGCGATCTCCTTGTCGTCGAGCCCCTGCGAGACGAGGCCGAGGACCTGGCGCTCCTTGTCGGTGAGTTCGGCGCCGCCCGCGCGGCGCGCGCCGTCGGGCTGGGGCGAGCGCAGGTTGGCGAGCTTCTCCATCACGCTGCGGCTGAGCCAGGACGTGTCGGCCAGCGCCTCCTCGATGGCCTTCACGAGTTCGAGCTCGGAGGTCTTGCGCACCGTGATGTCCTGGAACACGTCGAGCACGCAGGCCTCGCCGCCGATCGTCACCGTCTCGGCCGACACGAGGCAGTCGGTGATGGACCCGTCCTTCTTCTTCAGCTTGGCCTCGTATCCCCTGAAGCCGCCGGTCTCGATCAGCTCGCGCTCCTGCTTGCGCCGCGTGGCGGCCGTGTCCCAGAGCTCGATCTCGGCGGCGTTGCGGCCGACGACCTCCTCGATCGACCAGCCGGTCTCCTTCAGGAAGGCCTCGTTGACGTCGAGGATGCGGAAGCCGTCCAGCGTGCAGACCTTCATGGGGACGGGCGCGAGGCGGAAGGTCTTGGCGAACTTCTCCTCGCTGTTGCGCAGGGCGCTCTCGGCCTTCCGGCGCGGTTCGAGATCGGCGAAGGTGAAGAGCATGCAGCGCTCGTCGCCGATCTCGATGGGCTGGCCGGCGACGATGACGAGCTTGGTCTCGCCGTCGGGCAGCTGCAGGCAGGCCTCCATCTGCGGCACCGTCGCCCATTCGGAAAGGCGCGCCTTGCCGATCTCGCGCTTCTCGGCGCCGGCCATCACGTCGAGATCGTAGACGGAACGGCCGATCACGGCCTCGCGGGCGTAGCCCGTCATGTCCATGAAACCCTGGTTGACGCGGATGAAGCGCAGATCCGAGATGCGGCAGATGAGGGCGGGCGCGGGATTGGCGTTGAAGGCGCTCTCGAAGCGCTCGACCGCCTGTATCTCGTCCGTCGCGTCGGTGACGATGAGGACGAGGCAGTCCGGATCGCCCGCGCCGTCGGTGAGGACGAGGCTGCGCACGCGGTGGACCCATTCGGGCTCGGCCGCGCCGAAGCGGGCGACCTCGACCACGACGTCCGTGAACAATTCGCCCGCGATGACGCGGTCCGCGGGATAGGACCCTTCGTCGAGCAGGTGATTGTTGCGGTAGCGCAGCTGATAGCGAAGCCGGTACTCGTCGACATTGCGGCCGAGATCCTCGACGGCGCCCGCGCCGTGCATGCGCAGCGCCGCCTCGTTCGCCCAGGCGATCGTCTGGTCGGGATCGATCAGGATCACGCCTTCCGTCAGCCCGGCGATGATCTGCTGCAGCTGCTGGCGCTCGACCTTCTGTCCGTTCAGGGTGTCGACCATCGGTGTTCCATCGCAATGTCGGATGAGATGTCGATCGGCGTCCGCAGGCCGCCTCCTCGCGGATGCCATCTGGAAGTTGCGGCGGGCGCCGCCTTCGGCAAGAGCGACTTGTCGTGTCGAGACGACGGCCCGCGGCGCCGGCGTCTTCGCGCCGCGCTCAGGCCGGGACGAGGGCGCCGTCGGCGAAGGGATCGTAGGGACCGCGCCCCTGCTCCAGCCAGACGGTCTGGTGGTCGAAGCCGGCCATCCAGTTGATCCAGTCCTCGCAGTCGATGGGATGGGGATTCGCGCTGCGGGACACGCCCTGGCGGGCGGCGGCCGCGCCGGCCCGCAGGATCGCGGCGCGTTCGGACGAGATGGTTGCGCTCATGATCGTGTCTTCGGGATCGTCTTCGTCGTTGGAGGGAAAGATGCGCGAGAAAGGGCGGCCCGGTGCGACCCGGGCCGCCGAGAGCGTTCAGAGGCGGCGCGGGGCGGCCGCGACGCGGCCCGAACGGCCGCCGAACCAGCCGGCCAGCGCGCCGAGGACGAGCGCTGCGGCCGCGCCGAGCGCGCCCTTGGAGACGACGGAGGCGGTGGCCTCGGCCGCCTGGCTCGCCTTCTGGCGGGCGTCGTCGAGCGTTGCGCGGTACTGCCGCTCGATCTCGGCGACCTGACGGGTGGCCTCCTCGACGGGAATGCCCTTCGCCTGCGCCAGGGCGTCGGCCGCCTGCCGGCCGGCATCGGCGCCCCCGCCCGTCAGGAGCGAGCGGATGGCGTTCACCGCATTGGCCTGCAGCGCCTCCGGATCGGAGCCGGTGGAGCGGACTTGGTTCTCGATCGCCTCCAGCGGGTTGGCCTCGGCGAGCGCCGGCGCGGCGGTCTCTGCCACCGTGCGGCCGACGCCGCCGACGAGCGAGGACACGCCGCTGAACGCGCCGCCGAGGATCGCGCCGACCGAGGTCGTCAGCAGGTAGAGGACGAGAAGCGTGGTGACGGCCCAGGTCGTGAGGCCGTGCAGGCCCGCCGAGGCCGGCGCCGTGCGGCCCGAGAGACGCGCGGCGACATAAGCGCCGAGGAAGGTGGAGACGAGGACCGAGCCGACCGACCAGACGGCGGCGCCGATGGGAAGCGAGGAAGACGCGCTTTCGGCAGCGCCATTCCCGAGATCGAGCGAGGCGGCGCCGATGCCCGCGCCGACGAGGACCAGCGTCACCTGGCTCGCCAGCGCGATGGTGACGCCCGCCAGGATCGCGCCCCAGGACACCTTGTTGGCCAGGACGGCCTCCTGCGTCCCGATGGGTCCCGTTGCATGCACGACGTCCGTTCGAATGGCCGACACCGCTCGCTCCCTTGGCTCTCGTTCAGCCGAGGCCCGTTCGGCCCGGCACCGGTCCGCCCCATGCGGCACCGACAGCCAGGGAGGTAAGCGACGTCGATGCCGTCACTAGAAGCAACCTCATCAGTCCAACTGATGCGGACGGTTCTTTCTGACGCGATCGGGCATGGCGAGCCCTCGCTTCGGGCGCGCCCGTCCGGCGGCGCGGGACGGCGCGAGAAATCCCCATGAGTCTGCGGGCACCCTCGCCCGGTGGATCCATGTCCGCACGGCGCGATGGAGCGGGCCCGCAAGAGGACGCCCCGCGCGGCAGCGAGCAACGCCAAATGCAGGAGCGGGCACGATCCCGGAGATGTTCTTCGCGCGAGCGTCATCCACCGCGACGGCGGAGACATACAAGATATCGCTATCGAGATCGGCGAATCGGCGTCTGAAACCCGGCGCCCCGCAGGCGGCGATACTGCCTGTGCCGTTCGCAAAGGTAAACGCGACCGGGAAGTCTTCCGTAACGTCTTCGTGGCATCGTTGCGCAAGACTTGCATGAAACAGGATCCATCACTTCAGACATCAAAGGACCTTCGAGCGTGCGGGACGCTTGGTCCGATAGGACGCGACGATGGCCAGCTCTTTCTTTCCCGTCCCGCAAGACGAGGCCCGCCGGCTTCTGGCGCTCGACGAGTATCATGTGCTCGACACCGCGCCCGAACCCGGGTTCGACACGATCGTGCGCCATGCCCGGCGCATCTTCGGCGTGCCCATCGCCCTCGTCTCGCTCGTCGCCGCGGACCGGCAGTTCTTCAAGGCGCGGCTCGGCCTCGACGCCTGCGAACTGACGCGCGAAGGCTCCTTCTGCACCCACACGATCCTGACGCGGGACGTCATGGTCGTGCCGGACGCCACGCTGGACGAGCGCTTCGCAGGATCCGCCCTCGTGACCGGCGAGCCCCGCATCCGCTTCTATGCCGGCGCGCCGCTGGTGACGCCGGACGGGTTCGTGATCGGCGCGCTCTGCATCAAGGACGTGGTGCCGCGCCCGCACGGTCTCTCGGCGGACGAGCGGCAGTCGCTGGCCGACCTTGCCGGCCTCGTGATGGACAAGCTGGAAGTGCAGCGCCTGTCGACCATCGAGGCGGACGGGCGGCGCCGGTTCGACGCCGTGGCCGGCTCGGCGGCGGACGCGGTCGTCTGCGCGGACGGGGAGAGCCGCATCCTCTCCTGGAACAGCGCCGCCGAGCGCATGTTCGGCTACAGCGCGCAGGAGGCCGTCGGGCAGGTCCTCACCATGATCATGCCGGCCCCGATGCGGCCGATGCACGTGGCGGGCGTGGCACGGGTCACCGCCGGCCTGCCGACCACGCTCGTCGGCTCGCTCGTCACCGTGCCGGCGCTGCGCCGCGACGGGACGGAATTCCCCATCGAGCTTTCCCTCTCCCACTGGATGGAGGCGGGCGAGCACCGCTTCGGCGCCATCGCCCGCGACATCACCGAGCGGCTCGCCACGGAGGCGCGGCTGAAGCGCGCGGCCGAATACGACGCGCTGACCGACCTCGCCAACCGCACGGTCCTGCAGACCGCCCTCGCGGCCGCCGCCGCCGCCGGCCGCCCGACCTCGCTGATCCTTCTCGATCTCGACGGCTTCAAGGAGGTCAACGACAGTCTCGGCCACGCCGCCGGCGACGAGGTCCTGAAGGCGGTGGCGCTGCGCCTGCGCGATCTCGTCGGCCAGGACGGTCTCGCCTGCCGCCTCGGCGGGGACGAGTTCGTGGTCGTTCTGGAGAACCGCGCCGACCCACTTTCGGCCGCGGACTTCGCCGATACGCTCATCGCCGCCATCGAGCGGCCGGTGGAGCTCGGCGAGCGCTCGGTCTATGTCGGGGCGAGCGCCGGCATCGCGCTCGACAGCGGCGAGGGGCGGAGCGGCGAGGCGCTGCTGGAGCAGGCCGATCTCGCGCTCTATCGCGCCAAGGCGGACGGCAAGGGCCGCGTGCGGCTGTTCACGCAGGACCTTCGCCCCATCGCGCAGACGCGCGTCTCCGTCAGTTCCGGCATAAGGCAGGCCTGGGAGAAGGGCGAATTCGAGCTCTTCTACCAGCCGCAGATCCGCCTCAGCGACGGCGCCTTCGCCGGGGCCGAGGCGCTCATCCGCTGGAACCACCGCGAGCGCGGACTGCTGTCGCCGGCGGCCTTCCTCTCGACGCTGGAGAACAGCCTTCTGGCCGTGCCCGTCTCAGAATGGATCCTGCGCACGGCCTGCCGGCAGGCGGCCGAGTGGCGCGCCGCCGGCCATGAGGGGTTTCGCGTCGGCGTGAACCTCTTCGCCGCCCAGTTCCGGTCCGGCGACCTGCCGTCGGTGGTCGAATGGGCGCTGCGCGAGGCCGGCCTGCCCGCCTGCGGCCTGGAGCTGGAGATCACGGAGAACACGATCCTGCGCAACGAATTCCGCATCCACGCGACGCTGCGGGAATTGCGGGAGATGGGCGTCGGCATCGCCTTCGACGATTACGGCACGGGCTTCGCCTCGCTCACGATGCTGAAGGACTTTCCCGTCACGCGCCTGAAGATCGACCGCTCCTTCGTCAGCGGCGCCGATGTCGGCGACCGCGACCGGCTGATCGTGGAAGCCATCTCGCGCCTCGCGCAAGGCTTCGATCTAGAGGTCATCGCCGAGGGCATCGAGACGGCGGAGCAGGCCGCGCTCATGGGCGCCTACTGCCAGGAGGGCCAGGGCTATCATTTCGGCCGGCCCATGGGCGCGAGCGCGTTTGCGGCGGCCCTTGGCGCCTCGCCCTCGGACGCGGCACGCCGGGTGGCCTGAACGCGCGGTTCGGGGAAGGCTCCCTCCCCGCCCTTCGCCTCCCCGTCCCCGAGCGCGTCAGGCCCGGTGCAGGACGAGCGTGCGCTCCATGAGGCGGTCCGTATAGGAGCGGTTCTCCGGCTTGCGGCGCGTCAGCGCCAGCACGAAGCCGGCCGAGACGGCGACGGCGAGCATCGAGGAGCCGCCATAGGAGATGAAGGGCAGCGTCATGCCCTTGGCCGGCATCAGCTGCAGGTTCACCGCCATGTTGATGATGGACTGGAGACCGAACAGGAAGACGAGCCCCGAGATGGCGAGGCGCGTGAACACGTCGCGCTGGGCGAGCGCCACGGACAGGCCGCGCACCACGACGAAGGCGAAGAGCGTCGCCAGCACCATGCAGGTGATGATGCCGAACTCCTCGGCGATGACGGAGAAGGCGAAGTCGGTATGGCTGTCGGGCAGCATGCGCTTGACCGTGCCCTCGCCCGGCCCCTGGCCCAGCCAGCCGCCGCGCATGATCGCGTCGCGCGCCGTGTCGGTCTGGAACGTGTCGCCCTCGCCGGTCACGAAGCGGTCGATGCGGCTCGCCACGTGCGGGAAGACCGAATAGGCCATCACGAAGCCGACGCCGCCGACCGCCGCGAGCAGCGAGATCCAGATCCACGGCATGCCCGCCATGAAGAACAGGCCGCCCCAGGCGCCGGAGATGAGGATCGTCTGGCCGAAGTCGGGCTGGGCGATGAGGAGCGCCGCGACGACGAGGAGCAGGATCAGCGCGAAGAGGTTGCCCGGAATCTCCGGACGGCTCGCCTTCTCGGCGAAGAGCCAGGCGCAGAGCACCACGAAAGCCGGCTTCATGAATTCGGACGGCTGGATCTGCAGGGGGCCGAGATCGACCCAGCGCCGCGCGCCCTTGATCTCGGCGCCGAAGAAGAGCGCGAGCACCATGAGGCCGAGCGCGCCGCAGAAGATGAGGAGCGAGGCGCGGCGCACGCCGCGCGGCGTCAGCAGCGAGCAGCCGAACATCACCGCCAGCGAGGGCAGCAGGAAGAAGGCGTGGCGCTTGACGAAGTGGAAGGGCTCCAGCCCGATGCGCTCGGCGACCGGCGGGCTCGCGGCGAAGGAGAGGACGAGCCCCCCCACCAGAAGCGTCAGGAAGGCGGCGAGGAACCAGCGGTCCACCCCCCACCACCAATCGCTGACGACGCTGCGACGTGCCCGGCTTGTCATCGGCTAACCCCTCGAGATCGGCTCGATCCCGGCGAGCCTGCCCACGCTTTCGCGAAAGGCGTCGCCCCGGACCTCGAAATTGCGGAACTGGTCGAAACTCGCACAGGCCGGGGAGAGGAGGACGACCTCCGCCTCTCCGCTCTCTCCGGCGTCCCGTGCCGCGTTTTCGATCGCGACGTCGAGCGTACCGGATATTTCGTAAGGAATTCGTTCACCAAGAGTGGCGGCAAATTGTGGCGCCGCCTCGCCGATCAGATAGGCCTTGGCGATGCGCGGGAAGAACGGTTCGAGCGCGGCGATGCCGCCGGCCTTCGGCAGGCCGCCGGCGATCCAGCGGATGCGCTCGAACGCGGCGAGCGCGGGCGCGGCGGCCTCGGCATTGGTCGCCTTGGAATCGTTGACGAAGAGCACCCGGCCCTGCCGGCCGACCTCCTCCATGCGATGGGCAAGACCGGGAAAGCGCTTCAGGGCGCCGGCGATTTCCGTGTCCGACAGGCCGACCGCGGTGAGAGCGGCCACGGCGGCGCAGGCGTTCTGCCCGTTATGGCGGCCGCGCAGCGAGCCGATCCCTTCGAGCGAGAAACGCGTCTCGGTTCCGCCGGCGTCGCGCCGCACCACCGTGCCGGCGTCGAAGAAGACGCCCGGGCCTTCGAGGGGCTCCTGGGAAATGCGCAGGACGGTGCGCCCCGCCGCCTCCAGCCGGTCGGCGATGGCGCGGCAAAACGGGTCGTCCATCCCGACGACGGCGGTCCGCGAGCGCGCGACCAGCCGTTCCTTGATGGCGGCGTAGTTCTCCATCGTGCCGTGGCGGTCGAGATGGTCGGGCGTCAGGTTGAGGAGGATGCCGACGGACGGCCCGAGCGTCGGCGCGAGGTCGATCTGGTAGGAGGAGCACTCCACCACGTAGAAGCGACCGGGGGCCGGCGGATCGAGCGTCAGGACCGCGACGCCGATATTGCCGCCGAGCTGCGTGTCGCGACCGGCATCGCGCAGGCAATGGGCGATGAGCGCGGTCGTCGTCGACTTGCCGTTGGTGCCGGTGATGGCGACGAAGGGGGCGTCCGGCGCGCAGGCCGCGCGCTCGCGGGCGAAGAGCTCGACGTCGCCGATCACGGGAACGCCGGCGGCCCGTGCCATCTCGACGCTCCAATGCGGGCGCGGATGGGTGAGCGGCACGCCCGGCGAGAGGACGAAGGCGTCGAAGGCGCGCCAGTCGGCGGCGCGCAGATCGCCGGTCGGGATACCTTCCGCGGCCGCCTGCGCGAGGCTTGCCGGGTTGTCGTCATGGGCGAGAACCTCGGCGCCGCCGGCGATGAGGGCGAGCGCGGTGGCCCGGCCCGAGCCGCCGAGGCCGAAGAGCGCGACGCGCCGGCCGGAAAGGGTGCGGACCGGGATCATCGCCTAGCGCAGCTTCAGCGTGGAGAGGCCGACGAAGGCGAGGATGAAGGCGATGATCCAGAAGCGGATCACGACCTGGCTCTCCGTCCAGCCGAGCTTCTCGAAGTGATGGTGGATCGGCGCCATCAGGAACACCCGCTTGCCGGTGAGCTTGAAGGAGACGACCTGGATGATGACCGACATGGCCTCCACCACGAAGAGGCCGCCGATGATTGCGAGCACGAGCTCGTGCTTGGTGGCGACCGCGATCGTGCCGGTCATGCCGCCGAGCGCGAGCGAGCCCGTGTCGCCCATGAAGATGGCCGCCGGGGGCGCGTTGAACCAGAGGAAGCCGAGGCCGGCCCCGATCACCGCGCCGCAGAGCGGGGCGAGTTCGCCCGTGCCGATGACGTAGTGGATCTGCAGGTAGTTGGCGAAGTTCACGTTGCCCGAGAGATAGGCGATGAGGCCGAAGGCGGCCGCCGCGATCATGATGGGCACGATGGCGAGACCGTCGAGCCCGTCCGTGAGGTTCACCGCGTTGCCCGCCCCCACGATCACGAAGGCGGCGAGCGCGACGTAGAAGAGCCCGAGATCGAGGAGCAGCGTCTTCACGAAGGGAAAGGCGAGCGAGGTGGCGAAGCTGCCGGTGCCCGCATGCACGATGAGGGCGCAGGCGAGCCCGGCGATGACGAATTCCAGCGCCAGCCGCAGCTTGCCGGAGAAGCCCTTGTGGCTCTGCTTCGTCACCTTCAGATAGTCGTCGTAGAAGCCGATCGCGCCGAAGCCGACCGTCACCATCAGGACGGTCCAGACATAGATGTTGCTGAGATCGGCCCAGAGCAGCGTCGCCACCAGGAAGCCGGTCAGGATCATCAGCCCGCCCATGGTCGGCGTGCCGGCCTTCTTGAAATGGGTCTGCGGCCCGTCGGCGCGGATCGGCTGGCCCTTGCCCTGGCGCAGGCGCAGCGCCGAGATGACGACCGGGCCGAACAGGAACACCATGATGAAGCCGGTGATCATCGCCGCGCCGGTGCGGAAGGTGATGTAGCGGAAGACGTTGAACAGCGGGAACTGCTCGGAGAACTGGCCGAGAAAGGCGATCATCGGGCGGTCTCCGAAGGTCTGTCGTGCGTGTCGGGGCCGATGGCGAGCGCCTCGATCGCCTCGACCACCTTGCGGAAGCCGATGCTGTTGGAGGCCTTGACCATCACCACGTCGCCGGCCCGAAGGGTCGGCAGGAGGCTGGCGTTCAGCGCCGCGGCGTTCTCGTGCCAGCGGCACGTCTGCGCCGGCAGGACGGACGCGAGCGCCTTCATGTCGGGACCGGCGAGATGGACGAGGTCCACCTTCGCGGCGGCGATCGGCTCGGCGAGCGCGGCGTGAAGGGCGGGCGCGTGGTCGCCGAGTTCGCGCATGTCGCCGAGAACCGCGATCCGCCGCCCGCCCGAGCCCGGCGCCGTGCCGCCGAGAACGGCCAGCGCGGCCTTCATCGAGGCGGGATTGGCGTTGTAGCTCTCGTCGAGCAGCGTCAGGGGACCGCCGGCCAGCGCGACGCGCGTGCTGAGGCCCCGCCCCTTCACGGCGCGCCAGGCGCCGAGCGCCCGCGCGGCCGCGCCGACATCGGCGCCGAGAAGCTGGACCGCGCCGAGGACGGCGAGGAGGTTCTGCGCGATATGGCGCCCGCTCGTCTGCAGCGCGATCTCGTGATGCGCGCCCGCGACGTCGGCGACCATGCGCGAGCCCTCGCCCGTGCTCTCGAAGGACAGAAGCCGCACCTGCGCCGCCTCGCTCTCGCCGAAGGTGAGGACGCGCTCGACGCCGGCGGCTTCCGCGAGATTCTCGAGCTGCACGAAATGCGCGTCGTCGATGTTGAGGACGGCCGTGCCGCCGGGTTCCAGACCCTCGAAGATCTCGGCCTTGGCGGTGGCGATCTCCTCCACGTCGCGGAAGAAGCCGAGATGGACGGGGGCGATCAGCGTGACGATGGCGACCTGCGGGCGCACGAACTTCACGAGCGGGCGGATCTCGCCGGGATGGTTCATGCCGATCTCGAAGACGGCGAAGCGCGCCTCCTGCGGCAGGCGGGCCAGGCTCAGCGGCACGCCCCAGTGATTGTTGAACGAGGCGACGCTCGCATGGACCGTGCCGCAGGCGGCCAGCGCCTGGCGCAGCGCCTCCTTGGTCGTCGTCTTGCCGACGCTGCCCGTCACCGCGACGATGCCGGCCTGCGACCGCGCGCGCGCCGCGACGGCAAGCCGTTCCAGAGCCCGCAGCACGTCGTCGACCACGAGGAGCGGCAGGCCGAGCCCTTCGAACTCGCCGTGCCGCGCCTTCGAGACGACGTGGAGCGCGGCCCCGCCCTTGGCGGCGGCGGCCACGAAGTCGTGCCCGTCGAACTGCTCGCCGAGGATGGCGAGAAAGGCGTCGCCCGGCTGGATCGTGCGGCTGTCGATGGACAGGCCGGTGATGGCGTCGGGCACCGCGCCGTGGAGGCGGCCGTGCATCGCCGCCGCCATTTCCTGCGTGTGCCAGAGGGGCGCGTTCATCGGGCGGCCTCGGCGATGGCGGCGCGCACTTCCTCGTGGTCGCTGAAAGGGTGCGTCACGGTGCCGACGGTCTGGCCGACCTCGTGGCCCTTGCCGGCGACGAGAACGGTGTCGCCGGCCCTCGCCTCGAGGACGGCGAGGCGGATCGCGGCGCGGCGATCGGCGACCTCGCGCGCGCCGGGCGCGGCTTCCATGATCGCGGCACGGATGGCGGCAGGGTCTTCGGAGCGCGGATTGTCGTCGGTGACGATGACGGTGTCGGCGAGGCGATGGGCGATCTCGCCCATCATCGGGCGCTTGGCGCGGTCGCGGTCGCCGCCGCAGCCGATCACGGCGACGACGCGGCCCGTGGTGAAGGGGCGCACGGCCGACAGGACGTTCTCCAGCGCCTCGGGCTTGTGGGCGTAGTCGACGAAGACCGGGGCGCCGCTGCGCGTGGTGCCCGCCAGTTCCAGGCGCCCGGACGCGCCCTTCAGGCCCTCGAGCGCCTCCAGCGCCGTATCGAGCGCGACGCCGGTGGCGATGGAAAGGCCTGCCGCGACCAGCGCGTTCGACATCTGGAACTCGCCGGCCAGCGGCAGCACGATGCGGTGGATGCGCCCGTCCGCCTCGATCTCGGCGATCTGGCGATGGCGCTCGTGCTCGAGGCGCTTCAGCGTGAGGAACCGGCCCTCGCGCCCGACCGTCAGCACCTCGGCGCCCGACAGGACGGCGGTGGCGACGGCGCGGCCGGACCATTTGTCGTCGGCGAAGATCACCGCGGGCGCGCCCTTCGGGAGAAGGGTGTCGAAGAGGCGCATCTTGGCGGCGAAATAGTCCTCGGCATCGGCGTGATAGTCGAGATGGTCGTGGCCGAGATTGCTGAAGCCGGCGGCCGCGAGGCGAACGCCGTCGAGGCGGCGCTGCACGATGCCGTGGCTGGAGGCCTCCATCGCCGCGTGGGTGACGCCCTCGCCGGCGAGCTCTGCCATGAGGCGGGCGAGATCGACGGGATCGGGCGTCGTCAGCGAGCCGTATTCGTCGCGCGTCGGCGAGACGACCCCGGTCGTGCCGATCGAGGCGGCGGCAAGGCCGGCATGGGCCCAGATCTGGCGTGTGAAGGCGGCGATCGAGGTCTTGCCCGCCGTGCCGGTGACGGCGACGACCTTCTCGGGCTGCGCGCCGTGGAAGCGCGCGGCCATCAGGGCGAGCGCGCGACGCGGGTCCTGCGAGCGCAGGACGGGCAGATCGGTCTCGACCGGCGTGCCCTCGCCCGCGAGGATGGCGGCGGCTCCGCCGGCCCTGGCCTCCGCGGCGTAGCGCGCCCCGTCGCTCTTCCAGCCGGCGAGCGCGGCGAAGAGGAAGCCGGGTTTCACGGCGCGCGAATCGGCCGTCAGTCCGGCGATGTCGCGATCCTCGCCTTGCATGCCGTCGGCGAGGCCAACGGCGAGTTCGGAAAGCTTCATCGCCCTCAACATCCGCGTTCGTTTGTCGGCGCCGCACCCGGTCCGCCGTTGGCCGTCTCTTAGAGCATCACGCCCGCGCGTGCACGGTGCTCATTGAGTCTTATCAGCCACGCCGGCCGGCAATCGTCCGCGCTCAATAGGAGACGAGGAGCGACTTGCCGGGCTCCTCGAACTCGGGCTTCACCTTGAGCAGCGTCGCCGAGCGGCGGATGATGGCGGCGACCGTCGGCGCGGCATTCGAGGCGGCGGTGGCGCCGACGCCCTTGCCCTCTTCGGGCTGCGGCTCGTCGACCACGACGAGCACGACGTAGCGCGGCGCCTCGATCGGGAAGGAGGCGAGATAGGCGTTGAAGCGCTTGTTGCCGACATAGCGGCCGTTGATGACCTTCTCGGCCGTGCCCGTCTTGCCGCCGACGCGGTAGCCCGCGACGTTGGCCGAGCGGCCGGAGCCCTCCTCGCCGTTCAGCTGGTAGAGATAGCGCATCTCGCCGCTCGTCTTCTCGCTGACGACGCGCGTCTTGACGGCATCGGCCTCCTGCGCCGTGCGCGGCAGGAAGGTCGGCGGGATGAGGAAGCCGCCGTTCATCAGCGCGACCGCGGCGACCGCCGTCTGCAGCGGGGTCGTGGCGACGCCGTGGCCGTAGGAGATCGTCATCGAGTTGATCTTCTTCCACACGGCGGGCTGCGTGGGCGAGGCGACCTCGGGCAGCTCGGTCTTCAGCCTGCTGAGGAGGCCGAGCCGCGTCAGGAATTCGCGGTGGAAGTCGATGCCGACCGCGTCCGCCTCGTGCGCCGAACCGACGTTGGAGGAATACTTGAAGATCTCCGGCACGCTGAGCGGCCGGTGCTTGGAGTGGAACTCCTTGATGGTGAAGCCGGAGACGCGGAAGGGCGAGGTGTCGAAGGAGTCGGTGATCTTCACCTTGCCCGAGTCGAGCGCCATCGCGGTGGTGAAGCTCTTGAAGGTCGAGCCCATCTCGAACACGCCCGCCGACATGCGGTTCATGTTCTCCTTCTTCAGCGCGTCGCCCGGATTGTTCGGGTCGTAGTCGGGCAGCGAGGCCATGGCGAGGACCTCGCCGGTCGACACGTCGATGATGACGCCGCCGGCCGCGATCGCCTTGTAGCGCACCATCGCGGCCGCCAGCTCGTCGCGCATGATGTGCTGGACGCGCAGGTCGATCGAGAGCTTGACCGGCTCCAGGTCGTTGCCGACGGCCAGGCCCGCGTTCTGGATGTCGCGATAGCCGCTGTCGTCGATGTATTTCTCCATTCCCGCGATGCCCTGGTTGTCGACATTGACGATGCCGACGATGTGGGACGCGGTGGAGCCGCCGGGATAGAAGCGGCGCTTCTCGGTGCGGAAGCCGACGCCGGGAATGCCGAGGTCGAGGATCTGCTGCTGCTGCGCGGGCGTCAGCTCGCGGCGCAGCCAGACGAAGCCGGCCTTGGACGAGAGACGGCGATAGAGGACCTTGGCGTCGAGGTCGGGCAGGACGGAGAGCAGGAGTTCGCTCGCCTCGTCCGCGTCCACGATGTTCTTGGGCTCGGCGAAGAGCGAGGCGGTCTTGATGTCGGTGGCCAGCACCTCGCCGTTGCGGTCCACGATGTCGGGCCGCGCCGCCATGATCTGGTCGCGCGCGCCGAAATAGGAGGCGCGCTCGTTGGGCACGGCGCCCCACATGACGAGCCGCCCGCCGATGACGGCGTAGACGCAGACGAAGAGGCCGATGGCCAGCGTGAAACGCGCCTTGTTGCGCGGCGGAGCGAGATGGCGGCGACGGCCGAACGGGTCGGCGACGGACACCGCCGGTTCCGGCGCCTTCGGAAACAGGCGCTTGAGCATGCTCGACGATTTCAGACGCGCGATGGCTTGGGGAAGACGCATGATCATCTCACCACGTGCGTGGACGCGGTCTCGGCGAAATCGGCGATGACCTTGTCGATGTCGGAAACGGGTTCGACCGGCTTCATCGGCACGGCGGCCGCCGAGACGATCTGATGGGACTCGACGGGCGAGAGCTTCAGGTCGGCCTCGAAGGCGGCGGCCAGGCGCTGCAGCCGGTCGGGCTGGTCGAGGAGGCTCCAGTCGGCCTCAAGAAGCGCGATCGTCTCGCGCTCGAGCGCGATCTTGCGCTCGACCTTGGCGATCTCGTCCTCGATCAGCTCGGCCTCATGCTTGACCGTGTAGGTATAGGCGGCCGCGGAGATCATGACCGCGATGAGCACGATGTCGATCGTCTTCAGCATGGCGGGTCAGGCTCCGGTCTCGGGTCGATCGGCAAGGGCGGGAAGATCGGCGAAGTCGAGGGGGCTCGCCGAGCGTCTCGGCGGCGTCGCGGTGCGGATGCCGACGCGCAGCTTGGCCGAGCGCGCCCGCGGGTTGGCGCTCGCCTCCGCATCGCTGGCCGCGAGCGCCCGGTTGCGCGCCTCGAAGGTCGGCGCCTCCACGGCGACGTCCGGCAGGTGTCGAGACGCGGCGGCCGTGCCCGAGCGGTCGCGGAAGAAGCGCTTGACGATGCGGTCCTCGAGCGAATGGAAGGTGACGACGACGAGGCGCCCGCCGGGCTTCAGCACGCGCTCGGCCGCAAGGAGGCCGCGCGCCAGCTCGCCGAGCTCGTCGTTGACGAAGATGCGCAGGCCCTGGAAGCTGCGCGTGGCCGGATCGATCTTGTCCTTGGGCGAACGCCCCACGGCGCGGCCGATCACCTGCGCGAGGTCGAGCGTCGTCTCGAAGGGGCGCTCGGCGCGCCGGGCCTCGATGGCGCGCGCCACGCGGCCGGCATGGCGCTCCTCGCCGAGGAAGGCGAAGATGCGCGCGAGGTCGCCGACCTTCAGGCGGTTCACCACGTCGGCGGCGGTCGGGCCGCTCGCGGCCATGCGCATGTCGAGCGGGCCGTCCTTCTGGAAGGAGAAGCCGCGCGCGGCCTCGTCGATCTGCATGGAGGAGACGCCGATGTCGAGGACGACGGCGTCGGCGGCCAGCCCCCTGCCCTCGAGGATGGCGTCCAGGTCGCCGAAGCGGCCCTCGACCAGCGACAGGCGCGGCTCGTCGGACGCGAGCATGGCGCCGCCGGCGATGGCGGTCGGGTCGCGGTCGATGGCGACGACGCGCGCGCCGGCCTTGAGGAGCGCGCGGGAATAGCCGCCCGCGCCGAACGTGCCGTCGACCACGAGGTCGCCGGGGGTCACTTCGATCGCGGCGAGAACTTCCGCGAGAAGCACCGGAATGTGGCGGGCTGGTCCGCCAGCGGCGGGTTCCTCGACCCGGCCGCCGCCCATCGTCATTCCGGTGCCCTCGCGGTTGAGGCCTGTCCCTGACGCGCCGATAGGAGACGCGCCCTGGCCTCGTTGCGGTAGGCCTCGAAGTAGTCCGGCTCCCAGAGCTGGAAGTAGTCGCGCGCGCCCACGAAGACGACGCGGTCCTTGATGCCGGTATGCGAGCGGATGAAGTCGGTCATCGCGATCCGCCCCTCCGCATCCGATTTCAGATAGGTGCCGTCGCCATAGGCGAAGATCGACAGGTCCTGGTACGTCTCGCTCAGCGGATCGGCCTCGGCCATCTTCTGCTCGAACCGCTCCAGGAGGTCCGGACCGCCGACATCCATCACGGGATGAGTGAGACTGCGCATCGCGAAGAGCTCCCTGATCCCTCGAGCAACGATCACCTGCCGGAAGGCGGCCGGCACCGAGACACGCCCCTTGGCGTCGATGTTGTGGACGAAGTTGGAGAGAAACCGGTCCATCAATCGAAGGTCGTCCGCCTCGGATTGGCGCCCATTCCATGAAAGCCTCCGTCAGGTTGAACCCGATCCCGTCCATGCGAAGGCCCCGGCGCCCGGCGGAAAGGCCGGATTCCTTCGATCCGGACAGGCCGGAAGCGGGTTTCTCATGAGCTGGAAGAGGTCGCAGACGACCGCTTTCTGATGGGGTTTGGGATAACATGGGCCCCCATGGGCGTCAATGGGAACGCCCGTCCGCACAGGGGCTCGGGCCATCCCGAAGTTCATAAAGCGTCAGCCTTAACGCATTGTTAAAAACGGGCTTTTTCGGAATGTGGCAAAAATGAGCCACTCGTGTGATTACGGTGGTCGCCGTGCAACTTCCGGGAAATTGTGCAGTGCGAAATCCCAAGGCAACCGGGGGCTTCAGCGGGTCGGGCGCAGGCGAAAAAAACTTCGCGTCACCCTTCCGAAAACTTGCGGGCTACTCCGTTCGGGAGCCGTTGCGGGGAATGGATTTCCGAGCGCGCGACCTGCAGCGCGCGCTGCACTTTCGAGTTGCGCGACCGGCGGCGCGATTCGGTCGGGGTCGGAAGGGAGCGTCGCGGCGGCGTTCAGACGGCGCCCGATGGCGGCCGGCGGGGCAGGATCCTGCGGGAAAGCCGGCGGCCCGGCGGTCGAGATCGCCGCGGTGGGGCGTTGTCCCATCCGATCGGCGAAGGTCCCCGCCCCGGGTGGGACGCCTGCCCATGGCGGGCGGCTCCCGCGAAAAGACGCGGTGTCAGCCGGCCTGTAAGCCGGGTTCTGTGAGCGGCATGCGCCGCCCGGCGACCATTCCTCTGGGCCGGCCCTTGCGGACCGGCTCGAGCAACCCACCCGAACGACCGGCCCGGAGATGGGCTGGCCCGGCACCCGGAGGCGCTGGTCCGCGTCGTTCCTATTCGGTCTTGCTCCCGGTGGGGTTTGCCGTGCCGCCGCTGTTGCCAGAAGCGCGGTGGGCTCTTACCCCACCGTTTCACCCTTACCCCGGCCGGGTCCCCGGCTGCGCGAGGCGGCCGGACGACGGTCGAGGCGGTCTGTTCTCTGTGGCACTGTCCCTGGGGTTCCCCCCGCCGGACGTTATCCGGCACCGTATCTCCGTGGAGCCCGGACTTTCCTCCCCCGCCGTCTTTCGACCTATGACGGGAGCGGCCGCCCGGCCGGCTGACCGCGCCTCAGTGGAGGCCCGGGGCACCCAAGTCAAGCGCCGGGGGCGAGCGGCGAGGACGGCAGGGTGACGAGGAGGCGGTGGAGCGTGGCGATGGTGGAGGCGTCCGCCACCCCGTCGACCCGCTCGGGCCGGAAATGGCGCTGGAAGGCGATCGTGGCGAGCCGCGTCGGCTCGTCGAACATGCCGTCGACCGGCCCTTCGTAGCCGTAGGCCGCCAGAAGCCCCTGATAGGCCTCGACGGGCTCGCCGCGATCTCCGCGCGAGAGATATCTCCCGCTGCGTGCGGCGACCGGCTCGCAATGATGGCCGAGCCCGGCGGCGGCGAGCCGGGCCCAGGGAAAGCGCTCGCCCGGATCCTGCTTGCGCGAGGGGGCGATGTCGGAATGGGCGAGGACGAGGTCCGGCGCGATGGCATGGCGCGCGACGATGTCGAGGCCGAGCGCGATCACCGCCTCGATCTGGACGTCCGGATAGTCCGGCAGGCCGCCGTCATGGCCGGCATTGACGATCTCGATGCCGATCGACCGCGAGTTCACGTCGGCGCGCCCGCGCCAGCTGCCGGCCCCGGCATGCCAGGCGCGCTCGGTCTCGGGCACCATCTGCACGATGCGTCCGTCCTCGTGGACGAGATAGTGGCAGGAGACCTCGCTCGACGGGTCGCACAGCCAGCGCAGCGCCGCCTCCCCCGTGCCCATGCCGGTATAGTGCAGGATCAGCATGTCCGGCCCGCCTTCGACGCGCCGGCCGTTGTGGTTGGCGGAAGGGCGGCAGGCGCAGGCGAGCGCGGTGTCGGGCGTCACGCGCCTGCCCGGCGTTCGATCATGGCATAGGCGCTGTTGATCGCCTTCATGCGTTCGGTGGCGATGAAGGTGAACTCGTCGGGCACGCCGCGCGCGACGAGGCTGTCGGGATGGTTCTCGCGCACGAGCGTGAGATAGCGCGCCCGCGCCTCCTTCGGCCCGGCATCGGGGTCGAGGCCGAGGATGATGTAGGGGTTCTCCTCGCCCCGCGTGTGGCGCAGGCGCGTCCGCTCGAACTCGCCCTCCGTCAGGCCGAAGATGGCGGCGATGCGGGCGAGCACGTCGAGCTCGCGCTCGTGCACGACGCCGTCGGCCTTGGCGATGTGGAACAGGCCGTCCAGCACGTCGCCGAGAAACGTGTCGTCGCAGCCGGCGTCCCCGCACAGATGCGTCAGCTTGCGCGCATATTCCTCGAACCCCGCCGTGTCCTGGCGGGCGAGGTCGTAGAGGCGGAAGACGTTGCGCAGTTCCGCGTCCGGGATCTCGAGGATCTGCCGGAAGGCGACGATCTCCGAGGAGGTCACGATGCCGTCGGCCTTGGCCATCTTCGCCGACAGGGCGATCAGCGCGACACTGAACGCGACGTTGCGCCGGATCTCGCGATCGCCCGAGAAGAGCGAGCGCACGGTCTCGAGAAGGCTGTCGAGCGTCGCGCGACCGCCGGAGGTCAGAGCGGACACGAGGTCGCTGAGGCTGGATAGGATTCGCATGGGGGCGGAGCCTAGAGGCAGTTGCGGGCCTTGAACAGGTGGTCGCGCCGGTGGGCCGCTCCCTCGAATCGCAACGACCGCCGCGTGGAACGCGACGGCCGCTGGATCCTGGCGGGTCCGAAGCGAGGACCCGGTCTGACGGCGCGGCGAACCGCGCCGCTTCTTACTGGTTCGCCGTGCCCGTGGTGCCGGTCGTGCCCGTCGTGCCGGTCGCGGGCGGCGTGGCGCTCATCGAGCCGGTCGTGCCCGTGGCGGGCGTCGTCGTCGTGGTCGCCGGGGGCGTCGTGGAAGAGGTCGAGGTGGAGTCGGTGGCCGCCGGCGTCGACGAGGTCGTCGTGGTCTCGTTCGAGTCCGAGCAGGCGCCGAGGGCGAGCATGGCGGAGACACCGAGAACGGTCATGAGCGTCTTCATCGCGAAAAATCCTTGTCCGAGTTTCGTTGCCGCCAAAACGAGCCGACCTCACGAATGGTTCACGGGAGTCGTGATCACAGAAGATGTCACCGTGTTTCATGCAGTGATCGGCGGAGGTCAGGCTGGCGCCAGCCGCCTGCGCTGAAATGTCGACGACCCGCCGCCGCGCCGACCGTTCACGTCGCAATTCGGTCCGAATGCGCCTTCCAGAATGGCGCCCGGCCCGCGCTCCAGCACTGGGCGGACGAGATCGAAGGCCGGGGGACGCCTGCATGACCATTGCCGAGACGACATCGCCGCGCGTGCGGGGCGGCCGCCGCGGGGCGCTCCGCGCGGGCCGGGCGCTCGCGGTCGGCGCCGCGCTTCTGGCCGGGCTCACGCTTTCCGCCTGCCGCTCGGCCAGCCTCGACCCGGTGGAACTCGGCCTCAGCGGCTTCACCGCGACCTCGGCCCACCAATATCCGATCCACGGCATCGACGTCTCGAAATATCAGGGCACGATCGACTGGGCGACGGCGCGGCGCGGCGGCGTCTCCTTCGCCTGGCTGAAGGCGACCGAAGGCGGCGACCGCGTGGATTCGCGCTTTTCCGAGAACTGGCAGGCCGCCGGCCGGGCCGGCATGCCGCGCGGCGCCTACCACTTCTTCTACCATTGCCGGCCGGGCATCGAGCAGGCCGCCTGGTTCATCCGCAACGTGCCGAAGGACCCGCGCGCCCTGCCGCCGGTGATCGACGTGGAATGGACGCCCTTCTCGCCCACCTGCACCCGCCGGCCGCCGCGCGAGGAACTGGTGCGCGAGGTGACCGCGATGTCGGACGCGCTGCAGAAGCATTACGGCAAGAAGCCGATCCTCTACGTGCCGATCGACGTGCATCGCGAGCGTCTCGTGGGCACGTTCCGCGGCCACGATTTCTGGCTGCGCGCGGTCAAGGACCATCCGCACAATGTCTACGAGGACCGCGACTTCCGGTTCTGGCAGTACACGGCGACCGGGAGCGTGCCGGGGGTCAACGGGGAAGTCGACCGCAACGCCTTCGCCGGAACGGTTCAGGACTGGAAAAAGTGGCTGCAAGCCCATAGTGGAGGCTGACCTTCAGACAGCGCGCCCGCACGCGCCGCCCATGACGAGGCGGGGCCTGCGGCGGACCGAACGGACGACCCCGGCATGACGCCTCGCACCCGCCTCCTCGGCTCCCTGGCCTTCCTCCTGTGCGCGGGCGCCGCGCCCGCCATGGCGCAGGACGCAAAGCCCACCTGCGGCGGCGACTTCGCCGCCTTCCTGGACGGCGTGCGCGCCGAGGCGCTCGCCTCCGGCCTCTCGCAAAATGCCGTGGATGCCGCCGTCGCGGACATGCGGATCGACGAGAAGGTTCTGGCGCGCGACCGGGCGCAGGGCGTGTTCGCGCAGAACTGGCAGCAATTCGCCACCCGCATGGTCAGCGCCTACCGCCTGAAGGCGGGCCAGCAGAAGCTCGCGGAGGCGCGCGACGTCTTCGCCCGCGTCGAGGCCGAGACCGGCGTTCCGGCGCCGGTGATCGCCGCCTTCTGGGGCCTCGAGACGGATTACGGCGCGGTGCTCGGCGATTTCGAGACGCTGCCGGCGCTCGCCACCCTCGCCCACGACTGCCGCCGCCCGGATCTCTTCCGCCCGCATCTCATCGCCGCCATCGGCATCGTCGACAAGGGCTACCTCGCCCCGCAGGAGATGCGCGGGGCCTGGGCCGGGGAACTCGGCCAGACGCAGCTCCTGCCGGAGGAATACGTGACCTTCGGCACGGACGGCGACGGCAACGGCCGCGTCGACCTGCGCCAGGACCAGGCCGACGTCCTTTTCACCACCGGCAAATACATCGCCTCGCTCGGCTGGCAGCGCGGCCAGCCCTGGCTGGAGGCGGTGCGCGTGCCGGACGGCTTCCCCTACGACCGCGCCGCGCTCGTCAACAAGGAGCCGCGCTCGGCCTTCGCCGCCCTCGGCGTGACGAAGGCCGACGGCTCGGCGCTGGAGAGCGACGACATGGCGGCCTCCCTCATCCTGCCGCTCGGCCGCGGCGGGCCGGCCTTCCTCGCCTTCCCGAACTTCGACATCTACCTCAAGTGGAACAAGTCGCTCGTCTACTCGCTGACGGCCGCCTATTTCGCCACGCGCCTCGACGGGGCGGAGAAGGTGGACATGGGCACGCCCGCCCCCGGCCTCGACGTCGACCAGACCAAGGCGCTGCAGGAGCGGCTCGCCGCGCGCGGCCACGATGTCGGCAAGGTGGACGGGATCCTCGGCGAGAACACCCGCCGGGCGGTGCGCACCGAGCAATTGCGCCTCGGCCTGCCGGCCGACGGCTGGCCGACGCCCGACTTCCTCGCCTCGCTCTGAGGTCGGTCCCCGGCGCCTGGCGACGCATCGCCGCCATCCGCGCGGCGCTGCGTCGGCATCGATCCCACGCCCTCTTTCAGCGGCGCGCCGCCAGCCCCATATGGCAGGCGAATGCGCCGGCCGGGCCGGCGCTCGAACCCCGAGAGGTAGAACTTCGATGCCGTCGACGACCGCTGACGCCTTCGCCTTCGACATGGGCCGGGAGCGCCGCCTGAAGCGCATCGCCCGCATCGCGCGCCTAATGGACACGGCCGTGCGCGTGCCGGGCACCAATATCCGATTCGGCGCCGACAGCATGATGGGCCTCGTTCCGGGCGTCGGCGACGCCGCGGGCGGCCTGATCGGTCTCTTCCTCGTCAACGAGGCGCGCAAGCTCGGAGTGCCGAACCACAAGATCGCGCGCATGCTCGCCAATATCGGCATCGATGTCGCGGTCGGCGCCGTGCCGCTCCTCGGCGACGTGTTCGACGTCTATTTCAAGGCGCATCGCCGCAACCTCAATCTCATCCTCGAACATTTCGGCGAGCACGGGCTGGCGGAGAAGCCGGACCTCGAACCCGCCGCCATGAAGGACATCACGCCCCGACGCTGATCGCGACGGGGGCGGAACGCGCCGTGGTCGGTAGGCGGCCACGGCCTTTCGCAGGAACGGGCGAGTCCAGGCACCGTTCGGTTGGCAGGTCCAATCGAAAGGGTCCCTTGCAATGTTCATGCGTGTCGACAAGCTCCAGGCCGAACTCCCCGCTCCCAAGCGCCGCGATCCCAACGCCGCGGCAGCCCTCCAGGAACTCCTGGGCGGCAAGTATGGCGAGATGTCCACGCTCGGGAACTATATGTTCCAGAGCTTCAACTTCCGATCCAAGGACAAGCTGAAGCCGTTCTACAGCCTCGTCGCCTCGATCACCGCCGAGGAACTCGGCCATGTCGAACTCGTCTCCAACGGCGTCGCCATGCTGAACAACGGGCCGGACGTGCCAGACGGCGACACCGGCGACGGCGGCGACATTTCAGGGGCGCCCTTCGGCGACATGAAGGACATCCGCCTTGCGGCCGCCTTCCTCTCCAATGCCGGCGGCGCCACCCCCGTCAACGCCAACGGCGCGTCCTGGAACAACGACATGATCACGACGACCGGCAACGTCGTCGTCGATCTCCTGCACAACTTCCATCTCGAATGCGGCGCGCGCCTGCACAAGCTGCGCGTCTACGAGACCCTGACCGACCCGACGGGCCGGGAAGTCTGCGGCTATCTCCTCGTGCGCGGCTCGGTGCATGCCCATGCCTATGCGCTGGCGCTCAAGAAGATCACCGGCGTCGAGTTGGAGAAGTTCCTGCCGACGCCCAACATCCCGCTCGACAAGATTCCCGAATGCCAGAAATATCTGGACGAGGGCTCGCACCGGCGCCTCTACACGTTCAGCCCCAACGACTACAAGGACATGGCCGGCATCTGGGGCCAGGGCGAGATGGCCCTGCCCGGCGATCCCAAGGGCGAGCTGGAAGTCGTCGACGGACATCCCGAGGGCGGAAAGATCCACCAGCTGACCGGCGTGCCCTCGGCCTTCACCCCGGACTACGCGCCGGAGGAAATGTTCGAGATCGCGCAGAAGCTCTACAAGAAGTCGCGCTGACGCCGGGACGCTTCGTTCCGATTGCGACAGGACGGGCCCGGGCGCGATGGCGGCCGGCCCCTTCTCAGTCGCCGTCCGCCTGCAGGAGGCGCAGGAACTCGAACTGGTTGCCGACATCGAGCTTCTGCAGCACGATCTTGAACTGGCCGCGCGCGGTCTCGTAGGTCACGCCCGCCCGCGCCGCCGCGTCCCGGAGCGTCCGGGAGACGAGGCGCAGGCCGGCGATGCGCGTCTCGGCCGCCGTCAGCGCGTGTCTGAGCGCCAGACTCTCAAGCCGCGCCTGCATGCGCGCCCGGTCGGCCTCGATCTCCTTCACGACGACGAAGATCGTCGCCGTGCGTTCGCCGGGGATCGGGATCGCGAGCGCCGGGCAGACGATCGCCTTGGCGAGGAGCGGCTCCATGCCCGAACCGCAGGCGATGGCGATGGGGCCGAGTTCGCTCGCCGCACCCGGATGAAGGTGCCGGGCGCGCGCGAGAAGATCGGCCAGCCGCAGCGCGCTCGCCGGGTCGATGGCCTCCAGCCTTTCGTCGCGCACGCGCAGGCCGCGGCCTTGCGACAGGAGACCGGCCGCCGGTCCGTTGACCTCCTTGACATGGCCGGACGGCGTCAGCGCGATCACGCCGAGTTTGGCCTCCTGCGGCAGGTGGCGCGCCCGCCAGAGGTCGCGATTGAGCTGCGCGAAGCGCTCGGCGAGATCGAGCGAGGCTCGCAGATGGCGCGCGAGCCTCGCCTGCAGCGCCTGTTCCCCCGCGTCGAAGCCGCGTCCCTCGCCCCGCCACTGGTTGAAGATCAGGAGATGGTCGCCACGCTGGCTGAGCGCGCTGCCGATGGCCCGCCGGTAGCCCTGCGGCTTCACCCAGTCGGAGTAGAACAGCGAGTTCTCGAAACGCTCGGCCGAGCGCCTTCCCTCGTCGTGCAATTCGTCCGTCAGGGTCACCCCGAGGCCGAAGCGCGAGGAGGATTGCAGGAAGACGTTGTGGGCAGCGTATTCGGCGGAATAGGCGGCGAGCACTGCCTCCGTCATGCCGGTCTGCGCGCCCATGGCGAAGGAGCCGTCGTCGATCCGCTGCAGCGAGAACCCGGCCGCCGCCGAGCCGAAGATCGCAAGCACAGAGGAGAGGACGCCATCGTAAAGCGAAGGATCGGCCGAAGCACTGTAGATCAGCTCGGTGAGCTCGGCTTCGGATGGCAAGATCGGGTCTCGGTTGAAGGAAGGGACTGTCGCCTCACTCCAACATCCAGACCGAACGCTTTCCATTGGCAAGACCGGTAAACGACGTAGACGCGCCGTTCGCCGCTCCACCTACCATCGTCGCGTGGCGGCGAAGTAGAGGTCCGCTTCCCGCCCGAAGGCCTGCCGCAACGCCACCTCCTCGCCGCGCACGAAGCGTTTCGTCAGGACGAAGGGCAGCGCCAGCGCCGGCAGAAGCCCGGACAGGCCGCCCGACCAGAGCGCGGCCCCGAGGGCGACGAGGATCATGCCGGTATAGATGGGGTTGCGGTTCACCCGGAACGGCCCCTCCACGATCAGCGCGCGCGGCGCCTCGCGGGGCTCGATGGGCGTGCGCTTGCGCCGGAACCAGAGGGCGGCCCAGGCGGCGAGCGCGATGCCGCACAGGACGGACCCGGCGCCGGCGCCATCCATCCATCGCGGCAGCGCGACGATCGGCAGGAAACGGCCGAGCGCGATCGAGGCGAGCGTGGCGCCCGCCGCCCAGACCGGCGGCAGATCGGGAAAGTCGCGTCTGATGGACATCGGATCGTCCTTTCGCTCGGTTCCTCCCGCCGGCCTGCACCGGCGCGTCCTCGTCGGGCCGACCGCCGACCGTCAGTCCGCCATCGTCTCGAGACTGGCATAGCCGTCCGCCGCCGTCCCGTCGTCGAAGGGGGTCGTCACCTCCACGAACGTGTCGGGATAGAAACCGTTGAAGCGAGTGCGCAGAGAGAGCGAATAGGCGCCGATATGGCCGATCTCGATCCAGTCGCCGGTGTCCACGGTCTCGGGCAGCCAGAAGGGGCGCGAGAGGATGTCGACGGAATCGCAGGTGGCGCCGCAGACCTTGAAGGACCCGATCGTCTTCGGGTCGCCGTTGCGCTGGGTGCGGGCGGGATCGGGGATGAAGCGCGCCGGCAGGGTGATCTTGCCGGTCCAGCTGTCGGAGAGCGAGGCCCAGATGCCGTCGTTGATGTAGAGCCGCCGGCCCTTGCGCAGGAGGACGCGCACGATGAGCGAGAAGGCGCGGGCGACGACCACGCGGCCGGGCTCGGCGACGAGCGGCATGTCGGAAAAGCCCCATTCGGCGATGTCGCGGCGAAGGCTCGCCATGATCTCGTCGCTGCCCGGCATGACGGGCTTCTTGCGGCGCGGATCGTGGCCGTAGGAGGCGGGGAAGCCGCCGCCGACATCGAGCCCGGCCAGCGGCACGTCGGCGCGGTTGCGAACCCAGTCGGCGGAGGCGAGCGCCCGCTCGTAGGTCTCGGGATCCTCGATCTGCGAGCCGACATGGAAGCACAGGCCCACCTTGAAGCCGATGCGGTGGCAGCGCTGCAGGAGTTCCACGGCATGGGCGGGCGCGGCGCCGAACTTCTTGGAGAGTTCGTAGGCCGCGTGGCCCTTGGTCTGCAGGCGGATGAAGAGCGTGATCGTGCCGGGATCGAGATCGAGGGCCCGCACGATGCGCAGGATCTTGGCGACCTCGTCCTCGTGGTCGAGCGAGAGGACGCGGATGGCGTAGGTCTCGAGCGCGAGGCGGATGTCGGACTGCGCCTTCACCGGGTGCATGTAGATCATCTCGGCCTTGGGCGCGACGGAGCGCACGGCCGCGAACTCGCCGGGCGAGGCGACGTCGAACAGGGTGACGCCGGCCTCCGAAAGGCTTTTGAGCACCATCGGCTCGCCATTGGTCTTCACGGCATAGGCCGTCTCGCCGGGAAAGGCGTCCATGAACGCGCGCGCGTCCGCCTTCAGGACGTTCGGCCGGTAGCAGTAGACCGGCACGTCCGGGCGCATGGAGAGGGCGGCTTCGGTGGCGTTCTCGTAGACCTTCAAGCGATGCTCCGATGCGTTGGCTGGGGCGGAGCCGGATCTTCGGCGCGCGTTCGCGGCGCTCGCCCGGCCGTTGGACGAAGAGGCCTGCCGAAATGCCGGCTGGCAAGACCCCGGTCGATCTGCGAAATCACTGTCACAATCCAGCCCGCCCGCCGTTGCCGCCCGTTCGGCCTCCGGAAGGCGCCTCCTCTCCCCCGTCTTTGCGGAGTTCCCCTCTCGTGATCGGCCGTCCCCTCTCCGCCCTGAAGCAACGCGCCGCCGTCGAGGCCGGGCAGACGACGCCCGCCCGCCTCCTCGCTAAGGCCGGCGAGGCGATCGCGGCGCTCGACGGCGAGCTGAAGGCCTTCGTCGCGCTCGCCCCGGACGCCTCGGTCGCGGCCGCGGCGCGCGCGGAAGGGCCGCTGGCCGGCATCGCGCTCGGGGTGAAGGACATCTACGACACCGCCGACATGCCGACGCAATACGGCTCGACGCTCTATCGCGGCCACCGTCCGGCGGCGGACGCCTCGCTCGTCGCCATGGCGCGGGCGAAAGGGGCGGCGATCCTCGGCAAGACGGCGACGACGGAATTCGCCTCCATCGACCCCGCCGAGACGGTGAACCCGCACGATGTCGCCCGCACGCCCGGCGGCTCCTCCTCGGGCTCGGCGGCGGCGGTCGCCGCAGGGCTCGTGGCGGGCGCCTTCGGCACGCAGACCGCCGGTTCGATCGTGCGCCCGGCCGCCTTCTGCGGCGTCGCCGGCTATAAGCCCTCCTTCCGGCTTCTTCCGACCATCGGCGTCAAGTGCTTCTCCTGGTCGCTCGACACGGCCGGGCTCTTCGCCGCGAGCGTCGCGGACGTGGCCTTCCTCGCGGCCGCGATCACCGGCCGCGAGCTCGCCGTCGCCCCCCTTGCCGACGCCTCGGGCCTTCGCATCGGGCTCTATCGCAGCGCGCTCGACGCAAGGCTCGAACCGGAGATGGCGGCCGCACGCGAGGAGGCGGGTCGACTGCTGGAATCGGCCGGCGCCAGTCTCGTGGACGTCGAAGAGCCGGAGGCGCTCTCCGCCGCGCTGGCCGCCCAGCCGGACGTGCAGGATTTCGAGGCCGCGCACGCGCTCTTCCACGAGCGCATGGTGGGCGAGGCGCAGCTGAAGCCCGGCGTCGCCGCCATCCTGAGGCGCGGCGCCACGATCACCCCGCAGGCCTACGACGCCGCGCGCTCGCTCGCCCGGCGCGGGCGCAAGGCGGCGACGGCGCTCTTCGGCGATCTCGACGCGCTGCTCCTGCCCTCCGCCTTCGGCGTGGCGCCGCTGGGCCTCGCCTCCACCGGAGACGCCGCGATGAGCCGGGTCTGGACGCTGGCCGGCACGCCGGGGGTCAACGTGCCGGGCTTTGCCGCCTCGAACGGGATGCCGCTCGGCCTTTCCATCGTCACGCGGTTCGGGCGCGACCGCGAGGCGCTTCTCGTCGCCGATCTCCTCGAGCGACTCGCCGCCCGCCGCTGATCGGCGCCGATGCGATCACGCGGCGATACATTCGAAGACGGGGCGTGAGAATTTCGGCGATACGGTTAGCGGCCCGCATGCCCTTCTAATCGTTCGCCCTTCCCGATCGGACGAGGGGCGGCCGCCGCAGCGCAGCGACGAAGGGGCCTTTACGGCTTCTTAAGCTCGGTTAATGTGCGCTTACGTCGTAACCCGGAGGGAGCCGAAGGCATGGCCATCACGCGTCCGCTCGAACTCATCCTCGTCTGCGCCGCATTCGTCTTCATCGGCGCTCTCGTCGCCGGCATCCTGCCATAGGCGCGTCGCGGACGACATCGTCCCGCCGGCGCTGCGTCAGCCGGACCGCAGGAAGCCGGGGCCCGACCCCGGCTTCGTCATGTTCGGGGGCAGACCGCCCGACGTCGACGGGTCGAATGTACCGAGCACGTCAGGCCGCCGCGGCGCTCCGCGTGTCCGAGCGGGCGGCCCGCAGGCCGAGGATGTGGCAGATCGAATAGACGAGATCGGCCCGGTTCATCGTGTAGAAATGGAAGTCCGAGATGCCGCGCGCCTTGAGGTCCAGGACCTGCTCGGCGCAGACGGCGGCCGCCACGTGGGCGCGCGTCTGCTCGTCCTCCTCCAGCCCCTCGAAGCGCTTGGCGAGCCAGTCGGGGATCGAGGCGCCGGTGGCCTTCGAGAAGCGCGCGACCTTGGTGAAGTCGTGGATCGGCACGATGCCGGGGACGATCGGCACGTAGATGCCGGCGCGGCGAACGCGTTCCACGAAGCGCTCGTAGACGTCGTTGTCGAAGAAGAACTGCGTGATGGCGCGCGTCGCGCCATTGTCGACCTTCCGCTTCAGGAGGTCGATGTCGGTGGCGAAGTCCGAGCTCTCGGGATGCTTCTCCGGATAGGCCGACACGGAAATCTCGAAGTCGCGCAGCGCCTTCAGGCCGGCGACGAGTTCGACCGCGTTGCGATAGCCGCCCTCGTGCGCGACATAGGCGCCGCCGACGCCGGCCTGGCTGTCGCCGCGCAGCGCCACGAGATGGCGAACGCCGGTGTTCCAATAGGCCTCGGCCACCTCGGCCACGTCCTCGCGCGTGGCGTCGACGCAGGTGAGATGGGCCGCCGGCACGAGCGCCGTCTCCTCCAGGATGCGCTTCACCGTGTGGTGCGTGCGCTCGCGCGTCGAGCCGCCGGCGCCGTAGGTGACCGACACGAAGCTCGGCGACAGGGGCGCCAGGCGCTCGATCGAGCGCCAGAGATTCTCCTCCATGCGCTCGCTCTTGGGCGGAAAGAACTCGAAGGAGACGGCGATGTCGGGCTTTTCGGCGGTCGTGCTCATGACGGGCTTTCAGGCAACGAGGGAGGGGGTGGCGGCCTTGTCCGCGGCCATCAGGCGGCGCGGATCCTCGGCGATCCAGATGGTGACGGTGAGGCGGTCGGCGCCGGGGCCCGAGGGGGCGAGATGGCGCACGGACAGGAGTTCGAGGCCCGCATCCTCGAGATAGCCGGAGACGGTCTCGTCGGAGAAGCCGAGACGCAGATGCGCGTGCTCGCTGCGCAGGAACTCCAGCGCATGGGGCGCGAAATCGACGATGGCGAGGCGCCCGCCCGGCGAAAGGGCGCGCGCGGCCTCGGCCACGGCGGCGGCCGGATCGTCGAGATAATGCAGCACCTGGTGCAGCGTCACGAGGTCGAAGGCCTCGCGCTGGATCGGCAGGGCGTAGACGTCGCCCTGGCGCACCAGCGCGTTGGCGACGCCCGCCGCGTCGAGATTGGAGCGGGCGACGGCCAGCATCTCGCGCGAGGCGTCGATGCCGACGGCGCGTTCGCAGAGCGGCGCCAGGAGTTCCAGGATGCGCCCCGTTCCCGTGCCGACGTCGAGAAGCGCATTGACGCGCCGCGGGCCGAGCGCCTCGCCGAGCGCCGCCTCGACCTCGGCCTCCGGCGCGTGCAGGCCGCGCAGCCGCCCCCATTGCGCGGCGTTGCGGGCGAAATAGTCGGCCGCGCGCGCGGCGCGCTCCTCGCGCACGCGCTCCAGCCTCTCCCGGTCGCGCTGGATCGCCGGGTCCTGCTCGTCGACATGGGCGCTCAGCGTGCGCACAAGCCCGGCCACGACCGGTTCCTCGCAGAGCCGGAAATAGGCGAAGGCGCCCTCCTGATAGCGCTCCAGGATGCCGCAATCGGTGAGAAGGCGCAGGTGGCGCGAGACGCGCGGCTGCGACTGGCCGAGGATCGTCGTCAGGTCGCTGACCGAAAGGTCGCTGCGGGCGATGAGACGCACGAGGCGCAGACGCGTCGGCTCGCCGACCGCCTTGAGGGCATCGACGAGGCGATCGAAGGGGAGCGTCGGCGTATCGAGCATGGGATGTCCGTTTGAATATAAAGATATGTTTATGTGATGGAGCTTCATGGCGCAAGCGAAATGCGCCGATGCGGTTGCCGAAAGCCTAAGCGCTCTCGCGCCGCCTCCCTGCCATCCGACGCGACGGCCCCTCGACGGCGGCGGCGCGAGGGGCCACTGTCCGGCCATGGAACGCCTTCCCGACAGCGCCGAGGCGATTCGCCCCGGCGAACGCCCCTTCTCCCGCCCCCTCCCCGACCCGGACGATGCCGGCCTCGTCTTCATCGGGCGCGTCCTCTCGCCCTGGAAGGAGCGCAGGGCCTGCCCGAAGAACCTGCGCGAGGCGCGCGAGCGCGGCGAGAAGGCGATCGTGCATGTGGACGCGCCGTTCGCCGAGGCGCTGGTGGGGCTTGCGCCCGGCACGCGCGTCTTCCTTTTGACTTGGCTCGACCGGGCGCGGCGCGATCTCGCCGTGCAGATGCCCCGCCATGCCGAGGCGCCGCGCGGCACGTTCACGCTGCGCTCGCCGGTGCGGCCGAACCCGATCGGGCTGCATCTGGTGGAGATCCTTTCGATCGATGCCAGCCGGGGACGGCTGGAGATCGACGCGGTGGACGTGCTCGACGGGACGCCGCTCCTCGACATCAAGCCCTATTTCCCGTCCGTCGACGCGCCGCCCGAGGGCTGAGGCGACGATGGCGACCGACCGCCAGAAGAAGATCGCCCGCGCCCTCACCGCCACGATCCCGCGCGCGCCCTTCCTCGACGCGGAAGCGATCCGCGAGGCGGCGCGCGCCCGGCACCTGCGCGCCCTGCCGCCGGCGACCGCGCTCTGGCTGGCCGCCGTCGCGCATGTGCGCCACCAGCACACCGACTACGACGCGCTGCTCGACGAGGGCTACGACCGCGATGCCGCGCGGTTCTTCGTCGTCGACGCCATCAACGCCGTCCTCGACCGCTGGGGCTCCACGCGCCATGTCGATGCCGACGCGGAAGAAGACGCCGAAACGGAAGAGACGGAAGAGAGCGAGGACGTCGAAGACGACCTGTGAGATCTGCGGATACCCCTGCCCGGCGCGGCGGGCGCCTCAGCCCAGCGGCAGGATCAGGTTCGGACGGGCGGTGCGCGGGCGCAGGAGGTCGGCGAGTTCTCCCGTCAGCGTGCCGAGGCTCTCGATGGCGAACGGGTAGAAGCGCAAGGTCGTGAACTCCCGGCTCTCGTGGGACCAGTTCCGCTCCCAGTCGGCGGCGCGGCCGAGGAACTCGTGGCGCTCCAGCCCCTCGGCGGCGGCAAGGCACAGGGTCTCTTGGGTGAGAAGCAGGCCCGGCGCGAAACGCCCCCAGGCCTCGTCATAGGCGATCTTGAACTCGTGGAGACGGTTGGCGCCTCTCACCGCGAAACGCGCGGCGATCAGCGCGCCGTCGGCCCGCAGCCCATAGAGACGCAGCGTCCCCTCTGCCGCGGTCCGCGTGGCGTAGTCGCGGAAGAAGGCCTCCTTCCAGCGATCGTGGAGGATCGCGCTTCCCGCCCGCCCCTTCCACCCCGCGGCCTCCAGCCGCAGGAACTCGGCCAACAGATCCGGGACCTCGCGCGCAGACGGCGCCAGGGCCTCGAATCGCACGTCCGCCGCCTTCTGGAGGCGCGACAGGCAGCGGCGCATCTTGGCGCGGCGCTCGGCCGTCATCCCGCGAAGGATCGCCTCCGGTCCCCCGCCGAGCGGCACGCCCAGCGTCGCGCCCCCGTCGCTCCTCACCGTGAAGCCGTAGCGGCTCGACAGTTCGGAGAAGAGCGCGAGTTCCGGCCCGTCGGCCGCGAGCCGGGCGAGCCGCATGGGACGGCCGAGGCCGACGGCCGCCGTCACCAAAGCACCGAGCGCCGCCCGGTCGCGGAAGAGAAAGCCCGCCGGCTCGTGCAGTTCGTGGCCGATCAGTTCGAGCCGGGGCGCCAGCGCGGTCCCCGCCTCGCGCAGCGGCGCGATTCCGACGACCGCCCCGTGCCGCCTCGCCACGAGAATCGCCAGCCGGGCACGACCGCCATGGGCCGCGAGAGCGGCGGCGTTGAAGGCGTGGCGCAGCGTCGGCAAAGCGAAGCCGTCGGCCAGATCCTCCCATTCCCGTTCCAGGCCGAAGAACCCTTCGACCGTCCCGATCCGTTCGGTCATCGCATCGTCACGCATGGTCCGCACCTCCCGGCGTCAGGATTGCCGTGCGTCCGCGAGCGTCAACGAGGGAGACGGGGTACTCTGCGCCGGGCGCCGGCCGAGGCCGGACCGTCCAGCGCTCGCGCGCCGATCCCCGGCTCCGGCGTCGGGCCGGCGGCGGGAGCGGAGTACTTCGTCCGGTCTCAGACCCCGTAGAAGCGGCGATACCAGTCGACGAAACGGGCGATGCCCTCCGTCACGGAGACGCGCGGCCAGGTGCCGACGACGGCTTCCAGCCGCGAGACGTCGGCGAAGGTGTCGGGCACGTCGCCCGGCTGCAGCGGCAGGAGATTGCGCCGGGCCTTGCGGCCGAGCGCCTCCTCCAGCGCGTCGATATAGGCGTTGAGCTCGACGGGCGCGTTGTTGCCGATGTTGAGGATGCGGTAGGGCGCGGCGCTCGTCGCGGGCGTCGGAGCCATGGCGTCAAAGGCCGGGTCCGGCGCCGCCGGCCGGTCGCTGACGCGCAGGACCCCTTCCACGATGTCGTCGACATAGGTGAAGTCGCGCGTGTGGTGGCCGCCGTTGAAGACGTCGATCGGCCGGTCCTCGAGAATCGCGCGGGTGAACTTGAACAGCGCCATGTCGGGCCGTCCCCAGGGCCCGTAGACCGTGAAGAAGCGCAGGCCCGTGACCGGCAGGCCGAAGAGATGGGCGTAGGAATGGGCCATCAGCTCGTTGCCGCGCTTGGTGGCGGCGTAGAACTGGATCGGATGGTCGGCGCCCGCATCCTCGCGGAAGGGCAGGCTGCGGTTGGCGCCGTAGACGCTGCTGGTGGAGGCGAAGGTGAGGTGCTTCACGCCGGCATGCCGGCAGCCCTCGAGAAGCGTGGTGAAGCCGAGGACGTTGCTCTCGACATAGGCGTAGGGGTCGACGAGCGAATGGCGCACACCGGCCTGCGCGGCGAGATTGATGACGCGCTCGAAGCCGCCCGTCTCGAACAGGCCCTCGACGAGGGCGCGGTCGGCGAGGTTCCCCTCGACGCTGCGATAGGGCGTGCCGGTGCGCGCCGCCGTCTCGGCGAGGATGGCGAGCCGCGCGCGCTTGAGCGCGGGGTCGTAATAGTCGTTGACGCTGTCGATCCCGACCAAGGGGTCGCCGCGTTCGAGAAGCCGACGGGCGGTGTGGAAGCCGATGAAGCCGGCATGGCCGGTGAGGAGCGTGTTCATGCCTCGTCCTTCCAAAAGCGGACGCCCCTGTCAAAGCCGTCCGTCGGATTGCGAAAGCGGCAGCATCGCCTTCACGTCGAAGAGAACCCCGCCGGGCTTCAGGAGCGCGCGGATGCCGGCCGCGCCCATCGCGCGGAACTCGTCATGGGCGACGGCGAGGACGACGCCGTCGTAGAGGCCCGCGCCGGCGAGGCTCTCGCGCATCGTGAGGCCGTAGCGGGCGGCGGCGTCCGCGGCGTCGACGCAAGGGTCGAAGACCTCGACGGCCGCATGGAAACCCTCCAGCGCGCGCACCGTGTCGACGACGCGCGAATTGCGCGTGTCGCGGCAGTTCTCCTTGAAGGCGAGGCCGAGGACGAGGACGCGCGCCTCGAAGGCGGCGATGCGACGCTCCAGCATGAGCTTGACGACGCGGTCTGCGACATGGGCGCCGACGCCGTCGTTGATGCGCCGGCCGGACAGGATGACCTCCGGATAGTAGCCGACCTCCTGCGCCTTGTGGGTGAGGTAGTAGGGATCGACCCCGATGCAGTGGCCGCCGACGAGGCCGGGGCGGAAGGGGAGGAAGTTCCATTTCGTGCCGGCCGCCTCCAGCACCTCCACCGTGTCGATGCCGAGCCGGTGGAAGATGAGGGCGAGCTCGTTCATCAGGGCGATGTTGAGATCGCGCTGGGTGTTCTCGATGACCTTGGCGGCCTCGGCGACGCGGATCGAGGCGGCGCGGTGCGTGCCGGCCGGCACGATCGCGGCGTAGAGCCGGTCGATCGCCTCCGCCGCCTGCGGCGTCGAGCCGCTGGTGACCTTGACGATGTCGGGGATGCGGTGGCGCCGGTCGCCCGGATTGACGCGCTCGGGACTGTAGCCGCAGAAGAAGCCCTCGTTGAAGGCAAGGCCCGAGAGGCGCTCCAGGATCGGGACGCAGACCTCCTCGGTGCAGCCGGGATAGACGGTGGATTCGAACACCACCACGGCGCCCTCGCCCATCGCGCGCCCGACCGTCTCGCAGGCCGCGATCAGGGGCCCGAGATCGGGTCGCTTGGCGGCATCGACCGGCGTCGGCACGCAGACGATGAAGATGCCGCAGGCCGCGAGATCGGCGGGATCGTGGGAAAAGCGCAGCGTCTCGTGCAGAGCCGAAAGGTCGCCGGCCTCCACCTCGCCCGTCGCGTCGAAGCCGGCGCGAAGGGCGGCGATGCGGGCGGGATCGCGGTCGAAGCCGAGGACGGGCCGGCGCCGCGCGAACTCGGCCGCCAGCGGCAGGCCGACATAGCCGAGGCCGACGATCCCGATCGTCCTGTCGTCGAGTTCCACGCTGGCGGTCCTTTGCGTCTTTCCGGCCGCGCGCCCGGAAGGGGCGCGGCGCCCGCGCCTCCTCGGGCCGCGCCGCCGGCTTGTCAACTCGGGGCCGGCCCGCCGCATCGCCCCTTGGGCTCGCCGTGGCCGCCGCGCGCGCCAGTTTGGGGCGGTGACAGACGCCCCTCCACCCGCCCCGACCACGACCCGCCTCGTTCTTCTCGGGGCCGGCCACGCGCATCTGGAGGTGCTGAAGGCCTTCGCGGACAGGCCCGAGCCGGGGCTCGCCCTCCATCTCGTCACGCCCGATCCGCGCACGCCCTATTCGGGCCTGCTGCCGGCGCTGGTCGAGGGGCGGATCGGCTTCGAGGCGCTCTCGGTCTGCGTCGCGCCGCTCGCGGCCCGGGCCGGCGCGCGGCTGAGCCTTGCCCGCGCCAGCGCAATCGACGCCGGGGGCCGGCGCGTGACGCTGTCGAACGGCGAGACCATCGCCTACGACCTCCTGTCGATCGACATCGGCGCGGTGCCGGACGTGCCGGAGGGGGCGCGCGGGATCGCCGCCAAGCCCATCGCCCGCTTCGCCGAGCGGGTCAACGCGATGGTCGCGGCCATCGAGGCCTCGCCGCACGCCGTGGAGGTCGCGGTGGTCGGCGCCGGCGCGGCGGGCGTCGAGCTCGTCCTGGCGCTTCGGGCGCGCCTGCGGAGCCGCGAGGCACGGCTGACGCTCGTCGGCCGGAGCGATGGCATCCTGCCCGGCCGGGCGGCCTCGACGCGGCGACGCATCCTCGCCCTTCTCGCCGAGCGCGGCATCCGCCTCGTCCCCGGCTTCGACGTGGCGCAGGAGGCGGAGGGCGCTCTTCTCGCGCGGGACGGGCGGCGGCTCGCGGCCGATCACGTGCTCTACGCCACCGCCAGCGCGCCCCCGCCGCTCCTTCGCGACAGCGGCCTCGCGCTCGACGCGGACGGCTTCGTCGCCGTCGACCGCCGCCTCGTCTCGACGTCGCATCGAGACGTCCTGGCGGCGGGGGACGCGGCGGCGCTGGCCGATCCCAGGCCGAAGGCCGGGGTCTTCGCCGTGCGGGCCGGGCCGGTGCTCGCCGCCAACCTGAGGGCCCTGCATCGCGGCGCCCCCCTTGCCGCCTTCCGCCCGCAGAAGAACTGGCTCGTCATCCTGTCGACGGCGGACGGACGGGCGATCGCGGACAAATGGGGCCTGTCGCTGCGCGGGCGCGCGGTTCTCGCCTGGAAGACCTCACTCGACACGGCCTTTCTCGACCGCTACCGCGCCGCGCCGTGAGGGCGGGCCCTCGCCCGTGCGAAAGCGTCGTTTCAACCGGGCTGTCGCCGCTACTTTCGGCGCGCGCCGCCGCTATATGAAGGCGCCCAGGCTTCCGCCGCCCCGATGGACGACGCGCATGCAGCTTTCCACGATCGCCAGCTTCATCCGGAACCGCGTCGAACTGTGGACGCTGCTCGCCGTCCTCACGGTGATGGCCGCCATATGGGTCTTCGTCTCGATCGCCGGCGAGGTCGTGGAGGGCGACACGCACGGGTTCGACACGGAGATCCTGCTTGCCCTGCGCAATCCCGTCGATCCGAGCGATCCGATCGGGCCGGGCTGGGTGGAGGAGATCGGCCGCGACGCCACCGCCTTCGGGGGCACGGGCGTTCTCATCTTCGTCACGATATCGGTCGCCCTGTTC
The DNA here is from genome assembly GCF_001425575.1 of Aurantimonas sp. Leaf443. GTDB lineage: Bacteria > Pseudomonadota > Alphaproteobacteria > Rhizobiales > Rhizobiaceae > Leaf443. Next base: position 559,931 of record NZ_LMRD01000001.1, on the reverse strand, counting down.
CTCTGGTTCCGCGGCAACCGGCGCTCCATGCTCCTAGTGCTCGCGGCCATCGGCAGCGGCTTCCTTATGAGCCAGCTCCTGAAATGGGGCTTCGACCGGCCGCGTCCCGACCTCGTGCCGCACGGCTCCATCGTCTACACCCGCTCCTTCCCGAGCGGCCACGCGATGATGTCGGCGGTGACCTATCTGACGCTCGCGACCCTCCTCGCGCGCGTGCAGCGGCGGCGGGCGGTGAAGGCCTATCTCATCGCGATGGCGGCGGTCATCACCGTGCTCGTCGGGGTCAGCCGCGTCTATCTCGGCGTGCACTGGCCGACGGACGTCCTGGCCGGCTGGACGGCGGGCGCGGCCTGGGCCTTCCTGTGGTGGCTCGTCGCCAAATGGCTGGAACGGCGCGGCGCGGTGGACCCGGAGGAGGACGATCCCTCCTTCGACGCCATGCAGGGGCCGAGCGCGGGGACCATGCCGGGGGCCATACCGGGTCCCGCGCTCCGCTCCGCCGCCCCGGGAGAGGTCGCGGCCATGGAGGCGCGCATCGACGCGCCCCACCCGATGCCGAAAGCGCGGTTCTGACGCATCGCCGCCGGCCGGACCGGCCCGGCTCCACGACCAAAGACCACTTGTCCCGCGCGCCGGCCCTGCCGTAAGCCTTGGAGGCTTCGAACGACGCCTTCGTGGGCGGCGTCCGGCGAGACCGAGGCCGCCCGTGAACCGTCTCCTCATCATCGACGACCACCCGCTCTTCCGCGAGGCGCTGCGCATGGCGGTGGACGCGGCGGTGCCGGGGGCGGAGATCGTGGAGGCCGCGTCCATCGAGGAGGCGATTGAGGCGCTGGAAAGCGCGGAGGCCGGTTTCGACGTCGCCCTACTCGACCTCACCATGCCGGGCGTCTCCGGTTTCGAGGGGCTCCTGGAGCTGCGCGGCCGGTTTCCGCGCCTGCCGCTCCTCGTCGTCTCGGCGCTCGACGATCCGAAGATCGTGCGACAGGTCCTCTCCTACGGTGTCGCGGGTTTCGTCTCGAAATCGGCCAAGAAGCTGCATCTGGCCGCCGCCATCACGGAAGTGCTCGCCGGATCGGTCTACGTGCCCGACGGGCTGATGCCGGCCGAGACGGGCGGCGCCGAGAGCGCCCTGCCCGCCCGCGTCGCCTCGCTGACGCCGCAGCAGCTGAAGGTGCTCGGCATGATCCGCCAAGGGCTCCTCAACAAGCAGATCGCCTACGAGCTCGGCGTCGGCGAGACGACCGTCAAGGCGCATGTCTCGGAGATCCTGCGCAAGCTCAACGTTTTCAGCCGCACGCAGGCGGTGATCGAGATCGCCAAGCTGGACTTCGACCAGATCACCCATGGCGGCGCCTGACGCGGCGGCGGGGGCTCGCCCTCAGGCGGCCAGATGGGCGAGCAGAGCACGCAGTTCGGCGGGCTTGACCGGCTTTCGCAGGAGCTCGCAGCCGCTCGCCGCCACGAGCCGGGCCGTCGCCTCCGAATAGTCCGCCGTCAGAACGATCGCCGGGAGAGCCCGTCCGGTCATGGCGCGCACGGCCTCCACCACGTCGAGCCCCACCTGTCCGCCGTCGAGCCGGTGGTCGGCGAGGATCATGTCCGGCCGGAAGCGCTCGCGCGTCATCACCTCCAGCGCCTGGCGCATGTCCTGCGCCGTGCGCACCGTGCAGGACCAGCGCTCGAGCAGCGCCAGCGTCGCCTGCATCACGTCCGGCTCGTTCTCGACGACGAGAACCTTCAGATAGGCGAGGCCGAAGCCCGAGGGGCGGATGGTGGACGGCGGGGGCGGGGCGGCGCGCGGACGGTCGGCCAGACCCCGCAGCGTCAGCGAGAAGACCGTGCCGCGCCCCTCCACGGAGCGGAAGTCGAGACTGTGCCCGAGCGCCTCGGCGAGGCGCCGCACGATGGAGAGCCCGAGCCCGAGCCCGGCCCCGTGCGCGACCTCCGGATTGCCGGCCACGCGCCCGCGGTGGAACTCCTGGAAGATCGGCTCGTACTGGTCGGGCGCGATGCCGATGCCCGTGTCGCACACGTCCAGCCGCACCATCTCGCCGCGCCGGCGCGTGCCGACGAGGACGCCGCCCGACACCGTGTAGCGGATGGCGTTGGAGACGAGATTGGAGACGAGGCGCTTCAGGAGCGCGGGGTCGGAGCGCACGTGGACGCGCGGGCCGGCCGTGCGGATGACGAGACCCTTGCGATGGGCGAGCGGCTCGAACTCGGCCGCCACGCTCTCCAGGAGTTCGTCGAGCGCGACGTCGGAGAATTCGGGCTTCATCGCGCCGGCATCCAGCCGCGCGATGTCGAGGACGCTGGAGATCAGCTCCTCCATCGTGTCGAGCGCCTTGTCGATCGAGGCGGCGAAGCGCCGGCCCTCGGGCGGGATGCCGGAGGCCTCGAGCGCGGAGAGCGAGAGGCGGGCCGCGTTCAGCGGCTGCAGCACGTCGTGGCCGGCGGCGGCCAGGAACTTGGTCTTCGAGCGGTTGGCGAGGTCCGCGGCCTCGCGGGCGGCGACGTTCTCGCGGCTCGTCTGCTCGACGCGCTTCAGCGCCTGGCTGAGTTCGCCGGTGCGCTTTCGCACCTGCGCCTCGAGATGGATCGCGGTCTCGAACAGCGAATAGGCGTTGGCCTGGCGGTCGGTCACCTGCTCGACGCGGCGCATCAGGGCGGTGTTGACGAGTTCCAGCCGGCGCACGGCCTCGCTGTCGCGCTCCGGGCGCGGATCCTCGCCGATGGGCCCGAGCGTGCCCAGAACGATGCCGCCGGCCTCGCCCGTCATTCGGCCGCCTCGCGAAGGGCGGCGCCCGGCCGCCCGAAGGCGACGCCGGTGAAGGTCTGGTTGAGATGCATGGCGCGATACTGTTCGCCGTAGCTCGTGAAGCCGATGACGTTGAACTCGTCGAAGACCTCCGCGAGGCGGCGCCCGAGCTGGCGCTGCTCGGCCTCCACGCGGCGCAGGATGCAGTCGAAGCCGAGGACGAGGGCGATGCCGCCGAGGTCCCGCGACACCGCGCTCAAGGTCTCGCGCAGCGCGCCCACCATGTCGCGCGAGCGCGCCAGCGTCAGCACGATCCCCTCCTCCACGGCGCAGAAGAAGGTGAGTCCCTCGGCCTCCACGCTGCGGATGGAGCGGCAATAGTGCTCGCCGCCGATGCGCACCACGACGGGATAGGCGGCGAAGGAGAAGCGGTCGAGCCCGAGCGGGTCGAGGCCGAGGACGGTGGCGTATTCCTCCGCCGCCGGCGCCCCGTTGAGGCCGGTAACGAGGCGCCGGTCGGGATCGCAGCCGGTGACGACGAGGCGGGTGCGCGTCGGCTCGAAATGGTCGGACTTGAAGATGCGGAACGGCAGGTCGCTCCACAGGAGGCAGAGGATCGCCGCGTTGCGGTGGACGCGGCCGTCGAGAACGAGCGAGGCGGCGCGGAAGGCGGACCTGTCTCCGGCCGAGCCGCCGACCAGCGGGATGTCGGAGAGGACGGCGTCGAAGGCGGCGACGACCGTCTCCTCCTGGTTCGACAGCCCGTCGACGAGACACAAAGCCAGCGGGCCGCCGCCATGGGCCGATCGCCCCGCCGTCTCGCGGTCGAACCGTGCGCGCAGTTCCCGGGCGATCTCGGCGCCGGCCTCCAGCGCCCCGTCCGCGACATGCGGCACGACGGCGCCCATCGCCGCGAAGGCTTCGGCCTCGAAGAGGAGGATCGCCGCGCCGCCCTCGACATAGCCCAGCGGCGAAAGGCCGCCGGCGGTGGAGCAGCAGATCTGCCAGGGCACGTCGAGCTGGAGCTTCAGGCGCGTGCCGAGATCGGCGGCGTCGAACCCCGGATCGAAGAAGACGAGGAGCAGCGCGTGCTCGCCCCCTTCGGCGAGCGCGGCGGCGCAGGCGGCGAGCTCGGCCGCGTCGCCACCGTGATACATGGCCGTGCGCACGCCGTACTGCCCGCGGGAAAGGTCCGTCGCGCCCTTCGCCGTCAATTGCCGCTCCCGAGGTCGTGCGGCCCGGCGCCTCCTCGCGCCCTGCCACAGGGCTCGGAGAGTATCGGCCCCGCGGCCGGGCGGCAAGCCAGTCTGGAATCGGACCAAACTTCGCCGCAGTCGCGTGAACGCGGCGTCTGTGCATTGCGCATTCGCCGTGACGAAGGCCGCTTGCGCGCCCGCCCATGCTATGAAAATGATCGTGCACAAAAGCCGGCCTTCCTGACGCATGACCGGCCCTCCCGCCATGACGGGACCCCAGAAGCACCGAGAAACGGGCACGCGATGGATTACTTCCTGCAACAGCTGATCAACGGCCTGACCCTCGGGTCGATCTACGGTCTGATCGCCATCGGCTATACGATGGTCTACGGCATCATCGGCATGATCAACTTCGCCCATGGCGAGGTCTTCATGCTGGGCTCCTTCGTCGCCCTCACCGCCTTCCTGGCGCTGAGCGCCCTCGGCATCACCTTCCTGCCGCTCGTGCTTCTCATCATCATCGTCGTGGCGATGCTGTGCACCGCGCTCTGGGGCTGGACGATCGAGCGCGTGGCCTACCGGCCGCTGCGCGGCTCCTTCCGCCTCGCGCCGCTCATCACCGCCATCGGCATGTCGATCTTCATCCAGAACTTCGTGCAGGTGACGCAAGGGGCGCGCGTGAAGCCGCTGCCCCCGCAGATCCAGGGCGGCATCAGCCTCGTCAGCCTCGACGGCGGCGGCTCCTCGGTGCAGATCTCCTACATGCAGCTCATCATCATCGGCCTGACGATCGCGCTGATGATCGGCTTCTCCTTCCTGATCTCGAAGACCTCGCTCGGCCGCCAGCAGCGCGCCTGCGAGCAGGACCAGAAGATGGCCTCGCTGCTGGGCGTCGACGTCGACCGCACGATCTCGCTCACCTTCATCATGGGCGCCTCGCTCGCGGCGGTCGCGGGCACGATGTACATGCTCTACTATGGCGTGATCGACTTCTACATCGGCTTCCTCGCCGGCGTGAAGGCCTTCACCGCGGCCGTCCTCGGCGGCATCGGCTCGCTGCCGGGCGCCATGCTGGGCGGTCTTGCGATCGGCCTCATCGAGACCTTCTGGTCGGGCTACTTCTCGGTGGAATACAAGGATGTCGCGGCCTTCTCGATCCTCGCCATCGTCCTGATCTTCCTGCCCTCCGGCCTTCTCGGCCGGCCGGAAGTGGAGAAGGTCTGACGATGAGCGACGTGACCCCGGCCCTCTCCAACAGGCCCGAAGGCGCCGAACGCGCCGCTGAGGCGCGCGGCGACGCCGCGCGCGGCATGACGCCCGCCCGCACCCCCGACAGCCGCCTGGCCGCCTCCCTGAAGGAAGCGGCCATCACGGCCGGCATCGTGGCCATCCTCACCTTCTTCTTCTTCCTGGTGCGCTCCGACATCGCGATCGGCGGCCTCACGCTGACCATGCGCCCCGGGCTCTGGATCACCTGGATCGCGATCGCCTTCGGTGCCCGGTTCCTGGCCTCCTACTTCCTGTTCCACGCCGAGACGCCGCTGACGCAGCGCCTGACGCGCAGGAACACGGGCGTGACGAAGGCGCGGCGCATCACGCCGGGCAAGGTGCTCGGCGTCGTCCTTCTTCTCGTCGCGCTGACGCTGCCTTTCCTGCTGACCAGCCTCGTGCCGGGCCGCAGCCGCTACCTGATCGACCTCTCCATCCTCATCCTCACCTATGTGATGCTGGGATGGGGCCTGAACATCGTCGTCGGCCTCGCCGGTCTCCTCGACCTCGGCTACGTCGCCTTCTACGCGGTCGGCGCCTATTCCTTCGCACTCCTGTCGATCAACTTCGATCTCGGCTTCTGGGTCTGCCTGCCCATGGCCGGCCTCTTCGCGGCCCTCTGGGGCATCATGCTGGGCTTTCCGGTGCTGCGCCTGCGGGGCGACTATCTCGCCATCGTGACGCTCGCCTTCGGCGAGATCATCCGCGTCGTGCTGCTCAACTGGGCCGACTTCACGGGTGGGCCGAACGGGCTCCTCAACATCCCCAAGCCGACGCTGTTCGGCCTCGACTTCGGCCGCGGCGAAGGCTCGTTCTCCGCCTTCTTCGGCATCGAATACTCGCCGGTCCAGCGCTTCATCTTCCTCTACTACATCATCCTGGTGCTGGCGCTCCTCACCAACTTCGTGACGATGCGGCTTCGCAAGCTGCCGGTCGGCCGAGCCTGGGAGGCCCTGCGCGAGGACGAGATCGCCTGCCGCTCGCTCGGCATCAACACGACCAACGTGAAGCTCACCGCGTTCGCCACGGGCGCCATGTTCGGCGGCTTCGCCGGCTCGTTCTTCGCCACGCGCCAGGGCTTCATCAGCCCGGAGAGCTTCACCTTCATCGAATCGGCGATCATCCTCGCCATCGTGGTGCTCGGGGGCCTGGGCTCCCAGCTCGGCGTCGTCATCGCCTCCGTGGTGATGATCGGCGGCATCGAGCTCCTGCGCAATCTCACCATCCTCAAGGAGGTGTTCGGCCAGGACTTCGACCCGACGCAGTATCGCATGCTGATCTTCGGCATCGCCATGATCGTCATCATGGTCTGGAAGCCGAGAGGTCTCGTCTCCTCGCGATCCCCGTCGGCGATCTACAAGGAAAAGAAGAAGATCGGCGCCGATCTCGTCGCCCAGGGCGAGGGCCACTGATGCTGAAGGAAACCGATCGCTGGATGCTCGACCCGGTCCTGTCCGTCGAGAACCTGACCATGCGCTTCGGCGGCCTGACGGCCGTCGACAGCCTCTCCTTCAATGTCGGGCGCGGCGACATCACCGCGCTGATCGGGCCGAACGGCGCGGGCAAGACGACCGTCTTCAACTGCGTCACCGGCTTCTACAAGCCGACCGAGGGCCGCATGGCCCTGCGGCGCGGGCGCGACGTGGCGCGCGACACGATCTCGGCGCTGACCAGGACCGGCAACCAGTACGACCCCAAGGACCGCACCGTGTTCCTCCTGGAGCGCATGGCGGACTTCCGCATCACGGAGGTCGCGGGCGTCGCGCGCACCTTCCAGAACATCCGCCTCTTCGGCGGCATGACGGTGCTGGAGAATCTCCTCGTCGCCCAGCACAACAAGCTGATGCGCGCGTCGGGCATGACGATCGGCGGGCTTCTCGGCCTGCCCGGCTATCGCCGGGCCGCCGCCGCCGCCAAGGATCTGGCCATCGACTGGCTGCGCCGCACCGCGCTTCTCGACCGCGCCGACGACCCGGCGGCCGATCTCTCCTACGGCGCGCAGCGGCGCCTGGAGATCGCGCGCGCCATGTGCACCAATCCGGTGCTCCTGTGCCTCGACGAACCCGCCGCCGGCCTCAACCCGCGCGAATCGGGCGAACTCAACACGCTTCTGCGCTCCATTCGCGATCAGGAGGGCGTCTCGATCCTCCTCATCGAACACGACATGGGCGTCGTCATGGAGATTTCCGACCACGTGATCGTGCTCGACTACGGCAAGAAGATCGCCGACGGCGGCCCGCAGGCCGTGCGCACAGACCCCAAGGTCATCGCGGCCTATCTGGGCGTCGACGACGAGGAGGTGGAGACCGTGGAGGAGAAGCTGGCGACGGGCGATGTCGACGGCGCGATCCGCCACGGGGATAGGGGCACCGGCGGCACGGGAGCGGTCCTATGAGCGCCGTCTCCCCCCTGCCCTCGACCGCCCAGCCGCTGCTGACGATCCGCGGCGTCGAGACCTTCTACGGCAAGATCCAGGCGCTGCGCGGCGTCGATCTCGACGTGAACGAGGGCGAGATCGTCACGATCATCGGCGCCAACGGCGCCGGCAAGTCGACGCTGATGATGACGATCTGCGGCAACCCGCGGGCCCGCAGCGGCCAGATCGTCTATCGCGGCGAGGACATCACGCAGATGCCCACGCATCAGATCATGTCCAAGGAGATCGCCCAGTCGCCCGAGGGGCGGCGCATCTTCGCCCGCATGACGGTGCTGGAGAACCTGCAGATGGGCGCCATCCTGCAGGACGAGGCGAATTTCGAGGACGATCTCGCCCGCGTCTTCACGCTGTTTCCGCGCCTGAAGGAACGGCGCGGGCAGCGCGGCGGCACGCTTTCGGGCGGCGAGCAGCAGATGCTGGCCATCGGAAGGGCGCTGATGAGCCGGCCGAAGCTCCTGCTCCTGGACGAGCCCTCGCTCGGCCTCGCCCCGCTCATCGTCAAGCAGATCTTCGAGGTGATCCGCGAACTGAACCGCAACGAGGGGCTGACCGTGTTCCTCGTCGAGCAGAATGCCTTCCACGCCCTTCGCCTCGCCCATCGCGGCTACGTGATGGTCAACGGCGCGATCACCATGGCGGGCACGGGGCGCGAGCTTCTCGCCCGGCCGGAAGTGCGCGCGGCCTATCTCGAGGGAGGAGCACACTGATGCAGCCCGAAATGGCACTTCTCTGGGAAGTCTCGATCGCCGAGTTCCTCTTCGTCACGGTCATCCTGGGCGGCGGCGGGGCCTGGATGGTCGGCCGCTCGACGGCGCTGACCTGGAGCGGCTGGGGGCTGATGGCCTTCTACATCCTGCTCCTGACGGTCGCCGTGCGGTTCATCCATTTCAGCCTGTTCGGCGGCTCGTTCTTCCTGCCCGTCTCGACGCTCGGCACCGCGCTCCACTACGCGCTCGTCGACTATGTCGTCCTCCTGGCCATCGCGGCGGCCGGGCGCAGCCTCATGCGCAGCCGCCAGATGGCACGCCAATACGGTTTCCTGGAGCGCCGCGCGTAAGGGGCGCGGCACCCCTTGAAAAATGCCCGGCGCGCCCTTCCAAGCCGCCGGGAATCGGTCTTTACTCTCCACGGGGACGTGGAATTCCAGGCTTCTGGCCGCGGCCGTCCTTCAGCCGCCCGAGACCTCTGCAACAGGGAAGATTGACATGAAGAAAGCACTCCTCGCCGGTGCCGCACTGAACCTGCTCTTCGCCGGCGCTGCCTTCGCGGAGATCACGATCGGCGTCGCCGGTCCGATGACGGGCCAGTACGCGAGCTTCGGCCAGCAGCTGAAGATCGGCGCCGAGCAGGCGGTGGCCGACATCAACGCCAAGGGCGGCGTGAACGGCGAGATGCTGAAGCTCTCGGTCGGCGACGATGCGTGCGACCCCAAGCAGGCCGTGGCCGTTGCCAACAACTTCGCCTCGGAAGGCGTATCCTTCGTGGCCGGTCACTTCTGCTCGGGCTCCTCGATCCCGGCCAGCCAGGTCTATGCCGAGGAGGAGATCGTCGAGATCTCGCCGGCCTCGACCAATCCCGACTTCACCGACAAGCGCCCCGGCAACGGCATCTTCCGCGTGTGCGGGCGTGACGACCAGCAGGGCGAGGTCGCCGGCAAGTACATGGCCGACAACTTCCCCGACGCCAAGGTCGCCGTGCTGAACGACAAGTCGGCCTACGGCAAGGGCCTCGCCGACCAGACGCAGAAGTTCTACGAGGCCGCCGGCAAGAAGCCGGTCCTCGTCGAGTCCTACACGGCCGGCGAGAAGGACTATACCGCGCTCGTCACCAAGATGAAGAATGCCGGCGTCTCGCTCGTCTATGTCGGCGGCTACCACACGGAAGCCGGCCTCATCGCGCGCCAGATGAAAGAGCAGGGCATGAACGCCGTCATCATGTCGGGCGACGGCATCGTGACCGACGAGTACTGGGCCATCACCGGCGATGCCGGCGAAGGCACGCTGATGACCTTCTCGCCCGATCCGCGCAAGAACGCGGTGGCGCAGCCGGTCGTCGCCGAGCTCGAGAAGAAGGGCCAGACGGCCGAGGGCTACGTGCTCTACTCCTACGCCGCGATCCAGGCCTGGGCCGAGGCCGCCAACAAGGCGAAGTCCACCGATTTCGCCCCCGTGGTCGAGCAGCTCTCCTCGGGCACGTTCCCGACCGTGATCGGCGACCTCAAGTTCGACGACAAGGGCGACGTCACGCTGCCCGGCTACGTCGTCTACGAGTGGAAGGCCGGCAAGTACGACTACGTCGCCGCCAAGTAAGGCGCCTCTCGCGGCGCGGCCCGGCCGCGCCGCACGGGCCATCGCAGAACGGAAGGCCCCGGCGTCTCGCGCGCCGGGGCCTTTCGCGTCTGTGAGGGTCGTCCCGGGCTTCTGCCGCGATGCGACGGCTGCGCGCCGGCCGGCGGCCCCGTGAAGGGACGCCCGCCGGGCTTGAGCGCGCGATCAGCGGTGCCTGAACTCGGCCTTGCGCTTCTCGCGGAAGGCCGCCATGCCCTCCTTGCGGTCCTCGCCCGAGAAGAGCGCCTGGAAGAGGCGCCGCTCGTGCAGGAGGCCTTCGCGAAGGCCCGTCTCGAAGCTGCGATTGGTCGCCTCCTTGGCGAATAGGGCCGCGGGCTTGGAGAAGCCGGCGATCACCTGCGCGGCCTTCATCGCCTCGGTGAACGTCTCGTCGGAGGGAACGACGCGCGAGACGAGCCCGATCCGCTCGGCCTCCGCCGCGTCGATCATGCGGCCGGTGAGGATCATGTCCATCGCCTTGTACTTGCCGACCGACCGCGTCAGGCGCTGCGAGCCGCCCATGCCGGGAATGACGCCGAGCCGGATCTCGGGCTGGCCGAACCTCGCATCCTCGCCGGCGATGATGAGGTCGCACATCATGGCGAGTTCGCAGCCGCCGCCGAGCGCGAAGCCCGAGACGGCGGCGACCATGGGCGTGCGCACCCGCTCCAGCGCCTCCCAGCCGGCGAACCAGTCGCCCAGGATGAGGTCCATGGCGGCCGCGTTCTCCATCTCCTTGATGTCCGCCCCGGCGGCGAAGGCCTTCTGCGACCCGGTGAGGAGGATGGCGCCGATCTCGGGATCGGCGTCGAGCCGCGCCGTCCGGGCGACGATCTCCGCCATGACGGCCGCGTTCAGCGCGTTCAGCGCCTCGGGCCGGTTGAGGCGCAGCACCGCGACGCGGCCCTCGCGTTCCTCGATGACGATCGGGGTCTCGGTCATGCGTCCTGTCCTTCCCTGTCGCGGCGGCTCTTCCAAGGCCGCCCTGCCCGTCGTATTCAGCCGGGATCCGTCTCCCACGCAAGCGAGCACCGCATGTCCCGCACCGTCTACGTCAACGGCGCCTACCGGCCCGAGGAAGAGGCCACGGTCTCCGTGTTCGACCGCGGCTTCCTGTTCGCCGACGGCGTCTACGAGGTGACGAGCGTGCTCGCCGGCCGGCTGATCGACTTCCATGCCCATATGGCGCGGCTGAGACGGTCGCTGGCGGCGCTCTCGATGGAGGCGCCGGCGGACGAGGAGGAGATCCTCGCCATCCATCGCGAACTGGTGACCCGCAACGGCGTCGAGGAGGGCATGGTCTACCTGCAGGTGACGCGCGGGGCGGCCGACCGCGACTTCGCCTATCCCGCCGCGGGCACGAAACCCTCGCTCGTCCTCTTCACGCAGAAGGCGGCCCTGCGCGAGCGGCCGATGGCCGCGACCGGCATGAAGGTCGTCTCCCTGCCGGACCTTCGCTGGGCGCGGCGCGACATCAAGACCGTGCAGCTCCTCTATCCGTCCATGGCCAAGATGGAGGCCAAGGCGCGCGGCGCGGACGACGCGTGGATGGTGGAGGACGGCTTCGTGACCGAAGGCTCCTCCAACAACGCCTATATCGTCACGCAGGACGCCACGCTGGTGACGCGCCCGCTCTCTTCCGCCATCCTGCCCGGCATCACGCGCGTCAGCGTGCTGCGCCTTGCGGCCGAGGACGGGCTGACGGTGGAGGAGCGCCCCTTCACGATCGAGGAGGCCAAGGCCGCGCGCGAGGCCTTCATCACCTCCGCCTCCACCTTCGTGATGCCCGTCGTCTCCATCGACGGCGCGGCGATCGGCGACGGCGCGCCCGGCCCGCATGCCAAGCGCCTGCGTGAGATCTACATCGCCGAGGCCGAGGCGGCGGCGATCTGAGAAGCTCGGCCGGACCGCGCCGGAGCGATTGACCTCCGGCGGACGATCCGGTTTGAGAAGCGCCATCCTCGCGCGAGCGCCTTCGCGCGGGCGACTTCAGGGATCCGACGACCATGGCCACGCGCGACCTCGTGCTCATCGCCCTCTTCGCCGCCGTCATCGCGGTGCTCGGCGCCTTCCCGCCGCTGACGCTGCCCGCGATCGGCGTGCCCATCACGGCGCAGTCCATGGGCGTGATGCTGGCCGGCGGGCTGCTCGGCGCGAGGCGCGGCACGCTGGCGGTTCTGCTGCTGATCGTCCTCGTCCTCGCCGGCCTGCCGCTCCTCTCCGGCGGTCGCGGCGGGCTCGCCGTGCTCGCCGGCCCGACCGTCGGCTTCTTCCTCGGCTGGCTGCCGGCCGCCTTCGTGACCGGCGCCCTCACCGAGCGCTTCCTGCCGCAGCTGACCTTCGTGCCCGCCTTTCTCGCGGCGGTCGCGGGCGGCGTGGTCGTGCTCTATGCCTGCGGCATCCCCGGCATCACGCTCGTCGCCGGCGTGCCGCTCGACAAGGCCGCGATGGGCTCGCTCGCCTTCATCCCCGGCGATCTCGTCAAGGCCGGCGTCGCGGCCGCGATCGCCGTCGCGGTGGCGCGGTCCTATCCGCTCGCGGGCGCCGACGCCCGCCGGGCGTGAGGCTCCGCCTCTCGGGCGTCGGCCTCGACCGGGGCGGGCGGACCGTCCTCTCGGACCTTACGCTCGACATTTCAGAGCGGCGCGTCGGCGTGGTGGGCGCCAACGGGTCCGGCAAGTCGAGCTTCGCCCGACTTCTCAACGCCCTCCTCCTGCCGACGCGCGGCACGGTGGGCGTCGGTGCGCTCGACACGCGCCGCGACACGCGCGCCGTGCGCCGGCGCGTCGGCTTCCTTTTCCAGAACCCGGACCACCAGATCGTCTATCCGAGCGTCGCCGAGGACCTCGCCTTCGGGCTGAAGAATCGCGGCGTGCCGAAACCCGAGATCGGCCCGCGCGTGGAGGCGGCGCTGGCGCGCTTCGGCTTGGCCGGTTTCGGCGAGCGGCTCGTGCACGAGCTTTCGGGGGGCGAACGCCAGCTCGTGGCGCTTGCCGGCATCATGGTGCTGGAGCCCGACCTCCTCGTCCTCGACGAGCCGACGACGCTTCTCGACCTTCGCAACACGCGCCGCGTGATGGAGGCGGTGGAGGGGGCGGGCCCGGCCGTCGTGCTCGTCACGCACGACCTGCCGCTTCTGGAGACGTTCGAGCGCGTCCTCGTCTTCGACGAGGGGCGCCTCGTGGAGGACGCCGCGCCGCACCGGGCGATCGCGCGCTACCGGGCGCTGGCGGGATGATCGCGAGCCTCTACAGACCCGGCCGCAGCGTCCTCCACCGAATGCACGCGGGATGGAAGCTCGCCGCCCTGCCCGTCCTCGGCACGCTCCTCTTCCTGGTGCCGAGCCTTGCGCTGCAGCTTCTCGCGCTCGGCGTCGTGCTCTGCCTCTTCCCCGTGGGCGGCCAGACGCCGCGGAGCCTCGCCGGGGCGCTGCGCTCCTTCGCGCCCATCCTCCTCCTCGTCGCCCTCGCGCAGGTCTGGTTCGGCGGCTGGCACGCGGCGGCGCTCTTCACGGCCCGGCTCGCGGCCCTCCTCCTCGCCGCGACGCTCGTGACGGCGACGACGCGCACCGCCGACATCGTGGAGGCGATCGAGGCCGGTCTCGGCCCGCTGCGCCGCTTCGGCGTCGATCCCGGCCGCGTGGGACTTGCGATCGCGCTCGCCATCCGCTTCGTGCCGCTCCTCGGGGCCATCGCCGCCGAGATCCGGGAGGCGCAGGCCGCGCGCGGCCTCGACCGGTCGCTCCTCGCGCTCGGCGTGCCCTTGATCGTGCGGGCGCTGAAGATGAGCGACGAGATCGCCGACGCGATCGACGCGCGCTCCTGACGCCCGAGACCAGCCTATGCGAGGGCCGGCGTGACCTGATGCCGGGCCTCGTATAGGCTGGCCCCGGGTGGCACCACGAAGGTTGATTTGGGAGGATCGCCGGAATGAGGCTCTTTCGCACGGCGCTCTGCGTCGCGACGATGGTCGTCGCGCTCGGCGCGGCCTCGGCCGCCGAGACGATCCGCGTCGGCGTACTGAAATACGGCACCGTGAACTGGGAACTCGACGCGATGACGCGCGAGGGGCTGGACGCGAAGGCCGGCGTCGAGGTCGAGATCGTGCCCTTCGCCGGCGAGGACGCGTCCAACGTCGCGCTCCAGGCCGGCAGCGTCGACATGATCGTTTCCGACTGGCTCTGGGTCTCGCGCGAGCGCGAGGCCGGGACCGACTACACGTTCATGCCCTATTCCACCTCCGTCGGCTCGCTGATGGTCGCCGCCGACAGTCCGGTGCGCGCGCTCGGCGACCTCAAGGGCAAGAAGATCGGCGTCGCGGGCGGGCCGCTCGACAAGAACTGGCTGCTCGTGCAGGCCCATGCGAAGGACCGGGCGGGGATCGATCTCGCGAGCGAGGCCGAGATCGTCTACGGCGCGCCGCCGCTCCTCATGGAGAAGGCCCGCAGCGGCGAGCTCGACGCCGTCCTCAACTACTGGCACTACGCCGCGCGGCTCGAGGCGGCGGGCTTCCGCAGCCTCGTCTCGGGCACCGAGGCCGCGCTCGCCATGGGCGCCAAGGCGCCGGTCGCGGCCATCGGCTGGGTGTTCCGCGAGAGCTTCGCGCGCGAGCATCCCGGCGCCATCGAGGGCTTCCGGGAGGCCGACCGCGCCACCAAGGCGCTGCTGAAGACCTCGGACGCCGCCTTCGAGGCGCTGAAGCCGCTGATGAAGGCGGAGGACGAGAAGACCTTCCAGACGCTGCGCGCGCGCTATCGCGACGGCATCCCGACGCGCGACGCCGCTGCCGAAGAGGCCGATGCCGCAGCCCTCTACGAGGTCCTGGCGCGGATCGGCGGCGAGCGGCTCGTGGGGCCCGGCCGAACGATGGCCGAGGGCACCTACTGGATGGGCGCGGCGAATGGCGGCTGAGGCGGCGGACGGACGGCGCGCGCCCTCGCGCGGCGGCGCGCCGGCCGCCACGCTCGTCTCGCTCCTCGTCCTCCTCGCGCTCTGGTGGATCGCGGCGGTGGTCGCGCAGAGCCGGACGCTGCCGGCGCCGCCCGCCGTCGCCGAAGCGTTCCTGCGCGACGCGGCGACGGGAGAGCTCTTCTTCCATCTGGGCATGACGCTCCTGCGCGTCGCCGCTGCCTTCGTGCTCGCCATGGCGATCGGCTCCGCCCTCGGCATCTGGCTCGGTTCCAACCGGCGCGCGGACCGGATCTTCGACCCCTGGCTGATCCTCTTCCTCAACGTGCCGGCGCTGGTGGTGATCGTGCTCGCCTATATCTGGTTCGGGCTGAACGAGGCGGCCGCCATCGGGGCGATCGCGGTGAACAAGATCCCGAACGTGGTGGTGACGCTGCGCGAGGGCGCCCGGGCGCTCGATCCGGGCCTTGCGGAGATGGCGAAGGTCTACCGCTTCGGCTTTTCCCGCACGCTGCGCCACGTCACGCTGCCGCAGCTGCAGCCCTATTTCGCCGCCGCCTCGCGCTCCGGCCTGTCGCTCATCTGGAAGATCGCCCTCGTCGTGGAGCTTCTCGGCCGCTCCAACGGTGTCGGCTTCCAGATCCATCTCTATTTCCAGCTCTTCGACGTCGCCGCCATCCTCGCCTACACGCTGGCCTTCGTCGCCGTGATGCTCCTGATCGAGTTCGTCCTTGTCCAACCGTTCGAAGCCCGTTCCACCCGCTGGCGCCGAAGGGCCGCTTGAGATCGACATCACCGCCAAGGTCTATCGCGCCGCCGACGGAACGCTCGTGCCGGCCGTGGAGGGCCTCAGCTTCGCCTCGCCGGCGCGCAGCTTCACCGCGCTCATCGGCCCGTCGGGCTGCGGCAAGACGACGACGCTGCGCATCGTGCTCGGGCTGGAACCGGACTTCACGGGCCATGTGAGACTGCCGGTCGCGGACGGGCGCGTCGCCGCCGTGTTCCAGGAGCCCCGGCTCCTGCCCTGGCGCACGGTGGAGGAGAACGTGCGCCTGGCGCTTCCCGCCGACCTCTCCGGCCTCGACCTCAAGCCGCTCTTCCAGACGCTCGGTCTATCGGAAATGGCGGCGCGCTATCCCGGCGAACTGTCGCTCGGCCTTGCGCGCCGCGCCGCGCTGGCGCGGGCCTTCGCCATCCAGCCCTCGCTCCTCCTTCTCGACGAGCCCTTCGTCTCGCTCGACGAGGAGACGGCGGGGCGGCTGCGCGGCCTTCTCGTCACCGTCTGGTCCGCCCGTCCGACGACGGCGCTGATGGTGACGCACAACCTGCGCGAGGCGGTCGATCTCGCCGACCGCATCGTCTTCCTCACGAAGCGTCCGGCGCGCGTGCGCGGCGTCTACGAGATCCGCACCCCGCGCTCGGAGCGCGGCGCGCGCTGGCGCGAACAGACGCTCGCGGCGATCGACCGGGAGTTTCCGGGCGTCCTCTAGAGCGTTTTCCGGCCGGGTAGAGTCTAGGCGTCATTCGTGATTCCCTTCGGCGATCGGAAGGGAGGCAGGAATGGCCAGAGCATTGTCGATCGATCTTCGGCACCGGGTTTTGCAGGCGATGCGTGATGGTGCCTCGACGCATGCGGCGGCAGGGCGGTTTGGGATCGCGATTGCAACGGCGGTGCGCTGGCGCGCGCAGGACCGGGCGGGCCGAAGCGATCCGCTGCCGCTGGGCGGTGATCGGCGCTCGGGCCGCATCGAGGCGGAGGCGGAGTTCCTTCAGAGTTTGGTGGATGGCAAGGACGACATCACGCTGCACGAGATGCAGCGTCGCCTGGCCGAGGAGCGCGGGCTGAAGGTCGGCATCGGCACGCTCTGGCGCTTCTTCGACCGGCACGGGCTGACGTGGAAAAAAAGACCGCGCATGCAAGCGAGCAGGAGCGCCCGGACCTTTTGAAGCGGCGGCAGGCCTGGTTCGAAGCACAACTCGATCTCGATCCTGCCAAGCTCGTTTTCATCGATGAGACCAGCCTGTCGACGAAGATGGCACGGCGCTACGGCCGGGCACCGCGAGGGGAGCGGTGCCGGTCGAGCGTGCCACACGGCCATTGGAAGACGACAACGTTCACCGGCGCTCTGCGCCTGACGGGCATGAGCGCGCCCATGGTGCTCGATGGTCCGATGAACGGCGTCGCGTTCCGGGCCTATGTCGAGCAGGTCCTGGTGCCTACGCTCTCGCCCGGCGACATCGTCGTGATGGACAACCTTCCGGCCCACAAGGCCGAGAGCGTGCGGGCGGCCATTGAAGCGGCGGGTGCGTCCTTGCGCTTCCTGCCGCCCTACAGCCCCGACTTCAATCCGATCGAGATGGCCTTCTCCAAGCTGAAAGCCCTCGTGCGGGCCAAGGCCGAGCGAACGGTTGAGGCGCTCTGGCAAGCCGTCGGCACCCTCGTCCCGCTCTTCCAGCCCGCCGAATGCGCCAACTACTTCAAAGCCGCAGGCTATGACGCAGACTGATCGGAAAACGCTCTAGCCGGCGCGACGCCCCTCTCGCCGGTCCCGGCGCAAGAGCGCCGCGGGCATGCGGCATGCCTTGACCTCGCCGCCGCGACGTCGGACCTTGGCATCCATGAGTTCGATTCGTTCCGTCTGCGTCTATTGCGGCTCGTCCGCCGGCCGCGATCCCGTCTATGTCGAAAGCGGCCGCACGCTCGGCCACGCGCTCGCCGCCGGCGGCATGCGCCTCATCTATGGGGGCGGCACGCGCGGCATCATGGGCGCGGTGTCCGACGGCGTCATCGAGGGCGGCGGCGCCGTCACCGGCATCATCCCGCGCTTCCTCATCGACATGGAGGCGACCGAGAGCGAGCTGAAGCGGCTCGACGAACTCGTCGTCACCGAGGACATGCACCAGCGCAAGCATCTGATGTTCGAGCGGGCCGACGCCTTCGTGGCGCTGCCCGGCGGCATCGGCACGCTGGAGGAACTCGTCGAGATCCTGACCTGGAGCCAGCTCGGCCGCCACGCCAAGCCCGTCGTCATCGCCAGCATCGGCGGCTTCTGGGAGCCGCTCTCGGCGCTCTTCGAGCACATGACGGCCGAAGGCTTCCTGCACACCGCCCATCAGGTGCGCCCGATCGTCGTCGATCGCGTGGAGGACATCGTGCCGAGCCTGCAGCGCAGCTTCGTCGAGAGCGCCGACGCCGGCCGCGCCGAGATCATCGAACGCCTCTGACGGAGAGGGCCGCCGACGCCCTTCAGGCGAGCGGGGCCGCTTCGTCCAGCCGGCGCGCCCGCGTGGCGGCCCGGTCGGCCCGCACGAGCGCGACCGTGTAGAGCGCAAGGGCCGCGAGGATGAAGGCGAAGGCGACGGCCTGCGCGCCCGTCAGCGGCTGTCCGAAGACGAAGATCGCCGTCGCCGCGATGCCCGTCGGCACGATATATTGCATGATCCCGATGGTCGAATAGCGCAGGAGACGCGCTCCGGCGGCGAAGAGGATCAGCGGCACCGCCGTCAGCGGCCCCGAGCCGACCAGGAGCCATGTCTCGCCGGGATCGGCGAGGAAGGCGCCGGTGCCCGGCACGAAGGCGAGGCAGGCGGCGGCGGGCAGCGCCAGGATCGCCACTTCCATGAAGAAGCCCTGCGTCGCCCCGAGCGGCACGAGCTTGCGCAGCAGGCCATAGGTGCCGAAGCTCAGCGGCAGCACCAGCGAGATCCATGGC
This sequence comes from Aurantimonas sp. Leaf443, assembly GCF_001425575.1. Classification (GTDB taxonomy): domain Bacteria; phylum Pseudomonadota; class Alphaproteobacteria; order Rhizobiales; family Rhizobiaceae; genus Leaf443. The sequence goes on along the minus strand of NZ_LMRD01000001.1, from coordinate 541,321 downwards.
AGGCCGCCGGTCTGCAGGGTGAGCGCGAGGACGCCGAGAAGGGCGAGCCCGATCGCCGCCCATTGCAGCGCGTTCGGACGCTCGCGCAGGACGATGGCGCCGAGCGCGATGTTGACGAGCGGGTTGATGTAGTAGCCGAGCGCCGATTCCAGCGCCTGGCCGGAGACGATCGCATAGACGTAGACGCCCCAGTTCACGGTGATGAGCGTGGCGGCGAGCGTGGCGAGACCCAGCGTGCGCGGGTCGGCGAAATGGCGCGCCATGCCGGCGAGAAGCCCCTGCCACCACAGGATCGCCATGGCCACCGGAATGGCCCACAGAACGCGGTGGGCGACGATCTCCATGGGCGAGACATGGTCGAGCGTCTTCATGTAGATCGGAAAGACGATGCCCCAGATCAGAAAGGCGACGAGGGCATAGGCGAAGCCCCGGCGCGCGTCGGATTCGGCGATGGGCATCGGGATCGGCTCGGCTGAAGGTCGGATCGGGCCCGTCTACCGCATCGCGGCAACCGGCGAAACCGTCGTGCCGCCATTCTTCGCCTTGCCCCGAGCCGGCGGCGCGAGAACGCGTCGGCTCTTCGAGACCCGGAAGGACCCGCCATGACGCTTCGCACGCTCTATCCGCCGATCGCCCCCTACGAGAGCGGGATGCTGGAGGTCGGCGACGGGCACAGACTCTACTACGAGCGCTCCGGCACGCCGGGCGGAAAGCCGGCGGTGTTCCTGCATGGCGGACCCGGCGGCGGCTTCTCGGACGATCACCGCCGGCTCTTCGATCCCGCCGTCTACGACGTGACGCTCTTCGACCAGCGCGGCTGCGGGCGCTCCACCCCGCATGCCGGGCTCGAGGCCAACACGACCTGGCATCTCGTCGCCGACATCGAGCGGCTGCGCGAGAGGGCGGGCGCGAAGACCTGGCTCGTCTTCGGCGGCTCCTGGGGCTCGACGCTGGCGCTGGCCTACGCGCAGACCCATCCCGAACGCGTCTCGGCGCTGATCCTGCGCGGCGTCTACACGCTGAGCCGCGCGGAACTCGACTGGTACTATCAGTTCGGCGTGTCGCAGATGTTCCCGGAGAAATGGGAGCGCTTCCAGGCGCCGATCCCGCCGGAAGAACGCGGCGACATGATCGCGGCCTATCGCCGTCGCCTGACGGGCGAGGACGAGGCGGTGCGCATCGAGGCGGCGCGCGCCTGGAGCGTCTGGGAGGGAGAGACGATCACGCTCCTGCCGAGCGCCGAACTCTCCACGAGCTTTGCCGAGGACCGCTTCGCGCTCGCCTTCGCGCGGATCGAGAACCACTATTTCAGCCATGGCGGCTGGCTGGAGGAGGGCCAGCTCCTGCGCGACGCCGGCCGGCTGGCGGGCATTCCCGGCGCCATCGTGCACGGGCGCTACGACATGCCCTGCCCCGCCCACTACGCCTGGCAGCTGCACAAGGCCTGGCCGGACGCCGCCTTCCACCTCGTGGAAGGGGCCGGCCACGCCTATTCGGAGCCGGGCATCCTCGATCGCCTCATCGCCGAGACGGACCGGTTCCGGCCGTGAGACCCGCGGTGCCGGGGCGCAGGGCGGCTCAGGCCTCGTCCGGCCCCGGCGCATCGCCGTGCTGGCAGGAGACGATGTCGGCGAGATAGCGAACCTCGGGCACGTCGGCAGCGGTGGAACGCGTCGGCAGGGCCGCCAGCGCATCGACGAAAGGCAGCTTGCCCTCGATGCCGTACTGGATGGCGGGCGCCAGGCGCGACGGGTCGTCGAAGGCGCCGATGGCCAGCGCGATCCCGTCCGGCGCCTCGTAGGTGAGCGGCGTGCCGCACATCTCGCAGAACCCGCGCAGGACGTGGTTGGAGGATCGGAAGCGGCTCGGCTCGCGCTTCGTCCAGACGAGGCCGGACGTCACGCCGACGAGCGGGGCGTAGAAGGCGCCGAAGGCCTTCTGGCACATGCGGCAATGGCAGATGGACGGAGCGCCCGTCTCGCCCTCGACGCGAAAGCGCACCGCGCCGCATTGGCATCCGCCGGTGAGGTCTGCCATCGTCGTCCTCCTTCGAACGGCTGGAACGGGATCGCCACGAAGATGGCGCGGCGCGTCAGTCGCGCCAGCCCGCGCCGAAGCGGTCGGTCGCCTCCAGAAGCTCGTGCAGGATGCCGGGTTCGGCGAAGGCATGGCCGGCCGCCTCCACGATCCTCAGGTCCGCGCGCGGCCAGCGCGCGGCGATGGCATAGGCGGTGGCGGCGGGCGTGACCACGTCGTAGCGGCCCTGCACGATGATGGCGGGGATGTCCGAGAGGCGCGGCACGGCGTCGACGAGCTGCCCCTCCTCCAGCCAGAGCGAATGCGAGAAATAGTGGTTCTCGATCCGGGCGAAGGCGATGATCGCGTCGCTCGCCTGCGCGTCCGCATAGGCGTTCTCCTCGCGGGCCTGGGCGGGCGTGCGCAGCGTCACGGTCGCCGCCTCCCAGTCGGTCCAGGCGCGCGCCGCGCGCGCGCGCACCGCCCGGTCCGGATCGGTCAGGCGGCGGTGGAAGGCGGCCACGACGTCGCCGCGCTCGTGCGACTCCAGCACGGAGACGAAGCGCTCCCAGCGGTCGGGGAAGAGGCGGTTGGCGCCGTCGCGGTAGAACCAGTCGAGCTCTTGGCGCCGGCCGCTGAAGATGCCGCGCAGGACCATGCCGTCGACGCGCGAGGGATGCGCCTGCCCGTAGGCCAGCGCGAGCGTGGCGCCCCAGGAGCCGCCGAAGAGCAGCCAGGACGGGAAGCCGAGATGAAGTCGCAGGCGTTCCAGGTCGGCGACGAGGTGCCAGGTCGTGTTGGCCTCCAGACTGCCGAGCGGCGTGGAGCGCCCGCAGCCGCGCTGGTCGAACAGGCAGACGTTCCAGATCGCGGGATCGAAGAGCCGGCGATGGTGGATGCCCGCCCCGCTTCCCGGCCCGCCATGCAGGAAGACCGCGGGACGCCCCTGCGGATTGCCGCAGAGCTCGTAGAAGAGCTCGTGACCCTCCCCCACCGCGAGGCGCCCGGTGGCGTAGGGCGCCAGGGCCGGATAGGGGCGGCGATAGGCGCTCTCGCTCACGACCGGCCGCCCGCCGACGCGCGTCCGGCGGCCGGCCGGCCCATCACGCGCGCTCCCAGGTCGTCACGCGCTCGCCGGTCGCCGGGTCGCGCCCGTCCTTGAGCCGCACGCCCTTGGCGAGGAGTTCGGCCCGCAGGCCGTCCGCGGCGGAAAAGTCCTTCTCGCGCAGGAGCGCGAGGCGGCGCGCGATGGCCGCCTCCACCTCGGCGACGTCGATGCCCTCGTCGCGGTCGCGCGCAGGCTCGAGATCGAGGCCGATCAGTCTGGCGCAGGCGAAGAGCGAACCGGGATCGGAGCGGCGCAGCGCATGCATCTCGGCGAAGGCGGCCGAGCCGTTGAGATCGTCGCACCAGGCGTCCACGAAGGCCTGGCTCGGCCGGGTGGGGGTCGCGCCCACCACGGCGCGACGCAGACTCGCCAGCATGTCCGCCGCCTCCTCGAGGCGCTTGGAAGTGAAATCGATCGGCTCGCGATAATGCGTCATCAGCATCGCGAGGCGCAGCACCTCGCCCGGCCAGCGGCGGCCGTGGAAGGTCTCGGTCTGCAGGAGATCGTGGATGGTGACGAAGTTGCCCTCCGACTTCGACATCTTGCGCCCCTCGACCTGCACGAAGCCGTTGTGCAGCCAGACCTCGGCCATGACCTGCGTGCCGTGGGCGCAGCGCGACTGGGCGATCTCGTTCTCGTGATGGGGGAAGATGAGGTCGAGCCCGCCGCCATGGATGTCGAAGGTCGGCCCCAGGAGCGCGCCGCTCATGGCCGAGCACTCGATGTGCCAGCCGGGGCGCCCGCGGCCCCAGGGGCTGTCCCAGCCCGGCTCGTTCTCGGCCGACAGCTTCCACAGCACGAAGTCGGCGGGGTCGCGCTTGTGCGCCTCCACCGCCACGCGCGCGCCGGCCTGCTGCTCCTCCAGCCGGCGCCTGGAGAGCTGGCCGTAATCGGGCATCGAGGAGACGGAGAACAGCACCTCGCCGCCCGCGACATAGGCGTTGCCGCGCGCGATCAGCGTCTCGATCATCGAGACCATGTCCTGCCCCGGCCGGCCGGTCACGTAGTCGGTGGCGCGCGGCTCGTGGGTGGGCGGCAGGCAGCCGAGTTCGGCCGCGTCCTGGAAGAACTGGCGCGCGGTCTCGGCCGTGACCTTGGCGATGGCCTCGTTCAGCGGCAGGCCGGGATGGTCGCGGGCGGCGCGGGCGTTGATCTTGTCGTCGACGTCGGTGACGTTGCGCACGTAGGTCACGCGCTCCGAGCCGTAGAGATGGCGCAGGAGCCGGAACAGGACGTCGAAGACGATGACGGGCCGCGCGTTGCCGATATGGGCGAAGTCGTAGACGGTCGGCCCGCAGACATACATGCGCACGCGCTTGTCGTCCTCGGCGACCGCGCCGTCGCGCCAGTCGCGCGGCCGGAACGGCTCCTTCGCCCGGCTGAGCGTGTTCATGAGCGTCAGCCCGCGAAACCCGTCGTCCATGATCCAAAGCTCTCCCGAAGCGTCGCCGACCTGCGGATGCACCTAGCGTCGCGGCGGGACGAAGACAAACGAAACCCTTCCTTCACCATGGCGCGAGCCCCGGCGCCGCGCGCCACCTTTTCGCCGCAGGCGCCCTCTTTTTCGGCGGAGATGCCTTCGCGGCCCGGGCCGGGTTGCAGTGTGACTCGCATGCAACGCACACGAAGTGATCGAAAGTGAAAGATTTCGTGTTTAACAAGCGGTTAGGTGTTGCCGCTAATCTGACGTAATCAGGCGCCCAGATAGGCCGCCAACAGTCTTATGGATGACATACGATGCACAGTGAAACGCCGGCGTTCCGCTCGAAGCGCGAGCGCGAAAAGGAAGTGATGCTGGTCAAGAACTACCGCGACATCGGTATTTCGGCGATCGCAGCTGCGAGCAATGCTTGCCGCAGCGCACGCAAGGACAAGATGATCCACACCGAGCAGACGCTCGTCGCAGCGGAGTAGTCCGCGAGGACGACAGGGACGCGCCCGCAGCCTTCCGCCGGTCCGGCGGGAGACGTGGCGCGCGAGACCGTGCCGGAACCGGGAGGCCGATCCGAGGCCTTCCCAGGCGGGGACTGCCGAGACGAACGGGCGACCGGGGCTGACCCTTTTCGCCTCCATCATGCCGCGAGGCTCGACCGTCGCGGACCGGCGGACCGTCTCGCCGCGAGACGTCCGAGCCTCAGTCGTCGAACAGGCTGCCCTGCGCCGATGGTGCACGGGCGACGGTCCCGGGGCGGCGCGCGCCGGGGGACGACGCTTCGCCGGCCGGTCGCGACGGCGCCTGCAGGTCGGGTGCGGTATAGGCGGCCTTGTTGACGCGATCGTCGATCTCCACCGCCTCGAAGAAGCCGGCGCGCCGGGGCGACAGGAGGTCGCCGACCTCCCGCGGCTCGAAGGTCCGGCAGTCCAGCCAGCGCTCGTAGTCGCCCTCCTCGACGACGAGGGGCATGCGCTCGTGGATCGCGGCCAGATCCGCGCTGGCCGCCGTCGTCAGGATGGTCGCCGTGTCCACCTCGCCGCCATCGGCGCCGTGGGCCGTCTCCATCAGCCCGGCGAAGGCGAAGGGACGGCCGGAGACGGGCTTCACCAAATAGGGACGGCTCTTCCTCCCCTCCTTGCACCATTCGTAGAAGCCGCTGGCGGGCACGAGGCAGCGCCGGTGCCGCAGGGCGGCGCGGAAGGCGTTCTTCGTGGCGACCGTCTCGGAACGGGCGTTGAACAGAAGCGGGAAACCGCGCGTGTCGCGCAGCCAGGACGGAATGAGGCCCCAGCGGGCGAGCATCGCGTGGCGGCCGTCCACCGCCGTCTCCGGCCGCGCCTCGCGGCCGCCGAGGACAAGAAGGATCGGCTGCGTCGGCGCGATATTGTAGCGCGGCGGAAAGCTCTCGATACTGGCGAGATCAAAGAGCCGGGCGATGTCCTCCGGAGAGGCGGCAAGGGTGAAGCGTCCGCACATGCCCCCTGCTTCAGGCCATGGCGCGCCGTCCTGTCAAGCGCGGCCCCGGCGCGCGGGACAAAGGTGACAGGAGGAACGCCGCGTGACGACCGACCGCAGGCCGCTTCTCGGCGTCTCCATCGCCCTGTTCCGGGACGACACGGTTCTCCTCGTCGAACGCGGCCGCGCGCCCTTCGCCGGCCTTCTCAGCCTGCCGGGCGGGCGGGTGGAGTTCGGCGAGAGCCTCGCGGGTGGCGTGGCGCGCGAGGTGCTGGAGGAAACGGGGCTCGACGTCGCGGCGCCCTGCTTCGTGCGGTTCCACGAGGCGATCGACGCGGCGCAGGGCCTGCATGTCGTCATCGCGGTCTTCGCCGCCCGACTCGCGGCGCAGGCCGACCCCGTCGCGGGCGACGATGCGGCGTCCCTCCGCTTTGCCGGCCTGGCGCAGCTTGCCGCCCTCGACCGCGCGGGCCGCACGACGCAGGGGCTCTCCGACACCGTCCGCGCGGCAGCCGCCTGCCTCGCGGCGATGGGCTGACGGGCCGTCGGGCGCGAGCCTTCGTGCCGGACGGCCTGTCTGACGCGGGGATGTTGCGATAAGAGCGCAACGCAGCGAGAACGGCCGCTGCGGCGCAAGAGACCCTTGCAAATGTATTAACGAGGGCGGACCTTCGGCTCATGTCATCGAAACGGTTTCTCCTCGCCTTGTGCCTCGTGGCCGGCGCGCTCGGCGCAGGACCGGGTGCGAGCGCGCAGGACAAGGCCAAGGAGGCCCCGGCGCAGGAGAGCGTGGAGCCGGCCGTCGAGACGCCGACCGTCGCCCCGCCCTATCTCGGGCCGCTCGGGCGCCTCTCGTCGATCCTGGGCTCGGTGCATTTCCTGCGCAAGCTCTGCGGCGATCCGCAGGCCGACCTCTGGCGCGACAGGATGAGCGCGCTTCTCGAGGCGCAGAAGCCGAACGATACGGACCGGCGGCGACTGGTGGCGAGTTTCAACGGCGGCTACCGCGCCTTCGAGTCGACCTACCGCAAATGCACACCCTCCGCGCGCCTGGCGGTGAACCGCTACCAGAGCGAAGGCGCTACACTGGCGCGGGAAATCGCCGGGCGATACGGAAATTAACCATCCGTTAACGGTTCGCGAAACGACGGCCCCGAAGCGCCCTCGTTCGTGATAGGACCTTAACGGCGCGTGAAGCCGCAAGGCGCAGTTTGAAAGGATGTCGGAATGGTCGATTTGCAGGGCGCCGAACTGGACGAGATGATCCAGGCCGAGAAGAAGCAGGTCGCCTTCGAATACCATAGCGAAGCCTGGGCGGACGGGATCTCGGACGGCATCGAGGCGGAGATCCTCGCCGAGACGGCGATCTCGACGGCGCTGACCGAACTGATCCGCCTGCAGGGCGAGGCCGACGTCATCGCCATGGTGGAAGGCCTTCGCAGGCGCATCGAGTTCGGCGAGTTCTGCTCGGACCGCTCGCTTCAATAGGCGCTCGCCGCCTTTCGCAACGCCCAGGCCCAACCGCTCCGCGCGCCGGAGGAACGGGTCCGCGTCCGCGCTTCGCAACGGAGGATCCGTCCGTGCCGACGCTTCGCTCGACTGCCCGCGTCACACTCCTGTCCGCGCTGATCCTGTCGTCATGGGCCGGCGGCGCGCATGCCTTCTCGCAGTTCGGCGGCAAGGACAACGAGACCGTGCCCCGCGAGGGCATCCTGCAGGTGCCGCTGCCCCCGCTCACCGGCTCCGGCGCCGCACCGACGAGTGAGGCCGAGGAGACCCCCGCCGCCGATCCCGCGGCGCCCGCCGGCACCCTGCCGCCGGTGCCGGCCGAGGCTGCGCCGGCTCAGGGGCCCGACCAGCCGCAACGGACGCCGCCCGCCTCCATCCGCGACCTGACGGGCGCGGCGCCCGAGCCCGAACAGGCCGAGGACGAAGCCGCCGCTCAGGCTAGCGCGCCGGCCGAGATCTTCTACGGCTCGGACGGCCTGCCCGGCCCCGTCGTCGCCCTGCGCGACAAGCTGATGGAGATCGCGCGCACCGGCGAGATCGAGGCGCTGAAGCCCTATCTGCGCACCGGCGAGGAGGGCACGGTGCTCAGCTTCGGCGAGACGCCGGAGGACCCGATCGCCTTCCTGAAGTCGATCTCGGGCGACGGCGAGGGCGTCGAGACGCTCGCGATCCTCCTCGAAGTTCTGGAGGCCGGCCATACGGTGGCCGAGAAGGGCACGCCGGACGAGATCTTCGTCTGGCCCTATTTCACGCAAGTTTCCCTGGAGACGCTGACAAACCGCCAGAAGGTCGAGCTCTTCAAGATCGTGACGGCCGGCGACTACGAGGCGATGAAGGAATTCGGCGCCTACAATTTCTACCGCGTCGGCCTCTCGCCGGACGGCAAGCTGGAATTCTTCGTCGCCGGCGACTGACGGGCCGTCCGGTTCCGGGACCGAGTTCCACGACAAGCGAGTGCGACCATGCCCTATGCCCGCCTGCCGGCGCGCGCCCTCCTGCGAGTGACGGGCGCGGATGCCGAGACCTTCCTGCAGACACTCGTCACGGCCGATCTCGACCGGTTGCAGCAAGGCGAGGCGCGCCCGGCGGCGCTTCTCAGCCCGCAGGGCAAGATCCTCTTCGACTTCCTTCTCAGCCGCTGCGAGGACGGGTTTCGGGTGGACGTGGCCCGCGAGGCCCGCGCCGACCTCCAGAAGCGTCTGACGCTCTACAAGCTGCGCGCCAAGGTGACGATCGCCCCCGACGAGGAGGCCGTCTTCGCGGTCTGGGACGAGGACGGGCCATGGCTCGCCGACCGGCGATTCGTCGGCGAACGCGTCGGGCGGCAATATGGCGACGCGCCCGCCGGGGGCGAGGAGGCCGGTGCCGAGGCCTTCGAAGCGCGCCGGGTGCGGGCCGGCATCGCCGAGGCGGTCAGCGACTTCCCGCCCGCCGAGATGTTCCCGCACGACGTGCTGCTCGACCAGAATGGCGGCGTCTCCTTCCGCAAGGGCTGCTTCGTCGGGCAGGAAGTGGTCTCGCGCATGCAGCATCGCGGCACGGCGCGCCGGCGCCTCGTGCTCGTCTCGGCCGAGCGGCACCTGACGCCCGGCGCCGTGGTGAGCGCGGGGGCGCGCACGCTCGGCACCCTCCTCGCCGCGACGGGCGCGGACGGGTTCGCGCTGGTGCGCATCGACCGTCTCGCCGAGGCGCTGTCCGCCGGCGAGACCATCGCGGCGGACGGCGTGCCGCTGACGGCGACGATTCCGCCCTGGGCGGGCTACGCGCTGCCGACCGAGGCCGAAGGCTCGGACGCGCTCGCATGAGCCGCGCGCCCGAGAAGCCGCCGCGCGTCTGGCAGCGCATGCTGTCCGGCCGGCGGCTCGACCTCCTCGACCCTTCCCCGCTCGACATCGAGATCGAGGACATCGCCCACGGGCTCGCGCGCGTGGCGCGCTGGAACGGCCAGACGCGCGGCGACCACGCTTTCTCCGTCGCGCAGCATTCGCTGATCGTGGAGCGCATCGTCGCGGCGAGCGAGCCCGATCCGCGCTGGCGCCTCGCCGCGCTGCTCCACGACGGGCCGGAATACGTGATCGGCGACATGATCTCGCCCTTCAAGAGCGTGATGGGCGGCGACTACAAGCGTGTCGAGAAGCGGCTCCAGGCCGCGATCCACATGCGATTCGGCCTGCCGGGCGCGCTGGCGCCGGCGGTGGAGAAGCTCCTGAAGGCGGCCGACCGCGTCTCGGCCCATCACGAGGCCGTGCTCCTGGCGGGTTTCTCGTCCGCCGAGGCGACGGCGCTCTTCGGCAAGGCCCCGGACGGCCTCGTCGATTCGCAGGCCTTCGCGCCGATGGCGACCGCCGAGGTCGGCCGCGCCTTCCTCGCGCGGTTCCGGGATCTCGACGCGGCGGTCGGCGCCCGTGCACCCGTCGCGACGGCGCTTCGCGCCGCACGGTCCTGACCACCGCGCGAAGGCCGCGAAAATTGCGATGCCGATCGGCATGCGGACGACTGCCCTTCGCATGGCCGCCGCCCTAGAATGACGCCATGACCTATCTCGTCGTCTCCTCCCTCGCCGACCTTCCCGCCACCGTCGAGACCCATGGCGCGCTCGACATCGTCACGCTCATCAACGCCGACACGGTGGTGAACCGTCCGGCGAGCGTCGCCGCCGAACGCCATCTCTTCATCGGTGTCAACGACATTGCCGAACCGATGGAGGGCATGACCGCGCCGGGTGTCGAGCATCTCGACCGCCTCCTCGCCTTCGGCGAACGCTGGGATCGGGAGAGACCGCTCGTCGTCCATTGCTGGGCGGGAATCAGCCGTTCGACGGCGGCGGCCTATATCCTGGCGCTGGCGATCAATCCCGAGTTGGACGAGATGGCGCTGGCGCAGGAGCTGCGCCAGCGCAGCCCCTCGGCGACGCCGAATCCGCGGCTCGTCTCCCTCGCCGACGAGAAGCTCGGGCGCGAGGGCCGGATGGTCGCGGCGATCCGCTCGATCGGGCGCGGCGCCGACGCCTTTTCCGGCACGCCCTTCGTGCTGCCGCTCGTCCTGGACTGAAGCATCAGGCGATTCGCGTGCCGGACGAGGCTTCGGCCATATCCGCAGGGCGCGACGCCCCCCCGGACCCGCCGGAGGCCGTCCGGCATTCGCGAACGCGATCTCTGCGATCAACAAAAGTCGTTTGGACACCGCAGCCCCGCCTGTACTGTGCAATGCGCAGAGGAAGGGAACGGGCATGGATACGACAAGGCAGGCCGGGACCGGCGCCGGATCGATCGCGTGGGGCGCGATCGTGGCGGGGTGCCTCATCGCGCTCCTCACCTTCGGCCCGCGTTCGGCGATCGGCTTCTTCCAGCTGCCGATGCTCGCCGACAAGGACTGGAGCCGGCAGGACTTCGCCCTCGCCATCGCCTTGCAGAATCTCTTCTGGGGCGCGGGGCAACCGATCTTCGGCGCCATCGCCGACCGGTTCGGCACGGCCAAGGTCCTGGTTCTCTCCGGTCTGATCTACGCCGCGGGCCTTGCCCTCACCGCCGTGGCGCCGACGCCCTTCTTCCTGTCGATGGGCGCGGGCGTCCTCGTCGGCCTCGGCGTGGCGGCGGGCTCGTTCGGCATCGTGCTCGCCGCCTTCGCGCGGCGCGTGACGGCGGAGAAGCGCTCCTTCGTCTTCGGGCTCGGCACGGCGGCGGGCTCGGCCGGCATGTTCGTCTTCGCGCCGCTCAGCCAGGCGCTGATCGAGCGCCACGGCTGGTCGGACTCGCTCCTGATTCTCTCCGGGCTGATGCTCCTCGTACCGCTCCTCGCCTATGCGCTGCGCAGCGAGGCGACGCCCCGGCGCGATCTGACGAGCGAGATCCAGCAGACGATGGGCGCCGCGCTCTCGCAGGCCTTCGCCACGAAGAGCTATCTCCTCCTCACCTCCGGCTTCTTCGTCTGCGGCTTCCAGGTGGCGTTCATCACGGCGCATTTCCCGGCCTATCTCGCCGACAAGGGGCTCGCGCCCGCCTATGCGGTGATCGCGCTGGCGCTGATCGGCTTCTTCAACATCATCGGCTCGCTCGGCTCGGGCATTCTCGGCCAGCGCCATTCCAAGCCGCACATGCTCGCCTTCATCTATCTCGGCCGCTCGCTCGCCGTGACGCTCTTCCTGCTGACGCCGATCTCGCCGACGAGCGTCGTCCTCTTCTCGGCGGTGATGGGCATCCTCTGGCTCTCCACCGTGCCGCCGACGAACGCGCTCGTCGCCATCATGTTCGGCACGCGCTATCTCGGCCTCCTCGGCGGCCTCGTCTTCTTCTCCCACCAGATCGGCTCGTTCCTCGGCGTCTGGCTGGGCGGGGTGCTCTACCAGACGACGGGCTCCTACGACGTCGTGTGGTGGCTGGGCGTGGCGATGGGCGTGTTCGCGGCCGTCGTGAACTGGCCCATCCGCGAGGCGCCGGCCGCGCCCCTCGCCCAGCCGGCCTGACGGCTCAGATCTCGGCGCCGGCGCGCTCCACCGCATGAAGGAGCCCAGCCCGCGAGACCGGCGCCGTCAGCCCGCGCGGCTCGTAGACATGGCGGAAGAGGAAGAAGCCGGTCATGGCGAAGGCGGAACCGAGTTCGCCGGCGTCCGGCCGGTGCGTCTCGTCGAGGAGAAAGGGCGGCAGGGCGAAGAGCTTGTCGCGCCACGGCTCTCCGGGCCCGCGGCCGACGGCCCGGCCGGTCTTCGGGGAGACGTAGGCGAGATCCTTCGCCGTGCCCGTCGCCGCGCAGCGCGTGAGATCGAGGCCGACGCCGAGCTCCTCCAGAAGCGCCAGCTCGAAACGCAGCACGAGTTCGCCCGCCGTCAGCGGATCGCCGAGATGATCGGCCATGGCCTCCAGCGCGTCGTAGAGCCTTGGATGGGGATCGCGCTCGGGCAGGAGACGCAGATGGCTGGCGACGGCCTGGATGGCGTTCAGTCCCGCCGCCGTCTCCATCAGCCGGGCGGCGCGCATGGCGAGCGGCTCGACGGTGAAGGTGCCCATCTGCTCGTCGAGCCGGGCGCGCCAGTTCACCTCAACGCCGTTGCCGGGCTGGAGAACCGGCTGCTGCTTGCGCGAGCGCCCGCCGCGCACGATGCCGAGATGGCGGCCGCGCTCGCGCGTCATCACCTCGGCGATGACGCTCGTCTCGCCGTGGCGGCGAAAGCCGAGGACGATGGCGGCCTCACGCCATTCCATGGCGCATCCCGTGACGTCGCGAAAGAGATCGGCTCATGGAACGGGCGTCCGGATGACGGGCGGCGATGGAGTCGCGCCCGGTCGTTCCATCGAGATGGCGCAGGCGCGCCGGCCCGCCAGTGCGAGACGCGTCAGCGCGAGAAGTCGAGACCCATCTCGCGATAGCGCTCGGGATCGTCGCCCCAATTGTCGCGCACCTTCACGAAGAGGAAGAGATGGACGTTGGTCTCGGCCGCCTCGATGATCTCCTGGCGCGCGGCTTGGCCGATGGCCTTGATGGTCGCACCCTTGTGGCCGAGGACGATCGCCTTCTGGCTGTCGCGCTCGACATAGATCGTCTGCTCGATGCGCACCGAGCCGTCGGGCCGCGCCTGCCAGAGCTCGGTCTCGACATGGCTCGAATAGGGCAGTTCCTCGTGGAGCCGCAGATAGAGCTTCTCGCGGGTGATCTCGGCGGCGAGCTGGCGCAGCGGGAGATCGGAGATCTGGTCTTCCGGGTAGTACCAGGGGTTCTCCGGCAGGGCGCCGGCGAGATAGTCCATCAGGTCGTCGCAGCCCGAGCCCGTCAGCGCCGAGATCATGAAGACGCGCTCGAAGGGCAGGCGCTCGGTGATCTCCTTGGTGAGGCCGAGCAGCGTGTCGCGCTTGATGCGGTCCACCTTGTTGAGGAGGAGGACGCGCGGCTGGCGCATGTCGGCGAGCCGGGTCAGGATCGTGTCGACGTCGGGCCCGAGACCGCGCTCGGCATCGACGATGGCGAGCACGATGTCGGCGTCGCGCGCGCCGGACCAGGCGGTCTTGACCATGGCGCGGTCGAGCCGGCGCCTGGGTTCGAAGACGCCGGGCGTGTCGACGAAGACGATCTGCGTGCGGTCGCGGATGGCGATGCCGCGCACCAGCGCCCGGGTCGTCTGCACCTTGTGCGTGACGATCGAGACCTTGGTGCCGACGAGCTGGTTGACGAGCGTCGACTTGCCCGCGTTCGGCGCGCCCAGAAGCGCGGCGAAGCCCGCCCGGGTGCCCTCGCCCGCAGCGGCGCCCGCCGTCTCATCGCGCGGCGCCAGGTCGTGTCCGGTCTCGTCGCGGGGGGTCTCGTCGCTCAATCCTCGTCCTTCCAAACTTTCTCGCGCCGAAGCACTTCGGTCGCCGCTTCCTGCTCGGCGAGCCGGCGCGAGCGCCCTCGCCCTTCGCCGGCCTCGCGCTCGGGGATCGTCACCCGCACGGTGAAGGTCGGGTCGTGATCGGGGCCCTCGCGGCCGACGATCTCGTAGCGCGGTGTCGCGGTGCCCAGCGTATGGGCCCATTCCTGCAGCGCGGTCTTGGGATCGCGCCGGGCGGAGGCGGCGGTGGCGAGCCGGCCCGCCCAGTATTTCAGAACGAAACCGCGCGCCGCGTCCAGTCCGCCTTCGAGGTAGATGGCCGCGATCAGCGATTCCACGACATCGGCGCGGATGTTGCGCGTGCGCTCGCCCTTCAGCCGCTTGAGGTCGCCGCCGTGGCGGATGAACTCGTGCAGCGCCAGTTCGTCGGCGATCTCGGCGCAGGTGTCGGCGCTGACCAGCGCGTTGAAGCGCAGCGAGAGGTCGCCCTCGTCGGCCTTGGGAAACATCTCGAAGAGCTTCTCGGCGACGACGAGGCCGAGCACGCGGTCGCCCAGGAACTCCAGCCGCTCGTAGCTCGACGCCCCGCCCGAGGCCCGGAGGCTCGCATGGGTCATCGCCCGTTCGAAACGCGTCCTGTCGCGGAACGTCAGGCCGAGGCGGCGCTCGAGTTCCTCGAGGGACCTGTCGGCCTTCAACCGAGCCACGTGAGGAGACGGCTCGGGCGCAGTTCCGTCGGCCAGTTCCAGATCTCCAGCGGCGAGGAATCGTTCTCGATGGAGAAGAAGATCACCTGCGCCTTGCCGACGAGATTCTCGAAGGGCACGAAGCCGACGTCGAAACGGCTGTCGAGCGAATTGTCGCGATTGTCGCCCATCATGAAATAGTGGCCGGGCGGCACCACGAACTCGCGGGTATTGTCGCCGGCGGAATCGGTGGCGAGATCCAGCGTCAGGTAGGAGACGCCGTTGGGCAGGGTCTCGCGGAACTGCGGCACCTGCGTGCCGTCCTCGGCCTCGAACGTCCCCGCCGCCTCGCGCGGCACGGCGACGCCGTTGATGGAGAGGACGCCGCCGCGCATCTGCACCCGGTCGCCCGGCAGCCCGACGAGGCGCTTGATATAGTCGACCTCGACCTCGTTGGGCTTGCGGAAGACGACGATGTCGCCGCGCGTCGGATCGGAGGCGAGGATGCGGCCGTCGAAGATCGGCGGCGAGAAGGGAATGGAATACTTGGAGAAGCCGTAGCTCCACTTGGACACGAAGAGATAGTCGCCGACGAGCAGCGTCGGCATCATCGAGCCCGACGGGATCGAGAACGGCTGGAAGAGGACGGTGCGGATGACCAGCGCCAGGAGCAATGCCTGGACGACGACCTTGATCGTCTCGCCGATCCCGCCCTTTTCCTCGCGCTCGGCCCGGTCAACCATTCTGTGCCCTTGACGGTCTCGCGGCTCCCCGGGAGCCGTCTTGCGCGCGTTCTAACGGCTTCCCCGAAACGGGGCAATGCTGCGCCGCGATCAAACTGGCGGGGCCGTCGCGAGCGGCACGGCCTCGATGATGACGAAGGCCTGCGCCAGCGGATCGTCGTCGGTGATCGTCAGATGGATGCGCGCCTCGTGGCCGGGCGGCAGGATCGCCTGCAGGCGCAGCGCCGCCCCGCCCGTCAGGCGCATCGTCGGCGCCCCGCTCGGCAGGTTCACGACGCCCATGTCGCGCCAGAACACGCCTTGGCTGAGCCCGGTGCCGAGCGCCTTGGCGCAGGCCTCCTTGGCGGCGAAGCGCTTGGCGTAGGAGGCCGCGCGCTGGGCGCGCCGGTCGGACTTGCGACGCTCGATCTCGGTATAGACGCGGGTCGTGAAGCGCTCGCCGTGGCGTTCCAGCGTGCGGGCGACGCGGCGGATGTCGATGAGGTCGCTGCCGATGCCGACGATCACGAGGCGCCTCCCGCCGGCAGCGGAGCGGACGGGCCCTGGCGCGCGGCAACCTGCCTCACGCGGCGCGCCTGGAAGCTGCGCGCGGCGAGGAAGATGCCGGCATAGGCGAGGGCTGCGACGCCGAGGCCGAGCGGGATGGAGCCGACGAGCATGGGTTCGAGCACCGGCTTCCAGATCGCCGCGAAGTCCCGGTGCTCCAGCGCGTGCGCGAGCCCCTCGGGCGGATTGCCATCGATCGCGTTGGCGTTGAGGAGATAGTCGCCGACCTCGTAGGTCGCGCCCCAGATCAGCGGCAGCGTCAGCGGGTTGCCGAGCATGGTGCCGAGCGCGGCGGAGGCCATGTTGCCGGCCACGCAATAGGCGATGGCGAAGGCGAGGAGGAAGTGGAAGCCGATGAGCGGGGTGAAGGCCGCGAAGGCGCCCGCCGCGAATCCGGCGGCGATGGCGTGCGGCGAGGCGCGCAGGCGCAGCACGCGCTTGGCGAAATAGCGCAGCGAGCGCGCGAAGGAGCGCCGCGGCCAAAGCGCGGTGCGCAGCTTCTGGGAGAGCGTCGGCTTCAGGCGCCGGGCAAACAGCATTCGGGTCCTCGGGTCTCTCGCGCCGCCGCAGCGCCGCGCTCCCGTTTCGCGCCGCGCGGGAGATTGTGCAAGCCCTTCCCCAAGATAGGCAAGCGGTCCCCGGCCCGGCAAGCGCGCCGCCGCGATCTTGCGGCGTCGCCCAGCGCGGTCAGAGCGAGCGGCTGCCCGGCTTGACGGGCGGGATCGCGGCCAGTTCCGGCGGAAGGTCGGCCGGGTCGTAGGAGGCCACCTCGTATTGCGCGAGCGCGATGAGCGGCACGCCGACATCCACCTTGCCGGCCGAGCGGTCGACGATGCAGGCGGCGGCGAGAACGCGCGCCCCGAGCGCCTCCATGCAGGTGATGGTCTCGCGGATGGAAAGGCCGGTGGTGACGATGTCCTCGACGATGACGACGCGCGCGCCCGGCTCGATCTCGAAGCGGCGCAGGCGGAACGTGCCGTTCTCGCGCTCCACCCAGATGGCCGGCACCTTGAGGTGCCGCGAGGTCTCGTAGGCGGGGATGAGGCCGCCGACGGCCGGACCGACGACGTAGTCGACGGGGCCATCGACCTCCTGCCGGATGCGCTCGGCGAGCGCGCGGCAGAGCGTCTCGGTCGCGTCGGCATGCATGAAGACGCGGGCCTTCTGCAGGAAGACCTTGGAGCGCCGGCCGGAGGTGAGGATGAAATGCCCTTCCAGATAGGCGCCCGCCTTGCGGAAGATGTCCAGCACGTCCTCGGTCGTCATCGCGCGTCCCCTCGCCTGTCGCCGCCCGGGCCCGGGAAGCGCCCCTCGTTAAAGCGCGGCGCGCGATGCCGCAACTCTCAGCCGTTGACGCGGCTGACTTCCGAGACGCAGGCCTTGCCGCGCAGCTGCTTCAGGGTCTGGTTCAGGTGCTGCAGGTCCCAGACCTCCAGCTCCAGCACCATCTTCGTCACGTCCGGGGCGGTGGCGACCATGGAGAGGTTGTGGATATTGGCGTCGTTGGCCGCGATCGTCTCGGCGATCTCGGCCAGCGAGCCCGGCTGGTTCACCGCGGCGATGGCGATCTTGGCGGGAAAGCGCTCGCTCATGGCCGCGTCGATATCCCAGCGCACGTCGACCCAGCGGTCGGGATGCTCGTCGAAGTCGTTCAGCGCCGGCGACTGGATGGGATAGATGGTGATGCCCTTGCCCGGCTCCACGATGCCGACGATCCGGTCTCCGGGCACGGCGCCGTCCGGGCCGAACTGCACGGCCATGTCGTCGCCGACGCCGCGGATGGGGATGGCGTTGGCGCTCGGCTCCCCGCTCGGACGGGCAAGGCCGGGCACGCGGAAGATCATGCCGGCGGCGGTGCCCAGATTGAACCAGCCGTCCTGTTCCTGGCGCGGGTCGGCCTTGGTGACGCGGCTGTCCTGATAGTCGGGATAGGCGGCCTTCAGGACGTCGGACGGCATCAGCTCGCCGCGGCCAACGGCGGCGAGCGCGTCCTCGATCTCCTTCTGGCCGAGCTTGGCGAGCAGCGCCTTCAGCGCCTCGCGCGAGAAGGTCTTGCCAGAGCGCTGGAAGGTGCGCTCCAGGATCTGCTGGCCGAGGCCGGAATATTGACGCCGGATGGAGGCGCGGGCGGCGCGGCGGATGGCCGAGCGCGCCTTGCCGGTGACGGCGATCGATTCCCAGGCCTGCGGCGGCGTCGAGCCCTTGGCGCGCACGATCTCCACCTCGTCGCCGTTCGACAGTTCGGTGACGACGGGCATGACGCGGCCGTCGATCTTGCAGCCGATGCAGGTGTCGCCGACATCGGTGTGGACGGCATAGGCGAAGTCGATGGGCGTCGCGCCGCGCGGCAGGGCGATCAGCCGGCCCTTCGGGGTGAAGCAGAAGACCTGATCCTGGAAGAGCTCGAGCTTGGTATGTTCCAGGAACTCTTCCGGGTTGTCGCCTTCCGCCAGGAGCTCGATCGTGCGCCGCAGCCAGCCGTAGGCGTTGGAATCCTTGGAGAGATAGGCCTTGGCGCCGGCATCGCGCGAGGCGTCCTTGTAGACGGCGTGGACGGCGACGCCGTATTCGGCGATCTCGTGCATGGCCTGCGTGCGGATCTGCATCTCCACGCGCTGGCGCGAGGGGCCGACGACGGTCGTGTGGAGCGAGCGGTAGTCGTTCTGCTTCGGGGTGGAGATGTAGTCCTTGAAGCGGCCTGGCACCATCGGCCAGGTCCGGTGGACGATCCCGAGCGTGGCGTAGCACTTCTCCTCGGTCGGCACGATCACGCGGAAGCCGAAGATGTCGGAGAGCTGCTCCAGCGAGAGCGCCTTGCGCTGCATCTTGGAGAAGACCGAATAGGGCTTCTTCTGCCGGCCAGAGACTTTGGCCTCGATGCCGGCCTCGCGCAGGCGCTCGGTGAGGTCGGTCTCGATGCGCAGGATGTTGCCGGCCTGGCGGTCGCCGAGTTCCTTCAGGCGCGAGACGATCGTCTCGTAGGCTTCGAGATTGGTGTGGCGGAAGGCGAGGTCTTCCAGCTCCTCGCGCATGTCCTGCATGCCCATGCGCCCGGCGAGCGGCGCATAGATGTCCATCGTCTCCTGCGCGATGCGCGCCCGCTTCTCGGGCGCCATGGGGCCGAGCGTGCGCATGTTGTGGAGGCGGTCGGCGAGCTTGACGAGAAGGACGCGGATGTCGTCGGCGATGGCCAGGAGCAGCTTGCGCAGGTTCTCGGCCTGCGCGGCCTTTCTCGACACGAGGTCGAGGCGCTTCAGCTTGGTCAGGCCCTCGACGAGCTGACCGATCTTCTGGCCGAAGAGCTGGTCGATCTCCTTGCGCGTGGCGTCCGTGTCCTCGATCGTATCGTGCAGGAGCGCGACGGCGATCGTGGCCTCGTCCAGATGCATGCCCGTCAGGATCGCGGCGACCTCGAGCGGGTGGGAGAAGTACGGATCGCCCGAGGCACGCTTCTGCGCGCCGTGCTTCTGCATGGCGTAGACATAGGCGCGGTTGAGGAGCGCTTCGTCGAGATCGGGCTTGTAGGCCGCGACCTTCTCGACGAGTTCGTATTGTCGCATCATCGACGGTCGACCGTCACGGGGGCATCGATCATTCAAGGAAAAGGGCGTCCCGCGATCGCGGAACGCCCTTCCATATAGGTCCTAAACCGCCGGCACCGAAAGGGTTGGCCGGCGCGAAGGGATCAATAATCTTCCGTCTTCTCGGGCGCCACGAGGCCCTCGATGCCGGCCAGGAGTTCCTCCTCCGACATGCGGTCGAACGAGACCGGCTGGTCGTCGTCCTCGTCGGCGGCGACGAGGGCGCCGGGGGCGGCGGCGGTCTGCGGGATGCTCGGCGCGGAGGCGGGCGCCTCGGGCTCGTCGACCTCGACATGCTTCTGCAGCGAGTGGATCAGGTCTTCCTTGAGGTCGCCGGGAGACAGGGTCTCGTCGGCGATCTCGCGCAGCGCGACGACCGGGTTCTTGTCGTTGTCGCGATCGACGGTGATGGCCTGGCCCTGGCTGATCTGGCGGGCCCGATGGCTCGCCAGAAGCACGAGCTCGAAGCGGTTTTCGACCTTATCGACGCAGTCTTCGACGGTGACGCGGGCCATTGCCTGTCTCCTGTAATGCCGTTCCGGAGGGGATCAAGTGCTGCTGATAGCGCGTCGGGCCGGCTGGCACAAGTGAAAGCGCCGCGCAAGGGCCACATCGCCGCCCGGCCCCGCCGCCTCCGCGCGGGGCCCCGAGGCAAATAGCGATTGGCTTCGGTCCGGCGACTGACTAGGGTCGCGCTTCACGGACGGAGCGCTGTTTGGACCGGCCGCATCTTTGTTCTATTGTCCATTTATCGACAGGCATACAATTTTTAAGAGAAAGCGCGCATCATGTTCGACCAACGCGAGAAGATTGCCCTGTTCATCGATGGGGCAAATCTTTACGCCACCTCCCGCAGCCTCGGCTTCGACATCGACTACAAGCGCCTTCTGACGCATTTCCAAAGCCGGGCTTATCTCCTGCGCGCCTATTACTACACGGCCCTGATCGAGGATCAGGAATATTCCTCCATCCGTCCGCTCATCGACTGGCTGGACTATAACGGCTACCGCGTGGTGACGAAGCCGGCGCGCGAGTTCACCGACCCGACCGGCCGGCGCAAGATCAAGGGCAACATGGACATCGAGCTCGCGGTGGACGCCATGGAGCTGACCGAGACCGTCGACCACTATGTCCTGTTCTCCGGCGACGGCGACTTCCGCTCGCTGGTGGAGGCGCTGCAGCGGCGCGGGCGCAAGGTCTCGGTCGTCTCCACGCTGACGACCCAGCCGCCGATGATCTCCGACGATCTGCGCCGCCAGGCCGACCATTTCATCGAACTCGCCACGCTGAAGACCGAGATCGGCCGCAGCCCGGCCGAGCGCGAGGCGCGCCTCGCGCGGCGGGTGGAGGCCGTGGCCGAAGGCGACGAGGACCTCTGAGCGCCGCCATGCCGACCCCAGCCGCAGCCCGGACGCCCGAAGCGCCGCGCGACTGCCCGCTCTGCCCGCGCCTCGTCGCCTTCCGCGAGGAGTGGCGCGCGCGGGAGCCGGACTGGCACAACGCGCCGGTGGAGACGTTCCTGCCGGAGGGAGGACGCGAGGCCGTGCGCCTTCTCGTGGTGGGCCTGGCGCCCGGGGTGCGCGGCGCCAACCGCACCGGGCGCCCCTTCACCGGCGACTTCGCCGGCGACCTTCTCTATGCGACGCTCGACGAATTCGGCTTCTCCCGCGGCACGTTCGCCGCGCGGCCCGACGACGGGCTGACGCTGACCGGGGCGGCCGTGACCAACGCGGTGCGCTGCGTGCCGCCCCAGAACAAGCCGGTCGGCGCCGAGATCAACACCTGCCGGACCTATCTCGCGGCGACGCTGGCGAGCCTGCCGGAGCTTCAGGCCGTGGTCACGCTCGGGCGCATCGCCCACGATTCCACCGTGCGCGCGCTCGGGGCGAAGCTTTCGAGCGTGCCCTTCTCGCATGGCGGGGCGCACGACGTCGGGGCCCTGCGCCTGTTCTCGAGCTATCATTGCTCGCGCTACAACACGAACACGGGCGTGCTGACGCCCGAGATGTTCCGCGACGTCTTCCGGGCCGCCGCGGCGCACCTGCGCTCGCGGGATGGGACGGGCCCTCAGGCCTCGCGCAGATAGGCGAGGATCTCCTCGACATTCCCGGCGGGCGCGAGGACCGGGTAGAAGACCTTGGAGATACGGCCCGCCTCGAAGATCAGGCTGATCCGGCGAAGATGCAGCGCCCCGTCCCTCTCGAATTGCGGCAGGTCGAGCGCCGCCTGCAGGGCGCCGTCCTCGTCGGAGAGAAGGGCGAAGGGCAGGTGAAGGCGGCGGGCGGTTTCGACAAGGTCCGGCAGGGGACTGGAGGAGAGACCGTAGACCTGCGAGATCGCAAGCCCCCGCAACTCGGCATAGGCATCGCGGAAGCCGCCGGTCTGCGAAACGGGCGCGGCCGCGATCGCATCGCCGAGCCCCTGCGAAGCGGCGTCGCCAGGCGAGGGAAAGACGAAGAGCACCGTGCGGCCGGCGAGCGAGGGGAGATCGACGCGGCCGCCATGCGTGCTGGCCAGCGCCGTGGTCGGGATGGCGCGCCCGGGCAGATGATCGCTGGCGCCGTCGTCGCCTGCCTCGGGTGGGCAAGGAAAGTCGCTCATCCGCCAAGGCCTCCTACCCGTTCTTCAGAAGTCTCTGCTTCTGACGGTTCCAGTCCCGCTCCTTCGCCGCCTCGCGCTTGTCGGGCGCGTTCTTGCCGCGGGCGAGCGCGAGGAGCAGCTTGGCAACGCCCTTGTCGTTGAAATAGATGCGCAGCGGCACGAGGGTCATGCCGTCGCGCTGGATGGCGCCCGCCAGCTTGTTCAGCTGCGAGCGGTGCACGAGGAGCTTGCGACGCCGCTTGGGCTCGTGGTTCTGGCGGTTCGCCTGCAGATATTCCGGCAGGTTGGAGTTGATCAGCCAGAGTTCGTCGCCTTCGGCGCTCGCATAGGCCTCGGCGATAGAGGCCTTGCCCTGGCGCAGCGACTTGACCTCAGTGCCGGTCAGGACGAGACCCGTCTCCAGCGTGTCGACGATCTCGAAATGGAACCGCGCCTTGCGGTTCTCGGCCGCGACGTTCGATCCGGGACTGGGCTTCTTGGCCATTGCGGCGCTTTCCTTCGGAGCCGGGGCGACGCGGTGCCCCTCCCCTTCGTCCTGTTTACGGCACTTGCGCGGCGGTCCCCGTCGTCGCGCCGGGGCATGGCGGCCCGCCGGGTCGGGCGGGGGAGGCCGACCTCTCCGCCGCTCTCATATGGGATGGAGCCCGCGCGGCGCCCAGCGCCCCCGGCCGTCTTCGTTCAGTTCAGGAGGCCGGCGGCGCGCAGCGCGTCGTCGAGGATCTCCTCGGTCGAGGGATCGATCGCCACGAGCGGGCGGCGCAGGCGGTTGGCCACCAGCCCGAGGCGCGAGAGCGCGTATTTCACGCCCGTCGGGTTCGGCTCGATGAACAGCGCCTTGTGCAGGGGCATCAGCCGGTCCTGGATCGTCAGGGCCCTGGCGAAGTCGCCGGCCGCGCAGGCCGCCTGCAGCTCGGCGCACAGGCGCGGAGCGACATTGGCGGTGACGGAGATGCAGCCGTGGCCGCCATGGGCGTTGAAGCCGAGGGCGGTGGAATCCTCGCCCGACAGCTGGACGAAGTCCGGGCCGCAGGTGATGCGCTGCTCGCTGACGCGATCGACCTTGGCGGTCGCGTCCTTCACGCCCACGATGTTGGAGAAATCCTGCGCGAGGCGCCCCATCGTCTCGGGCATCATGTCGATCACCGAACGGCCGGGGATGTTGTAGATGAGGATCGGCAGCGAGACGGCCTGCGCGATCGCCGCGTAATGGGCGTAGAGCCCCTTCTGGTTGGGCTTGTTGTAGTAGGGCGTGACGACGAGAAGACCGTCGGCGCCCGCCCCTTGCGCGAAGAGCGCGAGGTCGATCGCCTCGACCGTGTTGTTCGAGCCCGCGCCCGCGATGACGGGAACGCGGCCGCCGGCGGCCTCGATGGTGATCTCGACGACACGCTTGTGCTCGGCATGGGTAAGGGTCGGACTCTCGCCGGTGGTGCCGACGGGCACGAGGCCGTCCGACCCTTCCGCGATCTGCCACTCGACGAAGGCGCGAAGCGCCGCCTCGTCCAGCGAACCGTCCTCGGCGAACGGGGTGACGAGCGCCGGAATCGAACCCTTGAACATGATCGTGATCACTCCGTTATGCCGCCTCGCGCCGGCGCCGGGCGCCTCTCGCCCGGCCGCACGGACGAGCCGCAGACCTCTTCGTGAGAGGCCGCGCCGCGCCGGTTCGCGCGATGCCGCAATACGGCCCTCGAAGCGGCGCACCATAGGCAAGGGCCGAAACCGAAACAAGGCGCGCCGGGGTGCGGGAAGGGCTACTCGGACGATGTAACCGGGGCTTAATCTTAACCGTCGATGATCGGCGCATCCGTCCGTCCTCGCGCTGCGGCCCCAAGGCCGACCTGCCGCGATCCCAGACATTGAAAAGGCCCGCCATGAACCTGCCAGCCGGTGCGCGCCGGACCCTTCTCGGCACCCTCGCGCTCACGCTCGCCGCCACGTCCGTCCAAGGCCAGGATTTCGCCCTTCCTGTGACCGGCCCGACGCCGGCGGCCCGCCCGTTCCTGGAAGATGCCGGCGTCGCCATCGACCCCGGCCGATTCGGCGCGCCTGCGGCGGCGCCCAATCCCGTGCTGCGCCCGGCGGCCGCGGCGACGACGCCCGCGAGCGCCACGGCCTTCACCGCCTCGATCGCCGCGATGTCGGCCCGGTCCTCCTCGGTCAAGCCGATGCGCGGCGAGCTGAAGGACGGGCTGCAGGCGCTTTCGGAGGGCAATGTCATCAAGGCCCGCGCGATCCGCGAGGGCATGATGCCGGGCTCGCTCGACCGGCAGATCCTGACCTATGCCGTCGCCCAGCAGGGTGGACGGGACGTCCCGGCGGGCGAGATCGCCGGGGCGGCCAGCGAGCTGCGCGGCTGGCCGGGCCTGAAGACGCTGCGTGCCAACAGCGAGAAGGCGATCTGGCGCGAACAGCGGCCGGCGCGCGAGGTTCTGCAGCTCTTCGCGGGCGGTGCGCCCGCGAGCCCGGAAGGGGCGATGGCGCTCGCCCGCGCCCATATCGAGACCGGCGACGCGCGCCGGGCGCGCGCCGTCATCGCGCGGGTCTGGCGCGAGGAGCGGCTCGACAAGGATCTGGAGGAGCGCATCCTCTCGCAGTTCCAGACGCTGCTGACGCAGGCCGACCACCGCGCCCGCATGGACAAGCTCCTTTACGGCGAGCGCATCACCGATGCCGGGCGCATGGCCGGGCGGGCGGGCGCCAAGCAGGTCTATGCCGCCGTCGCCGCCGCCATAAGGGGCGACGCCATCGCGCCCAAGCTCCTCGCGGCCGTGCCGGCCGCCCAGCGCAACGACCCGATCGTGGTGCTCGCCCGCGTCGAGATCCTGCGCAAGAAGGGCGATATCGACGGGGCCGCGCAACTCCTCATCGCCTCGCCGCGCGATCCCGCCGTGCTGATCGACCCGGACGCCTGGTGGAACGAGCGCCGGATCGTGGCGCGCGATCTCCTGGACGCCGGCAAGGCGCGCCTGGCCTATCGCGTCGCCGCCAACCATTCGGCGGAGAACTCGCCGGAGGCGGCGGAAGCCGAGTTCCACGCCGGCTGGTTCGCGCTGCGCTTCCTGAACGAACCGCGCGCGGCCGCCCAGCATTTCGCCAAGATCGCCCAGATGTCCAACAAGCCGCTGTCGCTCTCGCGCAGCTACTACTGGCAGGGCCGCGCGGCGGAAGCGGGCGCCGGCGGCAATGCCGCAGCCTTCTACGCCAAGGCCGCGTCCTACTCGGCGACCTTCTACGGACAGGTGGCCGCGGCCCGCCTCGGCCGCCGGCCGGAGCCGATCGTCTTCCCGAAGGCGAGCGCGGCCGAGCGCGACCGCTTCGCCCAGCGCGAGCCGGTGCGCGCGATCCAGCGCCTGCAGCAGGTGGGCTCGCAGTGGCGCGCCGACGCGCTGATGAAGGCGATGGCCGACGAGCTCGACAGCCCGGGCGAACTCGGCCTCCTCTCCGCGCTCGCCGAGCGCAACGGCGACCATCCGCTGGTGCTGCAGATCGGCAAGCAGGCCTATTGGCGCGGCATCGACGCGCCCGCCCTCGCCTTTCCGACCGGCGTGATTCCCGCCAACGCCAATATCTCGGCGGCCGGCAAGGCGCTCGCCTACGCGATCGCGCGCCAGGAAAGCGCGTTCAACCCGAAGGCCCGCTCGCCCGTCGGCGCGCTCGGCCTGCTGCAGCTCATGCCCGGCACGGCCAAGAGCATGGCGGCGAAGGCCGGCCTGCCCTACTCCCCGGCGCGCCTGACGAGCGACACGGCCTATAACGCCACGCTCGGCTCGCACTTCCTCGGGGAGCAGATCGACAATTTCGACGGCTCCTACGTCCTGACCTTCGCCGCCTACAATGCCGGCCCGCGCCGGGCGCGCGAATGGATCCAGCGCTTCGGCGATCCGCGCGGCAAGTCGATGGAAGAGGTGGTGGACTGGGTGGAGCGCATCCCCTTCACCGAGACGCGCAACTACGTGCAGCGCGTGATGGAGAACTACGAGGTCTACAAGAACCGCCTCGGCGCCCCGGTCAACGTGGAGCAGGACCTGCGCTTCGGCCGCCGCGGCTGACCGCAAACCCATCGTCGGACCGGACAAGGGGCTCGCGCATGGCGCGGGCCCTTTTTCGTTGGGCCGTGCTCGCGCAAGGCTCCCGCCCGACGGCACCGCCTCGGCCGCCGACCGCCGTCACCGCCCTCCCCCGGCCCTGCCTCAGCGGCGAGAAGGGGGCTGCGCGCGGAGCATCGAATGCGGCACGCTCCATGCCCGCGGATCGAGCGGCCGGCGCCGGGCGGGTCGGAACGCAGAAAGGGCCCGGCGCTTGCGCGCCGAGCCCTTCGGTTCGATCCGGATGAGGGATTAGAACGAGCGGACGAACTGGATGAAGCCGCCGGTCTGGTCGATCTCGGCGTCGTCGAAGTCGACGTTCGAGTAGGAGATTTCGCCGAGAACGTCGAAGTTGTCGGTGATCTCGTAGCCGACGTTGCCGACGAGCTTGTAGTACTCGCCCGAACCGAAGTTCGTGGAGACGCCGTTGGAGATGCCGAAATAGTCGAAGGTCTCGCCGTAGACGCCGGACACGGCGACGCCGAGCTTTCCGAAGGTCTGGGCGTAGCCCGCGCCGGCCTGCCACTCGACCGGCAGGGTGCCGGTGACGTTGGTCAGGTCGATGCCGTTGAACTCCGGCGCGACGACGCCGCGATAGAGGCCGAGCGTCGAGTACTGCGAGGGATCGAAGGCGTAGGAACCCTCGACCTTCAGCTTGGCGCCGTCGAACGGCTTGATGAGGACGCCGCCCTTGACCGCGACGGCCGTGTCGGTCTGGTCGCCTTCGTCGAGGAAGAAGTCACCGAAGTCACGGCCGTAGATCGAGTCGTCCGTGTTGGAGTCGATCGAGCCGGCGAGATAGGCGCCGAACAGGTCGGACTCGTAGCCGACGCGAGCGACGAAGTTCGGGGTGAAGTCGCCCGAATTGTCGTCCTCGAGCGAACCGGCCAGCGAGAAGGCACCGGCCTCCGACCGGGAGGTCGGTGTCGGTCAGGAGGCCGT
The DNA here is from genome assembly GCF_001425575.1 of Aurantimonas sp. Leaf443. Taxonomy (GTDB): domain Bacteria; phylum Pseudomonadota; class Alphaproteobacteria; order Rhizobiales; family Rhizobiaceae; genus Leaf443. The sequence continues at coordinate 514,313 of NZ_LMRD01000001.1, read as the reverse complement.
CGCCCTCGGTCCAGAGCGTGTCGAGGTAGCCCATGGTGAGGCCGCCCAGCTGGATGTAGCCGAGATCCATCGAATAGGGCTGGTCGGTGAACGAGCCGCCGTTGGTGGCCTGGACGCGGGCGAAGGCGCGCAGCGTGCCGAGCTCGGTCTCTTCGCGGACGTCGAAGTTCAGACGGACGCGGGTCTCGGTGGTCGAACGGTAGTCGTCACCCTCGGAGTTCGAGGAATTGTCGGCGGCGTAGACCTTGAAGCGGACGTAGCCGCTGATCTGCAGGCAGGTCTCGGTGCCGGGAATGTAGTAGAAGCCGGTGCCGTAGACGTCGCAAACCTTGACGTATTCCGCCGGTTCGGCGGCGGCAGGCACGATGACGTCCGCAGCGCGGGCGCCGGTGACTGCGACGAGGGCCGCAGCCGAGCCAAGGAGAAGGCTCTTGATGGTCATGAATGGTCCCCACTCGATTTGAATGCCGGGTTGGGCCCTGTCTTCAGGAACACCTTCCCTACCCCTGGATGTCTGAAAGGCCGCGTTCCCTCACTCGGCTGTCTTTCAGGACGGGACATTATCCAAGCCCGGACGGGACGCAATCACGGAAACGCCACAGTGCGGACACGACCCGCTCACAGGTGCAGAAAGGAAACATTCGATAAGGTTACCTTGGTTTTAGCCTTTCGACCAAACCGCCGGTATCTCGTTCTTTTTCAATGCCTTAGGCCTGCACGTCGCCGCCGAGGCGGAACAATGATCCCGTGGCCTTATTATCACAAGCCTCTCGGCGACCGAGGCCGGGAAGCCGTCCGGCCGCCCCCGACCGCATCGCTCGAGGCTCCTTCGAAACGCCGAAGGGCCCGGCGCTTGCGCGCCGGGCCCTTCGGTTCAATCCGGATGAGGGATTAGAACGAGCGGACGAACTGGATGAAGCCAGCCGTCTGGTCGAACGAAGCGTCGTCGAGGTCGACGTTCGTGTAGGAGACTTCGCCGAGGACGTCGAAGTTGTTGGTGATCTCGTAGCCGACGTTGCCGACGAACTTGTAGTACTCGCCCGAACCGAAGTTCTGGAAGCCGGTGCCGTTGAAGCCGAAGTAGTCGAAGGTCTCACCGTAGACGCCGGCAACCGCGACGCCGAGCTTGCCGAAGGTCTGGGCGTAGCCCGCGCCAGCCTGCCACTCGACCGGCAGAGCGCCGCCCGTGTTGACGACGAAGTCCGTGCCACCGAAGCGGAAGGTCGTGTCGCCCGGGTTGTTGAAGAGCTCGATCGTCGAGTAGACCGACGGGTCGAAGGCGTAGGAACCCTCGATCTTCAGCTCGCCGTTCTCGATCGGCTTGAGCGAAACGCCGCCCTTGATGGCGAAGGCGGTGTCCGTCTCGCCGTCCGGGTTCAGGCCGAACGTGTCGAAGAAGGTGTCGTCGACCAGGACGTCGTTGTTGGAGTCGATCGAGCCGGCGAGGTAGGCGCCGAACATGCCGCCGTCATAGGCGACGCGAGCGACGAAGTTCGGGGAGAAGTCGCCCGAGTTGTCGTCTTCGACCGAACCGGCCAGCGAGAAGGCCGACCGGGAGGTCGGTGTCGGTCAGGAGGCCGTCGCCCTCGGTCCAGAGCGTGTCGAGGTAGCCCATGGTGAGGCCGCCCAGCTGGATGTAGCCGAGGTCCATGGCGTAGGGAGCGTCGCCGAACGAGCCGCCGTTGGTGGCCTGGACGCGGGCGAAGGCGCGGAGCATGCCGAGCTCGGTCTCTTCGCGGACGTCGAAGTTCAGGCGGACGCGGGTCTCGCTCGTGGAGCTGTAGTCGTCGCCTTCGCTGTTGAACGAGTTGTCCTGAGCGTAGACCTTGAAGCGGACGTAACCGCTGATCTGCAGGCAGGTCTCGGTGCCGGGGATGTAGTAGAAGCCGGTGCCGTAGACGTCGCAAACCTTGACGTATTCCGCCGGCTCAGCAGCCGCCGGCACGATGACGTCCGCAGCGCGGGCGCCGGTGACTGCGACGAGAGCCGCAGCCGAGCCGAGAAGAAGGCTCTTGATGTTCATGTCCTGACCTCCAGTCAAATTATAGGTTAGGGTTGGGCCTTGTTTGAAGGAACACCTTCCCTGCCCCATCCCCTGTGCGAAAGTCCGAAGCACTTGCCCCTGCGAGCTTTCTGATCGGACATTATCCGGGGAGGGTCGGGATGCAATCGCCTAAATGCCACAAAGCCGGCGCCGGGACGCTTTGAGCACACCCCTGTTGCGGCGAAGACACTTCGCCGTTCACGCCCTGTCAACGCATCCTAACAACCTGTTAAAAAGCGCCTCGCGACGGCGCTCATCTTCACGGATTGCCTGAATTTCGGCCGATCCGCGCAAGTTGCAGCCGCCGCTTGCTGCCATGGTCGCCGAAGGCCTGAGCCTTATTTCGAAAGGCGCTCGCGCGACTTTCCGGCAAAAGGCGGTCCTCGAAGCTTGCGCGAGGCAGGAGTCGGCCGGTCGCCCCGCAAGGCCGTCCTCACCCCGATCCGTCGCCTCGGAAGATCTGCGAAGGCTGTCCGAGCCGCGCTTCGCGCCAGAGCATGTCGAGGGAGACGCGAAGGCGAGTGCGTCGCCCCCCCGATGCCACCGCGCGGGGATGCGGTGCGGGGACGGACGGGCCGTTCTCGATCGCTCAGGCGCGACGATGCCGAAGGCCGTCGCCGGAGACGAGCCGCCGGGCGGCGGCTTGACCGGCCGGCATCGCTCGGCCAAGGCTCGTTCCGCCCTGGACGGAGGATCGCATGGCCATCTACGCGCTCGACGGCGAAAGCCCGGACCTTGGAAAGGACGTGTTCGTCGCGCCCGGCGCCCATGTCATCGGGCGCGTGCGTCTGGCGAGCCGGGTCGGCATCTGGTTCGGGGCCGTGCTGCGCGGCGACAACGAATGGATGGAGATCGGCGCCGATACGAACATCCAGGACAATGCCTGCCTGCACAGCGATGCCGGCCTGCCGCTGACCATCGGCGCGGGCTGCACCATCGGCCACGCGGCCATCGTCCACGGCTGCACGATCGGCGACAACGTGCTCGTCGGCATGGGGGCGACGATCCTCAACGGCGCCCGGATCGGCCGGAACTCCATCGTCGGCGCCAACGCGCTCGTCACCGAGAACAAGGTCTTCCCCGACAATTCGCTGATCGTGGGCGCCCCCGCCAAGGCGGTGCGCGCGCTCGACGAGGCGGCGGCCGAGGCGCTGCGGGCCTCGGCCCGTCACTATGTCGCCAACCAGCGGCGCTTCGCCGCCGGCCTCGTGCGCCTCGACGCCTGATCCAGACCCGCCGGACGAGGCTTCATGTCAGACCATTTCACGCCGCTCGCCCGCTCGCTGCCCGCCAGCATTCCCTTCGTCGGGCCGGAGGCGCTGGAACGCCGGCTCGGGCGCCCGTTCCAGGCCCGCCTCGGGGCGAACGAGAGCGTCTTCGGCCCCTCGCCGCTCGCCATCGAGGCCATGCGCGAGTCCGCCGGGCGGAGCTGGATGTATGGCGATCCGGAGCATTTCGAGCTGCGCGAGGCGCTCGCCGCCCATCTCGGCACCCCCGTCCCGACGATCGCCGTCGGCGAGGGAATCGACGGCCTGCTCGGCCATCTCGTGCGGCTCGCCTGCGCGCCCGGCGATCTCGTCGTCACCTCGCTCGGCGCCTATCCGACCTTCAACTACCATGTGGCCGGCCATGGCGGGCGGCTGGACTTCGTGCCCTACCGGGACGACCGCGAGGATATCGACGCGCTGATCGAGCGCGCCAGGGCGGTGAGGCCGAAGCTCCTCTACTTCGCCAATCCCGACAACCCGACCGGATCGGTTCACGACGCGCGGGCGGTCGAACGGCTGATCGAGAGCGTTCCCGGCGAGACGATCCTCGTCCTCGACGAGGCCTATGGCGACATGGCGCCGGCGGCGCTGCCCGCGATCGGGCTCGTGCGGCCCAATCTCCTGCGCTTTCGCACCTTTTCGAAGGCCTACGGCCTTGCCGGCGCCCGCGTCGGCTTCGCGGTCGGCCATCCCGATCTCGTCGCCGGCTTCGACCGGGTGCGCAATCATTTCGGCCTGTCGCGCGTGAGCCAGGCGGGCGCGCTGGCGGCGCTGAAGGACCCCGGCCATCTCGACGCGGTGCTCGGCCGGATCGCCGCGGCGCGCGAGAGGATCGCGGCCATCGCGGAGAAGGCCGGGCTGAGGCCCCTGCCCTCGGCGACGAATTTCGTCGCGATCGACTGCGGCGGCGACGGCGCGCGGGCCCGGGCGATCCTCGAGGGCGTCATCGCGCGCGGCGTCTTCATCCGCATGCCGGGCGTCGCGCCGCTCGACCGGATGATCCGCGTCACGGCCGGAATGCCGGGCGATCTCGATCTCTTCGAGGCCGCGCTTCACGGCGCGCTTCGAGAGGTGGGCGCGGCGACCTGACAGGCGGAGCGCCGGGCGCCCGCGTCGTCAGTGCCGGGCGAGCGCGGCGCGGGCGGCGCGAAGGGCGGCGGCGATCTCGGCCTTCGTCATCTGCGAGGCGACGTCCTGGCGGTGGAAGGGCGCATCCTCCCAGCCCTTGGCGGCGGCGAGGTTGAAGAAGACATGCGCCTCCACGAGATTGGCCACGCCGTTCGAGCCGGCGGCGGCGCGCAGGCCCATCTCGAAGAGAAGTTCGGCCTCCACGAAGGCGACGCCGTTGAGAAGAGGACCGTCGAAGGTCTGGATGTCGATGCGGGCCATGGCGTGTCTCCGGTCTAGCTGGTGAAGCTCTTCGCTCCTTACCGTCAGAATGGCGCAGCGCCTTGAAAACCCTCTTAAAACTTGAGCTTAATTGCAGTTGAACGGATCCGGCCCGCAAGACGGCGGCCTTCGCGCAACACATTGATTTCGCTTCGTTTCGCAAGGACACCGTGCCGGCGCGAGGCGCCGGCCGCAAAGCTACGCTTAAGCATATGCCGTCGGCGCACCTGAGCATGGTCAAGAGATGCTTTGCGAAGCCGGGTCGTCCGAGACGACATCTCGTTCATGCCTTGGCCTCGCCGCGCTGCCGAGATCGCTGGAGGTCCTGCCGACCTGTACCGACCGGGCGGTTGCCGTCTTGCGCGCGGCCCGATTTGATTTACTCTTACGTCAAGGGAAGCGTTCGTTGGAGGAGGCGGGCGCCGGACCCTTTGCGACATCGGGAGGAACGAACATGACGAAGCGCATTGCCGCGATGGCAGCCGCGGTCGCCTGCATGGCGGCGGGGCCGGCTCTGGCCGATCCCATCGAGGGGTCGTGGAAGATGCCGTCGGGCCATTCGGCCACTATCGCGGCCTGCGGCGACGCCTTCTGCCTCACCTATACGAGCGGTCCGAACAAGGGGAAGACCTTCGGGCGGCTCGCGCCGGAGGGGCGCGGCTATGCCGGTACGGTGACCGACTACACCAAGGGCGGCAAGCAGTATAAGGGCAAGGGCAGCCTGGAGGGGAACACGCTCTCCGTCTCCGGCTGCGTGCTGGGCGGCCTGATCTGCCGTTCGCAGGCGCTGACGCGGCTCTGAGGGCGCTCCCTCCATGAACCGACCCTTCGGGTCGGTTCATGGGATGCTGGATGGCGTTCCAGCGCCGCGCGGGCTGGCGCCGCGCGGCGCAGGCCGAGAAAGATCATTCCAGACGCACGGCGGTGTACGACGTGGCGGAGCCTGTCGGGAACGGCCCTGCCCCCGCCGCAATGTCGGGCGATGGCGGATCGCCCGCCGCGCAAGGATCCGTCCCGCTCATGCTTCGCTCCGTTCGCCTCGCCGCCCTTCTCTCCGCGCTCGCGAGCGCCGTGCCGGCCGTCGCCGCCGAACCGGTGCTCGGCCTGTGGAAGGCGGAGAACGGCGAAACCGTCTCGGTGCGCCCCTGCGCGGCGGGCTTCTGCGGGCGCATCGAGAGCGGACCCTACAAGGGCAGCGCCATCGGCACGGTGGCGGCGCCCGGGCCCGACTACAAGGGCAAGATCAACGATCCGCGCAGCGGCAAGGTCTATACCGGCTCGATGCTGGTGACGGGCGACCGGCTCGACCTCAAGGGCTGCCTCATGGAGGTCTTCTGCAAGACGGTGCAGACCTGGAAGCGCGCCAGACCCTGACCTTCGCGCGGGCGACGCGTCGCTCGCTCAGGCTTCGATGCGGCAGCAGTCCCGGCCGTCGGACTTGGCCGCGTAGAGCGCGCGGTCGGCGCGCGCGTAGACCGTCTGCAGCGTGTCGTCCGGGCGCAGGCTCGCCAGCCCCGCGGAGCAGGTCACCGGCCCCGCGATCCCGGCCGCCAGGGGCCGCGCCTCGCGGATCGTCGCCAGCACCCGCTCCACGACGACGCAGGCCTGCGCCAGCGTCAGTTCCGGCATCACCAGCATGAACTCCTCGCCGCCGATACGCCCGAACCCGTCGCGCAGGCGGATCACCGAGCGCACGGCGCGGGCGAAGGCGATCAGGATCGCGTCGCCGCCCAGATGCCCGTGCCGGTCGTTGATGCGCTTGAAGAAGTCGATGTCGAGGATGCAGACGCAGCCCTGCTGCGTGCGCGAGGCCGTCTGGCCCTCGATGAGGGCTCCCAGCAGGGACATGACATGGCGCCGGTTCGAGACGCCCGTCAGTTCGTCCGTCTGCGAGGCCCTGAGGAACAGGTCGCGGTCGAGCCGGAGGTCGATGTCGGACGTCTGGAGCGCGGTGATCTCGGTGGCGACGAAGAGCATCCAACTGTCCGGCAGCACCGACTCCACGATCCACAGGCGGCGCCCGTCGGTGAGGTCGCTCTCGAAGGCCCGGGAGGCCATCTTGCCGCGCCGCGAGACGACCGAGGCGAGCCAGCCTTCGAGATCGTCCGACTGGATCCGAGACCCGCGCCCGGCCGCGTGGTTGCGCCGCATGATCTCGTCCCAGGTCGGCTCCTCGCCCGCTTCGACGAAGAACGTCTCGCGGAAGGCCGGATTGGCATAGCGCAGCCTGTCCTGCGGATCGTAGCAGGCGACGAGCGCCTGCGTGCCGTCCAGCAGAGGAAGAAGACGGGATGCGATGTCCGACATCGGGCTCCGTGAAGGCTCGGCCTTACCGGCCTTCGGCTCTATAGCCGCCTGCTTAATTCGGCGATAAGTGCGGGTGACATTCCCTGTTAAGAAAGAGAGCGGCGCTGCGCGATCGCGAAGTCGGCACGGTCCGCAACCAAGCTCCGGTGAGAGGGCTTCTTCTTTCCTCGTCTCGAAGAGAGAGCCGTGAAGCTGAAGATCATGGGTCCCTCCGTCGCTCTGGCGGCATTCTCCGTCACGGCGGCGATGGCCGCGGAGCCGATCGTCGGACAATGGCGCGCCCCGGGCGGCGGCATCGTTGAGATCTCCGCCTGCGGCGACAGCTATTGCGCGACGGTCGCCTCGGAGCGCCACAAGGGCAAGGCGGCCGGACGGACGAGCGGGACCGGCGAGAGCTACGGCGGCACGGTGACCGGCCTGCGCGACGAGCGCACCCACCAGGGACGCGCGGTCATCGAGGGATCGACCCTGAAGCTCGCGGGCTGCGCGCTGAAGATCTTCTGCAAGAGCCAGGTCCGGACGCGCGTCTGACCGGCCCACGACCATCCGGCGCCGCCTGACGCCGGATGGTCTCGAAGCGTCGCGTCAGTCCTTGGCGCGCTGGCCGAAGAGCACTTTCTGCGCGTCCTTGTCGTCGGCAAGGTTCGAGCGCCGGTCCTCTCCGAGCGCCATGCCGGCAAGGACGGCGGGCCGTGCCATGACCGTCTCGAACCAGCGCTTGAGATGCGGGAAGTCCTCGATCTCCTGACCCTGGTTCCTGTACGGCTTGATCCAGCCGACGCAGGCCATGTCGGCGATGGAATAGTCCGGCCCCGCGAGATAGGCGTTCTCGGCGAGGCGCTTGTTCATCACCCCGTAGAGGCGGTTCACCTCGTTGGTGTAGCGCTCGATGCCGTAGGGCACCTTTTCCGGCGCGTAGTTGCGGAAGTGGTGGGCCTGGCCGGCCATCGGGCCGAGCCCGCCCATCTGCCAGAACAGCCACTCGTCCACGGCGACGCGGGCGCGCTCCTCGGCGGGATAGAAGGCCCCGGACTTGCGCCCGAGATATTGCAGGATCGCGCCGGACTCGAAGACCGAGATCGGCTCGCCGCCCGGCCCTTGCGGATCGACGATCGCCGGCATGCGGTTGTTCGGGGAGATCTTGAGGAAATCCGGCTTGAACTGATCTCCTGCGCCGATGTTGACGTAGGTGACCTCGTAAGGCAGCTTGAGTTCCTCAAGCATGATCGAGACCTTCCAGCCGTTGGGCGTCGGCCAATAGTAGAGCTGGATCGGCTGGGTCTGTGTCGCCATGGAAGCTCCGTTCGCTCGTTTCGCGTTCGTTCCGGAAGCGAAAGGGTAGTGCGCAGGAGGCGGGCGACAAAGGCCTGCGCATCGAACGGGCTGTTCACGGTCCGGCCGGGAGCCGCCCCGCGGCCTGTCAGCCTGCGTTCAGCATCGCCGCGGCAGGATGGGCGCGAGAGACGAGAGGAGGAATGCCATGACGTCGAAATGGGCCAAGATCTCCATGCTCGTCGCCGGCTTCGGATTCTGCGTCGGCCTCCTCGCCACCGGCCTCGGCGAGCGGCCGGGCGGCGCCTTCGTGGCGGCGGACGGCAGAGGCTGCGACTATACGGCCGGCATCGTCTGCCCGATCGCGCGCGAACCCGGCCGTTTCTGACGATTGTGGTCCGTCCCCGTCTTCTCGCTGCCACCGGCCGCGATTAAAGAGGATCATGACCAAGCCCTTCCAGACCCTCTCCGAGCCGCTTTATCTGACGCCGCCGGCCCCCGAGCCGCGCTATTTCACCGACCCCGCGGAGGCGGTGGCCGCGATCACGGCCCTCTACGAGCGGTCCGTCGGCTTTCTCGGCAGGAGCTTCGAGACCGTGCTCGAAAGCGCCGATGCCACCCGTCGATACCGCGCCTTCTACCCGGAGGTCTCGATCGCGACCGCGAGCCACGCGCGCATCGATTCCCGCCTCGCCTTCGGCCACGTGCCCCGCCCCGGCCGCTATGCCGCGACGATCACCCGGCCGGACCTCTTCTCGCGCTACCTGACCGAGCAGATCGGCCATCTCGTGCGCAATCACGGCCAGCCCGTGCTGGTGGCCGAGTCCCGCACGCCGATCCCGCTGCATTTCGCCTTTCCCGAAGGCTCCTATGTCGACGGCTCGGCGGCCGAGCGGCTCGGCTGCCCCTTGCGCGACATCTTCGACGTGCCCGACCTCGAGGCGACGGACGACCGGATCGTCAACGGCAACTTCACGCCCAAGGCCGACGAGGCCATGCCGCTCGCCCCGTTCACGGCGCAGCGGGTGGACTATTCGCTCCACCGCCTGTCGCACTATTCGGCGACGAGCCCGCAGCACTTCCAGAACTTCGTCCTCTTCACGAACTACCAGTTCTACATCGACGAGTTCTGCATGCTGGCGCGCGAACTCATGGCCGAGGGCGGCGGGGGCTATACCGGCTTCGTGGAGCCGGGCAACGTGGTGACGCGGCCCGGCGAGCGGGCGGCCGAGAGCGGCATGGCGCCGCTGCGACTGCCGCAGATGCCGGCCTACCACCTCAAGCGCGAGGACGGGCACGGCATCACCATGATCAATATCGGCGTCGGCCCCTCCAACGCCAAGACGATCACCGACCATGTCGCGGTGCTGCGGCCCCATGCCTGGCTCATGCTCGGCCATTGCGCGGGCCTGCGCAACACGCAGGAACTCGGCGACTACGTGCTCGCCCACGCCTATGTGCGCGAGGACCACGTGCTCGACGCGGACCTGCCGATCTGGGTTCCCATCCCCGCGCTCGCCGAGGTCCAGGTGGCGCTGGAGCAGGCGGTGGCCGAGATCACCGGCCTGTCCGGCTACGACCTCAAGAAGATCATGCGCACCGGCACGGTGGCCACGATCGACAACCGCAACTGGGAATTGCGCGACCAGACCGAGCCGGCGCAGCGCCTGTCGCAGTCGCGCGCCATCGCGCTCGACATGGAATCGGCGACGATCGCGGCCAACGGCTTCCGCTTCCGCGTGCCCTACGGCACGCTCCTGTGCGTCTCCGACAAGCCGCTGCACGGCGAGCTGAAACTGCCGGGCATGGCGACGGACTTCTACAAGCGGCAGGTGGCGCAGCATCTGCGCATCGGCATCCGCGCGCTGCAGCTGCTGCAGGAGATCCCGAGCGAGCGCATGCATTCGCGCAAGCTGCGCTCCTTCTTCGAGACGGCGTTCCAATAGTCCGATGACCGCAAGGACACGTGCGCCGTCCCGGCGGGGGCCGGCCTTCGGGACGCTCCTCGGCGCGCTCGTCGCCCTGGCGCTCCTCGCGCTCGCCTCGGCGATCCTGGCCGGCTTCTTCGGCCGCGCGGTCTGGGCCTTCGATTCCCTCAGCCATTTCCGGGCGCAGCTGAGCGTCCTGGCGCTCGGCGCGGGCCTGCTCGTGCTCCTTCCGGGGTTCCGGGTCCGGCCGCTCGATGCCGCACGGCTTCCCGCCGCCGCGGCGCTCATCGCCGGCGCGGCGGGGCTCTATACGGTGCTGCCCTTCTACGTCGCCGCGGCGGATGCCGGCGCGCCACCCCTGGAGCGGCCGGTCTACACGCTCCTGCAGATGAACCTTCGCTACGATGCGGCGGACAAGACCCCGGCCCTTTCGCGCATCGCGCAGCTTCGCCCGGACGTCGTGACGGCGCAGGAGGTGACGCCGGACTGGCGCGAGCGGCTGGAGACGCTGATCTCGGCCTATCCCTATCAATATTACTGCGGGACGGCGCCGCAGCCCTACTCGGTCGGCGGCACCGCGATCCTCTCGCGGCGGCCCTTCGCCGACGAGACGGGCCTGTGCCAGGCCGACGACGGCTTCGCGATGCGGCGCATCGACTTCAACGGCGTCGTCGCCTCCATCGTCTCCGAACACCTGCAATGGCCCTGGCCGCATCCGCACTGGTACCAGATCGGGGCGCTGCAAAGCGTGCTGGCGGCCCTGCCGAGCCCGGTTCTGATCGGCGGCGACTTCAACGCCGCGCCCTGGAGCGGGGCGGTCGGCACCTATGCGGAGGCGGTCGGCACGCGTCCCGTGGGCGGCCTCGGCCCGACCTGGCTGCATCGGACCCTGCCGGCCGCGCTGGTCGGCCCGCTCGGCCTGCCGATCGACAACATCCTCGCCTCGCCGCAGATCGGCATCGTCAGCGCTGCCACCGGCGAGGCGACCGCCTCGGACCATCTCCCGGTCGTGGTGCGCTTCGTGCTGCCGGAGCGGCGGGCGAGCCCGCCCGCCGTCGACGTGGTGGCGCGCTGACGGCGCCCGTTCACATCGTCTGGTAGACCGGCCCCTCGCCGCCCTGCGGGGGCTGCCAGTCGATGTTCTGGTTCGGATCCTTGATGTCGCAGGTCTTGCAGTGCACGCAGTTCTGCGCGTTGATGACGTAGCGGTCCGAGCCGTCGCCGTCCTTCACCCATTCGTAGACGCCGGCCGGGCAGTAACGCTGCGAGGGGCCGCCATAGACGCCGAGTTCGGACGCGTGCTGCAGCGCCGGGTCCCGCACCACGAGATGCACCGGCTGGTCCTCCTCGTGATTGGTGTTCGACAGATAGACCGAGGAGACCTTGTCGAAGGTCAGCGTGCCGTCGGGCCGGGGATAGGCGATCGGCTTGTGCTCGGCGGCGGGATCCAGACTCGCATGGTCGGGCTTGCCGTGACCGAGCGTGCCGAAGAGCGAGCGACCGAAGAGCTGGTTGGTCCACATATCGATGCCGCCGAGCGCGATGCCGAGCATCGTGCCGTATTTCGACCAGAGCGGCTTCACGTTGCGCACGGGCTTGAGGTCGCGCCCGATGGGGCTCTCGCGCCACGCCGCTTCGTAGGCGGCGAGCTCGTCATGCGCGCGTCCGGCCCCGATCGCCTCGACGGCGGCTTCCGCCGCCAGCATGCCGGACGTCATCGCGTTGTGCGCGCCCTTGATGCGCGGCACGTTGACGAAGCCGGCCGAGCAGCCGATCAGCGCGCCGCCGGGGAAGACGAGCTTGGGCACCGACTGGTAGCCGCCCTCGGTGATGGCGCGCGCGCCGTAGGCGAGGCGCTTGCCCCCTTCCAGAAGCGCGGCGATGTCGGGATGGGTCTTGAAGCGCTGGAACTCCTCGAAGGGCGAGAGATAGGGGTTCTTGTAGTTCAGGTGCACGACGAAGCCGACGAAGACCTGGTTGCCTCCGAGATGATAGAGGAAGGAGCCGCCGCCGGTGCGCGCGTCGAGCGGCCAGCCGAAGGAATGCTGGACGCGGCCGGGCACGGACTTCTCGGGCGCGATCTCCCACAGCTCCTTGAGGCCGAGACCGAACTTCTGCGGCTCGCGCCCCGCCTGTAGGCCGAACCTGGCCATCAGCTGCTTGGCGAGCGAGCCGCGCACGCCCTCGCCGACGAGGACGTATTTGCCCATCAGCGCCATGCCCCGCTGATGCGCCGGCCCGGGCTCGCCGCTGCGCGTGATGCCCATGTCGCCGGTGGCGACGCCGACCACCGCGCCCGCCTCGTCGAAGAGGAGTTCGGCGGCGGCAAAGCCCGGATAGATCTCGACGCCCAGCGCCTCGGCCTTCTCGGCGAGCCATTTGCAGACGAGGCCGAGCGAGACGACGAAGTTGCCGTGATTGTTCATCAGCCTGGGCATCAGCGCGTTCGGCAGGCGCAGCGAGCCCTGCGGCCCGTAGAAATAGAAGCGGTCGTCGGTCACGGGCGTGCGGATCGGCGTCTCCTCCTGCCGCCACTCCGGCAGGAGCCGGTCGAGCGCCGACGGATCGAGGACGTTGCCCGACAGGATGTGCGCCCCGACCTCGCCGCCCTTCTCCAGGACGACGACCGAGAGGTCGGGATCGAGCTGCTTCAGGCGAATCGCGGCGGCGAGGCCGGCCGGGCCGGCGCCCACGATCACCACGTCGAATTCCATCGCCTCGCGCTCGGGAAGAAGCTCGCTCATCGCTTGGATCGGTCCTTCATGTCGTGGGAAAGCCCGGCCGCGTCCGGGCCGTCGGCGGGGGCTGGGGTCGGCGCCTTGTCTCGACCGGTTCTAAGCAGCTTCCCCCGCAGTTTCAAACCGGACGCCCTCGCGCCTTGCGTCGCGCCCGTCGCCGCGCGCCCGCGAATGCGCTAGAACCGGCGCATGACCGCCCGCCCCCTGTCCGCTGCCGACACCGAGGCCGCCCTCGCCCTCCTCGCCTGGTGGAGCGAGGCCGGGCTCGGCACGATCGTGCAGGAGACGGCGCGCGACAGGCTCGCCGAGACCCGCGCCGAGATCGAGGCACGCCGCGCGCGCCGCGGCGAGGCCGAGACCGCGCGCGAGCCGATGACGGCGCGGCCGGCGCCGCAGCCGCGCGCCGAGCGCCCGGCCGCCGAGCCGCAGCGCGAGAGCGCCGCCCCGCGCGTCGCGGTGCCCGGGGACCTCGCCGTCGCGGACGCGCGGGCGCGGGCGGCGAGCGCGCAAACGCTGGATGAGCTGCGCGCGGCGCTGGAAGCCTTCGACGGCTGCAACCTGCGCATCTCGGCGCGCTCGACCGTCTTCGGCGACGGACCGGACGCGGCGCGCATCATGATCGTCGGCGAGGCGCCCGGCCGCGAGGAAGACCAGGCCGGCATGCCCTTCGTCGGGCGCTCCGGCCGCCTGCTGGACCGGATGCTGGCGGCGATCGGCGTGGACCGGAGCGCGGTGCGCGTGACGAACACGGTCCCCTGGCGTCCGCCCGGCAACCGGCCGCCGACCCCGGCCGAGACGCAGGCCTGCCTGCCCTTCCTCCAGCGCCATATCGAGCTGGTGCGCCCGCAGATCCTCCTGTGCCTCGGCTCGCCCGCGGTGAAGGCCCTGCTCGGCTCGGACGAGGGCATCCTGCGGCTTCGCGGACGCTGGCAGACCTATGCCTTCGACGTCACCTGCGAGGCCTCGGTGGCGGTCATGCCGATGCTGCACCCCGCCTATCTCCTGCGCCAGCCGGCCCAGAAGCGGCTGGCCTGGCGCGACCTGATGGCGGTGAAGGCAAGGCTCGACGAGACGGCGACGGCGGACTGAGCCCGGATCGCCGGACCGGCCGACGGGCCCGGCCGCCATCGCCGTTCTTCTATTTCGGGTTGTCTTCGGTCGAGGCCCGCCGGCTCACAGGCCGAGCCATGCCAGCTTGCCCTGCCATTTCGGGGTCGCGGTGAACGTGCCGCCGTAGCTGTATCGGCAGTCGACCTTGAAGACGCTGTCGTCGCAACTGTTCTTCTCCCGCCCGTTATCCGCGACGAAGCGGATGTCGTAGTCCGGGTTCGCCGCGCGATACGTCTCGAGATAGGGCTGCGCCGCCGCTTCCGCCCCGTGTCCGGGGCCGAAGCCCGACTGCATGTCGGGCAGCTCGCCCAGTGGCGGCGGCGAGCAGAGGCGAAATTGCCGGCAGAGATCCTGGAGGTCGCGCGGCAGCGTCCGCCCCTGGCCGACCCCCGTCGCCACGAGAACGACGCAGGAGACCGCGACGAAGAGCCAGGCATAGAGCTTGCGCCCCGGCGAGCCACCGGGCAGGCGTGACGGGGGTTCGAATCCGGCGGCCATGACATTTCTCTCCTTGGGAAGTTACAACCATGGAGTGTAAATGCTCTTCGCCGCAAGGTGAAGTCGGAACGGCGCGGGCGCGGTGAATTTGCGTCTCCGTTCGGTATCGCCGCGAGCCCGGATGCTCTAGGGCTGGCGCGATCCTGCCCTCGCGATCCCGCCGCGCTGCCCGAAGTCCGTCCGATGCTGCTGCCGATCGTTCCCCTCCTGACCTCGACCTTCTTCCTGATGGCGGGAGCCGGGCTGATGGGCATTCTCCTGCCCGTGCGCGGCACGATCGAGGGTTGGTCGAGCTATCAGGTCGGCCTTTTCGGCACGGGCTACGCGCTCGCCTTCACGCTCGGCTGCCTCGTCGTGCCGCGCATCGTGCGCCAGGTCGGGCATATCCGCACCTTCTCCTGCCTGTCGTCGCTCTTGGCGACGAGCATCCTCCTGTGCGGTCTTCTGGTCGATCCCATCGCCTGGGTCGCCTTCCGGGCGCTGGCGGGCTTCGCGCTGGCGGGCAGCTACATGGTGATCGAGAGCTGGCTGAACGAGCGCGTGACCAACGAGACGCGCGGCACGATCTTCTCGCTCTACATGACGGTGACCATGGCGGCGATGATGGGCGGGCAGTACCTCATGCCGCTCGCCGACCCCGCGCTGCCGGCGCCCTTCATGCTCTGCGCGGCCTTCTTCGCGCTCGCCGTCATCCCGACCGCCATCTCCTCGGCGCAGAGCCCGAGGCCCCTCACGAGCGTGACGCTCGACCTGAAATCGATCTTCCGCAACTCGCCGGCCGCCGCCATCGGCGTCCTCTGCGCGGGGGTCCTGTCGAGTTCCTGGGGCAACATGGCGCCGGTCTTCGCGCAGAAAGTGGGGCTCTCGACGACCCAGACCGCGACGCTGGCGGTCGCCGCCATGGCCGGCGGGGTCGCCTTCCAGATGCCGCTCGGGCGCCTTTCGGACCGTCTGGACCGGCGCAGCGTGATGGTGATCGCCGGGCTCGTCGGCGTGCTCGCCGCCGCCGTCGCCGCGCTCCTGATGCCGCGCGCGGCGGCCGTGCTCTTCGCCCTCGCCTTCGTCCTCGGCGGAATCATCTATCCCGCCTATTCGCTCGCCGTCGCCCATGCCAACGACTTCGCCGGGAAGGAGAACTTCGTCCAGACCTCGAGCGGACTCCTCATCCTCTACGGCTTCGGCACGATGATCGGCCCGGTCTACGCGGCGGCCATGATGGAGAGTTTCGGCCCGCACGCCCTGTTCGAGGCCCTCGGCTCGGCCATGGCGGTCTATGCCGCCTACGCGCTCTGGCGCACCTTCCGGCGCGAGGCGAAGCCCGCCTCCGAACGGCCGGACTTCCGCACCAGCCCGATCGCCCGCGTGAACACGCCCCAGACCTTCGAGCTCGACCCGCGCGCGGCGGGCGAGGGCGAGGACGGTGCGAAGGCTCAGCCGGCCATCGGGTAGACGCCGGGTCCGACGGGCAGGTTCAGGAAATAGAAGATCGCGACCAGCACCTGCCAGACGACGAAGAAGGACAGGGCATAGGGCAGCATCGCCGCCATCAGCGTGCCGAGGCCCGCCTCCGGCACGTAGCGTTTCAGGAAGCCGAGCGCGACGTAGAGATAGGGATTGGTCGGCGAGAGGATGTTGAAGGAGGAATCGGCGACGCGATAGGGCACCTGGATGAAGCCGGGATCGTAGCCGAGCTGCATCATCAAGGGCACGAAGACCGGCGCCTCCAGCGCCCACTTGGCCGAACCGGAGGTGATGAGGAACTCGAGCAGCGCGCTGAGGCAGGAATAGGCCAGAAGCAGGCCGAAGCCGGTGAAGTCGATCGCGATGAGACCCTCCGCGCCGTTGATCGCGAGCCACGTGCCGAGCCGCGACCAGGAGAAGAAGGCGATGAACTGCGCGGCGGCGAAGACGAGGACGATGTAGGGCGCAAGGTCGGCGATCGACTGCGTCATCTTCTGCGCGACGTCGCTCGAGGAGCGGATGGCGCCCGTCGTGATGCCGTAGGCCAGACCCACGGTGACGAAATAGAGGAAGATCACGACGACGATGGAGGAGAGGAACGGCGAGGGCACGAGCCCGCCCTCCGCGTTGCGCAGCGGCGAGCCGGGCCAGAAGAGCGCAGCGAGCACCAGCGCCAGGAAGGCGAGGCTGGCGAGGCCGGCATTGCGCAGCCCCCGCGAGGCGTTCGGCGCCTCCTCGATCGTCTCGATGGCGCCCGACGGCTGCCAGCGCCCGAGGCGGGGCTCGATCACCCGGTCGGTGACGACGGCGCCGACGACGGTGAGGACCAGCGTCGAGACGATGTTGAAATACCAGTTGGCGACCGGGGTGACGCTGGCCTCCGGATCGATGATCTTCGCCGCTTCCGTTGTGAGCCCGGCATAGAGGACGTCGGTTCCCACGACGAGGATGTTGGCGGTGAAGCCCGCACCCGCGCAGGCGAAGCCCGCCACGAAGCCGGCGACGGGATGGCGGCCGATCTCGGAGAAGACGAGGGCGGCGAGCGGCGGCAGGAGGATCATCGCCGCGTCCGAGGCGATGCTCATGTTGATCGCGACGAAGCAGGTGGTGAGCGTGGCGAGCCTCGCCGGTGCCGAGACCATCAGGCGGCGGGCGCAGACCGCGAGGAGCCCGACGCGCTCGGCAAGGCCGATGCCGAGCATGATGGCGAGGACGAGCCCGAGCGGAGCGAAGCCGACGAAATTGTCGATCATCGAATCCAGCATGTAGACGAGCCCCTCGCCGCTCGCGAGGCTGCGCACGGCGAGGATCTCGCCGGTCGTGGGATGGGCGACGCTGGCGCCGAAACTGGCCACGATCGCCGACAGGACGATGACGACGACCGCCAGCACCACGAAGATGACGAACGGGTCCGGCAGCGCGTTGCCGAGGCGCTCGACGCGCGCGTAGAACCGGTCCGAGCGCGTCGGCGTGCCCGAGGAGGCTGCGTTCGTCTCGAGCACCATGGGCCTCTCCTCCTGCGGGTTGCGGGCGTGCGGCGGGGTCAGGCGGCCATGACGGCGATCGGCGGCTCGGTGCCGTCCGGCAGCGGGCTGGCATAGCCCTCGGGGCCGACGCGGCGGGCGAGATCGGCCTTGGCGCGGGCGACGAGGTCGGGGCTGGAGATCGCCTCCACGGCGGTGGCCGCCATGACCTTGGCGGCATGGACCATGCCCTTCCTGGCGGCGGGCGAGCGCCCCTGCGCCACCATCTGCCAGGAATGGAGCGGCGTGCCGATGGCGGCCGTGGCGCCCCAGAGCTGGACGAGCGGCACGACCCAGCTGACATCGGCGACGTCGGTGGAGCCGACCAGCGCGGGCTTGGGCACGTCGGCGGGCACGAGGAAGTCGCAGAGCGGGCGCTCGTCCAGCATCTCGATGCCGAACCGGGCATAGGCGTCGCGGCGGTCGTCCTCGGTCAGCGTCTCGCGGATGGCGGCGGCGAAGGCGCGGTCGGCCGCGTCGAACTCGACCGGCCCGAGACGCCCGAGCTCGGCGCGCATCGCCTCCATCAGGGGCGCGTTGGCGACGAGATTGGAGACGGCCGACAGGACCTGCGGCTCGACGCGCGTCTCCGTCATCATCGCCGCGCCCTCGGCGACCCTGACGACGCGCGCGAGCAGCGCCGTCATGCCGGCAAGCGTCGAGGCGCGGACCGAATAGCGCACCTTCGCATAGGGCTGCACCACGTTGGGCGCGATGCCGCCGCCGTCGATCATGGCGTAATGGACGCGCGCGTCCGGCGGCATGTGCTCGCGCAGATAGTTCACGCCGACATTCGTCAGCTCCACCGCGTCGAGCGCCGAGCGACCGAGATGGGGCGCGGCGGCGGCGTGGGCGGCGCGCCCGTGGAAGGCGAAGTCGATGCGCGTATTGGCGAGCGAGCCGCCGCCCATCACGTCGCAGATCGATTCGGGATGCCAGGAGAGGGCGATGTCGACATCGTCGAAGAGTCCGGCCTTGACCATGAAGGCCTTGGCGCCGCCGCCCTCCTCGGCCGGACAGCCGTAATAGCGCACGCGCCCGGGCGTGCCGGTCTCGGCGAGCCAGTCCTTCACGGCGGCGGCCGCCAGGAGCGCGCCGGCGCCCAGCAGGTTGTGGCCGCAGCCATGGCCGTTGCCGCCGGCCTCCACGGGGCGCGGCTCGGCGATCCCGGCCTCCTGGCTGAGCCCGGGCAGCGCGTCGAACTCGCCGAGAATGGCGACGACCGGCCCGCCCTCGCCCGCCTCTCCGACCATCGCGGTCGGGATTCCGGCGACGCCTTCGCTCAGCCGGAAACCGAGATCGGACAGCATCCCGGCATGAAGCGCGGCCGAGCGGATCTCGCGATAGCAGGTTTCGGGAACGGCCCAGACCGCATCGCTCATCGCCTCCAGAGCGTCGCGGCGGGCTTCGACATGCGACCAGATTCTCGGCGCGTTCTCCATGCCGCTCCCCTCCCCTTGACGATCCCCGGTTGAAACTGCCTCCCTCCGCACCGTCGCCAAGATGTTGGGCAAAGAAAATCTCGTCGCGGGTCGCGGGCGCGAGTTCCGGCGGGACAAGGCTTGCCGATCGGCGCGGCTTCGCCAGTTCGAGCGGCATGACGCCGATCTCCGAAGACACGCTCCTCAAACGCTCCATCGCGGTGACGCTCCTGGTCGGTGCGGCGGGCATCGGCTTCGGCATCCTGTCCGGCTCCCTGTCCATCGCCTTCGACGGCGTGTTCTCGGGCGTCGACGCGGCGATGACGGGCCTGTCGCTTCTCGTGACGCGCCTCATCGCGCGCGAGACGAGCCGGCGCTTCCAGATGGGGTTCTGGCATTTCGAGCCGATGGCGCTCGCCTTCAACGGCGCCCTGCTGACGCTCCTGTCGACCTACGCCTTCGTCAACGCGGTCGCCACGATCCTCGCCGGCGGGCGCCCGCTCACCTTCGACTGGGCCATCCTCTACGCCGCGCTGGTCGCGCTTGTCTGCTTCGCCATGGCCTTCTACGGGCGACGGGCCAACCGGCGGATCGGATCGCAGTTCGTGCGGCTCGACGTCGCCGGCTGGACGATGTCGGGCACGATCACGGCCGCTCTTCTCGTCGCCTTCTCCCTCGCCGCCCTCCTCCAGGGCACGGTTCACGAATGGCTGACGCCCTATGTCGATCCGGCGGTCCTCGCCGTCCTGGCGCTCGTCCTCATCCCGGTGCCGCTGCGCACCGTGGTCTCGGCGGCGAAGGACATCGTGCTCGTGGCCCCGCCCGCCCTCGACGCGACCGTGCGCGCGGCGGCCGAGGCGGCGGTGGCCCGCCACCGGTTCCGGGGCTTCGAGACCTATGTGGCGAAGGCCGGCCGGTCGAACGTCATCGAGATCCATTTCATCGTCGACGAGACGTTCGAGATCGGCACCGTCGCGAGGCTCGACGCGATCCGGGAGGAGGTCGGGGCGGCGATCGGCGGCGCGGGGCGCGACCGCTGGCTGACCATCGCCTTCACCGGCGACCGCGCCTGGGCCAGCTGAAACGCGAAGCGGCGCCCGGAGATCCGGACGCCGCGACATGCGATCTCAGAGAGTGAAGGGCTCAGACGCCGATCTTGCCGCCGCCCTGCCGGGTGACGGCGAGGACGGAGGGGCGCACCGGCATGTCCGGCTTGAAGTCCGGCCAGCGGGTGGAGAGGTCCTCGTAGTAGGAGAGGCGGCCGAAGCCTTCCCAGTCCTCGCCGCCGTCGCCCGGATGCTGCACGGCGACGAAGGCCGTCTGCATGTCCGGCAGGAGCAGCGGCCCGCACATCTCGGCGCCGACCGGCACGCGGAAGAAGAGCTTCGACGTGCCGCGCGCGGCGCCCTCGGTGTCGACGGCGAAGAGACCGTCGGTCCGGCCCGTCGCCTTCGGCGAATTGCCGTCGGTGGAGACCCAGAGGCGCCCCTCGGTGTCGATGGCGCAGTTGTCGGGCATGCCGAACCAGCCGTTCTTGGTCGTCTCCGTCGAGAAGGTGGCGCCGACATCGGCGACGGCCGGGTCGCCGCATTTCAGGAGGATCTCCCAGCGGCCCTTGGTGGCGGCGAAGTCGCCGCCGTCCTCGGCGATCTCGATGATGTGGCCGAAGGCGTTCTTCGCGCGCGGATTGGCGGCGTTCACGCCGTCGTCCTTGCGCTTGGAATTGTTGGTGAGCATCACGTAGACGCGCCCGTTGGCGGCGTCGGGGCCGATATCCTCCGGCCGGTCCATGGGCGTGGCGCCCAGGAGGTCGGCGGCGCGGCGCGTCTCGATGAGGACGTCGGCCTGGCTGGAGAAGCCGTTCTCGGCCGTCAGCTTGCCGGTGCCGAAGGTGAGCGGCAGCCATTCGATCGTGCCGTCCTCCTCGAACTTGGCCGTGTAGAGCGTGCCCTCGTCGAGGAGATCCATGTTGGCCGCGCGGTTGGCGGGATCGAACTTGCCGGCGGTGACGAACTTGTAGACGTAGTCGAAGCGCTCGTCGTCGCCGAGATAGAAGACGACGCGGCCGTCCTTGGAGACGACGTTGTCGGCGCCCTCGTGCTTGAAGCGGCCGAGCGCGGTGCGCTTCTTCGGGATCGAGTTCGGATCCTCGACGTCGACCTCGACGACCCAGCCGAAGCGGTTGGCCTCGTTCGGCTCCTTGGAGACGTCGAAGCGCTCGTGGAACTTGCCCCAGGCATAGGTGCCCTCGGGCAGGCCGAGGCGCTTGTAGTTGTCGGCCTCGCGATGGCCCTCGGGCAGCTCGCCGACGAAATAGCCGTGGATGTTCTCCTCGGCCATGATGTAGGTGCCCCAGGGCGTGACGCCGCCGGCGCAGTTGTTGATCGTGCCGAAGACCTTGCGGCCGGTGGCGTCGGCCGCCGTCTGGAGGCGGGCGTCGCCCGCGGCCGGGCCGGTGAGCTGCATCTCGGTGGCGGCGGTGATGCGGCGGTTCTTGGCGCCCTCGCGCACGACCTGCCACTTGCCGTCCACCTTGCGGATCTCGACGATCGTCCCGCCATGGGCGGCCATCTCGATATCGACCCGCTTCCGGTCGGCATCGGCGACGACGAGTTCGGTCTTCATCTTGCCGGGATTCTTGTCGTCGGCCTTCTCGACCACCTTGACGATCCCCGGGAACATCAGGTGCTCGTTCGTGTACTCGTGATTGACCACGAGATAGCCGTGCTCGCTCGAGCCCTCGATCGGGATAAAGCCGACATAGTCGTTGTTGTAGCCGAACTGGCGCGCCTGCGCTTCGGGGGTCTGGTTGGCCGGGTCGAAGGCCGGGCTGTCGGGGAAGAGCGCGTCGCCCCAGCGCAGGAGGATGTCGGCGTCGTAGCCCTCGGCGACGTGGTGGTTCTCGTCGACGCCGGCCTCGACCTCCTTGAAGGAGAAGCGCGAGGCGCCTTCGGCGGCGCGGGCGTTCTCGGCGGAGATGAGCGCGATCGGGCTCACGGTGGCGGCGATGGCGGTGGCGGCGAGCGCCCCGCGCAGGAAGGAGCGGCGCGAGAAGCGCGCCGCGATGATCTCGCCCATCGTCCGGTTGTCGGTCGGGTTCAGGCCTTCGCCCTCGAACTCCTCGAGCTGACTCGTGCGGAACGCCGCGCGTGCGCTGATATGGTCGTTCATCGTCGGATCCCCGTCGTCAAATCTGGAGGCGTTCCAAACCGGGCGCCTTCGGGGGTCCGCCTATCGGGAGAAGATCACAGGCCCATGACAGGCGCGGCGCGGCGGCGCGCCGCAGGCGGCCTCACCCGCCGGCGGGCGTCGACACCCGCCGCGCCTTGCGCCGCTCGATCCCGAGCCGGTGCTCGCGCCAGATGATGAAGATGCCGGCGGAGATGACGATCGCCGCGCCCGCGAGCGTCGTGAGGCTCGCCGCCTCGCCGAAGACGAAATAGCCGATGCCGATGGCGAACAGCATGGACGTGTATTCGAAGGGCGCGATGGTCGAGGTGTCGGCATAGCGGTAGCAGGCGGTGAGGAGCAATTGCCCCACGCCGCCGCACAGGCCGGACAGGACGAGGAACGAGGCCTGGCGCGCATCGAGCGGCTGCCAGCCGAGGAAGACCGAGAGGAGCGCGATGGCCGAGCAGGTGAGCGAGAAATAGAGGACGATCGTCGTCGTCTTCTCGGTGCGCACGAGGCGACGGATCTGGATCATCGCGATGGCCGCCACGACCGCCGACATCATCGAGGCGGCGATGCCGATCGCCTGCCCCTCGCCGAGGCCCTCGGCGGCCAGCGTGAAGTTCGGCGCGGAGACGACGACGATGCCGAACAGGCCGATCGCCACCGCCGTCCAGCGATAGGCCCGTATCACCTCCTTCAGGAAGATCGCCGCGAAGACGACCGTGAGGAGCGGCGCGCCGTAGGAGATGGTGATCCATTCGGGATAGGGCAGGCGCGTCAGCGCGAAGAAGCCGCAGGCCATGGAGACGACGCCGACGGCGCCGCGCACGAAATGGCCGGTGAGGTCGTTCGTCTGCAGCGCGGTGCTGAGCTCGCCGAGCCAGAGGAGATAGGCGACCACCGGCACGAGCGCGAAGAAGGAGCGGAAGAAGACGATCTGCCCGGCCGGCAGCCCCTCCCCGCCCGCCTTGATCGAGACCTGCATGCCGACGAAGACGACGACCGATATGCATTTCAGTGCGATGCCGAACATGGGATTGCCCGGCTGGGCGCTGGCCCGCTCCGTCATACTGTCCGTCCCTGCCCTTGCCGCTCGCCGCCGGCGAAGGTCCCGGGCCCCGATGCGCGGGGCGGCGCGCCCTGCCGGACGCGGCGCCCTTCGCCTGAAGGCTCTTGTCAGAAGACCGGCGACCGGACGGCCACCGGAATGGGCGGGCCGGACCCGGCCCGTCCCGCGATCGGGCGCCCGCGCGGGCGCCGCGAGAGATCAGCCGGCGCGGGCCGCGTTCATCGCTTCCCAGACCCGCAAGGGGGTCGCGGGCATGTCGATATGCGCGACGCCGACCGGGCGCAGCGCGTCGGCCACCGCGTTCATCACGGCGGGCGCGGCGCCGATCGTGCCGGCCTCGCCCGCACCCTTGATGCCGAGCGCGTTGGTCGTGGAGGGCACGTTGCGCGTCTTGAAGTCGAAGAACGGGAAGTCGCCGGCGCGCGGCATGGCGTAGTCCATGAAGGAGGCGGTCACCAGCTGGCCCTCGCCGTCATAGACCGCGTTCTCGATCAGCGCCTGGCCGATGCCCTGCGCGACGCCACCATGGATCTGGCCGCCGAGGAGGACGGGGTTCACCGTGACGCCGAAGTCGTCGACGATCGTGTAGCGCACGAGATCCACGACGCCCGTGTCCTCGTCGATCTCGACCTCGCAGACATGGGTGCCGTTGGGATAGGTCGCCTCGTCCTGCTTGAACTCGCCGACCGCCCTGCGGTCCTCGTCGGACTTTGCGGCCCGCGCGAGGGCGGCGAAGTCGATGGAGCGGTCGGTGCCGACGATGCGGGCCGAGCCGTCCTCGAGCTCGATGTCGCCGACGGCCGCCTCCAGTTCCTCGGCGGCGAGCTTCTTCACCTTCTCGGCCAGGGTCTGGCTGGCGCGGCGCACCGAGACGGCGCCGAGCGGGATGGAGCGCGAGCCGCCCGTGCCGCCGCCCGTGGGCGTGTCGTCCGTATCGCCCTGGCGCACGTCGATGAGGTCGTAGTCGAGGCGCAGCGCCTCGGCGACGAACTGGGCATAGGCCGTGGCGTGGCCCTGCCCGTTGGACTGGGTGCCGATCTTCAGTTCGATGCGCCCGGACGGCATGAGCTCGACATAGGCGGGCTCGGAGCCCGGGAAGGCGCAGGCCTCGACATAGGTCGCAAGGCCGATGCCGCGCAGCTTGCCCTCGGCCCGGGCGGCCTCGCGGCGCGCCTCGAAGCCGGCCCATTCGGAGCGGCGCAGCGCCTCGTTGAGGTGCCCCTCGAACTCGCCGGTGTCGTAGAGCCGGCCGAGCGGCGTGCGGTAGGGCAGCTGAGCGGGCTTGATGAAGTTCAGCTTGCGGATCGCCTCCCGCGACTGGCCGGTCACGCGCGCGCATTCGTCGACGAGGCGCTCGATGAGATAGGCCGCCTCCGGGCGCCCGGCGCCGCGATAGGCGTCCACCGGCACGGTGTTGGTGAAGTAGAGCGCGCAGGTCACGTCGATGGCCTGGATGTCGTAGAGGCCGGTCGCCATGGACATGCCGAACCAGGGGATCATCGGCCCGTATTGCGAGGAATAGGCGCCGAGATTGGCGTGGAGGTCGATCCTCAGCGCCGTGAAGCGGCCCGCCTCGTCCATCGCCATCTGCGCCGAGACGAGATTGTCGCGGCCATGGGTGTCGGAGACGAAATGATCCGAGCGGTCGGCGGTCCATTTCACGGGCGCGCCGAGGCGCTTGGCGGCGACGAGGACGAGCGCGTGCTCGCGATAGAGGAAGGCCTTGGTGCCGAAGCCGCCGCCGACGTCGCGCGTGACGACGCGCAGCTTCGACTTGTCGATCTTCATCACGTCGCCGGCGAGCATCTTCTGCAGGCCGTGGACGCCCTGGCTGCCCGTGGTCAGGACGTAGCGGTCCTCGTCGGGCAGGAACTCGCCGAGGGAGGAGCGGACCTCCATGTAGTTGCAGACGAGACGGTTCTGGACGAGCCGGATCGAGGCGGTGCTTGCGGCGGCGGCGAACGCCTCGTCGGTGCGGGCCTTGTCGCCCTCGTGCATCGTGCCGGCGAGATTGGTGCCGCGATCGGACCAGACGGTCGCCGCGTCGCCCATCGCGGCGGCGATGTCGGCGACGACGGGGAGCGGCGTGTAGTCGACCTCGACGAGTTCGGCGGCATCGCGCGCCTGCACGGCGGTCTCGGCGACCACGAAGGCGAGCGCGTCGCCGACATGGCGCACGTGGTCGCGGCACAGGACGGGCGTGTTCTGCGGCGTGAAGCGCGAGCCGTCGGCAAGACCCACGAGGGCGCCGCAGGGCAGGTTGCCGAGATCGGCGACGTCGGCATGGGTGAGGATCAGGCGCACGCCGGGTGCGGCGCGCGCGGCTTCCAGATCGGCGATGGTGAAGCTCGCATTGGCATGGGGCGAGCGCAGGACGACGCCGTGCAGCAGGCCCGGACGCGTCTCGTCGTCGGTGTAGCGGCCGGCGCCCCGGATGAAGGCGTCGTCCTCCTTGCGGAGGACGGATGCGCCAAGGCCGAATTTCGGAGTCATCACGGTCATGCTGTCACGGTCCTTCGATCCATCGTCGCGCTGCGCGAGGCATGCCCCGCGCGCCCGGCCGGACGGAGCCGGCCGCAAATCGCCATGCTTACTTAGCGCAGCTTCGGCGATCCGTCGCGGGGGACGCAGCCTTTCCGCGCATCTCCCCCGCCGCAGTCTTGCCGGACAGCGCCCGCGACCCCAGTCTTGAGCGCGAACCAAGACCACGGAGTGCGACGAGATGCGGACCGAAGACGGCAGGACGATCCGGCTGAAGGACTATCGCGCGCCCGACTTTCGCGTGTCCACGGTGGCGCTCGACGTCGTGCTCGAACCGGGGCAGGCCCGCGTTGTCGCGCGCCTTCGCCTGGAGCGCGGCCCCGGCGTCGCGACGGACCGTGCGCTCGTTCTCGACGGCGACGGTCTCGAACTGACGCGTCTCGAACTCGGCGGCGCACCGCTTCCCGCGAGCGCCTACGAGGCGACGCCGGAGCGCCTGACCATCGCGACGGTGCCGGCGACGGGCGCGTTCGAGCTTTCGATCGAGACGCGGCTGAAGCCGGAGGAGAACACCGCCCTTTCCGGCCTCTACCGCTCGAACGGCATCTGGTGCACCCAATGCGAGGCGGAGGGGTTCCGGCGCATCACCTACTTCCCCGACCGGCCGGATGTCCTATCGCTCTACCGGGTGCGGATCGAGGCGGCCAAGGGCGAAGCGCCCGTGCTCCTGTCAAACGGCAACCTCGTGGAGGCCGGCGATCTGGCCGACGGGCGGCATTTCGCCGTCTGGGAGGATCCGTTTCCCAAGCCCTCCTACCTCTTCGCCCTCGTCGCCGGCGATCTGGAGCGGCTCGGCGACACATTCACGACGGCCAGCGGACGCGAGGTGGAGCTCGGCATCTTCACCGAGCGCGGCCGCAGCGCGCCGGCAGGCTACGCGATGGACGCCCTGAAGCGCTCGATGATCTGGGACGAGCGCCGCTTCGGGCGGGAATACGATCTCGACGTCTTCAACATCGTCGCGATCTCCGACTTCAACATGGGGGCGATGGAGAACAAGGGCCTCAACGTCTTCAACCACAAATACGTCCTGCTCGACCCGCAGACGGCGACCGACGCGGACTATGCCGGCGTGGAGACGGTGATCGCGCACGAATATTTCCACAACTGGACCGGCAACCGCATCACCTGCCGCGACTGGTTCCAGCTCTGCCTGAAGGAAGGGCTGACGGTCTATCGCGACCAGGAGTTCACGGCCGACGAGCGCTCGCGCGGCGTGCAGCGCATCGGCGCGGTGCGCCGCCTTACGGCGCTGCAGTTCCCGGAGGACCAGGGGCCGCTGCAGCATCCCGTGCGCCCGCAGCACTACAAGGAGATCAACAACTTCTATACGGCCACCGTCTACGACAAGGGCGCGGAGCTGGTGCGCATGCTGGCGACGCTGCTTGGGGAGGACGCCTTCCGGGCGGGCATGGACCGCTATTTCGAGCGCTTCGACGGAACGGCCGCGACGATGGAGGACTTCCTCGGCGCCTTCGCCGAGACGTCCGGCCGCGACCTCTCGCAGTTCGCCCTCTGGTACGATCAGGCCGGCACGCCCGAGCTCGCCGTGCGCGAGGCTTTCGACGCGCCGAGCGGCACGCTGACGGTGACGCTGACCCAGTCGCTCGCGCGAGGCGCCGCCGGCACGGGCACGGCGCCCTTCCACATGCCGGTGCTCTTCGGCCTCGTCAGCCCGTCCGGCGAGGATCTGACGCCGGCGAACCCGTCCGGCCGGGCGGGACTGGCGGAGGTGACGGCGCCCGAGACGGTGATGCGCTTCGCCGGACTGAAGGAGCGCCCGGTCCTGTCGGTGCTGCGCGACTTCTCGGCCCCGGTGGTGCTGCGCCACGAGCAGAGCGAGGCGGACCGGCTGGTGCTGGCCGCGCGCGACCCGAACCTCTTCAACCGCTGGCGCGCCCTCAACGACCTCGTGGGCGACGAGCTGCGCCGCCTGACGGGTGCCAACAGGGCCGGGCGGACGGCGGAGATCGACGGGCGGATCGCGGCCACGATGATCGACACGGCCGGCGACGAGCGCCTGGAGCCGGCCTTCCGGGCCCTCGCCCTGGCGCTGCCGCCCGAAAGCGAGATCGCCCGCTCGATCGGGCGCGACGTCGACCCGGCCGCGATCCATGCCGCCAGCGAGAGCGCGCGCGTCGCGATCGGCCGGGCGGGCCTTGCGACCTTCGAGCGCCTCGCCGCCGCGCCGGCGGACGGCCCCTTCTCCCCCGATGCCAGAGCCGCCGGCGCGCGCGCCCTCTCGCTCGCCGCGCTCGGCTATCTGAGCGCGGCGACCGGCGACAACGGCCCGGCTGCCCGGCGCTACGAGATGGCGGGCAACATGACGGACCGGTTCGGCGCGCTCGCCATCCTGGTGCAGCGCTTCGCGCCGAGCGCCGCTTGCGAAGCCGCGCTCGCCGACTTCCACCGCCGCTTCGAGGATGACGAGCTCGTCATGGACAAGTGGTTCGCGCTGCAGGCGGCCAGCCCGCGCGAGGAGACGCTGGACCGGGTGAAGGCGCTGACGGAACACCGGCAGTTCAGCCTGAAGAACCCGAACCGCGTGCGCGCGCTGCTCGGCGGGCTCGCCACCAATCCGATCGCCTTCAACCGACCGGACGGGGCCGGATACCGCTTCTACGCGGACCGGCTGGAGGCGCTCGACAAGCTCAATCCGCAAATCGCCGCGCGCCTTGCGACGGCCTTCCGGTCCTGGCGGACGCTCGAGCCGCGCAGACAATCTGCCGTTGAGGAAACTCTGGACGCATTGCTCGCGAAAGCGGCACTTTCCATTGATCTCAAAGATATTTTGGAGAGGACAAGAAGTTAAACCAAATAATCATAAATTACGACGCGACGACCCGACTCAAGCTCTGGACAAGGTGATTCGCCTCTGATTGATTGGCGGCGATTCGGATGTGCGGCGTGCCGAATCGACGATGCGGCTTACGGGGGTCGGGACATGACAGCGGACGCGTCCAGCGCGCCGGCAGAGGGCCTTTTTGCGCGATTCGAGGCCCTTCTCAGCGCACGCGCCGAGATCGCGGGCTATGCCAAGGTCGTCGCCCGCCCTGCCTACGAGAAGCTTCTGCGATCCGAGCGCCTCCTGCGCCGGATCATTCCGGTCCTCATCGTCACCTTCCTCACGATCATCGCCTTCGCCCGCTTCCTGACGATCGCGCAGGAGCGTTTCGACGTGCAGGCCGACGCGATGCGGGACCTGAAGGTGGCGACCGCGCTCGTTCGGGCCCAGAGCCAGGCGCTGGTCGCCGAGCGCACCAGCGTCAGCGACGCCGACGCCCTCCTGACGAGCTACGTGCCGGCCGAACTCCTCGGCAGGGGCAGCTTCGCCTTCGTCAGCGACGACCAGGGCCGCATCGTCGCCGCGGTGCCGGGGTCCGAGTTTCTCGTCGGCCAGAGCCTCTCGCGGCTCCTCGGCGACGCGCAGGCGCTTCTCATGTTCGGCGAGCGGGCCGGCGTCCAGGACACGGCCTTCGACGGACGCGCGGCCTTCGTCGCCAGCGCGACGCTGGCCGGCGACATGGGCACCGTGACCTTCGTGCAGCCGCAGGCCGAACTCTTCTCGGACTGGCGGCACACGGTGTCCGTCAACGTGACCCTCTTCGTCCTGACGAGCATCACCATGCTCGTCGTGCTCTACGCCTATTTCCGTCAGGCGACGCGGGCGCAGGATGCGGACGAACTCTACCTTCGCACGCACCAGCGGGTCGACACCGCCCTCTCGCGCGGCCATTGCGGCCTCTGGGACTGGGACCTGGCGCGCGGGCGCATGTACTGGTCGCGCTCCATGTACGTCATCCTCGGCATGGAGCCGCGCGACGGCATCCTCTCGCTCGGCGAGATTTCCGCCCTCCTCCACCCGGAGGACGGAAGTCTCTTCGAGATCGCGCGCCGCATCGCCGCCGGCGAGATCAACAGTCTCGACCGCAGCTTCCGCATGCGCCGGCGCGACGGCGACTATGTCTGGATGCGCGCGCGCGCCGATGTCAGCCGGACGGCGGACAACGAGATCCATCTCATCGGCGTCGCCGTCGACGTCAGCGAGCAGCACGAGATGGCGCGGCGCACCGACGAGGCGAAGGTGCTGCTCTCCAACGCGGTCGAGAACATCTCCGAGACCTTCGTCCTGTGCGACGCGGAGGAACGGCTCGTCCTGTGCAATTCCAAGTATCGCGAGACCTTCGGCCTCGACGAGAGCGACGTGGCGCGCGGCACGCCGCTCGAGATGGTGCGGGCGAGGGCGCGCAAGCCGATCGGCGGCCATCCCGTGACGAGCCCGACCTTCCGGCCCGGCGAGCGCGCCTCCGAAGTGCTTCTGCCCGACGGGCGCTGGCTGCTCGTCTCGGAGCGTCGAACGGCCGCCGGCGGCATCGTGTCCATCGGCACGGACGTGACGCAGCTGAAGCTCCATCAGGCGCGCCTCTCCGACAGCGAGCAGCGGCTGATGGCCGTCATCGCCGACCTCTCGGCCGCCCGGCGCGACGCGGAGCGCAAGGCGGTGCAGCTGACGGAGCTGAACTCGGGCTTCGCCCTGGAGAAGGACCGCGCCGAAAGCGCCAGCCGCGCCAAGACGACCTTCCTCGCCAATATGAGCCACGAGCTGCGCACGCCGCTCAACGCCATCCTCGGCTTCTCCGAGATCATGCGCTCGGGCACGTTCGGACCGCTCGGCAACCCGAAATACGGCGAGTATGCCGGCGACATCCACCAGAGCGGCCATTATCTCCTGCGTCTCATCGACGACATTCTCGACATGGCCAAGATCGAGGCCGGCCGCCTCGTGCTCTCGCCCGAGGAGATCGATCTCGGCGCCCTCGTGGAGGACGCGGTGAAGATCCTGGAGATCCAGGCCGAGCAGAAGTCGGTGCGGCTCGACATCAGCGTACCGCGCGGCCTCACCATCGTCTCGGACCCGCGCGCGACCAAGCAGATCGTGCTCAACCTCATGTCGAACGCCGTCAAGTTCACCAACACGCCGGGCGCGGTGCGCGCCAAGGCGCGGGTGGAGGGCGGTTTCGTCGTCCTCACCGTGGTCGATACCGGCATCGGCATTCCCAACGAGGCCCTCGCCGTCCTCGGCCGCCCGTTCGAGCAGGTCGAGAACGAGCTGACGCGCACCCACAAGGGCACGGGCCTCGGACTTGCCATCGCACGCTCGCTGACCGAGCTGCATGGCGGCACCTTCCGCATCGCCTCCAAGGTCGGGCTCGGGACGGCCGTCACCGTGCGCCTGCCGATCTCGGACACGCAGGTCCTGCGCTCGAGCGAGACGATCCGCGCCGCCTGACCGCCTCGTATCGCCCCGACCGAACGGGCCGGCCACCCGAGGAACGCGCCAAGGGCGCGGTCTGTTTCGGCGCCTTGCGTCAGGCCGGGACGGCGAAGGGCAGCAGCCGCTCGAAATCGGCACGCACGCGCCTGCACAAGGCGTCGACCTTCTCCTGCGCCTCGTCCAGCGTCCCGGTGCCGAGGGCTTCGGCGACACGGTCCGAGAGGCCCTGCGGCAGGGCTTGCGGCGTCGCCGCCTCCGGCGGCCCGAGCTTTAGGAGCTGGGTCAGGCCGGTGAGATCGGCCATGGCCCGCGCCAGCCCCTCCCCCGCCTGCGGCGCGCCGAGATCGGCCGCGGCCAGCACCTCGGCGGTCGGGCAGCCGATCCATCGCGGCCCAGCCCTTCCCGACAGGATCGCCCATTGGGCGACGAATTCGAGATCGATCAGCCCGCCGGGCCGCAGCTTCAGGTCGAAGACGCCGCGCGGCGGCTTCTCCTCGTCGAGCCGCCGGCGCATCGCCGCGACGTCCCGGCCGATCGCATCCCTGTCGCCACCGCCGCAGACGAGCGCCTGGATTTCGGCGCGCACGCGCTCGGAAAAGCCGGCATCGCCGGCGATCGGACGCGAGCGCGTCAGCGCCATGTGCTCCCAGGTCCGCGCCTCGCCGCGCTGATACTTCACGAAGGCGTCGAAATGCGTGGCGAGCGGCCCCTTGTTGCCGGAGGGGCGCAGGCGGAAATCCACCTCGTAGAGCACGCCCTCGCGCATCGGGGCGGTGAGCGCGGCGATGAGGCGCTGGGTGAGACGGGCGAAATAGACGGTCGGGGCCAGGGGCTTCTCGCCGTCCGACTCTTCGGCGTCCGGCGCATGGTCGTAGAGGAGGATGAGGTCGACATCCGAGCGCGCGGTCATCTCGCGGCTGCCGAGCTTGCCCATGCCAAGAAGCGCCATGCTGGCGCCGGGCACCGTGCCGTGACGCTGCGCGAAGGTGCCGGCGACCGCCTCGAAGGCGGCCGAGAGGACGAGGTCGGCGATCTCCGAGAAGACGCGTCCCGCGGCCTGCGGGTCGATCGTGCCGCTGAGAAGCCGCGTGCCGACGAGGAAGCGCTGTTCGGAGGAGAAGATGCGAAGGCGCGCCAGGACGTCCTCGTAGCCGTCGGCATCGCCGAGGAAGGCGTCGAGGCGCTCGGCCATCACCGCCCGCTCGGGGATCTCGGCATAGAAGGCGGGATCGAGCAGCGCGTCGAAGACATGCGGCCGGGCGCTCAGCGT
Source organism: Aurantimonas sp. Leaf443 (assembly GCF_001425575.1). Lineage (GTDB taxonomy): Bacteria > Pseudomonadota > Alphaproteobacteria > Rhizobiales > Rhizobiaceae > Leaf443. Next base: position 482,025 of record NZ_LMRD01000001.1, on the reverse strand, counting down.
CTCGCGCAGCGCCGGCGCGGCGGTGATGACGGCCGCCAGGAGATCGAGGATGCGCGGGTTGGAGGCGATGAGGGAGAAGAACTGGATCCCCGCCGGCAGGCCGCCGAGGAACTTGTCGAGCGCGGCGATGGAGGCGTCCGGATCGGGCGCGCGGGCGAAGGCGGCCAGAAGCCGCGGCAGGACGTCCGCCAGCCGGTCGCGCGCGGTCTGCGAGCGTGTCGCGCGGTATCGCCCGTAGCCCCAGCCGCGCACGATGCGCAGGATGTCGCCGGGGCGCGCGAAGCCGTAGCGCTCAAGCTCGGTGTGGAGGTCGGTGCCCTCGTCGCCGGAGAGAAGGCGGACGGCGAGCGAGCGCCCCTCGTCGGCCGCGCCGCCCCGCTCGCGGCCTTCGTTGAAGAGCTGCGAGAAGCGCGCGTCCACCCGGCGCAGCCGTTCCAGAAGCGCCGCGCCGAAGGCGGCGGCATCCGGGAAGCACAGGAGCCGGGCGACGCGCTCGATCCCGTCCGCATCCGCCGGCAGCGTGTGGGTCTGCTCGTCGGCGATCATCTGCACGCCGTGCTCGACGCGGCGCAGGAACCAGTAGTCCTCCACCATCTCCGTCTCGGTCTCGCGCGAGATCCAGCCGCCCTCGGCGAGCGCGGCGAGCGTCTCGTCGGTGCGGCGCGAGCGCAGCGCCGGCGCCCGGCCGCCGGCGATGAGCTGCTGGCCTTGCGCGAAGAACTCCACCTCGCGGATGCCGCCGCGGCCGAGCTTGACGTTGTGGCCGGCGACGGAGACCTCGTCGAAGCCGCGATGGGTGTCGATGCGGTCCTTCATCGACTGGATCTCGGCGATGGCGGCGAAATCGAGATAGCGGCGCCAGACGAAGGGCGAAAGCTCGTCGAGAAAGGCGAGGCCCGCCTCGATGTCGCCGGCCACCGGCCGCGCCTTGATCATGGCGGCGCGTTCCCAGTTGCGCCCGCTGCCCTCGTAGTAGACGAGCGCCGTCGGCACCTCGATGGCGAGCGGCATCGCGCCGGGATCGGGGCGCAGGCGCAGGTCCATGCGGAAGACGTATCCCTCCGCCGTGCGCTCGGCCATGAGGCGGATGAGCCGGCGCACGAGGCGGGAGTGGATCTCGCCCGCGTCGAGCGGATCGCGGCACAGGCCCGCCTGCGGTTCGAAGAGGACGATGAGGTCGATGTCGCTGGAATAGTTCAGCTCGCCGCCGCCGAGCTTGCCCATGCCGAGGACGAAGAGGCCGCAGCCGCGCTCGGGCGCCTCGGGATGGGGCAGCGCGATCTTGCCGGAACCGTGCAGGTCGAGGAGGCAGAAGCGCAGCGCGGCGCGCAGGGCTCCCTCGGCGAGCGCGGAGAGCGCGCGCGTCGTCTGCGCGCAGTCGGCGGCGCCGAAGAGATCGCGCAGGGCCACGAGAAGCGAGATCTCCGCCTTGGCGAGGCGCAGCTCGGCCATCATCGCCTTCTCCCCGGTGCCGGGCCGGGGCAAGGCGTCGAGCGAGGCCGTCAGACGCTCGATCCGCTCTCCCGCCTCCTCGTCGAACAGCGCGTCGAGCCATTCGGGATGGCGCAGCAGGGCGGCGTTGAGATGGGGCGACAGGTCGAGGACGGCGGCAAGGCGCGTGGCGTCCGCGCCCCTGCCCCCCGCGAGCGCGGCCAAGCGCGGCAGGCCGGCGCGCGCGGCGGCCTCGGAAAGATCCGCGAGCCATCGCAGGGCCCGGGTCTCGTCGAGCGGCAGCGGATGCTGAGGGCCGCCGAGGCGCAATGTGTCAGGGTCGTTCGCCATCGTCCGAAATCTTCCCCGCCGCCGGAATCGCCATGGTCACGATAAGGCCCGGCGCGCCGTCCTCAAGATGCAGCGTTCCGCCATGGACGCGCGCGATGGCCTGGACGAGCGAAAGGCCAAGGCCCGAGCCCGGCCGCGACCGGCTCTCGTCGAGACGATAGAAGCGTTCCAGCACGCGGTCGTGCTTGTCGGCGGGAATGCCCCGGCCGTTGTCGGCCACGGAAAGGCGCAGCATCGCGTCGTCACGGCGCAGGGAGACGGTGATGACCGTGCCGCCCGCCTCGTCGACGGCGTATTTCAGCGCGTTGTCGATGAGGTTCGACAGGCCCTGCGCGATCAGTTCGCGGCTGACGGCGGCGCGCGCGGGCTCGGGCGCGTCGATCACCAGCCGCGCCCCGGCATCCTCCGCGAGCGGCTCGTAGAGTTCGCAGACCTCCGCCACGATGGCCGAGACATCGTGCTCGGTCTTCTCGACGGGATGGGAGCCGGCCTCCACGCGCCCGATCATCAGGAGCGCGTCGAAGACGCGGATCATCTGGTCGGCCTCGGCGATCATGCCTTCCAGGACCTGGCGCGGGTCGCTCTCGCCGGGCGGGGCGGCGAGCGCGGCCTCGGCGCGCGAGCGCAGCCGCGTCAGCGGCGTCTTCAGGTCGTGGGCGATATTGTCGGAGACCTGCCGCAGGCCCTCCTGCAGCAGTGCGACGCGGGCGAGTAGCGTGTTGAGATTGGCCGAGAGCCGGTCGAACTCATCGCGCGCGCCGGTCACCGGCAGGCGCTCGGTGAGGTCGCCCGAGAGGATGCGCGCGCTGGAGGCGGCCATGCGGTCGAGCCGCTGCAGCGCGCTGCGGCCGACGAGGAACCAGGCGAAGAGCGCGCCGACGCCCATCAGCGCCAGCGCCAGGATCAGCGCGTTGCGCACGATCTGGCGGAAGCGCTCCTGGTCTGTCTGATCGCGCCCGACGAGGATGCGCATGCCGTTCGGCAGGCTGACGACCTCGGCGACGGCGACGTGGTAGCGGTCGTCGACATCCTCGGCGAAGCGCTCGTAGGCGAAGGACTTCTCGGTGAAGCCCGGCTTGTCGAGGATGCCGGGCTGGAGGTTCTCCACATTGCCGGCGATGATGCGCCCGGTCGCGTCCGTCACGAGATAGAGCGAGGCGCCGGGCTGGCGCGAGCGCCGGTCGAGCGAGCGCACGAGGCCGACGATGCCGGTCTGCTGGTAGACCTGGGCGAGTTCGGCGATCTCCTCGGTGATCGTGGCGCGGCTCTGGCTGCGCAGGACCGAGGAGGCCGTCGCGGTGACATAGACGACGAGGACGACGGCGAAGACGGCGAAGAGCAGGAGATAGACGGCCGAGAGACGGACGGCCGTCAGCCGCATCAGGGCCTTGAGGCGCTCCATCGCCGGCTTATTCGCCGGCGCGCATGATGTAGCCCGAGCCGCGCACCGTGTGGAGCAGCGAGGAGCCGAAGTCGCGCTCGATCTTGGCGCGCAGGCGCGAGATGTGGACGTCGATCACGTTGGTCTGCGGGTCGAAGTGATAGTCCCAGACATTCTCGAGCAGCATGGTGCGCGTCACCACCTGCCCGGCATGCTGCATCAGATATTCCAGCAGGCGGAACTCGCGCGGCTGCAGCACGATCGGCTTGCCCGCCCGCTTTACCTCGTGGGACAGGCGGTCGAGTTCGAGATCGCCGACCTTGTAGGCGGTCTCCACGTCGCGCCCGCCGCGCCGCCGGCCGAGCACCTCGACGCGGGCGAGGAGTTCGGAGAAGGCGAAGGGCTTGGAGAGATAGTCGTCGCCGCCGGCGCGAAGGCCGGTCACCCGGTCGTCCACCTGCCCGAGGGCGGAGAGGATCAGCGCCGGCGTGGTGCGGCCGTTGGCGCGCAGGCCCGCGATGACCGACAGGCCGTCGCGATGCGGCAGCATGCGGTCGACGATGAGGACGTCGTAATCGCGCGTCTCGGCCATGTGGAAGCCCTCCTCGCCGTCGCCGGCGTGCTCGGCCGTGTGGCCGGCCTCGCGCAGCGCCTTGAGAAGATAGGCGGCCGCCTCGCGGTCGTCTTCGATGATGAGGATTCGCATCGGCTCGGACTGGGGCTTGAGAACCGGTTGGGCGGACATCGCGACCTCTCCCATGACGGGTGCGGGGGAAAAAAGCAAAAGGGCGGCGGACCGTCGCGATCCGCCGCCCCGTCTCGTCTCGGCGGGCAAGGCGGCGCGGTTCGAGACCGCGCCGCCGTCTCGTCAGCCCTTGGCGATGGGCAGCGCCACGAAGCGGTTCTGGTCGCCGTTCTTCAGCTGGAACAGCGCCGCCTTGCGCCCGGACTTGGTCGCGTCCGAGATCGCCGTCTGCACCTCGCGCTGCGAGGTCACGGTCTTGCCGTTCACCGCCACGATGATGTCGCCCGGCTGCACGCCCTTGTCGGCGGCCGTGGAGTCCGGATCGACATCGGTGACGACGAGGCCGGACCCGTCCTCGGAAGGGGTCAGCGTCAGCCCGTAACCCGAGAGCGAGGACGGGTTGGCCTGGTTCGGCCGGTCGCCGCCCTGGTTGGCCGAGGAGGCCTCGTCGAGGCTGGAGAGATCGCCGAGGACGATGGTCTTCTGCTGGGCCGTCCCGTCGCGCCAGATCGTCACGTCCACGGAGGTCTTGGGCGCGTAATTGCCGATCTTGCGGGCGAGGTCGCGCGGGCTGTCGACCGTCTGGCCGTTCACGGCGGTGATGACGTCCCCGGTCTCGATGCCGGCCTTGGAGGCGGGCGTCTCGTTCTCGGGCAGGGTGACGATCGCGCCCTTCTCCGAGGAGAGGCCGACGGCGTCGGCGATGTCCTGAGTCACCGGGGCGATCTGCACGCCGAGCCAGCCGCGCGAGACCGTGCCGCCATCGCGCAGCTTGGCCACGACGTCCTTGGCCACCGAGGCGGGGATCGCGAAGGCGATGCCGACATTGCCGCCCGAGGGCGAGAAGATCGCCGTGTTGACGCCGATGACCTTGCCGTCGAGGCCGAAGGCCGGGCCGCCGGAATTGCCGCGGTTCACCGCCGCGTCGATCTGCAGGAAGTCGTCATAGGGACCCGCGCCGATATCGCGGCCGCGCGCCGAGACGATGCCGGCCGTCACCGAGCCGCCGAGGCCGAACGGGTTGCCGACCGCCACGACCCATTCGCCGACGCGCACCTTGGCGTCGTCGCCGAACTCGACATAGGTGAACTTGCGATTGTCCTGGTCGACCTTGAGCAGGGCAAGGTCCGTGCGCGCGTCGGTGCCGATCAGCTTGGCGTCGAACTCCGTGCCGTCGTCCATGACGACCGTGTATTTCGAGCCGCCCTCGACGACGTGGTTGTTGGTGACGAGGTAGCCGTCGTCGGAGATGAAGAAGCCCGAGCCCTGGCCCATGGCCTGGCGACGCTCCTGGCGCTGGCGAAGGCCCGGCGCCTCCGGGCCGCCACGGCCCTGCTGATCGAAGAAGCGGCGCAGCGGATGGTCCTCGGGAAGGCTCTCCAGCGGATTGCCCATGCTCTCGCCGCGCGAGGTCGCGGGCGAGACGTCCTGCGTGACGCGCACGGAGACGACGGCGGGCGAGACCTTCTCGACGACGTCGGCGAAGCCGAAATTCTGCGTCGGCGCCTGGACCTCCACGGGCGCGGCGAAGACCGGAAGCGCATTGCCGACGATGCCGGTGAAGGCAGCGCCCGCAACGCCCGCCGCGAGCGCGGCGGCGACGATGCGGTTGCGCCTGGGATGGCTGTTGGTGATCGACATGATGACCCCTTTCATCGAACCTCGAAGCCCGCCTTCCGCCGCGACGACGCTCGAAGACCGGTGCCTCTCCTGCCGGCGGCGCCCAGTCGCGGCGCCCTTTCGGCTTGATGAGCAATGTAGGTGGCCGCGACTTACAGGAGCCCTTCGGGTGGATGAAATGTTGGTAAGGTCGGCGGTGGTCTCATACCGTGCCGATATTCTCCGGCCAGGTGAACGGATAATCGCCCCAGTCGAGATCGCCGCCGCCGCGCGCCTGCCAGTCGGCGATGATGGCCTCGATGATCTCCTCGCGCTCCGTGCCCCAGCGGGTCGTCGCCTTGAACAAGGGATAGGTCTCGCCCGTCAGATCGACGGCCACCGCGCCCGCATTCAGGAGAGAGCGCATGCAGCGGCGGATGAACTCGATCTTCCACTCACCCTCAAGGCCGAAAGCATGAGCATCGATAATCAGTCCCCAAAGAGACACATGATCGTCATTGATCATGCTACTAATTTCTTCGATCCACCTCTCTGCGTTGTAGTTGTAACTTCGGTGAATGATGTTTGAAAACATATTATTCTCCACGATGGAATTTTGTTTTTTGCTCTATTACACTCCATTCAGAACTTTCAATGAGCTCAAATGTCAGGCCCCAACCGGTGCTGACGCGCACTCCGATCAGCGTCCCGTCGTCGTGGCGGTCGTATAGACCCGGATAGGTCGTGTCCGGCACGATCGGATACCGACCGGAGGTAAGTTCCACCAGAATGCGGTCGAGTGATCGGGCAGGCGAAGACCCGATGCCCGAGCTTTACCGATCGAACGCGGCCTCATACCGCCGCGCTTTTGAAGTGACCCTTTCGGGCCGTTTTCGCGCGGCGGTATCCCGCACGGCGATCGAGCCTCTTCCGGCACAGCATGAGGTGACCCGAGCGGTCAGTTCATAGGCGAGCCGGCCTCACACCGTGCCGATGTTCTCCGGCCAGGTGAACGGATACTCGCCCCAGTCGAGTTCGCCGCCGCCGCGCGCCTGCCAGTCGGCGATGATGGCCTCGATGATCTCCTCGCGCTCCGTGCCCCAGCGGGTCGTCGCCTTGAACAACGGATAGGTCTCGCCCGTTAGATCGACGGCCACCGCGCCCGCGTCCAGAAGAGAGCGCATGCAGCGGCGGATGAACTCGAACCGCTCTTCCTCCGTGAATCCGAACCCCTGCGATATGATATCGAGCTTGAACAGCGAGACATGATCGTCCTCGATCGAAAGAGGGATGTCTTCGATCCACTTCTTCGCCGTTCCGCCCGACAAGTTTTCAACAAGATCCTCTCGCATTCAATCAATCCTTCTATGGAATTTGAGATTCTTTCTAGCAGATCCATTGATTTTGCTTACCATCTCGAACGTCAGGCCCCAACCCGTGCTGATGCGAACTCCGATCAGCGTCCCGTCGTCGTAGCGGTAGTATAGACCCGGATAGGTCGTGTCCGGCACGATCGGATACCGACCGGAGGTAAGTTCCGCCAGAACGCGATCGAATTCCAGGGCGGGCAAGGTTCTGACCTCCGGTCCCGCTCCTCTCGCAACGTAGCCGATCGGCTGGCCATCCCGAACGAGAACCTCGACGGGCGAGAGATTGCCTTTGCGGGGGGCGCCTGGCCGAGCCCCGCTGTTGTGGCCGATGCCGGGTGCGGGGCGAAGCTCTGCCCCGGTCAGATGACGATATCGCGCTTCGGCCTCGAGGAGGACGGCCCGCTGATGGGCGATCGCGCCTTCGATCGTCTCGTAGGCGCTCGGCGTCGGCTTCCAGCGCGGATCGATGCGGCGGAGAAGGACGCCGGCGACCCAGATGTCCTGTCGGGATGCACTCTCCATCCTGCGTTCCGTCGTGCCATTGGACGACACAGGATCGCATCGCGGCGGAAGACAGGGACAGTTTCCTATTCTGTTTCGGGAAAAACAGACGATCTTCGCTGAAAAACGAACGTTAAATTGCGATTGATCGGCTCGGCGATGTGCAGGTCAATCGCGGGACTCCCAGGAAGTCCCGCTTCGAGCGTCAGCCGCCGCGTTCGGAGAGAAGCTTCTCCACGGCGCGTTCCTCGTCCGGCGACAGGCCGGGCGAGGTCTCCGCCGCACGAGTGCGGCGGGAGGCGTACAGGGCGAAGGCGCCGCCGGCCAGAAGCACGCCGAGCGGAGTGGCCCAGAGAAGCGCCGTCTGCCAGTCGAAGCGCGGGCGCAGCAGCACGAACTCGCCGTAGCGCGAGACGAGATAGTCGATCACGGCGTCGTCGCTGTCGCCGGCCGTCAGCCGCTCGCGGACGAGGACGCGCAGGTCCTTGGCGAGTTCGGCGTTGGAATCGTCGATCGACTGGTTCTGGCAGACGAGGCAGCGCAGGCCCGCCGAGAGCGCGCGGGCGCGTCGCTCCAGCGCCGGGTCCGGCAGCACCTCGTCCGGCTGCACGGCGCGAGCGACAGTGCCGAGATCGAGATAGGGGACGAGCGGGGCCGGCGGCGGGCCCATGACCGGCAGGAGCCAGAAACCGAGCGCTATGGCGGCGATCTCGAGAGGCCGCTTCATGCCGGCAGCCCGCCGCCGGCGCGCGCGCCCTTGCGCGCCTTGGCCGGCGCCCCGACGCGCAGGCGCCGGTCGAAGAGCGAGACGAGGCCGCCGGCCGCCATGACGAGGGCCCCCAGCCAGATCAGCGTGACGAGCGGCTTCCACCAGATGCGCACGACCGTCGCCCCGCCATTGGCCGCCTCGTCGCCGAGCGCGATGTAGATCTGCGAGAAGAGATGGGTGCGGATGCCCGCTTCCGTCGTCGGCATCTGCCGGGCCGGGTAGAAGCGGCGGGCGCTCTCCATGGTGCCGGCCGGTCGCCCGTCCCGGAACAGCTCGAAAGTGCCGACCTCCTCGCGATAGTTCGGCCCCCCGCGCGGGCTGAGCCCCTCGAAGCGCACGCTGTAGCCGCCGGCCTCGACGCTTTCGGCGACCCGCATCGTCGTGACGGTCTCCGTCTGGAAGGCGGTGGTCGCCGCGATGCCGAGAACGGTGACGCCGAGGCCGAAATGGGCGAGCGCGGCGCCGAAGGCAGAGAGCGGCAGGCCGGCGAGGCGGCGCGCGCCGGTGGCAAGGCCCGCCTTGGCGAAATTGGCCCGCGCGTAGAGGTCGCAGAGACTGCCCGCCATCAGCCAGACGGCGAGGCCGAAGGCGAGCGAGGCCAGCACCCGCGTTCCCTGCGTGAGCGCGATGCAGACGATGACGGTGAGGAGCGCCGCGCCGACGGCGAAATAGAGCCGCTGCGCCGCCGCCGCCAGGTCGCCGCGCTTCCAGGCGAGCATCGGCCCGAAGGGCACGGCGAGGAGGAGCGGCACCATCAGCGGCCCGAAGGTCAGGTCGAAGAAGGGCGCGCCGACGGAGATCTTCGTGCCGGTGATCGTCTCCAGCACCAGGGGGTAGAGCGTGCCGACGAGGACGGTGGCGGCCGCCGTCGTCAGGAAGAGGTTGTTGAGGACGAGCGCGCCCTCGCGGCTGATCGGGGCGAAGAGGCCGCCCGATTCCAGGCTCGAGGCCCGCGCGGCGAAGAGGGCGAGCGCCCCGCCGATGAAGAGGCACAGGATGGCGAGGATGAAGATGCCGCGCTCGGGATCGACGGCGAAGGCGTGCACCGAGGTGAGGACGCCCGAGCGCACGAGGAAGGTGCCGAGCAGCGACAGCGAGAAGGTGAGGATGGCGAGGAGCACCGTCCAGATCTTCAGCGCCGAGCGCTTCTCCATGACCAGCGCGGAATGGAGCAGCGCGGTGCCGGAGAGCCAGGGCATGAAGGAGGCGTTCTCGACCGGGTCCCAGAACCACCAGCCACCCCAGCCGAGCTCGTAATAGGCCCAGTAGGACCCCATCGCGATGCCCGCCGTCAGCGCGATCCAGGCCGCCAGCGTCCAGGGCCGCACCCAGCGCGCCCAGGCCGCGTCGATGCGCCCGTCGATGAGGGCGGCGACGGCGAAGGAGAAGGCGATCGAGAAGCCGACATAGCCGAGATAGAGCATCGGCGGATGGATCGCGAGGCCGATATCCTGGAGGATCGGGTTGAGGTCCTGCCCCTCCATCGGCGCGGGGTCGAGCCGGGCGAAGGGGTTGGAGGTGATGAGGATGAACAGGAGGAAGGCCGTGGTGATCCAGGCCTGGACGGCGAGCACGTTGGCCTTCAGGCTTGCGGGCAGGTCGCGCCCGAAGAGCGCCACGAGCGCGCCGAAGAAGGCGAGGATCAGCACCCAGAGGAGCATCGAGCCCTCGTGGTTCCCCCACACGCCCGTCACCTTGTAGAGCATCGGCTTCAGGGAATGGGAATTCTCGAAGACGTTGAGGACCGAGAAGTCGGAGACGACATAGGCGGCGGTCAGCGCCGAGAAGGCGATGGCGATGAGGACGAAGCCGCCCGTCGCCGTCGTCGTCGCCGTCTCCATCAGCCGCGCGTCGGACAGGCGGGCGCCGATCGCCGGCACGAAGGACTGGACGAGCGCCAGCGCCAGGGCGAGGACGAGCGCGTAGTGGCCGAGTTCGACGATCAAGAGCCCGCTCCCGTGCTGGCCGCCGGCACGAGGGCGGCATCGCCCGGCTTCTGCGTCGCCACCGGCATGCCCTTGCCCTCCTCCCAGAGCCCCCGCGCCTTCAGGTCGTCGACGACTTCCTTGGGCATGTAGGTCTCGTCGTGCTTGGCCAGCACGTTGTCGGCGGCAAAGACGCGATCGGCGCCGAGCGTGCCTTCGGTGACGACGCCCTGCCCCTCGCGGAAGAGGTCCGGCAGGAGTCCGGTATAGGCGACGGCCACGCTCTCCACGCTGTCGGTGACGCGGAAGGTCACGTGCTGCCCGTCGCGCTTCACGGACCCGGCCTCCACGAGGCCGCCGAGCCGCACGCGCGTGTCCGGCGAGATCGGCCTGGAGGCGAGATCGGTCGGGGACTGGAAGAGCGCGATGGAGTCGGACATCGCCGTCAGCACGAGCCCCATCGCCACCGCGATCACGGCGAAGATCGAGCCGATCGAGGCCAGCCGCTTCTGCTTGCGCGTCATCGCGTCGTCTCCTCCCCGGCCGTCAGACCCATCTCGCGCCCGAGCGCCGCGATCTCCCGCGCTTCGGTGCTGTCCGGCGCGAAGGCCGTGCCGGCGCTCGCGAGCGCCGCGCGCGCCTTGTCCGCCTCGCCGAGCACGCCGTAGGAGCGGATAAGCCGCTTCCAGCCCTCCACGTCGTTCGGGGCGGCTTCAAGGCGCATGGCCAGTTGCGACACCATGCCCTCGATCATCGCGCGCCGCTCCGCCTGCGGCATCGCGGCGGCGGTCGCCACCTGCACGGCGTCCGGGCCGGGCGCCGCCGCGGCCGGCGCCGGTGCCGGTGCCGGAGGGGACGCCGCTTCGGCGGGCCGGCCGAGCTTCCGGCGCGCATCGGCGAGCGCGGCGTCGGCGATGGTCAGCCAGGGCGCGCCGTCCGGGCTCTCGGCGACGAGGCCGGACCAGGCCGACTCGGCGTCCTCGAGACGGTTTTCCTGCGAGGCGTCGAGCGCCAGGAAGAACTTCGCCGGCAGGAAGCCGGGATTGTCGGCGAGCGCGGCCTCGAAGGCGGCCTTCGCCTCGTTCGTCACCTCGCCGCCGGAGAGCTGCGTCAGCGCCTCGCCGAGGCCCGCCTGCCGGGCGGCCGAACTGCCGTTCAGCCGGATCGCGTTGCGGAAGGCCGTCGCCGCATCGCCCGGCCGGTCGAGCCTCAGATAGATCGGCGCCAGCACGTCCCAGCCGCGGCCGTCGTCCGGGTTCTGGCGCAGCTTCTCCTCGGCGCCGGCGACGAGCGTCGCCGCATCGCCCTGGGGCGCGGCGCCCGGCGCCGGCTCTCCGGCGCGGGCGAGAAGCGGCAGATCCGGCATGCCGGCCGCGCCGAAGCCGGAATAGGCGAGGAAGCCGACGGCCGGCACGAGGACGGCGACGGCGATCGCGGCAAGCCGCGGCGCGGCGCCCGCGCTGCGGCCGGATCTTGCCTCGCTCGCCGCGCCTTCGGCGGCCCGCAGCAGGCGCCGGCCGATCTCGGCCCGCGCGGACTGCGCGTCGGCCGGGGTCACCGTTCCACGGTCGAGATCGCCGTCGAGCTCGCGCAGCTGCGCGCGATAGACCTCGACATCGTGCTCGGCGCGCGACGGCGCGGCCGAAACGCGGGAGACGAGGAGCGGCCGAAGGACGGCCAGCGTGACGGCGGCGGTCATGACCGCTGCGATTGCCCAGAATACCATGACACTCATATACGAAGCTTCGCCGGCGGACGGAACCGCCGGCCGCACTCTTCGGGCCACCTGCCGGCTGCTCTACCAAACGGGCGGTGCGGCGCAAGTCACAAGCCGGTCAGGCCCGAGGCGGCCTCGTCAGCCGACGGTCTTCCAGTTGCCGTCCGCGGTGCGGCAGGCGGTGCCGAGCTCGCGGCTCTGGCCCTTGCCGGTGTCGATGGCGTGGGAATAGCCGCGGCAATCCTGCGAGCCGACCCGGTAGAGCTGCGTGGGCACGACCTCCCCGCTCTGGCTCCCCGTGCTCCAGGCCACCGGCACGCCGGCGGCGCCGAACTGCAGCGCCTGGTATTCGGCGAGCACGGCGCGCGAGCGCGCGTCGGATTTCAGCGCCTTGCCGGCGGCGGTCTGGCCCACGAGCCCGCCGCCGAGCGCGGCGGCGCCCGAGGGCAGCGGCGCCACGGCGGCCGGACGAACGCCGCCCGTGAGGCAGCCCGTGAGAGGCGCCGTCAGGAGAAGGAAGCTGAAGACCCTGATCGCGTTGCGCATGAGACCCGTTCGCGGCGGCGGCATCGTTCACCGCATCGCAGCGGCGCTCCCTGCGCAGTTCGTCGCAACGCGAAGCGTTGTCAAGCGCCTTGCGGGCCGGGCGTGCGCGGCAGGGTCACCTGCGCCCTCAGCCCCCCGTCCGGGGAGCGCGAGAGCGACAGCGTGCCATGGTATTCGCCGACGATGTCGGAGACGATCGAAAGGCCGAGCCCGCTGCCCGGCTTGGCCTCGTCGAGCCGCTGGCCGCGGCGCAGCGCCGCCGCGCTCTCCTCGACCGAAAGACCCGGCCCGTCGTCCTCGACCGCCAGCGAGAATCGGTCCGCCGTCTCGGCGGCGCAGGTGAGGCGCACTGTGGAGCGCGCCCACTTGCCCGCGTTCTCCATGAGGTTGCCGACGATCTCCTCCAGATCCTGCCGCTCGCCCGCGAAGACGATCTCGGTGGCGGGGAAGGTGGCGGTCACGTCGAGCGCGGGGTTCAGCTTGGCGACGACGCGCGTCACGCGCTCGGCCGCCGCCTTCACGGGCGTGTGGAACACGACACCCTCGCTCTGCGCGGCCACGCGCGCGCGGTCGAGATAGTGCTGCACCTGCTGGCGCATGCGCTCGCTCTGGTCGGCCACCAGCCGGCCGTGCTCGCCGCCGATCGCGCCCGCCTCGTTGACGAGGACGGCGATGGGCGTCTTCAGCGAATGGGCGAGATTGCCGACCTGCGTGCGCGCCCGCTCGACGATGCGGCGGTTGTTGTCGATCAGCGCGTTCATCTCGGCGGCGAGCGGCCGGATCTCGGTGGGGAACGATCCTTCCAGCCGCTCGGCCCGCCCGTTGCGAACGTTGCCGAGCGCCCGGCGCGCCGCCGTCAGCGGCTTCAGGCCGAAAAGGATCGCCAGCGCGTTGGTGACGACGGAGCCGAGCCCCACGAGGCCGAGATAGAGCGCGAGCGAGCGGTCGAACTGCGCCTTGTCGCCGGCGATCACGCTGGCATTGCCCATCACGCGAAAGCGCGCGGCGTGGTTGTCGGCGTCGAGAACGACCTCCGTCTCCAGGACGAAGAGGTCCTCGCCGTTGAGGCCCGCGGCCTCGTATTGGCGGCGATAGTAGAGATCGAAGGGCACGTCCGCATTGGAGGCGGCCTTCACGTCGAGCGTGCCGAGCGAGGCGGAGGCAAGGCGCCCGCTCGTGTTGTCGGAGGCCGGCAGAACCTCCCAGTACCAGCCCGACAGCGGCCGCGAGTAGCGCAGGTCGCCGAGATCGGGCGCGCCCTGCAACTCGCCCTTGTCGGAGACGCTGACGCTGTTGACGAGGTTGTAGAGCTGCGCCGAGATCAGGTCCTCGAAGCCGCGGTCCGCGGTCCTTGCGTAGAGGGTCGAGATCAGTCCGCCGGCGACGACGAGCGCCAGCACCGCCCAGAGGCTGCTGAACAGGATGACGCGGACGGTGAGCGATTCAAACGCGCCGGTCCGCATCGCGCATCCTGTAGCCCTGGCCGCGCACGGTCTCGATGAGGTCGGAGCCGAGCTTCTTGCGAAGCCGCCCGACGAAGACCTCGATCGTGTTGGAATCGCGGTCGAAGTCCTGGTCGTAGAGATGCTCGATCAGTTCCGTGCGCGAGACCACCTCGTCGCGGTGGTGCATGAGATATTCGAGCAGGCGGTATTCGTGCGAGGTCAGCTTCAGCGGCGCGCCGTCCAGCGTCACGCGCGAAGCGCGCGTGTCGAGCCGCAACGGACCGCAATGGATCTCGGAGGAGGCATGCCCGGCCGCGCGCCGGATGAGCGCGCGCACCCGCGCCAACACCTCCTCCAGATGGAAGGGCTTGGCCACGTAGTCGTCGGCGCCCGCATCGATGCCGGCGACCTTGTCGCTCCAGCGGTCGCGGGCGGTGAGGATGAGGACGGGCATCTTGCGCCCGTCGCGCCGCCAGCGCTCGAGCACGCTGATCCCGTCCATCGCGGGCAGGCCGACATCGAGGATCACGGCGTCGTAGGGCTCGGTATCGCCGAGGAAATGCCCGTCCTCCCCGTCGAACGCCTTGTCCACGACGTAGCCCGCCGTCTCGAGGGCGTCCGCGAGTTGTCGGTTCAGGGCCTGGTCGTCTTCCACAACGAGAATGCGCATCGAAAATCCGTCCGTCCTGCCGCGCCTTGACCGCTCCGCCTCAGGGGCGGATCGTCACCGTCTGGCGCCGCGGACGCCCGCCGTCCTTGCCCGGCACGAGCACGGTGACGACGCAGACCGTCTGGCCGCCCTGCTGGCGCGGCGACACGGACAGGACCTGTCCGCCCGTCTGCGAGGCGGCCTGCGAGGCGGCTCCGGAGCAGTCGGCCGCGGCAAGCCGCACGGGCGCGTCGAAAGCGTCCGAGGCTCCGCCCGCCGTCATGGCCGCCGGCAGCGGCGAGCCGCCGGCCTCGGCCGCTCCGAACGCCATCAGGAGCATCAGGCCGACTGCGGAAACGGGAGCAAAACGGGTCATGTCATGCCTGGCGCCGGAGGGTCTGGATCGGTCTGCACGAAGGCCGATCGTGAAGGAATATCTATCCGCCCGCGGCTGAACGTCGAATGAATGGCGGACCGGCGCTTCCGCCGGCCCGCCCTGCCGTCAGCCGATCGCCTTCTGCGCCCGAATCCGTCCGACGACCGCCAGGATCGCGCCGAGGGCGACGCCGATATCGGCCAGCGCCGAGACCAGGGTCTCCTGTCCCGCCGGATCGATGGCGAGCCCCGCGAGCCCCGCGAGCGAAGCGCCGAGGGCGACGATCGCGCCCCAGATCGTCTTCGACCGGTACCATGCCTTCACGTCGTCCATGCTGCACTCCTCCTGGCTGGCTGGGATGGGGATCAGGATCGCGGCCGGCGCGCCAGAAGCGTGCCGGGGGCCCCCGCGCCCTGGACGAGGCTGAGCTGGCGGACCTCGACCTCGATTTCTTCCGGCGGGATGCCGAATCGGGCGGTCTGCTCGGCGGCCGAGAGCACGAGGGCCGGCGCATCGGTCTCGAAAGTGGCGCTGCTCCCCTTCGCGCGCAGCACCGCCCGGTAGCGCTCGCCCTCCTCGCCGAGCGGCACCTCGACGGCGTCGAATGCGTCTCCACCGATGCGCGTGCGGCGGACCCACCCGAGCGCCATCGTGCCGTCCGCGTCGAAGCGGGCGCGCAGATGGACCGGCGAAAGCGGCAGGAGGCAGCGCCGTCCGATCGGGGCCTCGATCATGATCGCGGCGGGGTCGTCGAGCGGGCGCCCCGAAGGCGAGACGCGCCAGGTCGCGGCGCGCCCGGCCGCGTCGGGCGTCAGGTCGAGCCTTGCCACCGCCTCGTCGAGAAGGACGAACACAGACCCGGCGGCAGAACCCGATGCCGCCGCGTCCTCGGTGCAGCCCTGCCCGCGCAGGAGCGTCGTCAGGCGGAAGACGCCCGGCTCGATCTCCCGCGCATCCGAAAATTGCAGCACCTCGAACGCCCCGCCGCGCGTTGCGACGGCGCAGAGATTGGCGCCGGCGAGCACCGCGCCGACGGGGCTCGAGGACACCGCGCCGGAGCCGAGCGCGACCGTCAGCGCGTTCGCGCGGTCGAAGACGCCGAAGGGCCCGGGCCGCAGATCCTCCACCAGCCGCCCCATCACCGCCGGCGCATGCGCGATCCCGCGCGGCACGAAGGCGCCACCGCCCTGCGAGAGCGCGATCTCGTAGGGCATGAACGGCCGTGCCCGCAGCGCCACCCGCACGCCCGCGAGCCCCGTGCCGCCCTCGGGCATCGGCAGGTCCAGGATCGCGACGAAGGGTCGCGACGCCGGCGCCGGCGCGCCCGGACCCGGCCCGGCGGGCTGGCCGGCGCCGGGGGCCGCCTGCCGCCGCCCGGGCAGGCGCCGCGCCTCGACGCGCCGCCCCTCGGCACTCTCGATGCGCGTGACGAGCCAGCGCCCGCTATGGCCGGCAAGCGTCACGCTGTCGCCGGGTTCGAGATCGAGCCGCGCGGGGGAAAGCGTGAAGCGCGCCGTCTCGCGCGAGCCGAGCGTCTCGGCCAGCATGCCGCGCGCGAAGGCCCCCGCCGCTTCCTCGTCGAGCACGACCGGCAGGTCCACGCGTTCGCGGCGCGGCGTCCCGGCCGTGGCCGCGCTCGCGGCGCGCTCGGCCGGCTGACAGGCCCTGCCCTCGTCGAGATAGGCCAGCGCGATCTCGTCGGGCAGTTCGCCGGCCTCCGCGCGCCGGCGCTCCACCAAGGGCCCCTCCTCCTCGACGAAGGCGTCGAGCGCGAGCGGGCGCCCGAAGGCGGCCGGCGTGGCGAAGACAAGCCGGCCGCCGCTGGCGCGAACGGCGGTGCCCGTCAGGCGCATCAGCCCGTCCAAGGCCTCGCGCGCCGTGCCGGGCCCCGGCAGGACGACGCCGGCAAGGCTCCCTTCGACGCCTTGCGTCGCGGCATCCCTCACACCGTGCCGCTGCAGGATCGCGGCGAACAAGGCGTCGCCGGGCGCCGTCCCGAGCCGGCCCGTCAGCCAATGGCCGAGACGCCAGTTGCCGCCGTCGCTCCAGACGTCGCCGCGCGCGGGAAAGGCCGGATAGGGCCGCGCGTCCCAGGTCCAGACATGGATCGCGTCCGACGCGATCATCCGCTCGCCATAGACGGGCGAGACGGGATTGAGCGCCTCCTCGAAGGCGGCGCTCGCCGGATCGAGACGGCCCAGCTGCACTTCCAGGAACCGGCGCTGCATGAGGTCGTCGCGGCCGCCGGCGGCATGGTGCGGCAGGAGGCTTTCCGAACTCTTCGGATCGACGAAGACGTTCGGCTGGTTGGCCCCGTGATCGACGGCCGGGCAGCCGAGTTCGGTGAACCAGATCGGCTTCGACGCCGGCCGCCAGGGGCTCGGCATCCCGCTCTCCACGCCGCCGCGGCGGTCGAAGTGAGGGTTCTCCCACCAGCTGCGGATGTCCTTGCCCCGGAACACCCAGGGCTTGCCGGCGGCACCGTCGGTGATCGGCGTGCGCCGGCCCGACGCCCGGTCGGCGTCGCTCGCATAGAACCAGTCGTAGTGCTCGCCCCCGTTCATGCCGGCGCGCAGCGCGTCCGGGTCGTGGGGCGAAAGGGCGCCGTCGCGATCCTCGCCGCCTTCGGCGCGGGCATCGGCGAGCGGCAGATAGTTGTCGATGCCGACGACGTCGATCGCCGCCTCGGCCCAGAGCGGGTCGAGATTGTAGAAGACGTCGCCCGAGCCGTCGGGCGGCCGGTGGCCGAAATACTCGCTCCAGTCGGCCGCGTAGGTCAGCACCGCATGCGGCAGGATCGAGCGCACGCCCCGCGCGATCTCGATCAGTGCGTCCACGAAGGGAAACCGCCCGGCCGCGTCCCGCAGCTGGGTGAGGCCGCGCAGTTCCGAGCCGATCAGGAAGGCGTCGGCGCCGCCGAGCGCGGCCAGATGCGCCTGGTGGAAGATCATCCGGCGGTAGGACCAGCCGTCGCGGCCGTGATAGACCACCCTGCCCCCGGCGGTCGTGAACTCGCCGGGCGTCGCCGTGCCAAGGAAGGCCGAGACCTCGGCGCGCACGGCGTCCGTTCCCTGCGCCGATCCCGCCAGCCCCGGCGCGCGGGCGCTGGTGATGCGCCCGCGCCAGGGATAGGCCGCCTGTTCCGCGCCGCCATAGGGGTCTGGCCGGCCGCTGCCCGCCGGCACGTCCATCAGCACGAACGGGTAGTAGGTCACCTTCAGGCCGCGCGCCTTCAGGTCTGCGATGGAGCGCAGCACGCCTGCGTCGCTCGGCGTGCCGCCGAAGGCGGGCCCGCCCGCATGGCGGCTGACGAGATGGGCGCCGCCTCGCCCGACCCCGCCCGCGAACCAGGTCTCGTCCTCGTCGCGCGTGCGCGTCTCGACGCCCGGGCGCAGCCGGCAGGTGCCGGCCCGCAGGTCGTCGCCGAACCAGGAGACGACGAGCGCGGCGCGTTCGAGGCTGGGGCAGAGCGCGCCGAGCTCGTCGATCGAGGCCGTCCAGTCGCTCGCCGCGTGCGCGACGTGACGGTTGGGATGCGCGTCCTCCCCGTCCGCGACGCGCTCGCGCACGGGCCGAGGGTCGAGCCCGTGCTCGCTCGCGCCCGGAATGATCGTCACCGCCCGCACGAGCGTCTCCAGGCGCCCCACCGGGCGCAGCACCTCGGCCGAGATCTGCGGCAGGCGGTTGCCCCAGCGCGCGAGCGGCATGCGTTCGAAGACGAGATAGGCGGTGCCGCGATAGGCGGGCGCGTTGCCCGCGCCCTGCCGCGCCTCGATCAGCGGATCGGGCGCCTGCGTCTCGCCGCCGCGATGCAGGCGATGGACGATCGTCGTGACGTCGATCTCCTCGCCGTCCGCCCAGAGGCGGCGGATGCCGGCGATCGGGCCCTCGCAGAGCGCCACGGCGAAATTGGCGGCATAGGCGTAGCTCGTGGTCTCGCTGCGCGGCGGGCCGCCCTTGCCGCCGCGCCGCGCCGTCTGGCGCGTCTCCTCGAAGCGCGTCGCCCAGATCACCTGGCCCGCCACGCGCGCCGTGCCGTAGACCTGCGCCATGCCGGCGCCCTCGTCCGCGTCCATGATGCGGTTGCCGGCAAGCCTCGCGCCCTCGTTGCGGGTCGTGCCGCCGAAGAGCGCCGCGTCGAGCGAGGCGCCGGCCAGCGCCCCGGCCGCCCGGCCCAGGATCGCGCCGAACGGGCCGCCGAGTGCGCCGCCGACGAGGCCGCCGGCCGCCTGCAGGAGAATGGTCGCCAAGGTCTCTACTCCGGAAAGCGGAAGACGCCGCAGATGCGCCGCGTCCAGGCATTGGGCATCGGCGAGGAGACGACGCTCGCCCCCTCGTAGGCATGGATGAGGCGGCCGCCCTCCTCCAGGACGCCGCAATGGGTGGCCGGCGCGCCCGCGCGCCAGGCGAAGAGGACGACGTCGCCGGGCGCTTGCATCGCCGGGTCGATCTCCTGGAGATGCCGTTCGGCCGCCTGCCGCATCCGGTCGGCGCCCGAACGGATCCACCAGTCCGCGGCGTAGGCGCCCGGCTCCTCCGGCTCCTCGCCGTAGAGCTCGCGCCAGACCCCGCGCAGCAGGCCGAGACAGTCGCAGCCGACGCCCCGAAGGCTGCCCTGGTGGCGATAGGGCGTGCCGAGGAAGCTGCGCGCGGCGCCGAGCGCCGCCTCCCGCCGCAAGCTCACGGCACGAGCGGCGAGCCGTCGTGCAGCCCGTCTTCCTTGGCGGTGGCATAGGCGAGGTCGCCGCCCGGCATGTGCGGAAAGCCGCGGAAGTTCGCCGTGTTGGCGAAGCGGTCGCGGCAGGTCGCGAAGGCGCGGTCGCAGCCTTGGGCGACCTGCACGCGCGTTCCCGGTGCGAGATCGGCCTCGATGGCGACGAGGAGGACGAGCCGCATCGTGTCCGGTCCCGCCGCGCTCGCCGTCGCGATCTCGGCCTCGAGCCCTGCGGCGGCGCCGTCGATCACGCGGAGCCGTCCGCCCACGAAACCGGCCGGTCCCTCGCCGAGCCCGGACAGGACGAGGAAGGCGCCGTCCGCCGAGACCACCGCGCCGGTCCGCGTCCGTCCGCCTCGCGAGAGGTCGATGCCGCAGCGCTCGTCTCCCAGCACCGCGTCGCAGCGGCGCCGGTAGGTTCGGCCATGCACCCGGTCGAGCGCGGCCTCGATGCCCCGCAATTCCGCCTTGAAGCCCGTCTCGCCGCGCGTCAGCTCGCCCAGATGATGGACGTCGAGGAGAAGCCTCGCATCCGGCTCCGTCCAGTCGACGGCGAAGCTCTCGATCCGCGCGCCGTCGTAGCGCCCCGCCGCGATGTCCTCCTCGCGGATCGCCTCGGAGGAGAGCGCCCCATCGACCTCCTGCGTCGAGACCGAGAGGCCGAGCGCGGCCTCCACCTGCCCGCCGGTGAAGCCGGTGGCGGCGCGAAAGCGCGTGCCGTCGAACGCGAGGTCGGCGTCGTGGTCGGTGAAGCCGAGGACGGTGCCGTCGGTGCGCGTCAGGCGCCAGGCCTGCGCGATGGTCGTTACGGGGGCGGACAGCCGGGCCGCCAGCTCCGGTGCGATCGGTCTCACGGGCGGATCTCCACGAGCGGGATGGTCGGGATCTCGCCGGCCTCGAAGGCGGCGAGGCTGATCGAGAGATGATCGATGTCGAAGCGCACGGGCACGTCGAACTCGAAGCCGGCCGTCACCGCCTGTCCGGCGGCGGGCGGCACCGCGAACCGCACGATCCCGCGCGCGGCGTCGAGCGTCGCGCTCCCGCCGAGGGCGACGGGCGCCCCGCCGACGCCGAGGCGCAGGCTCGGCGCCCGCGGCTTCTCGATCGGGCGGCGATAGGCCTCCGCGCCCGTGCCGTAGGTCTTGGCGAGCGCGAAGTCGCGCCGCACCCCGTCGCCGGTGCCGAGCGGCTGGTCGAAGGGCGTCGTCGCGCGCCCCCAGGCGGCCGAGGAATGGTCGAAGGGATCGCGGAAGCGGAACCCCACGAGCCGCCCGCGCCGCGCCTCGAAGAAGGCGAGCACGGCCGCCAGGTCCTCGAGGCTGCGAACGCCGCCGCCGGCGTCATAGCGGCGCAGGGCGTGGGCCTGGCGCTGGTTGCGCGTCTCGAAACCGGTCGAGAGCCGTACGATCTCCGTGCGCCGCTCCGGTCCGCCGCTGGTGCCGAGGGCGAGGCGCGCGGGAAAGCGCTCCTCGCTGAAGGAGGCGATGCCCATCACAGCCCCCGTCGTCCGCGCTGCGCGGCGCGCGCCAGCATCGCCTGGATCTGCGCCTCGGAGCGGCGGAAGCTCGCGGCGTCCGGCGTCGTCACGTTGAAGACGATGCTGCTTGCGCCCCGTCCCGTTCCGCCGGCGACGGAAACGCCGAGCGCGCCGTCCGCGCCGCGCCGCAGCGGCAGAATGGCCTCGGCGCCCGCCTCGCCCATCAGGCCCATCTGGCGCCCGGCCGGAAAGAAGGTGGGCGCCGAGACGACGCCCCCCTTGGCGAAGGGCACGATGCGGGCGCCGGCAACCGCATTCGCCATGCCGAAAGCCTGTCCGACGCCGCCGAGCGCCTGTCCGATCAGGCCGGAGGCGAGCGTGCCGAGCGGCCGTAGCGCCGCGTCGAGGGCGATCGCCGAAAGGCGCCGCCCCAGTCCCTGCAGAATGGCGTCGAGCGAGCGCCCGCCCGTCGCCGCGCCCTTCAGGGCGCCGGTCAGCGCCGTGCCGAAGGCGCCGGCCTTCAGCGTCAGGTCGCCGAGCGCCCGGTCGAGGCCGCTCGTGTCCGCCTCGATGCCGAGGATGATCGTGTCGTCCGGGTCCATCGAACCTCCGTCAGGCCAGGTCGGGAAAACGGCGCATCAGCGCCTCCAGCGCCGCCCGGGGCGGCGGGGCGCTCGCCTTCGCGAAGGGCGAGAGGGCGGCGGCGAACTCGCGCGGCGTCATCGCCCAGAAGGCGGCGGGCGCGAGGCGCAGGAGGCCGAAGGCCGCCGCCATCGCCTCGTCCCAGGGAAATTCCGTGCCGGCGCCGCCCGCCGCCGGCACGGCGCTCAAGGGTCCGGCGAGGCCGCCCCGCCCTCCGGCGTCCCGAACGCCGCCGTCAGGAGCGCGGCCGCCACCGCCGCCGCGCCCGCCGCCCCGCCCTCGATGCGCATGGAGGCCACGGCGGTCTCGTCGGCCGGCGTCCCGGCGCCCCTCAGGCCCGCCGCAAGCACGCGCATGAGATCGCGCGCCGACAGGCGGCCCGAGGAGAAACGGCCCGCGAGCGCCGTCAGATCGTCGGCGCCGAAGGCGTCCTCGAGCTCGGCGAGCGCGCCGAGCGTCAGGCACAGCACCTGCTCGCGCCCGTCGATCGTGGCGGCCACTTCGCCGCGCCTGCGATTCACGGCCATCGTCAGAGCACCTCGAAGGCGAGGGCACCGGCCGATTCCAGCGTCGCCTCGAAGGTCACCTCGCCATTGTGCTCGCCGCCATATTCCAGCGCCGTCACCTGAAACGGGCCCGTCACCGTTCCGAAGTCGGGGATCACCGCCTTGAACGGCGCGATGCGCGCCTCGAAGAACAGGCGCCGGAGCGCCGCGTCCGAAGCCGCGTCCTTGAAGATGCCCGAGCCCGAGAGCGCCGCGCGCTGCACGCCCGCGCCGCCCAGAAGCTCTCGCCAGCGCCCGGCGCTCTCGGCGACGGTCGTGTCCACCGTCTCGGCATTGAAGGCGATGCGGCGGGCGCGCAGGCCCGCCACCGTGTCGAACACGCCGTCGCCGTTCTCGTCCACCTTCAGGAGAAGGTCCTTGCCGCGCTGCGCGCCCATCGCCATCCGTCCTTTTCCGTCGCGGGCCGCTGTCCCCGAGGCGCGGCCAAAGAAAAAGGGCGGCTCCTGAGAGCCGCCCTGCGTTCACGTGTCGAAATGTCCGGGCCGCTGCGGCGGCCCTCGCCTCATGCCAGCGGCTCGGTCACCGCCCTGAACCGCATGATGCCGTGATAGGCAGGCGAATCCGGCTCCTGCCGCGCTTCCGCGAACTGCAGCTGCAGGTTCACCAGCCGGTGCCCGTCGAGCGGCAGGGTGGCGTCCTGAAGGCGGGTCGAGACGCGGTCCATGATCTCGTAGGTCTCGGCCTTGCCGCCGCCCGCCGCCCAGACATGCAGCGTCAGGATGTGCTCGGCCCCGTCCTCGGTGCCCGTCGACCAGTCGACGACGGCGGTGCGGCCGAGCGTGAGATAGGGAAAGTTCGCCCGCTCGGGCCGCCGGTCGAAGACCTTGGGGCCGCCCAGAAGCGCCGTCAGCGCCGCGTCCGACGTCAGCGTCCTGAAGATCGTCGTCTGAAGTTCCGCGCTGGGATGGGTCATCCGTCTGCGTTCTCCGTCTCTCGTGCCCGCCGGGCCGTCCGCCGCATCATCGGCCTTCGCGTCGATGTCTCAAATTAACAATTCGTTATCATGACGCTCTGCCCGCAATGTCCGGCCCGTCCGGCGGTTCCCCACCGGCCTCGTCGCCCCCGAAGCGCCCTGCCCCGGCGCTTCCCAAACCCGAGCTCCGCGGCAATGGCCCGAGCCGCGCGGCGAAGGCCGGCCTCGGCCGCTTCGCCATTCGCTCCGCCAGCCGCCGCCGCAGGAGCCGCGCCAGCGCCGGCCCGATCCCCGTCGTCCCGATCCTCACGCCGCCTCCTCGCAGCGGCAGACGAGATAGCGGCCGGTCTCGTCGGGATCGCTGACGGCGAGGATCGCGAGCCGCCGCTCGCCGAAGCGGAACCGCGCCCCGCGTTGCACCTCGTCGCGCCGCCGGCAGGTCACGCGGTGGGTGATGCGCATCTCGCGCGCCTCGAACCGCTCGCGCGCGGCGACCGTCACCGGCTCGACATGGATCGAGAGTTCGGCGACCTCCACCCATGACACGCGGGCCCCGCCCGCCCCGTCCGAGGTCTCGACCGGCCGCTCCAGTATCGCGCGCCGGCGCAGGAGTCCGGGATCGACGAAGAGCGGCGCCATCACAGCCGCACCCGCCGATGGCGCGCCAGAAGCGCGCGTGCGGCGGCCGGAACGAGCCCCGGCTGCAGCGCCGGGTCGACCACGCCGCGCAATTCGTAGGAGGCGGCGACGACGAGGCGCATCGCGTGGATGATGGTCGCGGGCACCATGCCGGGCGCAAGGCCCGCCGTGACGTCGATCTCGACGCCGTTCGCCGCGCTCGAACGCACCGGGGGCGCGAGGCGGATCGCCTCGACGCCGAGCGCCCGCTCCACGATCGCCTCGTGAAGCGGGATCGCGGCCGGCTGCCCCGCCCCGTCATAGGCCGTCACGGCGTCGATCGAGACCAGCGGCACGCGCGGCACCTCCACCCAGCCGTCCGGCGGCACGGGGTCGAGCGCCAGCCGGAAGCCGCGCCGCACGAGGACGAGGCCCGTCTCGGCCTCCGCCGCCTCGCGCGCCGAGGCGATCAGCTGTGCGATCAGCGCATCCTCGTCGTCGCGTTCGATCCGGCACCAGGCCTTCGCCTCGTCGAGCGTGACGGGCTCGCTCGCGCCGTTCCTGAGGTCGATCACTGTCACCGATGTCTCCTCGCGCCCGCCTCGGGCGAATGTCCTGGAAAAGAAGAAGGCCGGGCGCTCGCACGCCCGGCCTCCCGCCGTCTCGTCCCGCGCCCCGCCGTCAGGCCGCGAAGTTCAGCGCCTTGGCCGCGTCGAAGTCCTGCACGCCGCCGCCCACGCGCTTGGTCGTGTAGAAGAGGACGTAGGGCTTGGCCGAATAGGGATCGCGCAGCACGCGCACACCCTGGCGGTCGACCACGAGATAGAAGCGCGCGAAATCGCCGAAGACGATCGACTTGGAGCCCGGGCTGACGTCGGGCATCTCCTCCGCCTCGACCATCGGGAAGCCGAGAAGCGTGGCGCGCGCGCTGGCGCCCGCCGGCGGCTGCCAGAGATAGTTGCCGTCCGCGTCCTTCAGCTTGCGGACCGCCGCTTGCGTGCGCCGGTTCATCACGAAGGTCGCGTTCTGCCGGTAGCTCGCCTTCAGCGCGTAGACGAGGTCGAACAGCGAGTCCGCCGCCGTGCCGGGCGAAAAGGCGCCGGAGGTTCCGGTCGGGACGGTGCCCACCTTGCCCCAGGTCCAGGCGCTTTCGGCCACGAACGGATAGGTCATGAAGCCCTTCGGCCGCGCCACGCCGTTGCCGTTGACGAAGGCCACGCCCTCCTGGACCGCGAAGGCCTGCTCCACCTCCTCCCCGATCCAGCGGTCGATATCGACGGCCGCGTCGTCGAGGAGCGCGGCGGTCGCCGCCGGCATCGCGTAGAGCTCCATCGTCGGGAAGGTCAGTTCGGAGAGCTGCGGCGCCTCGGTCTGCGGGCGCGCATCGGCCTCGCCCACCCAGCCCGAAGCCGGCCCCGTCAGCGCGAAGGGCTTCTTCAGCACCGAGGAGGAGACGGCGCGCACCGTCGCCAGGCCGCGGATCGGCGAGAGCGACGCCAGGCGCCGCCCGATCTCGCCTTCCGTTTCCGGCGGCACGAGGAAGCCGCCGTCGGCGCCCGTAAGGCCCGACATCGCCTTCTGCTCCAGCCGGCGGATGCCGCCCTCGTCGCCGCCGCGCACATAGGCCTCGAAGGCATGGCGGTGCTCGCTCGGCCCCGCCTGGCCGGCGCCCACGCCCGCCCCGCCGGCGAGCGGCGGGCGCATCTCCTTCAGCATCAGGCGCTCGAGACGCTTCTCCTGGTCGTCGAGCGCGCGGCCGATGCGCTCGACCTTCTCTTCCGAGATCACGTCGGCGCTCATGCGCTTCTCGATCTCGCCGACGCGCCGGTCGTTGGCCTCGCGGAAACTGTCGAAGGCCTGCATCATCTCCGCCATCGCGGCGCGCACCGCGGGGCTGTCGGTCTTGGTCTCGGGCGCGCGCAGGCCGCCCTCCTCGAGGGTCAGATCCATCGGGTTCTCCTTGGCTTGGGGGTGTGGGCACGCGACCGGTCAGTGGACCGGCGCGGCGATCCGTCGTGCGGCGGCGCGAAGCTGCAGCGCGAGAAGGCTCGGGTCGTCGAGGACCGGGGGCCCGAGCGGCGGCGCCGGCAGCACCATGCGCGCGCCCTCCTGCATGGGAAACGTCACGAGCGAGATCTCCCAGAGATCGACGCTGAGGAGGCGCCGGCCCGCCCGCCCCGCCCCGCGCCGGGAGACCTTCGGCCGGAAGCCGATGGAGAGGCCGTCGAGGGCGCCGGCCGCGACGAGCGCGGCCGCCTCGCGCCCGCCCTGCGTCTCCATCGCGAGCCGCCCTTCCACGGCAAGGCCGCGCACGTCCTCGCGGATCCGCGTCCAGATGCCGATCGGTCGGGCCGGATCGTGCTGCCACAGCATCCGCACGCCGCCCGCGCCCCTGGCGAGCAGACTGGCGCGGAAGGCGCCGGCCTCGATCACGTCGCCGGAAAGATCGGTGCGTTCGAAGAGCGCGGCATAGCCCTGGACCCGCGCGGCGTCGGCGTTTCCGGGAATGCCGCTCATCGCGCGTCGCCCTCCCCGCCGGTGCGCCGCCCGACGCCTGCGGCGAGGCGCGACAGGATGCCGAGCGCCCACCAGGCCGAGAGGCTGGCGGCGGCCGATCCCATCACGGAGACCTCGGCCAGCGAGAGCACGCCGTCGATGCCGAAACGCTCGGCCAGCATCAGTCCCGCCGGCGGTCCGAAGACGAGGCCGGTCACCACGCCGATCAGGAACCGCGTCGCCGCCTCCCGCCTCGTATGCGGCAGGAGATAGGCCACCGAGATCGCCGAGCCGGCCGCCGCGCCCGCAAGGCGCGCCGTCCAGAACGCGAGTTCGGACAAGGGCTCGTTGCTCATCGGAACCTCCCGTTGGGGCAAGCGGGCGCATTGACACCGGGCGGTCGGCCCTGCATCTTGCGCGTGTCCTGAAATCATTGGTGTCGCAGTCAATTCGAGGCGGGTCGCTGCTTGGCGGGCCCGCCTTCTTCTTTGGCGGCCGCAAGCCTCGCCGCCGCTGCGCGGTCAGAGCGCGCGCGGACCGTAGCCGACCGCCTCGCGCTTCTCGTCATCCGTCAGGAAACCCGCCGCCCCGATCCGCGACCACAGCGCCTCGCGTTCCGCCGAGAGGCCTTCCACGCGGTCGAGATCGGGCACGAGCTGCAGGTCCGGTGCCTCGAAGAAGGCGCCGAGCCAGTCGCCGAGGGTTCCCAGAAGGCGGTTCGCCAGCGGCAGCGCGGTCGCGCGGTAGAAGGCGCGGTTGGCCTCCTGGTAGTTCGCATAGGTGTTGTCGCCGGGAATGCCGAGCAGCATCGGCGGCACACCGAAGGCGAGCGCGATGTCACGGGCCGCGCCGTTGCGCGCCTCGGCGAAATCCATGTCCTTCGGCGAAAGGCCCATCGCCTTCCAGTCCAGCCCGCCCTCGAGCAGCATCGGCCGCCCGGCCGCCGCCGCACCCGAATAGCCGCTCTCCAGTTCCGCCTTCAGCCGGTCGAACTGGTCGGCCGAGAGGTTCGAGCCGTCGCCCGGCTGGTAGACCAGCGCCCCCGAGGGCCGCGCCGAGTTCTCCAGGAGCGCCCGGTTCCAGCGCCCGGCGGCGTTGTGAAGCTCCAGCGCCCCCTGCGCCGCCCCGAGCGGCGAGAAGCCGGCCCCGTCGCTGAGCGGATGGAACTCGCGAAGGTGCAGCAGCCGCGACGGTCCCCCGTCCTCCGCCTCCTCCGCCGCGATGCGCCGCACGAGGCGGCCGGCGCGATATTCGTAGGCGAGCGGCCAGCCATCGGCGCCGGACACGATCCGCACCCGGTCCGGGCGCAGGAGATGCAGCGCCCGCACCTCTCCGCCCAGCACCGCCGCCTCCACATAGGCGCTCCCCGAGAGGAGGAGATGCCCGCACAGCGTCTCCAGGAAACTCGCCCGGTCCATCGCCGCGTTCGGCCGGCGCAGGAGGTCGAGGATCGCGTGCCCCTCCAGTTCCCGCCCGCCGCGATAGAGCAGCGGCGGCATGGCCGAGACGCTCTGCGCCACCAGCCGCAGGCAGCGATAGACGACCGGGTTCTGCATGAACCCCAGCCGCGCCTGCGCCTCGTAAGAGCGCTCGCTCCAGTCGCTCGCCGAGCCCGGCCCCGGTCCGGAGAACACCAGCGCCCCGCCGTTGAACGCCGGCCCCGCCGCCTTCGCCTCCGGCGCCGCCAGCGCAGCCGTGCGCCGGCCCGCGATGAAGGATCGCAGCCCCATGTGTCTCTCCTCGATGAACGATGACGGATCGCGCTCGGCATCCGCAGGCCGGCGCTCGCCAGCCCGACAAGGGAATGCTGATCGCGACGAACGACTGTGCCTGAAACGAAAACGGCCCCGCTTTCAGGCGGGGCCGTGTCATGGCTGACTCTTGAACGGACGCGTCTTAGCCGGCGCGGGGAACCCTCACCCGGCGGGATGTGAACCCGGGCGCAGTGCTTTCGAAGGCACAGGTCCTGGCGGCCTCGCGAACGATCGGAACGCTCAAGTAGCGATCGACGATCGAAGCGAGACGCGCTTCGGCATCCTTCATGAGACTGATCTGGAGATCTCGATCGATCGGGGGCATTGTCATTTCGAAGGTCCTCTCGACACGCGAGATGGGATAAATCTGGTTCAAACGATCAGATTTTCAACGGCCAGTTCATCGAACCCGTTCCATGATCCAGAAATGACGCCCATGCCATATATCGGTCTTGCCGGCTCGGTAGCCCGCATCCCATAGGCTGGCAGCGATCCGTGTATATTTCGCCAGCGCTTTGTCTGGCAGATACGCTGTGTGCGTGGACATAGTTACAACGAGCGGTTCAACGTCGTCAATCAAGGCCCGTGTCATCTGCTGAACTGCCGCGAAGATCGCGCCGCGATGGGCGATGTCCGGAATTTTACGACGGGTGGCTAGGCCGTCCCATATCTGGTCGAACGTATCGCTCTCGTGATCGTACTCAAGAAGGCAGAAGATCAGTTCCCTGGTCTCGGGACCATGGGCCGGCACGGCTTCCATCGCCACCATCGCCGAAAATCTGGCCCCCGTCTCGACATCGAAGCCGATCGGCAACTGCGCGATGACACTCGATCCGTTCGAGGTGATCGAAAAGTCCAGTGTGTCCATTTCCGTCAGGGCACAACGAAACATTCGATCCCGACGTCCAGCCTCTGGATGTTCGCATTCTCACCCCGGCAGATAGAGCACTCTCCCTTAGGTTGCAACAACCCGCTCAAAGTCCCCGCACGCGCGGCTCGGGGACAAGTCCGGTCAGCGCCGTCACGGCCCAGACCAGGGCGTCGAGCCGGTCCGGCGAGCGGCCGCCGCTGAGGCCGTCGGGGCCGAAATCGGCCATTTCCTCCTCGAGTTCGGGAAAGGGCCCGACATGGCGCACGCGTCCCTGCTCGTAGAGCGCGGCCACCGGCTCGGCGCGCAGCCACTTGCCGCGCGTCGCCCGCACGGCGCGCACGGGCACGTCGGCGGCCCGCGCCCGGATCACCGCCTCCACCATGTCGCCGCCCTGGTTCACCTCGGCGACGATCCGGTCGGCCTGGAACTCGCGATAGAGCGCCACCGCCGCGTCCGCCCATTCGTGCGGCTTGGCCCGGGCCCGGCTGCGATCGGCCAGGACATGCGCCACGCCCTGCGCGCACAGGCCGGCGGCGACGATGCCGCAGGCGTCCGAGCGCGCCGTGGCGCTGGCCGGCGGGTCCACCGCCACCACGATGCGCCGGAGCTCGGGCGCCGCGCGCAGGCGGCGTCGCTCGATATCGGCGATGTCGAACAGCGCGTCCTCGCGCGCCTCGATCATCGCCCCGTCGAGTTCCTGGCGCCCGAGCCGCGTGCCGCCGTAGCGCGCCTCCATGGCGGCCACGAAGCCGCGGCCGAGATGGGCGGCGTTGTCGGCCGTGCGCATGCGCGTCACCGCCGTCGCCGGGTCCGAGAGGAGCCGGCGCAGCAGCGGCACGGCGCGCGGCGTCGTCGTGAACAGGGCGCGCGGACGCTCGCCCAGCCGCAGCGCCAGCTGCAGATTGTCGAAACAGTCCTGCCCGTGCACCCACTTGCCGAGTTCGTCGCCCCAGGCGGCGTCGAACTGGTAGCCGCGCAGCGCCTCCGGGTCTTCCGAGGAGAAGATCTGCGCGATCGCCCCGTTCGGAAACACCAGCCGGCGCCGGCTCGCCTCGAAGCTGGGCCGTCCCGGCCCTTCGAGCCCGAGGAGCCCGCTCTCGCCGTCGACCATCACCTCGCGCGCGTCGCCCAGCGTCTCGGCGAGAAGCGCGATCCGCCCGTGCGCGCGCTCGGCGAGCGGCGCGGCACCGAGCGCCAGCGCCCGGATCCATTCCGCCCCCGCCCGCGTCTTGCCCGAGCCGCGCCCGCCCAGGATCAGCCACTGCCGCCAGTCGCCCGGCGGCGGCAGCTGCTCGCGCCGCGCCAGCACCGGCCAGTCCGGCACCGAGCGCGCGACGACCGGGGCGGGATAGTCGTCGAGGACGGCCCGCACATCCGGCCAGAACCGGCCGGCGTCCTCTCCGGCCTCCGGCCCGCTCAAGCGCCCTCGCCCGTCTCGGCAGCCGCCGGGCCGAAGAGGCCCTGCGCCCCGCCGCGCTTGGCGTCGAGGCTGCGAAGGCGCGCCATCATCTCCTCGCGCAGCCGCTCCAGCGCGTCGGCCTCGCCGTCGGGCGAGGCGGTCCGGCGCTCCAGCCCGACGAGTTCGAGGAGCTTCTCGAGCGAGCGCGTCATCTGCCCGAGGGTCTCGATCCGCTCCTTGCTGCGACTCGCCGCGGTGCTTGCCGCCACCCTGGCGCCCTTGCGGGTGACGACCGTGTCGTCGTCCGGCGAGGCGCTCCCCGCCGCGTCCCGATCGCCCGCCCGCCGTCGCGGACTGAATTCCTTGCTCTCGGCCTCCAGATGCCCGATCTCGCGCTTCAGCACCACCATCAGGCGTTCGGCGAGCAGCATGGCATCCCTCCTCGATCCCGCCGGCCACCACGCTGAAAGGCCTCGCCTTCCGTCGATGGAGCCCTCGAAACGCGAGAGCGGCGAAGCACCGCTCTGCCGCTCTCGCAAGTCTCCGACTGTGGCTGAACCCTACCCGAGCACCGTCACGGCGTCAAGGAATATTTTCATATCAGCGATGTTTCCCGATCCTGCCGTCCTCACGGCCGCCCTCCATCGGGTCCTCGCCGGGCCAGGGCGCGAGGTGGTCCTCGAGCGCCTCGGGGTCCATGCCCTCTTCCGAGATCGTGCGCCCGCGCACCGAGATGCCGGCCTGGTGCACGGTCTCGGCGTCGCCCGAGACGAGATGGTGCCACCAGTAGAGATCGCGCCCCTCGCGCACGAGCCGGTAGCCGCAGGTCGGCGGCAGCCAGGTCAGCGCGCGCACCGCCGCCGCGTCGAGGCCGATGCAGTCGGGCACGGTGGCCTGCCGGTTGGCATAGTCCGAGCAGCGGCAGCTGTCCCCGTCGAGCAGCCGGCAGGCGACGTTGGTCCAGGCGATCTCGCCCGTGTCCCAGTCCTCCAGCTTGTTCAGGCAGCAGCGGCCGCAGCCGTCGCAGAGCGCCTCCCACTCGCCGGGCGTCATCTGTTCGAGCGTCTTCGTGCGCCAGTAGGGACTGTGGCCCAATTCACTCATCCATCTGTGAGATCATGCGAAAGGAGGGTGCTTTTTCAACCCTCGCGCCTATAGATTAAGACTGGCCGTCGCTGAAGGGAAATGGTGGCCGCTCTCTTTGGCAAAGCGCGGAGGCGCCACCGGTCGGACCGGCGGCGGCAGACAACGACCTTGGCAGACAAATCCCGTCCCCTTCCCCGCCGTCCCCGGCCGACCCGCCTCATCGAGGTGGATGCCTGGATCGATTCGAGCCTCTGGCGCTTCTTCCACGCCTTTTCCGGCTGGTGGGAGGGCGTCACCGTCTTCTTCCGGCGCTTTCGCGTGCGCGGCTTCAACCGCGCCCTCGTCGAACTCTCCTGCGAGGGTCTGACGCTCGGCCTCGTCGGCTTCGTGGTACTCCTGGCCGCCGCCCAGCCCGCCATGCGCATGACGCAGAACGGGCTCCCCGCGCAGGCCGACTATTCCGTCCTCTTCCTCGATCGCCATGGCAACGAGATCGGCCGGCGCGGCATCCTGAAGGCCGACGCCGTCCCGATCGACGAATTGCCGGACCATTTCGTGAAAGCCGTGCTCGCCACCGAGGACCGGCGCTTCTTCGAGCATTGGGGCATCGACTTCTACGGCCTCGCCCGCGCCATGAGCCAGAACGCGCGCGCCGGCGGCGTGGTGCAGGGCGGCTCGACGCTCACCCAGCAGCTCGCCAAGAACCTCTACCTGTCCAACGAGCGCACCTACGACCGCAAGATCAACGAGGCCTTCATCTCGCTCTGGCTGGAGACCCACTTCTCCAAGCGCGAGATCCTCTCGATGTATCTCGAC
Source organism: Aurantimonas sp. Leaf443 (assembly GCF_001425575.1). Taxonomy (GTDB): domain Bacteria; phylum Pseudomonadota; class Alphaproteobacteria; order Rhizobiales; family Rhizobiaceae; genus Leaf443. The sequence goes on along the minus strand of NZ_LMRD01000001.1, from coordinate 449,868 downwards.
CGCGCCTATATGGGCGGCGGCACGTTCGGCGCGGCGGCGGCGGCCCATTTCTACTTCGGCAAGGACATCCGCGACGTCTCGCTCGGCGAGGCGGCCATGCTGGCGGGCCTGTTCAAGGCGCCCTCCAACTACGCCCCGCACAAGAACCTGCCGGCGGCGCGCGCGCGCGCCAACGTCGTCCTCAGCGCCATGGTCGATTCCGGCCTGATGACCGAGGGCCAGGTCGTCGCCGCCCGCCGCAACCCGGCCGTGGCGGCCGACCGCTCGATCACCCAGTCGCCCGACTACTTCCTCGACTTCGCCTTCGACGAGGTGCAGCGCATCGCCCGCAAGCTGCCGCAGCGCACCTTCGTGGCGCGCACCACGCTCGACATCGGCCTGCAGCAGCTCGCCGACGAATCCGTGGAATACCACCTGCGCCAGTTCGGCAAGAGCTACGACGTCCAGGAGGGCGCGATGGTCGCGCTCGACGACGAGGGTGGCGTGCGCGCCATGGTCGGCGGGCGCGACTACGGCGTCTCGCAGTTCAACCGCGCCACCAAGGCGCTGCGCCAGCCCGGGTCGTCCTTCAAGGTCTATGTCTACGCCGCCGCCATGGCTGCGGGCATGAAGCCCTCCGACACGATCGTCGACAGCCCGATCTCCATCGGCGGCTGGTCGCCCCAGAATTACGGCCGCTCCTTCGCCGGCAAGGTGAGCCTTTCCTCCGCGCTCGCCCGCTCGCTCAACATCCCGGCCGTGCGCCTCGGCCTCAAGGTCGGCATGAGCAACGTCACCAAGCTCGCGCACGAGATGGGCGTCGAGTCCTTCCTGCGCGGCGACAAGACCATGCCGCTCGGCACGAGCGAGGTCACCGTGCTCGACCAGGCCACCGCCTATGCCGTCTTCGTCAATGGCGGCATGGACTCGCACCGCCACGCGATCGTCCAACTGACCGACGCCTCGGGCGCCGTCCTGTGGGACTGGCAGCGCGACATGCCGCCCCGGCGCCGCGTCCTGTCCGAGGAGGCCACCAAGTCGATGAACGAGATGCTCGTCGGCGTCACCGAGAGCGGCACGGCCCGCCGCGCGCAGCTCTCGATGACCCGCGTCGGCGGCAAGACGGGCACGACGCAGGGCTATCGCGACGGCTGGTTCGCCGGCTTCACCGGCAACTTCACCGCCGCCGTCTGGTTCGGCAACGACAGTTTCAAGCCCACCAACAAGCTCACCGGCGGTACGCTGCCGGCCATGACCTGGCAGCGCTTCATGCAGGCCGCCCACCAGAACATCGAGCTCAAGCCCATCCCCTATATCGAGAACCCCTTCCCGGAGAAGCCGGCCGAGGTCGCCAAGGCCGAGGACGGGGCGCCCCTGCCCCAGCGGCCCGCCACCATCACCGCGGCCACGCAGGCCGTGCTCGCCTCGATCGCCGAGCTGATGGAGACCACGCCCCCGCTGGAGGGCGAACAGCTCGCCTCCGCCGCGAAGGCCCCGCCCGCCGGCACGGCCCGGCCGTGAGCCGGGCGCCCCTGCCGGGCGTGTCCTCGCGCGTCGGCATCGTGTAGAAGCCGCCCTCGACGCTGAAGCCGGCACTGCCGGCGCCGCCCTCCACCCCGCCCGTCCTTCGGCAGGCGCCCAGATCGATCGAGTGCCGGCGAATGCGCCTTGCCTTCCTCGTCTTCCTCACGCTCTCGATCGCGCTGGCCCTGGGCGGCTGGACGGCGAAGCTGGCGCTGGAGGAATCCTCCGAGATCGGCACGGTGCGCGTCGGGCCGTGGAACGCCAAGCCCTTCGCCGGTGCGCCGGGCGCCGATCCCTATTCCAAGGCCTTCCTCTCGCGGGTCGGCAATCTCACGCTCGGCATCGGCGAGGGCATCGTCTTCCTCGCCGAGCGCGACAGTGCCGGAGCCGAGCTCAGGCGCGAATGCAACTACCGCATCGAAGGGCAGACACCGCTCGCGCGGGTCTTCACGCTCGTGCCCTATACCGACGACGGGCGCCTGATCCAGCCGGGCGAGGGCCGCGCCGGCTGGCTTCTCTCCGGCGACCTCCTGCGTGCCGAGGACAATGGGTTCCGGATCGCGCTGGGGCCGCAGGCCCGTCCCGGCAACTGGCTGGCGACGGCGGGGGACGGCGGGTTCATCCTGGCGCTGACGCTCTACGACACGCCCGCCAGTTCGGCGAGCGGCGTGGCGAGCCTTGCCCTGCCCACGATCCAGCGGGAGACCTGCGTCAATGGCTAGGCTGCTCCTCGCCCTCGTCCTCGGCCTTCTCGGGGCGGTCGTCGTCCATATCGCCGTGATCTTCACGGTGCCGGACGTCGCCCGCAACAACGCCTGGGGCCGCCTGTCGCGCGTCGGCGCGATGTACGAGGTGGTGCGGGTGGAGCCGCTGCGCTCGCAAAGCGATTCCCCGGCGGCCCAGCCCGCCGGCTCGCGGCTGCAGAACTTCGCCTTCGTCGATCCCGCCTTCATCACGGCGAGCTGCCGCTTCTCGCTCGCCGACGGTCCGGTGCGCATCTATGCCGGCCAGCCCACCGACTTCTGGTCGGGCTCGATCTATTCGCGCCAGGGCGACAACCTCTATTCCATCAACGACCGCGCCTCGGTCGACGGCGCGTTCGACCTTCTCGTCGGCACGCATGACGAGATCGTCGACGCCCGCGCCTCGGCGCTGGAATCGCAGAGCGAGACCTCGATCCCCGTCGAGATCGAGACGCTCGAAGGCTATCTGACGGTGCGCGCCCTCGTCGCGCAGGAGAGCCTGCGCCCTTCCGTGGAAGCCTTCCTGCGCTCGATCCGATGCGAGCCCTCCGCCCCGCCGGCCGCCGCGCTCACCGGCGCGCGCGCCGGCTGACGACGCTTCGCGGCGCCCGGCGAACCCGAGTTGCCGGCCGGCAACAGTGCCGCGCACTGCGCTTTCTCCGTGGCGGCTTCGGGGCGGCGGGGCCCGTTCCGGCCGGGGCGGTTAACAGCTTGCTAAGACCTCTTGCCTAATCCTTCACATCAAGGAAACGAACCGCAAACCATTCGGGATCACCATGACGGACGCCCAGCCGCGCCTCTACCGGTCTCTGGAAACGAATGCGGGCCGCGACGGCTTCGATACGATCGTCGCCGCGGCCGCCGCCACCTACGCCTCGCTGCGCAATCCCTCCGAAGCCCAGGCCCGCGACTTTGGCCGCCTGGCGGCCCCCTTGTGGAGCCGCATCGCGCCGGAAACGCAGCGCACGCTCGCCGCCGCCCTCTCCCGTTCGCCGCGCGTGCCGCGCGCCCTCGTCGAGCGCTTGCTGGCCGCGCCCGTCGAGGTCTCCGCCCCCTTCCTTCTCGCCAGCCCCTGCCTCACCGCGACGGACCTCGCCACGATGGCGATCGAGGGCGACGCGCGCCATGCCGAGATCGCCGCCCGCCGGCGCTCGGGCCGCGCCGGGCTCGCCAACGCCCCGCAGGCGACGGGCGACGTGGCGCCCCCGCTCCCCGAGGCCGTCGAGCCGTCGCAGCCGCCCGTCTCCGAAACCCTGCAGCCCGCGCCCCAGACGGCCGCCGAGACGCGCGAGGCGCTGCGCCGCATGGTGCGCCCGGGGCGTCTGTTCCTCGATCCGGGCGCCGTGCAGACGATCGGCGACCTCGTGGGCCTTGCCCGCTCAGGCGACGGCGAAGGCGTCTATCGCGGCATCGCCCATCTCCTCGCGGTCCCCGAACAGAGGATCGCGGCCATGCGCGAGGAGGCGGAGGGACGGCTTCTCGCCTTCGCGCTGAAGGCGCTCCATGCCGGTCCCGCCGACGCGCTCACCATCGTGATGCTCATGAAACCGAGCGTCGGCCGCGACGTCGAGGCCTTCGAGGCCCTGCGCCTCGCCTATCGCACCCTCGAGATCGACGCCTGCCGCGCGGCGCTGTCGCTGCCCGCCCGCCCCGCCGGTCCCGCGCCCTCGCTCGCGCCCCGTCTCGACGATCTCGGCTCCCGCGAGCGCCATCCCCATCGCCGCGTCTTCGGCCGGCGGCCGGGCACGGGCCAGGCCGACGGCAACGCCCGCTCGGCCTGACGCGGCCCGGTTCGATCCGGCGTAAGGCTCAGCCTTCGGCGATCTCGATATAGCGTTCGGGCGCGTCCGTCTCGATCTCCACCACCCAGAAATCCGGGTCGAAGCGCGCCTCGCGCTCGAAGCGCGCCGACAGGGCCGCGTCGTCCCCGGCCGCTTCGCGCATGAAGCGGCGGCCCTCCTCGCGCTCGCCGGACATCGACTGCACGGCCGGCCCGTAGAGCTGCACCGCCCCCCCTCGCCCGCGCACCACCACGAAGATCGCGCCGGCCGCTTCCGCGCCGCGCCGTTCGACGGCGGCAAAGCCCCCGTCCGAAAAGAGGCGGCGCAGGAGCTGGGAGACATAGAGGTCGCTGGTGATGCGCAAGGCGCCTGGCTCCTGTGCTCTTCGGTCGGCCCCCCCGAAGGACGAAGGGGCGCCGGTTGCCCGACGCCCCTTTGGCATGGCGATGGTCTCGGCGCTACTGGACCGCGCCGATCTCGATCAGCCGCTCCAGGATGCGCGGCTCGGGCGAGCCCGTCACCGTGAGCCCCTCCAGCGCCTCGAAGGTGCGGATCGCCGCGCGCGTCTTCTCTCCCATCACGCCGTCCGGATTGAGGTCGGCCACCTGCGCGGCCGTCAGCCCGGCCTGGATGCGCCGTACCAGATCCTCGCGGTCGAGCGCGCCGACATCGGGCTCGACGCGAGCGGCCTTGGCCGGCACCGGCGCCACGCTTCCCGTCTCCTCCAGGCCGCCGAGCCGCTGCGAGAGGCTCGCGCTTTCCTGCAGGTCGCGCCCGCCCTTGGAAGGGGCGCGCTCGCGCAGGGCCGCCAGCAGGGCCTCGCTCGCCTGCCCGTCGACGGTGAGGTTGCGCTCCTTCTGGAACACGCGGATGGCCGCCTCCGTCAGGATGCCCGGCCGCCCGTCCACCGCGCCGCCATAGAGGCCGATCTCGGCGAGCTCGTCCTGCACCGCCTGCACGAGCGGCATCGGCACCGCGGCGGCCGTCGCGGTCTCGGCCGTGCCGCGCGTCGTCATCATCGGGTGCGGATGGGGCCCCTTCTGATAGTAAAGCGCGTTGGCGCTGAGGCCGCCGGCGAGCGCGGCGAAGCCGGCGACGCCGAGCGAGAGCGCCGGGCGTCGCAGCACCGCCAGGGCGGCGCGCAGGGCGACCAGTTTCACAAGTCCCATGAAGCGGCGACGCGGGCTAAGCCGTGCGGCGGGCTTCCTGGAACGGCGAGTCGATGGGGGGGTTCGATCTTGCATCGTTCAGCGCTACGACGTTTTCCTTGACGCTTCGTTTGCCATGAGACGGTTCGGAGCCGTCCAGCGGAAGTGTGACCGTCACCATCGTCCCGATTCCGGGCTGGCTGCGGATGCGCATGTCGCCGCCGTGGAGTTCGGCGAGTCCCTTCACCAGCGAGAGGCCGAGGCCCGTCCCCTGGTAGCGCCGGTTCGCGCCCGACGAGAGCTGCGTGAACGGGCGGCCCAGCCGCTCGATGTCGCTCTCGCTGATGCCGATGCCGGTGTCGCTGACGCAGATCTCGACGCTCGCGCCGACGAGGCGCGTCTCCAGCGTCACGACGCCGGTCTCGGTGAACTTCACGGCGTTGGAGAGAAGATTGAGAAGGATCTGGTGGCAGGCCCGCTGGTCGGCGTTCAGCCGCAGCCCGGCGGCGCAGCTGCGGATGTCGAGACGCAGGCCCTTGGCGCGGGCCGCCTCGCGCATCGTGTCGCCGGCGCTGGCGAGCGCGGTCTCGAGCGCGAAATCCTCGCGCGTCAGCTCGTAGCGCCCGGCCTCGATCTTGGAGACGTCGAGAAGCGTGTTGACGACGTCGAGGAGATGGCGGCCCGACTGGCGGATGAGACCGACATATTCCTTCTGCCGCGGCGTCTCGAACCCGCCGAAGATCTCCTGGTCGAGAATGTCGGAGAATCCGATGATGGCGTTGAGCGGCGTGCGCAGCTCGTGGCTGACCGCCGCCAGGAACTGCGTCTTGGCCGCGCTCGACTGCGTGGCGACTTCGAGCGCCGCGCGAAGCTCCAGCGAGGCGGAGCCTTCCGAGGTCCCCGCGTGAAGGCCGACGAGGACGCAGGGAGGGTTCCGTCCGTCGTCCTCGCGCACCATGCGCAGCACGAAGGGTTCGTGGCCGAGCCCGCGCCGCAGCCGCGCCTCGACCTCGCGGGCGGGCCCGCCGGCCAGAACCGAGCGCAGTGCCTGCAAGAAGAGGACGCGGTCGTTGAGATGGACGAGATCGGTGAAGGAGGCTCCCGGCGCCGCCGCGGCGCGCAGGTCGATCAGCGCGGCGGCCTCGGCGGAGGCCGAGATCACCTCCTCGGCGCCCGAGAGCGCGACGCGCGGCAGGCGGGGCGCTGGCATCCTGTCCGACGTCTCGCTGGCAGGACGGCGCGGGCCGCCGGCGATCCGCGGCCGGGCGCCGGCCCGCAGCGCCAGCGTGGCGGCATGGAGGAGAAGGGCGCCCGCCGCGAAGGGCATCGGGGACAGATCGGGCGCCGAGCCGAGACCGGGCAGGAGCGCCAGGGCCGCGGGCACGAGCGCCGCGCCGGCTGCCAGTTGCAGCGCCAGCCGGCGTCGGCCCGCGACGACCGCCTCGAGGGGCATCGCGGCCAGGAGAAGGAGGAGCGGCGAGGAGAGCCCGCCGGTGGCGCTCGCGGCCCAGCCGAGGCCGGCCGTCACCACGAGCCCGGCCGTCAGGGCGGCCGCCTCCAGCGCGCCCGTCAGCGACAGGCCCGCCGCCGCGCAGAGCAGAAGCGCCGCCACGATGAGGGGCGCCGCGATCGGCGCGACGCCGTGTCCGAGCATCAGGAGAAGCGGCGACAGAAGCGCGGCACCGAGCGCGGCGGCGAGAAGCCCGGCGAGGACCCGGCCCTGCAGGCGGCGTTCGCCCTCGTCGTCGATGCCGGCCGAGACCAGGGCGTCGAGGCGCGCGGCGGGACGGGCGTCCTGCCGGCGGGCCTTCGCGTCGTCCCGTCCCTTCGCGCCGTCGAACTCGTCCATGCACCCGCTCTCGTCTGCCGACCGTCCGGGACGTCTCGCCCGGGGGCGGCGCCTTTCAGGTCTTGGCCGTCATGATGGGCGCGACGCTTTAAGGAAGGCATAAGCTTGGCAAAGGGTGAACGGCGCCAAGTGCCTCCAAACACTGGCCTTGTGCCTTTGGCGCTCAAATTGCGCCTATTCATGGTTAACGATGTCCTACCGCCCCGCGAGACCTTGCGGGACAGGGCTTCGATGCCTCCGGAGCGCCCGTCGGCCATCCCGGATGCCGACAATTCGAGACAAATTGCCGGCATCCCCTGAACGCTGCTTTGGAAAGGGCGTGCCACTCTCCTTGCCAACGACACCGCCAGCGTCCACGCTTCGCCGAAAGGCGCCGCCCGTGCCAGCCGAGGCTTCATGATCCGCTTCCTTCTGAAATCGGCCTTCTTCCTCGGTCTCGCGGCGATGATCCTGCCGCGCGGCACGACGGCGCCGTCGAACGGCGCGCCGGCGGCCGAGGACGTGTCGATCTTCACCACGCTCATGGGCGCGCAGGCCGCGCTCGCCGATCTCGGCGGCCTGTGCGAGCGCGCGCCCATGGCCTGCCATGCCGGCACCGCCCTCGTCGCCTTCGCGGGCGAGCGGCTCGGCGAGGGCGTGGCGCTCGCCTCCTCCCTCGTCTCGGGCGAGAAGCGGCCGCCGCAGACGAGCGAAGGCGCCACCACGGGCCGCGAGCGTCTCTATGTCCGCCCGCAGCAGCCCGTGGCCGCCGAGGCGGCCGCCGCCTTCGTCGAGGGCTCGAGCCGCGCCTTCCCGACGGGGGCGATCCAGCGCAGCCAACCCATGCCGGGCCCGGTCTCTGCCGCGCGCCCCGGCGTCGAGACTCCCCCGCGCGCGGCCGCCGGCCCGCGCCCCGAGGCACCCGCCCCGAAGCCGAGGACGCCCCTCCCCGCTTCCGACGCGAAGGCCGCGATCGCGGCGGCGCCCCGCCCCGACGTCGCCCGGCGCTTCGCCTCCGCCGACCGCCCGATGGAGCCGCAGGCCGCCGTGCCGGCCAAGCCCCTCGCCACCGGTTCGGTCCCGCCGGACGGCGCGCGCCGCTACGGTGCCCGTCCGGTGCCGCCGGCCGCCATCCCGCCGGCGCGCCGCGTCGTCAAGCTGCCGATCCCGCGCCCGGCCCCCCGGGCCTGACAAGCGCGGAAACCGCGCCTATATCCCGTGCGGCAGGCCGTTCCTCGCAGCGGCCGCATCGCCCCATCTTCATGCGCGGGGGCGCACCGGAGGCCGGATGCAGACGTTCGAAGAGATCACGGCGGATTTCGAGTATCTCGACGACTGGGAAGACCGCTACCGCTATCTCATCGAGCTCGGCCGGGCACTGCCGCCCATGCCCGAAGGCACGCAGGACGAGGCCCACAAGGTGCGCGGCTGCGTCAGCCAGGTCTGGCTCGACAGCGTGAGCGACGGGGCCAGCCCGCCCCGCCTCACCTTCACCGGCGAATCGGACGCCCATATCGTGCGCGGCCTCGTCGCCGTGGCGCTCGCCCTCTTCTCCGGGCGCAGCGCGCCGGAAATCCTCGCCGTGGATGCCGAGGCCGCCTTCGCGAGGCTCGGCCTCAAGGAGCACCTGACGCCCCAGCGCTCCAACGGCCTGCGCTCGATGGTCGGGCGCATCAAGGCAGACGCCGAGCGGGCGCTCGCCGCCGCCTGAGCCTCACCCTTCGGGCCGCCCGTTCGGGCTCGGGCGCGCGTCGGGCGCCGCCCAGCGCCGGATATGGCCCTCGCGCCGGGTGGAGCGGCCCAGCCCGTAATGGCGGGCGAGCACGCCGAGCCCCGCCTTCAGGAGAAGCTTGGCCGAGCGGACCGGCCATTGCCGCTCCCGCTCCACCGTCTCCAGCCCCTTGAGGAAGCAGCAGACGTCGAGGAGGACGCCGGAGAGTTCGGGGCCGACCGCCGCGATCGCGGCGTCCACCCGGCGGCGCGCGTCGAGCGCATTGTCGGACAGGTCCCGTGCGCCGCCGGAGGGACCCCTGGCGCGCGGCGTGCCGTCCCAGCGTTGGGTGATGCCCGGCATCAGATTGCCGCGCGTGAAGTCGGCGCGCAGCCGCTCGCCCGCTTCCGCCTCCTCCGCCGAAAGGAAGGGCGCGCCCCCGCGCACGGGCCGCGTGGCCAGCCGGTAGAGCGGCGATTCCTCCTCGTTGAAGCCGGGCGCGCTCATGGCCGGTTCCGCCCCATCGATTCGCGCAGCGCGCCGGCCAGGTCCTCGATCCGCGTCAGCAGCGCGTCGAAGGCCGCGTCGTCCCGCCGGTCCTCCACCCGCCGCACGGCATATCCGACGCTCGTGCGGTCGCGCCCGAAGAAGCGTGCGACATCCTCCAGGCGCAGCTGGAAGGCGACATGGGCGAGATACATCGCCACATGCCGCGCCTCGCAGATCGGCCGCCGGTCGCGGCGAATGCCTTCGAGCGCGCGAATCGGCACGTCGAGGAAGATCGAGGCGAACTCGCGCGAGAGCCGGCAGGGCAGATCGACGGCCCGGCCCGTGCCCGCGTCGCGTTTTCCCCGGCTTTGCGTCGCCTGCGTGAAGGGCGGCCGCGACGAAGAAACGAGGCTTGGCGGCCGCGGCGGCATGGGCCGCGGCAGGGTCGCGGATGATGGAACGAACGGGCCTGGCTGCATCTGGGCTCTCCGAAAGCATTGCACGACAAGCGAGCAATAGCGCAGATTCGCCATAATAGGAAATGTTTCTTATTCCACTCTTGTCCGAACGCTGTGCCTGAACTTTTATAGGCGCCATGGGCCCAGAGATGCGAGTCCGATACGGTATTTTTTCCTCATGCCCGTCGAGCCACGCCAATCTTCTCCGGTCAACCGGAGACACAGGCCATGCGCGCGACCCCTTCAGCGACCTCGATCGAGATCCTCCTGCAACTTGAGGCGGCGGCGCTGCGGCGCGAGCGCGAGGCGGGACGGGAGGCCGCCGTCGAGGCCGCCCGCCGCCGCGGGCTGCTCCTCATGGCCGGCTTTGCGGCGTCCGACTGCGAAAGGGCGGCCGTCGATCCCGACGGCCGGGCGCTGGCGCCGTCGCTGAGGGTCGCGGTCGCCGCCTTCCTCGCCGCCGCGCTCGCCGGGCAGCGCCGTCTCGCGCGGCGCCGCGACGCGCGCTACGACCTGTCGCGCCACATCCTCCTCGCCCGCTGGGATCGCGCCCTTTCCGGCGAAGACGACGCGCCCGGCGACGCGCCGGACATGGCCCGCCTTCCCGGCCGGGTTGCGAACCGCTCCCGCCACCGTCGCCCCCCGCCGCGCCGCGACCGCGAAAGGACCGGTTGAGCGTTTCGCAGCTGCGCTTGACCCCTCGCGCCGGCTGCGACAAGGTCCGCACTCGATAAGGGGGACGAGGGATCGAACGGTGCTGGGAGGCGCCGCCCTGGACGCCCCTCGCGATCTCGGGAGGATCCCTTCATGATGCGCAGCGCATCCCTCGTATCGGCCGTCGCGGCCTTGGCTCTCACGTCGAGCGCGGTCCGCGCCCAGGAGGTCTCGGGCGACACCGTCAAGATCGGCATCCTGAACGACCAGTCGGGCGTCTATGCCGATTTCGGCGGCACCTGGTCGGTCGAGGCCGCGCGCATGGCGGTCGACGATCGCGGCGGCACCGTGCTCGGAAAGAAGATCGAGATCGTCACGGCCGACCACCAGAACAAGGCCGACATCGCCTCGAACGTCGCCCGCGAATGGTACGACGTGCAGGGCGTCGACGCCATCATGGAGCTGACGACCTCCTCGGTCGCGCTCGCCGTGCAGGGCCTGTCGCGCGAGAAGAAGAAGATCACCGTCACCACCGGCGCGGCGACGACGGAACTGACCGGCAAGCAGTGCAGCCCCTACGGCTTCCACTGGGCCTACGACACGCACGCTCTGGCCGTCGGCACCGGCGGCGCCCTCGTGAAGGCTGGCGGCGACACCTGGTTCTTCCTCACCGCCGACTACGCCTTCGGCTATTCGCTGGAACAGCAGACCGGCGACTTCGTGAAGGCCAATGGCGGCACGGTCGTCGGCTCCGTGCGCCATCCGCTCGCCACCAACGACTTCTCCTCCTTCCTCCTGCAGGCGCAGTCCTCCGGAGCCAAGGTCATCGGCTTCGCCAATGCCGGCCTCGACACGGCCAACGCCATCAAGCAGGCGGCCGAGTTCGGCATCGTGCAGGGCGGCCAGAAGCTTGCCGGCCTCCTCTTCACGCTCGCCGAGGTCCAGGGCCTCGGCCTCGAGGCCGCGCAGGGGCTGAACCTCACCGAAGGCTGGTACTGGGACCAGAGCGACGAGAACCGCGCCTTCGCCCAGCGCTTCATGGAGCGCACCAAGCGCATGCCGAACATGATCCAGGTCGGCACCTATTCCGCCGTCTCGCAATACCTGAAGGCCGTCGAGGCCGCCGGCACGGACGAGACCGACGCCGTCGCCAAGAAGATGCACGAACTGCCCGTCGAGGACGTCTTCGCCAAGTCCGGCAAGGTGCAGGCCAACGGGCGCATGGTCTACGATATGTATCTCTTCCAGGTGAAGACGCCGGCCGAGTCCAAGGCGCCCTGGGACAATTACACCGAGGTCGCCAAGGTGCCGGGGGCCGAGGCCTATCTCTCGGTCGAGCAGAGCGGCTGCGACGTCGCCGCCTTCGCCAAGTAGGCGCCTCGCCGATCCGTCGTCCAGCAAGCGCCCCGCGCCTGCCGCGCTCCGTGCCCGTCCGCCCGCCTTCTCGGGCGGGCGGACGGGCGGGCGCGCCCGACGAAAGTCTCATCTTGAGTAATCGCCGCACCCGCGGCCAAACTGCCTTGACCCGCGCGCACGGATCGCCCGTCGCGCGTGCAACGATCCCGGGAGGACCGTGCATGACCTTCGAGAAATTCCCCCTGAAGAGCCTCGCCCTCGCCTTGTGCGCGGGCGTCGCCGCCCTGCCCGCCAAGGCCCAGAGCGTCAGCGACGACGTCGTCAAGATCGGCGTCCTCAACGATATGTCCGGCGTCTACGCCGACATCACCGGCAAGGGCTCGGTCGTGGCGGTGGAGATGGCCGCGGAGGAATTCGGCGGCAAGGTCCTCGGCAAGCCGATCGAGGTCGTCTCGGCCGACCACCAGAACAAGCCCGACGTCGGCTCCTCGATCGCGCGCCAGTGGTACGATGTCGAGAAGGTCGACACGATCATGGACCTGACGACCTCCTCGGTCGCCCTCGCGGTCCAGGGCCTGTCGCGCGAGAAGAAGAAGATCACGATCACCACCGGCGGCGGTTCCACCGAGGTCGTGGGCAAGCAGTGCAGCCCCTACGGCTTCCAGTGGGCCTACAACACGCGCGCCCTCTCGCAGGGCACGGCCGGGCAGCTCGTCAAGGACGGCGCCGACACCTGGTTCTTCGTCACCGCCGACTACACGTTCGGCGACTCGCTGCAGGGCCAGGCGACCCGCGTCGTGGAGGCCAACGGCGGCAAGGTTCTGGGCGCCGTGCGCCACCCGCTCGCCACGCAGGACTTCTCCTCCTTCATGCTGCAGGCCCAGGCCTCCGGCGCCAAGGTCGTGGCCTTCGCCAATGCCGGCCTCGACACCGCGAACGCCGTGAAGTCGGCAGGCGAGTTCGGCCTCGTCCAGGGCGGGCAGAAGCTCGCCGGCCTCCTCTTCACCCTCACCGAGGTCGCAGGCCTCGGCGCCGAGGTCTCGCAGGGCCTCTACCTCACCGAGGGCTGGTACTGGGACCAGAGCGACGAGAACCGGGCCTTTGCCGAGAAGTTCATGGCCAAGCACGGCAAGATGCCGAACTCGCTGCAGGTCGGCACCTATTCGGCCGCGCGCCAGTACCTCAAGGCCATCGAGGCCGCCGGCACCGACGAGACGGAGGCCGTCGCCAGGAAGCTGCACGAGATGCCCGTCGAGGACGTCTTCGCCAAGAACGGCCGCGTCGAGGCCAACGGCCGCATGGTCTACGACATGTTCCTCTTCCGCGTGAAGGCGCCCTCCGAGATGAAGGGCGAGTGGGATTTCTACACCGAGGCCGCCAAGGTTCCCGGTGCCGAGGCCTACGGCACGGTCGAGGAATCGGGCTGCGACGTCTCGAGCTTCCCGAAATAACCCGTTCTCCGGGCGGGAGGGCCATGCCCCTTCCGCCCGCTTCGCCTCTCGACCGCAGCCAGAACGATCGGAGTCGATCATGAGCGCTTCCCCGTCCGACGCCATTCTCTCGGCGCGCGGGCTCACGATGGAGTTCTACGGCTTCAAGGCCGTGAACAACGTCGATCTCGACGTGCACCGGAACACGATCCACGCGCTGATCGGCCCGAACGGCGCCGGCAAGACCACGTGCTTCAACCTCCTCACCAAGTTCCTGACGCCGACCGCCGGCACGATCCACTTCATGGGCCGCGACATCACGCGCATGAAGCCGGCCGACGTCGCGCGCCTCGGGCTCGTGCGCTCCTTCCAGATCTCGGCCGTCTTCCCGCACCTGACCGTCCTCGACAACGTTCGCGTCGCGCTGCAGCGCAAGGCCCATCTCGGCACGCAGTTCTGGCGCTCCAACAAGCTCCTGCACCGGCTGGACGAACGGGCGCGCGAACTGATCGAGTCCGTCGGCCTCGGCCCCTATGCCGATCTCGACGCCGCCGACCTCTCCTACGGGCGCAAGCGCGCGCTGGAGATCGCCACGACCCTCGCGCTCGACCCGCCCGTCCTCCTCTTCGACGAGCCGATGGCCGGCATGGGCGTGGAGGATATCGGCCGCGTCTCCGACCTCATCCGCGCCATCGCGCGCGACCGCACGATCGTCATGGTCGAGCACAATCTCAACGTCGTCGCCGACCTGTGCGACCGCGTCACCGTCCTGGCACGCGGCGAGATCCTTTCCGAAGGCGACTACGCCACCGTCTCCTCCGATCCGCGCGTGCGCGAGGCCTATATGGGAAGCGAGCATGACTGAGACGGGCGCCCCTCTCCTCGAAGTGCGGGACCTCAACGGCTGGTACGGCGAAAGCCACGTGCTGCACGGCGTCTCGCTCGACATCCGCGAAGGCGAGACGATCACGCTCGTCGGCCGCAATGGCGCGGGCAAGACGACGACGCTGCGCGCCATCATGAACCTCCTGCCGCGCCGCTCCGGCTCGATCCGCATCGCCGGCCGCGACATGATGAAGGTGCCCGTCCACAAGACCGCCTATGCCGGCATCGGCTACGTGCCGGAGGAGCGCGGAATCTTCGCCACGCTCTCGGTCTCCGAGAACCTGATGCTGCCGCCCAAGGTGGCGGAAGGCGGCATGAGCGTGGAGGAGATCTACCATCTCTTCCCGAACCTCGCCGAGCGCCGCAACTCGCCGGGCACCAAGCTCTCCGGCGGCGAGCAGCAGATGCTCGCCATCGCCCGCATCCTTCGCACCGGGGTGAAGATCATCCTCCTCGACGAGCCGACCGAGGGCCTCGCCCCCGTCATCGTCCAGCGCATCGGCGACGTCCTGATCGAGCTGAAGCGCAAGGGCATGACGCTGCTTCTCGTGGAGCAGAACTTCCGCTTCGCCCGCAAGGTCGCCGACCGCTTCTTCCTGATGGAGGACGGGCACATCCTCGAAAGCTTCCCGACCTCGCAGCTGGACGCCAAGATGGACCGTCTCCACGAAGTGGTGGGAGTCTGACGCCATGACCATGATCTTCGGCGTGCCCCTGCCCGCCCTCCTCGGCCAGCTTCTCATCGGCCTCATCAACGGCTCGTTCTACGCGCTGCTCAGCCTCGGCCTCGCGGTCATCTTCGGCCTCCTGCGCGTCATCAACTTCGCGCATGGCGCGCAGTACATGCTGGGCGCCTTCGTCGCCTATCTCCTCCTCCAGCACACCGGGCTCGGCTTCTGGCCGGCGCTGGTCGTCGCGCCGCTGGCGGTCGCGGCCGTCTCGGCCGTGATCGAGCGCACCATGCTGTCGCGCCTCTACGATCTCGACCATCTCTACGGCCTGCTCTTCACCTTCGGCCTCGCGCTGATCCTGGAGGGCACGTTCCGCTACTATTACGGCGCGGCCGGCCAGCCCTATGCGACGCCGCCGCTCCTGGCGGGCGGCACCAATCTCGGCTTCATGTTCCTGCCCAACTATCGCGGCTTCGTCGTTGTCGCCTCGCTGGCCGTGTGCCTCGGCACCTGGCTCCTCATCGAGAAGACCAAGCTCGGCGCCTATCTGCGCGCGGCCACCGAGAAGCCGCAGCTGGTCCAGGCCTTCGGCGTCAACGTGCCCCTTCTCCTCACCCTGACCTACGCGCTCGGCGCCGGGCTCGCCGCGCTCGCCGGCGTGCTCGCGGCGCCGATCTACCAGGTCTCGCCGCTGATGGGCTCCAACCTCATCATCATCGTCTTCGCCGTCGTCGTCATCGGCGGCATGGGCTCGATTCTGGGCGCCATCGTCTCCGGCTATCTCCTCGGCATTCTCGAGGGGCTGACGAAGGTCTACTATCCGGAGGCCTCGAACATCGTCGTCTTCGTCATCATGGCGATCGTGCTCCTCGCCCGGCCCGCCGGCCTCTTCGGAAAGGAAGCCTGACCATGGCGAGCGTCTCCACAGCCCCCGGGCATGGCGCGGCCGAGGCCGCGCCGCCGCGCAGGTCCGGCCGCACCCGCCTCAACGCCATCGGCCTCGTCGTCGCGATCCTCGCGCTGGCCGGGCTCATCGCGGTGCCCTTCTTCGTCTATCCCGTCTTCGTGATGAGCGTCCTGTGCTTCGCGCTCTTCGCCACGGCCTTCAACCTCCTGCTCGGCTTCGCCGGCCTTCTGTCCTTCGGCCACGCCGCCTTCTTCGGGGGCGCGGCCTATTTCACCGCCCATGCGGTCAAGGAATGGGGCCTGGAACCCCTGACCGCCGTCCTCTTCGGCACGATCTGCGCCGGCCTCATGGGCCTTGCCGTCGGCTTCCTCGCCATCCGCCGCCAGGGCATCTACTTCGCCATGGTCACGCTGGCCCTGTCGCAGATGATCTTCTTCATCTTCCTGCAGGCGCCCTTCACCCATGGCGAGGACGGCATCCAGAACGTGCCGCGCGGCCATCTGCTCGGCGTGATCGACCTCTCGAACACGCTCAATATGTACTACTTCACCCTGGCGATCTTCGTGCTCGGCTTCCTCGCCGTCTGGCGCATCGTCCACTCGCCCTACGGCCACGTGCTGCAGGCCATCCGCGAGAACGAGAACCGCGCGATCTCGCTCGGCTACCGGGTGGAGCGCTACAAGCTCGGCGCCTTCGTCATGTCGGCGGCGATCGCCGGGCTTGCGGGCGCGGTCAAGGCGCTGGTCTTCCAGATCGCGACCCTCACCGACGTCGCCTGGCAGATGTCGGGCGAGGTGGTGCTGATGACGCTTCTCGGCGGCATGGGCACGATCCTCGGCCCCTCGCTGGGCGCGGCCCTCGTCATCACCATGCAGAACTACTTCGCCACCTCCAACGTGCCGGTCACCGTCATCATCGGCGTCATCTTCGTCCTGTGCGTGCTCCTCTTCCGGCGCGGCATCATCGGCGAGGCGAACCGGCTCCTGAAGCGCTGATCTGCCGAGCGGCGGGGGCGCCGGCGCGCCGCCGCCGTTCCGTTCCCGGCCACGCAGTGCGGCCAAGGGTCCGAGAAACCGCGGCGCCCCTCGCCCGTTCTGGGAGGAGCGCCGCACACACTCTCGTCCGGCGTCTGTTTGGCGTTACGGACGGAGGAACGATGCGCAAGACCGCTGAGCGGCGAAAGCCCCACGAGATGGCCGGCCCGGTCGACCTCCCCCTCCTCGGCTCGGTCGGGGCCATCGCCGCCGACCTCGTCGCGCGCATCGCGGCCGATCCCGCGCCCATCCTCTACATCGCCGCCAGCGAGCGCTCGGCCGCCGCGCTGAACCGCGTTCTGCAGGCCATGCTCGGCCCCGAAGGCTCGGCGCATTTCCCCGCCTGGGACGTCCCCCCGCTCGAAAGCGACGCGCCGAGCCGCGCCGTCGCCGGCCGGCGCATGAGCGTCCTGCGCTGGCTCACGAATCGCGACAAGCGCCCCGCCATCCTCGTCACCGCCCCGGCGGCGGCCCTGCGCCGCGTGCCGCCGCGCGCCGTCTTCGCCGATGCCCATGTCGAGCTGAAGCGCCGCGCGCCCTTCGACCCGCAGGCCTTCGCGACAAGCCTCGAACGCCTCGGCTACAGTTTCGACGGGCGCGTGGACGAAGCCGGCGAGATCGCCCGCTCCGCCCGTATCTTCGACGTGTTCCCCGCCGCCGCTTCCCATCCCTGCCGCATCGAGCATGCCGAAGGCCAGGTGATCTCGATCGCCTCCTACGACCCGGCCACCCAGCGCTCGCTGACGCAGACCGACCACCTCATCGTCGATGCCGCCTCCGAGACCATCGGCGAGGAAGGGGACGCGCCGCGCGAGACCCTCTTCGACTACCTGCCCGACGCCCGCCTCGTCCTGGAGGAGGGCGCGCAGGCCCGGGCCGAGATCGTGCGCGACATCATCCGCGAGTCGCGCGAGGCCATCGAACTGCGCCGCGGCCACTGCCCCGCCGACCCGCGCCGCCTCTTCCTCGACCCCGAGGAATGGCAGGCGGCGACGCGCGCGCCGGCCCTTCGCATCACCGGCCCTGACGACGACGAGGCGGCCTCGCGCCGCGTGCCCCGCTTCTCGCTCGATCCCCGCCCCGCCCGGGCGCTCGCCGATTTCGTCGGCGAGAATCCCGCGCTCCGCGTCGTCCTTTCCGCGCCGAGCGAGGCGCTGGCGCAGGAATTGCGCCGCAGAGCCGCCCGCCGGCTCGACGGGCCCGTGCGATCCGTGCCGTCCTGGGCCGAAGCGCTCGACGGCGAGCCCGGCACGCTTCCCGTCCTCGTCCTGCCGCTCGCCCACGGCTTCGTCTCGCCGGAGCTGAAGCTTGCCGTCGTCACGGCCGGCGACGTCCTCGGCTGGCGGGCCGAAAGCGGCGGCGAGACCGTCTCGGCGGACCCGTTCGGCAACGACCGCCTGCGAATCGGCGATCTCGTCGTGCATTTCGACCACGGCGTCGGGGCGCTCGAGGCCATCGAGACGCTGGAGATCGCCGACGGCACGCGCACCGACGTCCTGCGCCTCGGCTACAAGGACGGCGCGACGCTGATGGTGCCGGTCGCCGAGATCGACGCCCTCTCGCGCTATGGCGGCGACGCGGCCTCCATGCCGCTCGACAAGCTGAACGGCAAGCGCTGGACGGCCAGGCGAAACGCCATGGTGCAGGAGGTGAAGACCCTCGCCGAAGGCATGCTGGAACTCGCCAAGGCCCGCGCCAAGGGCTCGGCCGAGACCGTCGTGCCGCCCGCGGAGCCGTTCCAGCGCTTCTGCGACGCCTTTCCCTTCGAGCTCACGCCCGACCAGGGCGCTATCGTCGAGACGATCCTGACCGACCTCGGCTCGGGCCGGCCGATGGACCGGCT
This sequence comes from Aurantimonas sp. Leaf443, assembly GCF_001425575.1. Classification (GTDB taxonomy): domain Bacteria; phylum Pseudomonadota; class Alphaproteobacteria; order Rhizobiales; family Rhizobiaceae; genus Leaf443. The sequence goes on along the minus strand of NZ_LMRD01000001.1, from coordinate 431,427 downwards.
GGTCTGCGGCGATGTCGGCTTCGGCAAGACCGAAGTCGCGCTGCGGGCCATCGCGGCCGTCGTCCTCTCCGGCGGACAGGTCGCGCTCGCCGCACCCACCACCGTCCTCGTCAAGCAGCACCTGCGCAACCTGCGCCGGCGCCTCGCGCCCTTCGGCATCGAGGTCGGCGAACTCTCGCGCATGGCGAGCGCGCGGGAGATGAAGGCGACCCGCGCGGGCCTTGCCGACGGCAGCCTGAAGGTCGTCGTCGGCACATCCGCCATCGCCACCAAGGCGACGCGCTTCAAGGACCTGCGGCTCGTCGTCCTCGACGAGGAACAGCGCTTCGGCACGCGCGACAAGGAATCCCTGCGCGCCCGCGCCCGGCACTGCCATCGCCTCGCGCTGACCGCGACGCCCATTCCCCGCACGCTGGAGGCCGGCTTCGTCGGCCTCTGCGACCTGTCGATCCTGGCGACGCCGCCCTCCAACCGCCAGCCGGTCTACACGGAGGTGCGCGCGCTCGACGAGGATCTCGTGCGCGACGTCCTCACCCGCGAGAAGCGCCGCGCCGGGCAGAGCTTCGTCGTCGTGCCGCGCGTGAGCGACATCGAGCCGACGCGCGCCCTCCTGCAGCGCCTCGTGCCGGATCTTTCCTTGCGCGTCGCCCATGGCCGTCTGCCGGCCGAGGAGATCGACGCCGTGATGCTCGGCTTCGGCGAGGGCGAGGGCGACGTCCTTCTGGCCACCAACCTCATCGAGAGCGGCATCGACGTGCCGCGCGCCAACACGATGATCGTGCTCTCGCCCGAACTCTTCGGCCTGTCGCAGCTCCACCAGCTGCGCGGCCGCGTCGGCCGCAGCGCGCGGCGCGGATACGCCTATCTCCTCACCGAGGAGGTGCTGGAGAAGGACTCGACCGCCGCCCGGCGCCTTCGGTGCCTCGCCGAACTCTCCGGGCTCGGCTCGGGCTTCCTCATCTCCGCGCGCGACCTCGACATGCGCGGCGCCGGCGATCTTCTCGGCGAGACGCAGGCCGGCCACATGAAGCTCTTCGGCATCGATCTCTACCGGCAGATGCTGGAACGCGCGCTCGCCGAGGCGGAGGGCCGCGTCGTGGAGGAGCGCCGGCCGGAAATCTCGCTCGGCACCGAAGGCTTCATCCCGCCGGACTATGTCGGCGACCCCGAGACGCGCATCGACCTCTACTTCCGCCTCGCGCGGCTGACCGACGCCGCCGATCTCAGCGCCTTCGAGGAGGAACTCGCCGACCGATTCGGCACCATGCCGGCGCCCGTGAGACGGCTCGTCGGCGTCACCCGCCTGCGCATCGCGGCGAGCGCCGCCGGCCTCGGCCGCATCGAGGCGGGCCCCGGCGGCATCGCGCTGGCCTTTGCCGGCGGCGCGATCCCCGACTGCGCGCGGGCTCTGGAAGGCGGAGAGGAGAAGAAGGGCCGCCTCGTCTTCAAGCGCGCGCTGGAGGATGTCGGCGCGCGGATCGCGGCGGTCGAGGATCTGGTCGCCGATCTCGACGACAGCTGCGCGGCCGCCTGACGGGCCCTGTCGCCCGCCCGAACAGGCGATGGGCACTCGGTTCCACGAGCACGGACGCCGTGCATCCTCCAGGATGCACGGCGTTTCCATGAGCACGCGTCGAGGACAGCGCCTTATCAGGAGAAGAGGCTGCGCACCGCCGCGATCTCGTCGCCGTTCACCGTATGGCCGGGCTCGGGATAGAGGCGCATCGTCACGTCCGCCCCGCGCTCGCCGAGAAAGGCCGCGCTCTCCCGCACCCGAACGGCGGGGATATGCGGGTCCATCAGGCTGCAGCCCAGGAACACGTCCAGCCCGTCGTGGCGCCCCGTTTCGAGGCGGCCGGAGACGCTCGGGCCGATCAGCCCGCCGCTGAGCGCGGCGACGCTCGCCACCGAGCCCGGCCGGCGCGCGACCGATTCCAGCGCCAGGCAGGCCCCCTGGCTGAAGCCCATCAAGGCCGTGCGCGCGGGCCCGAAGCCGCTCTCCTTCAGCGCCTCCAGCACCTGCCCCACCCGCGCCAGCGCGCGGCCGAGAAAGGGCTCGTTCGCCTCCAGCGGTTCCATGAAGCGGTTCGGATACCAGGCCCCGCCCGCAGCCTCCGGCGCCAGATAGGCGACGTCACCCAAGCCGATCGCCTCGCCGAGCGGCAGGATGCCGGCCGCATCCGCGCCCCGGCCGTGCAGGGTCACCACGCAGAGCCGCGCCGTCTCCAGCGGCGCCCCGGCATGGGCGAGCCCGAGGCGCCGTGTGAACGCGGCCGTGTCGATCGTGGTCATCATCGTCTCCTTGTCGTGCGGACGGACGTGTGTCGCAGGCGCGGCGCCTTTCCCTTTCGGCGGAGCGCCGCGCGATGAAGCCGGTCTCAGACCAGCGGCTTGAGATTGGCCTCGATGCTGGCGCGCCGCGCGATGAAGCCGGTCTCAGACCAGCGGCTTGAGATTGGCCTCGATGCTGGCGCGCCGCGCTTCCAGGAAGGGCGGGAGGGAGAGGCTCTCGCCCAGCGTCTCCATCGGTTCGTCCACGGCGAAGCCCGGCCCGTCCGTGGCGATCTCGAAGAGGATGCCGTTCGGCTCGCGGAAATAGAGCGAGCGGAAGTAATAGCGCTCCACCTCGCCGCTGGAGGGCACGCGATAGTCCTTCAGCCGCGCCGTCCACTCGTGCAGCTCCTCGACATTGGCCGCGCGGAAGGCGACGTGGTGCACGCCGCCCGCCCCCTGCATCGCCTGCCCCAGCGCGGGATCGACGCTGACATGGAGTTCGGCCGCCGGTCCGCCCTCGCCCATCTCGAACACGTGCACCTTGGCCGCGCCCTCCTCGTAGAGGCGCACCTTGCGCATCTTCATGAGGACGGTCAGCACCGGCTCGGAGCGCTCCAGCGCCGGCACGGCCATCACGATGGGCCCGAGGCCCCGGATCTGGTGCTTGGCCGGCACGTCGCTGCCGTCCCAAGGGTTGGCCTCGCCGCGCCCGCCATCGTCCACGAGCCGCAGCCGCTGGCCCTCCGGGTCCTCGAAATCGAGACTGTCGCGCCCGTCGAGCGCCCGGATCTCGCCCGTCGCGACGCCGTGCGCGGCAAGGCGCGCGCGCCACCATTCGAGGCTCGCCCGGCCGGCGACGCGCAGAGAGGTGCGCGAGACGGCATGGTTGCCGCGCCGCTCGGGCGCCGCGGGAAAGTCGAAGAAGGTCAGGTCCGTGCCGGGCGCCGCCTTCCCGTCGGCATAGAAGAGATGATAGGCGCTCGTGTCGTCCTGGTTGACGGTCTTCTTCACCAGACGCATGCCCAGAACCTGCGTGTAGAAGCGCAGGTTGGCCGGCGCGTCCGCGGTGATGGCGGTGAGATGGTGAATGCCCTTGAGTTCGGCGGCCATGCTGGTCTCCCCTGTCTGGCGTTGCGGCCAAGATAGGGTGCCGGGGCCGCCCGTCACAAATCCCCTCGCCGGCGACCGATCGTCAACATTCATCGAACGGCCGTAACGCCAATCCGAGACGAACCGATGATCCGAACCGACCTCGCCGGCCTTGCCGCCGCCCTCCTCGCCCTGCCCGGCGAGACGCGCCATCTCGTCGCCGTCGCCGGGGCGCCGGGCTCGGGCAAGACGACCTTCACCGAGCGCCTCGCCGCGGCATTGAACGAGGCCCGCCCCGGCTGCGCCGCCGTCGTCGCCATGGACGGCTTCCATTACGACGACCGGGTTCTCGAGGCGCGGGGCCACCGCCCGCGCAAGGGCGCGCCCCACACGTTCGACGTCGACGGCCTCGCGTCCCTTCTCGACCGGCTGCGCGCCGACGACGGCCGCGCCATCGCGGTGCCCGTCTTCGACCGCGACCTCGAGATCGCCCGCGCCGGCGCCCGCATCGTCGATCCCGCCGCGCGCCTCGTCCTCGTCGAGGGCAACTATCTCCTCCTCGACGACCCCGCCTGGACCCCGCTGCGCCCCCGCTTCGACGCGAGCGTCCTCCTCGACGTTCCCGCCGCGATCCTCGAGGAACGCCTCACCCGCCGCTGGCAGGGCTACGGGCTCGAGGGCGAGACGATGCGCCAGAAAATGGAAGGCAACGACCTGCCGAACATGCGCCTCGTCCTGGAGCGGAGCGCGGCGGCGGATTACGCGGTGGAGAATTTCTGAGGCGCTGAGGACGTTTCCGCCCCGTCGACCGCGCGACGGCGCCGACCGGGACGCCCCGTCATGACCGACGTCATGACCATTGCCGGGCCGGACAGCGGCGCGACCCGGAATCGACCCGGCATCGGAACGAAGGTCCCGATGGCGTCCGAGGAAACGGTGCCTAGAACTCGATCCCCTTCTGCGCCTTAACCCCTGAGCGGAACGGGTGTTTCACCGCCTCCATCTCCGTCACGAGGTCGGCGAGTTCGATCAGTTCCTCGCGCGCGTTGCGGCCGGTGACGACGACGTGCTTCATCGCCGGCTTGTCGCGCAACACGGCGAGCACCTCGGCGAGGTCGAGATATTCGTAGCGCAGGACGATGTTGAGTTCGTCGAGCAGCACCATGTCGTGCTCCTCGTCCATGATGAGCGCCTTGGCGCGCTCCCAGGCGGCCTTGGCGGCGGCGATGTCGCGCTGGCGGTCCTGCGTCTCCCAGGTAAAACCGTCGCCCATGGCGGTGATCGTCACCTCGTCGGGAAAACGCTCCAGGATATGGCGCTCGCCCGTCTCCCACTTGCCCTTCACGAACTGCACCACGCCCACCTTGAAGCCGTTGCCGAGCGCGCGGAAGACGAGGCCGAAGGCGGCCGTCGTCTTGCCCTTGCCCTTGCCGGTATGGACGATGAGGAGGCCCTTCTCCACCGTCTTGGTGGCGAGGATCTTGTCGCGCGCGGCCTTCTTCTTTCGCATCTTCTCGGCGTGGCGCGCGTCGAGCTCGGCCTCGCTCATGCCATCGGTGATCTTCTCGGTCATCCTCGGTTCCCCTCGCCCGTTCGCCTCGTGCCGGACAGGTCCGACAGGTCCGCCCGCGCCGCGTTGGAGCGCGGCACCCAGAGCCCCCGGTCGATCGCCTCGGCCAGCCGCTCGGCGATCTCGGCGAGCGCCGGCGCGTTGTGATCGGCGATGAAGGCGCGCACCGCCTCGTCGCCGAGCGTGGCATAATACACCGCCTCGAAATGGTGGTCGCGCACCGCGCCGGTCGTGGCGGCGAAGGCGAAGAGATAATCCACCGTCGCGGCGATCTCGAAGGCGCCCTTGTAGCCGTGGCGCATGACGCCCGCGAGCCATTTCGGATTGGTCGCGCGCGCGCGCACCACGCGGCCGATCTCCTCCTCCAGCGTGCGGATCACCGGGCGCTCGGGGCGCGAATGATCGTTGTGGTAGAGCACGGGACGGCGCCCGTTAAGATGCTCCGCCGCCGCGCTCATGCCGCCCTCGAACTGGTAGTAGTCGTCCGAATCCAGGAGATCGTGCTCGCGGTTGTCCTGGTTCTGCACGACCGCCTCGATCCTGGAGAGCCGTCGCTCCAGCCCCGCGCGGTCGCCCTCGCCCTCGCCGTCCGCGCCGTAGGCATAGGCGCCCCAGACGATGTAGGCTTCGGCCAGATCGCCGCGCTCGCGCCAGCCGCGTTCGTCGATCAGCGCCTGGAGCCCGGCCCCGTAGGCGCCCGGCCGCGAACCGTAGACGCGCCGTCCGGCGAGGCGCCCGGCCACGTCGCCGGCCATGCCCTGCCGCACCAGAAGCTGCGCCTCCTCCGCCATGCGCTGGGCCAGTGGATTCTCCGACCCCTCCTCGCGCAGCGCTCCGACGGCGCGCGAGGCGCGGTCGAAAAGCGCGATCTGGTCGGGAAAGGCGTCGCGGAAGAAGCCGGAGATGCGCAGGGTCACGTCGACGCGCGGCCGGCCGAGTTCGGCGAGCGTCAGAACCTCGAAGCCCGTCACGCGCCCCGAGGCGCGGTCCCAGGCGGGCCGCGCCCCGATCAGCGCCAGCGCCTGCGCGATGTCGTCGCCGCCGGTGCGCATGTTGGAGGTGCCCCAGGCGGTGAGGCCGATCGCCTTCGGCCAGTCGCCGTGATCCTGCAGGTGACGCGTGACGAGGAGTTCGGCGGAGCAGCGCCCGAGCGTCCAGGCCGCTTCCGTCGGCACGGCGCGCGTGTCGACGGAGAAGAAGTTGCGCCCCGTCGGCAGCACCTCGGGCCGTCCGCGCGTCGGCGCGCCGGAGGGGCCGGGCGCCACGAAGCGGCCGGAAAGGCCGGTGAGAAGTCCCTCGATCTCGGCCGCGCCGCAGGCGTCGAGCGCGGGGCCAAGCCGCGTCTCGACGGATTCGAGCACGGCCTGTGCATGGGAAAGACCCGTCGCCGCCCCCGCGCCCTCCTCCACCAGCTTCGCCGCCAGGAGTTCCAGCCGCTCCACCGTGTCGCCCGCGCTGCGCCAGGGATCTGTTGATATCCTGTTGAGAACCTGTGGACGCGCGCCGGTCCAGGGCGCGGCCATGTCGCAGTCGAGCGGGTCGAAGGCGCGCCCCTCGCCCTTCGCCGCGTCGAGGCCGAGATCGTCGGCGAGCGCCCTGAGGATCGAGGCCTCGCCCGGGGCCTCGCCCCGCGGCAGGCGGGCGAGCGCGACGACGAGATCGCGGCGCAGGCGCCCCTCCGGCGAGCGGCCGAAGACGTGCAGCCCGTCGCGGATCTGCATCTCCTTCAGGTCGCAGAGATAGGCGTCGAGCCGCTCCAGCGCCGCGGCCGCGTCCGGCGCGGCGTCGAGCCCGGCGTCGAGATCGAGCCCGGTGTCGCGCACCAGATCGAGGATGCGCGTCTTGAGGAGCGCGGCGCGCGGAGCGTCGCCTTCGCTGGCGGCATAGAACTCGTCGACCAGCGCCTCGAGGTCGCGCAGGATGCCGTGGTTCTCCGCCCGCGTCAGCGGCGGCGTCAGGTGGTCGATGATGACGGCCGAGGCGCGGCGCTTGGCCTGCGTGCCCTCGCCGGGATCGTTGACGATGAACGGATAGAGATGGGGCACCGGGCCGAACACGGCTTCGGGGAAGCAGGTCCGCGAGAGCGCCAGCGCCTTGCCGGGCAGCCATTCCAGATTGCCGTGCTTGCCCATGTGGACGATCGCGTCGGCGTCGAAGGCGGTGCGCAGGAAGGCGTAGAAGGCGATGTAATTGTGCGGAGGCACGAGGTCGGGAGAGTGATAGGTCTCCTTCGGATCGATATTGTAGCCCCGCGCCGGCTGGATGCCGACCATCGTGGCGCCGAACCGGGCGAGCGGCAGCGCGAAGCAGAGCGCGCCGGCGCGCCGCACCATGAACGGATCCGCCTCGGGCGCTCCCCAGCGCTGCGTCACCGCCTCGCGCATGCCGGCCGGCAGCGTGTCGAAGAAGGCGCGATAGGCGACAAGCGGCAGCGTCTCGCGGATCGTGCGACGGGCCGTGCCGGCATTGGTGGGCCCTTCCATGAGATGGGCGATCAGCGCGTCGCCGTCCGCCGGCACCGTCCCGACGTCGTACCCCGCCCGGCCCATCGCGGTCATGACCTCGATCGTGCCGGCCGGCGTGTCGAGCCCGACGCCGTTACCGAGCCGCCCGTCGCGATTGGGATAGTTGGCGAGAAGGATGGCCACGCGCCGCTCGGCCGCCGTCCTGGCGCCGAGCCGCAGCCAGCGGGCGGCGAGTTCGGCGACGAACGCCACCCGGTCCGCGACGGGCGCGTGGGCGACGAGGTTGGTCTGCGTGGCCGCGTCCCATGCGGCCGCCGCCTTAAAGGCGACGGCGCGCGTCATCACGCGCCCGTCCACTTCCGGCAGGGCGACGCTCATGGCGAGGTCGCGCGCCGAGAGGCCGCGCGCCGAGGCCTCCCAGGCCTCCCGCCCCCCGCTCGAAAGCACCGCCTGCAGCACCATGGCGCCCGTCTCGTCGAGGACGGTCGGCACGCGTCCGGCGCCCGGCGAGGAGACGGCAAAGCCCGTGAGGTTCACGACGAGGCCCGGCGCGCGCGCCGAGAAGAGGCGCCGCAGCGTCGCCACGGAGACGGGGTCCTTCAGCCCGGAGACGAAGAGCCGCGCCACGTCGCAGCCGCGCCGTTCCAGCGCCTCGGCCAAGGCTTCGACGGCCTGCATCTGCCCGCTCTGCAGGAGCGCGCGGTAGAAGACCAGCGCGACGAGCGGGCGCGTGCCTTTCGCCCCGTCCGCGAACATGGCCTCGCCGCCGAGAACGCCGGCGCGCGCCAGCGGCTGCGCCGCGTCCGGCCAGGCGCCGCCGTCGATCAGCGCCCGTCCGGCGAGGAGGAAGCGCTCGGCATTGTCCGCGCCCCCCTCCAGGAGATAGCGCCACAGCGCGATCCGCTCGGCCTCGGGCACGGTGTTGAACCGGTCCAGCCCCGCATCCGGCCGGTCGTCGCCCGGCAGAACGACGAGCCCGGCACCGCTGCGCCGGGCGTTCGCGAGAAGCGCCTCCAGACCGTAGGGCCAGTAGGACGCGCCCCCCAGAAGCCGCACGACGACGAGCCGCGCATGGCGCGCCGTGCGCTCGACATAGGCGTCGACCGACATCGGGTGGCGCAGCGACAGGAGGTTGGCGAGGCGAAGCTCCGGCGCCCGGGCGCCGAGCCGCCGCTTCGCCTCTCCGAGCGCGGCGATCTCGGTGTCGGCGGCCGAGAGGACCAGCATCTGCGCCGGCGACTGGCCGAGATCGATCGCCTCGCCGCCCTCGTCGAGCGCGCCCTGGCGGGCGAGAAGAAGATGCAAGCGCCCTACTCGGCCGCCGCGCCGAGCGCTTCGCCGGCGGCGAGCGCTTCGATCCGGGCGACGATGCGCGCCTGCGCTGCCGCGTCCAGCCCGTCATGCAGGCCGATCACGACGAGGCGCGAGCCCCGCGCCTCGCCGGGCGCGAAGGGCCGGTCGAAATAGGTCTCGATCCGCGTGCCGACCGCCTGCACCACGAGCCGCATCGGCTTGTCCGCGACGGCGGCGAAGCCCTTCACGCGCAGGATATCCTCCTCCGCGATCAGTTGCTTCAGCCCGGCCACGAAGGCGTCCGTATCGGCGAGCGGCCCGGCCTGCGCGACGAAACTCTCGAAATCGTCGTGGTCGTGCGGCGCGCCGCCCTCGTGCTCGATCTCGTGATGCGAGCGGCGGCCGGCGATGAGGTCCTCGGTGCCCGCGCCGATGCCGAGCAGAACCTCGGCCGGCAGGCGGCCGCCCTGCGAGACGACGATCTTGGCCGAACCGTGCTCCGAAACCTGTTCGCTCACGCGTGCGAGCGTCGCCGCGTCCACGAGATCGGCCTTGGAGAGGACGATCATGTCGGCCGCCACGATCTGGTCCTCGAAGAGTTCCTCCAGCGGGTCGTCGTGGTCAAGGCTCTCGTCGGCCGCGCGCTGGGCGGCGAGCGCCGCCTCGTCATGGGCGAAGCGCCCCGCGGCGACCGCCGCCGCATCGATCACCGTCACCACGCCGTCCACCGTCACGCGCGCCTTGACCTGCGGCCAGTTGAAGGCGGCGACGAGCGGCTGCGGCAGGGCGAGGCCCGAGGTCTCGATGACGATGTGGTCGAGCGGCCGGTCGCGGTCGAGAAGCATCGTCATGGTCGGCACGAAGTCGTCGGCGACGGTGCAGCAGATGCAGCCATTGGTCAGTTCCACCACGTCGTCCTCGCGGCAGGCCTCCACGCCGCAGCCCTTCAGGAGGTCGCCGTCGACGCCGAGATCGCCGAACTCGTTGACGATGAGGGCGATGCGGCGCCCGCCGGCATTCTGCAGGAGGTTGCGGATCAGCGTCGTCTTGCCGGCGCCGAGGAAGCCGGTGACGATCGTGGCGGGAATCTTCTGCATGGTATCCATCCGGGAGCGTTCGGGCGCTCAGCCCTTGAGGGTCAGCGGCAGTCCGGCCGCCACGAAGATGACGCGGGCGGCGATGCGCCCGACATCCTGGTGCAGCCGGCCGGCATGGTCGCGGAAGGCGCGGGCCATGGCGTTGTCGGGCACGATGCCGAGCCCGACCTCGTTGGAGACGAGGACGATGGGGACCGCCCCCAGCGCCTCCAGCGTGCGGCACAGCGCGGCGCTTTCGGAGGCGACGTCGCGCCCCTCCATCATCAGGTTTGTCACCCAGAGCGTCAGGCAGTCGACGAGAACCGCGCGGCCTTGCCCCGCCTCGCGCGCCAGCGCCGGCCCGAGGTCCAGCGGGGCCTCCACGGTGCGCCAGCCGCTTCCCCGGCGCTCGCGATGGGTCGCGATGCGCGCGTCCATCTCGCCGTCGAAGGCGCGGCCCGTGGCGAGATAGACCGGCTGGAGGCCGCTTTCCTCCACCAGCCGTTCGGCATGAGCGCTCTTGCCCGAGCGCGCGCCGCCGAGAACGAGCGTGACGCCCGGCGCCAGGGCCGCCGTCACGGCCGCGCGGCCAAGCGGTCGAAGGCGCGGCCGAGGCCGGCGCCGAGCAGGGCCCAGAACACGGCGCCGGTCGCGAGCGAGGCGACCGCGAACTCGGCCGCGAGCGTCGGCGGGATCGGGCTCGCCAGCTCGTCCGGCGCCGGCGCGCCGACGACATGCGGCAGCGCGAGGAGGCCGAGGCCGAGCGCCCGCAGGAGCGCCGCGCGCGGCAGGAGCAGAAGCGCGAGGCCCCCGGCCGTGCAGGCGGCGGCCAGCGCCCACCAGGCCTGCCGCGCGCCGAGATCGGCGGCGGGCATGGCCGGGAGTTCCGGCGGCAGGCCGAGAGCGGGGGCCAGCGCCACGGCGGCAAAGCCGGCAAGGCCGAAGGCGAGCCCGTTCGCCGCCGTCAGCGGACGGTTCAGGAGAAGGCTGGCCGAGAGAAGAACGAGCGCGAAGCCGGCACCCGTCACGACATTGGCCGCGAGCGTTCCGGCAAGGCGCGAGCCGAGCGGAGCGCCGGCTTGCCCCTCGGCGTGATGCTCGTCCGCATGCGCGCCGGAATGGGCGAGACGCAGCGTCTCGCCCGCCCCTTGCGATGCCGCGGTGCCGGCGAGCGCCGCGCCGACGAAGCCGGCATGGTCGTGGCCGGCGCCCCCGCCGCTCTCGTAGCGCTCGGCGCTCTCGATCAGCGGGACGACCCGCAGATACTGAACGGGCGTCATCAGGACGCCGACGAAAAGGCCGACGCAGAGCGCGGCCAGGAAGGATCGGGCGATCGTCATTTCCATCTCTCCAGGATTCGGCCCGCCACAGGCCGTCGCCAAGGCACCGTCCGCGACGGCCCCGTCGCGCCGCGCCGCGGCGCGAGCGAACTTGCCGACGGCGCAGAACGCAGACTGCGCCTCGCAGCCCTGCGGCACCCGAAGGCTCGGCGAGGCGCGAACGGCATCGTGCGACGGCGGCATCCCGCGACGAACGGCGCGACCGCCCCGCCCTTCGTCGGGGCCGAGCGGCGGCGGGGTGCGGCGGGCCTATCGCGTCAGTGGCAGGGGAAGCCGTAGGAATGGCGCAGGTCGTGCGCGGCGTCGTGCAGCGCGTCGGCCTTGGCGAAGCCCGCGCCCCAGACGAGGAACGCGCCGCAGGCAAGGGCCAGAAGCCCCGTGGCGATGCGCGTGGAGAGATCGGCTTGCGCGGCCCGTTGCGGCAGCGCGCGGCTGGACTGGATCATGGGTCAACCTCCGTGACGGCCGCGCGAGGAGCCGCGCGGTCCGGGTCTGCGGATGGCAGGTCTCCTGGCTCGCGGGTCATCGGCCCTCCCCTCGCCTTCCCGGTTTCCCAGTGGCTTTTCCTTGCGATTTCCCCGCGCGGCGGGGTCGTCGAAGGCGGTGAGATCCTCTCCGCTCTACAGTCGCGGGGTCGGCTGCGATGAAGACCCCCTGATTGGGTCGGTCCGTCGCATTCCCTTTTCGTCCTCGGCCGCGTCGCGGCTCCGGAACCATCCTGGCGAAGGGCGGGAATCGAGCCTGCCCTTCGCCCCGCAGTCTACAGGCGGCCCCGGTTTTGACAAGGCGGGCCTTCGAAACGGGAAACGCCCGGCCGCGCGTCTGGCGGCCGGGCGTCGGAATGTCTCGCCTTCGAGAAGGCGTCGTCGTTCAGCGGGCGACCGCCTGCTCGCACACTTCGACATGGCGCTTCAGCGCCTCGAACGACAGGACCGCGCTGATGGTGCGGATGTCGCGCTTCTCGAACTTCGGGCTCGTCTGCAGCTCCTGGAGCCGCCGGATGAGATCCGCTCGTGTCATGGTCAGTCCTCCTTCTTTGCAAAGACCGGCGCTCGGACGGGCGCCGGCTCTTCGCGCGGGTGCCTCAGGCCGCCCGCACGCTCGCGGTCACGGGGATCTCGATATCGACCTCGAGGGTCGAGACCTGATCGCCGCGGTCCATCTTGACGTTGACCTTCTCGCGGTCGATCGGCACGTGGCGCGCGATGACGGAGAGGATTTCCTCGCGCAGCAGCGCCACGAGGTCGGAATGGCCGACGACGGTGCGCTCGTGCGCGAGCAGGATCTGCAGGCGCTCGCGCGCCATGGGCGCGGTGGAGCGCCGGTTGAAGAAGGCGAAGAGGCTCATGCTGCCCTCCGCGTGAACAGCTTCCCGAACAGGCCGCGCTTCTCGCCCGGCACGGTCATGGGCACGCTCTCGCCGGCCAGCCGCCGGGCCGCGTCCCGGTAGGCGGTCGCCGGCGCGCTGTTGGTGTCGGAGAGCGTCACCGGCGTGCCGAGATTGGAGGCGCGCAGGACTTCCGTGCTCTCGGGAATGATGCCGACGAGCGGGATGGAGAGGATCTCCAGGACGTCCTCGACCTTCAGCATGTCGCCGCGCTCGGCCCGCACGGGGTCGTAGCGGGTGAGGAGAAGGTGCTTCTCGATCCGCTCGCCGCGCTCGGCCTTCTGCGTCTTGGCGTCGAGCAGGCCGATGATGCGGTCCGAGTCGCGCACCGAGGAGACTTCCGGATTGGTCACGACGACGGCGATGTCGGCGTAGCGCATGGCGAGCGTCGCGCCGCGCTCGATGCCGGCGGGGCTGTCGCAGATGATCCAGTCGAAGGTCTTGCGCAGCTCGTTCATGACGACCTCGACGCCCTCGGGGGTCAGGTTGTCCTTGTCGCGCGTCTGCGAGGCGGGCAGGAGGTAGAGCGTCTCCAGCCGCTTGTCGCGGATCAGCGCCTGCTGCAGCTTGGCATCGCCCTGCACGACGTTGATGAGATCGTAGACGACGCGGCGCTCGGCGCCCATCACGAGGTCGAGGTTGCGCAGTCCGACGTCGAAGTCGACGACGACCACCTTCTCGCCGCGCTGCGCGAGGGCTGCCCCGAGCGCTGCCGTCGATGTCGTCTTGCCGACGCCGCCCTTGCCGGACGTCACCACGATTACCTTCGCCATCCCTGTTCTCCTTGTCTGTCCGCCGGGCATCATCTGCAGGCCATCATGGCCGCTCAGGCGAGTAGTTCCGCTTTGATCGTGTCGCCGTCGAGCCAGATCTGAACGGGCTGGCTACGGAATTTCGGGTCCATGTCGTCGACCATCTTGTAGAGGCCGTCGATCGCCACGAGCTCGGCCTCGAGCTTGCGGCAGAAGATGCGCGAGGCCGAATTGCCGATGGAGCCTGCCATCGCGCGCCCTCGCAGCGTGCCGTAGATGTGGATCGAGCCGCCGGCCACGACCTCCGCGCCCGAGGCGACGGAGCCGAGGATGGTAACGTCCCCTTCCGGGAAGATCACCGACTGGCCCGAGCGCACCGGCTCGGAAATGATCACCGAGGGCTGCGCCTTCAGCGTCTGCATCTCGATGCGCGCCGGCTCGGCGGGCGCCGCCTTCGGCGCGCCCTTGCCCTTGGCGCCGGCCTTCTGCGCCGGCTCGGGCGCGGCTTGCGCTGCCGGCGGCTCGAAGTCGGCGACCGGGCGCCCGCCCTTCATCGCCGGCGGCATGCCGATGCCCAGGATCGAGGGGCGTGCGCCCTCGATGCCCATCACGCGCACCGAACGCTCGCCGAGCTCGCCCAGAAGCTCCTTCAGGCTCGCCTGATCGATCTGCAGCCCCTCGACGTCGAGCACGATCGGGCGGCCGAGGAAGAAGCCGGTCGACCGCGAGGCCAGATCGTCGAGCCGCGCCAGCCAGTTGTCGAGCGGCATCTCCGGCGAGAGGACCAGCGCGAGGAACGAACGGCCCTTCAGGCGAATGGGGCGGGTGTCGGTGAGCGTCTTGGTCATGAGGGTTAATTTTCGCTTACGGCTCGATCTAAACGACGGCGGGTTAAGCGAAGGTTAAGGACCGGAGCTAGCGTGTGGCTGACGCCGGGACCGGACGGGCGCTCGCGGGGCGTCGCCGTGCCCCGGACGACGCGAGCGCCGACGCGGCATCGTCAGGCCGCTCTCGTCCGGGGCGGACGCCGGCGCGTGCGGGAGGCTTGCGGGCTCCTTCGCCGCGGGCGAGAGCCGAGAGAGCCCCTCAAACGCGAGAGCCCGGCCGCCGTGGGGCGACCGGGCTCTCGAAGAACCGACTGCGGCCTCGTTCAGTCGACGAAGGAGCGCTCGACCACGTAGGTGCCGGGCTTGTTGTTGGCGCCCTCCTCGAAGCCGCGGGCCTTCAGGAGGCTCTCGGTCTCGCGCAGCATGGCCATCGAGCCGCAGATCATCGCGCGGTCGGTGGCGGGGTCGAGGGCGGAGATGCCGAGATCGGCATAGAGCTTGCCGGTCTCGATCAGCGTCGTGACGCGCTCGCCCCTTGCGGCGCCCTCGCGGGTCGCGCTCGAATGCAGCTTGAGCTTGCCGGCGGCAAATTCCGACATCAGCTCGTCGGCCTCGATCTCGGCGACGAGCGCCTTGCCATAGGCGAGCTCGGCTTCCTCGCGGCAGGTCTGCGTGAGATAGACCTCCTCGAACTTGTCGTAGGTCTCGGGGTCGCGGATGACGCTGGCGAAGGGCGCGATCCCCGTGCCCGTCGAGAAGAGGAAGAGCCGCTTGCCCGGCACCAGCGCGTCGTGGACGAGCGTGCCGGTGGACTTCTTGCGCATCAGCACCGTGTCGCCGGCCGCGATCTTCTGGAGATGCTCGGTCAGCGGGCCGCCGGGCACCTTGATGGAGAAGAACTCCAGTTCCTCGTCCCAGGCGGGGCTGGCGATGGAATAGGCGCGGAAGACCGGCTTCTCGGCATTGGGCAGGCCGATCATCACGAACTCGCCGGAGCGGAAGCGGAAGCCGGCCGGGCGCGTCATGCGGAAGGCGAAGAGGCGATCGGTGTAATGCGTCACCTTCGTCACCGTCTCGGCGAAGACGCCGGCGGGGATCGGGAAGGCCTTCGGCTCGTCCTGGAGGGCGAGAGAGTTCATCGATCGCAATCCTTGTGCTTCGGTCATGGCCGGCGGACGTCGCGCCGGCGGGAACGGGCGAGCGTCCCGGCGACTGGTCGTGGCAAGGCCGGCCGATGGTCGACCGCGCCCTCTTTCGCGCGGGAACATAGGCCGGTTCGTCCCGCTTTGCACCGTTCGCCATTCCAAATCGCCGCATCGCGGGAGGAGATTCATCCCCGGCGCGCCCGCGTCGCAGGAAAGGCGCCGGGCTCCTCGCCCGGCGGCGATCCGCAACAGGCCTGCGCCACCGTCACCGTCGTCTGCGCGTCTCGGCCCCGCCCGGCCGCGCCCTTGCACACGAAGCCGGCGATGACGCTCTCGAGGAGCCGCCCGCCCGCGCCCACGAGATCGAAGCGTCCGTCGCTGCGCAACCATTCCTGGATGAGCCCGCCGACGGCCGCGATATAGACCGTCGCCGCCTCGGTGGCGCTCCAGGCGCCGTCCAGTTCGCCGCTGCCCTTGGCATTGGCGAAGATGGAGACGAGCGTGCGGTGCATCAAATCCTCGGCATCGCAGCGGCGCGTCATCGCGCCCTGCATCTCGCCGACATATTCGCAGCGCAGCATCAGGATCGTCATCACGCGCCGCGTCCGCTCGTCGCGGCGGATGAAGTCGAGCGCCTCGATCGTGTGCGCATGAAGTTCCTGCAGCGTGCGCTCCGGCCGACCCTCCATCGGCAGGAAAAACTCTTCTTGAGGCAGGCGTGCACGGCTTTGCATTGCCAGGAACAGTTCTAGCTTGTTCTCGAAGTGCCAGTAGATGGCGCCGCGCGTGAGCCCCGCCGCCTGGGCGATCTGGGTCAGCGTCGTGGTCGCCACGCCGCGCTCGAAGAACAGCGTCTCGGCAGCATCCAGGATCGCCTCGCGCGTGCGCTGGGCGTCCTCCTTGGTTCGCCTCATGGACGGTGGGCCTTTCGGGACGGAATGGCGGGCATGGCGGCGCTTGTCGAGATACATTTATGAATGTATGTATGCTGCATTGCAAGACTGTCCGCCGCGCAAGAGGCCATTCCATGCCGACGATCTCCTCGCTCCGCCGTCTCGCCGCGGCCTTCGTCGCGACGGTTCTCCTCCCCGCGGGACAGGCCTTCGCGCAAGGGCCCGGCCAGGCCCCGCCGCCGCCCGCCGTCACCGTGATGACGGTCGCCCCGCAGACGATTCCGGTGACCTACGAATATGCCGGCCGCGTCGAGGCCTCGCGGCTCGTCGAAGTGCGCGCGCGCGTCGCCGGCATCCTCCTGCAGCGCACTTTCGAGGAGGGCGCGCGCGTCCAGCAGGGCGACGTCCTCTTCCAGATCGACAAGGCGACCTACGAGGCGCAGGTGGCGCAGGCGCAGGCGCTCATCCTGCAGGCCCAGGCCCAGCTCGGTCAGGCCCGGCTGAACGAGGAGCGCGCCCGCGCCCTCGCCCAGCGCGGCGCCTCCAGCCAGGCCAATCTCGACGACGCGGTCTCCGCCCGCAAGCTCGCCGAAGCCCAGCTCGCCGCGCAGGAGGCCAATGCCCGCACCTCCGCCCTCTCGCTCGAATACGCGACGGTGAAGGCGCCCGCGAGCGGCATCACCAGCCTCGAACAGGTGCCCGAGGGCAGCCTCCTGGCGGTCGGCGACCTCCTTACCCGCATCACCCAGCTCGATCCCGTCTACGTGAACTTCTCGGCCGCCGACACCGAAGCGCGCTCGATCCGCCAGCTCGTCGAGAACGGCACGCTGCAGGGCGCCTCCAAGCCGGAGGACCTCTCCGTCGAGATCCTGTTCGGCGACGGCACCACCTATCCGCAGAAGGGCACGATCGACTTCACCTCCACCTCGATCGACGCGACGACCGGCACGATCCTGTCGCGCGCCGTCCTGCCGAACGGCGAGAGCCGCCTCCTGCCCGGCCAGTTCGTGCGCCTGCGGCTGACGGGCCTTTCCATCGAGAACGCCGTCGCGATCCCGACCGAAGCGCTCATGCAGGGCCCGCAGGGCACGTTCGTCTACACGATCGCCGAGGGCAACGTCGCCAAGGTCAAGCCGGTGGATATCGGGCGCGAGCTGGAGGGCGGGCGCCTCATCGTGCGCAGCGGCCTGTCGGCCGGCGACAAGGTCATCACCGAGGGCGTCGTCAAGGTGCGGCCGGACGCGCCGGTGCAGCCGAGCGAGGCGCCCGCCGCAGCCGCCCCGATGGCCGCGGGCGAGCCCGCCGGCACGCAGCCCGCGCCCGCTTCCGGAGAGACGCCCGCCGGCGCCCCGGCGGCGGCACAGGCCGGCGAGCGGCGCAGCGAGGCCGGCCCGCCGGTGCCGCTGGAATCGCTGCCGAGCGGCAGCGACGCGCGCGAGGCCGCCGCCGCCGGCCGTCGCACCGCGGAGGCGGCGCGATGAATCCCCGCTTCTTCGTCGACCGTCCGATCTTCGCGACGGTCATCTCGCTCGTCATCTTCCTCGGCGGCATCATGGCGATGACCGCTCTGCCGATCGAGCAATATCCCGAGCTCGTTCCCCCGCAGGTCCAGATCCAGGCGACCTATCCCGGCGCCAGCGCCGAGACGATCGCCCAGACCGTGTCCGCTCCCATCGAGCAGCAGGTCAACGGCGTCGAGGACATGATCTACATGCAGTCGACGAACTCCTCGACGGGTTCGGCGACCATCACGGTCACCTTCGCCAGCGGCACCGATCCCGACCAGGCGACGATCAACGTCAACAACCG
Source organism: Aurantimonas sp. Leaf443 (assembly GCF_001425575.1). Taxonomy (GTDB): domain Bacteria; phylum Pseudomonadota; class Alphaproteobacteria; order Rhizobiales; family Rhizobiaceae; genus Leaf443. The sequence continues at coordinate 413,507 of NZ_LMRD01000001.1, read as the reverse complement.
CGTGCAGCAGGCCGTGCCCTCGCTGCCCGAGGAGGTGCAGCGCCTCGGCGTCACCGTCGCCAAGCAGAACTCGTCGATCCTTGCCGTCATCACCATGTCGTCGGACGACCCGCGCTACGACGCGACCTACGTCTCGAACTACGCCCTCCTCTACGTCCTCGACGAATTGAAGCGCATTCCCGGTATCGGCGAGGCGCAGCTCTTCGGCGCTCGCGACTACTCGATGCGCATCTGGCTGCGGCCGGACGCGCTCGCGCAATACGGCCTGACGCCGACCGACGTCGCCACCGCCATCCGCGAGCAGAACGCCCAGTTCGCCGCCGGACAGTTCGGCGCCGAGCCCAATTCCAATCCCCTCGCCTTCACCTATTCGGTGACGACGGCCGGGCGCCTTCCGGACGCGCGCGCCTTCGAGGACATCATCCTGCGCTCGGACGCCAACGCCTCCCAGCTCAAGCTCGGCGACGTCGCCCGCGTCGAGCTCGGCGCGCAGGATTACAGCTTCAACGCCACGTCCAATGGCAGCCCCACGGTGCCGATCGGCATCTATCTCCAGCCGGGCGCCAACGCGCTCAACACGCTGGAACTCGTCAACGCGCGCATGACCGAGCTGCAGGCGCAGTTCCCGCAGGGCCTGCGCTGGGCCATCCCCTACGACACGACGAAGTTCATCAAGGTCTCGATCGAGGAGGTCATCAAGACCTTCATCGAGGCCATGGTCCTCGTCTTCATCGTCGTCTTCGTCTTCCTGCAGAGCTTCCGCGCCACGATCATCCCGATGATCGCCGTGCCCGTGTCGATCGTGGGCACGTTCGGCATCCTCCTCGCCCTCGGCTTCTCGATCAACCTCCTGACGCTCTTCGCGCTCGTGCTGGCCATCGGCATCGTGGTCGACGACGCGATCGTCGTCCTGGAGAATGTCGAGCGCATCATGACGCAGGAGGGCCTGCCCGCGAAGGAGGCGACCGCCAAGGCGATGGGCGAGGTCACAGGGCCCGTCATCGCCATCGTGCTCGTCCTGTGCGCCGTGTTCATTCCCGTCGCCTTCCTCGGCGGCCTTGCCGGCACCATGTACCGGCAGTTCGCCGTCACCATCGCCGTGTCCGTGACCATCTCGGGCATCGTGGCGCTGACGCTGACGCCGGCGCTGTGCGGCCTCATCCTGCGCCCGAGCCACGGCACGCCGAGATTCGCGCCCTTCCGCTGGTTCAACAGCGCCTTCGACAAGCTGACCAACGCCTATGGCGCGGGCGTCTCCTTCCTCATGCGGCGCGTCTTCGTCGCGCTGGTCCTCGTCGCCGCCATCTGCGGCGGCGCGGCCTATCTCTTCACCTCGATCCCGGGATCCCTCGTGCCGAACGAGGACCAGGGCACCAATCTCGCCGTCGCCATCCTCCCGCCCGCCGCCTCGCTGGCGCGCACCACGGAGGTGATGAGCCAGCTCTCCAACAACGTGAAGGACCATCCGGCCGTCGAGAACGTCGTCGCCTTCGCCGGCTTCGACCTTTTGGCCGGCACCTCGAAATCGAGCGCGGGCGCGGCCTTCATCACGCTGAAGGACTGGAAGGACCGGCCGGGCGCGGACCTCGACGCGCGCAACCTCACGGGCACGTTCATGGGGCTCAATGCCGGCATCAAGGACGGCATGGTGCTGGCCTTCTCGCCGCCCCCCATCCAGGGCCTGTCGACGACCGGCGGCTTCGAGCTCTTCGTGCAGGACCGCACGGGCGGCGGCAGCCAGAAGCTGATCGAGGCGACCAACGCGCTCGTCGCCGAAGCCTCCAAGCGGCCGGAGCTTGCCGGGGTGCGCACCACCTTCTCGGCCAGCGTGCCGCAGTACCGGATCGACGTCGACCGCGAGAAGGCCAAGGCGCTGGACGTTCCCATCGCCTCGATCTTCGAGACGATGCAGGCGACCTTCGGCTCGCTCTATGTCAACGACTTCACCCTTCTCGGGCGCAACTACCGCGTCTCCCTGCAGTCGGAAGCGGCCTTCCGCGAGAAGCCGGACGACCTGCGCTTCGTCTATGTGGAGGCGACCAACGGCTCGATGATCCCGCTGGATTCGCTCCTCAAGGTCGAGCGCGTCGTCGGCCCCGACCTCATCGAGCGCTTCAACGCCTTCAACGCGGCCAAGGTCTCCGGCGGCCCCGCCCCCGGCTACTCCTCCGGCCAGTCGCTGACGGCGATGCAGGAGGCGGCCGCCGCCGCCCTTCCCGAGGGCTACGAGGTCGCCTGGACGGGCTCGGCCTATCAGGAACTCACCAATGCCGGCACCGGCGCCATCGCGATCGGCTTCGGCATCCTGATGGTCTTCCTCATCCTCGCAGCCCAGTACGAGCGCTGGTCGCTGCCGATCGCCGTCATCCTGGCGGTGCCCTTCGCCGCCTTCGGCGCGCTCGTCGCGATCTGGGCGCGCGGGCTGGAGAACGACGTCTACTTCCAGATCGGCCTCGTCACGCTGGTCGGCCTTGCCGCCAAGAACGCGATCCTGATCGTGGAATTCGCGGTGCTGAAACGCGAGGAGGGTCTCTCGGCCTTCGACGCCGCGCTCGAAGGCGCCAAGCTGCGCTTCCGGCCGATCATCATGACCTCGCTCGCCTTCATCCTCGGCGTCGTGCCGCTGGCGATCTCGACGGGCGCGGGCTCGGCGAGCCGCCACTCCATCGGCACCGGCGTCATCGGCGGCATGCTCGCGGCGACCTTCATCGCGATCTTCTTCATCCCGCTCTTCTACAAGCTCCTGTCACGCGACAAGAAGAAGCCGAAGGACGCGAGCCCGCAGATCGCCGCGGGCGGCGCCCACCCCGCCCCGGCCGAATAGCGTCGGGCGACGGTTCGCAGACGACGAAAGGGGCCCGCGGGCCCCTTTTTCGTGCCTTCGTTCAAATTGAGGGATCTGGCTCCAGCGTTTCCTCAGAGCCTTGCTTGCACCGTTCCGGCAGGACGAAGGGAGACGGGCGATGCCGCAGATCTGGGTGACCTACGAGGAGGCGGGCGCGCTGCTCGAATGCCTGCCCACGGTGGCGCGCGTCCATTCGATCGCCGCGAACTGGGACCGCCGCAAGAGTCTCGACGGTCGCACGCGCGTCAAGCTCCCGCCCGCCGAGATGCAGATCTTCCTCGACCGCTACGTGGCGGCGGCGCAGCGCCCGCAGATGCCCGCCCCGCCGCTCGACGCGGCGTCGAGCGTCGCGCGCACCGCTCCGCCGGCGCAGGCGCGGGCGGAGCGACCGGGCGAGACCTTCGGCATGCCGGCGGCCGGCCGCTTTCCCGTCGCCGGGCTCTTCGGCTGAGCCCTATTCGGCGGCGGCCTGCGTCGCCGCCAGGGGCTTCTGCGGCACGTAGTTGAGGATCGGCGAGAGCCAGCGCTCCACGTCGGCGACGGCCATGCCCTTGCGGCAGGCATAATCCTCGACCTGGTCGCGCTCGACCTTGGCGACGCCGAAATAATAGCTCTCGGGATGGCCGATATAGAGGCCCGAGACCGAGGAGCCCGGCCACATGGCGTAGCTCTCCGTCAGCGTCACGCCGATCGCCTCGCTGGCGCCGAGAAGGCGGAACAGCGTCTCTTTCTCGGTATGGTCGGGCTGGGCGGGATAGCCGGGCGCGGGCCGGATGCCGGCATAGGGTTCGCCCGCCAGATCCTCCGGCGAGAAGCTCTCGTCCGGCGCCGTGCCCCAGAACTCGCGCCGCACCTTCTCGTGCATGGCCTCGGCGAAGGCTTCCGCGAAACGGTCAGCCAGCGCCTTGACCATGATGGCGGCGTAGTCGTCATTGGCCTTGGCGAAGCGGTTGGCGATCGCCTCTTCCTCGATGCCGGCCGTCACCACGAAGCCGCCGACATAGTCGGCAATGCCGGAGCCGGCAGGCGCCACGAAGTCGGCGAGCGCCACGTTCGGCCGGTCGCCGCGCTTGGAGAGCTGCTGGCGCAGGGTGAAGAAGGTCGCAAGCTCGTGCTCGCGCGTCTCGTCGGTGAAGAGGCGGATGTCGTCGCCGACGGACGCCGCCGGCCAGAAGCCGATGACGGCCTTGGGCCGGAACCACTTCTCCTCGACGATCTGCGCCAGCATGGCCTGCGCGTCAGCGAAGAGCCCGCGCGCCGCCTCGCCCTGCGCCTCGTCCTGGAGGATCGCGGGATAGCGGCCCTTCAGCTCCCAGGTCTGGAAGAAGGGCGTCCAGTCGATATAGCGGGCGAGTTCGCGCAGATCCCAATCGTCGAAGACGCGCGTGCCGAGGAAGCTCGGCACGACGGGCCTCGCCGTCCGGAAATCGGCCTTGAACGCGTTGTCGCGCGCGCCCTTCAGCGACAGGCGCTGCTTGTCGCGCTCGCCCTTCTCGTGGGCCTCGGCCACCTTCACGTATTCGGCCTTGATCTTCTCGATATAGGGGCCGCGATTCTCCGGCGACAGGAGGTTGGAGACGACGCCCACGGCGCGCGAGGCGTCGGTGACGTAGATCGTCTGGCCGGCCGTGTAGTTCGGGTCGATCTTCACCGCCGTGTGGACGCGGCTGGTCGTCGCCCCGCCGATGAGGAGCGGGATGTCGAAGCCCTGGCGCTCCATCTCGGAGGCCACGTGCACCATCTCGTCCAGCGAGGGCGTGATGAGGCCGGACAGGCCGATCACGTCGACGCCGTGCCTGCGCGCCTCCTCGAGAATCCTGGGCGCCGGCACCATCACGCCGAGGTCGATCACCTCGTAATTGTTGCAGGCGAGGACGACGCCGACGATGTTCTTGCCGATATCGTGCACGTCGCCCTTCACGGTCGCCATCAGCACCTTGCCGGCCGCCTGGCGCGTCTCGCCGCTCGCCTTCTTCTCCTCCTCCATGAAGGGCAGGAGATAGGCGACGGCCTGTTTCATCACGCGCGCGGACTTCACGACCTGCGGCAGGAACATCTTGCCCGCGCCGAAGAGGTCGCCGACGACGTTCATGCCGTCCATCAGCGGGCCCTCGATGACGTGCAGCGGCCGCTCGGCCGCCGCGCGCGCGGCCTCGGTGTCCTCCTCGATGAACTCGGTGATGCCGTTGACGAGCGCATGCGCGAGGCGCTCGCCGACCGGCTTCTCGCGCCAGGAGAGGTCGCGCGCCTGCGCCTCGCGGCCGGCGATGCCGCGATAGGCCTGCGCGATGTCGAGGAGGCGCTCGGTGGCGCTCCCCTCGCCCGCCGGGCGACGGTTGAGCACCACGTCCTCGCAGGCCTCGCGCAGCCTGGCGTCGATCGTGTCGTAGACGGCGAGCTGGCCGGCATTGACGATGCCCATGTCCATGCCCGCCTGGATGGCGTGGTAGAGGAACACGGCGTGCATCGCCTCGCGCACGGGCTCGTTGCCGCGGAAGGAGAAGGAGAGGTTGGAGACGCCGCCCGAGATATGGGCGTGCGGCAGCGTCTGCCGGATGGTGCGCGTGGCCTCGATGAAGGCGACGCCGTAGCCGTCGTGCTCCTCGATGCCGGTGGCGACGGCGAAGACATTGGGGTCGAAGACGATGTCCTCCGGCGGGAAGCCGGCCTCCTTCGTCAGGAGCTCGTAGGCCCGCGTGCAGATCTCCACCTTGCGCTCGTAGGTGTCGGCCTGGCCCGCCTCGTCGAAGGCCATGACGACGACGGCCGCGCCGTAGGAGCGCACGAGCCGGGCGACCTTGAGGAAAGCCTCCTCGCCCTCCTTCATCGAGATGGAATTGACCAGCGGCTTGCCCTGGACGCATTTCAGCCCGGCCTCGATCACCTCGAATTTCGAGGAGTCGATCATCACCGGCACGCGCGCGATGTCGGGCTCGGCGGCGACGAGGTTGAGGAACTCGACCATCGCCTTCTTCGAGTCGATCAGGCCCTCGTCCATATTGACGTCGATAATCTGCGCGCCGTTGGCCACCTGATCGCGCGCGACATCGAGCGCGGCGGCATAGTCGCCGGCGGTGACAAGCTTCCTGAACTTCGCCGAGCCCGTGACGTTGGTGCGCTCGCCGACATTCACGAAGGGGATGTCGGCCGTCAGCGTGAAGGGCTCGAGACCCGACAGGCGCATCAGCGGCCTGACGCCCGGCACCTTGCGCGGCGGGTATTTCGAGAGGACCGAAGCGATCGCCCTTATGTGGTCGGGCGTCGAGCCGCAGCAGCCGCCGATGATGTTGACGAGCCCGTCCCTCGCGAAGGCCTCGACCTCCCGCGCCATGGCCTCCGGGCCCTGGTCGTATTCGCCGAACTCGTTGGGAAGGCCGGCATTGGGATAGGCGCAGACGAGCGTGTCGGCGATGCCGGCGATCTCGGCGAGATGATCGCGCATGGCCGAGGCGCCGAGCGCGCAGTTGAGGCCGATGGTGAAGGGCCGGGCATGGCGCAGCGAATACCAGAAGGCCGTCGGCGTCTGGCCGGAGAGCGTGCGGCCGGAGAGATCGGTGATCGTGCCGGAGATCATCACCGGCAGGCGCACGCCCGTCTCCGCGAACACCTCCTCGCAGGCGAAGACCGCCGCCTTGGCGTTCAGGGTGTCGAAGATCGTCTCGATCAGGATCGCGTCGACGCCGCCGTCGATCAGGCCCCGCAGCTGCTCGCCATAGGCGATGCGCAGGTCGTCGAAGGAGGTGGCGCGGAAACCGGGATTGTTGACGTCCGGAGAGATCGAGGCCGTGCGGTTCGTCGGCCCGAGCGCCCCGGCCACGAAACGGCGGCGCCCGTCCTCCTTCTCGGCGCGCAGCACGGCGCGGCGGGCGATGCGCGCGCCCTCGAAATTGAGGTCGTAGACCTCGGCCTCCATGCCGTAGTCGGCCTGGGCGATCGAGGTAGAGGAGAAGGTGTTGGTCTCCACGATGTCGGCGCCGGCGATGGCGTAGGCGTAGTGGATGTCCTCGATCGCCTTGGCTTGGGTGAGGTTCAGGAGATCGTTGTTGCCCTTGAGGTGGCATTCGCAGCCCTCGAAGCGACGGCCGCGGAAGTCCTCCTCGCCGAGCCCGAGCAGCTGGATCTCGGTGCCCATCGCCCCGTCGAGGATGAGGATGCGCTCGGCCGCCGCCGCCGCCAGCGCGCGCGCGGCCTCCTCGGGGTTGCGGGTCGCGCCGAGCGGGCCGAACAGCGTGTCGAGCGTATCGTTCATGGCAGGGTCGATCCGATGCGAGGGTCGCGCAGGTGGTCACATAAACATATGCTTATGTCAATAAACCGCGCGGCCGGCCGGGGCGGTCACCTTGTTATAGCCGCGTTCGCCCGCCATTCACGCCTTTGTCTCCGCGATGCGCTTCTGCTAGAACATGATATCGACTGTCATGTTTCTGCCGCGGCCTTCATCCGGCTCCGGCGCGAAGGATCCCTTCATGACGCAGCATGCGCTTCCGATGGCCTGCGCCGTCGCCCTCTTCGATCCCCTACCCTCCGCCGTCCTCGCCTTTCCCGCCCGGGGCTGTCCCACCGTCCAGCCCGTGCGGCCCGCTCTCAGCGATGCCGAGCGCGACGAGCTGAACCGCCTGCGCTGGTTCGCCCTGAAGAGCGCGCTCGCGCCCAGGCCCGATTTCGAGCGCGCCTGCTTCCTCCTCGCCGGCGACGACGACGTGTCGCTGGAGCGCTCGGCCATCGCCTTCTTCCGCGCGCTCTCGGCCAAGAGCCTCTTCGACATGAGCTTCTACCGCCCCGGAGCGAAGGCCGCGTCCGACGACGAGATCTGGCTCCTGCGCCTCCTCGAGGCCTGGCGGGCCGGCAACGACGCGGCGGCGGGCGCGCTCGTCGCCTGGCGCGTGCGGCCCGAGGCCCGGCGCTGGCTGCGCTTCCTTTCGGCCCGCTTCGCGAAGGCTCTTTAGAACCGTTCTAAAGAAATTTTCCCGAACGGGCCTGGACGGCTTGCCGCACCCGCTGCCGGCGTTTATGTTGGAATCATTCTAAAGAAGGGCACGGGAACGATCCGCCGCCCAGTCAGAAGGACATTTCAGATGGCTCTCGTTGCCGCCAAGATCGAACCCGCCGCCAAGGAAGAACTCGTCAACGGCCTGACCCAGGCGCTGGCCGAGACCACCGTCGCCACGCTCAAGGCGCAGAACTTCCACTGGAACGTCACCGGCATGTCCTTCGGCGCCCTGCACGAGCTGTTCCAGGACATCTACGAGGACCATTTCGAGGCGCAGGACACGCTGGCCGAGCGCATCAAGGCCTTCGACGCCCATGCCGAGGGCCGCTACTCGGTCTTCCTCGAGCGCAGCGTGATCGAGGAGCATGACGGCCGCACGGACGCGCGCACCATGGTCGAGGTCCTCATGAAGGACCAGGAGCAGCTCTCCGCCACGCTCTCCTCGCTGGCGCAGGTCGCCGAGGAGCACGGCGACTGGGCGACCAACGACATGGCGACCAACCGCATCGAGAAGCACGACAAGTTCGCCTGGATGCTGCGCGCCCACCTGAAGTCGACCGCCGCCTGATCGTCTCGGTCGAGCGCTGAAACGAAAGGCCCGCCGGATCCACTCCGGCGGGCCTTTTTCATGGTCCCGGCACGCTGTCGCACCGGGCCGGTCCCTGCGGAGCGGCAGGATGATCGAGCGCCGCGCGGCAAAGGCCGGGACAGATCGTTCCGGAGGAAGCGGCGCGGTCCGAACGCGCCGCGGGACGGCCTCAGCCGCGCTCGCCCTCGCCCTCGAAGTCGATGGGACAGGGCACCCCGTCCTTCTCGCATTTGCGGCGGTAGGACATGGCCCAGAAGGCGGGATTGCGCGTCGCCTCCGCCAGCCGCGTCATCAGGCCCTCGATGAAGGCGCGCTTGGCCTCGGGCCCGCCGGAATTGGGGAAGGCCTGCTTCTCCTCCTTCGTCATCGAACAGCCGATGCAGCGGCCCTGGCGCTTGTACTTGCACACGTCGACGCAAGGGGACGGGGCGCTCGCCCAGGCCGCGCGCTCCTCGAGGCTCATTTCCATCTGCGCTCGCTCTCCATCGCTGAGGCGACCGCATATAGGGTCGGGCTCGCGCCTTTGCCGAGGGGGCCGGGCGAAATGCCCTCAGGCGACGGCCGCGTGGGCCTCCACCAGCGGCGGCAGGCCGAGGCGGCGGCGCAGGAAGGGCTTGTCCTGCGTCAGATCGGCGATCGTGTAGGTGCCGAGCACGGAGAGGAAGGCTTCCAGCGCCTGGTGCAACGCGCCGTTCAGCTCGCAATTGTCCATCAGCGGGCAGGCCGCGCCCGATTCGAAGCACTCCGCCAGAGCGAAACTCTCCTCGGTCACCTCGACCACCTCGCGCAGCGTGATGAGATGCGCGGGCTTGGCCAGCCGGATGCCACCGTTGCGTCCGCGCATCGTCTCGATCATGCCCGCCTCCACGAGCGGCTGCAGGATCTTGAACAGGAACAGTTCGGAGGCCGAGTTGGCCGCGGCGATCTCGCGGATCCGGCTGAGCTGCCCGGTGTTCGAGGCGCAGTACATCAGGATGCGAATCGCGTAATTGGTCTGGCGCGTGAGGCGCATGGCATGGACATCCTTCCCCGCCGGCGCGGAAATCCTGCCGGCGCGACGCATATTAGAAGAATTCCAAGCTTTTTGAAGACGCCCGCCCGCAAAATGGGCGTCTCCCTTATCATCTTCGCCACCGCTCATCGAAGCTGGTAGTCCACGGGCACGGTGAAGCTCATCGTGGCGCCCGCCCCGCTCGGCAAGGGCGGGAAGGGCGCGGCGCGGCGGATGAGCGCGACGACGTCGCGGTCGAGCACCGCGCTGCCCGATCCGCTGGCAAGGCGCACCCCCGAAACGGCGCCCGAGGCCGAGACAGTGAAGGAAACCGTCGCCCGCCCTTCCGCGCGCGCGGCCCGCGCGGCGGCGGGATAGCGCTGCGCGCGCCGGATGCGCGCCAGGACCTGGCCCGAATAGTTCGCGCGTGCCTGCTGCCCCTCGCCCGAGCGCCCGGCACCGCCCCGCCGGGCCGCACCGCTGCCGGCCCCGGCAGCCGCGGCCCGCGCATCGCTGCGCGACGAGCCGCGGTTTCCGGCCGAGGCCGCCCGCGTCTGCGCCGGTCGGTCCGGGCGGGGGCGCGTCTCGGCGCGCTCGGCGGGCGGCGGCGTCCGCCGCGCCTCCCGGCGCTCGGGCTTCGGCTCGGCGGGGCTTGGCTCGGCGGGCCGGGGACGGGCCGGGCGGGCCACGGGCACCGGCACGTCCTCGGCCAGCGGTACCACCTCTTCGGGCAACGCCTCCGGCGGGGCCTCGGCGGCGAGAGGCGGCTCGGCGGCAAGCGTCGGCGCGATGGCCGCCACGATCTCGGCGGGCGCCGCCTCGACGGGACTCGCCTCGACCGCCTCGGAAGGCGCCGGGCGCGTCTCGTCCGGCGGCTCGGCACCCTCCGACACCGCCTCGGCTTCCACCGCTTCCGGCTCCAGGCTCGCCACGGTCTCCTCGGGAGCGACGGGCTCCGCGCTTTCGGCGGTCTCGGCCGGGTCGCCCGCCGAAAGCGCGTCGAACGGGTCGCCCTCCAGCGTGAAGTTCACGGCCGGCCCGCCCTCCAGCGCCGCGAGAGGGGCCGGCCTTTCTCCCGAGGGCACGAGCGCCATGGCGAGCCCTGCATGCAGGGCGAGCGAGGCGGCACCGGCGAGCGGCCATTTCAACCGCGCGAGATCGCTCATGGCCGCGCCGTCACAGTTCGAACCGGATGGGCGCGCGCGAGGACAGGGCGAGATCGGAGAGGCAGCGCCCCTCCACGCCCGCGCCGGCGCAGGCCGAGGCGTCGTTGACGAGGACGGAGCCGATCTCCCCGCAGTCGATCGAGGCGAGATCGAACTCGCGCACCCGCGTCTTGCCGGCCGGCATCGCGCCGAAATCGAGCACGAGCATGCGCTTCACGGCGCCGCCCTTGTCGAAGAGCACGATCTCGTAGCCAAGCTTGTCCAGCGCGGTGTCGAACCCGTTGGTGACGACGAAGCCGAAGCGGCAGCCCTTCTCGCTCGGGCGCGCGCCGTTCAGTTCGAGCGTCAGCGGTTTGGCGGCGGGCGCGGCCTCCTGCGCGGCGGCGGCGGACAGGCCCGACACGAGGGCGGCGACGAGGAGAAGCGATTTCACGGCAAAGGCATCCATCGAAAGGAGCGCGAACGTCCCTCCGGGCTACAAAACATGACTTGTGGAGTCAATATTTTACGCCGCGCTCGCGCTCATTCCCATTCCAGTTCGGCAAAGGCGGCCGTGGCGTTGCGGGTGTTGTAGTCCTCGAACAGCTGCCAGCGCGCGGCCTCGGAGGCCGCCGCCGTCTGCGCGGCCTCGCTGAGCGGCACGCCCTCCGCCACCGCCTTGCGCAGGTCCGTCACGAGCGCGTCGAGATAGCGGCGCGTCGGCTCGATCGCGTCCGGCCAGGGCGCGCTGGCCGGGCCGTGGCCGGGCACGACGCGGGCGGCCGGCAGCGCGGCGAGAGCGTCCAGAACCTTCTGCCAGCCGAGCACGCTGCCGTCGAGCGTCGGGCAATGGTCGAGAAAGACGAGGTCGCCGCAGAACAGCGTGCCCGTCGCCTCGTCGAGAAGGGTGAGGTCGTTGTTGGTATGCGCCGTCGGCCAGGCTTTTACGATCAGCCTGCGGTCGCCAAGATCGAGCGAGACCTCTCGCTCCACCGCCAGCGTCGGCGCCAGGAGGACGACCTCGTCCATCAACGCGCCCATCAGTTCGCGATTGGAGGCGAGATAGGACGCGCGCCGCGCGTCGAGCGCCGCGGCGAGATTGCGATGGCCGACGAAGACCGCGCCGCTCGCCGCGAAGGCGGCGTTGCCGAAGACGTGGTCGGGATGCATGTGCGTGTTGAGGACGTAGAGGATCGGCCGGTCCGTCACGGCGCGGATCGCCGCGAGAATCCGCCGCCCTTCGGCGACGCTGCCGCCGCTGTCGATCACCGCCACACCCTTCGCGCCGACGACGAAGCCGAGATTGGCGATCGCCCCCTCGTTCGACGCGCGCATCAGGTCGATGGCGCCGCGATGGACGAAGACGCCCGGCGCGATCTCCTCGAAGGGCAAGGGGTCAGGCGCCTCCTCGGCCCCGGCCGCCAGAACGACGCCGGGCAACCAGGGAAGCGCGACGAGCGGAAGAGCGAGGCAGGCGAAGCGACGTCTCGTCAGGTCCCGCCCGGTCTTCAGATCGAGACGAGCAGGCTCCGGCCGGTCGGGATCGAAACGTCGGCACATGGTTGCCCTCCCCTGTCGCGGCAGCTCTTGGCGGCGGCCTCGACGGCGAGGATGGACCCGGGCGGGTCGGCTGTCACGCGCCTCGGCTCGAAGACGCGACCTGCAGATCGAAGGCGGCCTTCGGCGGGCCGCCTCGTGTAGGGTTCAGACGGTCCCGGCCTCTGCCAGCTCCCGTCCCGACACCCGGTCCGGGCGCCGTCGACCGAGCGAAACCGCCCGATCGTCGGGTGTCTCAGGAGCGGCCGATATTGTCGAAGGCGACCGGGTCGATGCCGAGCGTCTTCAGCGCCTTCGTCGAGGGACGACGGCCGGCCTCGAGAGCGGACGCGGCCTTGTTGGCGCTGGACATGATGTCGGCGATGCCCATGACGCGGGCGGCGAAAGAGCGGCGGGTCGAAACAGCCATGATGGCCTCCTTTGTTCTGACCCCAATATCGCGATGCGACCCCTGCGCTTGTAGGCCCGCGATGGAATGCCCGCCTTGCACCCAGCGTATGGGTCGACCCGCCTGCTTTCGGCCGGCGCCCTTAACGAAACCCGAACGCGCCGCCCGCTCAGGCCGGCGTCACGTCGTAGACCGAGACATGGCGATAGGTCTCGCCCGGCGAGAGACGCGCGCTGCCGAGCGCGGGCTGGTTCGGCGTGTCGGGGTGGCGTTGCGGCTCGAGGCACAGCCCGTCGCCCTGGCGGTAGATCGTGCCGCCTTTGCCCGTCACCGTCGCGTCGAGATAGTTGCCGCTATAGACCTGCAGGCCCGGCTCGGTGGTGGAGAGCGTGAGGCGGCGCCCGCTCGCCGGTTCGCGCAGCGTCGCGGCGCGGCGCGGCGCGCCCCCGGAAGGACCGTCGAGCACGAAGTCGTGGTCGTAGCCGCGGCCGACGCGCATCTGCGCGTCCCGGCCGTCGCGCAGCCTTTCGCCGAGCGTGTGGAAGTCGCGGAAGTCGAAGGGCGTGCCGGCCACGTCGCGCATCTCGCCGGTCGGGATCCAGCCCCCGTCCACCGGCAGGAAGCGCGAGGCGTCGAGCCGCAAGTCGTGGTCGAGCGCGCTGCGCCCCGCCGTTGCGCCGTGAAGGTTGAAGAAGGCGTGATTGGTGAGATTGACGATCGTCGGCGCGTCGCTCGTCGCGCGGTAGGTGACCGTCAGTTCGCAAGGTCCGGTCAGGCGGTAGGTCGCCTCCGTTTCGAGCGTGCCGGGATAGCCGCCCTCCCCGTCCGGGCTGATGCGCCGCAGGACCACGGCGGGCGTCTCGCCCTGCTCGATCCCGGCGATCTCCCACAGGCGCCGGTCGAAGCCGGACCGGCCGCCATGCAGGTGGTTGGCGCCGTCATTGGCCTCGAGCGTCACCGCCCGCCCGTCGAGCTCGAACCGCGCGCCCGCGATGCGGTTGGCGTAGCGCCCGACGCTCGCGCCGAAAAATTGCGGCTGCGCCTCGTAGAGGTCGGCGCCGTCGTAGCCGAGCACGATATCGGCGAAGCGGCCGTCCCGGTCCGGCGCGCAGAAGCTCTGGAGCGTCGCGCCGAAGGCGAGGACGCGCACGAAGAGGCCGGAGGAGTGGTAAAGCTCCACCGCCTCGGCCATGCGCCCGTCGGCAAGCGTGCCGAAGGCGAGGCGCGTCGCGGTCCCGCTCATGCGCCGGCCGGGCCGTCGTGGAAGGCCTCGGTCTCGTGGCGCCGGCCGGCCATGAAGGCGTCGGCGACGTGGCGCAGCGGCGTCAGGTCGGCATCCGAGCGCCCCGCCCGCACGAGATCGGCGAAATGGCGGTAGATGCCGGGATATTCGGCCTCGGTCTCGTCCACCAGACTGCGCCCGTCGAGGCTGGCCCTGGCGCCGCCGCCCGAGATCAGGAGCCGGCCCTTGTCGCTCGCAACCTCCACGTCCCAGGATTGGGGCCCGGTCTGGCGCCAGTCGAACTCCATGCCGACGGGCACGTCGGCCGTGTCGCGGAAGGTGAGGCTCGCCGCGATGGGCTGGGCGCGGTTCCGCGGGAAGGTCAGGTCCGCGGAAAGCAGCATCAGCGGGCGCGGCAGGATGGCGGTGACGATCGACAGGGCGTTGATGCCGGGATCGAAGACGCCGAAGCCGCCGGGCTCCCAGATCCAGTCCTGACCGGGATGCCAGCGGCGCACGTCCTCCTTCCAAGTGACGGCGACGGCCTCGATGTTCGCATCGGCAAGGAGATCCCTCGCCGTCTCCACGGCCGGGGCGAAGCGCGAATGCCAGGTGGCGAAGAGGGTCACGCCCGCCTCCCGCGCCAAGTCGATCAGGTGCTCGACCTCGCTCAAGGTGGCGCCAGGCGGCTTTTCCAGGAGCACGTGCTTGCCCCTGGCGATGGCCAGTTCCGCCATGGCCCGGCGCGGCTCGGGCGGCACGCAGAGCGCCACCGCCTCGATCGAGGGTTCTGTCTCCAGCATCTCGCCGAAATCGGCGTAGGAGGGCACGCCCTCCACGCCGGCATGCCGGCTCGCGGCGGCCACGAGTTCGAAATCGGGGTTGGCGGCGATCGCGGGCAGATGCTGGTCGCGCGCGATCTTTCCGACGCCGGCGATGCCGAGCCTGATGGGTGTCATGGGAGGATCCGGTGCTGTGCGCGGAGCCGGCCGGCGGCGCGGGCCGCCGGCCGCGCCCGTCAGGCCTTGTTGCGGTTGTAGACGTCGAAGCAGACGGCGGCGAGGAGGACGAGGCCCTTGATGAGCTGCTGGTCGTCGATGCCGATGCCCATGATCGACATGCCCATGTTCATCACGCCCATGATGAAGGCGCCGACCACCGCGCCCACAACCTTGCCGACGCCGCCATAGGCGGAGGCGCCGCCGATGAAGCAGGCGGCGATGACGTCGAGTTCCAGCGAGGCGCCGGCCTTGGCGGTCGCCGAGCCGAAGCGGGCGGCGAAGACGAGGCCCGCGAGCGCGGCGAGGAAGCCCATGTTGACGAAGGTGAGGAAGACGAGCCGCTCGGTCTTGATGCCCGAGAGCTTGGCCGCCTTCTCGTTGCCGCCGACCGCGTAGATGCGCCGGCCGACGGTCGTGCGCGTGGTGATGAACCCGTAGACGGCGATCAGGACGCCCATGATGATGAGCACGATCGGCAGGCCGCGATGCTCGGAGAGCTGCAGCGTGATGAGCACGATGGCCGCCGCCACGATCGCGTTGCGGGCGACGAAGATGCCGAAGGGCTCGTCGGCGCGGCCGAAGCGGGCCTGCTTGGCGCGCTTGCGCATGGCGAACCAGAGCATGAGCGCGGCGACCGCGAGGCCGAGGACGAGCGTCGTCATGTGCAGGCCGTAGCCGGGCAGCGCGTCCGGGATGTAGCCCTTGGAGAGGAGCTGGAACTCGTTGGGGATCGGGCCGACGGAGGTCGAGCCGAGGACCTTCAGCGTCAGGCCGCGGAAGACCAGCATGCCGGC
Organism: Aurantimonas sp. Leaf443; assembly: GCF_001425575.1. Taxonomy (GTDB): domain Bacteria; phylum Pseudomonadota; class Alphaproteobacteria; order Rhizobiales; family Rhizobiaceae; genus Leaf443. The sequence goes on along the minus strand of NZ_LMRD01000001.1, from coordinate 397,985 downwards.
CAGCGTCACGATGAAGGACGGCACCTTGAAATAGGCGACGAGCCAGCCCTGGGCGGCGCCGATCAGCGCGCCGACGGCGAGGCAGATGCCGGCCGCCAGGAACGGGTCCATCTTCTGGTTCACCATCAGGACGGCGCCCAGGCCCCCGATGAAGCCGGCGACCGAGCCGACCGACAGGTCGATATGGCCCGTCACGATGACGAGCAGCATGCCGATCGCCATGATGATGATGAAGGAGTTCTGCAGGAAGAGGTTGGTGACGTTCTGCGGCGCCAGGAGATTGCCCGTCATCGCCTGGAAGAAGACGGTGATGAGCACCAGCGCGACCAGCATTCCGTATTCGCGGATATGGGTCTTGAAGAAGTCGAGATTGGCGTTGCCGGGGGCGGCGCCCTTCGGGCGTTCGATCGATTGGGTGCTCATGCCGCGTTTCTCCCTGCGGACCGGATGATGGCGCGCATGATGGTCTCCTGCGTCGCCTCGCCTTTGGGCAGCTCGGCGACCAGCCGGCCTTCGTTCATCACGTAGATGCGGTCGCACATGCCGAGGAGCTCGGGCATTTCCGACGAGATCATCAGGATGCCGCGCCCTTCCGCCGCCAGGCGGTCGATGATGGAATAGATCTCGAACTTCGCGCCCACGTCGATGCCGCGCGTGGGCTCGTCGAGGATCAGAAGATCGGGGTTGGAGAAGAGCCACTTGGAGAGAACCACCTTCTGCTGGTTCCCGCCCGAGAGGTTCAGCGTCTTCTGGAAGATGCCGGGCGAGCGGATGCGCAGCTTGGTGCGGTAGTCCTCCGCCACCTCGCGCTCGCGGTGCTCGTCGATGATGCCGCCCTTGGCCACGCCCGAGAGATTGGCGAGCGAGATGTTCTGCCGGATGTCGTCGTCGAGGATCAGGCCGTAATGCTTCCGGTCCTCGGTGACGTAGGCGATCTTGGCGTCGATCGCCTTGGAGACGGTCGACACGTCGACCGGCCTGCCGTGCATCGACACCTCGCCCGAGATGTGGCGGCCGTAGGACTTGCCGAAGATGCTCATGGCGAGCTCGGTGCGCCCTGCCCCCATGAGGCCCGCGATGCCGACGATCTCGCCCTTGCGCACGTTGAAGGAGACGTCCTTCACCACCTGGCGCTGGGTGTTGAGGTGGTGGAAGGCGTTCCAGCCCTTCACCTCGAACAGAACCTCGCCGATCTTCGGGCTGCGCGGCGGGAAGCGGTCGTCGAGGGCGCGGCCGACCATGTCGCGGATGATGCGGTCCTCGGAGATCGCCTCGGCGCGGCAGTCGAGCGTGGAGACGGTCGTGCCGTCGCGGATGACGGTGATCTTGTCGGCGACGCGGCTGATCTCGTTCAGCTTGTGGCTGATCATGATGGCCGACATGCCCTGCTTGCGGAACTCGATCAGGAGATCGAGGAGCGCCTGGCTGTCGCTCTCGTTGAGGCTGGCGGTCGGCTCGTCGAGGATGAGGAGCTTGACGCGCTTCGACAGCGCCTTGGCGATCTCGACGAGCTGCTGCTTGCCGACGCCGATGTCCTTGATGAGCGTCGTCGGCGATTCCGATAGGCCCACCTTGGCGAGAAGCTCGGACGTGCGCTGGAAGGCCTCGTCCCAGTCGATGACGCCCATGCGGGCGACCTCGTTGCCGAGGAAGATGTTCTCGGCGATCGACAGGAGCGGCACGAGGGCCAGTTCCTGGTGGATGATGATGATGCCCAGATGCTCGGAATCGCGGATGTCGCGGAAGGCGCGCGTCTCGCCCTCGTAGACGATGTCGCCCTCGTAGCTGCCATGCGGGTAGACGCCCGAGAGCACCTTCATCAGCGTGGATTTTCCCGCGCCGTTCTCGCCGCAGATGGCGTGGATCTCGCCCGCTTCCACCACGAGATTGACGTTGTCGAGGGCGCGCACGCCCGGAAACGTCTTGACGATGCCGCGCATCTCAAGGATCGGCGCCATGCCCGCGTTCCTCCGCCTTCGATGAAGGGAAACCGGCCGCGGCTTGGCGCCGCGCCGGCCCTTTTTTCATTCTCGAAGGCCATGCCGGCACGCCGGCATGGCCTTGCGACGAGACCGTTACTTGATCTGGTCGGCCGTGTAGTAGCCGCCGTCCACGAGCGTCTTCTCGATATTCTCCTTGGTCAGGAGCACCGGCTTCAGCAGGTAGGCCGGAACGACCTTCACGCCGTTCTCGTAGGTCTTGTCGTCGTTGATCTGCGGCTGGCCGCCCGTGCCCATGGCGTCGATCATGTCGACCGTGACCTTGGCGAGTTCGCGCGTGTCCTTGTAGATCGTCGAATACTGCTCGCCGGCGAGGATCGACTTGACCGACGGGATCTCGGCGTCCTGGCCGGAGACGACCGGCATCTTCATGTCGCCGGAGCCGTAGCCGACGCCCTTCAGCGACGACAGGATGCCGATCGACAGGCCGTCATAGGGCGAGAGCACCGCGTCGACGCGCTTGTCGGAGTAGAAGGAGGACAGGAGGTTGTCCATGCGCGCCTGCGCCACGGCGCCGTCCCAACGCAGCGTGCCGACCTTGTCCATGCCGGTCTGGCCGGACTGCACGACCAGCTTGCCGGAGTCGATGTAGGGCTGCAGGACGCTCATCGCGCCGTTGTAGAAGAAGAAGGCGTTGTTGTCGTCCGGCGAGCCGCCGAAGAGCTCGATGTTGAACGGGCCCTTGCCGTCCTTCAGGCCGAGGCCGGTCTCGATCGACTGCGCCTGCAGCACGCCCACCTGGAAATTGTCGAACGTGGTGTAGTAGTCGACATTGGGCGAGTTGCGGATGAGGCGGTCGTAGGCGATGACCTTGATGCCCGCGTCGTGGGCCTGCTGCAGCACGTCGGCGAGCGTGGTGCCGTCGATGGAGGCGACCACGAGATACTTCACGCCCGACGAGACCATGTTCTCGATCTGGCTGAGCTGGGTCGGGATGTCGTCCTCGGCATATTGCAGGCTCGCCTTGTAGCCCTTGGCCTCCAGCGCCTTGACCATGTTGTCGCCGTCCGCGATCCAGCGGGCGGAGGACTTGGTCGGCATGGAGACGCCGACGGCGCCCTTGTCCTGCGCGAAGGCGGGCATGGTCAGCGTCAGAGCCACGGCGGCGGCCAGGCCGCCCATCATCCGTCTGGTCAGTTTCATGTGTCGTTTCCTCCCGGAACCCAGTTCAATTCCGGCCGCCCGAGCGGCCGATCCTCACGTCGCGGCGCGCGCCTCTCGGGCGGGCTCCGTGTCGTTCTCGCCTGAGCGCGCCCCCTGGAAGAGGGCCGCGCTGACATCGTCATAGGCGCTCTCGATGAGACGCCTCATGAAAAGGGACGCCGCCTCCCCGTCTCCGGCCAGGATCGCGTTCATCACGCGCTCGTGCTGGCGGATCGTCTCGTCCTGCGGATTGCGCCGCCAGGAGAGCGAGAAGGAGACCTTGAGACTGCGCTCGATCATCGCGCCGAGCGAGACGAGGATCGGATTGCCCGTCGCCTCCAGGATGACGCGGTGGAAGTCGAGATCGGCGGCGATGAGCTCGGGCGAGCCGCGCTCGTTCTCGGCCATGCCCGCCAGCGCCCGGCGCAGGCGCGCCGCCGTCGGCTCGTCGATCCGCCGGGCCGCCAGCCGCGCCGCCGCCGGCTCGTTGATGAGCCGCATCTCGTAGAGCGCGTCCACGAAGCCGCGCCGCACCGGGTCGCTCATGTGCCAGTTCATCACGTCCGCGTCGAGCATGTTCCACTCGAGCCGGTCGCGCACCTTGGTGCCGACCTTGGGCCCGACGGTCACGAGACCCTTGGCGGCCAGATGCCGGATCGCCTCGCGGACGACGGTGCGCGAGACGCCGTGCGAGACCTGCAGTTCCTTCTCCGTCGGCAGGACGGCCCCGGCCTCGATCTCGCCGGAAGCGATCCGGCGACCGAAGTCGGAGGCGAGCGTCATCGTCCGGTTGGACCGCTCGCCCTCTGGGGCGAGGGCCTGGTACAGCATGAAAGGTCGAAACTCTCCCGACCGGATCTCCCAACCCGGCAATGGTCGGATCATTGCACCGGGCAGATGCGGATGCAAGATGCATCACGCAAGCCGGAACCGCTTTCATACGATGTTTGTGGATATCAGGCCGCCTGCAGCGGCAGGACGCGGCGCACGCGCTCGGCGCCGATATCGATGACGCGCACCATCGCCGCCCGCGCCCCCGCCCCGTCGCCCGCCTCGATCGCCTCCACGATCGCCCGGTGGAGGGCGGCGGTGCGGCTCAGCGATTCGAGGTCGGCGGCCGGCGAGGACAGCTTGAAGGAGATGAGGAGCGCGGCCTCGATCAGGCTGGTGATCGAGCGCATGAACGGGTTCTGCGAGGCCTCGGCGATGGCGAGGTGGAACTCGAGATCGACGCCGGCAAAGCTGCCGAGCGTGTGGCCGGGATCGGCGAACCGGTCGGCGATCTCGTAGAGCCGTGCGACGTCGGCGGGGCTCGCGCGCTGGGCGGCGAGTTCGGCCGCCGCCGGCTCGAAGGCGAGGCGCATGACCGCGAGATCGGTGAGGAACGTCTCGTCGAGCCCCGCCTCCACGCGCCAGCGCAGGATGTCGGGATCGAGGAGGTTCCAGCACGAGGCCTCGAGGACGCGCGTGCCGACCCGCGCCTTCGGCTGGACCAGCTTCTTCTCCTGCAGCGTCTTCATGGCTTCGCGCAGCACCGTGCGCGAGACCTCGAATCGGGCCGAAAGCTCCTTGTCGTTCGGCAGGATCGAACCGACGGCGAACTGCCCCCCGACGATCTCGCGGCCGAGCGCGCCCACGACATGGGCGTGCCGATCCTTCGGGGCGCGTCCGCCAAGGGCCGATGCCAGCAGTCCCATCAGCGCATCCTTCGCCTCGCCCTCGTGCCCATGCCGTTCCCGCCCTTCGACGCCCGCGCCTCTCCCGTGCACGAGGCGCCCCGCCGCGCCGGGAGAGCGGCGCTTCTCACGCCCTCGCCTCGGCCGCCTTTCGCTCCGACAGCCAGACCGTCATGCGCTGGAGGACGATGAAGGCGAAGAGAAGTAGGCCGATGACGATCTTCGTCCACCAGCTCGACAATGTTCCGTCGAAGACGATGTAGGTCTGGATGAGGCCCTGGATCAAGATGCCGAGCAGCGTGCCCGCCACGAAGCCCGAGCCGCCGGTGAGCAGCGTGCCGCCGATGACGACCGCGGCGATCGCGTCGAGCTCCACGCCCACCGCCGCCAGCGAGTAGCCGGCCGAGGTGTAGATGGAGAAGACGATGCCGGACAGGGCGGCGAGAAGGCTCGACAGGGCGTAGATCATGATCGTGGTGCGGGCCACCGGCACGCCCATCAGCTCGGCCGACTGCTCGCTGCCGCCGAGCGCGTAGACATTGCGCCCGAACCGCGTGCGATGGGCGATCAGGATGCCGAGCGCGAAGACGAGGAGCATCAGGATGCCGATGAAGGTCAGGCGCCCGCCGCCGGGCATGCGGTAGTAGAGGCCCTGCAGCGTCTCGTAGAAGGGATGGGTGATGGGCACGCTGTCGGTGGAGAGCAGGAAGGCCATGCCGCGCGCGAAGAACATGCCGGCCAGCGTCACGATGAAGGCCGGCATCTTCAGATAGTGGATCATCGCGCCCATCGTCGCGCCGAAGGCCGTGGCGAGCGCCAGGAGGATGGCGAAGGCGAGAATCGGGTGCAGGCCCCAGGACCCCATGGCAAGCGCCAGGAAGACGCCGGAGAAGGCGATGACCGAGCCGATCGACAGATCGATGCCGCCCGACAGGATGACGAAGGTCATGCCCACCGCGGCGATGCCGAGGAAGGCGTTGTCGGTGAGGAGGTTGCCGAAGACGCGCGTCGAGAGCATCGCAGGAAAGCTTGCCGCGCAGATGGCGTAGGCGACGAGGAAGATGACGAAGGTCGTGGCGAGCGTCAGGTAGCGCGAGCGGATCATCGGGCGGTCTCCTCCTTCGCGGTCGTCTCACGTGCCGCCTTCTCGCGGCGCCGGCCGGCCGAGTGCCCCGCGAAGGACAGGAACTGGCGGCTCGCCGGCGACTGGACGACGAGGATGACGACGATGATCGCGGCCTTGATGATGAGGTTGAATTCCGGGGGGAAGCCGGCGATCAGGATGCCGGTGTTGACCGACTGGATGATCATCGCCCCGATCAGCGACCCGGCGATGGAGAAGCGTCCGCCGAGCAGCGAGTTGCCGCCGACGACGACCGCCAGGATCGCGTCGAGCTCCAGCCAGAGGCCCGAATTGTTGGCGTCGGCGCCGCGGATGTCGGCGGTCACGATGATGCCGGCGATCGCCGCGCAGAGCCCGGAGGCGATGTAGACGGCGAGCACCAGGCTGCGCGTGTGCACGCCGGCCAGGAGCGAGGCGCGGCGGTTGACGCCGATCGCCTCGATCAGCAGGCCGAGGGCGCTCGAGCGCACCAGCAGCGCGGCGAGGATGCCGACCGCGAGCCAGAGGAGGATCGGCACCGGCAGGCCGAACAGCGCGCCCGAGCCGAGGAAGACGAAGCCCGGATCGTTGAAGGTGAGGATGACGCCCTCGGTGACGAGCTGCGCGATGCCGCGCCCGGCGACCATCAGGATCAGCGTCGCGATGATCGGCTGGATCTCCAGAAGCGCGACGAGGACGCCGTTCCACAATCCGCACAGGAGGCCGACGGCGAGCGTGGCGGCGAGCGTCGTGGCGAGCGGCGTGCCCTCGGCGATGAGCGAGGCGCCGGTCGCCCCGCAGATCGCCATGATGGCGCCGACCGAGAGATCGATGCCCTTGGTGGCGATGACGAGCGTCATGCCGACGGCGAGAAGGGCCACCGGCGCGCCGCGGTTGAGGACGTCGATCAGCGAGCCGTAGAGCCGGCCGTTCTGCATCGTCACCGTCAGGAAGCCCGGCGAGATCGCGGCGATGAGGGCGAGGATGACGAGAAGCGCGACGATCTGCGGCGCGAGGCGCCGCGCGAGGGGAGCGAGCGCGGCCATCAGGCGGCGTCCCGCGCGGCGCGCCCGGTCGCCATCGCCGTCATGATGGCGTCGGCGGTGACTTCGGCGCCCTTGAGCTCGGCGACATGCGTGCGCTCGGACAGGATGACCACCCGGTCGGAATAGGCCACCAGTTCCTCCAGTTCGGACGAGACGACGAGGAGCGACATGCCGTCCTGGCAAAGGCGCTCGATGAGGCGGATGATCTCGGCATGGGCACCCACGTCGATGCCGCGGGTCGGCTCGTCGAGGATGAGGACGCGCGGCTGGGTGGCAAGCCAGCGGGCGAGGATCGCCTTCTGCTGGTTGCCGCCGGAGAGGAACTTGATCGGCTTCTCGCGGTCGGAGGTGCGGATGTCGAGCGCGGCGATGTAGCGGTCGGCGAGCTCCACCTGCGCGCGCCGCGACAGGGGCTTGGCCCAGCCGCGCCGCGCCTGCAGGGCCAGCACGATGTTCTCGCGCACCGAGAGGTCGCCGACGATCCCGTCGTGCTTGCGGTCTTCCGGGCAGAAGCCGAGCCCGGCCTTGATCGCGTCGCGCGGCGAGGCGACGGAGACGCCCTGCCCCTCGATCTCGGCGCTCCCGCTGTCCGCCTTGAGGACGCCGAAGATCAGCTCCGCCGTCTCGGTGCGGCCCGAGCCGAGGAGGCCGGCGATGCCGACGACCTCGCCGCGCTTCAGTTCGAGGTCGAAGGGCTCCACCTTGCCGCGCTTGCCGTAGTCGCGCAGCGCGAGCGCCACCGGCGCGCCGGCGGGCGGGGCCTTGGCGTGGTCCTTGGCGACCGCCGCGTCCAGCGCGCGGCCGAGCATCATGGAGACGAGATCGAGCCGGTCGAGGCCGGCCAGCGGGCGCGAGGCGACGAGGCGCCCGTTGCGCAGGACCGTCACCCGGTCGGCGATCTCGTAGACCTGGTCGAGGAAGTGGGTGATGAAGACGATGCCGAGGCCCTTGTCGCGCAGCCGCGAGACGGCGGCGAAGAGCGTCCGCACCTCCGCCGCGTCGAGGCTCGCCGTCGGCTCGTCGAGGATGAGGACCTTGCCGGAAAGATCGACGGCGCGGGCGATGGCCACGAGCTGGCGCACGGCGACCGAATAGCTGCCGAGCGGCGCCGTCACGTCGATGGACAGGCCGTAGGGCGCAAGCAGCGCGCGGGCGCGGCGGTTGATCTCGCCGCTGCGCAGGAGGCCGAAGCGGCGCGGCTCGCGGCCGAGATAGAGATTCTCGGCGACCGTCAGGTTCTCGAGGAGATTCACCTCCTGGAACACGGTGCCGATGCCGAGCTGCTGCGCCTCGGTCACGTCGCGCGGGTCGATCGGCACGCCGCCGAGCAGCATCTGCCCGCCGTCGCGGCGATAGGCACCGGAGAGGAGCTTGATGAGCGTCGACTTGCCCGCCCCGTTCTCGCCGAGCAGGGCATGGACCTCGCCCGCGCGGAGGGTGAAATCGACCCCGTCCAGCGCCTTCACCCCAAGGAAGCCCTTGGTGATGCCGGTCGCGGCGAGAAGAATGGGACGGTCTGTCATGCCAGGGCGCCATTTCGAGGATCGAACGAGGGGAGCGGCACGGCGCTGCAGCGGTGGGAGTGGCAACGCGCGCACCGTGCCGCCACGGAACGCCGCTCGCGGGCACAAGACCCGAAAGCCAACGCTCCGAACTGTGGAAGGCCGTCGAGCACGGGACTTGCGGCGCCGTGCCCGCGCGGGCAGGGGCGACGGACGCCGAGGCGCAGGACGCCGGCGAACGTCTTTCGACCCGGCGGACCCGCCCGGCCTCGAGAGGTTCGGCGACCGCCGGCCGCCGGAGCCCCACCGGGGCTTCAGGCGGCCGACGCCGCTGCGCAAGGCGGGGCTCCCCGGGAGAGGGCCCCGCCGGTCACAGGCTCAGTAGCCGAGGCCCTTCTTGGCCTCGTAGACCTTCATCGGCTCGTCGGCCTGGGTGTAGAGCTTCGACTCGGTCTGGATCCACTTCGGCGGCTGGGTGCCGTCGGCCTTGAACTTCTCCAGCGCGTCGAAGGCGGGACCGGCCATGTTCGGCGTCAGCTCGACCGTGGCGTTCGCCTCGCCATTGGCCATGGCCTGGAAGATATCCGGCACGGCGTCGATCGAGACGACGAGGATGTCGGTGCCCGGCTTCAGGCCGGCTTCCTTGATCGCCTGGATGGCGCCGACGGCCATGTCGTCATTGTGGGCGTAGAGGGCGCAGATGTTCTTGCCGCCGTTCTCGGCCTTGATGAAGCTCTCCATGACTTCCTTGCCCTTGGTGCGGGTGAAGTCGCCGGTCTGCGAGCGGGTGATCTTGAGGTTGTCGTGGCCCGCGATGCCTTCCTCGAAGCCGGCCTTGCGCTTGATCGCCGGCGAGGAGCCGGTCGTGCCCTGGAGCTCGACGATGTTGCAGGGCTTGGAGCCGACGGTCTTGGCCAGCCACTCGCCCGCCACCTTGCCCTCGTGGGTGAGGTCGGAGGTCACCGCCGTGAGGTAGAGGTCCTCGGGCGCGTCGATCGTGCGGTCGAGCAGGACGACCGGGATCTCGGCTTCCTTGGCCTCTTCGAGGACGCCGTTCCAGCCCGTGGCGACGACGGGCGCCACCAGGATCGCGTCGACGCCCTGCGCGATGAAGGAGCGGATGGCCTTGATCTGGTTTTCCTGCTTCTGCTGGGCGTCCGCGAATTTCAGGTCGATGCCGCGCTTCTCGGCCTCCTGCTTGGTCACGCTCGTCTCGGCCGCGCGCCAGCCCGATTCCGACCCGATCTGGGAAAAGCCGACCGTCATGTCCGCGGCATGGGCGGACGCAGATGCCATCAGGACGCCGGCGAGCGCGCCGACAATGCTACGAAGTGCCATGTTATCTCTCTCCCCAGGCGCGGTTTCACGACCTCCCGTCGCCGCGCCATGGGAAAAGTAATATTATATGATCCAGGCTGTCCAGAGCGGATCGTCGCTGCAGCGCATCAATGCATGCTGCATCGCACATTCCCCTGGAGACCGGGCTATTCCAGGCCGGCGGCCACCAGATCTGCCGGCATCGGCGCCAGCGGCGCGGGCCCCAGGAATCGGTCGACGAGGGCGGTGACCTCGGCATTGCGCTCGGCGCCGGTGCGCCCGCCGATGACGGTCACCAGGATCCGCCGCCCGCCCCGCTCGGCGGTCGCCACGAGGTTGAAGCCGGCATCGCGGATGAAGCCGGTCTTCAGCCCGTCGACGCCCGGCACGGTGCCCAGAAGCTTGTTCGTCGCCCGGTGCGTGCGCCCGGCATAGGCGAACTCGCGCGCGGCGAAGAGGGGCGCGTATTGCGGGAAGCGGCCGCGCAGCGCCTGTCCGAGGATCGTCATGTCGCGCGCGGTGGAGACCTGGCGCGGATCGGGCAGGCCCGAGGCGTTAACGAAGCGGGTGCGACGCATGCCGAGCGCCTGCGCCTTGCGCGTCATGGCGAGCGCGAAGGCCGCTTCCGTCTCGCCGAGATTCTCCGCGATCACGGTCGCGATGTCGTTGGCGGACTTGACCGCCAGCGCCTGCGCCGCGTCCCGCGCGGCGATGGTCGAGCCGGGCGCGAGGCCGAGCTTGGACGGCGGCTTGGAGGCTGCGTTCTGCGACACGACGAGCGGCGTGTCGAGCGACAGGCGGCGCTGCTCGATCGCCTCGAAGAGGAGATAGAGCGTCATCATCTTGGTCAGCGAGGCGGGATAGCGCAGCGCGTCCGCATCCTCGGCCAGGAGCGTGCGGCCGGTCGCGAAATCCATCACATAGGCCGAATGGGCCCGAACCTCGGCCTCGCCCAGACTGTCCGTCAGCCCCATCGCGTCCCGGCGCGACAGGTCGGTCGAGCGGCAGGCCCCGAGCGTGGCGAGCGAGATCATCGCGAGGGCGAGCGCGAGGCGAAGCGGCCGGCGCGGCGAGGCGGAGAAGGAAAGGGGCAAGGCGCGAAAGGTCCGGGCGGATCGGAAGGGTCGGGCCATGAGACTTGCCACGGCGCCCTTGTCAAAACGGTTAAGGCTTTCGGACCGCCTTCGCCGGATCGGCGTGACGGTTGCGCCACAGCGCCCCTGCCGCCGTCTCCCCGCCGCTGCGTGCCCGCGCCCTTGGCGCGCCCGCGCGGCTGTGAGAAGACGGAAGGCCGAAAAGCCCGCGCTCGTGTCGGCCCGCCTTGCCCGGCCGGCGGCGGCGCGCCGCACGAGCCAACGGAAAGGCCCCGCCCTTGACGCCTGCCGCTTCCCGCCTCGCCCGCATCAGCGCGCCGCCGATCGCCCGCGCGGCCCGCTGGGTCGCCAGCTACGACGGCCGGCACGGGCCCCTCGTCGACTGCAGTCAGGCCGTGCCGAGCGACCCGCCGCCGCCGGCCTTCGCCGAGCGCCTGGCGCTCGCCGCCGCCGAACCCGCCGCCGCCCGCTACGGGCCGGTCCTCGGCGATCCGGTGCTGCGCGCGACTTATGCCGGACACGTGTCGGCGCGCTACGGCGCGCGCGTTCCGGCGGCGCATGTGGCGATCACCGCCGGCTGCAACCAGGCCTTCTTCGCCGCGATCCTCGCCCTTGCCGGCCCCAGCGAGGCGGTCGTCCTGCCGACGCCCTGGTACTTCAACCACCTGATGAGCCTCGAAATGCTCGGCGTCGAGGCGCGGGCGCTGCCGACGCGGGCCGAGGACGGGTTCCTGCCGACGCGCGAGGGTCTGGCGGGCGTCCTCGACGAGAGGGTCCGCGCGCTCGTGCTCGTGACGCCGAACAACCCGACCGGCGCCGTCTACCCGCCGGCGCTGATCGAGGACCTCTTCGAGCTCTGCGTCGCGCGCGGCATCGTCCTGGTGCTCGACGAGACCTATCGCGATTTCCTGGAGGGCGAGGCCGCCCCCCACCGCCTCTTCGCCCATCCGGCCGCCGAGACCCATCTCGTCAGCCTCTATTCCTTCTCCAAGGCCTATGCGATCCCGGGCCACCGCGTCGGCGCGCTGATCGGCGGACCCGCCTTCGTGGCACAGGCCGAGAAGGCCATCGACTGCGTGCAGATCTGCGCCCCGCGCCCGCCTCAGGTGGCGCTTCCCTGGGCGATCGAACATCTGGCCGACCACCGCCGCGAGGCGGCCGGGCGCATCCGGCGCCGGGCCGAGCTCTTCGTGCGCACGCTCGCCGCCGTGCCCGGCTGGCGGCTCGAACAGATCGGCGCCTATTTCGCCTATGTCGCCCATCCCTGCAGGGGCGTCGCCTCGGAGACGGTGGCCGAGACGCTGGCGCGCGAGCTCGGGCTCCTCGTCCTGCCCGGTTCCTTCTTCGGGCCGGGCCAGGAGGGACATCTGCGCATCGCCTTCGCCAATGTGGCGGATGCGGCCATCGTGGAGCTCGGCCGGCGCCTGTCGCTCGGCTTCTCCCTGTCCCCGGTCTCGCGCGAAGGAGAGGCGGCATGACGCCGGACGAGCTGAAGGCCCTCAACGATCGCTTCGCCGGCGAGAACGAGCGGCGCATCTACGACGAGGGCTTTGCCCGCGTGGCCGACCGGCTCTTCGACCCGAAGGGCACGCGCGTCGCGCCCTATGCGGGCCTGCCGACGCTGCTCGACGTGCCCTATCGCGCGGTGGACTGGAGCGCCCCGGACCTTGCCGGCCTCGACGTCGCGCTGATCGGCATGCCGATGGATCTGGGCGTCACCAACCGCAACGGCTCGCGCTTCGGCCCGCGCGCCCTGCGCGCCATCGAGCGCATCGGCCCCTACAACCATGTGCTGAAGACCATGCCGGCGGCGGAGCTGAAAGTCGCCGATATCGGCGACGTGCCCTTCCGCAGCCGCTTCGACCTCGCGACCTCGCACGCCGATATCGAGGCGACGATCGCCCGGATCGTCGCCGCCGGCGTGACGCCGCTCTCGGTCGGCGGCGACCATTCGATCTCCCTGCCGATCCTGCGCGCCATCGGCGCGGAGCGCCCGGTCGGCATGATCCATGTCGATGCCCATTGCGACACGTCCGGCCTCTTCGACGGCTGCAAGTTCCACCATGGCGGCCCGTTCCGGCAGGCGGTGCTGGAGGGCGTGCTCGACCCGCGCCGCACGATCCAGATCGGCATCCGCGGCTCGTCGGAATATCTGTGGGAGTTCTCCTACGAGAGCGGAATGACGGTGATCCACGCCGAGGAGGTCACCGGGCTCGGCATTGCCGCGATCGTGGAGAAGGCGCGCGCCGTCGTCGGCGACGGGCCGACCTATCTCTCCTTCGACGTCGACAGTCTCGATCCGGCCTTCGCGCCCGGCACGGGCACGCCCGAGGTGGGCGGGCTGACGACGCGCGAGGCGCAGGCGCTGCTGCGGGGCCTCGCCGGTCTGAACTTCGTCGGCGGCGATCTCGTCGAGGTGGCGCCGCAATACGACGCGACGACCAACACGGCGCAGGCCGGCGCGCAGATGCTGTTCGAGATCCTGAGCCTCCTGCCGCTCCGCCCCTGACGCGGCATCCGCCGGCGGCGCGCCCTGCCCTTGCGCGCCGCCGGCCTCTGGCTTATGGCACGGGCGACATCAGGAGTTGGGCCGCGGCCCGACGCCAACCTGCCTTTCCGGGCAAGGTGGCGCTCCCGCAAGGGAGGATGTGGCCGTTCCGGCAACCAAGCGGATCATGCGCCCCATCTCGTCGCGACCCGGCACAAGCCACGGATCTCGACATGGGCGACACGCATCCCGATCTCCTCTCCCGCCTGCCGCTTCGCGCGGGCGACACGGTGTCGATCCTGGGCACCCGCGCCCTTCGCAAGGGGCCGGGAAGCGGGCTGCATCACGTCGCGCTCGTCACGCATCGCGGCGCCGGGATCCACTGTCACGTCTATCTCGTGCCCGCCGAACTGCGCGCCGGCCGGGCGGAGGTGCGGCTCGCCGCCGTCTTCCCCGCGGCCGCCTTCGCGGAGGCGGAGCGCTACGCCCGCGGCCTTGCCGACGCGCCTGCGGAGGCGCGCGCGGCGCTGGCGGCCTGAGACGCAACGCTCGAAGAGCGATCGGGATCGATCGTATCGCCATTTTCTATTATACGACTGATTTATTCTTCTTAATGCCGTTTATATAGATTTTTCTTATCGTTTTTGCATTGTTTTGTAGCAAATACGCACACACCTTCCCCGCCGTTTCCGCTAGGCTCCGTCCCGGGGTTCCAAACGGGCCGGACGGGCGAAGGAGCGGGTCATGAAGTGCATCGGTTTGATCGGCGGCATGAGCTGGGAGAGCACGGCGGTCTACTATCGCCGCATCAACGAGAGCGTGCGCGCGCGCCTCGGCGGCCTGCACTCGGCCGAGATCCTGATGCGTTCGGTGAACTTCCACGAGATCGTCGCCCTGCAGAAGGCCGCCGACTGGGACGGCGCGGCGCGGCGCCTTTCGGCCATCGCGGCCGATCTCGAGGCGGCGGGCGCCGACCTCGTCCTCATCTGCACCAACACGATGCATCTTCTCGCCGAGCCCGTGCAGGCCGCAATCTCCGTGCCGCTCGTGCATATCTGCGACACGACCGGCGCGGCGGTGAAGGCCGCCGGCCATCGCCGGCCGCTGCTTCTGGCCACGCGCTACACGATGGAGGAGCGCTTCTACCGCGACCGCCTCGCCGAGCGCCACGGGATCGAGGCGCTGGTGCCCGACGCCGCCGACCGCGCGACCGTCCACGACATCATCTTCGACGAACTGTGCCGGGGCATCGTGACGCCCGCGTCGCGCCGCGCCTATCTCGACATCGTCGCGCGCGGCCGGGCGGCGGGCGCCGACAGCGTCATCCTCGGCTGCACCGAGATCGGGCTCCTCATCGACCCGAGCGACTGCTGCCTGCCGGCCTTCGATTCCACGCTGCTGCATGCCGACGCCGCCGTCGTCCTGGCGCTCGCGCCGGCAACGGCGCGGACCGCGCGGCCTCTTCCGGCGATGCCGATGGCGATCGCCGTCTGAGACCTGCTCCGCGCCGACGCCCGCTCCGCTATTCGGCGGGCGCGGGCGCGGCCTCGGGCTCGTGTCCCGCCGCCGCCTTGTCGAGGGCGGCGTCGAGCTCTCCGGCCACCGCGCTGCGCGGGCTCGTGAAGCGCGCCAGGAGATCGTAGATCACGGGCGTCACGAAGAGCGTCAGCACCGTCGCCACCGTGAAGCCGCCGACGATGACCGCGCCGATCGCCGCGCGGCTCTCCGATCCCGCGCCGCCCGTCAGCATCAGCGGCACGGCGCCGAGGACGGTCGCCACCGTCGTCATCAGGATCGGCCGCAGGCGCACCACCGATCCTTCCAGGATCGCCTCGCGCACCGAGCGCCCCTCGTCGCGCAGCTGGTTGGCGAATTCCACGATCAGGATGCCGTTCTTGGCCATCAGCCCGACGAGCAGGATGAGCCCGACCTGGCTGTAGATGTTCAGCGACTGGCCGGTGAAGAGGATCGTGGCGAGCGCCCCCGCGATGCCGAGCGGCACGGTCAGGAGAATGATGATCGGGTGCACGAAGCTCTCGAACTGGCCCGCCAGCACCAGGAACACGATGAGAAGCGCGATGCCGAAGACGACGAGGATGCCGCCGGACGTGTCCAGGAACTCGCGCGCCTGGCCCTTGTAGGCGATCTGCGTGCCGGCCGGCAGCTTCTCGGCCGCCGCCGCATTCACGAAGTCGATGGCGCGGCCGAGATCGTAGCCCTCCGCCAGTCCCGCCGAGACCTCCACCGAGGGCAGCCGGTCGTAGCGGTTCAGCGCCCGCGGCGTCGCCGTCTCGGCCACGTCCACCAGTCCGTCCAGCGCCACGAGCCCGCCCTCGGCATTGCGCAGGAAGACGTTGGAGAGGTCGCGGGCGCTGTTGCGGTCGTCGGTGCGCGCCTGCACGATCACCGGATATTGCCGGCCCCGGTCCTCGTATTCGGTCACGTCGTTGGAGGCGAAGAGCGTCTGCAGCGCCTCCGACACGTCGCGCACCTCCACGCCCAGATCGCGCGCCCGGTCGCGATTGACGGAAATCTCGTAGCCCGGCTGGTTGTTGTCGGCGACGACCTCGATGCCGGTAAGGCCCTCGTTGGCGCGCATCGCCTCGGCGAGCGTCTCGGCCGAGGCGTTCACCTCGTCGAACTGCGGGCCGCCGACGGAGATCTGCAACGGGTTGTTGGAGCCGCGAAGGCCGAGGCCCGCGGGCGCGCCGAGCCGGGCCTGCGCGCCCGTGATGCGCGCGATCTGGGGCCGCAACCGCTCGATCAGCGCCTGCGTGCTCTCCTCGCGCTCGGCCCAGTCGGACAGGCGCACGATGACGAAGGCACGGCGCAGCTCGTTGTACTGCCCGACGATCGACAGGACGTTGGTGACGAGCCCCGCCTCGCGCAGCGGCTGGAGGATCGCCTCCACCTCGCCCGTCGCCTTGTCGGTATAGGCAAGGCTCGAGCCGAGCGGCGCCTCGATGCGCACGAAGAACTGCCCCCGGTCCTCGGGCGGCGTCAGCTCGTTGGGAAGGCGCTCGTAGAGGGCGACGGAGCTCGCCGCGATGAAGACGGCGATCGCCAGGACGAAGGCGGGAAAGCGCAGGGCGCGTGAGAGCGCGGCGCGGTAGAGCCGGTTGAGCCCCTCCAGCCGGCGTTCGACGAAGCGCTCGAACCGGCTCTTGCCGGCGCCCGGCTCCTGCAGCACGAAGGCGCAGAGCATCGGACAGAGCGAGAGCGAGACGAAGGTCGAGATCGCCACGGCGACGCCGAGCACGAGACCGAACTCGGAGAAGAGCCGCCCCACCTGCCCTTGCAGGAATGAGAGCGGCACGAAGACGGCGATCAGCGTCCCCGAGGTCGCGAGCACGGCGAAGGTCACCTGGCTCGCGCCCAGCGAACTTGCCGCCAGCCGGCTCTCGCCCTCGTCGATGCGCCGCTGGATGTTCTCCAGGACCACGATCGCATCGTCCACGACGAGGCCGATGGCCAGGATCAGCGCGAAGAGCGTCAGGATGTTGATGGAGAAGCCGAGAAGCGCGAGCCCCGCGCAGGCGCCGATCAGCGAGATCGGAATGGTGACGGCCGGCACGATCGTGGCGCGCAGCGAGGCGAGGAAGAGGAAGTTCACCGCCACGACCAGCGCGATGGCGATGACGAGCGTGACGACGACCTCGTGGATGGACGAGCGGATGAAGACCGCGTCGTCGCTGGAGACGGCGATCCGCGTGCCCTCCGGCAGCGTCTCGGCGAGGCGCGCGACCTCCGCCTGGACGGCGTCGGAGATCTGCACCGTGTTCGACTGCGACTGGCGGATGACGCCGAGGCCGACGGAGGTGACGCCGTTGGCGCGGAAGATCGTGTCGTCGTCCTCCACGCCGACTTCCACTTGCGCCACGTCGCCGAGGCGGATCGGATAGGCCTCGGTCTGGCGCACGATCAGCCGCTCGAACTCGGCCGGCTCGCGGAAACGCGTCGTCGTGCGCACCTGGAACTGGCGGTCGGCGGTCTCGATCTCGCCGGCCGGCAGCTCGACATTGTTGTTCTCGAGCGCCGTCGTCACGTCCGAGACGGTGACGCCGCGCGCCGAGAGCGCGCGCCGGTCGAGCCAGACGCGCATCGCATAGGCGCGCTCGCCGTTGATCTCCACGCTCGCCACGCCCTCGATCGTCGCCAGCTGGTCGACGATGTAGCGGTCGGCATAGTCGGTGAGGTCGGCCGCGCTCAGCCGGTCGCTGGTCATCGACAGGCGGATGACGGGATCGCTCTCGCTGTCGTTCTTCTCGATCAGCGGCTCGTCCGCCTCCTCGGGCAGGTCCTGCGAGACGCGCGCCATCTCCGAGCGCACGTCGTTGGCCGCGTCGTCGATGTCGCGGCTCGTGTCGAATTCGATGACGGTGCGGCTCTGCCCGCGCTCGGCCTCCGAGGAGACCGAGCGGATGCCCGACACGCCGGAAATGGCGCCCTCCACGATCGTGGTGATCTGCGCGTCCACGACCTCCGGGGCGGCGCCCTCGTAGGCGACGGTCACGGTGATCTGCGCGGTGTCGATGTCGGGCAGTTCGCGCACGGGAAGCGTCAGGAGCGCCGCCGCGCCCCCGACGAGCACCAGGACGTTCATGACGATGGCAAGGACGGGCCGGCGCAGGCAGAGATCGGAAAGGGTCATCCCAGACCCCCGCCGGCGGCCGACGCCGTCGGCGCGGGCGGCGCGCCCTCGTCCCGCGGCGGCGCGTTTTTCCCGTCGCCACCGGCCGGCGCGACGATCTCCACGGCCGCGCCGTCCTCGACGCCCTGAAGGCCGCTGACGACGACGGGCACGCCCTCGTCCAGCCCCTCCAGGATCTCCACCCGCCCGTCGCGGCGAAGGCCGATGCGCACCTCGCGCCGCTCCGCCTTGTCGGCCGTCGCCGCAAAGACATGCGTCCGGTCGCCCTCGTTGACCACGGCGACCTCCGGCACGGTCACGGACTGGCGCTCCTCGATGACGAGCGCGATCTGCAGGAACATGCCCGTCACGAGCGAGCGATCGGCATTGGGGATCGTGGCGCGCACCGCGAAGGCGCGCGAGGCCGCGTCGACGCGCGTGTCGATCGTCTCGACCTTTCCCTCGAAGGGCCGGTCGGGGAAGGCGTCGCTGCGGGCGACGACGACCTGGCCGGGCCGCACCTGCGCCAGATAGGCCTCGGGCAGAGAGAAGGTCACCTCGATGCGGGAGAGATCGTCGAGCGTCGTGAGGATGCTCGCCGTCGTCACGCGCTGGCCGACATCGACCTCCGAAAGCCCGACGCGCCCGTCGAAGGCGGCGATGGCCTGCCGGTCGGCGACGGCATTGGCGGCCTGCTCGCGCACCGCCTCGGCGCGCAGCACCTGCGCGCGCGTCGATTCCAACGCAGCATCGCTCTGCACGTTGCGCTCGGCGAGCGAGAGCGAGCGCTGATAGGCGCTGCGCACCTCGGCGAGCGAGGCATCCGCCTCCTTCAGCGCCGCCCGCTCGGCGCGGTCGTCGAGCTGGACGAGGACGGTGCCGGCGCGAACGTCCGACCCTTCCTCGATATTGACCGCGACCACCCGCCCGTCGGCCATGGGCTGGACATCGATGGACTGGATCGCCTTGGTGGAGCCGATGGCCTCGGCGGTGAGGCGCACGGGCTCGCGCCTCGCCTGCGCCACTTCGACGCGGGCACGGCGCTCGGCCCTCGGCGCGGCCGACGCCTCGTCCTGCGGCATGAAGCGATCGAGAAGGAAGCCGGAGCCGTAGAGGCCGCCGACGCCGGCGGCCGCGACGAGGAGACCCGCGATGGCGATGCGAACAGGCTTCATCGAACCCCTTCTCTCGGCATCGCCAAAACCTGAGCCCGGCCGACCGGTGACCGCGCGACGCCGGGCGGTCCTGCGATGACGCGCCACCGCTGCGCCGGTTCCGGCAGGTCTTCCGGGCCGCGATCACCATCGCGTCAGGAGCGACGTGAAACGGCCCTATCGCGACGCGAAAGCCCGTCCCGTCCCGCAGTCGCCGCTCCGGGGTCATGGAGCCGCCGCTCTTTCCCTGTATAGAGTCCGGACGGCCGCGCCGAAGCGTGCCCTGCCCCGGCGGCGCCTGCCGCACGCTCTTCTGAACGGACCTTCCTTGAACAACCTGTCACCGACGCCGTACGAAGCGGCGCCAGCCGCCCTTCTCGACGATGCGACCGTGCGCCGTCTGGCCCGCCATTGCATGGCCTATCGCGATCCCGACGACCGCTTGGCGGCGTTCCAGCTCGCGACGGCGCTCCTGCCCTTCCTCGGCCTCTGCGCCGTGCTCCTGTGGAGCGTCTCGGCCGGCCTCTGGTGGCCGCTCGTCCTCGCCGTTCCCGCCGGCGGCTTCCTCGTGCGCCTCTTCGGCATCCAGCACGATTGCGGGCACAATTCCTTCTTCTCCTCGCGCCGCGTGAACAAGGCGACCGGCCGGTTCCTCAGCCTGCTGACGCTGACGCCCTTCGGCTACTGGAGCCGCTCGCACACGCTGCATCACGCCAGCGCCGGCGATCTCGGCCGGCGCGGCATCGGCGACGTCGACACGCTGACGGTCGAGGAATATCGGGCGCTGTCGGCCGGCGCGAAGCTGCGCTACCGGCTCTACCGCCATCCGCTCGTGCTGCATGTCGTCGGACCGCCGCTCTACTTCGTCTTCTTCCAGCGCTCGCCCTTCGGCCAGGCGCTCCCGGCGCGCGAGGCCTGGCGCTCGATCATGGCGCTGAACGTCTCCATGCTTCTCGCCTATGGCGGCCTCGCCCTCCTCGTCGGGCCCGTGACCGTCCTCGTCGCCCTCCTGCCGGCGGCGCTCGTCGCCTCCTGGGTCGGCGGCTGGCTGTTCTTCGTGCAGCACCAGTTCGAGCACACGCATTGGGACGAGAGCTGCGACTGGAACCTGCAGCAGGCGGCCCTCGGCGGCAGTTCCTATTACGTCCTGCCCAAGGTGCTGCAGTGGTTCACCGGCAATATCGGCCTGCACCACATCCATCACCTCAACAGCCGCGTGCCGAACTACCGGCTGCAGGCCTGCCTCGACGCCGAGCCGCTGCTCGGCTCGATCTCGCGCCTGTCGCTCGGCGAGAGCCTGCGCTGCATCGGCCTCTCCCTGTGGGACACCCGCACGCGCCGTCTCGTCTCCTTCGCCGCCGCCTGACGAACCGCGGCCGACGGGCTCCGGCCCGTCGCCCCGCGCGGCGATCTGCACGCTGCGCCATTCAAACCCGCGCCGGCCCCGCTAGGTCTCGGGGACAAGCGGAACGGCGGGGCGAGAAGCGGATGCGCAATCTCTGGTACAAGAACGCGGTGATCTACTGCGTGGACGTCGATTCCTTCCGGGATTCGGACGGCGACGGCATCGGCGACTTTCGCGGCCTCACCGACAGTCTCGACCATATCGAGGCGCTCGGGGCCACCTGCATCTGGCTCCTGCCCTTCTACCCCTCGCCCGACCGCGACAACGGCTACGACATCTCGGACTACTACAATGTCGATCCGCGCTACGGCACGCTCGGCGACTTCGTGGAGTTCATGCGCGCCGCCGCGGACCGGGGCCTGCGCGTCATCGTCGACCTCGTGGTCAACCACACGTCCGTCGACCATCCCTGGTTCCGGGCGAGCGCCGGCGATCCCGCCTCGAAATACCGCGACTGGTACGTCTGGCGGAAGGACAAGCCGAAGGACGCCGATAAGGGCGTCATCTTTCCGGGCGTGCAGAAGAGCACCTGGACGCGCGATCCGCGGCGCAAGGAATACTACTTCCACCGCTTCTACGAGCACCAGGCCGACCTCAACATCGCCAATCCCGAGGTCCGCGAGGAGATCGAGCGCATCATGGGCTTCTGGCTGGAGCTCGGCGTCTCCGGCTTTCGCATCGACGCGGCGCCCTTCGTGCTCGAAGACCTCGCCAAGCTCGAGGACGGCACGGACCCGCACGCCTATCTCGCCGAACTCCAGGGCTTCCTGTCCTGGCGCCGGGCCGAGGCGATGCTTCTCGCCGAGGCCAACATCACGATGGACGAGGCCGACGAGTATTTCGGCAGCGGCGACCGGCTCCACGTCATCTTCAACTTCCCGCTGAACCAGAAGCTCTTCCTGGCGCTCGCGCGCGGCGACGGCGAGCCGGTGCGCGCCCAGCTGAAGGCGCTGCCGGCGCTCCCGGCGGTCGGCCAATGGGCCACCTTCCTGCGCAATCACGACGAGATCGATCTCGGCCGGCTCGCGGAGGACGAGCGCCAGGAGGTCTTCGACGCCTTCGGGCCGGACAAGTCCATGCAGCTCTACGAGCGCGGCATCCGCCGGCGCCTGGCGCCCATGCTGGGCGGCGACGAGCGGCGCATCGCCATGGCCTTCAGCCTGATGCTCTCCCTGCCGGGCACGCCGGTGATCTGGTACGGCGACGAGATCGGCATGGGCGAGAACATGGACCTGCCCGAGCGCCACCCCGTGCGCACGCCCATGCAATGGTCGGCGGACGGCCATGGCGGCTTCTCCACGGCCGCCCCGAAGGACTGGATCCGCGCGCCGGTGCTCGACGGGCCCTTCGGCCCGCTCTTCGTCAATGCGCAGGGCCAGAAGACGGACGAGACCTCGCTCCTCTCCACGGTGCAGCGCCTCATCCGCGTGCGCCGCGCCTGCCGGGAGATCGGCTGGGGCGAGATGGAGGTGCTCGATCTCGGCGTTTCCAGCGTCGTCGCGCTGCGCTTCGAATGGCGCGGCGGGGTCGTCGTCGTCCTCAACAATCTCGCCGACGCGCCGGTGACGCTCGATCTCGGCGCGGTCGTCGGACCGGCGCACGCGCGCAACCTCCTGCGCCGCGAGGCGGATCTGCGCCCCGACGCGTCGGGCGCCTGCGCCCTGCGCCTCTCGGCGCACGGGTTCGAATGGCTGCGGCTGCAGGGCTGAGAGACCGTAGGGGCCCGCCTACGGCGGGCGTTCCTCAGGCCCGCTCGCCCGACCGCAGCGCCGCCGCCTCGCCCGCCGGGTCCAGCACCAGGCCGACGAGTTCGGACAGCGCCCGCACGCCCATCTTCGCCATGAGATTGGCGCGGTGGATCTCGACCGTGCGCGGGCTGAGCTTCAGATCCTGCGCGATGGCCTTGTTGGGCTTTCCCGAGACCAGCCCGTCGAGCACCTGGCGCTGGCGGTCGGTCAGGCTCGCCAGGCGGCTGCGCACGCCGTCCACCCGCGACAGGCGCTCGCGCCGCGCCGTGTCGGCCGCGATGCCCGCGCGGACGGCGCCGAGAAGCTGCTGGTCCTGGAAGGGCTTCTCGATGAAGTCGAGCGCGCCGCGCTTCATCGCCTCCACCGCCATCGCCACGTCCGCGTGGCCCGTCATGACGATGAAGGGCACGAGGATGCCGCGGCTGCGCAGTTCGCCGAGAAGGGTGATGCCGTCCATGCCCGGCATGCGCATGTCGCTGACGACGCAGCCGCGCAGGCCCTTGCCGGACTTGCGCAGGAGCTCGTCGGCCGAGGCGTAGAGGCGGCTCGGCAGACCCGCCGAGGCCAGGAGGAAGGCGACGGCGTCGCGCACCGGGGCGTCGTCGTCGATGAGGTGGACATGCGGCTCGTCAGACATGGCGGGTTTCCCGCTCCTTGGAACTTTGGATGGTGAAGCGGAAGACCGTTCCGCCTCCCTCCGCGGGGCCGGCGGAGATGCGCCCGCCATGCGCCTCCACGATGGTGCGGCAGATCGACAGGCCGACCCCCATTCCATGTGGCTTGGTGGTGACGAAGGGATCGAAGAGGCTCGCCGCGACCCGCGGGTCGAGCCCCGTGCCGCTGTCGCGGACCGAGAACTCGACGAAGCCGGGCACGCTGTCGCCGCGGGTGGCGATGACGAGGTCGCGCCGGCGCCCGTCCATCGCCTCGATGGCGTTGCGCAGGAGATTGAGAAGGACCTGCTGGATCTGGATCCGGTCGGCGAAGATGTGGCCGGCGGCCGGGTCGAGATCGAACATGACGCGCACGCCGCGCTCGCGCGCCCCGACGAGGGCGAGCGCGCTCGCCTCCTCCACGAGCTTGGCGACGGCATGGACCTGCCGCCGGCTCTCGCGCCGCGAGACGAACTCGCGCAGCGAGCGGATGATCTCGGCGGCCCGCACCGCCTGCGCCGAGGCGCGGTCGATCGCCGTTGCCATCAGCGCGGCCTCCTGCCCGGGCATGCCGTCGGCGATGCGCCGGCAGCCCTGCAGGTAGCTGGAAATGGCCGTCAGCGGCTGGTGCAGCTCGTGGGCGAGCGCGGAGGCCATCTCGCCGAGCGCGGTGAAGCGCGACATATGCAGGAGCTCGCCCTGGATCTCCTGGACGCGTTCCTCGGCCTTCCAGTTCTCGGTGAGATCGCGGATGAAGCCGGTGAAGTAACGCTCCTCGCCCGAGCGCATCTCGCCCACCGAAAGCTCCATGGGAAAGGTCGAGCCGTCCTTGCGCTGGCCGCGCACGACGCGGCCGATGCCGATGACGCGGCGAATGCCGGTGGCGCGGTAGGCGGCGAGATAGTCGTCATGGGCGCGCCGGTAGGGATCGGGCATCAGCGCCTTGACATTGCGGCCGACGATCTCGGCCACGGAGAAGCGGAACAGGCGCTCGGCCGCCTTGCTGAAGGACCGGATCGTGCCCTTGTCGTCGATGACGATCATCGCGTCGGGCACGGTCTCGAGGATCGAGCGCAGGTGCTCCTCGCCGAGTTTGCGCTCGTGGATGTCCTCGGTCGATCCGTACCAGCGCAGGATGCGGCCCTGCCGGTCGCGGCGCGGCTCGGCGCGCGAATGCATCCAGCGATGGGTGCCGGCCTCGACGCGGATGCGATGCTCGACCGAATAGGCCTCGCCCGTCGCGATCGACCGGCGCCAGGCCTGATGGGAGCGCTGGCGGTCGTTGGGATGGATGGCGTCGAGCCAGTCGGTCCGGTCGGGATCGAGCCGCATCAGCGTGCCGAAGCGGCGCACGACCGTCTCCACGGTGCCCCCCGCCGTGGAGTTCCACAGGATCTGCGGGTTGGCCCGCAGCGCCTGGAGATAGTCCTCCTCGATCGCATGGCGCTTTGCGGAGGTGCGGCGCGCGGGCGGCATGCGGGCGGGGCGCTCCGCCCCTTCCGTCGCCACGCACAGGGCGCCGACCACCGCGCCGTCCTCGGCCCGAAAGGGGCTGCAGGAGAAGACGGACGCCGGACCGGACCCGTCCGGCGCGCGGGGCAGCTCGATCAGGCGCTCGCCCGGCGCGGGCCCCTCGCCGGCCGGAGCGCGGCGCAGGAGCGTCTCCACCGCCCCACCCGCCTCCGGCCAGACCTCGCGCAAGGCCCGGCCCGGACCGAATCCGGCCGTCGCGTCGAAAAGGGCGGCCGCGGCCGCATTGGACACGATGCGGTGCTCCGGCCCCAGAAGAAGCATCATGGGATGGGCACTGTCGTGCATGGCCGCGGCCAGCACCCGGGCGGCCTCCGGCCACGAGCCCGGCGCCCCGAGCGGCGTGCCGCTCCAGTCGAAGGGCTCGACCGCGCCGACGCCGCCCCCCTCGCCCGTTGCCCCATCCGTCAGGAGCGTCGCTCCCGCCTCACCCATCTGTCCGAAGGTTCCTCTCGTGCCAACTATAAGTCGCACGAACCAATAGACAGGGAACAAGTGACGAACACAAGTCAAAGATATATAGAATACAGATAGACGTCGAACGCATGGCGTGACGGAATGCGACAGAGCCCGTCAGGGAAGCGTACCGAGTGCGGCGCTCTCACGCGGGAAGTCGGAAGGTCAGAGCGGCCGCGGGTGGCCGATCAGGTTCGGATGCGGGCCGCCGCGGCCTTCGAGCGTCGTCCCGCGCGCCGATCGGCCCAACGCGATGACGGATCGCCCGGCGCGAAGCCACATCCGCGTTGCAAGGCTCGAACAGGTTTCGAGCGCGCACCGTGTTCTGATTCTCGGAAGATGGTAGCGGGAGAGGGACTTGAACCCCCGACACGCGGATTATGATTCCGCTGCTCTAACCAACTGAGCTACCCCGCCCCGCGCATCGGGTTCGATGCGGCGACGGGGGCGATATAGGGTGGGGCCGGGGGATGTGTCAATCGGCTTGGCGCCTTCGGGCGAAGACAAGTGCGATCCGAGCGCCCTGTTGCCGGACGGGCGATGTTTCGATAGGTCCAACGGGCTTTCGGTCCACGCGGTGGCGGTCCGGGGGCGAATTCGCGGCAGGACGGTCGCGGCTGGCCGAAATGCCGTTCTCGGCTTCGCCCGCGTCCGTGCGCATGGAACGAGTGCTTCATGACACCCAGAATCGCTGTCGTCGGATGCGGGCAATGGGGGCGCAACCATATTCGCACGCTCGACGGGCTCGGTGCCCTCTCGGGCGTCGCCGATGTCGATACGGCGCGTGCCGAAGCCTTCGCGGCGCAGTACGGCGTCCCCGCCTACACCGCCGAGGCGGCGATCGCCGCGCCCGATCTCGACGCGCTGGTTCTGGCCATGCCCGCCCATCTCCACGGGGAGACGGCGCGCGCCGCCTTCGCCGCCGGCAAGGACGTCCTGATCGAGAAGCCGATCGGCCTCGACGCGCGGGACGCGGCGGTGACGCGGGCGGCGGCGGCCAAAGCCGGGCGCATCCTCATGGTCGGGCATGTCCTGCGCTTCCACCCCGTGTTCCAGCGCCTGTGCGGGCTGGTGCGCGAGGGGCGGATCGGCACGCTGCGCCACATCGTCTCGAACCGGATCGGGCTCGGACGCTTTCCCACGATGGACGCGGTCTGGGATCTGGCGCCGCACGATCTGTCGCTGGTCCTGCATCTGGCCGGCAGTCACCCAGTGGAGGTCAACACGCTGCGCCGCACGGTGCTGAGCGACGAGACGGACGTCGCCGACATCGCGCTGCGCTTTGCCGACGACATCACCGCGCAGATCCATATCTCGCGCGTCTCGCCCTATCGCGACCGGCGCTTCTCGGCCATCGGCACGGCGGGCATGCTGGTCTTCGACGACATGGCGCCGGACGGGCAGAAGCTGGCCTTCTACGGCCATACGCTGTCGCGCGCGGCGGCCGGGTTCGACTTCGTCCATGCCGAGCCCGTCTTCGAGGAGACGCAGACGGGCCTGCCGCTCGAACGCGAGCTCGCCCATTTCATCGACTGCGTGACGACGCGCCGGCCGCCCGAGACGGACGGCGACGAGGCGGTGGAGACGGTGCGCATCCTGCAGCTGGCGTCCCCGCTCAAGCGCTGAGGCCGGCTGCGAAGACGTGTGCCGCGCCGGCGACCGACGGCGCGGCTCCGAGAATGCAGGATCAGGATGCGGCGCGCAGGTCCATCGGGGCCGGCACGGCGATGGCCTCGCCGACGCGCATCGCGCGGTCGACGATGCCGCCGCCCAGAAGCTCCGCCCCCTCGCCCGGCGCGTCGTAGAAGACGCAGGCCTGGCCTCGGGCGACGCCGTCCTCGCCGTCCACCAGTTCCACCTCGAAGCCGTCCGCGGTCGCCACGAAACGCGCGGCCGCGGGCGGGCGGGTGGAGCGCACCTTCACGTGGATCTCCACGCCCTCTGCCGCAAGTTCGGCCGGCGAGCGCGCGCCCAGCCAGTTGACCGCGCGCAGCGCCAACCGCCGGGTCGCGAGCGCCTCGCGCGGGCCGACGGTGACGCGGGCGGTGCGCGGATCGAGGCCGACGACATAGAGCGGCTCGCCCGCCGCGATGCCGATGCCGCGACGCTGGCCGACGGTGAAATGCAGGATGCCGTCATGCCGGCCGAGCGTGCGCCCGTCCACATGCACGATCTCTCCGGGCGCGCCGGCGCCCGGATGCAGGCGCTCGATCACGTCGCTGTAGCGCCCCTTGGCGACGAAGCAGATGTCCTGGCTGTCGGGCTTGGCCGCGACCTCCAGCCCGTGGGCGGCGGCCAGCGCGCGCGTCTGCGCCTTGGTCAGGCGGCCCAGCGGAAAGCGCAGGTAATCCACCTGCCGGTGCGTCGTGGCGTAGAGGAAATAGCTCTGGTCGCGGTCGAGATCGGCCGGGCGCAGGAGCGCGCGGCGTCCGTCCACGAGCCGGCTGTCGATATAGTGGCCGGTCGCCAGCGCGTCGGCGCCGAGATCCTGCGCCGTCGCCAGGAGGTCGCGGAACTTGACGGTCTGGTTGCAGGAGACGCAGGGGATCGGCGTCTCGCCGGCGAGATAGCTCTCGGCGAAGGGCTCGATGACGCTGCGCCGGAACACGTCCTCGTAGTCGAGGACGTAATGCGGGATGCCGAGCGTCTCGGCCACCCGGCGCGCGTCGTGGATGTCCTGGCCCGCGCAGCAGGCGCCCGCCCGGCGCGGCCCCTCGCCGGCATCGTAGAGCTGCAGGGTGATGCCGACGACGTCGTAGCCTTCCGACTTCAGGAGGGCGGCCACGACCGAGGAATCGACGCCGCCGGACATGGCGACGACGACGCGCGTGTCGGCCGGGGCCCTCGGCAGATCGAGGCTGTTCAGCATGGGCTTCGTCCCTGTCCTTCCTTCCCGACCCGATTCGCGGCGCGCGGTCGATGAGGTCTCGGGCGTCGCGTCTTCCACGGGGATGACGGCGAGATTGGGTCTTGCGGCAGCCGGCAGCCCCTGGCCTCCGGCCTGTCTCCCCTTCCCTAACGTCTCGCGCGGCCGCTTTCCAGAGCGGCCGGGCGCCGCGCCGGAGGGGCTTCGGGCATCGCCGCGGATTGTTCGCGGAAGCTTGACGGTTTTTTTAGAAGCCGGCGGCTACGGTTCGGGACGATTAGGTCTTGAGTTTTGTAGAGAGTGCAATGACCGATCAGGTAAGGCCAAGAGTGAAATACGTCATCGGGCCGGACGGGAGCCCGTTGACGGTGGCGGATCTTCCGCCGCCCAACACCCGCCGATGGGTCATCCGCCGAAAGGCCGAGGTGGTCGCCGCCGTTCGCGGCGGCCTCCTCAGCCTGGACGAGGCTTGCTCGCGCTACACGCTGACGGTGGAGGAATTCCTCTCCTGGCAGGCGTCGATCGACAGCCATGGGCTGGCGGGTCTTCGGACCACCCAGTTGCAGGAATACAGAAAGAAGCTGGATCTGCACTGACCAGCCTCGAACGGTTCCCACAGATCAGCCGGCCTCGCGCCGGCTTTTTTGTTGTCCGCTTCCGGGCGGGGCGCGACCGATCCGACGCCGCCTTCGCGGCCCGCCCGGCAAAAGGCGGCGCATGGAAAAGCGACGCCAGGGCCGGCCGACTTATCGGCAGGTCATGGCGTCGCTCCAGAGTCTCGATCCAGGACGCCGCGTCAGGCGCGGCGGCGATCGCGCGCGGCGGGTGGCCGCGACGGCTTGGCCTCGTGCGGACCGCCGGCCCTCAGAGGCTGGCGACCCGGCGCTCGTCGCTGTCGTCGCGGGCGTTGTCGCGCTGCTCGAGCTTTTCGGCATTGGCGAGCTCGGCTTCCGATTCCTCCAGCGAGAGGCGCGCGGCGTTCATCTGGACCTTCAGGTCCTTCACCGAGTTCTGAAGGTTGTCGCGACGGGCGCGAGCGGCCTTGGCGAAGGTCGGATAGGCGAAATGGGCGACGTCCGTGATGCCGCTCTTGCGTTCCTCGTTGCCGATCTGCGCGTCGAGTTCGGCGGCCATGCGCCCGAACTCGCCCATCATCATCTCGAGCTGCTCTACCTGACGCCGCTTCTCCAGCATCTTGAAACGAGCGACGCGTACGAGATTGTCCCGCTTCATCATGTGCTCCACCTCCGGGCGCCGCCTTATGCGGGCCACTTTCACGTCGCGTCTGACGGCTTCGGGCAAGGCTCGCGCCTTAAGCACGTTAACCGTCCGTTTACGCGCAATGTTAATCATAGAGACCAGGATTTAAGGCCGGGTAAACCGGCTCGAAGACAGGAAGCGCCCCTCGAACCGGAGGGCGCCTCCCCTCCCCGATCGCCTTCGATACCAGGCGTCCGGGGATGGATGACCGGAAGACTGGCGACGAGGGTCCATGACGGGCTGGAGCTTTTGTTAACCATTTCGTGCCAAGTTTCGGCCGAACTTCAGACAAACTTGTGCCTTGCCAGGTGTGCGGACCCGGCGGAGCCGGTGGAGAGGAACTCCAAATGCGCGTTCTTTTGATCGAAGACGACAGCGCGGTAGCGCAGAGTATCGAGCTGATGCTCAAGTCCGAGAGCTTCAACGTCTACACGACGGATCTCGGCGAAGAGGGCGTCGATCTCGGCAAGCTCTACGACTACGACCTGATCCTGCTCGACCTCAACCTTCCCGACATGTCCGGCTACGAGGTGCTCCGCACGCTGCGCCTCTCCAAGGTGAAGACGCCGATCCTCATCCTCTCCGGCATGGCCGGCATCGAGGACAAGGTTCGGGGCCTGGGCTTCGGCGCCGACGACTACATGACCAAGCCCTTCCACAAGGACGAGCTGGTCGCGCGCATCCACGCCATCGTGCGCCGCTCCAAGGGCCATGCCCAGTCGGTCATCCACACGGGCGACCTGACGGTGAATCTCGATGCCAAGACCGTCGAGGTCAACGGCCAGCGGGTGCACCTGACGGGCAAGGAATACGCGATGCTGGAGCTGCTCTCGCTGCGCAAGGGCACGACGCTGACCAAGGAGATGTTCCTGAACCATCTCTACGGCGGCATGGACGAGCCCGAGCTGAAGATCATCGACGTCTTCATCTGCAAGCTGCGCAAGAAGCTCGCGACCGCCACCGACGGCAAGAACTACATCGAGACGGTCTGGGGCCGCGGCTACGTGCTGCGCGAGCCCGAAGAGATGCGCGCCGCCTGAGGGCGGGCGGCCTCCGCACGACGCCGCCGCACGACCAGAGCCCGCCCGCGCCCCAGCGCCGGCGGGCTTTCTCGTGTCGGGCCGGACATATCGGGCGGTCAGGCCGCTCGGATCGCCGGCGCGCCGGATTTCAGCCCCGCCAGAAGCGTGCCGCGGTTGAAGGGCTTGTAGACGATGTCGTCGGCGCCGGCCCGCTTCAGGCGCGTCAGAAGCCCGAGATTGGCCTCCACGATGGCCGCGAGCACCAGCGGGCGGTTGCCGCCCTCGCTCTTGCGGATGGCGCGCATGAGTTCGATTCCGGCGGGCTCGCAGAGCGAGGCGCTGACGAGCGCGACGTCCGGCACGCCCTCGGCCTCGATGAGCGCCAGCGCCGCCTCGGCATTCTCGGCGGGGCAGGCCGCGAAGCCCTCCTGTTCCACGATGCGCGCCGCGATCTTTCGGATGACGGGCGATTCGTCGACGATGAGGCAGGTCTTCATGTCCCGGCTCCGGTCAGGGGCGGGCGGAACGTCAGGTTCCGCCGTCCCCCAAGCCTTAGAGCCGGAGTCTCGACTTACCGTTCAGAAACAGGGGAAAGATTGGATGAAACGGCCCCGGCGGCCGCAACCGGCTCGGCGGCGGCCTTCGGCGCGACGAGGAAGGTCACGCTCCCCTCGCCCGGCTGCATCGTCACCTGAAGGCCCGCCTGGTCGGCGAGGAAGAGCGTGTAGTAGGGCTGGATCGCCTGCGCGTCGATCTGCTCGACGCTGGTGCCCTCGAGCAGCGCGATGAAGCGCGAATGCACGCGGATGCGCTCGCCGGTCGCCTTCACGCGGATCAGCGGCGGCTCCAGCTGCTCGACGCTGACGCGCACCTCGCCGCCGCGGCTGATGGCCGTGCTCGCCAGGACCACGAGATTCAGCACGATCTTCGCGATGTTCTTGGGCACGTAGCCGTGCTGGCCCTCCCAGACGAGGCTGGCCTTCTCGTGCTCCATGTAGCCGCTGGCGGCCTGCTTGGCCTCGTTCAGATCGAAATTCGAGGTCTGCGCGCCCGCGGCGCCGAAGGCGATGCGTGCCATCTGCAGCCGCGCGACGGCGCATTTCAGCGAGGAGCGCATCAGCCCATGCGCCTCCTTGTCGTCGGGCATGTCGTCGAGAAGCTCCAGGCCGCTCTGGATGCCGAAGACGGGCGAGATGATGTCGTGGCACAGCCGGCTGGCCAGGAGGGCGGCGAGATCGGCGGAGGACAGGTCTGGCAGCTTCGTCATTTCCGGATCCGTTGGCTCGGCGTCGCGTAGCGGCACGGGCGAATCGCCCGTCCCGAATTGAGACGGACAATGAGTCTGCGGTTCCACCCCGTCAACCGACATGGGGCGCAGGCGCGCGTCTCGTCGGAGCGATTTCGGCCTTTGTGTGGCACAAGTCGCATTCGAGCGGGGCGCAGACGGGGTATTCCGCAAGGCCCTGCCCGGCCCTTTCCGAATGGCGGCCGCCGTGGGGCGACGAAGGGCGTTCGCGCCCTTCGAGCCGGCCGCCATTCTGGACGTGGCGTGGTCGGCGGCGGTCCGCAGTCCGCAGCCGCTTCGGGAGACGCGCTCGAGCTTTCCCGTTCCTCTTAAGCAATCGGAAAGCATGATTTGGTTCACTGCCTTTCTGGCGCCGTCTCGGCGCCGAGCGGAGCGGCCAAGGCCGGCCGCTCGTTCGGGGAAGGAGACTCCCATGAAGGACATCGCAGCTTCGGCGCGCGCGCTCTACGTCGCCGCCTTCGCGCTTCTGGCCTGCCTGTCCGGCGCCGTCCCGGCCGCCGCGCAGGAGAAGACGAGCGGCTACACGTCGAGCGAGATCATCACCGCCGGGCACCAGTTCTTCGGCTCGACCGCCGGAGGCCTCGCCCAGCTCATCGAACAGGCCTTCGAACGCTACGGCCTGCCGAACGGTTACATTCTCGGCGAAGAGGCGGCCGGCGCCTTCTTCGGCGGCCTGCGCTTCGGCGAAGGCACCCTGTTCACCAAGAATGCCGGCGAGCACCGCATGTTCTGGCAGGGCCCCTCGCTCGGCCTCGACGTCGGCGGCGACGGCGCTCGCACCATGATGCTCGTCTACAACCTGCCCTCGGTCGAAGGCGTCTACGGGCGTTTCGCGGGCGTGACGGGCAGCGCCTATCTCGTCGGCGGCATGGGGATGACGGTCCTGAAGAAGAGCGACATCGTCATCGTGCCGGTGAAGACGGGCGTCGGCGCCCGCCTCGGCCTCAATCTCGGCTATCTCAAGCTGACGCCGATGCCGACCTGGAATCCCTTCTGATCCCCCACCGGCCATCGCCCTGCCGTCCCGGCCCGGCGCGGCCGCGGATCGGCACAGGAGCCACAGATCGAAGGCGAGCGGCCTCTCCCGCTCGCCTTTCGCGTTCCACCGCCCCACTTGAGGGGAACTCTACCGGGGTCTAGAGCCTGTCGGCCGGGGCGAACGCGTGGCGGTCTCGCAGGAGGCGCTCTCGTCATCCTGCGGCCGAGATGCTTCGGATCTTACGGATCGCGGGCGTCCGCACGGACGAGACGGGCGCGCGGCGCCTTCGAGGATGCTTCATGATCGCGACCGGCCTCATCTTCCTTCTCGGCTTCTGCGTCGCGCTCATCGCCGCGCTCATCGCCGCGCCGCTCGTCGTGCGCCGCGCCAAGCGCCTCGCCCGGCGCGAGTTCGACGCCACCCTCCCCGCGACGGCGCGCGAGATCCGCGCGAGCCTCGATCAGGTGCGCGCCGAGGCCGCGCTCGAAGTGCGCCGCCGCGAGGTCGCCGCGATGGAGATGCGCGAGCGCGCGGCGCTGGAGCGGGCCGATGCCGGGCGAATCGCCCGAGAGAACGCCCTCCTGCGCTCGCAGGAGCGCCTTTCCGGCGAGGCGATCCGCATGCGCGACGAGGCCTTCGCCGATCTCGCCCGCCGCCACGAGGAGCGCGGGGCCGAGATCGCCGAACTCCAGTCGCTCGTCGCGCAGGCCGACCGCGCGATCGAGCAGCTGACGCTGGAGGTCGCGGCCCTGTCGCAGGGCCGCGTGGTCGAGATCGTGGAGTTGGGCGACGAGGACGGCGAGACGGCCCGCGAGAGCCTCGGCGACGCGGACGAAGGCCGCAGCCGCGCTCCGAAGGCCCTGCCCGTGCCCGTCGCCCTGCGCGCGCCGGAGGCGGAGCCCGCCGCCGAACCGCGGCGGGCGCCCGATTCGGACGAGGCCCCGGCACCTGAGGCCGCCGACCCCATCGCGGCCGCGCTCGGCTACCGCGCGGGCGATGAGCCGCTGTCGCTCGCGCAGGACGATGCAAGCCTTCGCGAGAGCGTCAGCGACATGGCCGCGCGCATGCTGGCGCTCGCCAGCCGCGAGGGCCCGGCCTCCGAGCGTATCCGCGAGATCCTCGCCTCGGCCCCGCAGACGCCGGAGGCCGATGGGGCGGGCGGACGCAGCCTCGCGGACCGCGCGCGCGACCATGCAGGCGCGCAGGCCGGCGAGCGTCAGCCGGAGCGTCTGCCGCAATAGAGATGGTGCAGAACGATCGCGGCGGTCGTCGCGACGTTCAGGCTGTCGAGCCCGGGCGCCATGTCGATGGCGAGCGTCTCGTGGCGGGAGAGAAGCGCCGGCGGCAGGCCCTCGCCCTCGGTGCCGAGCACCAGCGCCGTCGCGCCGTCCGGCGCCAGCGCCTGCAGCCGCGTGCGCCCAGCGGGCGAGAGCGCCAGCGTGCGGAAGCCCGCCGCCGCCAGCGCCGAGAAGAGATCGCCCACCCTGGCGAATCGATGGAAGGGCAGCGTCAGCACCGTGCCGACCGAGACGCGGATCGCCTTGCGATAGAGCGGGTCGCAGGCCCGGTCGTCGAGAAGCACCGCGCCGGCGCCGAAGGCGGCGGCGTTGCGGAACAGGGCGCCCATATTGTCGTGGTTGGACAGGCCGAGCGCGGCCACGACCGTGCCGCCCGACGCCGCGATCTCAGCGAGACGGGCCTCGATCGGGCGCTCGGGCGCGCGCCGCACCGCATGGGCGAGAACGCCGCGATGGACGTGGAATCCCGCGATCCCGTCGAACACGTCCTGCTCGGCCACGTAGACCGGCACGTCCGGCGCCAGATGCGAAAGGCGCGGCATCAGCCCGGCGAGGCGGTTGCGCAGGACGAGAAGCGAGACGGGGCGAAAAGCGCGCGAGGCGAAGAGCTGGTCGAGAACGACCGTGCCCTCGGCGATGAAGGCCCCCTCCCGCGCCAGATCGCGCTCGCGCACGTCGCGGAAGGCCTCGAGTCGAGAATCGGTCGGATCGGTCAGGTCGACGAGATCGGGCATGGTGGTCGTTCCAGGAATGATGCGGCCGGCGCATGCCGATCGCGGGTCACGGAACGAGCCGAGACGCGACGCCCTCTCGCCTTGCCCTCGCCGCCGGACCCCTGACATCGGACCTTGGGCCCGAGGCTTGTCACGGCACAGAGATCGGCGGAGCCGCCTGTGTCGTTCAGTCGAAGGGAAAGAGAACTGGTACGCCCAAGGGGAATCGAACCCCTGTTTGCGCCGTGAGAGGGCGCCGTCCTAACCGCTAGACGATGGGCGCGTGCCAGTGAGGAGCCGTATAGCCGGGGGTCTTCGGCTTGGCAAGAGCGTTTCTGCACGAAGCTCAGCGGATTTCGCCGAGGTCGTAGCGCGCCAGGATCGCCCCGTCCGAAAGGGCGACGAGATAGAGCGCCTGGCGACCGTCCAGGCTGAGGCGCAGGAGCGCGCGGTCGCCGTCCAGCGCGCTTTCCAGCACCTGCGCGCCCTGCGGCAGCGCGAGGGCGAGCGGCGGGGCGCCGGCGGCCGGCAGATCGGGCGCGGAGCTTTTGTAGACAATGGCGGCGAGCACGGCCATAACGCCGAGGATCAGGGTCCCGACGGAGAGCGCCAGAAGGCGCAGCATCTTGCGGCGCAGACGTTCGGTCGCCGGGTCGAGCGGCGCGTCTTCTTCGTCTTGGATCGTCATGCCGGAAGGGCCCGCCTGCAGGTTTAAAGGCCCGTCCCTACAGGCGGAACAGCAATGCAGACAAGACGCTTCGTCGTGCCGCAGGACAGGAGCGGCGAAAGGCTCGACAAGTTCCTGGCCGAGGCCACGGGCGGCGACCTCTCGCGCAGCCGCCTCCAGGCGCTGATCGCGGACGGGTGCGTCCGCATCGACGAGAGTCCCGTCCGGCTCGCCAAGCGCAAGCTCGCTTCCGGCGAGAGCATATCCTTCGAGATGCCCCCGCCCGACGAGCCCGATCCCGAGCCGGAGGCCATCGCGCTCAGCATCGTCTTCGAGGACGCCCATCTCGTCGTGGTCGACAAGCCGGCCGGTCTCGTCGTGCATCCGGGCCCCGGGAACTGGACGGGCACGCTCGTCAACGCCCTCCTCCACCATTGCGGCGACAGTCTCTCGGGCGTCGGCGGCGTGAAGCGGCCGGGCATCGTGCATCGGCTCGACAAGGACACGAGCGGGCTCCTCGTCGTCGCCAAGGACGACATCGCCCATCGCGGTCTCGCCGCGCAATTCGCCGCGCACGGGCGCGACGGGCGCCTCGACCGGGCCTATCTCGCCGTCACCTGGGGCGTTCCGCCGCGAGTGCGCGGGCGCGTCGAGGCCTCGCTCGGGCGCTCGGGCAGCGACCGCACCAAGCGCGCCGTGGTGCCGGACGGGCGCGCGGACGCACGCCACGCGGTCACCGACTACACGGTGCTGGCGCGCCGCGCCGACGAACTGGCCGCGCTCGTCGAATGCCGGCTGGAGACGGGCCGCACGCATCAGATCCGCGTCCACATGGCCCATGTCGGCCATCCGCTGATCGGCGACGACCTCTATGCCGGCGGGTTCCGCACCAAGGCCGCGCGCTTCGAGGAGCCCCTGCGCGGCGCCGTCGAGGCCTTCCCGCGGCAGGCGCTGCACGCCGCGCGCCTCGGCTTCGTGCATCCGGCGACCGGCGAGGTGCTGAGCTTCGCCTCCGCCCCGCCCCCGGACCTCCAGGGGCTCGTCGACGCGCTCGACCTCACGGTGCCCGCGACGCGGCCGCAAGTCTCATAATTTCGTAATCCGCCTTCGCCGGTCATGAAATCGGCGAACGCATATCCCATATGAAACGTTGGTGTGTCGGCAATTTGCGGCACGCTTGTGAGGCCGGCCCGGGGATGGGCGGCCCGTTCGAAACGGAGGGCGCGACGATGGCCCAGACTAACCTGCCGAGCATCGCCTCGGGCGAAGGCGGCCTCAGCCGCTACCTGGAAGAGATCAGGCGGTTCCCGATGCTGGAGCCGCAGGAAGAATACATGCTGGCCAAGCGCTATGCCGAGCACGACGACCGCAAGGCCGCCCACAAGCTCGTCACCAGCCATCTGCGCCTCGTGGCCAAGATCGCCATGGGCTATCGCGGCTACGGCCTGCCGATCGGCGAGGTGATCTCCGAGGGCAATGTGGGCCTCATGCAGGCGGTGAAGCGGTTCGAGGCCGACCGCGGCTTTCGCCTGGCCACCTATGCCATGTGGTGGATCAAGGCCTCGATCCAGGAATATATCCTGCGCTCGTGGAGCCTCGTGAAGATGGGCACCACGGCGAACCAGAAACGCCTGTTCTTCAACCTGCGCAAGATGAAGAGCCGCATCCAGGCGCTGGAGGAAGGCGATCTGAAGCCCGATCAGGTGCAGCAGATCGCCACGCAGCTCGGCGTCAGCAACGACGAGGTCATCTCGATGAACCGCCGCCTGTCGGGCGACGCCTCCCTCAACGCCCCCATCCGGGCGACGGAGGGCGAATCCGGCGAGTGGCAGGACTGGCTCGTCGACGATTCGGAGAGCCAGGAGGACATGCTCGTGCGCGAGGACGAGCTCGACCAGCGCCGCGGCATGCTGCGCCAGGCGATGGACGTGCTGAACGACCGCGAGCGCCGCATCTTCGAGGCGCGGCGCCTGTCGGAGGAGCCGCTGACGCTGGAGGCCCTGTCCGGCGAGTTCGACATCAGCCGCGAGCGCGTGCGCCAGATCGAGGTGCGCGCCTTCGAGAAGGTCCAGAAGGCGGTGCAGGACACGGCGGAGGCCGCCACGCGCGCGCTGCGCCCGGTCGCCCAGCACGCCTGAGCCTCAAGGCGGTCAGCAAGACGGAACGCACACGGCCGCCCGCAGCGATGCGGGCGGCCGTTGTCGTTTCGAACCCTCGGCCCGTCGCATGCCCGCATCGACGCGCGGCAAGGCGGGTCCGCCTTGCCCGGCCCCATGCGCTCCCGTCAGGTCTTGGACGACCAGGCGGCGATCGCCTCCTTGAAGGCGCGGTCGCCCGGAATGCCCTTCTCGATGGACATCAGCGCCCGGCGGCCCGTGGCGTAGGCCAGCGGAATGTCGATCCACTGCTCGCGCTCGAGCAGGGCGAGATTGTTCTGCGTCGCCTGATCGAGATTGTTCAGCGCGATGATGAAGAACCCGTCCGAGATCTTGCCGGCGACGCCGATCAGCGGCTCGCCGCGCGCCTGCTCGCTCGGCTTCAGCGCAAGGCGCTGCACATTGGCGACGCCGCCGCCGGTGAAGCCCGGCGGGGTCTGGAACTCCAACTCGATCACGTGGCTCGCCGGGAGCGTCGGGTCGACATTGCGCCGGATGGTCATCACCAGCTTGATGTTCTCGTCCGGCACCTCGGCGACGGCGCGGATGGCCGGCTCGCTCGCCTGTCCCTCCATCGGCGGCTCGTTGACCACCGACCAGACGACGCTGCCCGTCTCCTGCGTGCCCGGCGCGTTGGGCGTGCGCTCCTGGTAGAAGACCGCCTTCTGGCCGACGGCGACCGAGGGCTCGGCCGGATCGACGGCGGCCGTGTCTGTGCCTTCGGCGCTCTCGCCGCTCGCCAGATCGCCCGGCGGGGTCGCGGCCGGGCCGCCCTGCGTGCCGACGGCCGCGGGCGCCTGCCCGATCTCGGCGGAGACGGTCGGGCTCTGGCCGGGCTCGGCCGGCGCTCCGTCCACCGGAGAGGCGGGGGCGACGTCGGTGCCCTCGTTGAAGGCGTTGCTGGCGCTCTCGCCCGGTCCCATCTCGGTCTCCGAGCCGTCCGGCAGGAGACGCTGCGTGTAGCGGCGGGTGGATTCGCGCGCCGCTTCCGCGGCGGTGGTCGGCGCGGTGCCGGCCTGCGGCGCGGCCGTGCCATCGGCTTGGGTCGAGCCCGGCGCGGTGGTCGCGACGTCGCTCGGCTCCACCGTGGAGGGATCGACGAGCATCGCCTCGATGTCGGCGCGATAGGTCCAGCCGAGCGCGCCGAGCCCCGCCAGCACCGCCACCGCGGCGATGCCGGCCGCGAGCGGGGCGAGCCGCCGCTCGGTCTTGGAGCGCGGACGCCCGCCGGCATAGCGCGGCGCGGAGAGGTCGGGCGCGGGAATGGCGCTGTCGTCGAGATGGGAGACCGGCGTGCCGGCCCCGTTACCGGCGCCCGCATCGAGGCTCGCCTCGCGGCGCGGATCGCCGCGTGCCTCGGCGGCCGGCAGGATGAAGGGCGCGCCGAGGGCGGCCGGGCGCTGCACCTCGTCCGGCTCCTCGGCCGAAGGCGGCAGGAAGGGCTGCGGGTCGCGGCGCATCGAGCCGCCCGGCGGCGGACGCAGGCGCCCGTCGGCGCCCGGCACGGTCGCCTTCGGCATGGCGGGGCCGGCCGGCCCCTCGTCGGAGCGTGGAGGCGGCGGGCGCAGGCGCTGGTCCGCCATGTCCGGCATCGGGCCACGGGCCGGCGCGGCGGGCGATGCCTGTGCCGGCCCCTGGGGCGGCGGGGCGAAGCCGTCCGGCGCCTCCTCCGCGCCTTCCTGCGCCAGATAGTAGCGCTCGGTGCGCTCGATCGCGTCCTCGAGCGAGGTGCGACGGGCATCGGCCACGTCCTCCGGCAGAGGCGGGTTGGCCGCCTGGATCTGCCGCTGGATCGCCGCTCTCGCCTTGTCGTAGACTTTCGAACGCATCTGCGGCGTGGCGCGCGGCAGTCCGTCGATCGTCTTACGCAGTACCGCGCTCAAGTCCGCCATGGATCGCAGTCACTCAATCAGATCTGGAAGTTGCTCGTGTCCCGGCCTCAAAACCCTAGTCTTGAAAGGGGTCCCGGACAAGGATCGTGTCGTCGCGCTCGGGAGAGGTCGACAGGAGCGTGACGGGTGCGGAGACGAGCTCCTCGATATGCCGCACGTATTTCACCGCCTCGGCCGGAAGATCGCTCCAGGAGCGGGCGCCGGCCGTGGTGCCCTGCCAGCCCTTGTAGGTCTCGTAGACGGGAACGACGCGGCGCTGGTCGGCAAGGCTCGCCGGCAGGTAGTCGATGCGCGTGCCGTCGAGCTCGTAGGCGACGACGACCTTGATCTCCTCCAGCCCGTCGAGGACGTCGAGCTTGGTGAGGGCGAGGCCGTGGATGCCGTTCAGCGCCACCGCCTGACGCACCAGCACCGCGTCGAACCAGCCGCAGCGGCGCTTGCGCCCGGTGACGGTGCCGAACTCGTGACCCTTCTCGCCGAGGAAGCGGCCGACCTCGTTGTCCTGCTCGCTCGGGAAGGGTCCTTCGCCGACGCGCGTCGTATAGGCCTTGGTGATGCCGAGCACGAAGCCCATGGCGGAGGGGCCGAGGCCCGAACCCGCCGCCGCCTGCCCCGCCACCGTGTTGGAGGAGGTGACGAAGGGATAGGTGCCGTGGTCGATGTCGAGCAGCGTGCCCTGCGCGCCCTCGAAGAGGATGCGGTCGCCGGCCTTTCGGCGCTCGTCGAGAAGGCGCCACACGCGGTCGACGTAAGGCACGATCTCGGCCGCCACCGAGGTCAGTTCCTCGAGGATGACGCTCGCCTCCACTTCCGGCACGCCGAGGCCGCGGCGCAGCGGGTTGTGGTGGGCGAGAAGCCGATCCACGCGCTCGGGCAGGTCGTCGAGGCTGGCGAGGTCCATCACGCGGATGGCGCGGCGCCCCACCTTGTCCTCGTAGGCCGGGCCGATGCCGCGCCCCGTCGTGCCGATGCGCGTTCCCGTCGAGGCGTTCTCGCGGATGGCGTCGAGCTCGCGGTGCAGCGAGAGGATGAGCGCGGCATTGTCGGCGATGCGCAGCCGCTCGGGCCCGATCTGCAGCCCCTGCCCCTCGAGCCGCTTGCGCTCGGCGACGAAGGCGTGCGGGTCGAAGACCACGCCGTTGCCGATCACCGAGAGCTTGCCCGGCCGCGCGACGCCGGAGGGCAGGAGCGAGAGCTTGTAGGCCGTCCCGTCGATAACGAGCGTATGGCCGGCATTGTGCCCGCCCTGGAAGCGCACCACGACGTCGGCCCTCTCGGAGAGCCAGTCGACGATCTTGCCCTTCCCCTCGTCTCCCCACTGGGATCCGACGACGACGACATTGGCCATGAACTGTCCTTTCGATCACGTCTGCGCAGGCGGGCGCGAAGCGCGGCGGACTATAGTGAGGCGTCCGCCAGGATGCGAGGCCGCCCGCCGTTTCGCATCCGGAATACGCCTGAAGCTTGCGAGGCCCCTTCGCATGGCGCGGGCGCAAACGGAACAGAAAACTCGATGCCTCGCCTCCCCTCGCGCCGCCGCCTCGTGAAGCTCCGCCCTTTCGCGCACGCGGCTTTGGGTTCTATAGGAGGCCGATGCCGCGTTTGCTCTCCCATCCTTACGTTCTCCTGACGATCACCGCCTTCTTCTGGGGCGGCAATGCCGTGGCGGGCAAGCTCGCCATCGGCCATGTCTCGCCCATGGTCATCACCTGCCTGCGCTGGCTCATCGCCTGCGCCATCCTCGCGCCCTTCGCCCTGAAGGACGTGCGGCGCGACTGGGACCTCCTGCGGCCGAAGCTCCTTCTCCTCTTCGTCCTCGGCGCGATGGGCTTCACCGTCTTCAACGCGATCTTCTATGTCGCGCTGCAGCACACGACGGCGATCAACGTCCTCATCGAACAGTCCTCCATGCCGCTCGTCGTGTTCCTGGCGAGCTTCCTCCTCTTCGGCACCAGGGCCCATCCGGCCCAGATCCTCGGATTCTCGCTGACCCTCGTCGGCGTTCTCCTGACGGCGACGCATGGCGACCTCTCCACCCTCCTCTCGCTCGACCTCAACCGGGGCGATGCGATGATGATGGCGGCGGTGGTCATCTACGGGCTCTACACGGTGGCGCTGCGCTACAAGCCGGCGCTGCACTGGCGCTCGACGATCTTCGTCCTCTCCGTCTCCGCGCTTCTCGCCTCACTGCCCTTCCTCGGGGCCGAGGTGGCGCAGGGGGCGGCGCAGTGGCCCGACCTCGAAGGGGCGCTGATCGTCCTCTATATCGCGCTCTGCCCGTCGATCGCGGCACAGTCGCTCTATATCAGAGGCGTCGAGATGATCGGCCCGAACCGGGCGAATCTCTTCATCAACCTCACGCCGATCTTCGGCACGGCCATGGCCGTTCTCGTCGTCGGGGAGGATCTCTTCGCCTATCACATCCTGGCGCTGGTCTTCGTCGTCGGCGGCATCGCGCTCGCCGAGCGCGGCGGGGCGAAAGGCGCGGCCGAGACGGAAACCGGGGCGGTCTCGGCCAAGGGCTGAGGCGCCAACGAAAACGCCCGGCGCGAGCGCCGGGCGTCGGTTCGGTCGGGGCGTCGCGGTTCAGGACGCGGCGGCGACGTCGAACTGCAGCGGCTTGGCGCTGGCGATCTCGGCATGGGCGCGCACGGCGGCGAGCACGTCCTCGGGCACGGGCGAGTCGAGGTAGAGCAGCGCGATGGCGTTGCCGCCGGGATGGTCGCGGCCGAGCTGGAAGTTGGCGATGTTCACGCCCGCCTTGCCGAAGGTGGTGCCCAGGAGGCCGATGATGCCCGGCGCGTCGTTGTTGGTCGTGTACAGCATGTGCTGGCCGACCTCGGCGTCGAGATTGATGCCCTTGATCTGGATGAAGCGCGGCTTGCCGTCCGAGAAGCAGGTGCCGGCCACCGAGCGGGTCTGCCGGTCGGTCGTCACCGTGATCTTGATGTAGCCGTCGAAGACGCCCGACTTGTCGCGGCGCGATTCGGTCAGCTGGATGCCGCGCTCCTTCACCATGATGGGCGCCGAGACCATGTTGACGTCGGCGACCTGGCTGCGGATGAGCCCGGCGAGCGCCGCGCTCGTCAGGGCCTTGGTGTTCATCTGCGCGGTCGCGCCGTCATAGACGATCTCCACCGCCTGGATCGGCTCCTCCGTCACCTGGCCGACAAAGGCCCCGAGGCATTCGGCGAGCTTGACGAAGGGCGTCAGCAGCGGCGCCTCCTCGGCGGTGATCGAGGGCATGTTGATGGCGTTGGAGACGGCGCCCTTCACCAGGTAGTCCGACATCTGCTCGGCCACCTGCAGCGCCACGTTCTCCTGGGCCTCCGAGGTCGAGGCGCCCAGATGCGGGGTGCAGACGACGTTCTCGAGGCCGAAGAGCGGCGAGGCGGTCGCCGGCTCCACCTCGAACACGTCGAAGCCCGCGCCCGCGACCTTGCCCGACTTGATCGCCGCGGCGAGATCGGCCTCGACGACGAGACCGCCGCGCGCGCAGTTCACGATGCGCACGCCGTCCTTCATCTGCGCGAGGGCGGCGGCGTTGATAATGCCCTTGGTGCGCTCGGTCATCGGCGTATGGAGGGTGATGAAGTCGGCGCGGCGCAGGAGCTCCTCCAGCTCCACCTTCTCGATGCCGAGCTGGGCGGCGCGCTCGACCGAGAGGAACGGGTCGAAGGCGACGACGCGCATCTTCAGTCCGACGCCGCGCGAGGCGACGATCGAGCCGATATTGCCGCAGCCGATGACGCCGAGCACCTTGCCGGTGATCTCCACACCCATGAAGCGGTTCTTTTCCCACTTGCCGGCCTGGGTGGACGTGTCGGCGGCGGGCAGCTGGCGGGCGACGGCGAACATCAGCGCGATGGCGTGCTCGGCCGTGGTGATGGAATTGCCGAAGGGCGTGTTCATCACGATGATGCCGCGGCGCGAGGCGGCGGGAATGTCGACATTGTCGACGCCGATGCCGGCGCGGCCGATGACCTTGAGATTGGTCGCGGCGGCGATGATCTTCTCGGTCACCTTGGTGGCCGAGCGGATGGCGAGACCGTCATACTGGCCGATGACCTCGAGAAGCTTGTCCTTGTCCTTGCCGAGATCGGGCAGGTAGTCGACCTCGACGCCGCGGTCGGTGAAGATCTGGACGGCGGTCGGCGAAAGCTTGTCGGAAACGAGAACGCGGGGTGCCATGGGGAGGCTCCGTTGAGCTGAAAGGGGAGATCGGGAAGCGGCGCCTGCGGGACGCGGGCCTCTCCCGTTCGGAGAGACGAGCCCGGCAGGGCGGAGAGGGGTCTGCGTAACCGGGCGCCATCCCGACGCCGCCGTTTCGCTCACCCTCACCCGGTTCGCTCGCGCGAACCAGCCTCTCCCCGCGGGGGAGAGGAATGGCGCCTCGTCCGGCGCCGTCATAGACAGGAGGCTAGGCCGCCTCGGACAGCGTCGCCTTCTGCGCCTCGTAGGCGTAGGCGAGCCAGGGCATCAGTGCCTCGAGGTCGGACGCCTCGACCGTCGCGCCGCACCAGATCCGCAGGCCCGGAGGAGCATCGCGATAGGCGCCGATGTCGAGGGCGACGCCCTCCTTCTCCAGAATCGCCACGACGCCCTTGGCGAAGGCCTCCTGCGCGTCCGCGCCGAGCGCGGCGACGGCCGGGTCGACGAATTGCAGGCAGACCGACGTGTTGGAGCGGATGTCCTTCGACGTCGCCAGGAAGCCGAGCCAGGGATTGGCGTCGACGAAGCGCTCGACCACGGCGAGATTGGCGTCCGCGCGGGCCTTCAGCCCCTCCAACCCGCCGATCGACTTCGCCCAGGCGAGCGCGTCGAGATAGTCCTCCACGCAGAGCATGGAGGGCGTGTTGATCGTCTCGCCCTTGAAGATGCCCTCGATCAGCTTGCCACCCGAGGTGAGGCGGAAGATCTTCGGCAGCGGCCAGGCCGGCTTGTAGGTGAGCAGCCGCTCGACGGCGCGCGGGCTGAGGATCAGCATGCCGTGCGCGGCCTCGCCGCCGAGCACCTTCTGCCAGGAGAAGGTGACGACGTCGAGCTTGTAGTAGGGCAGGTCCTGCGCGAAGGCCGCCGAGGTGGCGTCGCAGATCGTCAGGCCCTTGCGGTCGGCGGGAATGGCGTCGCCGTTCGGCAGGCGAACGCCCGAGGTCGTGCCGTTCCAGGTGAAGACGACGTCGCGGTCGAAGTCGAGCGTGGCGAAGTCGACGATCTCGCCATAGGCCGCCTCGAAGACGCGGGCGTCGGCAAGCTTCAGCTGCTTGACGGCGTCCGTCACCCAGCCGGCGCCGAAGCTTTCCCAGGCCACCATGTCGACGCCGCGCTCGCCGAGCAGCGACCACATGGCCATCT
Organism: Aurantimonas sp. Leaf443; assembly: GCF_001425575.1. Taxonomy (GTDB): domain Bacteria; phylum Pseudomonadota; class Alphaproteobacteria; order Rhizobiales; family Rhizobiaceae; genus Leaf443. The sequence goes on along the minus strand of NZ_LMRD01000001.1, from coordinate 353,527 downwards.
CGACGGCGCCGGTGTCGGAGGCGGGAACGATGCCGATCCGGTAGTCCGCGGGAACGCCGAGGACCTCGCGGGTCTCCTCGATCGCCTGCGCGAGCTTGGACTTGCCGGCCTTGGCGCGGTGGGAGCGGCCGAGCGGAGCATCGCTCAGGGCCTCCAGCGACCAGCCGGGTCGCTTGGCGCAGGGGCCGGACGAGAAACGGGGATTGGCCGGACGCGAGGTCGGCTGTGCGGTATTCGCCATCTGAAGCTACCCTTACAGATAGAAGCGCCTCGTTGGGGAGGCGTGTCCCGCTGGCGGTGCTATTCGCTGGCGCAGGGCCCGTCAAGAGCCCGGAGGGCCGATCGAGCGAGCGCTCGGGCGGCGGGCGGGGCGCTTCAAACGCCGATGGCGGGCCTTTCGGCCCGCCATCGAATCCCGTTTCCCGTTGGATCGGAAGGACCTACCAGAGCGCGTAGCGCAGGCCGGCCCGGACCTGATGCATGTCGAACCCCTCGTCGAAGGTCGCGCCGAAGGCGTCATATTCGGGGACCGCGAGATAGCGGTAGCCGAGATCGACCGTCAGGTTGCGCGAGACGGCATAGCCGACACCCGCCATCAGCGAGTAGGAGAGCTGCCAGGTCGAATCGTCGGCGTCGGCATAGGTCCGGGTCTGCGCGGTGCCGTAGATCGGAACGGAACTGTCGAGGGCGCAACCGACATTCGGATCGCCGCCTTCGTTGCAGGCCAGCGTGCCCGTATAGGTGCTCTGCACGTTGGCGACGCCGATACCCGCACCGACATAGGGCGTCAGGCCGACAAAGGTGCCGAGATCGGCATAGGCGTTGACCATGTAGTTGTAGATGTCGAGGTCGCTCCCCTCGCCGATGCCGCAGCTCGAGCGGAAGGCCTCGTCCGCCTGGACGGTGCCGACGGTGACGCGCCGGTAGTTCGTGCAGTCCACGCTGCCTGCGAAGGAGGCGTCGGCGGTGGCGAGCCACTCGGCCGTCGCGTCGGCGCGGAACCAGTCGGTGAAACGGTAGCCGGCACCGATGCCCCCGCTCCAGTCTTCGGTCCCGTCCTCGTCGAGAACACCGAAGATGCCGTCGCCGTCGAGAAGCGTGCGACGATTGACGGAGTCCTGGCCGAAGGCATAGCCGAGATCGCCGCGCAGGTACCAGCCGTTGCCGATCTCGACGGGGGTGAGCTCGGGGGCTTCCTCCACGATGGGCGCGTCGTAGATCGGAGGGAGCACGCCGTAGTCGGCCGAGAGGGCCGGCGTGGCGCACAGGAGCGCGAGGGCGGATCCGGCCATCGCAAGGTCACGCATGTTCATTCGTCCTCTCCGCAGTCCCCGGGCCGGCTCGGCGCGCGGGGGCGCGGGCGGCTCTCTCGTTCGGACTCTGGCAAGAGTTTCTTAACGCGCGATTAACCCTGTTCCTTAACCTGTCGCAGGGCTTGCGGGCCCGCTCACGCCCCCTCCTCCCGAACGCGAAAAGGCCGCCGCCCGTGCGGGCAGCGGCCTTGCATGCGTCGCGCGATGCGAGGGTCCTACTTGAAGACGGGCTCCGGCAGGTAGGCGGGCTCGGCCGGGGCCGCCGCGTAGATCGGCTCGGGCGCCTTGCCGAAGCCGCCGCCGCCGAACTCGTAGCGAAGGCCCGCGCGCACCGTGTGGATGTCGAAGCCGTTGTCGTGGCCCTGCGCGCCGCCGGCGCCGCGGGCGCGGTCGGTGGAGTCCCAGCCGAAGGCCTCGCCCTCCGCGATGCGGGTGTACTTGTAGCCGGCGTCGAGCTTCAGGCGGGTGGTGAGGTCGAACGTGGCGCCCGCCATCAGCGAGGCGGCGAAGCGCCAGGAGCTCCGGCCCTCGTGTTCGTAGGTCTCGCCGCACAGGTTGCCCGCGCCGAGATAGCCGGCATCCGGGCACTTGAACTTGTTGCGCAGCGTCCCGTAGTCGACATAGGCGCCGCCCGCGCCCGCGCCGCCGTAGAAGGACACGGCGCCGTAATGGAAGAGATCGACATAGGCATTGGCCATCAGGAGCCAGATGTCGACGTCGGACTTGTCGTCGTAGCTGCAGTAGCGCGAGTCGATATCGACGCAGTTCGACGAGCCCTTGAGGTCGGACGAGAACCAGTCGGCCGTCACGTCGACGCGGGCGAAGTCGTTGAAGCGGTAGCCGAGGCCGCCGCCGACCATCACCGCGCTGTCGGTCTCGAACTTGTCGTAGTGGTATTCCTGGATGAAGTCGTAGGACGCGTGGTCCTTGCCGGCGCCCTTGAGATATCCGTAGCGGCCCGAGGTCTCGGACGAGGCGACATAGCCGACGTCGCCGCGCAGGTACCAGCCGGCCGTGGAGACCGGAACGGGCTCGACATAGACCGGCTCCTCGACGATGTCGGCCGCCCGCGCCAGGCTGGTGAAGGACAGAAGGGCGGCGCCGACAACCGCGACGGCCGGCAGAAACTTGGACATCTCACGTCTCCGGTTCGTTCGGCCGCCGGAATTGACGAAGCCGTAACCTTGACCGGAACGGTAAACGGGAATGGTTAATCAAGCGTTGATCGCAAGCTTCCCTAACGGTCGCCGACGGGTTCGCCCATCAGGCGGCGACCTTGCGCAGCGCCCCGATGATGTCGTCCACGACGGTCGAGACGAGCGTCAGGTCGTCGCCCTCGGCCATGACGCGGATGAGCGGCTCGGTGCCCGAGGGGCGGATGACGAGGCGCCCGCCCTGCCCCAGGCGCTCGCGCCCGAGCGCGATGGCGTCCTGCACGGACGGGCGCTCCAGCGGCTCGCCGCCGGCGAAGCGGATGTTCTTGAGCACCTGCGGCACCGGCACGAAGCGCCGGCACACGTCGGACACGGTGCCGCCCTGCCGCTTGACGACGGCGAGGATCTGCAGCGCCGAGACGAGCCCGTCGCCGGTCGTGCCGAAGTCCGACAGGACGATGTGGCCGGACTGCTCGCCGCCGACATTGTAGCCATGCTCGCGCATATGCTCGACGACGTAGCGGTCGCCGACCTTGGTGCGGGCGAGCTCGATGTTCTTCGAGCCGAGATAGCGCTCCAGGCCGAGATTCGACATGATCGTGGCCACGATGCCGCCGGCGGCGAGGCGCCCGTCCTGCTGCCAGGTCTCGGCGATCATGGCCATGATCTGGTCGCCGTCGACGATCTCGCCCTTCTCGTCGACCACGAGCACGCGGTCGGCGTCGCCGTCGAGGGCGATGCCGATATCGGCGCGCACCTCGTTGACCTTGGCGATGAGGGCCTTCGGCGAGGTGGAGCCGCAATTGGCGTTGATATTGATGCCGTCGGGATCGACGCCGAGCTTGACGACCTCGGCGCCCAGTTCCCAGAGCACTTCGGGCGCGACGCGGTAGCCCGCGCCGTTGGCGCAGTCGATGGCGACGCGCAGGCCCTCCAGCGAGAGGTCGCGCGGCAGGGTGCGCTTGGCGAACTCGATATAGCGGTCATGCACGCCGTCGACGCGCTTGGCGCGGCCGATCCGGTCGCCAAAGGCGAGGCGCGCGGAGAGATCCTCGTCCAGCAGCCGCTCGATCTGCAGCTCGATCTCGTCCGACAGCTTGTAGCCGTCCGGGCCGAACAGCTTGATGCCGTTGTCCTCGAAGGGATTGTGCGAGGCGGAGATCATCACGCCGATATCGGCGCGCAGCGAGCGCGTGAGCATGGCGACGGCGGGCGTCGGCATCGGCCCGAGAAGGAAGACGTCCATGCCGGCGGCGGTGAAGCCCGCCACCATGGCGTTCTCGATCATGTAGCTGGAGCGGCGCGTGTCCTTGCCGATGACGACGCGGTGCCGGTAGCTGCCGCGCTGGAAGGCGATGCCGGCGGCCATGCCGACCTTCATCGCGACCTCCGCCGTCATCGGATGCCGGTTGGCCGCACCGCGAATACCGTCCGTGCCGAAATACTTGCGCGCCATGATGCCCCTTGAGATCCCGCGTGTCGCGCCAGCGGTAGACGCTGCACCGGTCACGGACCAAGTAAAAAAGCGTATCCATCCGGCGTAAAGAGTGTGTTCACGCCTGTCGGGCGCCTGTGCCGGCCCGCTCGGCACGATGCCGCGCGACCCGCAAACGCGAGCGGGCGGCCCGAAGGACCGCCCGCTCGTCGTCTTGCATCCGTGCGTCGCAGCGCCTCAGATCGAGGGCTGCGGCTCCAGCCCGTCCTCGCGGCTGCCCGAGGGGCGGGCGGACCCTGCCTTCGGCACGGCCGAGCCGCGCGAAGGCGGCGTGTCGTCGCCCATGTCGCGGGCCAGCGTCTTGCCGGCCAGGAGATCGCGCACCTCGTCGCCCGAGAGGGTCTCGTATTCGAGGAGGCCCTTGGCGATGATGTGCAGATCCTCGATCCGCTCGTTGAGGATCTTGCGAGCCTTGTTCTCGGCCACCTCGATGATCGCGCGCACTTCCGAATCGATCAGGCGGGCGGTGTCCTCGGACATGTTCTGCTGCTGCGAGACGGAATGGCCGAGGAAGATCTCCTCCTGGTTCTGCCGGTAGCGCAGGCGGCCGAGCTTGTCGCTCATGCCGTATTCCATGACCATCGCGCGGGCCATGTTGGTGGCCTGCTGGATGTCGTTGGAAGCGCCCGTCGTGACGTTGTCGAGCCCGTAGATGATCTCCTCGGCCGCGCGGCCGCCGAAGATCATGGCGAGGCGCGCCTCCATCTCGTTCTTGCGCATGCCGTAGCGGTCGCGCTCGGGCAGGTTCATTGTCACGCCCAGCGCGCGGCCGCGCGGGATGATCGTCACCTTGTGCAGCGGATCGTTGAAGGGCTCCACCAGACCGACGAGGGCGTGGCCGGCCTCGTGATAGGCGGTGAGCTTCTTCTCCTCCTCGGTCATGGCCATGGAGCGTCGCTCGGCGCCCATCATGACCTTGTCCTTGGCATCCTCGAACTCGAGCATGGTGACGAGGCGCTTGGAGCGGCGCGCCGCCATCAGGGCCGCCTCGTTGACGAGATTGGCGAGATCGGCGCCGGAGAAGCCGGGCGTGCCGCGCGCGATGGTCTTGAGATCGACATTCGGGGCCAGCGGCACGTTGCGCACATGAACCTTCAGGATCTTCTCGCGGCCGCCGACGTCCGGGTTCGGCACCATGACCTGCCGGTCGAAGCGGCCCGGACGCAGGAGCGCGGGGTCGAGCACGTCCGGACGGTTGGTCGCGGCGATGAGGATGACGCCCTCGTTCGCCTCGAACCCGTCCATCTCGACCAGGAGCTGGTTCAGCGTCTGCTCGCGCTCGTCGTTGCCGCCGCCGAGGCCCGCACCGCGATGGCGGCCGACCGCGTCGATCTCGTCGATGAAGATGATGCAGGGCGCGTTCTTCTTGGCCTGCTCGAACATGTCGCGCACGCGGCTGGCGCCCACGCCGACAAACATCTCGACGAAGTCTGAGCCCGAGATGGTGAAGAAGGGCACGTTGGCCTCGCCCGCGACGGCGCGCGCCGTCAGCGTCTTGCCGGTGCCCGGAGGGCCGACGAGGAGCACGCCGCGCGGAATCTTGCCGCCGAGGCGCTGGAACTTCTGCGGCTCGCGCAGGAACTCGACGATCTCCTCCAGGTCCTGCTTGGCCTCGTCGACGCCCGCCACGTCCGCGAAGGTCACGCGGCCATGGGCCTCGGTGAGGAGCTTGGCCTTGGACTTGCCGAAGCCCATCGCCTTGCCTCCGGCGCCGCCCTGCATCTGGCGCATCAGGAAGATCCAGACGCCGAGGATGAGAAGGATGGGGCCGAAGGAGAGCAGCATCGACCAGATGGGGTTGACGTTGTCGTTCGGCGGGCCGGCCGTGATCTGGATGTTCTTGGTCTCCAGACGCGAGACGAGCTGCGGATCTTCCGGCGCGTAGGTCTGGAAGGGGCTGCCGCCGTCGGTATACTTGCCACCGATGCGCTGGCCCTGGATGGTCACCGACTGCACGCGGCCCGCGTCGACATCCGACAGGAACTGCGAATACGGAATCTCCCGTGCGCCGGCGCCCTGCGAGCCGTTCGAGAACAGCTGGAACAGCGCGATCAGGAGGAGCGCGATGATCGCCCACAGCGCGAAATTACGAAAGTTCTGATTCATCACTCGTCCTGGGAAGGGCGTCCAAACCCGCTCGGTCGCGTGCAGGCAAGATAGGTGCTTGCGCCAGGCTTGCCAACCATATGCGACGCTTTTGACGCCGCCGCGCCAAAGCTTGCGCCCGAACAGTTAGCAAGCCGCTCTATGGCGGTTGTGAGGCCCGTTCAGCTGTCCGAAAGGTCGCGCGTCAGATGCCAGACGGCCAGGGCGCGCAGCGAAAGCGCCGGCATCGCGGGCCCGAAGCGGCGCGCGAGCGCCGGATGTCCCGCGACGACGGCGCCCGCCGCGTCGCGGGCGACGGGCAGCGTGCGGGCGGCCGGTCCGCCCCGGCCGAAGGCTTCGATCGTGCGGGCCCCCTGCGCAAGCGGCCCGTCGCGGTCGATCTCGAAGCGACCGTCGAAGGTCACGCACGGGCCGTCTCCCGCGGCGAGGTCGACCGCCGCCGGCCCCGCCCGTCCGAACTCTCGCTCGAAGGCGACGATGTCGTGCGGCAGATCGCGCAGCGCCGCGCCCTGCAGCGTCGCCCCGGCAAAGCTCTCCGCGCCGAGAGCCCGGCGGAGCCGCAGCGTCGGCGCACCCGGCGAAGGCCCCCCGCGCCCGGCGGCCCCCGCGATCAGCCGCGAGACGAGGTCGAAGGCGATGTCGTCCTCGAGACACGCCAGGGCGCGGCGGTCGAGGAGCTGCACGCCGTCGTGGCGGGTCCGCAGGCGCCCGGCGCCGACAAGCGTCGCGATCGCGCCGGCGAGGCGGCGGTCGAGCGAGAGGCGCGCCGCGCCCGCGGCATCGAGGGCCGCGAGCGCCTCGGTCCGGGCGGCCGGGTCGGCTCGGAGCGCGCGGCGAATGCGGATGCGGGCAGCGTCGGCCGCCTCGTTGGTCGGATCGACGACGGCGACCTGGCCGCGCGCGGCGAGATCGGCCTTCAGGCCAGCGCCGTCGAGGTCGAGCAGCGGGCGCAGCAGGACGAGATCCGGCGCGAGCGCCCGCTTTCTGCGCATGGCGGCAAGGCCGCGCGGGCCGGCGCCGCGCTCGCGCGCCAGGATATGCGTCTCGATCTGATCGTCGCGATGATGGGCGGTGAGGATGGCCCCCGCCCCGCGCCGGCGGGCGGCGGCGGCGAGAAGGCGGTAGCGCGCGGCCCGCGCGGCGGCCGAAGGATTGCCGGGCCCGTGCCCGCTCCAGACCAGCGTCTCGTGCGGCACGGCGAGGCGCCGGCAGAGATCTGCGCAGAACCGCGCCTCCTCCGCGGAGGCCGCGCGCAGCCCGTGATCGACGGTCACGCAGGAGACGTCGAGGCCCCGGTCCGCGAGCCGGTCGCGGGCCTCCACGAGGTTCAGGAGCAAGGCGAGGCTGTCGGGGCCGCCGGAGAGGCCGAGCACGGCGCGCCAGGGCCGCGGCATTCCCTCGAAGGCGTCGATCACGCGGTCGGCGACGCGTCCGGCGCCCGGCGGCGCGGCGCCCACGCCGTCTGGCAGCGCGAAGACCGCGCGCTCTGGAAAGCTCGTCAGCAGTTGGCGCTCTTCTCCTCGCCCTTCAGCTTCTTGGCGACATTGGCGGTCATCGAGGGATAGCGCTTCTCGACCTCGCGATAGGTGACGCAGGCCGTCTCGCGATTGTCGAGCTTGGCGAGCGACATGCCGAGCTTGAGCATCATCTCCGGCGCCTTGGCGCTTTCGGGATGGGTCTTCTGGGCGTTGAGGAAGACCTCGGCCGCGTCGGCATATTTCTGCTGCTGGAAGAGGCTCTCGCCGAGCCAGTACTTGGCGTCCGGCGCGTCCTTGGCGGTCGGGTAGGCCTGGCTGTACTGGCGGAAGGAATCCTCGGCAAGGCGGTAGTCGCCGGCCAGGAGGTAGTTGTAGGCCAGATCGTACATCTCGCCCGGCCCTTCCGGCGAGACGGAGGCGACCGTGCCGGAATCGCCGGCCGGCTTGCGGGCGGGCGTCGAGGCCGGGGTGGAGCCGACCGTGCCCGTGTCGAGCCCCGAGCCGAGGATGGCACCGATCTCGTCGCCCCCGGGCGCGGCGGAGGCGGTCTGGCGGGCGGCGGCGGGCGGCGTCGTGGCGGCGGGCGCGGCCTCGGTGCGCTTCTGGCCGGCGGCGGCGGGCTTGGCGCCCTCCAGCTCCTGGAAGCGGAACTCGATGTCCTCCTGCTGCTTGCGCATCTGCTCCTGCGCCTGGAGAAGCTGGAAGCTCAGCTCCTCCACCTTGCCGTTGAGGCGGCGCATCTCCTCCTCGAGCTGGCTCACGCGGCCCGAGGCGTCGCTCGCCTGCGCCATGCGCACGGGTGCCTCCCGCCGGGTCTCGGCCTGCGGCGCGGCGCGGCCGAAGGGCATCTCGAAGGCGGGGGCGATGGTGGGCATGGCGGCGGCGAGCGCGAGACCGGCTGCCGCGGCGCGCAGCGAACGATGGAACATCGGTGGAATCCCTCGTGGCGAAGATCGGGCCGGGCGGGTCTGGCGCGAGGCCCGGTCGTGCGTTGCTAGCATGGACGAAGCGAAGTCGGCCAAAGTTTGACGGGCGGCCGCATTGGATCGGCGCGGGCGGGCTCCGGTCGCGAAGAAGGGCCGGACGTCGCCGCCCGCCCCTTCCCGCGATGGTTCGGAAGCGGCCGGATCAGCTGCCGGCGCCGCCCAGCACCGTGACGGCGCGCCGGTTCTGCGACCAGCAGGAAATGTCGTCGCAGACCGCGACCGGGCGTTCCTTGCCGTAGGAGATGGTGCGCATGCGGTTGGCGGGCACGCCCTGCTGGGCGAGATAGTCGCGCGTGGCGGCGGCGCGGCGGGCGCCGAGCGCCAGGTTGTATTCGCGCGTGCCGCGCTCGTCGGCATGCCCTTCCACGACGATGGAATACTGCGGATACTGGTTCAGCCACTGCGCCTGGCGGGCGAGCGTCTGCTGCGCGTCGCCGCGCACGACGGAGGAGTCGGAGTCGAAGAAGATGCGGTCGCCGACATTGACCGTGAAGTCCTGCGTCGAGCCCGGCGCGCCCGCGCCGCCGCGTCCGCCGGCGCCGTTCGCGCCGTAGCCGCCGGCGCCGCCCATGCCGCCGGCGCCGCCGAGGCCGAGGCCGGCGGCGTTGTCGGGCAGGTTCTGGTTCTTCTTCGCGCAGCCGGCGAGAGCGAGGCTGGCGACGAGGGCGAGTGCGATGCTGCTCTTAACCGTGAGCGCGTTCCGGCGCATGGCCAGCTCCTTCAGGATGATGGAAATTCGATCGACGAAGCTTTACGACGAGGACGGTTAATGGGCGGTAAAACCCGTCCGTCTTCGCAGATGCGAGAGCCCGCCTCAACCCCTTGGAATCGCGACACAATGCGAGATGCCGAAAGACGCACGCGGCTCCGCATCGGGTGATGCGGAGCCGCAACAGTCATGAGCCTCGATGGGTCGGATCCCTATTCCAGGATGGGCGACCAGGCCGGGTCCGAGGCGAAGCCGGGCGTCGCGATCCGCTGCTCGTTGCGGCCGGTGAGGTCGATGGAGAAGAGCTGCGGGCCGCCGCCGCCCTGCCCGTCGCGGAAGAACATGAGCACGCGCCCGTTCGGCGCCCAGGTCGGGCCCTCGTTGTGGAAGCCCGAGGTCAGGATGCGCTCGCCCGAGCCGTCCGGGCGCATGACGCCGATCTGGAACTGGCCGCCCGACTGCTTGGTGAAGGCGATGAGATCGCCGCGGGGGCTCCAGACGGGCGTCGAATAGGCGCCGTCGCCGAAGGAGATGCGCTGCTGGCCGCCTCCGCCCGCGCTCATCACGTAGAGTTGCTGGCGCCCGCCGCGGTCGCTCTCGAAGACGATGCGCTGGCCGTCCGGCGAGAAGGAGGGAGAGGTGTCGATGGCCGCCGTCGAGGTCAGGCGGGTCGTCGCGCGCGAGCGCAGGTCCATCGCGTAGATATTGGCGTTGCCCTCCTGCTGGAGGCTCATCACCACCTTCTGCCCGTCCGGCGAGAAGCGCGGGGAGAAGGTCATGCCCGGGAAGTTGCCGACGATCTCGCGCTGGCCGGTCTCCAGCTGCAGGAGGTAGACCCGCGGCTCGCCGTTGCCGAAGGACATATAGGTGATCTCCTGCCGGTTCGGCGAGAAGCGCGGCGTGAGGACGAGATCGCCCCCTTGCGTGAGATAGCGCACGTTGGCGCCGTCCTGGTCCATGATGGCGAGGCGCTTGACGCGCTTGTCCTTGGAGCCGGTCTCCGACACGAAAACGATGCGCGTGTCGAAATAGCCCTTCTCGCCGGTCAGCCGCTCGTAGATCGCGTCGGCGATGATATGGGCGACGCGGCGCCAGTTCTCGGGCGTCGTGTAGAACTGCTGGCCGTCGAGCTGCTGGCCGGCGGCCGTATCCCAGAGGCGGAACTCGACGCGCAGGCGCCCGTCCGCCTCCGGCGTCACGCGCCCGGCGACGATGGCCTCGGCATTGATGACGGTCCAGTCGGCGAAGTTCGGCGTCTGGTCCGGCGTCAGGCCCTTCTGGATGAAGGCGGCCTTGGCGATCGGCGCGAAGAGGCCGGAGCGCTTGAGGTCGGCCTCGACGACGCCGGAGATCTTGGCGCCGATCCCGTCGCGCGAGGCGAAGTCGGGAACGGCGATGGGAAGCGGTGCGACGTTGCCCTGCGTCACGTCGATCTCGACCAGCGCGTTGGCCGAGCCTGTCAGCGAGAGAAGGGCGCCGGAGGCGAGGAGCATGGCGGCGCAGGCCGTCTGCAGCAGTCGGATCATGATGGGAGCCTTCCGTCGTGGCGACGGCTGACGGCCGTTGGCAACGGCCGCGCCTTTACGTTGAGAGATCGGGCGGGCGACGCGGCGCCGGCCCGCTCCTGGCAGAGGGGGCCGCCGCGGGCGCGGCGATGCCCCGGATCATTCGGGCGATGGGTCAAAACATCTGGCTCGGGTCGAAATTGACCACGACCTCGGCCCAGGTGTCGTACTTGTCGGACGGCAGGTTGTAGGGCGCGCATTTCATCACGGCGCGCCGCGCCGCCTCGCCGGCCGCCCGCTCGATGCCGGCCGAACCGCCGCCCGAGACGATCTCGGGCCGCGCCTCGAGGGCCCCGGTCGGGTCGAGCCGCATCTGGATCGAGATGCGCAGGCTGCCCGCCTCCGAGACGCCGGCGGGCGGCGACCAGCACTTCTGGATCTGGCCGCGCAGCGCGTCCATCTCGTTCTGCGAGAGCTTGGCGCCCGTCGTCGTCTTGCCGCCGAGCGAGGCCGTCTCGGTGGAGCGCTTGGCGCCGCCGCCGGCCGCCTTCTCCTTGTTGAGGAGCGCGGCGATGGCCTCGGCGTCGAAACTCTCCTCCGCCTCGGCCTTGTCGCTCCTGGACTTGGAATCCTTGGCGTCGGCCTTGCCGGTCTCGGTCCTGGCGGTCTGCGTCGACGTCTTCGGCTCGGGCTTGGCCGCTTCGGGCTTCTTGGGCTCGGGCTTCTTCTCCTCGACGGGCTTGGCCTCGGCGACCTCGACCTTCTTGGGCGGCTGCGGCTTCGGGGCGGGCTTGGGCAGATTGCGGGGCGCGGCGATCTCCGCCTCCTCCTTCTGCGGCTCGGCCGCCACGGGCTCGGGCGTCACGTCCTGCGCCTCCTCGATCGCCTGCTCGACGGGGTCGGGCTGCGGCGGCGTCGGCTCGGCGGGCTTGGCCGCCTCCTTCACGGGCTCGGGCTTTGCCGGCTCGGGCACTTTCGCGGGCGCCGGGGGCGGCGGCGAGGGCTTGGCGGCGGCGGCCGTCTCGACCGGCTTCGGGCGCGCCACCGGCGTCGGCGGCGTCGGCAGGTCGACCTCGTTGTCGCCGACATTCTCGGCCGGCATCGGCAGCGTCTGCGGCTTCTTGGTGGGCGCGGGCGCGGGCTTCTCGCTCACCGGCGCCTTCTCGTCGCCGGCGACCGACTGGGAGAATTCCTCGATGGACACGAGATCGACCGGCAAGGCCTCGGTCTCGACCTGAAGCGGAGCGGGCGCGGAAAAGGTCAGCAGTCCCCAGGAGAGGACCGCCGCGTGCAGGACAGCGGAGGTGGCGACGCCGGTCTTCATGGCGCCCTCACACCGACACGTCCGGCGCGGTCACGAGGCCGATATTCTTGAACCCCGCGGAGGAGATCAGCGCCATCACCTTCATCACCGTGCCGTAGTCGGCCGTCTTGTCGCCGCGCACGAAGATGCGCTCCTCGTAGCCGGTCTTGGCGATCGCCTGCAGCTTGGCGACGACCTCCTCGACCGCGATCTCCGATTCCTGGATGAACACGCCGCCGGTCGAGTTCACCGAGATGGTGATGGGCTGCGTCTCCGAATTCATCGCCTTGGCCGCCGTCTCCGGCAGGTCGATGGGCACGCCCACCGTCAGCATGGGCGCGGCCACCATGAAGATGATGAGCAGCACCAGCATGACGTCGACCATCGGCGTCACGTTGATCTCGCTCATCGGCGCGCGGCGCTTGCCGCCGCGCCGGCCGCGGCGCGATCCGCCCCCACCGCCCGAACCCGTGGACATGCCCATGATCGTCGATCCCCTAGCAGCCGCGCGCCGAACTCAGCGGGCGGGCGTCCTCTCGTCGATCTGCCGCGACAGGATCGCGGAGAACTCGTCGGCGAAGGCCTCGAGCCGCAGCCCGATCTTGCCCGCGTCGGCGGAGAGCTTGTTGTAGGCGATGACCGCCGGGATCGCGGCCACGAGGCCGATGGCGGTCGCCAGGAGCGCCTCGGCGATGCCGGGCGCGACGACGGCGAGGTTGGTCGACTTCGAGCCGGCGATGGCCTGGAACGAGGTCATGATGCCGACGACGGTGCCGAAGAGGCCGACGAAGGGCGCGGCCGAGCCGATCGTGGCGAGAAAGCCGAGGCGCGATTCCAGATCGTCCATCTCGCGGGCGAGCGTCACGTCCAGCGCCTTCTCGATGCGCGCCTGCAGGCCGATCGGCGAGCGGGCGCCCTTCTCGAAGGATTTCTTCCACTCGCGCATCGCCGCCACGAACAGGGCGCCCATGCCGGAGGTCTTGCGCTCGGAGAGGTTGTGGTAGAGGTCCTCCAGAGACTGGCCGGACCAGAAATGCGTCTCGAAGCTGTTCAGCTGCCGGCGCACGCGCCCGAAGCGCATGGACTTGTCGACGATGATCGCCCAGGTCCAGACCGAGGCGACGATGAGGCCCATCATCACCAGCTTGACGATGAGGCCGGCCTGCCAGAACAGGTCCCACATCGACACCGATCCGGCGGCGGCCAGGGTTTCGTGAACGACTTCTCCGTTCATCCGTCAAGTTCCTCGGTAAGCGATGCGGGTCGGCTGACGTGCCGAAAGCGGGCATGACCCGAAGGCTCGCCGCGGCTTCGCCCTCTGGCTGTCGACGACCGACACCTGTCGAAGAGACCCGCACCGTCCTTCACGAGTAAATCCGGTGAAAGAATGGCGTGGCCCGACCGCATCGGACGCGCCCCGTTGAAACACGGTTAAGGTTAAGGTTTTCTTAGCGGGACCGCGCGAATCGGCGCGATGCCCGCTGCGGCGCGGGGGCTCAGGCCCCGGCGACCGAGGCCTCCTCCGGCGCCAGCGTGGCGAGAACGGCCGGCGGCATGCGCATCGGCTTGCCCGCCGGCGAGATCACCGCCACCTTGACGCGGGCCTCCACCAGGACGTCCGCCTCGCCGCGCAGGATGCGCTGGTCGAGAACGACGCGGGCGCCGCCGAGAAGGGCCGTGCGCGTCTCGACCCGCAGGATGTCGTCGATCCGGGCGGGACGCAGGAACTCGATCTCCATGCGCCGCACGGCGAAGGCCATCGGCGCGCCGAAGGCGCCGTCCAGAAGCTCCCGGTGACCGATCCCCTTCAGCCGCAGGAAATCGGACCGTCCCCGCTCCAGAAACTGCAGATAGCGCGCGTGGTAGACGACGCCGGAAAAGTCCGTGTCCTCGAAATAGACGCGCACGAGAAGCTCGTGCCCTGTCTGCGTGAGCCGGCCGGCGATCGAATGATCCATGCCGGTCGCCTACAGCATCGCGCCGACCGACGGAATCGGTTTTCGCTCCGTGCCGCGAAACCAAGGGCTTGGCGCCGGACCTTGAGACGCCTGTCGGGCGCCGACCGTCCGCGGAGCGCGCACGGGCGCGGCAGAGCCTGCGGCGATTGTCACGCACGCGTCACGTCCGGTTCATCGCCCCGTCACCTGCCGCTGTTTGATGCCGGTCCATCCCGTCCGCATCAGGAGCCCCAGGACATGCGCTTGACCCCGATACTTCCCTTGGCCGCGGTTCTTCTGGCCTCCTCGACGCTCGTGAGCTTCGCCGAGCCGGTGTTCAACCGCATCGCGTCCTTCCCCGTCGCCTCGAACCTGCCCGAGGGCACCGACCCTGCCTCCGAGACATCCGCCGAGATCATCACGGCCTCGAAGGACGGCCGGACGCTGGTCTATTCCGACAGCCCGAACGGCGGCATCGGCTTCATCGACATTTCCGACGCGAGGGCGCCGAAGGCCGGCGGCTATCTCGCCATCGACGGCGAGCCGACCTCCGTGGCGGTGGCGGGCGACACCGTCCTCGTCGGCTTCCGCACGTCCGACTCCAAGACCGAGCCGGCCGGACAGCTCGGCGCCGTCAGCCTCGCCACGAAGACGATGGGAGCGACCTGCGACCTCGGCGGCCAGCCCGACTCCGTCGCCGTCTCGCCGGACGGCACCCTGGCGGCCGTCGCGATCGAGAACGAGCGCGACGAGGATCTGAACGACGGAGCGCTGCCGCAGATGCCGGCCGGCTTCGTGGTGATCCTGCCCTTGCAGGATGGAACGCCCGACTGCGCCGGCGCCAGGCGCGTCGAGATGACCGGCCTCGCGACCATCGCGCCGGAGGATCCGGAGCCCGAATTCGTCGCCTTCAACGCCCGCAACGAGCTCGCGGTGACGCTGCAGGAGAACAATCACATCGTCCTGATCGACGGCGCCAGCGCTGCGGTCACCGGCCATTTCAGCGCCGGCACGGTCGCGCTGGAGGGCGTCGACGCAAAGGACGACGGCAGGCTCGCCTTCGTCGATTCGATCGAGGCCCGCCCGCGCGAGCCCGATGCGATCAAGTGGCTCGGAACGGACCGCCTCGTGATCGCCAACGAAGGCGACTGGAAGGGCGGGACGCGCGGCTTCACCGTCTTCAACCGCGACGGCAGCGTCGCGTCCGAGTCGGGCCCGTCGCTGGAGATGCAGGCCGCCCTGGCCGGGCACTATCCCGACAAGCGCTCCGACGCCAAGGGCATCGAGCCGGAGGGGCTGGAGGTCGCCGCATTCGGCGGCGAGACGCTGATCTTCGTCCTCGCCGAGCGGGCCTCGCTGGTCGGCGTCTACAGGGACACGGGCGCGGAGCCGCAACTCCTGCAGATCCTGCCCTCGGGCATCTCGCCGGAGGGCGCGGTCGCGATTCCCGCGCGAAACCTCCTGGCCACCGCCAACGAGGCGGATCTGGTGGAGGACGGCGCGGCGCGCAGTCACGTCATGCTCTACGAACGGGCCGAAGGCGTCCCAGCCTATCCGCAGATCGTCTCGACGATGAAGGACGGCATGCCGATCGGCTTCGGCGCCCTGTCCGGCCTCGCCGCCGATCCGCAGACGCCCGGCCTGCTCTACGCCGTCAGCGACAGCGTCTACGGCGCGGCGCCCACCCTCTTCACCATCGACGCCACCACCAAGCCCGCGCGCATCGTCGCGGCGCGCCCCGTGACGGACAAGGGCGAAGCCGCCGCCCATCTCGATCTCGAGGGTCTGACGCCCGACGGCGCCGGCGGCGCCTGGCTGGCCAGCGAGGGCCGGACGGACAAGGACGTGCCGCACCAGCTCGTTCACGTCGACGCGACGGGCGCGGTGACCGAGACGGTCGCCTTCCCGCCCGCACTCCTGGAGGGCGAGACGCGGTTCGGGGCTGAAGGCATCGCGATGATCGGCGACCGGCTCTGGGTCGCGATCCAGCGCCCGTGGAAGAACGATCCCGCGAACCAGACCAAGCTCGTCTCCTACGATCCGAAGACGAAGGAGTGGGGCGCCGTGCTCTATCCCCTCGACGCGGCCGAGGGCGAGGGCGCCTGGACCGGACTGTCGGAAATCACGGTTCACGGCGACCACGCCTATTTCATCGAGCGCGACAACCAGATCGGCGCGGCGGCGCGGCTGAAGGCGATCACCCGAGTCGCCCTCGCCGAGCTGACGCCGGCGCCGCTCGGCGGCCCGCTCCCCGTCGTCGCCAAGGAAACGGTGCGCGATCTCCTGCCCGACCTGAAGGCCCAGACGCAGGGCTACGTCGTCGACAAGGTCGAGGGCTTCGCCATCGACGGGACCGGCACCGGCTATGTCGTCACCGACAATGACGGCGTCGACGATTCCTCGGGAGAGACGCTGTTCTTCTCGATCGGCCGCGTGGACGGGGCCGCCGCGTCTCTGACGAAGTGACCGCCTGACGCTGGGAACGCCGTGCGTCCGTCCGGGGCGCACGGCGTTCTCCTGCATCGGTCCCGACGATCGCGCTCGATGTTCGGACGGCTTGATGCGTAGACTCAATGGCTTGGAGCGTCCTTTGTGCGTCCGAAGGGACGCACGACGCTCTAATCCGCCTCGCCCGGCTCCTCGAAGAGGCCCGCCTGCACGCCCGACAGCGAGGACGGAACGGCGAGGCCGATATGGCGGAAGGCATGGGCCGTCAGAAGCCGGCCGCGCGGGGTGCGCTGCAGGAAGCCCTGCTGCAGCAGATAGGGCTCGACGATGTCCTCGATCGCGTCGCGCGGCTCGGAAAGCGCGGCCGCGATCGTCTCGATGCCCACCGGGCCGCCGCCGAAATTGACGGCGATGAGATCGAGATAGCGCCGGTCGAGCTGGTCGAGGCCGAGACTGTCGACCTCGAGCCGCGTCAGCGCCTCGTCGGCGATGCGCCGGTCCACGATCGCGGCATCGGCCATGGTGGCGAAGTCGCGCACGCGGCGCAGGAGGCGCCCGGCGATGCGCGGCGTGCCGCGCGCGCGCCGTGCGATCTCGCGCGCCCCGTCCTCGCCCATGGGCAGCGCCATCAGCCGGGCGCCGCGCTTCACGATGTGTTCCAGCTCGGGCACGGTGTAGAAGTTCAGCCGCACCGGAATGCCGAAACGGTCGCGCAGCGGCGTCGTCAGGAGGCCGAGCCGCGTGGTGGCGGCCACGAGGGTGAATCTCGACAGGTCGATCTTCACCGAGCGCGCCGCCGGCCCCTCGCCGATGATGAGGTCGAGCTGGAAGTCCTCCATGGCGGGATAGAGGATTTCCTCCACCGCCGGGCTGAGGCGGTGGATCTCGTCGATGAAGAGGACGTCGCGCTCCTCCAGATTGGTGAGAAGGGCCGCGAGGTCCCCCGCCTTGGCGATGACGGGACCGGAGGTGGAGCGGAAGTTGACGCCGAGCTCCTTGGCCATGATCTGCGCCAGCGTCGTCTTGCCGAGACCCGGCGGCCCGACAAAGAGGACGTGGTCCAGCGCCTCGCCGCGCGTCTTGGCCGCCTCGATGAAGATCTTGAGATTGGCGCGCGCCGCCGCTTGGCCGACGAACTCGTCGAGCCGCTGCGGCCGCAGGCTGGTGTCGGCGTCCTCGCCGCGTTTCTCCGGGGCGATGAGGCGGGTCGTGTTCATGGGAATGCTATGCCCCGCTCCTGGCCGTCGTCGCGTCCGTCGTGTTCGCGCGCATCGTCGCCGCGCCCCTCGTCGCCGCGACCGTCATCTCTCCGTCGCCGGCTCGCCGGGTGGCGGCAGGGGAGCCGCCGCYCCTGSCCGTCCGCGTCAGGCGCGGCTGAGCGCCTTCAGCCCGAGCCGGATCAGCGTCGTCGAGGGCGCGCCCTCCCCGCCCTCGCGCAGGGCGGTGGCGACCGCGCCGGCGGCCTGATCGCGCGAATAGCCCAGATTGACGAGCGCCGAAACCGCGTCCGCGACGGGCGCGGCCGCGACGCCCTCGCCGATCTCGCGCTTCAGGCCGAAACTCTCGCCGGAGGCCGGGCCGGAATAGGCGGGCGCGCGGTCCTTCAGCTCGGCGACGATGCGCGCGGCGACCTTCGGGCCGACGCCCGGCGCGCGCGCCACCATCGCCTTGTCCTGGAGGGCGACGGCGTCGGCGAGCTCGGCGACCGAGAGCGTGCCCACCACGGCGAGCGCCACCTTGGCGCCCACGCCCTGCACGCTCTGCAGGAGCCCGAACCACTCGCGCTCGGCGCGCGTGGCGAAGCCGTAGAGGCGGATCATGTCCTCGCGCACATAGGTCTCGACGAAGAGTGCCGCCGCCTCCCCCGGCGCCGGCAGCCCGGCCAGGGTGCGGGCCCCGCAATGGGCGACGTAGCCGACGCCGTGCACGTCGATCACGACGCTGTCCTCGTCGATCTCGTCGATCGTGCCCTTCAGCTTTCCGATCACGGATGGGTCTCCGGGCAGATGATCCGAAGATCGGGGAAGTAGTTGCGATAGCGGGCGCCGTCGCGCGTCAGAAGGCGGTGCCCGGCGACGAGCGCATGGGCGCCGATGAGGAAGTCGGGCAGGGTGCGCTCGCGCTGCCCGCCGCGCTCGCGATAGAGGCGATGGGCCTGCCCCGCCGGAAAGGCGGCTTCGAAGGGCAGCGGTTCCTCCTGCAAATCAAAAGGAGCGAACAGAGCGCGCAGGCGCCGCTCGCCCGCCTCCTTCTGCGTGATCTCCGCCCAGACGATCACGCTCGTCGCCACCGTCCCCTCGTCCAGGGCCGCCAGGAACTGCGCGCGAGACCAAGCGCGCTGAGCGGGATCGGCCTGCAGCGCGACGAGATCGATCAGGACGTCGGTGTCAACGAGCGTCGAAATCGTCACGCCCGCCTCGAAGCTCGGCCATGTAATCGTCGACCGAATTCGCCCCGATATCGACCTGATCCGCCAACTCGTCGATCCGAGCCGTCAGACGGCGACGGCGATCGGCGGGCGTCTCGTTGCCGAACTTGCGCACCAGGCGCACGATGTCGCCGTCGTCCACGAACTCCACCTCGCTGCCCGGACCGATGCCGAGCCGGTCGCGGATGAACTTCGGGATCGTCACCTGGCTCTTTTCCGTCAGACGCATGCGTCGCCCTCGCGTAATACCTTGCGGTATTACTTATCCGCCGAACCGGAACAAGTCAAGAACACAGCCCTCAGGCCGGCAGCGCGAAGGCGGCTCGGGCCTGGGCCGACTGGCGGTGATGGGTGTGGCAGATGGCGATGGCGATGGCGTCGGCCGCATCGTCCGTGTCGAAAGTGGCGCGTGGCAGAAGCACCTTCACCATCATGTGGATCTGCTTCTTCTCGCCATGCCCGACGCCGATGACCGCCTTCTTCACCGCGTTCGGCGCGTATTCGGCGACGGGCAGGCCGGCGAGCGCAGGCACCAGCATGGCGATGCCGCGGGCCTGCCCGAGCTTCAGCGTCGCCACCGCGTCCTTGTTGACGAAGGTCTGCTCCACCGCCGCCTCGTCGGGCCGATGGACATGCAGGACCTCCGTCAGACCGTCGTGCAGCTGACGCAGCCGGCTGGCGAGATCGAGCTTGTTGTCGGACGTGACCGTCCCGCTGCCGACGAAGCGCAGAGAATTGCCGAGCGTCTCCACGACGCCCCAGCCGGTGCGCCGCAGGCCCGGATCGATGCCGATGATGCGGATGACCGCCCCCTGCCCCATGATGCCGTTCCTTCCAGCCTATCGCGACGCTCGCTCGAATTAAAGACAAAACATGAACGGAAACGAAACGGAGCGCGGACGACGGCTTGCTCAGGGTCGGACCATGTCCGGTGCGGTGGGTCCGGCCGCGTTCACCTTGCGGTGACGGCCCTGTCGCCGCGGCCGGCGCGCTGCCATCTTGCGCCCATGTCGCACCGCACGAACGCCCTCCGCCTCGCCCTCTGCGCCCTTCTCCTGGCACCCGTCCTCCCGGCGGCCGCCCAGACCGCCGCCGGTCCCGCAGCCGTGACGTCAGGCGCAGGATCGTTGCAGACCGTCCTCGAGCGCGCCCGCGCCCTTCCCGCGCTGGAGACGATCCTCGTCTCCGTCGACGGGGCGACGGTGATCGACGAGGGGTTCGGCGGGCAGCGCACGGACCGGGCCGCCAACATCAAGTCGGCCTCCAAGTCCGTCGTCTCCGCTCTCGTCGGCATCGCCATCGACAAGGGTCTGATCGAAGGCCCGGACCAGACGATCGCCTCCTTCCTGCGGGCGGACTTTCCGGCCGATCCCGACCCGCGCCTGTTCGAGGTCACGATCGGCCATCTCCTCTCGATGCAGGCCGGGCTCGAGCGCACCTCGGGCGCCAATTACGGCGCCTGGATCTCCAGCCGAAACTGGGTGCGCGCGGCGCTCGCCAAGCCGTTCGTGGACGAGCCGGGCGGCTCGATGCTCTATTCCACGGGCTCGACCCATCTCCTCTCGGCCATCCTCACAAAGGCGAGCGGCCGCTCGACGCTGCAGCTCGCGCGCGACTGGCTGGGACCTGCGGGCGTGCGCATCGCCGACTGGGAGCGCGATCCGCAAGGCCTCTATCTCGGCGGCAACCAGATGGCGATGACGCCGCGCTCGCTCCTGGCCTTCGGCGAGCTCTATCGGCGCGGCGGGCTCACGGCATCGGGCGAGCGCGTCCTGTCGCAGGCCTGGATCGAGGCGTCCTTCACGCCGCGCACGACGTCCCGCTTCCATGCCGGGCGCTACGGCTACGGTTGGTTCGTCGAGAGCTTCGCCGGGCATCCCGGCTATTACGGCTGGGGCTATGGCGGACAGATGATCTATGTCGTGCCGGACCTCGCGCTCACCGTCGCCATCACCTCCGACGAGACGCAGCCCTCCGGGCGCAGCGGCTACGTGCAGGACCTCCACCGCCTCGTCTCGGAAACGATCGTGCCGGCCGCGATCGCCGGACGCACCGCCGCCGAAGCGCGGGGCCCCTCGTAGGGAGTTGCGGGCCGGCGGCACCGCCGTAGAATGCGGCGTCAGGCGGGAGACGACGATGAGCGAAGCGCGGACGCCGAAGCGCATGACGCCGGACGAGTTCTTCGTCTGGCAGGCCGAGCAGGACCGCAACTACGAACTGGTGGACGGGGTCCCGGTCGCGACGCCGAAGGCGATGACGGGCGCGTCGCGCCGGCACGATACCGTGACGGTGAACGTGCTGACGACCTTGCGCGAGAAACTGCGGGGCAAGCCTTGCCGCCCGCATACCGACGATATCGCCGTCCGCAATCCGAACGCGAACATCCGGCGGCCCGATCTCGTCGTCGATTGCCGCTCGCAGCCGGATCAGAGCATGGAGGCGGCGGTGCCGCGGGTTCTGATCGAGGTTCTGTCGCCCTCCACCATGCGGTTCGACCGATTCCAGAAGGTCGAGGAATACAAGCGGCACGAAGCGGTCGACGTCGTCCTGCTGATCGACACCCAGTCTCCGAACGTCATCGTCTGGCGGCGGGGGTCCGCCGGCTGGGCCTCCGAGACTTTCAAGGGTCTCGCCGCCGCGATCCCGCTCGGCGAGATCGAGGCGGACCTGGCGATGGCCGAGATCTACGAGGATCTCGGCTTCGATGGCCCCGCCGCGGAGACGGGCCCGGCTTAGGCCGCCGAGAGCTTCGCCATCACCTCTTCGTCGACCTCGAAATTGGCGTAGACGTTCTGCACGTCGTCGTCCTCGTCGAGATTGCCGATGAGCTTGAGCACGCTCTGCGCCTTCTCCTCGTCCACCGGGGTGCCGGTCTGCGGGCGCCAGATGGTCTTCACGCTCTCGGCTTCGCCCAGGCTCTTCTCGAGCGCGGCCGAAACCTCGCCGAGATCCTCGAAGGCGGTGATGATCGTGTGGCCGTTCTCGTCGGAGACGACGTCGTCGGCCCCCGCCTCGATGGCCGCTTCCATCACCTTGTCGGCGCTGCCGGCCTTGGCGGCATAGACGATCTCGCCGACATGGTCGAACATGAAGGAGACCGACCCCGTCTCGCCGAGCGCGCCGCCCGACTTGGTGAAGTAGGAGCGCACGTTGGAGGCGGTGCGGTTGCGGTTGTCGGTCAGCGCCTCGACGATGACGGCGACGCCGCCCGGCCCGTAGCCCTCGTAGCGCACTTCGTCGTAGTTCTCGCCGTCGGCGCCCGAGGCCTTCTTGATCGCGCGCTCGATATTGTCGCGCGGCATGGACTGGGCCTTGGCGTTGTTGATGGCCAGGCGCAGGCGCGCGTTCATGTCCGGGTCCGGCAGGCCGCCCTTGGCGGCCACCGTGATCTCGCGGGCAAGCTTGGAGAAGAGCTTGGAGCGGACCGCATCCTGGCGGCCCTTGCGATGCATGATGTTCTTGAACTGTGAATGGCCGGCCATGTGGCACCTGCTTGGACGAATTCGCGAAAGGGGTGTCTCTTAGTCAAAATCGCGGCGAGCGTCCAGAACGGCCGGGCCGGCGGGGCCGCTCACGCGATGATGAACGCGCGGGCGCGATCCGTTGGTCTAGTCTCCGGCCAGCGTCCCGAAACGCCAGGAGCCGCCCGTGCGCCAGCGCATCCTCGCAGCCGCCCTCTCGATCGGCCTCGGCACCCTTGCCGCGCCCGGCGCCGCCCTCGCCCAGCCGGTTCCGAGCCTGTGCCACGCCATCGCGCAAGGGCTTCCGAAGGCGCGTTTCGCGAGCTTCGACGGGCGGATGCCGGCGGCGATCCCGGCCGCCGCCCGCAGCGGCGAGGTGACGATCACCTATATCCACCACTCGACCTATCTCATCGAGACGCCGGAGGGCGTCCGGGCGGCGACGGACTATTCGGGTTACGCGGGCGAGGCGATGCCGACGATCGCGACCATGAACAAGGCCCATTCCTCCCACAACACGCCCTTCCCGGACCCCGGCATCCAGCATGTCCTGAAGGGCTGGAACCCGGAGGGCGGCGCGGCGCGCCACGACGTGACGGTGAAGGACCTGCACGTGCGCAACGTGCCGACCGACATCCGCGGCCAGGGCGGCATGGAGCCGGACGGCAACTCGATCTTCGTCTTCGAGACGCAGGGCCTGTGCATCGGCCATCTCGGCCATCTGCATCACGAACTCACCGACCAGGACTTCGCCGCGATCGGCCGGCTCGACATCGTCATGGTGCCGGTGGACGGGGGCATGACGATGAGCCAGGCCGGCATGGGCACGATCGTCGAGCGGCTGCAGTCGCGCCTCGTCCTGCCGATGCACCGCTTCGCCGGCCCGATCGAGCGCTTCCTGGAGAAACTGCCGGGCTTCGAGGTGGAGCGCCGGGCCGAGCGCAGCCTCACGGTCTCGGCGCGCACGCTGCCGCGGCGGCCGACCGTGGTGCTCCTCTCCGGCGTCTGAGCCGCTACCAGAAGTCCGGCATCGCCCCGTCGAGGCGCGGGCCGATCCGCACGGGCGCGATTCTCTCGGCAAGCCCCGTGCGGTCGGAGATCTCCACCGCCAGACCGCAGATCGTCGCCGGACCCTGCGCGGCCTCGAAGCGCCCGCGTGGCACCTTGGTGACGAAGCGGTTCAGCGGCTCCTCCTTCTCCATGCCGAGCGAGGAATCGTAGTCGCCGCACATGCCCGCATCCGACTGGTAGCCCGTGCCGCCGACGAGAATCTGGTGGTCGGCCGTCGGCACATGCGTGTGCGTGCCCACCACGAGGCTCACGCGCCCGTCGAGGAAATGGCCCATGCACTGCTTCTCGCTCGTCGCCTCGGCGTGGAAGTCGATGACGATCGCGTCGGCCTGTTCGCCGAGCGGACAGGCGGCGACCAGGGCGTCGGCGCAGGCGAACGGGTCGTCGAGATCGGGCGACATGAACACCCGGCCCATCACGTTGGCGACGAGGACGCGCGCCCCGTTGCGCGCCTCGAACAGGCCGCTGCCGACGCCCGGCGCGCCTTTCGGATAGTTCGCCGGCCGCAGGAAGCGCGGCTGGCGCGTGGCGAAGTCCAGCGCCTCGCGCTGGTCGAAGACGTGGTTGCCCGTCGTCATCACGTCGGCGCCGGCGGCGAGCGTCGCCTCCAGGATCTCCTCGGTCACGCCGAAGCCGCCGGCCGCGTTCTCCCCGTTCACCACCACGAAATCCAGCCGCCAGTCGGCGACGAGGCCCGGCAGGCGCTGGAATACGGCGCTGCGGCCGGAGCGGCCGACCATGTCGCCGAGAAAGAGGAAACGCATCAGGCCTTGTCCGACAGCGCGGCCTTGGCGGCCGACAACTTGGAGAGGCCCGCGACGATGGCGGGGCGGCTGCCGACCCGCTCCAGCCAGGCCCGAAGCGCCGGGAACTGGCCCTCCTCGGCCAGTTCGTCCACGCCCGCCTTGGCCCAGGAATAGTTGATGATGTCGGCGATCGAATAGGCGCCGGCGAGATGGTCGCGCGTCGAAAGCCGACCGTCGAGGACGCCCAGGAGCCGACGGCCCTCGGCGGCGTAGCGCTCGATCGCGTAGGGGATCGTCTCCTTCGCGTAGGTCGCGAAGTGGTGGTACTGGCCGATCATCGGCCCGGTGCCGCCCACCTGGAAGAAGGTCCAGGCGAAGGTCTCGGCGCGCTCGGCCGGCGCGGTGGGCAGAAATCGGCCCGATTGTTCGGCCAGATGCACGAGGATCGCGCCCGATTCGAAGACGCGCAGGTCCGCGCCGGAACGCCGGTCGACCAGGGCGGGGATACGGCCGTTCGGATTGAGGGCGAGGAAGTCGGGCTTCTTCTGCGCGCCGGTGGAGATGTCGACGAGATGCAGCGCGTAGTCGAGGCCGAGTTCCTCCAGCATCAGAACGGGCTTCTCGCCGTTGGGCGTCGTCCAGGTGTAGAGATCGATCATCGTGCTTTCCGCGCAAGGTTTTGCGGGCAAGCTAGTGCGCGTGGTCCGCGAGGGGAAGCGGCGGTTTGCCCGGCGGGCGGGACGAGGAACAGGAGTCAGGGCCGATGATGGTTGGACAGGACGCGCCCGCGGGCGCGGGTCGTTTCGTGCGCACGGGTCGCACCCTGCGCAGGCTGGCGCTGGCCGCGGGAGGGGCGGCCGCGCTCCTCGTCTCGGGCTGCACCGGCGGCGGGCTGAACAGCGTCGACGTCTCCTCGGCCAGCAGCTTCGCGGTCGATCGCGGGACGGCGCTCGGCTCGATCAACGCCTTCCGCGCCAGCAACGGCCTCTCCCCCGTCGCCTTCGACGCGGTGCTCGACAAGGCCGCCGAACGGCAGGCGCGCGCCATGGCGGCGCGGGGCAAGATGAGCCATTCGTTGGACGGCTCCCTGCCCGGCCGCGTCTCCGCCTACGGCTACAACTGGGCTGCGATCTCGGAGAATCTCGGCTGGAACTACGGGTCCGTGCCGGCCGTCATCCGTGGCTGGGAGGCCTCGCCGGGGCACCGGCGCAATCTCCTGAACCCGAACGTCACCGAGATCGGCCTCGCGGCCGCGCGCGGGCGCAGCGGCGAGCCCTACTGGGCGCTGATCCTCGGCCGCGAGAAGCGCCGCTGAGCTGAGGAGAAAGCCGCGGCGCGCCTAGAGGCCGAGCCGGCGGAGGCCCGTTTCGGTCGCGATCTCCGGCAGGCGCACGTCGTGGGCCTGCAGCGGGATCGCCTCCACCTCCTGCACCGAAAACCCCGCGCCGACGAGCCGGGGGTCTCGCCCGCGCTCGCGCAGCGCGGCGATGGCGCCGTCGTAATAGCCGCGGCCGTAGCCGATGCGTCCGCCCGCGCGGTCGAAGGCGGCGAGCGGCACCAGCATCAGGTCCGGTTCCAGGACCGCCGCGGCCTCGCCCGGCGCATAGGTGCCGAAGCCCTGCGGCTCCAGCGGCGCGCCGCGCAGGAGTTCGCGGAACACGAGCCGCCCCTCCACGATGGCGGGCACGCAGAGCCGCGCGCGCCGGTCGGCGAGCCGCATCATCAGAGGCCGCAGGTCGAGTTCGGAACGGATCGGCAGATAGCCCGAGACGATCGTGCCGGGCGCCACGTCGAGCGCCTCGCCTACGCGGTCGGCGAGTTCGAACGAGGCCTCGATGCGGCGTCCCATGTCCATGGCATCGCGCCGCGCGAGGGCCTCGCGGCGCAGATGCGCCTGCACGGCGCGCGCGTCGGTCTCGATAGAGTCCATCGGGTCCCCGGAACTTGGCCGGACACGGCCTCGGCGCCCTTGGTCGGGCGCGCCGCGAGGGCCATGGAAGGCGTTGGCGAGCCACCCGGCCGATGAGATAGTCGATCCCGGGAA
Source organism: Aurantimonas sp. Leaf443 (assembly GCF_001425575.1). Lineage (GTDB taxonomy): Bacteria > Pseudomonadota > Alphaproteobacteria > Rhizobiales > Rhizobiaceae > Leaf443. Next base: position 327,343 of record NZ_LMRD01000001.1, on the reverse strand, counting down.
CCTACAGAGTAGGTGGGCGCCGTGTGCCCCAGCCCACGGGCCGAGGCAGGGACAGCTCCCTAGGGGATGCGTAAGGCCCCGGGGAATAAGTCATCCCTGTCGAACCGGCCAGCCCGCCAAACATCGATATAGGACAGGGCGCGATGCGCCGCCAGCACCGGCGGCAACGATTTCCGACCGCGGCGCCCGGACCGCGGGCGGCCTCAGCGGAAGTGCTTGGAGAGCTTGAGCCCCTGCGCCTGATAGTTGGAGGCGAGCTCGGTGCCGTAGAGCCGGTCGGGCCTTGCGCTCATGCGCTCGTAGATCAGGCGGCCGACGATCTGCCCGTCCTCCAGGATGAAGGGCACCTCGTGGCTGCGCACCTCCAGCACCGCGCGGCTGCCGGTGCCGCCCGCCGGCGAATGGCCGAAGCCCGGATCGAAGAAGCCGGCGTAATGAACGCGGAACTCGCCGACCAGCGGGTCGAAGGGCGTCATCTCCGCCGCGTGCGAGGGGGGCACGTGGACGCTCTCCTTGGAGACGAGGATGTAGAACTCGTCCGGGTCGAGGATGAGTTCGCCCTGTCCCTGCCGGTGGATCGGCTCCCAGAACTCCGCGGTCGCGTGGCCGGAGCGCCTGTCGACGTCGACGACCGCGCTGTGGCGCTTGCCGCGATAGCCGACGAGGCCCGACGCGTCGCCCGTGAGGTCGATCGAGAGCGCGATGCCGTTGCCCGAAATGTCGGCGCAGGCCGCGTCCGTCAGGCGCTCGCGCGCGTGGAGGGCGGCCAGTTCGTCGGCGTGGAGCGTCGGCGCGCCGCTGCGGAAGCGGATCTGCGACAGACGCGAGCCCTGCCGCACCAGGATCGGGAAGGTGCGCGGCGAGATCTCGATGTAGAGCGGGCCGTCGTAGCCCTCCGGCACCTTGTCGAACTCGCGCGTGCCGTCGACGATGACGCGCGTGAAGATGTCGAGCCGGCCGGTCGAGGATTTCGGGTTCGCCGTCGCGCGAAGGGCCTGCGGCAGCGTCAGGCGCTCCAGCAGCGGCACGACGTAGACGCAGCCGACCTCCAGCACCGCGCCGCGCGTCAGGTCCACCTCGTGCAGGCTGTAGCGGGCGAGCTTGTCCTCCACGGTGCGGCCCGGGCCCGGCAGGAAGCTCGCGCGCACGCGATAGGCGACGGCCCCCAGGCGCAGGTCGAGGCTCGCGGGCTGGATCTGGTCGGCGTCGCGCGGCAGATCGGCGCGGATCGCGCCGGCCTCGAACAGGGCGGCGATGCCGCGATCGGGCAGGATCCCCTCCTGTGCGTGCGGCGGGGCGATCTGGGCGTCTGGCATCTGGGGGGCTCGTGGCACGGGGCTGCGGCGGGAGTCGCGATTGACGCCTATCGCGTCCGCGCTGTAAAGCAAGTCCTCGCATCGTGGTGATTTGGCCGGCCGGCTTGCAGCCACGTTAAACAAGTCGCTAAAGGGCCGTCGACGACTTGACCGTTGGAGACCGGCTTTCGTGCGAGCGACGGCCGGTTTTTTGTTGGAGACGCGCCATGTCGAACGAGCCCCGCCGCCCCGTCCGCCCCGCCACCGCCATGGTCCATGGCGGCACGATGCGCTCCGGCTTCGGCGAGACGTCCGAGGCGCTGTTCCTGACGCAGGGCTTCGTCTATCCGAGCGCGGAAGCGGCCGAGGCGCGCTTCAAGGGCGAAGCGCCGGGCTTCATCTATTCGCGCTACGGCAACCCGACGACCCGCATGTTCGAGGAGCGCATGATGGCGCTGGAGGGGGCCGAGGACGCGCGCGCCACCGCCTCCGGCATGGCCGCCATCACCGCCGCACTGCAGTGCCAAGTGAAGGCGGGCGACCATATCGTCTCCTCGCGCGCCCTCTTCGGCTCGTGTCGCTACGTGGTGGAGACCGTGCTGGGGCGCGCGGGCGTTGCCTCGACCTTCGTCGACGGGCGCGATCTCTCGGCCTGGGAGGCCGCGATCCGGCCGGAGACGCGCGTCTTCTTCATGGAGACGCCGACCAACCCGACGCTGGAAGTGATCGACATCGCGGCCGTCGCCAGGCTCGCAAAGGGCTGCGGCGCGACGCTCGTCGTCGACAACGTCTTCGCCACGCCCATGCAGCAGAAGCCGCTCGAGCTCGGCGCCGACGTCGTCGTCTATTCCGCCACCAAGCATATAGACGGCCAGGGCCGGTGCCTGGGCGGCGTCATCCTCTCCTCGTCCGAGTGGATCGAGAAGACCCTCCAGGACTTCTTCCGCCACACCGGCCCCTCGCTCTCGCCCTTCAACGCCTGGACGCTCCTGAAGGGCCTCGAGACGCTGCCGCTGCGCGTGGCGCACCAGACGGCGAGCGCCGCGCGCCTCGCCGACAGCCTGGCCGCCGACGCGCGCATCTCGCGCGTGCTCTATCCCGGCCGCTCCGACCATCCGGACGCGGCCGTCATCGCCAGGCAGATGAGCGGCGGCTCCACCCTCATCGCCTTCGAGCTCGCCGGCGGCAAGAAGGCGGCCTTCCGCCTCTCCAACGCGCTGCAGGTGGTGAAGATCTCCAACAATCTCGGCGACGCCAAGAGCCTCGTCACCCATCCCGCCACCACGACGCACAAGAACCTCACGCCCGAGGCCCGCGCCGAACTCGGCATTTCCGACGGCCTCCTGCGCCTCTCGGTCGGGCTCGAGGACGTGGACGACCTCATCGAGGACTTCGCCGAGGCGCTGACGGCGGTCTGACCTCAGGCCGGATCGCGGAAGGTGAGGACAGCCAGGCGCACCCGCGAGACGCAGGTGATCGCCGTCAGCGCCGCGAAGGCGTAGGCGATGGCGGGGAACCAGGCCGGCACGAGGCAGGCGAGGCAGAAGGCGGCGAGGGTCTCGCCGGCTTCCGCGAGCCCGGTCGTGAAGTAGAGCGACTTCGGCCCCCGAGCCTCGTCGGACAGACCGCGCTTCTGCGCCATCACCGAGAAGGCGAGGAAACTGGCTCCGTTGGCGTAGAAGGCGAAGAGGAGGACCGCGGCCGGCACGGCATTGGCCGCCGGGTCGGCCAGCGCGAAGCCGAGCGGCACGGCCCCGTAGAAGACGAAGTCGAAGACGATGTCGAGATAGCCGCCGAGGTCGCTCGCCGTCGTGCGCTGGGCCACCGCGCCGTCGAGACCGTCGGCAAGGCGCGAGAGAAGGACGAGGACGAGGCCCGCGAGGAAGGCGCCGCCGGCGATCGCGGCAGCGGCCAGAAGGCCCGTGGCGAGGCCGGCGACGGTGACCTGGTCGGCGCGAACGCCTGCGCGCGCCAGACGCGCCGCCATGCGCCCGAGCGGGCGCTCGATCAGGCGGCGCAAGGCTCCATCCAGCATGTCCCGGCCTTTCCCTGAAATGATCGTCTCGAACGGCGATGCGCTCCCGCCCCGGCGGAGCGGCGCTTGCGCGAAGCGATAGCAGGCCGGCGCCGGTGTCGGCGCACAACCCGGCGTGATCCATCCGTTGCGCCGTTGACGCGCGGTCCGCACGGCTTAAGTCTTGCCCTCGACGAAGGACGGGACCCCGAAGGGACGAAGACCGCGATGTACCGGGCGACGACGCGCCATATCACGGTCACCGTGGTACCGAGCTACCTGGAGGAGCAGTCGAATCCCGAGGAGGGGCGCTGGGTCTTCGCCTACCGCGTCGAGATCGAGAACGGCAGCCGCGACACGGTTCAGCTGCGCACGCGCCACTGGGTCATCACCGACGCCACCGGCCATGTCGAGGAGGTGCACGGACCCGGCGTCGTCGGCGAGGAACCGATCCTGACGCCCGGCGACAGTTTCACCTACACGTCCGGCTGCCCTCTGCCGACGCCGTCCGGCATCATGCACGGCCATTACGAGATGCATCTGGCGGACGGGCGCACGTTTCTGGTCGCAATCCCCCCCTTCTCGCTCGACGTGCCGACGAAGGGGCGCGTTCTGAACTGAGGCGGGGGTCGCCCGACCGTCTTCAGGCCTACCCCTCCTGCCCGTCGAACTCCTTCGGGTCGAACGTGTAGTGCTCGCCGCAGAACTCGCAGGTCACCTTGATCGCGCCGTCCTCGATGGAATCGGCGATCTCCTCGGCCGTGAAGCTGGAGAGGACGCCCTTGATGCGCTCGCGCGAGCAGGAGCAGTCGTCCTCGACGGCGGTGGAGGGGAAGACGCGCACGCCGCGCTCGTGGAAGAGGCGGAACAGGAGGCGCTCGACGCCGACTTCGGGATCCGCGAGCTCGGAAGGCTCGATCGTCTCGACGAGGGCGCGCACCTCCGTCCAGGCGTCGTCGGGCTCGAAGGCCGCTTCCTCCACGCCTTCCGGCAGGTCGCCGCCCGGCAGGTCCGGCATGCGCATGCGCTCGGGCGCGGCGGGCAGGAACTGGGCGATGAGGCCGCCGGCGCGCCAGCCCTCCACGAAGCCGCCCTCGCCGCGCCGCGAGATGCGGGCGACGGCGAGCTTGACGGTGGTCGGGATCTGCTCGGACTGGCGGAAATAGCTCTCGGCCGCCGCCTCCAGCGTGTCGCCGGAGAGTTCGACGATGCCCTGATAGCGCTGCATATGCGCGCCCTGATCGACGGTGAGCGCCATCACGCCCTGGCCGAGAAGGGCCTCGGGCGAGGTCGCGCCACGCGCGATCGCCTCGTCGACGCGCGCGGCGTCGAACTTGGCGTAGGCGCGCAGCGCCGAGGGCGTCGTGAGATCGACGACGAGGAGTTCCACCGGCCCGTCCGTCTGGGTCTGGACGATGAACTTGCCGTCGAATTTCAGCGAGGTGCCGAGAAGAACGGCGATCACCACCATCTCGGCCAGGAGCCGCGCGACGGGTTCGGGATAGGCGTGCCGCTCCAGGAGCGCGTCCAGCATGGGCCCGAGCTGCACGGCGCGGCCGCGCGCGTCGAGCGCCTCGACCGCGAAGGGCACCACGGCGTCGTCCCCGGCGAAGTCGAACTCGCCGAGGGCCTTCTGCAGATCCGCCATCCTTAAGCTCGCGCTCCGTGCCCGGCTTGCGCGGGCTGAACCTCGCCGAACACCCAGGCGAGGATCGATTTCTGGGCATGGAGGCGGTTTTCCGCCTCGTCGAAGACGACCGACTGCGGCCCGTCGATCACCCCGTCCGTCACCTCCTCGCCGCGATGGGCCGGCAGGCAGTGCATGAACAGGGCCTCAGGATTCGCATGGGCCATCAGGCGCTCGTTGACCTGGTAGGGCATGAACACGTTGTGCCCGCGCGCCTGCGCCTCGCGGCCCATGGAGACCCATGTGTCGGTGACGACGCAGTCGGCCCCCGTCACCGCCTCGACGGGATCGCGGGTGAGGAGGATGGAGGCGCCCTCCCCGCGGGCGGCCTCGACATAGCGCATGTCGGGCTCGGACCCTTCGGGCGTGGCGATGCGCAGGTTGAAGCCGAAGCGGGGCGCGGCCTCCACGAAGGAGGACAGGACGTTGTTGCCGTCGCCCGACCAGGCGAAGGTGCGCCCCTTCACCGGCCCGCGCTTCTCCTCGAAGGTCAGGAGATCGGCCATGATCTGGCAGGGATGCGTGTCGTCCGTCAGCCCGTTGATGACGGGCACGGTGGCGCTCTCGGCCAGCTCGATGAGGCGGGCGTGCTCGGTCGTGCGGATCATGATCGCGTCGACATAGCGCGACAGGACGCGCGCGGTGTCGGCGATCGTCTCGGCGCGGCCGAGCTGCATTTCCGAGCCCGACAGGAACAGCGTCTCGCCGCCGAGCTGGCGCATGGCGACGTCGAAGGAGACGCGCGTGCGGGTGGAGGGCTTGTCGAAGATCATGGCGAGGACGCGGCCGGCGAGCGGGCGCGGGCCGGCGCGCCCCTGCGCCTTGCGCGCCACGGCGTCGGTCATGATGGCGCGCAGCTCGCCCGGCTCGACGGCGGCGATGTCGAGGAAATGCCTCGGGAACAAGGTGGTCACGACGCTCCCCTCAGGCGCTCTTGCGGGTCTGGCCGAAGGACAGGGCCGCGGCGGCGGCCTCGATGCGGCGCACGCCCTCGCGGATCTCCTCGGCCGTGACGACGAGCGGCGGCAGAAGGCGCACGACATTGTCCCCAGCCGGAACGCCCAGGATGCCCTCGGCCCGCATGGCGGCGACGAAGTCGGTGTTGGCGACGCGCATCTTCAGGCCGACGAGAAGGCCCTCGCCGCGCACGTCCTCGACGATGTCGGGATAGCGGTCGAGAAGGCCGCCGAGCGCCTGCTTGAACTGGAGCGCGCGCTCGCGCACGCCCTCCAGGAAGCCCTCGGCGAGAACGACGTCGAGCACGGCGTTGCCGACCGCCATGGCGAGCGGATTGCCGCCATAGGTCGTGCCGTGCGTGCCCGCCGTCATGCCCTTGGCCGCCTCCTCCGTGGCGAGGCAGGCGCCGAGCGGGAAGCCGCCGCCGAGCCCCTTGGCCGAGGCCAGGAGATCGGGCGCGGCGCCCGACTGCTCGTAGGCGTAGAACGTGCCCGTGCGCCCGACGCCGGTCTGCACCTCGTCGTAGATGAGGAGGAGGCCGTTGGCGTCGCAGAGTTCGCGAAGGCCCCGCAGGCACTGCGCGGGAACGGAGCGGATGCCGCCCTCGCCCTGGATCGGCTCGACCAGGATGGCGGCGACGTCGGCCTGGGCGGCCGCCGCCTTCAGCGCCTCGTGGTCGCCGAAGGGCAGCTGGTCGAAGCCTTCCACCTTGGGGCCGAAGCCCTCCAGATACTTCTTCTGGCCGCCGGCCGCGATCGTGGCGAGCGTGCGGCCGTGGAAGGCGCCCTCGAAGGTCAGGATGCGGAAGCGCTCGGGCGCGCCGTTGACGTGGTGGTAGCGCCGCGCGGTCTTGATCGCGCATTCCAGCGCCTCGGCGCCCGAATTGGTGAAGAAGACCCGGTCGGCGAAGCTCGCCTCGCACAGGCGCGCCGAGAGCTTCTCCTGGCCCGGCACCTGGAAGAGGTTGGAGACGTGCCACAGCGTCTCGGCCTGGCGCTTCAGCGCCTCGACGAGATGGGGATGGGCGTGGCCGAGCGCGTTCACGGCGATGCCCGCGGAGAAGTCCAGGAAGCGTCGGCCGTCGCGCGCCACGAGCCAGACGCCCTCGCCGCGCTCGACCTCGATGTCGTTGCGGGCATAGGTCTGATAGAGGTGCGAAGTCTCGGTCGCGTTGGCCATGGCTTGCGCTTCGTGCTGCGCCGTCGTGACGGCAGGTTCCTGAAACGTCAAAGCCTGCCGTTGGGGCAGGCTTGGATGGGTCGGCTCGGCTTGTGTCCGCTTCCGCTATACCATGGCGGGCACCCGCGCTGTCAATGAAACGGCGGGGAAACGGCGGGGAAACGGCGGTCGAACGCCGCCGGTCGGGCGCATGGGCGGGGCCGTCCGTCAAGCCCGGCGCGCGCGGCGCCGCGCCCCGAAGCTGGGGAAAAGCCGCGAAACGAATCGCAAGACGGACTGCGACTCTTGTTTCGCGCGAACCCACGTTCTAAATTTGCAGTGAATACTAGATTTCGTGCGGCGGACCTAGTTGCTTAATACATATGGTGGCTTGACCCCGGCAGCGCCAGCTCCGGGGCTTTGGAGCGTCCGTCGCACCCGCCTGAAGGAGTAGACTATGGGCTGGACTGACGAACGCGTCGAGCTGCTGAAGCGGCTCTGGACCGAGGGTCTCAGTGCGAGCCAGATCGCCGAACGTCTCGGCGGCGGCGTCAGCCGCAACGCGGTTATCGGCAAGGTCCATCGCCTGAAGCTGGAGTCGCGCATCAAGACGCCCTCCACCGCCGAGACGGCGGCCGAGGAGGTGGTCGAGGTCGTGGCGCAGGAAGATGTCGAGGTCGAAGTCGAGGTGGTCGTCGCCCAGCGCCTGGTGCCCCCGCCGCAGCCGACCCTCGTCCAGTCCCGGCCGATGCCCCGCCTCGTCGGCGCGACCGCTCTGAAGATGGAGCCGGAGGAAGAGGACGTGATGGAGATGGAGCCCGTGGTCGAGCGCCGTCCCGGCGGCTCCGTCGTGCCCATCGCGCGCCGCCTCAGCCTCACCCAGCTCAACGAGCGGACCTGCAAATGGCCGGTCGGCGACCCGCTGCGCTCGGACTTCCACTTCTGCGGCCACCGCTCGAAGGACACCTCGCCCTATTGCGACTACCACGCGCGCATCGCCTTCCAGCCGGTCTCCGAGCGCCGCCGCGTGCGCTGAGGCCCTCGGCCGTCCGTCCCCGAAAACGAAGAAGGCCGGCAGCGATGCCGGCCTTCTTCGCGTCCATGGCACCCGGTGCGGCCGGGCGGTGCGAGGTCCGCCCTGCCCGCAAGCGGCCTACAGCGTGCCGCTCACCCGTTCGATCGCGCGGGGCGCGGGCTTCTGGGGCGCGGTGAAGGTCTCGTCGAAGGCATAGCCCGCGCCGCGCACGGTGCGGATCGGATCGCGCTGGCGGCCGCGGTTGATGGCCTTGCGCAGGCGCCCGACATGGACGTCCACCGTGCGCTCGTCGACATAGATGTCGCGGCCCCAGACGCCGTCGAGCAGCTGCTCGCGCGAGAAGACGCGGCCGGGCGACTGCATGAAGAACTCCATCAGCCGGAACTCCGTCGGCCCGAGCTTGATCTCGCGGCCGGCCCGGCGCACGCGATGGGTCTCGCGGTCGAGATCGATGTCGCCGGCCGAAAGCTGGGTGGAGACCTTTTCCGGCTTGGCCCGGCGCAGCATCGCCTTGACGCGGGCGACGAGCTCGGGCGTGGAGAAGGGCTTCACCACGTAGTCGTCGGCCCCGACCGAGAGGCCGCGCACGCGCTCGCTTTCCTCGCCGCGCGCCGTCAGCATGATGATGGGAAGGCGCTCGGTCTCGGGCCGCGTGCGCAGGCGGCGGCAGAGTTCGACGCCCGAGAGGCCCGGCAGCATCCAGTCGAGCACGAGGAGGTCGGGCACGACCTCCTTCAGGCGCAGGTCCGCCTCGTCGCCCCGCGCGATCACGTCGACGACGTAGCCCTCGGCCTCCAGATTGTAGCGCAGGAGGATGCCGAGCGCCTCCTCGTCCTCCACCACCGCGATCCGCATCGCCATGGACGCCTCCCTCAGCGCAGGGGCGCCGCAGCGCCCTCGTCCGGCTGCGACACGGAGGTCGTACGGTCGTCCTTGGGACGCTCCAGCCCGAGCTGCTCGCCGGTGTTGATGTAGTAGACCGTCTCGGCGATGTTCGTCGCGTGGTCGCCGATCCGCTCGATGTTCTTGGCCGAGAACAGGAGATGCGTGCAGGCGGTGATGTTGCGCGGGTCCTCCATCATGTAGGTGAGGAGCTCGCGGAAGATCGAGGTGTACATGGCGTCGATGTCGTCGTCGCCCTCGCGCACGGCGATGGCGCGGTCGTGATCGCGCGCGGCATAGGCGTCGAGCACTTCCTTCAGCTGCGTCAGGGCGAGCTCCGACAGGTGCTCGATGCCGCGCACGAGCTGCAGCGGATGGGGATGGTCCTGCACGGCGAGGACGCGCTTGGCGATGTTCTTGGCCAGATCCCCGATGCGCTCCAGATCGTTGGAGATGCGGATGGCGCCGACGATCTCTCGAAGGTCGACGGCCATGGGCTGGCGCTTGGCGATGGTGAGGATCGCCCGCTCGTCCAGCTCGCGCTGCGAGGCGTCGAGGAGCACGTCCTCCGAGACGACGGTCTGGGCGAGCCCGGCATCGCCGCGCGTCAGCGCGGCCACGGCCTGCTCGACCATGCGCTCGGCCTGGCCGCCCATTTCAGAGATGCGGCGCACGATGAACTTCAGTTCGTCCTCGTAGGACGTGACGATGTGCTCGGACATGATTGCCTCCCTGTCCCCGGTCAGCCGAAGCGGCCGGTGATGTAGTCCTGCGTGCGCTTGTCGTCGGGGTTGGAGAACATCTTCTCCGTCGGCCCGACCTCCACGAGATGGCCGAGATGGAACATCGCGGTGCGCTGCGAGACGCGCGCGGCCTGCTGCATCGAGTGGGTGACGATGACGATCGTGTAGTTCTGCTTCAGCTCGTCGATCAGTTCCTCGACGCGCGCCGTGGCGATCGGGTCGAGCGCCGAACAGGGCTCGTCCATGAGGATCACCTCGGGGCTGACGGCGATGGCGCGGGCGATGCACAGGCGCTGCTGCTGGCCGCCCGAGAGGCCGGTGCCCGGTTCGTCCAGCCGGTCCTTGACCTCCTCGAAGAGGCCCGCCTTCTGCAGGCTGGTGACGACGATCTCCTCCAGTTGCGCCTTGCCGCGGGCGAGCCCGTGGATCTTCGGGCCGTAGGCGACGTTCTCGAAGATCGACTTGGGGAACGGATTCGGCTTCTGGAACACCATGCCGACGCGGGCGCGCAGTTCGACGACGTCGATGTCCGGATCGTGGATGTCCTCGCCGTCGAGCGTGATCTTGCCGCCGACGCGGGCGGTGTCGATCGTGTCGTTCATCCGGTTGAGGCAGCGCAGGAAGGTGGACTTGCCGCAGCCTGACGGGCCGATCAGCGCCGTCACCTGCCGCTCGGGCACGTCGAGGTCGACCTCGAAGAGCGCCTTTTTCTGACCGTAATGCACGGTCACCTTCTCGCCCTTCATCTTGGTGGAATGCTGCGGCTGCAAGGCCGGTCCTTTCGCTATTGTCACCTGCATGTTCTGCATCATCGTCGAACCCTTGCCTACCAGCGACGCTCGAAGCGGCGGCGCAGAAGAATTGCGGAGACGTTCATGGTCACCAGGAAGAGGAGGAGCACCATGATGGCGCCCGACGTGCGCTCCACGAAGGCGCGCTCCACCTCGTTCGCCCACATGTAGATCTGCACCGGCAGCGCCGTCGCGGCGTCGAGGGGCGTCGCGGGAATGTCGGCGACGAAGGCGACCATGCCGATGAGGAGGAGCGGCGCGGTCTCGCCGAGCGCGTGGGCGAGGCCGATGATCGTGCCCGTCAGGATGCCCGGCATGGCCAGCGGCAGGACGTGGTGGAAGACCATCTGCGTCTTGGAGGCGCCGAGGCCGAGGGCCGCGGCGCGGATCGAGGGCGGCACCGCCTTCAGCGCCGCGCGCGTGGCGATGATGATGGTCGGCAGCGTCATCAGCGTCAGGACGAGGCCGCCAACGAGGGCCGCCGAGCGCGGCATGCCGAACCAGTTGACGAAGACCGCGAGGCCGAGAAGGCCGTAGACGATGGAGGGCACGGCCGCCAGGTTGTTGATGTTCACCTCGATGAGGTCGGTGAAGCGGTTCTTGGGCGCGAATTCCTCGAGATAGATCGAGGCCGCGACGCCGATCGGCAGCGACAGGACGAGCACGATGCCCATCATGTAGAGCGAGCCGACGATGGCGACGCCGAGCCCCGCAGTCTCCGCGCGGCTGGAGCCGCCATTGGTGAACAGGCCCCAGTTGAAGCGCTGCTGCAGGTCGCCCGCCTCTTCCAGCTGACGGATCCAGCCGAGCTGGCGGTCGTTGATCGGGCGGCGCGACTCCTCGATCGAGAGGTCGAACTGGCCCTTCACGGCGCTGTCCACCTTGGAGTCGGCGTAGAGCCAGACGCTCTCGGTCTTGCCGATGAGCGTCAGGTCGGCCGAGACCATGTCGCGCAGTTCGAGACGCACGCCCGGCGAGACGAGCGCGGCCGCGTCGCGCACGGCGGCGCGGTCGTTCGGGTCGATGCCCAGGCGCTGGACGATCGCGTCCTGCGCGAGCTTGGGATAGTTCGCCAGCATCAGCGTGCGCGGGTTCTGCGCCGCGTCGCCGCGCGGGTCCACCACGCTCTGCGAGAAGGTGATCGGCAGGTTCAGCTCGGTCTGCCAGAAGGCCGTGTAGCCCTTGCTGACGACCGACCAGAGCAGCGCCACGAGGAACAGGAGGCCGAGCGCGATGGCCACGATCCCGTAGGCCTTGAACCGGCGCTCGGCGGCGTAGCGCCGCTTGAGGCCGATGTCGCGACGCTGCGGCCTGGCCGGGACGGAGCGGATGCCGTTGGCGGTCGCGTCGGTCATTCGTACTGCTCCCGGTATTTGCGCACGATGTAGAGCGCGAAGATGTTCAGGCAGAGCGTGATGAAGAAGAGCGTGATGCCGAGGGCGAAGGCCACGAGGCTCTGCGGAGAGGTGAAGTCGAGGTCGCCGGTCAGCTGGCTGACGATCTTGATCGTCACCGTCGTCATGGCCTCGAAGGGGTTCAGCGTGATGTTGGGCGCGATGCCGGCGGCCAGCACCACGATCATCGTCTCGCCGATGGCCCGCGAGGCCGTCAGAAGCAGCGCCGAGACGATGCCCGGCAGCGCCGCCGGCAGCACCACGCGCTTGACCGTCTCGGACTTGGTGGCGCCGAGGCCCAGCGAGCCGTCGCGCAGGATGCGCGGCACGGCGGTGATGATGTCGTCGGAGAGCGAGGAGACGAAGGGGATGAGCATGATGCCCATCACCAGCCCCGCCGTCAGCACCGACTGGGCCTGGATGAAGGCCGAGTAGTCGCCGGTGACGAGCCCGTTCAGCTGCGCCGAGACGTCGCGCAGGAAGGGGCCGACGGTGATGAGGGCGAAGAAGCCGTAGACGATGGTGGGAATGCCGGCCAGCACCTCGAGCAGCGGCTTGACCACCGAGCGCGTGGCGTTGCTGGCATATTCGGCCATGTAGATCGCCGCGAAGAGGCCGATGGGCACGGCGAAGAGCATGGCGATGAAGGCGATGTAGATCGTGCCGAAGAGGAGCGGCACGAGGCCGAACTGGCCGGACGCTTCCGAGCCCGCCGCCGCGAAGCGCGGTTCCCAGACCGTGCCGAAGAAGAAGTCGAGCGGCGAGACGCGGGAGAAGAAGTCGAGGGACTCGAAGAGCATCGAGGAGACGATGCCGACCGTCGTCAGGACCGCGATGGAGGAGGCCGCGATGAGGAAGACCTTGACGACCTGCTCCACCTGGTTGCGCGCCTTCAGGCGCAGGCGCAGCCGCGACAGGGCGAAGACGGTGCCGGCGATGGCGAGGAGGATGCTCGCCGCGCTCATCAGCAGGCGGCTGAGATCCTCGTGGCGCGCCTGGCGGTCGGCGACCGGCACCATCCAGTCCTCGGCGCCCGAGACGGTGGAGACGCCCCGGCGCTCCAGCAGCGGCACGAGCTGGTCGATCGTCATGGAGGCGACGTCGCGCCGCTCGTCCTCGGGCAGGACGCGGACGGCGTTGGAGAGCGAGCCGACGATGTTCAGAGAGAGGCTTGGCGGGACGGTGGAATCGGCCGGGACGCCGCCGCGCGTCTCCATCGCGATCAGGACCGGAGAGACGATCAGCCAGGCGGCGAGAAGGAGAAGCGCGGGGAGCGCGGCGAAGGCGAAGACGTAGGAGCCGTGGTAGACGGCGCGCGAATGCAGCTTGCCGGTCTGGCTGCGCGCGATCGCCTCGCCGCGGCGCTTGCCGAGGACGAAGCCGATGAGCGCGATAAGAAGGACGACCAGCACGATCGTGGATGTGGACACCGTCAGCTCCCTCGAGCGTCGAACGAAGGGGACGGGCCCCCGGCACCGTGCCGGGGGCCCGTCCGTTTCACGGTCCGGCGCTCAGCGCCGGCGACGGTTCTCAGCCCTTGACGGTGGTGCCGGCCTCGAAGGCCGTGCGGGCCTCCTCGCGCTGCGCGTCGGGCGCGGGCACGAGGCCGTACTGGGCGAGCGGACCCTCGCCGCCGATCATCTCCTCGGAGAGGAAGAACTCGACGAACTCCTTGAGGCCGGCGACCGTGCCGACATGGGCCTTCTTCACGTAGAAGAAGAGCGGGCGCGACACCGGATATTCGCCGGAGGCGACGGTCTCGACCGAGGGCGTGACGCCGGAGACGGTCGCGACCTGCAGCTTGTCCTGGTTCTGCTCGAAGAAGGCGAGGCCGAAGACGCCGACGCCCTGCGGATTGGCCTGGATGCGGGCGAGCGTCTCGGTGTAGTCGCCGGCGATGTCGGTGGCCACGCCGTCGTTGCGCACCTGCAGGCACTGCTCCTTGGCCGCCTTCTCGTCCATGCCGGACTTGGTGAAGGCCTCGAGCGCGCCGGAGGCCTTGCAGCCTTCGGCCATCAGCTTCTCCTCGAAGACCTCGCGCGTGCCGTGGTTCTCGGCCGGGATGAAGGCGGCGATCGGCTGGGCGGGCAGCGAGGCGTCGATCTCCGACCAGGACTTGGCGGCGTTGTCGACGACATTGCCGTCCTTGGCCACCTTGGCGCCGAGGGCCATGAAGACCTTGGCGGGATCGAGCGCGAACTTGGCGCCGGAGGCGGCGGAGGCGAAGACGATGCCGTCGTAGCCGAAGCGCACTTCCTGGATGTCGGTGACGCCGGCCGTCTTGCAGGTCTCGATCTCCTTGGCGGAGATGGGACGCGAGGCGTTGGCGATGTCGATCGTCTCGGGCCCGACGCCCTGGCAGAACTGGCGGAAGCCGCCGCCCGTGCCGCCCGATTCCACGACCGGGGTCGCGAAGTCCGGATAGACCTCGCCGAAATTCTCCGCGACGATCTGCGCATAGGGCAGGACGGTGGAGGAGCCGGCGATCTGGATCGGGTCGCCGCTCTGGGCGAAGGCGGGGGCGGTCGCGACGAGAGTGGTCAGGGCAAGGCCGGCGAGAAGCTTGGCGGTCACGGAAGGGTCTCCTTTCGGGAGTTTCTCAACGATCCGGGCCGCCCGCCCGCGTCATGCGTTGCGGCGGCTCTGGTTCGGCGACACCTCTAGTGGCGCCTCGCGACCTGTATATGACAGTCCGATCTCACGATTGTGACAGACTATGCCTTTGTTTTCCCTTCTCTTTCACCGTTCGCCGCCATGTCGTCGCGAACGAGCGGAAAACGGGCGGAGAAAGTCGAGCCGATTCCCAGCGTCGAACGCACGACGAGACGGCTGCGATGGCGCAGGAGAATGTTGCGCACGATGGAGAGCCCGAGGCCGGTGCCGCGCATGGCGCGCGAGGAGCCGACGTCGACGCGGTAGAAGCGTTCGGTGAGGCGCGGCACGTGCTCGGGCGCGATTCCCGGCCCGAAATCCTGCACGCCCGCCTCCACGCTCGACACCTGCCGCCCGCCGACCGCCTCCAGCTTCAGGACGATCCGCTTGCCGTCCGCCCCGTATTTGCAGGCGTTCTCGACGAGATTGGCGAAGACCTGCAGGAGCTCGTCCTCGTCGCCGACGATCCGCAGCGGTCGCTCGGGCCGCTCGTATTCGAGGCTCACCCCGTGTTCCTCGGCCAGCGGACGCATCTGGTCGGCGACCTTGTCGAAGACGCGCACGAGATCGGCGCGCGCCGTGTCCGGCAGGTGGCGCTTCATCTCGATGCGCGACAGTGAGAGGAGGTCGTCGATGAGGCGCGACATGCGCGAGGCCTGTTCGCGCATGATGGCGAGAAAGCGCTCGCGGGCGACCTCGTCGTCGCGCGCCGGCCCCTGCAGCGTCTCGATGAAGCCGGAAAGCGAGGCGAGCGGCGTGCGCAGCTCGTGGCTGGCATTGGCCACGAAATCGGTGCGCATGCGCTCCACCCGCGTCTCGGCCGTGCGGTCGCGGAACTTCAGGAGGAAGAAGCGGGGCCTCTCTCCGCGCGGGGCCCGCACGGGCGCGATCGTGACGAGCCAGGTTCGGTCCGTCGGCCGGCGCTCGTCCAGCACCACCTCGCCCGCCTCGCCGCTGCGCTGGCACAGTTCCATGGCGGCGATGAGCTCGGGCGAGCGCAGGCGCAGCGATACGGGATCGCCGAGCGCCATGTTGCCGAAGGCCTCGAGCGCGGACGCGTTGCGATAGCGGAGCATGAAGTCGCGGTCGACGAGGAAGACAGGCTCGCCGAGCGCGTCGATCACGGTCTTCATGCCCTGGTCCGGCCACAGCCGCGGCGCTTCCGGGCCGGCGCCCCGGAGCGCCGTGCGCCGGCGCGCCCGCGGCCAGTGGACGACGACCATCAGCGCCGCGAAGGCGGCGAGGCTGGCCGCGCCCGCCTGCGGATAGGCCAGGGCGAGGCCCCCGAAAGCGGCGGCCGAGCCGAGCGTTGCGCGCAGGGCGACGGCGCGGGACCTCGCGGACGGGGAAGAGGCGGGCGCCTCCGCGCTGGCGGGCGCCGCAGATGATTCGGGATCGTGCATCCCGCCAGTGTCCGTCATTCGCACAACGCTTTCGCGACGCAGCGACGGTTTTCCCGTGCGCGCGTCAGAGCACCTTCACGCGCAGGCCGTAGATGTCGAGCGTCGAGGCGGTGCCGCCGATCGAGGGGTCGATCGCGATACTGCCCGAGCCGACGGCGCCGCGCGGCACGTCCATGTCGAAGACGAAGGATTCCTCGGCGGCGCCCGTGGAGAAGCGCTGGCGCCCGCAGGCGGTCTCGCCCGCGAAGACGCAGCGCACCGAGAATTCGCGCGGCTGCCCGTCCGGCGAGCCGACCGTCAGCTCGCCGCGCACGCGCCGGCCCGCGATGCCGCCGAGAACGCCCGGCTCCAGCCCGACCAGCGTCTCCGCCCCGCCGCCCGACGGCGACTCGACGCGGATCGCGACTTCGCCGCCGGCCTGGTCGATCGAGAAGACGCGCCCGCCGCTCGGCGCCGTCACCCGGTCGATATTGGTGCCGGAAAAGGCGTTGATCCAAGGGCCGCCGCCTTCGATCGAGCCGGTCGTCACGTTCGTGTCGGGCGCGCTCGCGCCGCCCGGCGCCAGGACATAGGCGAGGAGGAGGCCGACGAGGAGGGCAAGCGCCGCGGCCAGGGCGAGCCGGGCCTTGCGCGAGGCGAGAAGCGAGCCGGTCTCGCGCGTTCCGCCGGGCGTCCAGTCGGCGTCGACGGGCGCCGGGCCCGCCGGTGCGCCCTCGCGCGCGAACATGGCGCGCAGCCGCTCGGCCGGCGTGGCGGGCGCGTCCGGCGACGTGGGCTCGGCCTGCGCTTCGTCGACGGAATAGGCCTCCTGCGGCGCGGGCGCGGGCTCGGGGGCGCCGTCGTCCTCGCGCACGAGCCCTGTGTCGCCCTCGTGCTCCTGCTCGTCCTCGGCGAGCGGCGGATAGTCCCGCTCGATCGCCTCGATCGCCGCGATCAGCTGCTGGCGCTGCTGCAGTTCGGCGGCCGCCCCGAGCGCCTTTTCGCCGGCCAGCCGGTCCATCGCGCGCTCGGCGGCCTCGTAGACCGAGGTGCGGAAATAGGGATCGGACGCGTCTCCCTTCTCCAGCGCGCGCCGGAGGCTCAGTTCGATCGCGCTCGCCAAGGGGTGCAACTCCACGCTTCGGCCACCTGCGGCCACGATCCCTCTTATAGGTCACGGCGGCAAAGCCGTTCAATCCCGCGGGCGTAGCCAGGACCGCCCCTCCCCCTCTTGCGCCAGTTCAGGACAAGTTCCGGCGCCGCTGCATTCGGCCGCACAGGCTTGCCGACCGTTGGCCGCGACCAATCTTGCCGCTCACTCCAGTTGCAGAAAGCGTCGCGATGTCGCCGAACCACCCGCATGCCGTGCCGAATCTCATCTCCCAGCACGGCGTCATCGGCGACATGCGAACGCTCGCCCTCGTCGCGCAGGACGGGACGATCGACTTCTTCTGCCATCCCGACATCGATTCGCCGACGCTGTTCGGCGACCTCCTGCACCCGTCCGGCGGCGGCAGCTTCAAGCTGTGCGCCGACGAGAGCGCCGGGGCGCTGAAGCACCGGCAGATCTACCTGCCCGACACGAACATCCTCGTCACCCGCTTCCTCGGGCAGAACGGCATCGGCGAGGTCTGCGATTTCATGCCGCTCGACGGGTCGGGCCGCATCGTGCGGCGGGCCAAGGCCATCATGGGCACCGTCACCTTCCAGCTCGAGGTCTCGCCGCGCCCGGACTACGCGCGGCGCGAGGTGACGCTCGAACCGGTCGAGGACGGAGGCGTGCGGGTGGAATGGGAGAGCGACGACGGGCCGCAGAGCGTCTATTTCTACGCCTCGATGGAGCTGCGCCTCGAAGGGGACCGGATCCTGGCCACCGCCGCGCTGCCCGAAGGCGAGACGTGCCACGTCGTCCTGTGCCCCGGCCGCAAGGACAGCCCGTCGATCGACGACGCCTATGTCGCCGACGCCTTCTCGCGCACCCGCGACTACTGGCACAAATGGGTCAATGCCGGCCGCTATCCGGTGTTCTGGCGCGAGCTGGTGGTGCGCTCGGCGCTCACCCTCAAGCTCCTGACATCGGCCGAATTCGGCTCCATCGCGGCGGCCGCCACCTTCGGCCTGCCGGAAGTCGTGGGCGGCGAGCGCAACTGGGACTACCGCTTCTGCTGGGTGCGCGACGCGGCCTTCACGCTGCATTCGCTGACCCGTCTCGGCTACCACGACGAGGCGGAGGCCTTCGTGCATTTCCTGATGGAGCGCGCGGTGGAGACGGGCGAGTCCGGCCTCCAGATCATGTACGCGATGGACGGGGCGACGAGCCCCGAGGAGGTCACGCTCGACCATTTCGACGGCTATGGCGGCTCCAAGCCCGTGCGCATCGGCAACGCCGCGCACGAACAGCGCCAGATGGACATCTACGGCGAGTTCATGGACGCGGTCTACATCTCGTCCAAGGCGCGCGGGAAGCCGGCCTACTCGGTTTGGATCAAGATGGCGCGCATCCTCGACTGGCTGTGCGACAACTGGCGCCTGAAGGACAAGGGCATCTGGGAAAGCCGCGGCGAGCCGCGCGAATATCTCTCCTCGCGCCTCATGTCCTGGGTGGCGCTCGACCGGGGCTTGCGGCTCGCCTACGACGAATCCCTGCCCGCCGACGTCAACCGCTGGCGCTCCGAACGCGACCGCATCCAGATGTCGATCCTGGAGGAATTCTGGAACGCGGAGATCGGCGCCTTCACCCAGTACAAGGGCGGCACCAGCCTCGACGCGGTCGTGCTGCTCATGCCGATGGTGAAGTTCATCAATCCGCGCGACCAGATGTGGACCTCGACGCTGAAGGCGGTGCGCGAGACCCTCGTCCACGACTGCCTGGTCCGGCGCTACAACAACACCGACGCCAATTCCGACGGGCTGAACGGGGAGGAAGGGGCCTTCACCATCTGCTCCTTCTGGTACGTGGAGGCGCTGGCGCGCACCGGCTACGTGGCCGAGGCGCGGCTCCTCTTCGAGAAGCTGCATTCCTACGCCAACCATCTCGGCCTCTATTCGGAGGAGCTTTCCTCCGCCGGCGACCATCTCGGCAACTTCCCGCAGGGGCTCACGCACCTATCCTTGATCTCGGCCGCGATCTGGCTGGACCGGGCGCTGAACGGCGACCGGAAGGATCCGCACCATTTCGAGTTCCACATGCTGGAGGACCCCGATGGCATCTTCTGACCCCGCAAGCCTTTCCGGACAGGCGGCGATCGTCACCGGCGCCTCGACGGGCATCGGCGCGGCCTGCGCCGTGGAGCTCGCGCGGGCGGGCGCGGACGTCGTGGTGAACTATCGCGGCTCGCCGCAGGAGGCCGAGGAGACCGTGACGGCCATCGAGGCGCTCGGCCGGCGCGCCGTCGCGGTGAAGGCGGACGTCTCGATGGAGGACGACATTCTACGCCTCTTCGACGAGGCCGAAGCCCGGCTCGGGCCGATCGACATCGTCGTTTCCAATGCCGGCATCCAGAAGGACGCCCCGCTCGCCGAGATGAGCCTCGATGACTGGAACGCCGTGATCGCGGTGAACCTCACGGGCGGCTTCCTCGTCGCGCGCGAGGCCGTGCGTCGCTTCCGGCGCAAGGGCCTGCGCGAGAGCGTGAGCCCGGCGCTCGGCAAGATCGTCTTCGACAGTTCGGTGCACCAGGTGATCCCCTGGGCCTTCCGCGCCAACTACGCAGCCTCCAAGGGGGGGCTGAAGCTCCTGATGGAGACCGTGGCCCAGGAGGTCGCCTCCGAGAAGATCCGCGTCAACGCCGTCGGACCCGGGGCGATCGCGACCGCGATCAACGCCGCCGAGCGCGAGAACGGCCTCGACGAGATGCTCAAGCTCATCCCCTACGGACGCGTCGGCGAACCCGCCGATATCGGCCGCGCCGTCGCCTGGCTCGTCTCGGACGCCGCCGACTACATCACCGGCCAGACGCTGTTCATCGACGGCGGCATGACGCTGCATCCCTCGTTCAAGGGCAACGGATAGGCCCGGAGTCCGGGCGGGATCCGCGTCCGCCGCCAGAAAGGGCGCGCCTTCTCCCGCTCGCGGGAGAAGGCCGTGGCGGCGCGACGAGGGCGGCGCCGCGCAGGCGGCGCCCCGACGATCCGATCGCCGGCCTCAGTAGCGCGCTTCGTCCTCGTCCTCGGTCTCGCTCTCCTTGCGGCGCATGGAGGTGAGCTTGGCAAAGACGGCGGCGGCGTCGAGCTCGCCGTCCTCGGAGGGCTCCTTCTGGCGCCAGCTCTGGGTCTGCGAGGCGGAGAGGAGGCGTTCCTCCTCGGCGATCTCCTCGGGACGCGGCATGCCGCGCGAGGCCTTCTCGACCTCGAGGTCGAGATCGATCTGCGAGCAGAGGCCGAGCGTCACGGGGTCCATCGGCTGCAGGCTCGCCGAGTTCCAGTGGGTGCGCTCGCGGATCTGCTCGATCGTGTTCTTGGTCGTGCCGACGAGGCGCGAGATCGCCGCGTCCTTCAGTTCGGGGTGGTTGCGCACCAGCCAGAGAATGGCGTTCGGCCGGTCCTGGCGCTTGGAGACGGGCGTGTAGCGCGGCCCCTTGCGCTTGGCCTCGGGCACGCGGACTTTCGGGGGCGCGAGCTTCAGGCGGTAACCCTCGTCCTTCTCGGCGCGGGCGATCTCCTCGCGCGTCAGCTGGCCGGTGATCACCGGGTCGAGGCCCTTGATCCCCTGCGCCGACTCGCCGTCCGCGATCGCCTTCACCTCGAGCGGGTGCAGCGTGCACAGTTCGGCGATCTGCTCGAAGGAGAGCGAGGTGTTGTCGACGAGCCAGACGGCCGTCGCCTTTGGCATCAGAAGCTGCTGAGCCATGGATACAATCCTCCTTATGGCCCGCCCCGGAGAGGCAGGCTGTGGAATCTCACCACATGTCCGGAAATCACGACACTTATAGGTTCTGGACGCGCCCCGTGCAAGCAAGGCGGCGCGCCGCGGCCGTGCGTTCGGATTTTTTCCGGCGCCGCCAATCGCGGCTTAGCCGGCCTTGTCGGTCCGCAGCACGATCTTGCCGATATGGTCCTCGTCCATGTGCGCATGCGCGCGTGCCGCCTCCTCCAGCGGATAGACCGTGTCGATGAGCGGCTTCACGGCGCCCGACTGCAGAAGCGGGCGCACCGTCTCGTCGAGTTCGCGCGCGATCGAGGCCTTGAAGGCGACGGAGCGGGCGCGCAGTGTCGAGCCCGTGACATGGAGACGCTTGCGCATGATGTCGTTGAGGTCGATCTCGACCTTGTTGCCCTTCAGGAACGCGATCTGCACGAGGCGCCCGTCCTCGGCGGCGAGTTTCAGGTTGCGCGGCGTGTAGTCGCCGCCCACCATGTCGAGGATGAGGTCGATGCCGCGCCCGCCCGTCTCCGCCTTCAGGCGCTCGCAGAAGTCCTCCGTCCGGTAGTTCACGCAGAGCTCGGCCCCCAGCCGTTCCGCGGCGGCGCATTTGTCGGCGCTGCCGGCGGTGGCGAAGACGCGCGCGCCGAAGGCCTTGGCGAGCTGGATCGCCGTCGTGCCGATGCCGGACGTGCCGCCGTGGACGAGAAAGGTCTCGCCCGCCTTCAGCCCGCCGCGCTGGAAGACGTTGTGCCAGACGGTGAAGAAGGTCTCGGGGATCGCGGCGGCCTCCACCATCGACAGGCCCTCGGGCACGGCGATGGCGTTCTCGTCGGCGACCGCCGCGTATTGCGCGTAGCCGCCGCCCGGCAGGAGCGCGGCCACGGCATCGCCCAGCTTGTGGACCCGCGCCCCCTCGCCCAGCGCCACGACGCGCCCGGCGATCTCGAGGCCCGGCCAGTCCGGCGCGCCGGCGGGCGGCGGATAGGCGCCCATGCGCTGCAGGACGTCCGGCCGGTTCACGCCCGCCGCATGCACCTCCACCAGGATCTCGCCGGCCTTGACCTGCGGCACCGGGCGGCGGCCGGGCTTGAGCACGTCCGGCCCGCCGAACCCGTCGAGGAGAATGGCGGTCATGTCCGTCGGCAGCGTCATCGGGTCGGGCTCCTGTTTCGGCGGTCCGCACGGGGCGAACCTGTCTGAAGGCCGGGAGATAGGCGCGGCCGACGCGAAGCGAAGCCGTTAACCCCGCATTAGCCATTCCCGCGTTTAATCCCGGTCATTCCATTCATCATGGATGGGCGGCACGCGCCGCCCGACGCCTCCCTGTTGACTTCGGAGCCGCCTTCGCGCGGCTCCTTTTTTGTTGTCCGTCAGGGCGTTAACCATCTCTTCACCGCGTGCCTTGTCTTGACGGTCGGCCCGCCGCACTGTGGGGCACGGGCACGTCTCCTGCGGAACTTTCGCAGGCGGCGCGCCTTTCGCTTTCAAAGAGTTGGTGTGCATCGCGATGACAGGTCAGTCTTCAGACAGCAGTCGGGACGACGACGGGACGATCCGCATCGCGGATCATCTCGCCTATTCCCGCTCGTTCCAGGCCCTGTTCAACGAAGGCATGGCGCTGGTCGACGAGACCGCGTCCTATCTCGACGGCGAGGGGCGCGATGCTGCCAAGAGCCTGACGAGAACCGCCGCCACGCTCTACGCCGCCGAATCGATGCGCCTCACCACGCGCCTGATGCAGGTGGCCTCCTGGCTTTTGCTCCAGCGCGCCGCCAACCAGGGCGACATGTCGCGCTCGCAGGTCGAGGCCGAAAAGGTGAAGGTGCGGCTCGACGGCCATGGCACGGCCACGGGGTCGCCGAGCTACGGCGAATTGCCGCCGGCCTTCCGTTCCCTCACCGAACGCGCCCTGCAGCTCGAGCGGCGCATCGCCATCATCGACCGCGAGATCTACGGCACGCCGATGCAGCGCCTGCAGCCGGTCGCCAACCCCGTCGCCCAGCAGATCGACCTCCTGCGCACGGCCTTCCACAGCTGAGATCGGCGGGGCGAACCGTCCTGCGAACCCGCCGTTCAAGGCGCCGCTCGCCGGCGCCCGACGGAGCCGCCGGCTGACAACCCGCCGCCAGGGGCGCCCGATGGGCGCGATTCCTTCGCGCCCGAACGCCGTCCGGACCACGCGCGAACGCGCCGTTCCGGCCCGCGGCGCCGCTCTTCCCTGCCTTCGACGACCCTCGCGGGCGCCGCCGATGGCGGCCCAGGCCGACGCCCGCCCGCACCCTTCGCATCCACATCGCGAAACGAAAAGACCCGGCGCGCTCGTGGCGGCCGGGTCTTTCGTCATGCGGGACGCGAGCGTCCGAACGTCGAGTCGGCTCAGATGCCGAGGCCTTCGTAGCGCTTCTTGAAGCGCGAGACGCGGCCGCCGCGGTCGAGCATCTGCTGGTTGCCGCCGGTCCAGGCCGGGTGGCTCAGCGGGTCGATGTCGAGATTCAGCTTGTCGCCCTGCGAGCCCCAGGTCGAGCGGGTCTCGTATTCGGTGCCGTTCGTCATCACGACCGTGATCGTGTGGTAGGCCGGATGGATTTCTTTGCGCATCGTCTTCGATCCCAGGTGCCTTCGCGCCTCCGGAAGCGATGGGGAAAGGCTGCGGCCAAGGCGCGCGGCACCAACTCGATCGCTGGGTGGGAGAGACGCATTCGCTTTCAAATTCAGGGGCGAGCCTATACATGAGCCCCGGGTACCGGGCAAGAGCCGAGAGTGGTGGAGACGCGAGTGCGAAACGGACGGACGGACGCGCGCCGCGCGACGGGCGGCAAGCGCAACCTGCGGCCCCTCGCGCGCCTGATGCCCTACATGCGACGGCATGCCGGGCTCGTGGCGGGCGCGCTTCTCTTCCTGACGCTGGCCGCCGCCACGACGCTGTCTCTGCCGCTCGCGGTGCGGCGCGTCATCGACAAGGGATTCGAGTCGGCCGACACGGCCTTCGTCGACACCTATTTCGCCATGCTCGTCGTGCTCGCCGCCGTTCTCGCGCTCGCCAGCGCCGGGCGCTACTATTTCGTCATCACGCTCGGCGAGAAGGTGGTGGCGGAGCTGCGCAAGGACGTGTTCCGGCATGTCGTGCGCCTGTCGCCCGGCTTCTACGACCGCTCGCTCTCGGGCGAGATCGTCTCGCGCCTCACCGCCGACACGACGCAGGTGAAGTCCGCCGTCGGCTCCACCGCCTCGGTCGCGCTGCGCAACCTGATCCTCGGCATCGGCGCCGTCGCCATGATGGCCTTTACGAGCCCCGGCCTGTCGCTGATCGTCATCGGCGCGATCCCGCTCGTCGTCGTGCCGCTCGTCGCCTTCGGCCGCTCCGTGCGCCGGCGCTCGCGCCTCGCGCAGGACACGCTGGCCGAAGCCTCCGCCTATGCCGGCGAGGCGATCGGCGCCGTGCGCGCCGTGCAGGCCTTCACGGCCGAGCCGATCGTGGGGGCGCGGTTCGCGCGGGCCGTGGACGCCGCCTTCGAGGCCGCGCGCTCCTCGGTCGTGGCGCGCGCCTTCCTCACCGCCCTCGCCATCTTCCTCATCTTCGGCTCGATCGTCGCCGTGCTCTGGGTCGGGGCGCAGCGCGTCATCTCCGGCGAGATGACGCCGGGCACGCTCGGCCAGTTCCTGCTCTACTCCGTCTTCGCCGCCGGCGCCCTCGGGCAGCTGTCGGAGGTCTGGGGCGAACTCGCGCAGGCCGCGGGCGCCGCCGAGCGGCTGACCGAGCTCCTGGCCGAGGAGCCCGAGATCGCCGCTCCCACGGCGCCCCTGCCGCTGCCGCAGCGCGCGCTCGGCGCGCTCGCCTTCGAAGGCGTGAGCTTCGCCTATCCGACGCGCCCCGGCGTCTCGGCGCTGCGCGAGCTCAGCTTCAGCGTGCGGCCGGGCGAGACGGTGGCGATCGTCGGGCCGTCGGGCGCGGGCAAGTCCACCATCTTCGCCCTCGTCGAGCGCTATTACGATCCCGCGGCGGGGCGGGTCCTCATCGACGGCGTCGACATTTCCCGGGCCGATCCGCAGGCCGTGCGCGAGCGCCTCGCGCTCGTGCCGCAGGACGTGTCGATCTTCGCCGCCACGATCGCCGAGAACATCGCCTTCGGCGCGCCCGGCGCCTCGCGCGCGGCGGTGGAGGCGGCGGCGCGCTCGGCCAACGCGGCCGGCTTCGTGGAGAAGCTGGAAGCGGGCTACGACACGCCCGTGGGCGAGCGCGGCGTGACGCTGTCGGGCGGCCAGCGCCAGCGCATCGCCATCGCCCGCGCCATCCTGCGCGACGCGCCGATCCTCCTTCTCGACGAGGCGACCTCGGCGCTCGACGCCGAGAGCGAGGGCCTCGTCCAGACCGCGCTCGAAGGCCTGATGACGCAGCGCACGACGATCGTCATCGCGCACCGCCTCGCGACCGTCCTGAAGGCCGACCGCATCCTCGTCCTCGACGAGGGCCGTATCGTGGAGGAAGGCACCCATGCGACGCTCAGCGCCCGCGGCGGCCTCTATGCGAGGCTTGCCCGGATGCAGTTCGACGCCGCCGGCACGGACTGGCGCGGCGCCGCCGAATAGGCGAGCTCCGACGCGACGTCCAACTGCCGCGCGCCTCAGCGCTCGGTGCGCCTCAGCGCTCGGTCAGCTTGAACTCGATGCGGCGGTTGCGGGCGCGCGCCTCGGCGCCGTCGCCGGGCTCGATGGGCTGGAACTCGCCGAAGCCGGTCGCCGCCAGCCGGTCGGCGGGCACGCCCTGCTCCACGAGGAAGCGCACGACGGCGGCGGCGCGCTCGGAGGAGAGTTCCCAATTGTCGGTGAAGCGCCCGCCGGTGATGGGCACGTTGTCGGTGTGGCCGTCGACGCGGATGATCCAGTTGATGTCGGAGGGGATCTCGCGGGCGAGATCCTTGATGGCCTCGGCGAGCTTGGTCATCTCGTCGAGGCCGGCCGGCTGCAGCACGTCCGAGCCCGAGCCGAAGAGGACTTCGGACTGGAAGACGAAGCGGTCGCCGACGATGCGCACGTTCTCGCGGTCCGACAGGATCTCGCGCAGGCGGCCGAAGAAGTCCGACCGGTAGCGCGACAGTTCCTGCACGCGCTGGGCGAGCGCGACATTGAGGCGCTTGCCGAGGTCGGCGATCTGGGTGCGGCTCTCGGCGTCGCGCGTCTCGGAAGCGTCGAGCGCGTTTTCCAGGGCGGCGATCTGCTGGCGCAGCGCCTGGAGCTGCTGGTTGAGGAGTTCGATCTGGCTGCGGGCGCGGTTCGAGACCTCCTGCTCCTGCCGCAGCTCGCCCTCCAGCGACCCGGCGCGCGCGGCCGCGCCGGCCGCGCTCCCCTCGCCCGAGGCCAGCGCCCGCGAGAGGCGCGAGCGCTCGGTCTCGGCGGCCGAGAGCGAGGCGCGCAGGTCCGCGATCTGGTCGAGACTGTCCTGCGCGCTGGAACGCTCCAGCGCCAGGAGCTGCGTCAGCTCGTTGACCTGGCTGTTCAGCCGGTCGAGCACCGTGTCGCGTCCCGACAGTTCGCGCCCGAGCAGGAACTGCGCGATCACGAAGACCGAGAGCAGGAACATGATGGCGAGGAGGAGCGTCGACAGCGCGTCGACGAAGCCCGGCCAGTAGTCGACGGAGCGCTCGGACCGGCGGTTGCGCGAGAGGGCCACGGCCTAGCGCCCGTCGCGGCGCGCGTCGCCGATCTGGTGGGAGAGGCGGTCGAGCACGCCGCGCAGCTCGCGCTGCTCGCTGGCCTGCGCCTCCACGAAATCGCGCAGGATCTGCTGCTCCGAGCGCATATGCGTGACGAGGCCCTGGATGCTCTCGGCGAGGCTGGCCATGGCCGCGCTCGTGCGCGGGCTGGAGCCCTGGTCCTGCACCAGCCGGCCGAGACGCTCGGAGATCAGCCGCATCTCCTCGCCCGGCAGATTCGCGACGCCGCCATGCGAGCCGGCCGGCGGCATGACCATGTCGGAGCCGACGTCGGTGACCGAGGACAGCCAGTTCTCGAGCTCGGTGTAGAAACGGTTCTGCGCGCGGCCGAGCTGCAGGTCGAGGAAGCCGAGGATCAGGGAGCCGGACAGGCCGAAGAGCGAGGAGGAGAAGGCCGTGCCCATGCCCGAGAGCGGGGCGGAAAGGCCGGCCTTGAGCGAGTCGAGGACGCTCGCCGCGTCCCCCGTGCCCGGATCGAGCGTCTGGATCGTGGTGCTGATCGAGCCGATGGTGCCGAGCAGACCCCAGAACGTGCCGAGAAGCCCGAGGAAGACGAGAAGGCCGATGAGGTAGCGCGAGATGTCGCGCGTCTCGTCGAGGCGCGTGGCGATCGAATCGAGGATCGAGCGCATGGAGAGGGTGGAGAGCGAGATCGAGCGGCGGCGGCCGATGAGGGCGCGCATGGGCGCGAGCAGGATGGGCGGGCGCATGCGCTCGAAATCGGCCGAGCCGTCGCGATAGGCGTTCACCCAGCGCACCTCGCGCGACAGGCGCACGACCTGGATGACGGCAAGCAGGATGCCGATGCCGAGCACCCCGGCGATCAGCCCGTTCAGACCGGGATTGGTGGTGAAGGCGGCGCTGACCTGGCGCCCCAGAATGGCCGCCACGAAACCGGTGAGCGCCAGGAAGACCAGCATGGACCAGAGAAAGACCAGCGGGCTCGACAGGCGGTTCGGATCGAACGCCTCGGGACGCTGCATCTTGTCGTCGGGCGATGTGAAGACCTGCATCGCGTCCACTCACTCGTACTCGGGGAAGCCGACAGGCGAGAGGCGGGTTCCGGCTTCTCGTCGCCGGACGTCGAACGCCCCCGCGCGAAGAGCGTGCTCCCGGACCCCTCGCGCCGCCACGATAGAGAGGCGGCGCTGCGTAATCAAAGGCTTTCGGCCGAAGGCCCCGGGCGCATCCGTGACGAGGCGGGCGGCGCGGCGCGGCTCAACCGGCCCGCAGCGCCTCGCGAGAGCGGCGCGCGCCCTCGAGCTCGCCCACGAGCGCCTTGTGGATCGCCTCGTTGCCGCAGGCCAGATGTCCCGCCGCGTGGTCGAACTTCGAGCCGTCGACGCCCGACAGGAAGCCGCCGGCCTCGCGCACGAGGATGGCGCCGGCCGCGATGTCCCAGGGCTGGATGTGGCGCTCCCAGTAGCCGTCGAACCGACCGGCGGCGACATAGGCGAGGTCGAGCGAGGCCGCGCCCATGCGGCGCAGGCCCGCCACCTCGCCCATCATGCCGCGCAGCTCATGCAGGAACTGCGGATGGTCGCCATGGCCGAGGAAGGGCACGCCGCAGGCGATGACGGCCTCGGGCAGGGTCTTGCGCGCGGCGACGCGCAGGCGGCGGTCGTTGACGAAGGCGCCGCCGCCCTTCTCGGCGACGAAGAGCTCGTCCATCGCCGGGTTCAGGACCACGCCGGCCACGATCTGCCCCTCGCGCTCCAGCGCGATGGAGACCGAGAACATCGGGATGCCGTGAAGGAAGTTGGTGGTGCCGTCGAGCGGGTCGACGATCCAGCGGTGCTGCGGATCCTTGCCCTCGACGACGCCGCGCTCCTCCATCAGGAAGCCCCAGTCGGGCCGGGCGCGCGACAGTTCCTGGAAGACGATCTCCTCGGCGCGGCGGTCGGCATTGGAGACGAAGTCGGCCGGTCCCTTCATCGAGACCTGGAGGTTCTGCACCTCGCCGAAGTCGCGCACGAGGGAGCGGCCGGCCTTCATGGCGGCCTGCGTCATCACATGCAGCAGGGCGGAACGTGCCATGGTGTTGATCCCAGCTCTCTGGAGCGTGGCGCACCCGCTCGGGCGCGCGGCTCTCTAACGGACGGCGGACCGCCCGGCGTCGTCCGGAACGGTCCGCGTAAGATGAAGGCGTTGCCTCGCGCGGTCAGTCGGCGCGGCGCAGGTAGGTGATCTCGTTCGTATCGACGAGGATGCGCTCGCCCGACTCGATGAAGGGCGGCACCATCACGCGCACGCCGTTCTCCATCATCGCCGGCTTGTAGGAGGAGGCCGCCGTCTGGCCCTTCACCACCGGGTCGGCCTCGGTGATGGTGAGCACGACCTGGTCGGGCAGCTTGATGCCGATCGGGCGCTCCTCGTGGCTCTCCACCGTCACCATCATGCCGTCCTGCAGGAAGGCGGCGCGGTCGCCGACGAAGTCCTTCTGCAGCTCGAGCTGCTCGTAGGTCTCGGTGTCCATGAAGACCAGCTTCTCGCCCTCGATATAGAGGAACTGGTAGTCCTTCTGCTCGAGGCGGATGCGCTCGACGGTCTCGGAGGCGCGGAAGCGCTCGTTGAGCTTGGTGCCGTTGATGAGGTTCTTCAGCTCGACCTGCGCGAAGGCGCCGCCCTTGCCGGGCTTGACATGCGCGGTCTTGACCGCGACCCAGATGCCGCCGTCGTGCTCGATGACGTTGCCGGGACGGATTTCGTTGCCGTTGATCTTCATGCTCGTCTTCTCAAATCTGCGCCGGCACAGCGGACACGGTGGGGCAAAACCGCATCGCCCTCCCCTTGCGGGGTGGGGCTCCGGCGCGCACGGCCGTCGGCGGCATCTGTCGAATTCCTGGGCTTATCACCATAAAGACGCGCCCCGTTCAAGCCTGACGGGCGCCCGCCCCGCCTCACGTCTCGCCGCGAGACGCGCCAGTCAGCTCGATCGGAAGCGGTTGGCGGCCTCGAGCGCGGCCTTCTGGGCGGCCGGGTCGAGCCCGCGGAAGAAGTCGTCGAGCGTCGGGTCGGTGTTCTCCACGCGCTTGGCGAGGACCGCCCATTTGGCGGCGGCCACCGCGTCCGGCGCGGTGCCGATGCCGTCCTTGTAGAGATGGGCGATGCGGTTGATGGCGATCGGATTGCCGAGTTCGGCCGCCCGGCGCAGGAACAGGAACCCGTCCTTCGGGCGCGCCTCGCCGCCCTTGCCGTTGATGAGCCAGATCCCGTACTCGATCTGCGCGGTCTCGTGACCGTTGATGGAGGCCGCGCGCAGCCAGCCGCGCGCCTTGGCAAGGTCCGCCGCGCCCCCGCGCCCGTAGATGAAGAGCTGGGCCATGGCGTATTGCGCGTCCGAGACGCCCGCCTCGGCGGCGCGCTGGAAATAGGTCCGCGCCTCCTCGAAGCCGCTGGCCGGGGACGCCTGGATGAGCATCTGCGCGAAATTGTACTCGGCGAGCGGCAGGCCGGCATCGGCCGCCGCCTTCATCAGGTCGCGCGCCTTGGCCACGTCCTGGCCGACGGCCGTGCCGTCGAGGAGCATCATGGCGTAGCGGAACTGCCCCTCGGCGCTGCCCGAGGCGGCCGCCGCCTCGTACCAGTGCGCCGCCTTCGACAGGTCCTGCGGCATGCCGAGGCCGCGCGAATAGATCTCGCCCAGAAGCGTCTGCGCGGCGGGGTCGCCGAGATTGGCGAGCGGCTCGGCGAGGCGCTCGGCGGTGATGTAGAAGCCGCGCTGGAAGGCCCCGTAGGCGAGATCGCTCCCCGTCGGCGCCTTGGCGGGCGCCTTGGCCGCGTCTTCGGCGGCGGCCGAGGGCACCGGCAGGACCGGACCCTTGACGCCGTCCTTCAGGACCTCGGCGGGCAGATCGGCGCTTGGCCCTGCGGCGAGGGCCGGGAGGGCCGAGAGGAGACCGAGGGCGGCCGCAAGGGCGGCGCCCGCGCGGGCCGCCCGGCTCACGCCGCGGTCCTCGCCGCGTCCGCGTCGAAGGCGGCGTTGGCGGCGGCGACGCGCTCGGCCGGGTCGGCGCCCTCCTCGAAGACGGCGGCCGAGAGCGCGATGAACTCGGCGCCCGTCTCGATGGCCAGGGGCAGGCTCTCCAGAGAGCGCCCGCCGAGCACGATGCAGGGAATCTCCACGATGGTCGCCCACCATTGCGCCATGGCCAGATCCTTGCGGTGCGGCTCGTCGGCGACGTCGGCGGCGAGGCGGCCGAAGAGGATGTAGTCGGGCAGCTTCTCGCCCGCCTCCAGCGCGTCGTGGCGCGTCTCGAAGCCCGAACCGCCGACGATGAGCTTGGGCGCATAGCGCTCGACGCTCTCGGCGAGCGCCTCGATGTCGCCGCCCGTCAGATGCAGCCCGTCGGCCCGGACGCGGCCGGCGCAGCGGGAATCGTCGACGACGATCGCCGCCGCCCCCGCCTCCTGCACGATCGGCACGAGCGTCTCGGCCAGATCCTGGAAGGCGGCGTCCTCGCGGCCGGCGCGGTCGATGAGGACCGAGGCGACGTCGCCGCCCGACAGCGCCGCGCGCAGCCGCTCGGCGGCGTCCCCGTCGGCGAGCGGCGTCGTCACGAGCACGAGCCGGGGGCGGATGTAGTCTTCGGGAATGGGGGCCATTGCGGCGGGGGCCTTGATCGTTCGGGGCGGCGACGTGCCGGCGTTTCGAACCTGCATAGCCCATCGCGCGGGCGCTGTGGAACAGGCGTCGGCGCGCCGGGCGTCGGCGATGCGGGGTAGCGGTGCTTTGCGGCGGGTTTCGGACCGCTCGCCCCTTCCCCGTCCGCGCTCTGGCAGAGGCTTTCGCGATCGCTTATGGGACGAGCGGACGGCCGGCACCGGGGAGGGCAGCATGGGCATCTACGACGAGCATCTCGACCGCAACGCGGCGAACTACCAGCCGCTGACGCCGCTGACGCATCTGGAGCGCGCCGCCGCCGTCTTCCCCGACCATGTCGCGGTGATCCACGGCGCGCAGCGCCTGACCTATGCCGCCTTCTACCGCCGCTCGCGGGCGCTCGCCTCGGCGCTTTCGGCGCACGGCGTGGCGCGCGGCGAGACGGTGGCGGTCATGCTGTCCAACACGCCCGCCATGCTGGAGGCCCATCACGGCGTGCCGATGCTGGGCGCGGTGCTCCTCTCGATCAACACCCGGCTCGACGCGGAGATCATCGCCTTCCAGCTGCGCCACTCGGAGGCGAAGGTCGTCATCGTCGACCGCGAGTTCTCCGCCGTGATGGCACAGGCGCTGGACAAGCTCGGCGCGCGCCTCCTCGTCGTCGATTACGACGACCCGGAATTTCCGCTGGACGCGCCGGCCGCCAAGGGTGCGCGCATCGGCACGCTCGACTACGAGGCGCTCGTTTCCTCCGGCGATCCCGACTTCGCCTGGACCATGCCGCGGGACGAGTGGGACGCGATCTCGCTGAACTACACGTCGGGCACGACGGGCAACCCGAAGGGCGTCGTCTACCACCATCGCGGCGCCGCGCTGATGGGATACGCCAATGTCGTCGCCGCGCAGATGGGCCGCCACCCGGTCTATCTCTGGACGCTGCCGATGTTCCACTGCAACGGCTGGTGCTTCCCCTGGACGCTCTCGGTGCAGGCGGGCACGCATGTGTGCCTGCGCTGGGTGCGCGCCAAGGCCATGTACGACGCGATCGCCGACCACGGGGTGACGCATCTGTGCGGCGCGCCGATCGTGATGGCCACGCTCGTCAACGCGCCGGAGGCCGAGAAGCGCCCCTTCACGCAGACCGTCACCTTCAACACCGCCGCCGCCCCGCCGCCGCAGTCCGTGCTCGCCGGCATGCGCGAGGCCGGCTTCGAGGTGACCCATCTCTACGGGCTGACGGAGACCTACGGTCCGGCCGTCGTCAACGAGTGGAAGGCGGCGTGGAACGCGCTGGAGCCGGCCGCGCGCGCCGCCCAGACGGCGCGCCAGGGCGTGCGCTACACCGCGCTCGAGGCCCTTTCGGTGCGCGATCCCAAGACGATGGAGAGCGTGCCGGCCGACGGCGAGACGATCGGCGAGGTGATGTTCCGCGGCAATATCGTGATGCGCGGCTATCTGAAGAACCCGGAGGCGAGCGCGGAGGCCTTCGCCGGCGGCTGGTTCCACTCCGGCGATCTCGGCGTGCTGCACGAGGACGGCTATATCGAGCTGAAGGACCGCGCCAAGGACATCATCATCTCCGGCGGCGAGAACATCTCGTCCATCGAGGTGGAGAACGCGCTCTACGAGCACCCGGCCGTGGCCTCGGCCGCCGTCGTCGCCAAGCCGGACGAGAAATGGGGCGAGACGCCGCTCGCCTTCGTGGAGCTGAAGCCCGGCCGCACGGCGAGCGAGGCGGAGCTGATGGAGCATTGCCGCACGAAGCTGGCGCGCTTCAAATGCCCCAAGGAGATCCGCTTCTCGGAGATCCCGAAGACCTCGACGGGCAAGATCCAGAAATACGTCCTGCGCAAGATGGCGGGCTGAAGCGAAGCGGGGCCGGCCGTTCGCGGCCGGGCGGGGCGCTGCGGCGGGCGGGTCGGCGAGACGGCCATCCCGGCCCCCTCGGCTCGGCCCGGCGCGACGCGCGGGGCCTGCGGTCTCGAACCGGACGCGGCGGTACACCGCGCCCGGGCATGCCAGTCTACGCCACGATTAGTTACGCGATGTTCTCAGACGCTCGATCTCTTCCTTCAGATGCAGCTTCTTCAGCTTCATCTCCTTCAGCTCGATGTCGGACATGGCCGGCTTAGACGCCAGCGCAGCCGAAATCTCCTGATCCAGCACCGTGTGACGCTGCTCCAGGACGGCGAGATGGTTATCCAAGGACATGGCTTCTCCCTTCATGGTTTCGTCACGGAAGCCTCACGGAAACCGTGACATGGGCCCGTCGAGCGTGTCACAAAACCGTCGGACTGTCGAACGGCAAAAGCTTGGCGTATCGCCGGACGGGCGGCTTTGCTA
Organism: Aurantimonas sp. Leaf443; assembly: GCF_001425575.1. GTDB lineage: Bacteria > Pseudomonadota > Alphaproteobacteria > Rhizobiales > Rhizobiaceae > Leaf443. Next base: position 293,831 of record NZ_LMRD01000001.1, on the reverse strand, counting down.
AGCTTCGCGCGCGACGTGCGGCCGGCCCTGCGGCGGACGCGATTCGCCGATCCAGTCCGATGCGCGGGAGACAGTGCGACACGATGCGAATGGCGGATCAGGAACAGGCGGAGCTTCGCCTCCAGCTCGCGCGGCTCAGGCAGGAACATGCCGATTTCGACATGGCCGTGAACGCGATGGAGGCGACCGGCTGCGATCGGCTCGCGGTGCAGCGCATGAAGAAGAAGAAGCTCGCCATCAAGGACCGCCTCCAGGACGTGGAGGACAAGCTCATCCCGGACATCATCGCGTGAGCGCGGCGAAGACCCGCCCGCCCGTCGCCATCATCATGGGCAGCCAGTCGGACTGGCCGGTGATGCGCCATGCGGCCGAGACGCTCGACAGGCTCGCCATCGCCCACGAGGCGCGCATCGTCTCGGCCCATCGCACGCCCGAGCGCCTGTTCGACTTCGCCCGCGGCGCCAAGGCCGAAGGGTTCAAGATCGTGATCGCGGGCGCGGGCGGCGCGGCCCATCTGCCGGGCATGGCCGCCTCCCTCACCCCGCTTCCCGTCTTCGGCGTGCCGGTGGAATCGAAGGCCCTGTCGGGCAAGGACAGCCTCCTGTCCATCGTGCAGATGCCCGCCGGCATTCCCGTCGGCACGCTGGCGATCGGGCGCGCCGGCGCCGTCAACGCCGCGCTCCTGGCGGCGGCTGTGCTCGCGCTCGGCGACGAGGCGCTCGCCGAACGGCTCGACGCCTATCGCGCCGCGCAGACCGACAGCGTCGCCCTCACCCCGGTCGACGAGGCCTGAGCCGCCCCATGCTCGCATCCGATTCGACGATCGGCATCCTGGGCGGCGGCCAGCTCGCGCGCATGCTCGCCATGGCCGCCGCGCGCCTCGGCTATCGCACCATCGTGCTCGATCCCGACGCCGCCTGCCCGGCCGCGCAGGTCGCCAACGACTGCATCGTCGCCGCCTATGACGACGCGGCCGCGCTCGCCGCGCTCTTCGCCCGGGCCGATGTCGTGACCTACGAGTTCGAGAACGTGCCGGTCGAGCCCGTGCGCGCCGCGGCCAGGGCCGACGCCCCGCTCTACCCACCTGCCGAGGCGCTGGAGGTCGCGCAGGACCGCGTGGTGGAGAAGGCCTTCCTCAACGGGATCGGGGTCGAGACCGCGCTCTGGCGCGCGGTGGACCGCGTGGAGGAGATCGGCCACGCGCTCGTCGATCTCGACGGCGACTGCATCCTGAAGACGCGCCGTTTCGGCTACGACGGCAAGGGTCAGGCGACGATCCGGCGCGAGGGCCCGTTCGAGGGCGCCTTCGAGAGCCTCGGCTCCGTGCCCTCCATCCTCGAGAAGAAGGTGCCCTTCGCCTTCGAATGTTCGGTGGTGGCCGCGCGCGGCACCGACGGCACGGTGCGCTGCTTCGACCCGGCGGAGAACATGCACTCGCTCGGCATCCTGCGCCGCTCCTGCGTGCCCGGCCGGATCGACGCCGACACGCGCCGGCAGGTCTTTTCGGTGACGACGACCATCCTCGAACGCCTCGCCTATGTCGGCGTCGTCGGGGTCGAGTTCTTCGTGCTGGAGACGGGCGCCGTCATCGTCAACGAGATCGCGCCGCGCGTGCACAATTCCGGCCACTGGACCGAGGCGGCCTGCGCCGTCTCGCAGTTCGAGCAGCATGTGCGCGCCGTCGTCGGAGCCCCGCTCGGCGATCCGCGCCGCCACAGCGACGCCTCGATGGAGAACCTCATCGGCTCGGAGATCTCGCGGGTCCAGGCGCTCCTGTCCGAACCCGAGACCGTCCTCCACCTCTACGGCAAGGCCGAGGCCCGGCCGGGCCGCAAGATGGGCCATTTCACCCGCCTCTCCAGGCACGGCTGACATCGGCGCGCGCGAGACGTCAGCGCAGGAGCGACCGCCCGGCGGCGGCGATGACGGCGGCCGTCACCGACCGCAGCGCCGGCTCCACGATCCGCGACACGTGCCAGTGGAGCGCGACGTCGAGCGGGCGGCCGGGCACGAGCTCGACGAGGCGCCCGCGCGCCAGATCCTCCGCCACGAGGCAGTGCGGATTCATCCCCCAGCCGAGGCCGGCCCGCGCGCCATCCAGAAAGGCGCGGCTCGAGGGCAGGCGATGGCAGGGCACCGGCGGCGCGGCGCCGACGATCGTCTCCATCCAGCGCGCCTGCAATTCGTCCTTGGCATCGAAGCGCAGCGAGGGCGCGCGGCCGAGCGTCTGGGCGCTCACGCCATCGGCGAACCAGCGGGCGAGGAAGGCGGGGCTCGCGGTGGCGCGGTAGCGCAGGGCCCCGAGCGGCCGGCTGGAGCAGCCCTGCACGCCGCCGGCGAGCGCGGAGACGGCCGCGCAGACCTCGCCGCGCCGCAGCCTCTCGGCGCTGTGGTCCTGGTCGTCCAGCACGAGTTCGAACAGAAAGCCCTCGCAGCGCGCCATCGCGTCCACGAACCACGTCGCAAGACTGTCGGCGTTCACCGCGATGCGCAGCATCGCCGCGCTGTCGCCCGGACCGGACAGGCCGAGATCGGCGCCGAGGTCGCGCTCCAGAAGCCCCACGGCCTCGACATGGCGCGCCAGGCGCAGCCCCGCCTCGGTGGCCCGGCAGGGCACGCCGCGCACGATGAGGACGGTGCCGAGCCGCTCCTCCAGAAGCTTGACGCGCTGGGAGACCGCCGAGGGCGTGATGCCGAGGGCGGCCGCCGCCCTCTCGAAACTGCCGGCCGAGAGCACGGCGGCGACCGCCGCCAGATGGGCGTAGTCCAGCATGGATCAGTTTTTCTTAATCGAGCTCAAGATTATGAATTTCACTAAGGCCGCCTCCCTCCGCTAGTCAACGACGCCCGACGAACCGGAGATCGCCCCATGACCGACGCCGCCCTGTCCGGCTTTCTCCTCGGCCTCGGCCTTATCGTCGCCATCGGCGCGCAGAACGCCTTCGTCCTGCGGCAGGGTCTGGCGGGGCGGCACGTCTTCGCCGTCTGCCTCACCTGCGCGGTCTGCGACGCGGTGCTGATCGCCTTCGGCGTGGCCGGCCTCGGCGTGGCGACCGCCGCCCTGCCGGCGCTCGAACCCGTCTTGCGCTACGGCGGCGCGGCCTTTCTCGTCGCCTATGCGCTGCGCAGCGCGCGCGCGGCCTGGCGCGGCGGCGCCAGCCTCGCCGCGACGGGGGCGACGCCGCCAAGCCTTCGCGCCACGCTCCTGTCCTGTCTCGCCTTCACCCTTCTCAACCCGCATGTCTATCTCGACACGGTGCTCCTCGTCGGGTCCGTCGCGCGCCAGTATCCGGGGCGCGAGACGGCCTTCGCCCTCGGCGCGATGGCGGCGTCCTTCGCCTTCTTCTTCTCGCTCGGCTACGGCGCGCGCTTCCTGCGCCCGCTCTTCGGAAGGCCTGCCGCCTGGCGCGTGCTCGACGGCGCGATCGCGCTCGTGATGGCGGCGATCGCGCTGCGGCTCCTCACCGGCGGATGAAATTTGCTGCACTGCACAAGAAACCTCTGGCGGCGGGCGCGATCGGCGCTAGACTGATCGCATGCTCGACCTTGAGACGCCCTCCCCCGCCCCGGAAACGACCGCCGAACCGGGTGCTTCCGCGCCCGCCGACCGCCGCTACCGGACCCTGCGCCAGGCCTTCCGCTGGGACCTGCCGGAGCGCTACAACATCGCGGCGGCCTGCGCCGACGCCTATGCGGCGGTGCAGCCCGAACGCCTCTGCCTCATCGAGGACCGGGGCGCCGAGCCATCGCTCTCCATGACCTACGGCACGCTGGCGCAGCGCTCGCGCGATCTGGCGGCGGGTCTGGCGCGGCGCGGCGCGACGCGCGGCAGCCGCGTGGCGATCGTGCTTCCGCAGAGCTTCGAGGCGGCCATCGCCCATCTCGCGGTCTATCGTCTGGGCGCCGTCGCCGTGCCGCTCGCGCTGCGCTTCGGCCCCGACGCGCTCGGCTTCCGCCTCGCCCGCTCGGGCGCCGCCCTCGTCGTCACCGACGCGGAGGGCCTTGCCACTCTCTCGGCCGTCTCGACCCCGCTGCCGGCGCTGACGGGCATCGTCGCGGTGGACGGGGCGGGTGCGGGCATCGAGGCCTTCGAGGCGGTGGAGCGCGACGGCCGCGGCCGCGAGGCGCCCATGGCCGAGACCTCGCCCGACGATCCGGCCCTCCTCATCTTCACCTCCGGCACGACTGGCCCGCCGAAGGGCGCGCTGCACGGGCACCGGGTCCTCCTCGGCCACCTGCCGGGCCTGCGCTTCCACCACGAGGACTTTCCGCAGGCGCGCGACCGGCTGTGGACGCCGTCCGACTGGGCCTGGGCCGGCGGCCTCCTCAACGCGCTCCTGCCCTCGCTGGCGCTCGGCGTGCCCGTGGTCTTCACGCGGGCCCGCTTCGAGGCGGGCGCGGCCTTCGAGCTGATGGCGCGGCAGAAGGTGCGCAACGCCTTCCTGCCGGCGACGGCGCTGCGCATGCTGAAGGGCGCGGCGAATCCGGAGGCGCTCGCCGCGATCGACCTGCGCACCGTCGGCTCGGCCGGCGAGACGCTGCCGGCGGCCACGCAGACCTGGGCGAGCGAGGCGCTGCGCGCCAGCGTCAACGAGTTCTACGGCCAGACCGAATGCAACATGGTGCTCGGCTCCTCGGCCGCCTATGGCGTGTCGCGGCCCGGCTGGACGGGGCGGGCTGTGCCCGGCCACGAGGTCGCCATCGTCTCGCCGGACGGGGACGTGCTGCCCCCTGGCGAGACCGGCACGATCGCGATCCGGCGCCCCGACCCCGTGATGTTCCTCGGCTATCTCGACGATCCGCAGGCCAGCGCCGACAAGTTCCGCGGCGACTGGCTGATGACCGGCGACCAGGCCGTGATGAACGCCGAGGGCGACGTGCGGTTCGTCGGGCGCGATGACGATCTCATCACCTCCGCCGGCTACCGCATCGGCCCCGGCGAGGTGGAAGACTGCCTGATGGCCCACCCGGCCGTGCAGCTCGCCGCCGTCGTCGGCAAGCCCGACCCGGTGCGCACCGAGATCGTGAAGGCCTATGTCGTCCCCATGGAGGGCACGATTGCCGACGCGGCGCTGGCGGAAAACCTCAAGCGCTTCGTGCGCGAGCGGCTCTCGGCGCACGAATATCCGCGCGAGATCGCGTTCCTGGACGCCCTGCCCTTGACGACCTCGGGCAAGATCGTGCGGCGGACGTTGCGCGAAGAGGCCCGGCGCGAGGCCGAGGACGCGGCGCTCCGCTAGAGAGGAAGCAGCGCCCGAAGGCGCTTGCGGGCGAGGCGCCAGAGATTGGCGCGCCGCCGGCGGCGCACCAGCAGCCGGCCGATCGCCTCGACATCGGCCTCGCGGCCCGGCCGCAGGCCGACGACGACGGTGGCGATGCGCACCCGGTCCTTCCAGAAGCGGTTCATGACGAAATGGTCGGGCGCCGCGCAGGAATCCACCCGCTGGATCGAGGGATCGGCGAGGAAGACGCGCGTCGCCTCCGCCATGACCTGCTGTCCGGGCGAGGCGAAGGCGAAGTCCTCGTCGTAGGCCGTCTTCCAGGCGAAGGCCTCGCAGCCCTCGATGAAGGTGACGAGGCTGGCGGCGGGCCTCGTGCCGACGCGCAAGGTGAAGATGCGCACGCCGCCGCGCTCGGCGAGCCCGTGCACGGCCTCGCGCGCGAAGGCGGCGCGGTAGCGGTCGTCGGTCAGGGCCGAGCGCTGGCGCCCCTTCCAGCCGCTCGCCTCCAGCATCAGGAAGTCTTCCAGCGCGAGGCGCACGGCGGCGGGCTCGCGCGCCACCTCCACCGACACCGCGCCGAAGGCCGAGAGGCGGCGCCACTGACGCCGCAGCTCGCGGCGCCGGCGCGACGAGAGCGCGCCCTTCACGGCCTCCCCGCCGGCATCGGCGATGAGCGCGGCGCGGTCGAAGGCGTTGACGACCGCCACCGGCAGGCCGGCCTCGCGTGCGACCGTCAGCAGCGTCTGCGCCATCGGCCCGTCGATGCGAAGGTCCGGCAGGACGAGATGGGGGGCGAGCGAGAGGTCGGGGTCGGCGAGCGTCGCCAGGAAGTCCTTCAGCGTCCCCGCCGGATCGTCGCCGTCGATGGGCAGCGTGCCGAGGGGCCCGAACGGATGCGACCAGGCCCGCAGCATGGAGAGGCGGCCGAACGGGCCGGCGCCCTCCACCGAATAGGGCATGAGAAGGCGCAGCCGGCTGCGGCCCCGCGCCTCGTCGCGCAGGACGAGAAGGCGCACGCGCCGTTCGTCGAGCCGGGGCATGGCCGGCACCAGGAATTGCGGGGCGAAGAAGACGTTGCGGTCGATCGAGCGCGCGGAGAGATGCGTCAGCTCCTCGACGAGGTCGAAGGCCGCCATGGGCGCGTAGACGGAGAAGCGCCGCGCCTGCGCGCCATGCGTCGTGCTGACCTCCAGCTCGGCGCTGTCGACGGAGCGGCGCAGCGTTTCGGCGAGGATCGACGGCGCGACCAGCGCGCCCGCCTCGATCGTCTCGTCCCTGCTGCGCCAAGCCGTCATCGTCGCTCTTTCCGGAGCGGCTCCGCGAGTGCCGGACGGCAGCCCCGAAAGATCCGCGCTTCGGGACGAAGGATTAGCAAGGGACCCTTTAAGAAGCGGCGAAGGCAGGGGGGCGACGGACGCGCGAGGCGTTCACCTCGGCGCGAGCGCCCTCGACTTCCGTCGACAGCGTCAACGAAGCGTCATGGCGTGGCGGTGAATTGGCGCCGTCTCAGCCGGAAAAGCCGCCCTCGGCGAGGAAGGCGGCTTCCTCCGGCGTCGTCTCGCGCCCGAGCACCGCGTTGCGATGGGGAAAGCGGCCGAACCTTGCGACGATGTCGCGATGCTCCTCCGCGAAGGACAGGTTCTCCTCGCCGATCTCGCGCATCCAGGCGACGCAGGACTCCTGGTCGACCGCGTCCTCCGAATGCATGAGCGGCATGGCCAGGAACTGGTTCACGTCCTCGCCGACCGTCGTGGCATCCCCCCGCTCCAGCGCCGCCTTGGCGATGGACAGGGCCTTCCCGTCCGTCGCGAAGGCCTGCGGACTGCCGCGGAAGAGATTGCGCGGGAACTGGTCGAGCAGGAGGACGAGCGCCAGCGCGCCGGTCGGCTCCTCGGCCCAGTCGTCGAGGTCCCCGGCGGCGGCGCGCTCGTAGAGGTCCCCGAAGCGCTGGCGGATCGTCTCGTCGAACTCCGAGTCCTTCACGAACCAGCGCTCCGGCCCGGCTTCGCGCCAGAAGTCGACGATGGTCTGCGGGTCGATGGAGAAGGGGCTCATGGACGGTCCGATACGCTCTCGATGAAACCGGCCGCGATGTCGCGGGCCGCGTGCGTTGCAGCACAGGCAGGTCCCAAGATAGGAAGGACCGGCCCGGACCGGAAGCGTAGCCAGTGAACGAAATCGACCTTCGCGGGCTGAAATGCCCCCTGCCCGCCCTGAAGACGCGCAAGCGGCTCCTGGGGCTCGCGCCGGGCGAGCAGCTGGTCGTCCTCGCCGACGATCCGCTCGCCGGTCTCGACATCCCCCATCTGTGTGCGAGCGAGGGCCACCGCCTTCTCTCCAGCGAGAGGACGGGCGCGGCCTTTCGCTTCGCCATCGAGCGCGGCGATCAGCCGAAGGAGTAGCCGGGCACCGCGAGCGGGTTGTCGGAAAGCGCGCGCCGGTCCGGCGCGTCCGGCGCGATGCCGCCGGTGAAGGCGGCGAAGAGGTCGCGCACCACGCGCTCGTCGAGCCCCTCGCCGATGAGGACGAGGCGCGTTCGGCGGGCGCTGCCGGCCGGCCAGGCCGGCAGGCGCACGGGCGGATGCAGGTAGCCGCGCACGCCGTGCAGGGCGAGCGGGCGCTCGGGCGCCTCGCGGCAATGGACGATCGCCTTCATGCGCAGGATGCGCGCGCCGTGCAGGGCGCCCAGAAGATCGAGAAAGGCGGCGATGTCACCGGCCTCGACCGGCTCGTCGCGCACCAGCGCCATCGAGGCGACGTCGCCATGGGCGTGGGGGTGATGGTCGTGATCGTGATGGTCGTGGCCGGCCTCGGCGCAGGCGTCGCAGCCCTTCGCGGTATCCTCGCCCATCCAGCGGGCGATGTCGGCCGTCCGGCTGCGGCGGTCGACGAGGCCGCAATCGAGGATCTGCGGGGCGAGCGGCGCCGCGCCGGGCTCGAGAAGCGCGGCGGCCGGGTTCAGCGCCGCCACGGCCCGGCGCAGGGCCCGCGCGGCCTGCGGCGACGCGAGGTCCGTCTTGGTGAGGAGGATGCGATCGGCCACCGCCACCTGCCGGCGCGCCTCGACGCGCTGGTCGAGATTGTCGGCGCCCGCCAGCGCGTCCACCACCGTCAAGACCCCGTCGAGCGCATAGGCGTCGCGCAGCGCCGGATGGGCCATCAGCGCGGCGAGGATCGGGGCGGGATCGGCAAGGCCCGTCGTCTCGACCACGACGCGCGCCAGCGGCCGGCTCCCGGCGGCCTCGGCGAGCTCGAGCAGCGTGTCCACGAGTTCGCCGCGCACCGTGCAGCAGAGGCAGCCGTCGGAAAGCTCCACGACGCCCTCGCGGGCCTGCGCCTCCACCAGGAGATGGTCGATGCCGACCGCGCCGAACTCGTTGACGACGACGGCGGTGTCGGTGAGCCCCGGCTCGCGCAGGAGGCGGTTGAGGACCGTCGTCTTGCCGGCGCCGAGGAAGCCCGTCAGCAGCGTCAGCGCGATGGGGCCGCGAGCCGCGCCGCTCATCGCACCGCCTCGTCCGCGGCGCCCTCGCGCGCGGCGATGTCGGCCAGGGCGTCGCGCGCCGCCCCGTCTCCCGTCGCCTCCTCCGGCGTGAAGCCGAGCCGGGCGGACTTCTGCGCCGTGCGGGGCGAGCCGTCCCGGGCCGGGCGCGGGGGGACGTTCTGCGCGCCCTCGCCGAGCGCGCGCCGGGCGGCGGGCGTCGCCGGCGCGTCGACGGCCGGCGGAGCGGTCTCGGGCGATTCCCCGTTCGAAGCGCCCGGCGCGGTCGCCACCGGCCCGGTCGGCACCGGATCGCCTTCCAGCGGCGCGCCCTCGACGGCGGCCGTCTCGGGCACGGCCGGGGCCGGCAGGCCGAGATCGGCGGGGCGGGGCGTCGGGATCGGAATGCCGTAGGCGGCGATCACGGTCACGCCGGGCTCCACCAGCGCGTTGCCGGCCGCGCCCCCGAGCGCCACGGGCACGGCGACGGGCGGGCGCTTGAGATCGTGCAGGAAGGGCGAGCCGAAGGTCTCCTCGCGGGCCGTCTCCTCCTGCCGCTCGTTGGCGCGGGCCGTGCGCCCCTGCGAGGAGCAGATCGTCTCGGAAATGTCGATCGGCGCCCCGGCCGAGCGCGGCAGGGCGGTGACGAGCGTGGAGACGGTGGCGGGATCGGTCTTGAAACCGGCCTCCAGGATGGCGGCCGATTCGCGCTCGCGGGTGATCGGCCCGTCGGCGCCCAGCACCACGGCGACGATCGTGCGCCCGCCCCGCGTGGCCGAGGAGACGAGGTTGAAGCCGGAGGCGCAGATATAGCCGGTCTTCATGCCGTCCGCGCCGTCGTAGCGGCCGAGGAGCTTGTTGCCGTTCTCCATCGTGGCCGCGCCGGTGCGGATCGCCTCGGTGCCGAAATAGTCGGTGAAGGCGGGATGGTCGCGGCGGATGGCGAGGCCGAGGATGGCCAGATCCTTGGCGCTCGAATACTGGCCCTCGCCCGGCAGGCCGTTGGCGTTGACGAAATGCGTGTCGGCCATGCCGAGCGAGGCGGCGGTGGCGTTCATCTCGGCGACGAAGGCCTCGATCGAACCGTTGCCGAGCGTCTGGCCGATGGCGAAGGCGATGTCGTTGGCGCTCTTGACGAGCATCATGCGCAGCGCGACGTCGAGCCGCACGACCGAGCCCGGCTTGAAGCCCATCTTGCTCGGCGGCTCGGCGGCGGCCCTTCGCGTGACGATCACCGGCGTGTCGAGCGCGGCGCGGCCGTCCTTCAGCGCCTTCAGCGCGACATAGGCGGTCATCAGCTTGGTGGTGGAGGCGGGGTAGCGGCGCTCCGTCGCGTTGTCCTGCGCGAGCACCTTGCCGGTCGCGACATCCACCGCGATGGAGCTTTCCGCGCGGGCCGCACCGTTCAGGCACAGCACGAGGCCGAGCCCGAAGGCGGCAAGGCGCGGACAAGTGAAAACGGACGTCTTCACGCTGGATTCCTTCGTCGAATACGTTCAGGCTCGCGGCGCCCGGGCGGGCGCGGGACATTAAGGTCTGAGGCCGATATAGGGCGGCTGTGTCGTCAGGATGGCACGCCGCGGGCGCCAGGCAACCGTAGGCCCGCGTTTTGGCGATCAGCGTCACCAGAAGATGAGTCCGGAAGGATCAGCATGCCCCTGAACAACCGCATCGCCGACGCGCAGGACGAGATCGCCGGCTGGCGTCGCCATCTCCACGCCAACCCGGAGATCCTCTACGAGGTGCACGACACGGCCGCCTTCGTGGCGGCCAAGCTTCGGGACTTCGGCTGCGATGCGGTGACGACGGGGATCGGGCGCACCGGCGTCGTCGGCCTCGTGCACGGGCGCACGGGCGCGGGCGGACGGGTCGTCGGGTTCCGCGCCGACATGGACGCGCTGCCGATCGTGGAGGAGACGGGCGCGCCCCACGCCTCGACGCGGGCCGGCGCCATGCATGCCTGCGGCCATGACGGGCACACGGCCATGCTGCTGGGCGCCGCGCGCGCGCTCTGCGAGACGCGCGCCTTCGAGGGCACGGTGGCGCTGATCTTCCAGCCCGCCGAGGAAGGCGGGGCCGGGGCCAAGGCCATGCTCGACGACGGGCTCCTCTCCATCGCCCCGCTCTCGTCGGTCTACGGCATGCACAATCTGCCGGGCCTGCCGGTCGGCCGTTTCGCCATGAAACACGGGCCCATCATGGCCTCGACGGACGAGTTCGCGCTGACCATCGGCGGGCGCGGCGGCCATGCCGCCCTGCCCCACCAGACGGTGGACCCGATCGTGACGGGCGCCGCGCTGGTCTCCGCCCTGCAGGGCATCGTTTCCCGCAGCGCCGACCCGCTCCTCTCGCTGGTCGTCTCGGTGACGCAGTTCCATGCGGGCTTCGCCCACAACATCATTCCCGACACAGCCATCGTCTCGGGCACGGTCCGCTCGCTCTCGGCCGAGATGCGGGAACTTGCCGAGCGCCGCATCCGCGAGATCGCCGCGGGCATCGGCGCCGCGCACGGCGCGCGCATCGCGGTGGACTACGACCGCAACTATCCCGTCACCTTCAATCACGGGCGCGAGACGGACATCTGCGCGGATGTCGCCGCCGAGATCGTCGGCGAGGCCGCGGTCAACCGGGCGGCCGCGCCGCTGATGGCGGGCGAGGACTTCTCCTACATGCTGGAGGCGGTGCCCGGCGCCTACATCTTCGTCGGCAACGGGGCGACCGCGAACCTCCACTCGCCGACCTACGATTTCAGCGACGAGGCGATCGCCTACGGCTCGTCCTTCTGGCTGCGCCTCGCCGAGCGCGCGCTCGCGGCCTGACGGGCACGCCCTTCCCGTTCCCGCTAGGCACCCGCCGGCGCCAGCGCCTCGCCGCGTTCGACGGGCGCGCTGATGCGCCGGTGGGCGCCGGCCTCCGCGACATGCTCCAGGCCCGCGCCCGTCCAGCGCAGGAGTTCCAGCCGCCCGTCATGGCGTTCGACGACGGCGGTGGCGTTCTCGATCCAGTCGCCGCAATTGATGTAGTCGACGCCGTCCTCGTCCTGGATGCCGGCGACGTGGAGATGGCCGCAGACGACGCCGTCGCAGCCCTTCTCCCGCGCCGCGCGGGCGAGCGCCGCCGGAAAGCCCTCGTGCTGGCCGGCCAGGCGCCGCACGACCTGCGCGGCCGCCGCCGCCAGCGAGAAGCGCGGCGGCCTGTCGCCGCGCCGCCGCCGCGCCGCCCGGCCGAGATAGAGCGCCAGATCGTAGAGGCGGTCGCCGACATGGGCGAGCATCGGCGCGCGCGTCACGATCCAGTCGAAGGCGTCGCCGTGCAGCACGAGGAGGCGCCGGCCGTCCGCGGTCTCGTGCACCGCCTCGTTCCGCACCTCGACGGAACCGAGGCGATGGGGCAGCGGCAGCGCCCGCAGGAAACTGTCGTGATTGCCCGGCAAATAGACGACCCGGCGCCCGGACAAGGCGCGCGCGAGAAGCCGCTCGGTCACGCCGTGATGCTCGTCCGGCCAGTGCCAGCGGCGGCGCAGGCGCCATTCGTCCACCACGTCCCCGACGAGGTAGATCGTCTCCGCCTCGCAGGCGTCGAGAAAGGCGCATAAGCGGCCCGCCTGAGCGGCCCGCGATCCCAGATGCAGGTCCGAGAGGAAGAGCGTGCGCACGCGCAGCGTTGCGGTTTCGTCCGCGCGAGGCTGGGAGAGGGAGCGATTCACGGGGGCGACGATACACGCGGGGCGAGCCGCCAGCCAGAGCGGCGCCAAGATCCGCGGCCCCCGTCGGCCGCCCCGCCGCCCCCGGCACAGCTCTTGAACCGGCACGGATTAACCGCTAGGCAAACCCCGTCCGGCCGCGCGCCGGGCGCACGACATGGCATGTCCACGTAGCTCAGCAGGATAGAGCACAGGATTCCTAGGAAATTGGGCGCTGCGAGGGGAAACCGCGCAGCGGATTCGCTCAAAGTCGGGGAAAGCTTCGCCGGATCGACCGGCATGCCGATCCCGAGCCAAGCCGGCCCTTCGGCCGGAAGGTGTAGAGACTGGACGGGCGACGCCTAAGGGTCTTCGGACCGATGGCGAAGGGACAGTCCAGACCACGAACGCTCGAGGGCGGCGGCGAAAGCCGAAGTGGTATGAATCCTGGGGTCGGGGGTTCGAATCCCTCCGTGGACACCATTTCACTCGTAATTCAAACGGCTTATGGGCGGGCCGGCCGCGCGCTCGGGCGCCTCGCCGGCCTTGGCGCGAGGCGGGCCTTCGGCGATCGGCGGACGCCGCCGCTCAGGCGCTGCCTTCGGCCGGGGACCTGGCGAAGGAGAGGTCGTCGCGGATGCGGGTGAGGACGCCGACGAAGGCCCTGGCGAAGCCGTAGAAGCGCTCGCCGACCTCCTGGCGCTCGGGCACCCGGATCGTGACGCCCTCGGCGTCGAGAACGGCGAAGACGATACGCTCGCGCGCGCCGCCGGGGATGCGGATCGCGGCGATGCGCGAGGCGTCCTCGATGGAGCCGTCGGCCGGCATGTCGAAGAGGATCTCGCCGCCGATCACGCTCGCCGCCTGGCGCACGCAGTCCTCGAAACCCTGCTCCTGCGGGTCGTGCAGGTCGAGCGCGAGTTCGAACTCCACCGCTTCCAAGGCGCCGCCGGCATGGTGCGCCGCGCCGTTCCGTTCCTCGATCCGCATGCCCGTCCCCCGAAAATCCGTCGCAAAGGCCAGCATTCCCGGCTCAAGAGGCCGAACTGTGGCAAGTTCTACACAAGGTGTCGCGAAAACGCCCGGCGCGCCGCCCGCGCTCTTGCTGGACAAAGCGGTCGCAGACCCCGACATTGCGGCCGACGCGCAGGGAGACGCGGCAGGACAGGCAGACCATTCGGGAGGACGTGCATGCAAGGACTGATGCAGGACTGGCCGCTTCTGTGCTCGAAGGTCATCGACCATGCGAGCGCCTACCATCCCCGGCGCGAGGTCGTCTCGCGCTCGGTCGAGGGGCCGATCCACCGCACCAACTACCGGGAGGTCCGCGGGCGCGCGCTGCGCATCGCCAAGCGCCTGGAGGCGGAGGGCATCGTGCTCGGCGACCGCGTGGCGACCATGGCCTGGAACACCTGGCGACACCTGGAATGCTGGTACGGCATCACCGGCATCGGCGCGATCTACCACACGCTGAACCCGCGGCTCTTTCCCGAACAGATCGCCTGGATCATGAACGACGCGGAGGACCGCCTCCTCTTTGTCGATCTCACCTTCCTGCCGCTGGTCGAGAAGCTCGCGACGCAGGTGCCGAGCCTGAAGCGGATCGTCGTCCTGACCGATGCCGCCCACATGCCGCAGACCAGCCTTGCCGGCGCCGTGCCCTACGAGGAATGGCTGGCGGAGGCCGACGAGGACTTCGCCTGGAAGAGCTTCGAGGAAACGACGGCGGCGGGAATCTGCTACACGTCGGGCACGACGGGCAACCCGAAGGGCGTCCTCTACAGCCACCGTTCCAACCTCCTTCATTCGATGATGGCGCTGCAGGCCGACGCGATGGGCGTCTCCTCGCGCGACCGCATCCTGCCCATCGTGCCGCTCTTCCACGCCAATGGCTGGGGCCTCGCCTTCACCGCGCCGATGATCGGGGCCGGGCTCGTGATGCCGGGCGCGCGGATGGACGGGGCCTCGGTCTACGAGCTCCTGCGCAGCGAGAAGGTGACCTTCTCGGCCGCCGTCCCCACCGTCTGGCTGATGCTGCTGCAGCATCTGGAAAAGGAGGGCGGCGACCTGCCGGACCTCGAAAAGGTCGTGATCGGCGGGGCGGCCTGCCCGCGCGTCGTCACCCAGAAGTTCCAGGACAATTACGGCGTGAAGGTCATCCACGCCTGGGGCATGACCGAGATGAGCCCGCTCGGCACGCTCTGCACCATCAAGCCCGAATATGCCGACCTCACCGGCGAGGCGCTGCTCGACATCGAGGAGACGCAGGGCCACCCGCCCTTCGGCGTGGAGATGAAGGTGACGGACGACGAGGGCGTGGAGCGCCCGTGGGACGGGGCGACCTTCGGGCGCCTGAAGGTGCGCGGGCCGTCCGTGGCGAAATCCTACTACAAGGGCATCGGCGCGGAGATGTTCGACGCCGAGGGCTGGTTCGACACGGGCGACGTCGCCCATATCGACCCGCACGGCTACCTGCAGATCACCGACCGCTCCAAGGACGTCATCAAGTCGGGCGGCGAGTGGATCTCCTCCATCGATCTCGAGAACATCGCGGTCGGCCATCCCGACGTCGCGGAGGCGGCCGTGATCGGGCTCGCCCATCCCAAATGGGACGAGCGCCCGCTGCTCGTCGTGGTGCCCAAGGAGGGCCGCTCGCCGACCAAGGCGGAGATCCTCGCCTTCATGGAGGGCAAGGTCGCCAAATGGTGGATGCCCGACGACGTGGCCTTCGTGGAGGAAATCCCCCATACGGCGACCGGCAAGATCAAGAAGACGACGCTGCGCGAGCAGTTCGCCGACTTCCGCCTGCCGACGGCCTGACGGGTCGGGCGCCCGACGGGAGCCTTCGCGCGGCGCGGCGGTGGAGCGACGGGCGCCGCCGCGCTATGAAGGGCGGAGCACTCTCGTCAGGTTCCCCATGAAACCCGCCTCCCTCAGACTTCCCGGCACCGGCCACTACCTGCGCGGCCGCCTCGGCCTCGCGCGGCCGGCGCGGGCGGGGGCGGTCTTCGCCCTTCTCCTCATCCTCGTCGCCATCCTCTCCTTCCGGCTCGGCATCCTGGAGGCGCGGCCTCTGGTCTGGGCGCTGGTGCTGGCGGGAGGCATCGCCGCGCTCGCCGCGCTGGTCGCGCTCGGCGGTCTCGTTCGCGCCTGGTTCACCGGCGCGCTCGGCGCGGGCGCGGCGCTCGGCGCCCTCGTCCTGTCGCTTCTCGCCCTCCTGCCCTTCGGCCTCGCCGGCTGGCTCGCCAGCGTCAACCCGCCGGTGGCGAGCGCGCAGACTGAGGGCTTCGCCGCCGCGCCGTCCGACGCAGCGCTCGTCTCCGGCCGCCGCTTCAGCGCGGCGGCGCCGGACGTCTACGCGGCCGCCCGCGTCGCCCTGAAGGGCACGGGCTGGGCCGTCGAGGAGGTGGCGACGCGCGAGAGCGAGGCACCCGACGCGCTCGCTGGCGGCGATCTCGGCGTGAGCGGCACGGTGGCGATCCCGCTGCCGACGCCGCGCGCGGCGATCGACGCGCGCGCCGGCGCCGACCCGCTGGAGCGCCCCGATTCCACAGCCTACCGCATCGAAGCCGTGGCGCGCGACCTGCTCTTCGCGCTGCCGAGCGACGTGACGATCCGCATCCTGCAGGAGGGCGGCGAGACCTTCGTGGATCTCTCCTCCGCCTCGCGTGGCCTCGATCTCGACTTCGGCCAGAACCGCCGCTTCATCGAGGGCTTTCTCGCCCGGCTGGACGAGGCGGTGACGACGCTGGAGACAGTGCCGACCGGCGACTGAGACCCGCTCCGTCAGGCCGGCTCGAACGAGAGCGGCCCGCCCGGCGGATCGCGCCGCAGGACGCGGCCGCGCGCCTCGAGGTCGCTGAGATGGGCGAGGACTGAAAGGCCCGCCGCGCCGACGAGATTGGGGTCGAGCCCGCGATAGATGGCCGCGACGATCTGCGCGAGCGTCCGGTCGCCGGCCGACAGCCGCTCCAGGATCGCCGCCTCGCGCATGCGCCGATGGGCCCGCAGCCCCCGCACGAAGGCCGAGGGCCGCCTCACCGGCCCGCCATGGCCGGGCAGATAGAGGCTGTCGGACCGTGCCAGAAGCGTGTCGAGCGATGCCATATAGGCCTGCATCGACCCGTCGGGCGGCGCCACGACCGAGGTCGACCAGGCCATGACGTGGTCGCCCGAGAGGAGGACGCCCTCCCCGCCCACGGCGAAGGCCACGTGGTCGGCGGCATGGCCGGGCGTGGCGATGGCGCAGATGTCGAGGCCGCCGAAGCGCGCCGTCCACCCGTCGGAGAGTTCGGCGTCGAAGACGAGGCCGCGGTCGAGCGCGGCGTCGAGCGAGGGCGCGCCGTCGACGATCTCGCCCTGCGGCGCGTGGAAGGCTCGCGCTCCGAGGACGGGCGCGCCCGTCGCCGCGCGCAGCCGCGGCACCAGCGCGGTGTGGTCGCGATGGGTGTGGGTGAGAAGGATCGCCTCGACGCGCCGCCCGCCCACGGCCGAAAGCAGCGCCTCGAGATGGGCGGCGTCCTCCGGGCCGGGATCGACGATCGCCACCGCGTCCTCGCCCACGACGTAGGAATTGGTGCCGTGGAAGGTGAAGGGCCCGCCATTGGCGGCGGTGACGCGCAGGATACCGGGCGCTGCGCAAACGCTCCGCCCGTGGGCGGGCTCGAAATGGCGGTCGAGATCGAGGCTCATCGGTCTGGCCTACACGGCGCGGCGCGGCTTGGCGAGCGCGCGGCCGAGCCCTTTGCCCGCGACCGAGCTTCGCGTTGCAGGCCGGATCGCGACCGGCTATAGGCATCGGCGTCGAAGCCGGCGCTGATGGGGCGTAGCCAAGCGGTAAGGCAGCGGTTTTTGGTACCGCCATTCGCAGGTTCGATCCCTGCCGCCCCAGCCATGCCGCATCGCCCAGCCGACGACGCGGCGCGGGCCGTTCCTCAACGCGACCTCCGCCCTCCCGAACTCCGGGCCGGCGCCGCGAAGGCTGGCTAGCGCGAGGACGGCGCGCGGGAAGGCTTACCCGTCACGATTGGTCAAGTTTTAAACGCTACATCTCGTCAGAGACCCTTACGTCATGGGAGATCCGCGTGCGCCTTACCGTATCCCGCAAGCTCGCGCTCTACATCGCGTCCGCCCTCGTCGTCGCCGTGGTCGCGCTGAGCGCCCAGGTCTGGACGCAGCGCCAGCAGCTCTGGATCGACCGGCAGGAGATGCTGAAGTCGCAGGTCGACGCGGTCGTGGCGCTCCTCGCCGATCTCGACGGCCGCGTGAAGAGCGGCGCGCTGACGCTCCAGGCCGCGCAGGACGTCGCCCGCGCCTCGATCCGCCCCATGCGCTTCGGCAACAACGAGTATTTCTTCGGCTACGACGCGGCGGGCAACCGCATGATCTTCCCCGACCAGAAGGAGGAGGGGAAGAACGTCATGGAGAAGAAGGACCCGAACGGCGTCTACATGGTCCGCGAGATGATCGAGAACGGGCGCAACGGCGGGGCCTATACCCATTACGCGACCGTGAAGCTGAACGAGACCGTGCCGTCTCCGAAGATGGCCTTCTCGCGCACCTTCGAGCCTTGGGGCTGGACGATCGGCACCGGCATCTACACGGACGGCATGCAGGCGGTGCTGCTGCGCCGTTCGATCGATGCGGGCCTCTGGGGTTCGGCGCTCGTGGTGATCCTGGCCGCCGGCGGCTGGTATCTCGGGCGCGCCATCACGCGTCCGCTGAAGGACGCCTCGCGCTTCGCCGAGGCCATCGGCTCGGGCGATCTCACGCACCGCGTCGAGGCCAGGGGCACGGACGAGATCGCCGATCTCCTTCGCTCGATGAACGCCATGACCGCCAAGCTCTCGGGCATCGTGACGAATGTCATCGGCTCGGCCAACGAAGTGTCCTCGGGCTCGCAGCAGTCGGCGGCGACCGCCGACCAGCTGTCCTCGGGCTCGACCGAGCAGGCGGCGGCCTCCGAGCAGGCCTCGGCCGCGATCGAGGAGATGACGGCGAACGTGCGCCAGAACGCCGACAACGCGACCCAGACCGAGAAGATCGCCGCGCAGGCCTCGACCAGTGCTGCGGGCAGCGGCGAAGCCGTCTCGCGTTCCGTCGAGGCCATCCGCACGATCGCCGACAAGATCCGCGTCATCCAGGAGATCGCTCGCCAGACCGACCTCCTGGCGCTGAATGCGGCCATCGAGGCGGCGCGCGCGGGGTCGCACGGCAAGGGCTTCGCGGTGGTCGCATCGGAAGTGCGCAAGCTCGCCGAGCGCTCGCAGCAGGCGGCGATGGAAATCAGCACCCTGTCGAGCGAGACCCTGCAGACATCCGAGCAGGCGGGCGAGATGCTCACGCGCCTCGTGCCGGAGATCCAGCGCACGGCCGAGCTCGTCTCGGAGATTTCCGCCGCGTGCCGCGAACAGTCGATCGGCATCGAGCAGATCAACCAGGCGATCAACCAGCTCGACCAGGTCACGCAGGCCAATGCCGGCGCCTCCAACCAGATGGCGGCGACCGCCGGCCAGCTGTCGGAGGAAGCGGTGCGGCTGAAGGAGAGCGCGGCCTTCTTCAAGGTCGGGACGGGCGCCGTCCACGTCCCGCACGCCCCCGCCCCCGCGCAGGTCCCCGCCGCGGCGCCCGCGCGCGCGCAGGACATCGCGGGCCTTCAGGCGCGCGTCCAGGCCTTCGGCCGCTCGCGCTCGGCGCCGGCGGACGATGCGGAGTTCGAGCGCATCAGCGCCTGACGACGGGCGCAGGCTCCGGCAGACGCGAGGCGAAAGACCGGGCCCGGCGCCGAGTGGCCGCCGGGCTTTCCCGTCCGCGGGCCTCTCAGCTGTCCTGGCGCCGCGAGCGGCCCTTGAGGGCGCGGTTGGCGCGGATCGCCGACTGCGCGGCGGCAAGGCGCGCGATCGGCACGCGGAAGGGCGAGCAGGAAACGTAGTCGAGGCCGGTCTGCTCGAAGAAGGCGATGGAGGCGGGATCGCCCCCCTGCTCGCCGCAGACGCCGAGCGAGATGTCCGGCTTGGTGCGCCGCGCCTTCTCCACCGCGATGGCGATCAGTTCGCCGACGCCGTCGACATCGACCGTCGTGAACGGGTCGCGCTCCACGATGCCCTGGCGCATGTAGGTGGAGAGGAAGTTCGCCGCGTCGTCGCGCGAGATGCCGAAGACCATCTGCGTGAGATCGTTGGTGCCGAAGGAGAAGAAGTCGGCGACCTCGGCGATCGTGTCGGCGCGCACCACGGCCCGCGGCAGCTCGATCATCGTGCCGACGAGATAGTCGACGCTGCGCCCCCGCTCGGCGGTGACGAGGCGGTGGACGTGGTCGATGCGCGCCTTGACGAAGTCGAGCTCCTTTCGAAGCCCGACGAGCGGCACCATGATCTCGGGCACGACGGCCTTGCCCGTCGCGTCGCCCGCCTCGATCGCCGCCTCGAAGATGGCGCGGGCCTGCACCTCCACGATCTCGGGATAGGAGATGGCGAGGCGGCAGCCGCGATGGCCGAGCATCGGGTTGAATTCCGACAGGGCCGCAACGCGCTGGGCGACGAGTTCGGCGCCGATCTCCAGCATGGCGGCCGTCTCGGCGATCTCGCTCTCGCCCTTGGGCAGGAACTCGTGCAACGGCGGGTCGAGAAGGCGGATCATGACGGGAAGGCCCGCCATGATCTCGAAGAGCTCGACGAAGTCGGAGCGCTGGTAGGGCAGGAGCTTGGCCAGCGCCTCGCGCCGGCCCGCCTCGTCGGGCGCCAGGATCATCTCGCGCATGGCGCGGATGCGCTCGCCCTCGAAGAACATATGCTCGGTGCGGCACAGGCCGATGCCCTCGGCGCCGAAGGCGCGGGCCGACCGCGCCTCGTGCGGCGTCTCGGCATTGGTGCGCACGCCCATGCGCCGGGCCCGGTCGGCGAACTCCATCAGCGTCGCGAAGTCGCCCGTCAGCGCCGGGCGCATCAGCTTCACGGCGCCGTCGATCACCTCGCCGGAGGAGCCGTCGATGGTGATGCGGTCGCCCGCCTTCAGGACGCGCGCGCCCGCATGCAGCGTCTGCGTCTCGGTGTTGAGGCGCAGCGAGCCGACGCCGGTCACGCAGGGCTTGCCGATGCCGCGCGCCACCACCGCCGCGTGGCTCGTGGTGCCGCCGCGGATGGTCAGGACGCCCTCGGCCACATGCATGCCGTGGATGTCCTCGGGCGTCGTCTCGCTGCGCACCAGGATCACCGCCCGCCCCTCGGCGGAGACGGCCTGCGCGCGCTCGGCGGAGAAGACGATCTCGCCGCTCGCGGCCCCCGGCGAGGCCGGCATGCCGCGGCCCAGCACCACGAGGTCGGGCCCGCGCTCGATGGTGGGATGCAGCAGTTCGTCGAGCGAGGCGGGGTCGATGCGCAGGATCGCCTCCTCCTCGCCGATCATCCCCTCGCCCACCAGCTCGACCGCGATGCGCACCGCCTCGCCGGCGCTGCGCCGCGCCACGCGCGACTGCATGAGGAAGAGTTCGCCGTCGCCGACCATGAAGTCGACCTCGACCGCGTCGCCGACATGGGCCTCGAGCCGGCGCACATGGGCGGTCAGCTCCGCGAGGTCGGCGGGAAACTCGCCCGCGCGCCCGTTGGCGAGATCGGCGAGATCGAGGCGGCGCGGCATGACGCCGATGGCCGCGCCCGCGCCCGTGCCGAGGCCGAACTCGCCGGTGACGCGGCTGATGCCGCTGCGAAGGTCGCGCGAGAAGGCGCGGCCCGTGCCGGACTTGGCATTGCGCTCGTTGAAGATCATCGCATGGGCGGTGACCGCGAGCCCGGCGCTTTCGGGAATGCCGTGGAGATGGCGATGGGCCATGGCGACGGGGTTGCGCCAGGAGCGGAAGCTCGCCTCCACGACGTCCATGAACTGCTCGAGCGGGGTCTGCGGCACGACGGAGCCGAGCTCCTCCTCCACGAAGGCGTGGAAGCGGCCGATCAGCGCGCGCCAGCCGGCGACGTCGCCGGGCTCGGTCTCCCAGCCCTTCTCCTCCTGCTCGCGGTCGGCGATCTCCTCGAAATCGCTGGGATCGGCGCCGAGGACGAGGCCGGCATAGCTTTCGATGAAGCGGCGGTAGCTGCGATAGGCGAAGGCGGCGTCGCTGAGCTCGGCGGCGAGCACGTCGACCGTGCGGTCGTTGAGGCCGAGATCGAGGACGGTCTCGGCGACGCCCGGCATCTGCGCCCGCGCGCTGGTGCGCACGGCGAGCAGAAGCGGGCGCTCGTCGCCGTCGAAGCGCCGGCCGGTCACGCCCTCGAGCCATTCGATGCCGTCGCGGATGTCGCCGCGCAGGGTCGGCGGCAGGCCCTCGCCCTTGGCGCCCGCCTCGCGCCAGGCGGAGGTGGCGATGGTGAAGCCGGGCGGCACCGGCAGGTCGAGCGAAGCCAGGAGCGCGAGATTGGCGCCCTTCAGTCCCAGCGCCTCGGCGGCGTCGGCCGTGCGGTCGGCGGCGCCGCGCCGGAACGTGAAGATGCGCTTGGGCATGGGACGGCCGGGTTCCTCTCGAAGGCGCGGCCCGGCCGGGCGGCCGGGCTCCCTCGTCCTAGAAGAAATCCCGCCCGCCGCCAATTGTTGCATTGCGAAGAAACGGCGGGGCGGCCCGCCCTTCCCCAGCCCGTTCCGGACCGAAGGCTCAGCGCGCCTTGTCGATGATGGCGCCCATCTGGGCGGCCGACATCTCGCCGGCGAACTTCTGGCCGTTGATGAAGAAGGTCGGGGTCGCGTCGACGCCGAACTCGCTCTGACCCTTTTCCTGCACCGCGACGACCTTGGACTGCAGGTCCTTGTCGTTCAGGCAGGCGGCGAACTGCTCCTGGTTCATGCCGGCGAGCTTGGCGATGTTGAGCAGGGCGACGGAAGCGTTCTCGGCCCGGGCCCAGGTGTCCTGCTGGTCGAAGAGGACGTCCACCATGGCGGTGCGCTTGGCGTCGTCGCCGGTGCAGCGGGCCAGCATGAAGGCGGCCAGCGCGCGCGGGTCGAAGGGGAATTCGCGCAGGATCAGCTTGGCCTTGCCCGTGTCGAGATAGTCCTTCTTCAGCGTCGGATAGGTCTCCTCGTGGAAGGTGGCGCAGTGGCTGCAGGTCATCGAGGCGTATTCGACGATGGTCACCGGCGCGTCGGGATTGCCGATGACGACGTCCTTCAGCGGCTGCTCGGCCATCAGCTTGGCGACGTCGACGGTGGCGCTCGGCTCGGGCACGGTCACGTCCGCCGCCGGGGCGGCCGCCGGGGCGCTTGTCGTCGCGCTCGTCGCCGGGGCGCCGGTCGCGGGCGTCTCGGCCTGCGCGAAGGCGGGCGCCGACAGGGCCAGGAGGCTCGCGCCGGCAAGGGCGGCCAGCGTCAGGCGGAACGAGGCGCGGGGCGTCGCGGCGATGGCATTCTGGCGCATGGATGGACCTTCTGGCGAAACGACATTCGGGTTGCCGCCCAGCGAATAGGCCAAGATTGTGTCGAATCCAACGCCTCGCGGGCGGCGCACGCGATGGTGAGGGGTCGGAGCTCAGCCCTTGGCGCGGCGGATCGTCGCCTCCGCGAAGGCGCTCAGCGCGGCGCGGAGCTTCGGATCCTCGACATTGGCCACCATGGCGGCGATGCGGGCGACGTCGCCCTTGTCGAGCGTGCCGAGCGCGGGCTTGCGGCTCGGGCGGATCTCGGCGACCGGCTTCTGCACGATCTTGATGCGCTCGACCGCGCGATAGCCGAAGAAGGCGTTGACGCGCGCCACAAGCTCGGACGTCTCGTGCGACAGGCGCAGCGCCGAGGCGCCTTCGCAGGCGACGACGAGCGTGGCCGGCTGGAACCGCTCCTCCTCGCCCGCCCGCACCGGGGGCCAGACGAGCTTTTCGGGCCGCGTCACCCCTTCGAGCCGCGCGCCGGCCACTTCCGCCCAGGCCGCGATCAGCCCGACCGTCATCCCCGCCTTGCGCCGCAGGATGGGGTCGAGGATCGTGCCGGCGAGATCGGCGACCGGGCTCGGGGCGCGCGGGGGCCGGGCCATCAGGGCGTGCCCGTCCGGGCGCCGGCGGGGAAGGCGGCGGCGAGCGTCGCGATCGACAGGACGAACACGGTGTCGAGAATGTCGTGGAACAGCATGATGTTGCTGAGGCCCGGCAGGACGAAGGCGATCAGGAGAATGAGGGCGAAGGCCAGCCTGTCGGCGCCGCCCGGCCGGCGACGGCCGTAGAGCGCGACGACGAGCGGGGCGCACAGGAGCGCGAAGAGCGCGAGGAGACCGGCCAGACCGCCGGCCACCGCCACGGTGAGCACGATATTGTGGAGATGGCTGAAGGAGAAGCCGGTGAAGACGCCGGGCTCCAGAAAGGGCGCGACGCCCGTCCACAGGCCGCTCATGCCGTAGCCGAGCAAGGGAGCGGCCAGGAAGGCGCGGATCGAGGCCTCGTACATCGTCCAGCGCAGGCTGAGCGAGGTGGAGACCTGGTTGTCGGCCATCAGAAGCTCGAACTCGCTGCGGAACAGCGCGATGCGGCCGAAGACGGGCGGCAGGGCGAGCGTGACGACGGCGGCCAGGAGCGCGGCCAGCCCGAGCGCCAGGGCGATGCGGCGGCGCGACGAAAGGCCGCCCAGGAGCGAGACGAGCACCCGGCGCCGGCGATAGGCGGCGACGAGCAGGACGAGCGGCAGCGCCGGCCAGGCGCCGCGCATGCCCGTGAGCACCACGGCGAAGGACGCCCCGGCCGCGCCCGCGACGGCCAGAAGCGTGCGCGGCGACAGCGCCCGCTCGCCGATGCCCAGAAGCGCCAGACCGGCCGTCAGCAGCGCCACGATCGACAGCGGCCCCGGATTGCCGGACAGGGCCTGGACGCGGGGGGCGCCCGAGAGAAGCTCGGCGAGGACGACGGGCCCCAGCAGCGTGCCGCCGATCCCGGCGCCCAGGAACACCGCGGGCATGATGTCGGCGGGGGCCGTGACGCGCATGCGCGGCACGAGGAAGAGCGGCATGACGTAGGGCAGGAGCGCCAGGACGTTCCAGACCGCGTCGCGGGCGGGGTTCAGCGCGAGGTCGATGGCGGAGAGGACGGCGAAGAAGGCGAGGCTCGAAAGGACGATCGGGCCGCCGTAGCGCCCGAAGGACAGGGGAAAGCGGCGCAGGACGAGAGAGATGAGCGCCCAGGAGGCGAGAAGGATCATCGTCACCGACAGAGCCGAGCCGGCGAGCGGCACCATGGCGAAGAGGAGCACGAATGCGACGCGATTGCGCCTCGCAATGTCCTCGAGCGGCGGATAGAGGAGCGCGTATCCGGCGCCTCCCGCCGGCGCCGCGATGCGGCCGCCGTCCTTTGCCTCGACCTCGTCAAGCCCGCTCATGAACGCCCCTCGCCCATTCTCGCAAGGCCTCCTGGCCTGGTACGACGCCCATGCCAGGCCCCTGCCGTGGCGCGTGCCGCCGGCCGGTATCCGGGCGGGCGAGCGCCCCGATCCCTACCGCGTCTGGCTGTCGGAGATCATGCTCCAGCAGACCACCGTGGCGGCGGTGAAATCCTACTTCGAACGCTTCGTCAATCGCTGGCCGCGGGTCGAGGATCTGGCCGGGGCCCCGGTCGAGGCGGTGATGGGGGAATGGGCGGGCCTTGGCTACTACGCAAGAGCCCGCAATCTCCACGCCTGCGCCAAGGCGGTGACGGAGCGCCACGGCGGGCGCTTTCCGCGGACGGCCGAGGCGCTGCGCGCGCTTCCGGGAATCGGCGAATACACGTCGGCCGCCATCGCCTCCATCGCCTTCGGCGAGGCCGCGGCCGTCGTCGACGGCAATGTCGAGCGCGTCGTCACCCGCCGCTTCGCCATCGAGACGCCGGTGCTCAAGGCCCGCCCGCTCATCCGCGCGCAGGTGGCCGCGCTGACGCCGGCGGACCGGCCGGGCGACTTCGCGCAGGGCATGATGGATCTCGGCGCCACGATCTGCACGCCGCGCTCGCCCGCCTGCATCCTGTGCCCGGTGCGCGAGGGCTGCGCGGCGGGCGCGGCGGGCACGGCCGAGCGCTATCCGGTGAAAGCCCCGAAGGCGGCCAAGCCCGCGCGGCGCGGGGCGGCCTTCGTCGCCGTGCGCCCGGCCGACGGCGCCGTGTGGCTCGCCCGGCGCCCGGACGAGGGCATGCTCGGCGGCATGTGCGGCCCGCCGACCAGCGCCTGGAGCGCGAGGGCCGACGGCGCGACGGACGCGGCCGCCGCCCCCTTTCCCGCCGCCTGGCGGCCGGCCGGCAGCGTCGCCCACGGCTTCACGCATTTCGACCTGACGCTGAAGGTCTGGCGCGCCGATCTCGACGAGACGCCCCCCGGCGAGGGCTGGTGGTCCTCGCCGAACGCCATCACGCAGGAGGCGCTGCCGACCTTGATGAGGAAGGCCATCGCGACAGGTCTGGGGACGGGCGCGGCGCCAAGTGCACCGCGCGGGCGGCGGAGAGGGCCATGATCGAGCATGTCGTCTTCGACATCGGGCGCGTCCTGATCGCGTGGGATCCGCATCTCGCCTATCGCGATTCCCTGCCGGACCCGTCGGAGCGCACCGCGTTCCTCACCGAGATCTGCTCGCCCGCCTGGAACCACGAACAGGATCGCGGCCGGCCCTGGAAGGCGGCGGAGGCCGAGCTGGTGGCGCGCCATCCCGACCGCGAGGCGCTGATCCGGCTCTACCGCGCCAATTGGCTGGCGATGGTGCCGCACGCCTTCGAGGAGAGCGTCGCCATCCTGCGCGCGCTCGCGGCGGGCGGGACGGACGTGACGCTCCTCACCAATTTCGCGCCCGACACGTTCGCGGAGGCCGAGCGTCGCTTTCCCGTGCTGCGCGAGACGCGCGGCGTCACCGTCTCGGGCCGCGTCGGCCTCGTGAAGCCGGACCGGGCGATCTTCGACCTCCACGCGGCACGCTTCGGCCTCGACCCGGCCGCCACGCTCTTCGTCGACGACAGTCCCGCCAATGTCGCGGGAGCCATCGCGGCGGGCTGGCAGGCCGTGCCCTTCACCGACGCGGCAAGCCTTCGCCGGGATCTCGAGGCCCGCGGGCTCGATCCCGGCGGGCCGGCCTGAAGCGTCAGGCGCCGGCGACGGCGAGGCGGTTGCGGATTTCCTGGCGCAGCTCGTCGATCGGGCGAAGGCCGCCCTTGTTGCCGGGCACGTGCCAGAAGGTCCAGCCGTTGCAGGCGTCGAGCCCCTGCACCTTGGCGCCGATGCGGTGGATCGAGGCGATCTCGCCGCCGCCGTAGATCGTGCCGTCGGCGCGAACCTCGGCCGTGTAGCGCCGGCGCGCGTCGGTGAGCTCGGTGCCCGGCTTCACGAGGCCGGCGTCGAGGAGGCTGGCGAAGGGCACGCGCGGCTCGGCGCGCTTGGTGGTCGGCACGGTCAGGACGTCGTCGGGAAGGGTCTGCACGGCGTCGATGCGCGCCTGCGCCACCGCGATATAGTCGCTCTCGCGCTCCATGCCGACGAAGTGCCGGCCGAGGCGCTTGGCGACGGCCCCGGTCGTGCCGGTGCCGAAGAACGGGTCGAGCACCACGTCGCCGGGCTTGGTCGAGGAGAGGATGACGCGGGCGAGCAGCGCCTCGGGCTTCTGCGTCGGATGCGCCTTCTTGCCGTCCTCGCCCTTCAGCCGCTCGCCGCCCGAGCAGATCGGGAAGAGCCAGTCGGAGCGCATCTGCAGGTCGTCGTTGGCCGCCTTCAGCGTGTCGTAGTTGAACGTGTAGCCCTTGGCGTCCTTGTCGCGCGAGGCCCAGATCATCGTCTCGTGCGCGTTCTGGAACCGCCGGCCGCGGAAGTTCGGCATCGGGTTGGTCTTGCGCCAGACGACGTCGTTGAGCAGCCAGAAGCCCAGATCCTGCATCTTGGCGCCGACGCGGAAGATGTTGTGATAGGAGCCGATGACCCAGATCGTGCCGTTGGGCTTGAGCACGCGGCGCGCGGCGAGCAGCCAGGCGCGGGTGAAGGCGTCGTAGGCCTCGAAACTGTCGAACTGGTCCCAGGCGTCGTCGACGGCGTCGACCTTGGACTGGTCGGGCCGCATCAGGTCGCCGCCGAGCTGGAGGTTGTAGGGCGGGTCGGCGAAGATCGCGTCGACCGAGTTCGCCGGCATCATCGACATCTTGGCCACGCAGTCGCCCTTGTGGATCCTGTCGAGCCAGGGGGCCAGCCCGCCGACCGCCTCGCTGCGCAAACCCGAAACCCGCGAACTCGCCATGACACCACCATCAACGCTGCTACCCATGGGCGTCATGGTTACCGAACAGGGTAAACAAGTGATGAAATCGCCGCTTTATCCGGCGCGCCGCTTCGTGATACCGCCCGGCCGGGCCCCGGCCGTCCCGCCGCCGCCGCCCTGGAAGACAAGCCCGGAGCCTTCATGAACGCGCCCCTTCTCGCCATCTTCGACTGCGACGGCGTCCTCGTCGATTCCGAGATCATCGCGGCCGAGGTCCAGGCCGAGCTCCTGGCCGCCGAGGGGATCGAGATGGAGGCCGCCGAGATCGGCGCGCGCTTCGCGGGCCTGACCTGGCCGACGATCCTCGCCCGCCTCTCGGAGGAGAACGAGCACGTCTTCCCGAAGGACTTCCAGGCGCGCGTCGACAAGCGGCTGGACGAGCGCCTGTCTTCCGAGGTCGAGGAGATCGCGGGCGTCCACGAGATGCTGGACGAGCTCGACCTGCCGCGCTGCATCTGTTCCAACTCGACCTCGGCGCGCCTGGAGATGGTGCTCGACCGCACCGGCCTGTGGGACCGCTTCCGGCCCTATGTGATGAGCGCGGTGGAGATCGGCACGAAGAAGGGCAAGCCGGCGCCCGACGTCTTCCTGCACGCCTGCGGCGAGTTCGGTGTGGAGCCGGGCCGTGCCGTCGTGATCGAGGATTCGGTGCACGGGGTCGCCGGCGCCGTCGCCGCCGGCTGCCGGGTCGTCGGCTTCACCGGCGGGCGCCACACCTATCCGGGCCACGCCGAGGCGCTGTCGGAGGCGGGCGCCGTGACGGTCATCAAGCGCCTGCGCGACTATCCCGCCACGATCGCGGCGCTCGCCGAATGGGAAGACGCCTGAGGCGTCTTCCCGGCCGGTCCCCGAGGGCGGAGCGGAACCGTCAGCGCGCGTCCGAGCGCAGCTGCGCGCCGGCCGGCGCCGGCCCCTCGTCGAAGCCCGCGAAGATGGTGACATTGCGCTGGGTCGGCTGCGGCAGCGAGATGGCGCGGTCGACATAGAGGAAGGTGCCGGGCGCGGCGCCCTTCGTCACGGTCACCGAGACCGAGCCGAGCTTGGAATAGACGACGTCCTGCCCGACGAGGATGGCGACGCGGATCGGCAGCTTCACCGCGCCGTTGCGCGCGGCGACCCCCGGCACGACCTGGCCCTTTATGCCGACCTCGAGCCGCAGCTGGCCGTCGACGACGCGGCAGTCGCGCGTCGCGTCGGTGACGGAGGCGACATAGGCCTGGCGCTCGCCCTCCATCTTGGTGAGGATCGCGGTGCCCTCGCGCAGCGTCACGGTCGGGCAGTAGGCGGCTTCCTGCACGGTGGCGGGCTGGGGCGCGGGGGCCGAGCCCAGCGAATCGGGCGCCGGGCCGGTGTTGGAACTCGTGCAGGCGGCGAGAAAGAGGGCGCTTCCGGCGAAGGCGGCAATGCGCGGGGCTGTCACCATAGGCATGGGGTGCGTCTTCCTTTATGGTCGCGCCGGGCTGTATATCAGTCTCTTGGCGGGAACGCGACGGAGCGATGTCACCGGGGAGGCCGGCCCGCCGCCA
Source organism: Aurantimonas sp. Leaf443 (assembly GCF_001425575.1). Lineage (GTDB taxonomy): Bacteria > Pseudomonadota > Alphaproteobacteria > Rhizobiales > Rhizobiaceae > Leaf443. The sequence continues at coordinate 264,706 of NZ_LMRD01000001.1, read as the reverse complement.
GAGCGTAAGGTGGACGTGACGTGAGATATGTGAGTTCGCGTGGAGAGGCTCCGGTCCTCAGCTTCGCCGATGCGCTTCTGGCCGGCCTTGCCAGCGACGGCGGCCTCTACCTGCCGCAGTCCTGGCCGCAGATCTCGCAGGAGACGATGCGCGGCTTTCGCGGCGCGCCCTATGCGAGCGTGGCCTTCGAGATCCTGTCGCCCTTCGTCGGCGACGACATCCCGGCCGAGCGCCTGAAGGCGATGATCGGGGAGGCCTACGCCACCTTCCCCCATCCCGCCGTCGCCCCGCTCGTGCAGATCGGGCCGAACCACTACCTCATGGAACTCTTCCACGGGCCGACGCTCGCCTTCAAGGACGTGGCGATGCAGCTCATCGCGCGGCTGATGGACCATGTCCTGGCCGAGCGCGGGCGCCGCGCGACGATCGTGGGCGCCACCTCCGGCGACACGGGGGGCGCGGCCATCGCCGCCTTCTCCGCCTCCCGGCGCACCGACATGGTCATCCTCTTTCCGCATGGCCGCGTCTCGCCGGTGCAGCAGCGCCAGATGACGACCTCGGGCGCGCACAATGTCCATGCCGTCGCCCTCGACGGCACGTTCGACGACTGCCAGGCGCTGGTGAAGGGCATGTTCAACGACCGCGCCTTCCGCGAGGCGACGGCGCTGTCGGGCGTGAACTCGATCAACTGGGGCCGGATCATGGCCCAGATCGTCTACTATTTCACCGCCGCCGCCAGCCTCGGCGCGCCGGAGCGCCAGGTTTCCTTCACCGTGCCGACCGGCAATTTCGGCGACGTGTTCGCCGGCTACGCCGCCAAGCGCATGGGCCTGCCGATCGACCGGCTGGTGATCGCCACCAACGAGAACGACATCCTCGTTCGCACCCTGAACGAGGGCCGCTACGAGACGCTCGGCGTCTCGGCGACCATGTCGCCCTCGATGGACATCCAGGTCTCGTCCAATTTCGAGCGCCTCCTCTTCGAGGGCAACGGGCGCGACGGGGCCGCCATCCGGCGCCTGATGCAGCAGCTCGGCCAGGGCGGCGGGTTCACGCTCGAGGCCGCGATGCTCGACACGATCCGGGCCGAGTTCGACGCGGGCGCCTGCGACGAGGCGGAGACGGCGGCGACCATCGCACGCGTCCTCGACACGACCTCCTACCTTCTCGATCCGCACACGGCGGTGGGCGTGGCGGTCGCCGAGCGCCATCTGGGCGCCTCGCCCATGGTCACGCTCGCCACCGCCCATCCCGCCAAGTTCCCCGCGGCCGTCGAGAAGGCGAGCGGCCATTCGCCCGCCCTCCCCGCCTCGCACGAGGGGCTGATGGAGAGGGCGGAGGTCTTCGACCGCCTTCCGAACGACCTGAAAGCGGTCGAGACCTACATCATGGAGCGCTCCCAGGCGGTCCGTCTGGGAGCCACGGCATGAGCGTCGAGATCACCCGGCTGTCCAACGGCATGACCATCGCCACCGAGTCGATGCCGCATCTGGAGAGCGCGGCGCTCGGCGTCTGGGTGAAGGCGGGGGCGCGCGACGAGACGGCGCAGGAGCACGGCATCGCCCATCTCCTGGAGCATATGGCCTTCAAGGGCACGGCCAGCCGCGACGCGCGCCAGATCGCCGAGGCGATCGAGGACGTGGGCGGCGAGCTGAACGCGGCGACGAGCGTGGAGACGACCTCCTACTACGCCCGCGTGATGAAGGACGACGTGCCGCTGGCGCTCGACATCCTGACCGACATCCTCACCGATTCGCTCTTCGACGCCGAGGAACTGGAGCGCGAGAGCCACGTCATCCTGCAGGAGATCGGCGCGGCCGAGGACACGCCGGACGACATCGTCTTCGACCATTTCCAGGAAGCGGCCTTCCGCGACCAGATCATCGGCCGCCCCATCCTCGGCACGCGCGAGAGCGTGAAGGGCTTCACGCCCGGCCAGCTGCGCGGCTATCTGGCGCGCACCTACACGCCCGAGCGCATGTTCGTCTCGGCGGCCGGCAACGTCTCCCACCAGGCGATCGTCGACCAGGTGAGCGCGGTCTTCGGCTGCCAGGCGGGCGGCATGCCGCTCGTCGGCGCGCAGGGGCGCCAGCCGGCGACCTATAGCGGCGGCGAGTTCCGCCAGGACCGCGACCTGATGGACGCGCAGATGGTGCTCGGCTTCGAGGGCCGGGCCCATTACGCGCGCGACTTCTACGCCAGCCAGGTCCTGTCGCTGATCCTGGGCGGGGGCATGTCCTCGCGCCTCTTCCAGGAGATCCGCGAGAAGCGCGGCCTGTGCTATTCGATCTACTCCTTCCACTGGAGCTTCGCCGATACCGGGATCTTCGGCATCCATGCCGCGACCGGCGAGGAGGAGCTCGCCGAGCTCGCCCCCGTCATCGTCGACGAGCTGATGCGGGTGACGCAGGAGATCGGCGAGGGGGAGGTGACGCGGGCCCGCGCCCAGATGCGCGCCAGCCTCCTGATGAGCCAGGAGAGCCCCGCCTCGCGCGCCGGCCAGATCGCCCGCCAGCTGATGTTCAACGGCGCCACGATCTCCAACGAGGAGCTGATGGACCGCCTCTCGGCGATCACCCCGCAGCGCCTGTCGGAGCTTGCCGGCCGCATCTTCCTCGGCGGCAGGCCGACGCTCGCGGCCATCGGCCCGCTCGGCCACCTGCCCGCCCTCGACCATCTGGGCGCCCGCTTCGGCCTGACGGAGCGGACGGCCGAGGGCGGACCGGACGGCGCGCACAGGGTCGCCGCGCATCGCTGACGGGCGCCATGGGCTTCCTCGACCGTCTCTCCGGCGCGAGCCTTCCGGCCCTCTCCGGGGAGGGCATTCTCCTGCGCATGCCACGCTCCTCCGACTTCCCGTCCTGGGCGGCGCTGCGCCGCGAGAGCCGCGAGTTCCTGCGCCCCTGGGAGCCGGCCTGGACGACGGACGAGCTGACGCGCGAGGCCTATGCGCTGCGCCTGCGCCGCTACCGGCTCGATGCGCGCGAGCGCACCGGCTACACGTTCTTCCTCTTCGACCCGGACGGCACGCTTTTGGGCGGGACAACCGTCGGCCAGATCCGGCGCGGGGTCGCGCAGAGCTGCACGCTCGGCTACTGGATGGGAGAACGCTTCGCGGGCCGGGGTTTCATGACGAGAGCCGTCGAGACGCTGAAACCCTTCGTCTTCGACGTGGAGGGCCTGCACCGCGTCGAAGCGGCCTGCCTGCCCTCCAACGCGCGCTCGATCGCGCTCCTCGAGAAGTCCGGTTTCACCCGCGAGGGACATTTGCGGCAATATCTGAAGATCGCCGGGCGCTGGGAGGACCACTACCTCTACGCCCTGCTCGCCGAAGAATGGTCGCGTTCGCGGCCCAGTGAACGCCTCGCGGCGAAGGCCGCCCGATGATGCCGCGCGCCCTGGCCGCGAGCGAAGGGTCCACCTCTTCATGACGTTCCTCCCGCCCTTTCCCCGGCGCGCCCTGCCGCCCCTTCCGCGCCTTGCAGCGGCTTGGCTCCTCGCGCTCCTCCTCCTCCTGCCGCTGGCCCTCACCGGCCTTGCGACGCCCGCCCGCGCGCTCTCGCCCGTCGACATCTCGCGCGCGGAAGGGGCGATCAACCTGCGGCCGGCCATGGAGGTCCATGGCCGGCGCGGACGCAGCTTCCAGGTCTCCACGGTGCCGGGCGCCGACGGGATCGTGCGGCGCATCGAGGTGGAGTCGGCGGCGACCAACCCGACCGGCAACTGGGCGACCTTCGCGCTCGCCAACAATACCGACGAGCAGCTCGACCGGCTGATCGTGGCGCCGCATTTCCGGCTGGTGGGCTCGGGCGTCATGTGGCCGGACCTCGGCTCGCAGCGCATCGCCGCCATCACGCCCTCCGAAGGCTTCGCGCTGGAGCGCCAGCCCTCCACCGATGCCGACGTCTTCCTCGTCACGCTCGATCCGGGAACGGTCGTCACCTTCGTGGCGGAGCTCGCCTCCGACCGCCTGCCGGACGTGCGCATCTGGGAGCCGAACGCCTACAAGGACACGATCAACGCCTTCACCCTCTATCGCGGCATCGTGCTCGGCATCGCCGGCCTTCTCGCGGTGTTCCTGACGATCCTCTTCGTGGTGAAGGGCTCGCCGATGTTTCCGGCGACCGCCGCGCTCGCCTGGGCTGTGCTCGCCTATATCTGCATCGACTTCGACTTCTGGCAGAAGCTGATGCCGACGCAGCCGGGCCAGGAGACGATCTGGCGCGCCGGCACCGAGGTCGCGCTCGCCTTCACGCTCGTCCTCTTCCTCTACACCTATCTCAACCTCCACCGCTGGCACGGCGTGCTCTCGGCCTTCACCGTCCTGTGGCTCGCAGGCCTCGGCGGACTCGGCGTCCTGGCCGCCTTCGATCCGAGCTACGCCTCCGGCCTCGCCCGCTTCTCCATGGTCGGCACGGCCGGCGTCGGGCTCCTCCTCATCGCCGTCTTCGCCGCCCAGCGCTTCGACCGGGCGATCATGCTCGTGCCCACCTGGTGCCTCATCGCGCTCTGGCTTCTGGCCGGCTGGATGACGGTCACGGGCCGCATCACCAACGACATCATCCAGCCGGCCCTCGGCGGCGGCCTCGTCCTCATCGTCCTCCTCATCGGCTTCACGGTGATGCAGCACGCCTTCGCGGGCGGGGGCTTCGCCCATGGCGCGCTCTCGGACATGGAGCGCCGCGCGCTGGCGCTGGCCGGCAGCGGCGACGCGATCTTCGACTGGGACGTCTCGCGCGACCGGATCGTGACGGGCGCCGACGGCGACGCGCTGGCCGGCATGCCGATCGGAACGATGAACGGCCCGGCGCGCGACTGGCTGCCGATCCTGCATCCGGACGACCGCGACCGCTTCAAGCTGACGCTCGACACGATCCTCGAGCATCGGCGCGGGCGCATCGCGGAGGAGTTCCGCATGCGCGACGAGGAGGGCCACTATCACTGGATGCAGCTGCGCGCCCGCCCCGTGCTCGGCACGGACGGCGAGGTGGTGCGCTGCGTCGGCACGCTGAAGGACGTGACGGACGTCAAGAAGAGCGAGGAGCGCCTCCTCCACGACGCGCTGCACGACCAGCTGACCGGCCTGCCGAACCGCGAACTCTTCATGGACCGGCTGCACTCGATCGGCATCCTCTCGGAAAGCCGCGCCGACGTGACGCCGACCGTCTTCGTCATCGACATCGACCGGTTCAAGCAGGTGAACGACGATCTGGGCATCGCCACCGGCGACACGATCCTCCTCACGCTCGGGCGGCGCCTGAAGCGCGTGCTGAAGCCGCAGGATTCGCTCGCCCGGCTCGGCGGCGACCAGTTCGGCCTCATCCTCATGTCCGAGACGACCGTGCCCTCGGTCGCCGCCTTCGCCGAGACGCTGCGCAAGGCGATCAAGGCGCCGATCGCCTTCGGCGGCCGCGAGATCGTCCTCACCGGCTCGCTCGGCCTCACCGGCTGGTCGGATTCTTCGACGGCCGAGGAGGTGCTGAAGGAGGCCGAGCTCGCCATGTATCAGGCCAAGCGCTTCGGGGGCGACCGGATCGAGCCCTTCCGGCCGGCCTTCAAGTCCACCGGGTCGAGCCGCCTGCAGCTGGAATCCGACCTTCGCCGCGCCTTCGAGCGCAACGAGCTGTCGCTTGCCTTCCAGCCCATCGTGAAGCTGGAGAACGAGGAGATCGCCGGTTTCGAGGCGCTCCTGCGCTGGGAGCATCCCAAGCGCGGCGCCATCTCGCCGGCCGAGTTCATCCCGATCGCGGAGAATACCGGGCTCATCGTGCCGCTCGGCCAGTTCGCGCTGGAAGAGGCGGCCAAGCGCCTTTCGGACTGGCAGCGCCTCCTGAACTCGACCGAGCTGACCATGTCGGTCAACATCTCCTCGCGCCAGCTCATCCGCCAGGATCTCATCGCGGACGTGCGCACCGTCGTCGAGCGCTATCGCCTGCCGCCGCAGACGCTGAAGCTCGAAGTCACCGAATCGCTGGTGATGGACAATCCCGAGCGCTCCGCGCAGCTCCTCGTGCGCCTGCGCGAGATGGGCGTCGGCCTCTCGCTCGACGATTTCGGCACGGGCTACTCGTCCCTCGCCTATCTCATGCGCTTCCCCTTCGACACGCTGAAGATCGACCAGTCCTTCCTGCGCAACAACACGCTGCCGCAGCGCCCCATCATCGTGCATTCCATCGTCACGATGGCGCACGATCTCGGGCTGAAAGTGGTGGCGGAGGGCGTGGAGAGCGACGCGGACGTCGTGCAGTTGCGCCAGCTCAACTGCGAGTTCGCCCAGAGCTTCCGCTACTCGCCGCCGCTCACCGTCGAGCAGGCGCGCAAGCTCCTGCAGGACCGGGCGATGGGGCTGAAACGCGTCGGCTGAGGCGGGAAGGCCCGGGGCGGGACATGTCCTGCGAGGCTGCGGCGCGCCGGGCGCGCCGCGCCGTCAGGCGTGTCCGGCCTCGCTGGCGAGGAAGGCGGGATCGACGCCGAGGAGCCCGAGCGCCCGGTCGTATTTGCGGTCGAGCTCGGGGTCGAAGACGATGCCGGTGTCGGCCTTGCAGGTCAGCCAGCCATTGGCGGCGATCTCGGTGTCGAGCTGGCCGGCGCTCCAGCCGGAATAGCCGAGCGCCATGATCGCCGTGCGCGGACCGATCCCCTGCGAGATCGCCTTGAGGATGTCGAGCGTGGGCGTCAGCGAGATCTCGTCGGCGACGGGCACGGTCGATTCCGAATCGTAGTCCGACGAATGCAGCACGAAGCCGCGGCCGCGCTCCACCGGCCCGCCCATGCAGACGGAGACCTCGCGGCCCTTCTCGGGCAGGCGGATGTCGTCCTCGCCGGTGACGATGCCGAGCTGGGTGAGGAGCGAGGCGAAGCTCAGCGGCTGCGCCTTGTTGATGATGAAACCCATCGCGCCCTGCGGCGAGTGGGCGCAGACATAGATGACGGTGCGCGAGAAGCGCTCGTCCTGCATTCCCGGCATGGCGATCAGGAAATGCCCCTCGAGCGAGGCCTCTTCCTCAACGCCGCCTTTCCTGATCTCGTGCATGATATCCATATCCCACACATGGTCTGCGAGAGGCCGTCCGTCAAACTTTGCACCGCACGCGCCGCTTGACCAGCCCCGGCCGGGACGCTTCGTCACAGTGCGGCCGCTCTCTCGCGTTTTTCAGTCCCGGCCGGTCGCGAGCGGGCGATGGGCATGGCCTTCCATCCTCGCGCCGGCCGCCGCCGCCGCACCATTCCGCCGCGAAAGATCCGATGCCAAGACGCCTGCCCGCATTCCTCGCCCTCAGCCTCGCCCTCCTGCCGCTCGCGGCGCCGGGCGCGCGGGCGGCGACGAGCATTCCCCTCGACGGGGCCGTGCTGACGCTGGCCGCGCTCCCGCCCGAGGCGGACGGCACGATCCGCGGCGCCATCCGCATCGAGCTTCGGCCGGGCTGGAAGACCTACTGGATCGATCCCGGCCAGTCCGGCATCCCCGCGAGCTACAGTTTCACGCAGGGCGCGGCGACGTTGCGCTATCCCGCGCCCCACCGGTTCGGCGAGGGGATCGAGCGGGCCAACGGCTATTCCGGCCCCTTCGCCATCGCCTTCGAGCTGAAGGGCGCGGGACCGGGACCGGTCGCGGTCTCGGCCATGCTCGGCCTGTGCCGCGACATCTGCGTTCCCGCGAGCGGCACGGTCGCGACGGCGCCGGACGAGGGCGATCGCGCGCTGGTCGAGGCGGCCTTCGCCGCCCTCCCCGCGCCGGCACCGGACGGCGCGATCCCGGGCGCCGCGCTCTCGGCGGACGGCAAGGTGCTGACGCTCGCCCTCTCGTCGGCCTCGGCTGCGAGGCCTCAGGACGTCTTCGTCTCGGGGCCGGAGGGCTGGTATTTCGGCGAGGCGCCGGCGGGCACCGCGACGCGGGACGGGCTCGCCTTCGCCGTGCCCGTTCTCGGCCGGCCCCGCAAGGGCCCGCCGCTCGGCGCGGTCGACATCGTGCTCGGCGGAACGGGGGGCGGCACCGAGCGGCGCGCCGTGCCGGTGGAAAGCGCGCGCTAGGCGCTCTACAACGCGGGTCGCGGCCCCTGCCGTGCGCCCGCGTCCCGCGAGGCGCCGCGCCGCCTTCGAGGATCCGAGCCCCATGACCATTGAGATCGGCGAGAAACTGCCAAACGCCACGTTCAAGACCCGGACGGCGGACGGTCCCGCCAACATCACGGCGGACGAGATCTTCTCGGGCAAGACGGTCGTGCTCTTCGCCGTGCCCGGCGCCTTCACGCCGACCTGCTCGATGAACCACCTGCCGGGCTTCCTCACCCATAACGAGGCGATCCGCGCCAAGGGCGTCGACACGATCGCGGTCGTCTCGGTGAACGACGTCTTCGTGATGAGCGCCTGGGCGAAGTCGGCGGATGCCGGCGAGCGGATCCTGTTCCTCGCCGACGGCAATGCCGAGTTCACCAAGGCCGTCGGCCTCGACGCGGACCTGTCGGTCGGCGGTCTCGGCGTGCGCTCCAAGCGCTATTCGATGATCGTGAAGGACGGCACGGTGACGAGCCTCAATATCGAGGACTCGCCGGGCAAGGCCGAGGCGTCGACGGCCGAGGTGATCCTCGAACAGCTCTGATTCGATCAGGTCGCGGCGGGGTCGGTCGATCGGCTCGGCCAGCCCCTATCGCCCTGCCGCAACCCTGGGCGAGCCACAGGTCCCGCCCGGACTTCGCACCCCGAAGGGTCGAAGACTGCAGCTCGAGCGTCGCGGCGACGCTTCCCCTTCTCCCGTCTCGGGAGAAGGGGGCAGCCGAGACGGCCCTCTTTCCGACCGTCCGTGATAGACGCAGCCTCACCCGCCGCTTCTCTTCGGCGGTCAGCCCGGCCGGCGTCCAGACGAAGCCCCACGGCTCGCCTTGAAGGGCTCCATGCCGAAACGGGCGAGCTCGTCGGCGCGCTCGTTCATCTCGTGGCCGGCATGGCCCTTCACCCAGTGGAACGCCACTTCGTGGCGCTGGCGCTCGGCGTCGAGCCGCTGCCAGAGTTCGGCGTTCTTCACCGGCTTCTTGTCGGCCGTCTTCCAGCCATTGCGCTTCCAGCCGTGGATCCACTTGGTGATCCCGTCGCGCAGATATTGCGAGTCGGAATGGAGATCGACGGCGCAGGGGCGCTTTAGCGCCGTCAGCGCCTCGATGGCGGCCAGAAGCTCCATGCGGTTGTTGGTCGTCACCGGCTCGCCGCCGGAGAGTTCCTTCTGCGCCCCGTTGAAGCGCAGGATCGCGCCCCAGCCGCCGGGGCCCGGATTTCCCGAACAGGCCCCGTCCGTATAGACCTCGACGCGCGCCTCCTCGCTCATGCCGGCAGCCTTTCCGCATCCACCCCGTAATCGGCGACGCTCCGCACCTGACGGTGAAAGCGCAGTTTGCGCAGGTATTCGCGCGGGTCCTTCTTGGTGACGAGCGAGCCGTCGGGAATGGTCAGCCAGTCGTAGAGGCGCGTCAGCAGGAAGCGCAGGGCCGCGCCCCGGCACAGGAGCGGCAGCGCGTCGAGTTCGGCCGGCGTCAGCGCCCGAACGCCCGCATAGCCCTCGATCAGCGCCCGGCCCTTGGTGACGTTGAAGGCACCGTCCTGCTCGAAGCACCAGGCGCAGAGGCAGATGGCGAGATCGTAGGCGAGGAGATCGTTGCAGGCGAAGTAGAAGTCGATGAGGCCCGACAGTTCGCCGCCGAGGAAGAAGACGTTGTCGGGAAAGAGATCGGCATGGATGACGCCGGACGGCAGGCCCGCCGGCCAGTCCCGCTCCAGGGCGGCGAGTTCCTCCTCGATCTCGGCGGCCAGGCCCGGCACCACCTCGTCGGCGCGCGCCCCGCAGCCCTCCGCCAGCGGACGCCAGCCGGAGACCGAGAGCGCGTTGCCGCGCCTCAGGTCGAAGCTCGCCGCGCTCGCATGCATGGCGGCGAGCGCGGCGCCCACCTGCCCGCATTGCGCGGCCGAGGGACGGCGCGTCCACATGCCCTCGAGAAAGGTGAAGATCGCCGCCGGGCGCCCCGAAAGCTCGCCGAGCAGCGCGCCGGCGCGGGCATGGACGGGCAGCGGGCAGGACAGGCCGTCCTTCGCCAGATGCTGCATCAGCCCGACGAAGAAGGGCAGGTCGTCGCGATTCACCCGCCGCTCGTAGAGCGTCAGGATGAAGGTGCCCGCCGTGGTGCGCAGGAGGAAGTTGGAATTCTCCACCCCTTCCGCGATCCCCTTGTAGCTGAGGAGATCGCCGAGATCGTAGTCCTTCAGGAAGGCGGAGAGTTCGGGCTCGGAGACGTCGGTATAGACGGCCATGGGTCAGGCTCCGCCGTTCACGAAGGCCATGTCGGCCGGAAGGAGCGGCGTCTCGCGCAGCGATCGCATGACCGGGAAGTTCTCGTTCTCCTCGGCCGTGCGCACGAGGTCGATGGAGATGGCGAAGCGCGCGCGGAAGGCGTCGACGATGGCGTCGACCAGGACCTCCGGCGCCGAGGCGCCGGCCGAGAGCGCGACGGTGCCGCCGGCGGGCACGAGGCTCCAGTCGATGCCGCCGGGCCCTTCCACGAGGACGGCGGCCCCGGCGCCCGCCCGCAGGGCGACCTCGACGAGGCGCTTGGAATTGGACGAGTTCGGCGCGCCGACGATCAGGAAGAGGTCGGCGCCGGGGGCCGCGGCCTTCACCGCCTCCTGCCGGTTGGTCGTGGCGTAGCAGATCGAGTCGGAGGACGGCGCCTCCATCTGCGGGAAGCGGCGCGACAGCGCGGCGACGATGCCGGCGGTGTCGTCGACGGACAGCGTCGTCTGCGTGACGAAGCCGAGCGCGGCCTCCGCGCCGAAGCCGAGCGTGGCGACATCCTCCTCCGTCTCCACCAGCGTGACGGCGCCCTCCGGCAGCTGGCCCATCGTGCCGATCACTTCCGGGTGGCCCTTGTGGCCGACGAGGAGAACGTGCCGCCCGCGCTTGACGTGCAGCATCGCCTGCTTGTGGACCTTGGAGACGAGCGGGCAGGTCGCGTCGAGATAGAGGAGCTCGCGCGCCTCGGCCGCCGCCGGCACGCTCTTGGGCACGCCATGCGCGGAGAAGACGACGGGCTGGCCGTCGTCCGGCACGCCGTCGAGCTCGCGCACGAAGACGGCGCCCATCGTCTTCAGCCCTTCCACGACATAGCGGTTGTGGACGATCTCGTGGCGCACATAGACCGGCGCGCCGTATTTCTTCAGCGCCAGGACGACGATCTGGATCGCACGGTCCACGCCCGCGCAGAAGCCGCGCGGCTCGCACATGCGCAGCGTCAGGGACGGGCGGTCGGGGCTCTCGGACAAGGGGAAACGGCTCCGGTCATGGGGCGGTCCATCGCGGACGCGGGGCGAATGAAGGGACGCGGCGGCGCCCTGTCAAGGTTCGGGCGGCCGGCGGCCCTTCACGACGGTGACGATCGTCATGACCGCGAGGACGGCGGCGAGCCCGTACCAGGTGATGGCGTATTGCAGGTGGTTGTTGGGAATGTCGATCACGGTCGTGCCGCCGACCGGCCAGCCGCCCGGCGCGCGCCCTGCCCCGGTATCGAGCGTGAAGGGCAGGAGCGTGGCCTTGTCCGGCAGCGCCAGGCCGGCGGCCATGGCCGGGACCTCGCGCCAGAAGAAGGTGTTCTTGGCAGGGTCGTTGTCGGGCGTGAAGCCGCCCGGCGCCTCCTTCGGCGCGGATCGGGCAAGGCCGGTCACCGCCACCTCGCCCTCGATCTGACCGGCGGCGCGACGGGAAGGGTCGCGCAGGTCGTAGGGCACGAAGCCGCGATTGACGAAGAGGACCTCGTTCCGGGCCGTGACGAGCGGCGTGTAGACGTTCCAGCCCGCCTGACCCTCGAAGGTGGAGAGGAAGAAGCGCTCCCCCTGGTGCAGGAACCGGCCGGTGACGGCGAGCGGCACGTAGTCGACGTCCTCGCCGCGGGCGGCCATGGCCGTCACCGTGCCGAGATCGACGGGCGCGGCGTGGATGCGCGACGCGATGCGCTCGATCAGCCCCTGCTTCCAGGTGAGCCGCTCGACCTGCCAGGTGCCGAGCACGAGGAGCACGAGCGTGCCGATCGCGCAGGCGGCGAGCGCGATCGCGACCTTGGCGCGCGAGAGCCTGGGCGCGGGCGAGAGGCGCGAGGAAGACTCAGTCACGGATTTCGAGCCGACCCTCGGCGGCCTTGTGGGCGTATTGCTGGCCGATCATCCAGCCCTTCAGCAGCCGCAGCAGCGGCAGGCAGACGACGAGCGTCAGCGGCACCCAGAGGATGAAATGCACCCAGAGCGGCGGGTTCAGCGAGACCTCCATCCACAGCGCCAGCCCGCAGACGATGAAGCCGGCGATGAGGATGACGAAGACCGCGGGCCCGTCGCCCGAATCGGCGAAGGCGAGGTCGAGGCCGCAATAGGAACAAGTCTTCGCCGGCGTGAGGAAGCCCTGGAAGAGACGTCCCTCGCCGCAGCGCGGGCAGCGGCCGGCCATGGCGGTCCGGGCCGGGTCTGCCACGACCGGGTGGTCGCGATGGTCGCTCAACGGCGTCTCCTCCAAAAAGCGAAAGGCGGCGCACCGTGCGCCGCCTTCGCGGATGTCGTGCCGGACGTCTCGTCCCGCGCCTATTCGGCGTGGATCACGCCGCCCCAGCTTCCCCAGACATAGATGGCGAAGAAGAGGAAGAGCCAGACGACGTCGACGAAGTGCCAGTACCAGGCGGCGGCCTCGAAGCCGAAATGCTTCTGCGGCGTGAACTGCCCCTTCAATGCGCGGATGAGGCACACGGCGAGGAAGATCGTGCCGACGAGCACGTGGAAGCCGTGGAAGCCCGTCGCCATGAAGAAGGTCGAGCCGTAGATCGAGCCCGAGAAGGCGAAGGGGGCGTGGGCGTACTCGTAATATTGCACGTAGGAGAAGATGGCGCCGAGAAGGACGGTGAGCGCGAGGCCGGTGATGAGGCCCTTGCGGTCGCCCTTGAGGAGCGCGTGATGCGCCCAGGTGACCGTGGTGCCCGACAGGAGCAGTGTCACCGTGTTGAACAGAGGCAGATGCAGCGGATCCAGCACCTCGATGCCCTTGGGGGGCCAGACGCCGCCGAGCACCTCGGTGCGCGCGGCCTGGATCGCCTCGTTCGGGAAGAGGCTGGCATCGAAGAAGGCCCAGAACCAGGCGACGAAGAACATCACCTCGGAGGCGATGAACATGATCATGCCGTAGCGCAGATGCAGCGAGACGACGCGGGTGTGGCGGCCTTCGAGGCTCTCCTTCACCGTGTCCGCCCACCAGGCGTACATGACGTAGAGCACGACCGCGAGGCCGAGGAAGAACAGCCAGGGCGTGGCGAAATCGATGCCGAAGAGGACGAACTGCTGCTCGGCGAGCGCGCGCATCCAGCCGACGGCGCCGAACAGCATGATGAACGAGCCGACGGCGGCGACGGCCGGCCAGGGGCTCGGATCGACCATATGATAGTCGTGGTTCTTGACGTGCGTGTCTGCCATGGCCTCGGTCCCGCTTCTTCCCTCTCCGGTCAGTGTCGCTAACGCAAACCGCCCGTCAACTCCAGTGTCGCTTCGGCGCCGGGCGCTTTGCCCGCCGCCGCCTCTCGCGCCCCTCCAGCGCGTCTCCGCCCGCCCCGCCCAATTCGGGCGGCGTTCGGCGTCAGAGCTTGTTCGTCCCCGTCGCGGCGCCCGGCGCCGCGGGCGCCCCTTGCGCCTCCGGCACGGAAGCCACCGTCCCGCCCTCGCTCTCCGAGGAGAAGAACGTATAGGACAGCGTGATCGCCGGCAGGCCCTTCAGCTCCTCCGTCTCCTCGATATCGGGATCGACGAAGAAGAGGACGGGCATGTCCACCGACTGGCCCGGCTCCAGCGTCTGGTCGTTGAAGCAGAAGCAGGCGATCTTGTTGAAATAGACGCCGGCCGAATCGGGCGTGACGTTGAAGGTCGCGCGCGCCGTCACCCGGCGGTCGGAATCGTTGCGCACGTGATAGGAGATCTGCCGCGTCTCGCCGAGGCGGACAGCGACCTCGCGCTCGTTCGGCGCGAAGGTCCAGGGCACGTCGCGCGAGGCGTTCGCGTCGAAGCGCACCACGATCTCTCGCTCGCCGATCCTGCCGCTATTGGCTTCGGCGCGCTGCGTCGTGCCGCCATAGCCCGTCATCTGGCAGAAGAGTTCGTAGAGCGGCACGGACGCGTAGGCCGCGCCCACCATGCCGAGGGCGAAGGCGCCGCAGGCGACCGGAACGACCCAGCGGCGCGCGCCCGAGTTCTTGTTCGCGGCCATCGGTCAGGTCGCCATCTTGGCGATGGAGACGAAATAGAAGATCACGACGAGCGCCACGAGCACCACCGCGATGGCGATGGAGCGGTGGCGCCGCGCCCGCTGCTCGGCTTCGGTGAGGCGGATGCCGCTCATAGGAGGCTCCCGAGGGTCAGTGCCGTTCCGCCGAAGGCGCCCTCGCCGATGAGGAGCACGAACAGCGCGAAGAGGTAGAGGATCGAGAAGGCGAAGAGACGCTTGGCCGGCTTCATCGCCACGTCGCCGTCGGCCATGCGGAAGACGCCCCAGGCGAGGCGCAGGAAGTTGGCGCCGAGGATCACCGAGGCGATGCCGTAGACGGGACCGGCGAAGCCGAGCGCCCAGGGCGCGACGCCGACGGGCACCAGCAGCAGCGAATAGACGAGGATCTGGAGGCGCGTCGCCTTCTCGCCGGCGACGTTCGGCAGCATCGGCACGCCGACCATCTCGTAGTCGCGCATCTTGAAGAGGGCCAGCGCCCAGAAATGCGGCGGCGTCCACAGGAAGATGATGAGGAAGAGCGTGATGCTCTCGATGCCGATCGAGCCGGTGACGCAGGCCCAGCCGATCATCGGCGGGAAGGCGCCGGCCGAGCCGCCGATCACGATGTTCTGCGGCGTCGAGCGCTTCAGGCCCATCGTGTAGACGACGGCGTAGAAGAAGATGGTGAAGGCCAGGATGGCGGCCGCCAGCCAGTTGGCGGCGAGGCCGAGCATCGAGACCGAGAGGATCGACAGGCCGATGCCGAGCGAGAGCGCGGCGTCCTCGGTGACGCGGCCGGACGGGACCGGGCGCTTGGCCGTGCGCGTCATGATGCGGTCGATATCGGCGTCGTACCACATATTGAGGGAGCCGGACGCCCCGGCACCGAGCGCGATGGCGAGGATCGAGATGACGGCGAGCGTCGGATCCATGTGGCCGGGCGCCAACATCATGCCGGTGATGGCGGTGAGCACCACCAGCGACATCACGCGCGGCTTGAGGAGGGCGAAGAAATCGCGCGGTTCGGCAAGGCTGGCGCGGACCGGCTCGAACCCGGCATCGCTCGTCTCGACAATGGTCATCTGGCACTCCGCGTGGATCGGCCTCGATCCTGTCCTGCAGGCCCATTCAAATCGGTGGGCGCCTGCTCGATGATCGGGAAGCCGCCGGACCGGTCCGGCAGGTCGTCTGGGGCTCGTCGCCCCGGGCAGGAGACATGCTCCTCACCGATGTGGATCCGGGGGCGCTCGGGCGCCCCCGGACCGTTCGTTCTAGAGACCGGGGGAAGGAGCCGGGCGCCTCAGCGGACGCGCGGCAGTTCTTCCCACTGGTGGAACGGCGGCGGCGAGGAGAGCTGCCATTCGAGCGTCGTGGCACCCTCGCCCCAGGGATTGGCACCGGCGACGCGCTTCATCTTGAAGGCCTCGTAGATGCCGTAGAGGAACACCAGCACCGCGAAGCCCGAGATGTAGGAGCCGATCGAGGAGACGAAGTTCCAGCCCGCGAAGGCGTCCGGATAGTCGGCGTAGCGGCGCGGCATGCCGGCGGCGCCCAGGAAGTGCTGCGGGAAGAACACGAGGTTCACGCCCACGAACGTCATCCAGAAATGCACCTTGCCGATGGCCTCGTTGACCATGTAGCCGCTCATCTTCGGGAACCAGTAGTACCAGCCCGAGAAGAGCGCGAAGACGGCGCCGAGCGACAGCACGTAGTGGAAATGCGCCACGACATAGTAGGTGTCGTGCAGCACGCGGTCCATGCCGGCATTGGCGAGCTTGACGCCCGTGACGCCGCCGACGGTGAAGAGGAAGATGAAGCCGATCGCCCAGAGCATCGGCGTCTTGAACGAGATCGAGCCGCCCCACATCGTCGCGATCCAGGAGAAGATCTTGATGCCCGTGGGCACCGCGATCACCATCGTGGCGAAGACGAAGTAGCGCTGCGTGTTGAGCGAGATGCCCGTCGTGTACATGTGGTGGGCCCACACGACGAAGCCGACCACGCCGATGGCGACCATGGCGTAGGCCATGCCGAGATAGCCGAAGACCGGCTTCTTGGAGAAGGTGGCGATGACGTGGCTGACGATGCCGAAGGCCGGCAGGATCAGGATGTACACTTCCGGGTGGCCGAAGAACCAGAACAGGTGCTGGAACAGGATCGGGTCGCCGCCGCCGGCCGGCGAGAAGAAGGTCGTGCCGAAATTGCGGTCGGTGAGGAGCATGGTGATCGCGCCGGCGAGGACCGGAAGCGACAGCAGGAGCAGGAAGGCGGTGACGAGCTGCGACCAGACGAAGAGCGGCATCTTGTGCAGCGTCATGCCGGGGGCGCGCATGTTGAGGATCGTCGTGATCAGGTTGATCGCGCCGAGGATGGAGGAAGCGCCCGACAGATGCAGCGCGAAGATCGCCAGATCGACCGCCGGGCCGGGATGGCCAGCGGAGGTCGAGAGCGGCGGATACATGGTCCAGCCGGTGCCGGCGCCGTTCGCGCCCGGCGCACCCTCGACGAACATCGACAGGATGAGGAGCAGGAAGGAGGGGATCAGCAGCCAGAAGGCGATGTTGTTCACGCGCGGGAAGGCGGTGTCGGGCGCGCCGATCATGACGGGCACGAAATAGTTGCCGAAGCCGCCGATCAGCGCGGGCATCACCATGAAGAAGATCATGATGAGGCCGTGGCCGGTGGTGAAGACGTTGAAGACCTGCGGATTGCCGAAGATCTGGAGCCCGGGCTGCTGCAGCTCGGCGCGGATGGCCACCGAGAGCGCGCCACCGATGATCCCCGCGCAGATCGCGAAGATCAGGTACATGATCCCGATGTCCTTGTTGTTGGTCGAATAGACCCAGCGACGCCAGCCCTTGGGCGTGTGGTCGTCATGGGCGTCGTGAACGGCACCGTAGGCCATGTCGAGCTCCTCTACCCTTCTTCTACTCGATCAACGCCCGGCGACCTTCGGAGCCGAAGCGGCTTCGATGGCGGCGGTAAGCTGTGCGTTCGCGTTCGTCAGATCCTCGCCGGCCGCGGCGTACCAGGTGGCGAACTGCTCCTTGGACACGACGCGCACGGCGATCGGCATGTTGTAATGGGCCTGCCCGCAAAGCTCCGAGCACTGGCCGTAGAAGATGCCCTCGCGCAGGGGCTCGAAGAAATACTCGTTCACCCGGCCCGGCACAGCGTCCACCTTCACGCCCATCGAGGGCATGGCGAAGGAATGGATCACGTCGGCGGAGGTGGAGAGGACGCGCACGACCGTGTTGACCGGCACGACCATCTCGTTGTCCACCGCCAGGAGGCGCGGATAGGCGGCCTTGTCGCCCTTGCCGGCGCTCTCGCGATCCTCTTCCGTCAGCGGATAGGACTCGAAGGAGACGGGGCTGGCGGCCGCTTCCGGCGAGGCGCCGGCCGGCTGGTACTCGTAGCCCCAGTACCACTGGTAGCCGGTGGCCTTCACCGTCAGCTCGGGCTCGCGCGAGGGATTGTACTGCGCGGTGAGGAGCTGGAAGGACGGGATCGCCAGGAAGAGCAGGATGATGACCGGGGCCAGCGTCCAGATCACCTCGATCGTCGTGTTGTGGCTGGTGCGCGAGGGCACCGGGTTCCGCTTGGCGCTGAAGCGATACATGCACCAGCCGAGCAGACCCGCCACGAGGATCGTGATCGGGATGATGAAGGCCAGCGTGTAGTTCGAGAACCAGTGGATCTGCGCCTCGATCGGCGACAGAGCCTCCTGCAGATTGATCTGCCAGGGATGGGGCTGGCCCGGATGGAGCTCAGTGTCCTGCGCGGCCGCGACGCCGACCGTCGACAGAAGGGCCATCGAGGCGAAAAGCGATCGTCTCACCGATATTCTCTCCTAAGCGATCCGGGCGCGGGCCCGAAGTTTTGGAACGAATACAGTCTGGGTGCGGCCGACGCCAGCGCCCCAACGCACATATTCGCATGCCATTTTCCGGTGCTCGCGGTCACAGAACACGAAATGCGGGGCGGGGCAACGGGCCATGCCGGCGGCGCCCTTGCGACAAATTCGCGGCGCGCGCCAAGGCCCGGCGGGCCATGCCGCGCGCGGCCGCGGCATGGCGCCCCGCCCTCGCGCCGGCCCCGTCCCGCGCCGGCCGCGCCCGGCCCCGCCGTGCCCCGCCGTGCGGGCGGTAACCATTTGTTTGCCATGTTCGCCGCACAGTCCTGCCCCGGATGCAATTGGAACCGACGATGAAAACCCTGACGTCCCTCGCCCTTCGCAGCCTCGCGGGCGCGCTGATTCTCGCGTTCGGCGCTCCGGCCTTCGCGCAGTCGGGCGCCACGACCGGCACGGTCAAGTCCCAGCACGGCGCCTGGGCCATCGTCTGCGACCAGCCGGCGGGGGCGAGCGCGGACCAGTGCGCCCTCCTGCAGAACGTCGTGGCCGAGGACCGGCCGGAGATCGGCCTGTCGATCGTGGCGCTGAAGACGGCCGACCAGAAGGCCCGCATCCTGCGCGTGCTCGCGCCGCTCGGCATTCTCCTGCCCAACGGCCTCGGCCTCTATGTGGACGGCAAGGACATCGGCCGCGCCCAGTTCGTGCGCTGCTTCTCGGACGGCTGCTATGCGGAGGTGATCCTGGAGGAGCCGCTGCTCGAGACCCTGTCGGGTGGCAAGATGGCGACCTTCATCGTCTTCCAGACGCCCGAGCAGGGCATCGGCATCCCGGTCGATCTCAACGGCTTCGCCGACGGGTTCAAGGCGCTCCCGTAAGCCCCGCGCGCCGCGGGCGCATTGGCAGTCCCGGCGCGAAGGCTTATCTGACGGGACGCGTTTGTCCGTCAGCCGGGAGTTTTCGATGGCCGCATCCCTCATCGAGCGTTTCGACATCTCCCGCGCGGAGATCGACGCGATCCTGAACGAGACGCTGCATGGCGCCGACGACGGCGAGCTGTTTCTCGAATATCGCGAGTCCGAATCGCTCATCTTCGACAACGGGCGCCTGAAGGCGGGCAACTTCTCCACCGACCAGGGCTTCGGATTGCGGGCCGTGGCGGGCGAGGCGGTGGGCTTCGCCCATGCCGGCGACTTCTCGCAAGGGGCGCTGCGGCGCGCGGCGGATGCGGTGAGCGCGGTGAAGACCGGCCATTCCGGCCGCATGGCCGAGGCGCCGCAGGGCACCAACCAGAAGCTCTACGGCGACGAGAATCCGATCCCCTCCCCCGGCTTCGAGGCGAAGGTGAAGCTCCTGCAGGAGATCGACGCCTATCTGCGCGCCAAGGGGCCGGACGTGCGCCAGGTCTCGGTGACGCTCGGCGCCTCCTGGCAGAATGTCGAGATCCTGCGGGCCGACGGCGCGCTGGTGAAGGACGTGCGCCCGCTGGTGCGCATCAACGTCTCGGTCGTCTGCGGCGAGGGCGACCGGCAGGAGACCGGCTCCTTCGGCGCCGGCGGGCGCTCGGGCTTCGGCGAGTTCCTGAAGCCCGAGACCTGGCGCTCCATCGCCGACACGGCGCTGCAGCAGGCGCGCGTGAACCTCACCGCCGTGCCCGCGCCCGCCGGCACGTTCGACATCGTCCTCTCGGCCGGCTGGCCGGGCGTCATGCTGCACGAGGCGGTCGGCCACGGGCTCGAGGGCGACTTCAACCGCAAGAAGACCTCGGCCTTCAGCGGCCTGATGGGCCAGCAGGTCGCCGCCCGCGGCGTCACGGTCGTCGACGACGGCACGATCGCCGAGAAGCGCGGCTCGCTGACGATCGACGACGAGGGCACGGCCACGAACCGCAACGTCCTCATCGAGGACGGCAGGCTCGTCGGCTACATGCAGGACCGCCAGAACGCCCGCCTCATGGGCGTCTCGCCCACCGGCAACGGCCGGCGCCAGTCCTATGCCCATGCGCCCATGCCGCGCATGACCAACACGATCATGCTCGGCGGCGCCTACGAGCCGGCCGAGATCCTCGCTTCCGTGAAGGACGGCATCTACGCCGTCTCCTTCGGCGGCGGCCAGGTGGACATCACCTCCGGCAAGTTCGTCTTCGCCTGCACCGAAGCCTACCGCATCCGGAACGGGCGCGTGGAAGAGCCGCTGAAGGGCGCCATGCTCATCGGCAACGGCCCGGACTCCATGCATCGCGTCTCCATGGTCGGCAACGACATGGAGCTCGACACCGGAATCGGCATGTGCGGCAAGGCCGGCCAGGGCGTTCCAGTCGGCGTCGGCCAGCCGCACCTGCGCATGGACGCGGTGACGGTCGGCGGCACGGAGGCTTGACGGACGGGAGCAGTCGCGCTCCCGCACCGCCGAGCGCGGCTCCCTTACGGATAGAGCCGCGTCACCGTCCAGTCGCCGTCCCGGTGCCGGCGTTCGAAGACGATGCGGTCGTGGAGGCGGTACTGGCCGTCGTGCCAGAACTCGATGGAGGAGGGCACGATGCGAAAGCCAGACCAGTGTGCGGGGCGCGGGATGGCTTCGTCGGGAAACTTCGCCTCGAACTCGGCCACGCGCGCCTCGAGCGTGGCGCGTGCGTCGAGCGGGCGCGACTGGTGCGAGGCCCAGGCGCCGAGGCGGCTGCCGCGCGGGCGCGAGACGAAATAGGCGTCGGCCTCCTCCTTCGAGACGACCTCCACCGGGCCGCGCAGACGCACCTGCCGGCGCAGCGACTTCCAGTGGAAGCACATGGCCGCCTTGCGGCTCGAGAGGATCTGCGCTCCCTTGGCGCTCTCGAAATTGGTGTAGAAGACGAAGCCGCGTGGATCGACGCCCTTGAGAAGCACCATGCGCACGTCGGGAAGCCCGGCCTCGTCGACGGTGGCCAGCGCCACGGCGCCGGGATCGTTCGGCTCGGTTTTCTCGGCCTCGCCGAGCCAGGTGGCGAAGAGCGCGAACGGGTCGCCGCCGGCGTCGTTTTCACCAAGGGTTAAGCGTTCTGTCGACATGATGGGGATCGCTTCCGTTGGGATGGCGGGTGCGGCCCGCAAGGGCCGTCCGGCGCACACATAAGAGATCGATGGCCCGCCTCAAACCGATTTCCGTGCTGCTTCTCGTCGCCCTCGGCCTCCTGCAGGGCTGCGTCGTCGCGGGCCCCTCGCTGGAGGACGCGGTGGACACGGGCCTCGTCACCGGCTCGATCCGGCCCGTCCCGGCGGCGGGCGAAGCGTCGAACCCGGAGGTCGAATCGGACGAGCGCACCGTGCGCAACGCCATCTCGGCGGCCGACATCGCCCGCCTCGGCGAAGCGGACGTGCCCTGGGCCAATTCGGCCACCGGCACCAGCGGCGTCATCACCGCCATCCAGGAAGTGCAGGAGGGCGGCAATCTGTGCCGCAACTTCAAGACCTCGCGCCAGCGCTTCGACGGGATCGCGCTCTACGAGGGCAAGGCCTGCACGCGGGGCGACGGCGAATGGACGCTCGTGCGCTTCCAGGAGAACGGCTGAGCGCGGCACGGCCGCCCATCCCCTCCCGCTGCAGGCACAGGCCTTCAATTCGCACGATTGCCTTGCCATATAGCCGTGTGGCCGGGGCCCGCCCCCGCGCCGCCCCCTTTTCCGTGCCCGAAGGACACCGTAGCCCCATGCGCGACCCCTACAGCGTGCTCGGCGTCGCCAAGACCGCCAGCGAGAAGGAGATCAAGTCCGCCTTTCGCAAGCTCGCCAAGTCCTACCACCCGGACGCCAATTCCTCCGATCCGAAGGCCGCCGCGCGTTTCAACGAGGCCAATCAGGCCTACGAGATCCTCGGCGACAAGGACAAGCGCGCGCAATACGACCGGGGCGAGATCGACGGCGAGGGCAAGCCGAAGTTCCAGGGCTTCTCGGGCGGCGGCAACCCGTTCGGCGCGGGCGGCTCGCCCTTCGGCGGGGGCGCCGGCCGGGGCGGTTTCGACTTTCGCGGCCCGCGCGGCGGGCCGGCCGACGCCGCGCCGGAATCGATGTTCTCCGACTTCTTCGAGCAGGCCTTCGGCGGCCGGCGCGCCGGCCCGCAGCCGGGCGCGGGCGGAGGTTTCGCGGGCGCGCGCAGCGCCGCCTCCAAGGGCGAGGACCTGAAGGCGACGCTGAAGGTGCGGCTGGAGGACGTGATCTCCGACGAGAAGGTCGAGGCGGTCTTCCCGAGCGGCAAGCGGCTCGCCATCGCCCTGCCCGCCGGGGTGGAGGACGGGCAGGTGATCCGCCTGAAGGGCCAGGGCCAGCCCTCCCCCTTCGACGGCGGCCCCGCGGGCGACGCGCTGGTGACGATCGTCTTCGTGCCGCATGCGCGGTTCCGCGTCGAAGGCCGCGACCTCCTGGTGGACGCGCCGGTGCCGCTGCGCGAGGCGGTGCTCGGCGGCAAGGTGACGGTGGAGACGCTCGACGGGCGCATCGCCCTGTCGATCCCGCCCTGGACCAATTCCGGCAAGACCTTCCGCCTGAAGGGCAAGGGCCTGACGAAGAAGGGCGGCGCGCGCGGCGACATCCTCGTCTCCACGCGCATCATGCTGCCCGAGGAGGATCGCGACCTCGAGGCCTTCCTGCGCGAGCGCGCCGAGCGCGAACCGGCCGCCGGCTAAGCAACGGGCGGACCGGCCTCTGCGCCCCGTCGCGGCGGGCTCGCGCGGGGCCTCGCCTCCGGTTCGCCCGTCCGGCTCGGCTTGAAGGGCCGCTGGCCCTATGCCATACCGCCGCGACACGACGAGCAGTATCGCAGCGGTAGAGGTAACAGCGCCATGGCCCCAACGACCGGTCTCTTGCAGGGCAAGCGCGGGCTCGTGATGGGAGTGGCCAACAACCGATCCATCGCCTACGGCATCGCCAAGGCCGCCCGCGACGCCGGCGCCGAACTCGCCTTCACCTATCAGGGCGAGGCCCTGAAGAAGCGCGTGGAGCCGCTCGCCAGGGAGCTCGGCGCCATCGTCGTCGGCCATTGCGACGTGGCGGATGCGGCGACCATCGACGCCTGCTTCGCGGAGGTGGAGCGCCAGTGGGGCAAGCTCGATTTCCTCGTCCACGCCATCGGCTTCTCCGACAAGGACGAGCTGACCGGTCGCTATGTCGACACGAGCGAATCGAACTTCACCAAGACGATGCTGATCTCGGTCTATTCCTTCACGGCGGTCGCCCAGCGCGCCGAGAAGCTGATGACCGACGGCGGCTCGATGCTGACCATGACGTATTACGGCGCCGAGAAGGTGATGCCGAACTACAACGTCATGGGCGTCGCCAAGGCCGCGCTCGAGGCGAGCGTGAAGTATCTGGCCGTCGATCTCGGCCCCAAGGCCATCCGCGTCAACGCCATCTCCGCCGGTCCGATCAAGACGCTCGCCGCGTCCGGCATCGGCGACTTCCGCTACATTCTGAAATGGAACGAGTACAACGCGCCGCTGCGCCGTACCGTGACGATCGAGGAGGTCGGCGATGTCGGCCTCTACTTCCTCTCCGACCTGTCGCGCTCGGTGACGGGCGAGGTGCACCATGCCGACAGCGGCTATCACGTCGTCGGCATGAAGGCCGTGGACGCGCCCGACATCTCGGTCGTGAAGGACCTGCCCTGACCGCCGACGCCGCATCGCGGCCGGTGCTTTCCCCAGGTCTCCTCCTCTGCCGCCACGGCGAGACGGACTGGAACGCCGAGGGGCGCATCCAGGGCCAGCGCGACGTGCCGCTGAACGACCGCGGCCGCGCGCAGGCGCGCCGCAACGGCACAGTGCTGCGCGACCTCCTCGGCGAGCGGGCCGGCGCCTATCGCTATCTCGCCAGCCCCCTCGGGCGCACGCGCGAGACGATGGAGATCATCCGCCGCGAGATCGGGCTCGATCCGGCGGGCTACGAGACCGACACGCGGCTGGTGGAGCTGCATTTCGGCGCCTGGCAGGGCTACACGCTCGCCGAGATCCGCGACCGCCATCCCGAGCAGATCCGCGCCCGCAAGGCCGACAAGTGGAACTACGTGCCGCCCGGCGCCGAGGCCGAGAGCTACGCCACGCTCGAGACGCGCATCGCGCCGGTCTTCGAAGCGCTGGAAGGGCCGGTCCTCGTCGTCGCCCATGGCGGCGTGGTGCGCACCGTCCTGCACCGCTTCGCAGGCCATCCGAGCCTCGAGGCCGCCCATATGGGCGTGCCGCAGGACCGGTTCCTCTCCTTCTCCGAGGGGAACCCGCGCTGGCTGTAGAGGCCGGGCCGGCGCCCTTCGGGACGCTCTGCCGCCCCGGCGCCTCGCCTCAGGCCTGGCGCACCACCCGCAGCGCGGCGGGCTCCAGCGCCACGCGCGCCGCGCGCGGTTCGCAGATCAGCACCACGGGCATGCCGGGGCCGACGGCGCCGTAGTTGAAGTCGGTGGGGAGCCGGTAGGTGGAGCCGTCGGCGAGCGTCAGCGTCTCGCTCTCCTCGTCGATCGCCGCGATCAGGCCGTCGACTTCCTCGGCCCAGGAAGGGATCGACATCGAGACGGTCAGGAAGGAACTGGCGAAGAAGGCGAGAATGGTTCTGGTCATGGCTGTCACCCTGGGTCGTCGGCATCGCAGTGAACGGGAGCGCGGGCGATCCCCGTCGCCGCGCCTGCCCCTCCCGGCTCCGCGCATCGTCGCAGCCGTGGGTCGAAAGGTCGCCCCGGAATGTGGTTTTTTACCGATCCGTTCCATTTCGAAGCGTTGCGCGTCTTCGATTTGACGGGCTTGGTAAACCTGCCGTAAACCGCCTTCGCACGCGGCCGCGCGCCTTTCACTCGGGCCAAAGGCCGGCCTTCCCCTCTCCAGCAGGCCTTCGCCAGAAGGGCCGGCCCGGCCGGCACGGACCCATGTCGCACAACAGCTTCGGCCATCTCTTCCGCGTCACGACCTTCGGGGAGAGCCACGGCGTGGCCATCGGCTGCATCGTAGACGGCACGCCGCCGGGGCTGACCTTCTCACAGCGCTACATCCAGGACTTCCTCGACAAGCGCCGCCCCGGCCAGTCGCGCTACACGACGCAGCGCCAGGAGCCCGACGCGGTGAGCGTCCTGTCCGGCGTGGTCGATGGCCCGCGCGAGGGCGAGCTCGTCTCCACGGGCACGCCCATCGCGCTGGAGATCCGCAATGTCGACCAGCGCTCCAAGGACTATTCCAACATCGCCACGCGCTACCGGCCGGGCCATGCCGACATCGCCTACGACGTG
Organism: Aurantimonas sp. Leaf443; assembly: GCF_001425575.1. Taxonomy (GTDB): domain Bacteria; phylum Pseudomonadota; class Alphaproteobacteria; order Rhizobiales; family Rhizobiaceae; genus Leaf443. The sequence goes on along the minus strand of NZ_LMRD01000001.1, from coordinate 239,355 downwards.
AAATACGGCCTGCGCGACCATCGCGGCGGCGGGCGCTCCTCGGCGCGCGAGACGGCGACCCGCGTGGCGGCCGGCGCCATCGCGCGGCTCGTCGTCCCGGGGCTGACCGTGCGCGCCGCGCTCGTGCAGATCGGCGACGTCGCGGTGGACCGCGCGCGCTGGGACTGGGACGAGGTGGAACGCAACCCGTTCTTCTGCCCGGACGCCTTGACCGCGACCCGCTGGGCCGAACTCCTCGACCGCGTGCGCAAGGCCGGCTCCTCGGTCGGCGCCGTCGTGGAAGTCGAGGCGACCGGCGTGCCCGCCGGTATCGGCGCCCCCGTCTACGGCAAGCTCGACGCCGACATCGCCGCCAACCTCATGTCGATCAACGCCGTGAAGGGCGTCGAGATCGGCGACGGGTTCGAGGCCGCGCGCCTGTCGGGCGAGGAGAATGCCGACGAGATCCGCATGGGCGCGGACGGACGGCCCGTCTTCCTCTCCAACCATGCCGGCGGCATTCTCGGCGGCATCGCCACGGGCCAGCCTGTCGTGGCGCGATTCGCGGTGAAGCCGACCTCCTCCATCCTGACGCCGCGCCGCTCCATCGATGCGGACGGCCAGGAGGTCGACGTCTCCACCAAGGGCCGGCACGACCCCTGCGTCGGCATCCGCGCCGTGCCGATCGGCGAGGCGATGGTCGCCTGCGCGATCGCCGACCATTTCCTGCGCCATCGCGGGCAGACGGGCCGCGTCTGAGGCGCCCCTCCCCGCCTTCGAAGGGTTTGATGCGCGGCCTGCCCCGCGCTACCTGTTCGTCGGGACGCCGGCGCGCAGGAGGCCGGCCGCGGGAGGGAGCGCGTGAGATGACAGGTCGCCGGACGGCCAGCGGGCGCGCGCGATGAGGACGCGCCTCTACCATCACCCGATCTTCGCCGAGCATCTGACGGGCGCCGGCCATCCCGAGCGGCCCGAGCGCATGCGCGCGGTCGAGGCCGCCCTCGAGGACGAGTGCTTCCAGCATCTCGACCGCGCGGAGGCGCCGGAGGGCTCGCTGGAGGCGGTGCTGCGCTGCCATCCCGAGCCGCATGTGCGCAGGATCGCCAAGGCCGTGCCCGACGAGGGTCTGGCGCGCGTCGACGGCGACACGGTGCTGAGCCCGCGCAGCTTCGCCGCCGCCTTCCACGCCGTGGGCGCGGCGACCGCGGCCGTGGACGACGTGGCGAGCGGGGCCATGGCCAATGTCTTCGTCTGCGCCCGCCCGCCCGGCCACCATGCCGAGACCGCGACGGCCATGGGCTTCTGCCTCTTCAACACCGCCGCCATCGCCGCGCGCCACGCGCAGGCCGTGCACGGGCTCGAACGGGTGGCGATCGTCGACTGGGACGTCCATCACGGCAACGGCACGCAGGAAATCTTCTGGGCCGATCCGTCCGTCCTCTACGCCTCCACGCATCAGATGCCGCTCTATCCGGGCACTGGCGCCAAGGGCGAGACGGGCGCCGGCAACATCGTCAACGCGCCGCTGCGCGCCGGCGACGGGCGCATCGCCTTCCAGGAGGCGTTCGAGACGCGCGTCCTGCCGGCGCTGGAGGCCTTCCGGCCCGACCTCGTCATCGTCTCGGCGGGATTCGATGCCCATTACCGCGATCCGCTCGGCAGCCTGCAACTGAGCGAGGCCGAGTTCGACTGGGCGACGGGCAAGCTCCTCGATCTCGCCGACCGCCATGCCGGGGGGCGGCTCGTCAGCCTTCTCGAGGGCGGCTACGACCTGCAGGGCCTCGGCGCCTCGGCCGCCGCCCACGTCAAGCGGATGATGACGGGCTGATGGCCCGGCCCGCCCGCCGGCGCTCGCGCCGCGCGGGGACCTGTCGCCGAGCCCGCGCCGGGCTGCTATGACCCGCCCTTCCAGAGCCCGTCCGCGACGGGCCCAACGCGCGCCGCCTCGACGAGGCCGGCGCCGCACGGAGACCGACCATGTCCGACGCCCTCGACACGAGCGACCTTCCGGCCGACGATTCGGATATCCGCCGCCTCACCTTCGAGGAGGCGCTGGCGGCGCTCGAGCGCATCGTCTCGGACCTCGAGCGCGGCGATGTGCCGCTCGACCGCTCCATCCGCATCTACGAGCGCGGCGAGAAGCTGAAGAACCACTGCGACCGGCTGCTCTCGGCCGCCGAGGACAAGGTGGAGAAGATCAAGCTGAACCGGGCCGGCAAGGTGTCCGGCACCGAGCCGCTCGATCCGGCCTGAGACGCCTCCCGCTGCGCCACGCCGCCTTGAAGCTTGAAGCTTGGAACCGATTTAAGGCAAAGGGAGAAATCGGCTCGCCTCGCGGCGGGCCGGTCGATGACGCGGACGCTCGAGTCCTGCGCCGCCACTGCGAAAAGTCCGGGAAGGTCTGAGCTCTTTGAACGAACCGTCGAAAACGCCGCTGCTCGACCAGATCTCGACGCCCGCCGATCTTCGGCAGTTCAAGGAAAGCGATCTGACGCAGATCGCCGCCGAGCTTCGCACCGACCTCGTGGATGCCGTCTCGCGCACGGGCGGGCATCTGGGCGCCGGCCTCGGCGTGGTGGAACTCACCGTCGCGCTCCACTACGTGTTCGACACGCCGGCCGACCGCCTGATCTGGGACGTCGGCCACCAGGCCTATCCGCACAAGATCCTGACCGGGCGCCGCAAGGCCATGCGCACCGTGCGCCAGGAGAACGGGCTTTCGGGCTTCGCCAAGCGCACCGAGAGCGAATACGACCCGTTCGGCGCCGGCCATTCCTCCACCTCGATCTCCGCCGGGCTCGGCATGGCCGTGGCGCGCGACCTCTCGGGCGCGAAGAACAACGTCATCGCGGTGATCGGCGACGGCGCGATGAGCGCCGGCATGGCCTACGAGGCGATGAACAATGCCGGCGCGCTCGACGCGCGCCTCGTCGTCATCCTCAACGACAACGATATGTCGATCGCCCCGCCGACGGGGGCGATGAGCGCCTATCTGGCGCGCCTCGTCTCGGGCAAGACCTATCGGGGCCTGCGCGACCGCGCCAAGCAGCTGACCCAGCACCTGCCCGGCTTCATGCGCGAGGGCGCCCGCAAGACCGAGGAATATGCCCGCGGCTTCCTCTCCGGCGGCACGATGTTCGAGGAGCTCGGCTTCTACTATGTCGGCCCGATCGACGGGCACGATCTCGACCATCTGGTGCCGGTCCTGAAGAACGTGCGCGACGCCAAGATGGGGCCGATCCTCGTCCATGTCGTCACCAAGAAGGGCAAGGGCTACGGCCCGGCCGAAAGCTCGGCCGACAAGTATCACGGCGTCTCCACCTTCGACGTCGTCACCGGCGCGCAGGCCAAGGCCAAGGCGAACGCGCCGAGCTACACGAGCATCTTCGCCAAGAGCCTGATTCAGGAGGCCGAGGCCGACGATCGCATCGTCGCCGTCAACGCCGCCATGCCCAACGGCACCGGGCTCGACCTCTTCGGCGAGATCTTCCCGACGCGCAGCTTCGACGTCGGCATCGCCGAGCAGCATGCCGTCACCTTCTGCGCGGGGCTCGCCTCGGAGGGCTACAAGCCCTTCTGCGCCATCTACTCGACCTTCCTGCAGCGCGCCTACGACCAGATCGTCCACGACGTGGCGATCCAGCACCTGCCGGTGCGCTTCGCCATCGACCGCGCCGGCTTCGTGGGCGCGGACGGGCCGACCCATGCCGGCTCCTTCGATACCGGCTTCCTCGTGCCGCTGCCGGGCATGGTGGTGATGGCCGCCGCCGACGAGGCGGAACTGCGCCACATGGTGCGCACGGCCGCCGCCTACGACGAGGGCCCGATCTCCTTCCGCTACCCGCGCGGCAACGGCACGGGCGTCGATCTGCCCGAGCGCGGGCAGGTGCTGGAGATCGGCCGCGGCCGCATCCTGCGCGAGGGCACCAAGGTCGCCCTCCTCTCCTTCGGCACGCGCCTCGCCGACGCGATGGCCGCCGCCGAGGAACTGGAGACCTTCGGCCTCTCCACGACGGTCGCCGACGCACGCTTCGCCAAGCCGCTCGACACCGATCTCGTCGCGCGGCTCGCCCGCGAGCACGAGGTGCTGGTGACGATCGAGGAAGGGGCGGTCGGCGGCTTCGGCAGCCAGGTGCTGCAGTTCCTGGCGACGCAGGGCCTCACCGACCACGGGCTGAAGGTGCGCCCCATCGTCATGCCCGACCGTTTCGTCGAGCATGCCGCGCCCGACAAGATGATCGCGACCTCCGGCCTCGACCGGACCGGCATCCTCGACACGGTGTTCAGGGCGCTCGGCACGGAGGCCGGACGCCTGCGCAAGGCCTGAGGATCCTCCGCCGTCCGGCGGGCGGGCCGACCGCCCGCGCGGTGTTTACGGCCCGAAACGCCCGGGACAGGCCTCGAATCGGCGATCCGGGCCGCTTTGGCGGTTGCGCCTCGCGCGGCCCGGCGTCACAAGGTCGGCGATGACCAGATCCGATATCGATGCCCCGCGCCTGCGCCTCGACGCGCTCGTTCTCGAACGCGGCCTCGCCGAGAGCCGCTCGCGCGCCCGCGACGCCATCCTGCGCGGCCATGTGACGGTGGACGGGCAGACCGTCTCCAAGCCCTCCGCCAACGTGCGCGAGGATGCCGAGATTTCCGTCAGCGACCCGGCCGCGGCCTATGTCTCGCGCGCCGCTCTGAAGCTCGTCGCCGGGCTCGACCATTTCGGCATCGACCCGGCGGGCCGCTCGGCCATCGACGTCGGCGCCTCCACCGGCGGCTTCACGCAGGTTCTCCTGAAGCGCGGCGCCGCGCATGTCCTGGCGGTCGATGTCGGCCACGACCAGATGCATCCCGCGATCTCCGGCGATCCGCGCGTCACCTGCCGCGAGGGGCTGAACGCGCGCGCCCTGGAGGAGGACGACCTCGGCGGGCACGAGATCGACCTCGTCGTGTGCGACGTCAGCTTCATCTCCATCCGCCTCGCCCTGCCGCCGGTGCTGGAGCTCGCGCTGCCCGGCGCGCGGGCGCTCATCCTCGTCAAGCCGCAATTCGAGGCGGGGCGCGACTTCGTCGGCAAGAACGGCCTCCTGAAGGACCCCGAAAGCGCCGAACAGGTGGCCCGGGACGTCGCCGACTGGTTCGCCACGCAGCCGGGCTGGCGGGTGGACGGGCTCGTCCCCTCGCCGATCGCGGGCGGCGACGGCAATGCCGAGTTCCTGATGGGCGGCACCAAGGCATGAGCGAGATCGTCACCATCGAGCGCCTCGCCACCAAGGGCGACGGGGTCGCGGCGGGCTCCGGCCTGTTCGTGCCCTTCACGCTGCCGGGCGAGCGCGTCTCGGTGGAGCGCGAGGCGCGGCGCGCGCGGCTCCTTTCGGTGATCGAGGCCTCGCCCGAGCGCGTGGAGCCGCCCTGCCCGCATTTCGGGGCCTGCGGCGGCTGCGATCTGCAGCACGCCTCGGACGATCTCTACCGCGCCTTCAAGCGCGGCCTCGTCGCCGACGCTTTGGCGCGCGAAGGCGTGTCCGCAGAGGTCGCGCCGCTCGTGCCCTGCGCGCCTGCCTCGCGCCGGCGCGTGACGCTGACAGCGGTGCGCGCCGGCGGGCGGGTGCTTCTGGGCTACAATGCCGCGCTCACCAACACGGTCGTCGCCATCGAGACCTGTCCGATCTCGCTGCCCGCCATCGTCGCCGCCCTGCCGGCGCTGCGCCGGATCGCCGCCCTTCTCGTCGACCGCAAGCGGCCGCTGCGCCTCACCGTCACGCACACCGCCTCCGGGCTCGACGTGTCCGCCGAAGACGCGCGCAAGCTCGACGACAAGGTGCGTCAGGATGCGATCTCGCAGACGCTCGCGGACGGACTCGCGCGGCTTTCGGTGGCCGGCGAGATCCTCGTCGAGCAGCGCCCGGTGCTCGTGTCCGTCGGCCCGCATCTCGTTCCCCTGCCGCCCGGCGCCTTCGTGCAGGCGGTGGCGGCGACGGAGGCTGCGATGGCCGACCTCGTGACGGCCCATCTCTCCGGCGCCCGGCGCGTCGCCGATCTCTTCGCGGGCTTCGGCGCCTTCGGCCTGCGGCTGGCCCACCACGCCGCCGTGCACGCCGTTGAAGGCGAGGCCAAGCCGCTGGAGGCGCTGACGGCGACCGTGCGCCAGACGCCGGGCCTGAAGCCGGTGACGACCGAGAAGCGCGACCTCTTCCGCCGGCCGGTGACGGCCAAGGAGCTGAACCGCTTCGACGCGCTGGTCTTCGATCCGCCGCGGGCGGGCGCGGAGGCGCAGGCGCGCGAGATCGCCGCCTCCAACCTCTCTCGCGTCGCCGCCGTCTCCTGCAATCCGGTGACGCTGGCCCGCGATCTGTCCATCCTGACGCAGGCGGGTTTCGCGGTGACGTCGGCGACGCCCTTCGACCAGTTCCTCTGGTCGCACCATGTGGAAGCGGTGGCGCTTCTCGAGCGGCGGGGCTGACGGGATCGGTGACGGCGTTCCTCGTCCAGTACGGCTACGGGTTCCTCGCCCTCGTCGTCCTCCTGGAATCGACCGGCCTGCCGCTGCCGGGCGAGAGCCTCGTCGTCGCCGCGGGCATGCTGTCGGGCGACGGCACGCTGAACATCTGGCTCGTGCTCGCCGCCGCCTTTCTCGGCTCGGTCGCCGGGGACAATCTCGGCTATCTCGTCGGCCGGCGCTACGGGCGGCGCATGGTGGTGAAGTGGGGCTCGAAGGTCGGGCTCGGGCCGGAGAAGCTCGCCATCGTCGAGGCGCGGTTCCGGACCTACGGCCTCGCCATCGTGCTCGTGGCCCGCTTCGTCATCATCCTGCGCCAGCTGAACGGGTTCGTGGCGGGCATGATGCACATGCCCTGGCCGCGATTCCTCGCCTATAACTGCATCAGCGCCGCGCTCTGGTCGGCCGCCTACGGGCTCGGCGCCTTCCTCTTCGGCAAGGCGCTCAGCCATTTCCTGGAGGAGCAGTCGACGCTCGCCATCGTCGGCGTCGCGCTCGGCATCTGCCTCGTGGGCAGCGTCGGCACCTACAAGGTCCTCTTCGCCCGGGACAAGGCGCCCGCGCAGGCCGACGGGGACGCGCCGACCTGCGAACGCCCGGCCCGCGAGGACGCCGCGCGCTGAACCGTCAGCGCGCGAGGAAGGCCTTGAACGCGGCCTGCGCCTCGGGCGAGCGCAGCCGGCGCGCGAAATGGGTCAGTTCCTCCTCGATCCGCGCCGTGATCTCCTCGCGCGGGCCGCGGACGAGGCCGCGGGCGATGGCGAGCGCCTCGGGCGCGCGCTGGCTAAGCTTTCGCGCCGCCGCCATGGCCGCCTCGGTCACGCCCCCGTCGACCACGCGGTGCACGAGACCGGCCTCGCGCGCCTCCTCGGCCGTGAAGGCCTCGCCGAGGACCAGAAGCGCGAAGGCGCGCTGGTGGCCCATGATGCGCGGCGCGATGAGGCTGGAAGCGGCCTCCGGCACGAGGCCGAGATCGAGGAAGGGCGTGCGGAACTGCGAGGCCGGCGAGGCATAGGCGAGGTCGCAATGGAGGAGCAGCGTCGTGCCGATGCCGATGGCGAGCCCGTCCACCGCCGCGATCAGCGGCTTCTCGGCGCCCGCCAGCGCATGCAGGAAGAGCGGCACCTCCGCCGGCAGGTCGCCGCCGGCCGCGATGGCGGCGAAGTCGCCGATGTCGTTGCCCGAGGAGAAGGCGCCGGGAACGCCGGTGAAGACCACGGCGCGGATGGCGGCGTCGGCATCGGCGCGCTGCAGCGCCTGCGTCATCGCCGCGTACATCTCGCGCGTCAGCGCGTTCTTCTTCTGCGGCCGCTCCATGGCGATGGTGAGGATGCCGGCCTCGGCCTCGACGCGCACATGCTCGCTCATCGCGCCGCCCCCTCGCGCAGGAAGGGCGCGGCGGCGGCAAGGCTCGACGCGCCGGAAACGACGCGGCGCTTCAGGGCGCCCGTCTCGGCCAGGAGATCCTCGGCCATGAAGCGGGCGAGCGTCACGCGCTGCTCCGCCTCGCCGGCGAGCGCCCCCTTGGCGAGATAGACCGCGCCGGCCGCCAGCCCGAAGAGCCTCAGGTAGGGCGTCGCGCCGCCGAGCGCGGTTCCCGTGTCCTTGCGCGACAGGGCGTCCTGGAGGAAGGCGGTCGCCTCGCGCAGATCGGCAAGCGCGCGCGCGAGCTCGCCCGCCGTCTCGCCGAAGGCCGGGCGGTTGGAGCCGCGCACCGCCTCCACGGTCTCGTCGAGCTCGGCGAAATAGGCGGCGACGGCCGCCCCGCCCGACTGGCCGATCTTGCGCGTGACGAGGTCGATCGCCTGGATGCCGTTGGTGCCCTCGTAGATCGGCAGGATGCGCGCGTCGCGCAGGTAGCGGGCGGCGCCCGTCTCCTCCACATAGCCCATGCCGCCATGGACCTGGATGCCGAGCGAGGCCACCTCGACGCCGACATCGGTGGCGAAGGCCTTGGCGACGGGCGTCAGGAGGTTGGCGCGCTCTCGCGCCGCCTGGGCTCCCTCGCCCTGCCGCGCCCGGTCGGTGGCGTAGGCGCAGGCATAGGTGATGGCGCGGGCCGCCCCGGTGAGGGCCTGCATGGTGAGGAGCATGCGCGAGACGTCGGGATGCTCGACGATCGGGCTCATCGCGGCGGAGGGCTCGGGGGACGGCGCCAGCAGCGTCGAGCGGCCCTGGCGGCGCTCCTGCGCATAGGCATGGGCCTTCTGCAGCGCCGCTTCCGCGACGCCGACGCCCTGCATGCCGACGAGAAGTCGGGCATTGTTCATCATCGTGAACATGCAGGCCAGACCCCGGTTCTCCTCGCCGATCAGCCAGCCGATGGCGCCCGGCTCGGCCGCCTCGCCCTTGCCGTCGCCGTAGATCATCGTGCAGGTGGGCGAGCCGTGGATGCCGAGCTTGTGCTCGACCGAATGGCAGGTCACGTCGTTGCGCGCGCCGTTCGACCCGTCCTCGTTCGGCAGGAACTTCGGCACGAGGAAGAGCGAGATGCCCTTCACGCCCGCCGGCGCGTCCGGCAGGCGCGCCAGAACGAGATGCACGATATTGTCGGTGAAGTCGTGCTCGCCATAGGTGATGTAGATCTTGGTGCCGAAGATCCGGTAGGTGCCGTCGCCGGCGCGCTCGGCGCGGGTGCGAAGAGCCGAGAGGTCCGAGCCCGCCTGCGGCTCGGTGAGGTTCATCGTGCCCATCCAGCGGCCCGAGACGAGATTTTCGAGGTAGCGCGCCTTCAGCTCCTCGGAGCCATGCGCCTCCAGCGCCTCGACCGCGCCCACCGTCAGCGTCGGACCGATGGCGAAGCCCATGGAGGCCGAGTTCCAGATCTCGAAGACGGCCGCCGACAGCGCCGTCGGCAGGCCTTGCCCGCCGTAGTCCGCGGGGCCGGTCAGCGCGTTCCAGCCGCCGTCGGCCCAGCTGCGATAGAGGTCGCGCCAGCCCGGCGGCGTGGTGACGACGCCGTCGGCGACGCGCGCGGGATGGCTGTCGCCGGCGCCGGCGAGCGGCACGATCTCCTCGGCCGAGAAGCGGGCCGCCTCCTCCAGGATCGCGTCCAGGAGATCGCCGGTCAGCTCGCCGAGCGCGCCGCTCTGCAGGGCCGGTCCGAGCCCGGCGACGTGGCGCAGCGTATGGGCGATTTCCGACACCGGGGCTCGATACATGCTATCCGTCCTCCTGAAGATTCGCCGGCGCCTGACACGCTCTTACGGCCCTTCTCAACCTAGGCGGCTCTTACGTTTACGTCAAACGGAGAAGCCGGAACGAACGGTCCTTCGAGCCGTTTGCCAGTGCAGTTCGAAGGGCAGGGAGCAGAGCATGCGGATGGTGAGGTTCGGCGAGCGCAACAGCGAAAAGCCAGGCCTGGTCGACACGGACGGCCGCATCCGGGACCTCTCCTCCCACCTTCCCGCCCTCGAGGGCGCCCATCTCGACCCCGAGGCGCTCGGTGCCCTGCGCGCCGTCGATCCCGCCACCCTGCCGCTCGCGCCGGAGGGGGCGCGCCTGTGCATGCCGGTCGGGCGGATCGGCAAGATCGTGGGCGTCGGCCCGAACTTTTCCGACAGCGCGCGCCTTGCCGGCTTCAAGGTCAATCCCGAACCCACGATCTTCAGCAAGGCGACGACGGCCGCGAGCGGTCCGTCCGATCCGATCGAGATCCCGCGCCTCGCCACCCGCGTCGACTGGGGCGTAGAACTGGCGGTCGTCATCGGCCGCACGGCGAAATACGTCTCGCTCGAACAGGCGATGGACCATGTCGCCGGTTTCTGCCTCTCCAACGACGTGACCGAGCGCAGCTTCCAGCTGCAGCGCGGCGGGCAGTGGTTCAAGGGCAAGAGCCACGACACGTTCGCCCCGCTCGGGCCCTGGCTGGTGACGCCGGACGACCTGCCGAACTACGACCGGCTCGACCTGTGGCTCGAGGTCAACGGCGTGCGCCAGCAGAGCGGCAACACGAGCGAGATGATCTTCAAGATCCCCTATCTCATCTCCTACATCTCGCGCTTCGCACGGCTGGAGCCCGGCGACGTCGTCATGACCGGCACCGTCCCGGGCGTCGGCCTCTCCTACGACCCGCCGCGCTTCCTCAAGCCCGGCGACCGGGTGACGCTCGGCGCGGACGGGCTCGGGACGCAGGACTGCACCTGCGTGGGCCTGTAGGGACGGCGTCGCAACAGTCAGATCCGGCTTCCGGGGCCGACGCGTTGCGCGCCATCGCCGGGTGGCCCTTCCCTCGAAGGAGAGAAGAATGAGACCCGGAGACGGCAACCTCGCGCCAAAGAGAAACTGCCGTCAGGGCCGGGACAGAGCGGCCCAGCCGGCGTCGGGGTGGAATCGGGTTCCGAGGCGGGATTCGAGGCGCGTCATGGCGGCGGTGACGGTCTCGATGCCGCGGGCCCTCGCATAGGCGAGCGGGCCGCCGCGGAAGGGGGCGAAGCCCGTGCCGAAGATCATGGCGCCGTCGGCGATCTCCTCGCTCTCCACCACGCCCTCGCGCAGGCAGGCGACGACGGCGTCGAGCATCGGCAGGATCAGGCGGTCGGTGAGGTCGGCGTCGCCGGGCGCGCCGTCCGGCAGGGCGTCGAGCTTGCGCTTCGCGGGCTTGCCGTCCCCGTCATAGTCGTAGAGACCCTTGCCGGCCTTGGCGCCGAGCCGGCCGGCGGCGACCATCTCGGTCAGCCAGGCGGGGCTTTCCGGGTACTTGTCGGCGCCGAGCGCGCGACGCAGCGAGGCGCCGACCTCGACGGCGATGTCGAGGCCGACCCGGTCGGCGAGTTCCACCGGGCCCATCGGCATGCCGAAGGCTTCGGCCGCCGCGTCGATGCGCTCCTTCGGGATGCCCTCCCCCACCATGATGAGCGCCTCGGCCATGTAGGGCGTCAGCGCACGGTTCACGAGGAAGCCCGGCGCCGATTTCACGGGCGCCGGCAGACGGCCGATCTCGACGGCGAACGCCGTGGCGCGGCGCAGCGTCTCGTCGGACGCGCGCGCGTGGCGCACGATCTCGACGAGCTGCATGCGCGAGACGGGGTTGAAGAAATGCAGGCCGACGAAGCGCGCGGGATCGGCGAGCCCTTCGGCGAGGGTCTCCAGCGGCAGGGCGGAGGTGTTGGTGGCGAGGATCGCCCCGGCCTTCAGGCGCGGCTCGATCTCGGCATAGAGCCGGCGCTTCAGCTCCAGCCGCTCGGGCGCCGCCTCGATGACGAGGTCGGCGGCCGCGATGCCGAGACCGCCGGGATCGGGCACGAGACGGTCGAGCGCGTCGCGGACCTTGAGCGGGTCCTTCAGCGTGGCGCGCAGCATCCTGGTCGCCGCCTTCATCGCCCGGCCGATCGAGGGCAGCGCGACGTCGCTGACCGTGACGCGCAGGCCCTCCCGCGCGCACCAGGCGGCGATGTCGCCGCCCATGGCGCCCGCCCCGACGACATGCACATGCGAGATGCCGGAGGCGCCCTTTCGCAGGCCGCGCATCGCCTCGCGCAGGAAGAAGACCCGCACGAGGTTCTGCGCCGTCTCGCCGGCGACGAGGGCGGAGAAGCTCTCCAGTTCGGCGGCCTGCATGGCGCGTGCATCGCCGCCATGGACCTCCCAGAGATCGATCAGACGGTAGGGCGCGGGATAATGCGCCTCGCTCGCCCGTGCCGCCACGCTCTTTCGCATCTGCGCCGCGGCGAGGCGGCGCGCCGGACGGAGGCGGAGCGCGGCGCCCTTCAGGCCGCCTTCGCGCGGGCGGAACTCGCCATGCAGCGCCGCCTCGACGGCAGCGGCCACGTGCCGCTCCTCGACGACGGCGTCGACGAGGCCGACGGCCTTGGCCTTGCGCGCCGGCATGGCCTTGCCGGTCAGCATCATCGTCATCGCTTCCAGGGGATCGGCGACGGCCGTCGAGCGATAGGTGCCGCCGAGGCCCGGATGCAGACCGAGCATCACTTCGGGAAAGCCGAGGCTGGCGCCCGACACCGCGATACGGTGGCGGCAGGCGAGCGCCAGTTCCAGTCCCGCGCCGAGGCAATGGCCGTGAACGACGGCGACGGTATGGGCGGAGAGCCCGGCCAGACGGTCGAGGACGCCGTGCGCGGCCCCGAGCATTCCGGCGATCTCCTCCTTGGAGGCGCCGGTGAACTGGGCGATGTCGGCGCCGGCGGCAAAACCCGCGGGCTTGGCCGAGCGGATGACGAGGGCGACCGGGCGCTGCGCCTCCACCCAGTCGAGATGGGTCGCCAGTTCCTCGATGACCGAGCGGTCGATCGTGTTGACCGACTTTCCCGGCCGGTCGAGCACCAGCCAGACGACATGGTCCGCGGTCCTGGCGCGGCGCCAGTTGCCGGAGGGCTCTGCCTCGCGCGCGGGCCCCAGTTCCAACGTCCGGTCCGAAAGGGCGCCGAGCAGGCTCATGGGACGATCCTCGATGCTGTTCGATGCGGGCGAAGCGCTCATGCCGCTTCCAGGAGCATGGCGCCGCCCAGTCCGCCGCCGACGCATTGCGTGGCGATGCCGCGCCGGGCCCCGCGGCGCTTCAGCGCGTTGGCCAGATGCAGCGTGATGCGCGCGCCGCTGGTGCCCACGGGATGGCCGAGCGAGATGGCGCCGCCGTCGACATTGAGCCGCGCGCGGTCGATCCGCCCGCCGCGGCCCTCGAGGCCGAGGACGCGGTCGGCGAGGTCGCGGTCCGCCAGCGCCTCGACGCAGGACAGGACCTGCGCGGCGAAGGCCTCGTTCAGCTCCCACAGGTCGATGTCGGCAACGCTCATGTCGTGACGGTTGAGAAGGGGCGCGGCGGAGACGACAGGGCCGAGCCCCATGATGGAGGGATCGAGCCCGCCCCATTGCGAATCGAGAATGCGCGCCAGCGGCGTCAGCCCGTGCTTCTCCACCGCCTCCTCGGAGGCGAGGAGGACGAGGCTCGCGCCGTCGGTGATCTGCGAGGAGTTGCCGGCCGTCACCTTGCCGTAGGGCCGCTCGAAGACGGGCCGCAGCTTGCCGAGCGACTGGGCCGTCGAGCCCGGCCGCACGCCGTCGTCGCGCTCGAAGACGGCGCCCTCGCGCGAGAAGGCCGGCAGCATCTCGCCCTCGAGCCACCCTTCGTTGGTCGCGTGGTCGAGCCGCGCGTGGCTTTCGGCGGCATAGGCGTCGGCGTCGTGGCGGGTGATGCCGAAGAAATGGGCGAGGATCTCCGCCGTCTGGCCCATGCCGAGATCGGTGATCGGGTCGGTGAGGCCGCGTTCGAGGCCCACGACCGGCTTCAGCGAGGCGGGTTTCAGGCTGGCGAAGGCCTTGGCGCGGGCGCCGAGCGTGCGCGCGCCGTTCAGCCGGGCGAACCAGTCGACCGCGCCGCGCTGCAGGATGAGCGGCGAATGCGACAGGGCCTCGGTGCCGCCGGCCAGCGCGATCTCGGCCTTGCCGTTCTCGATCGTGCGGAAGGCGCAATCGATCGCCTGCATGCCCGAGCCGCAATTGATCTGCACCGTGTAGGCCGGCACCGTGTCGGGCAGGCCGAGGCGCAGGCCGGCGACGCGCGCCGGGTTCATCTCCTCGGCCACCACGTTGACGCAGCCGAGGACGAGGAGGTCGATCGCCTGCGGCCCGAAGGCCTGGCGCATCAGGAGCGGGCGGCCGCACTGGACGGCGAGGTCCACCGGCGAGAAGGGCCCGGGCTTGCCGCGCGCCTTCAGGAACGGCGTGCGGGCACCGTCGACGAGATAGACCGGACGGCTCATCGGCCCCTCCCCCTCATTGCGCCGCCTGTCACTCCGCCGCCTCGCGCCGTGCGGGCTCGTCGGCATGGTCGCCCTCCGCCCGGGCGCGTCGGTCGTGCTGGGCCGCGAGCGGCGAGACGTCGGCCATGGCGAAGGAATCCACCGCCACGACGCGTGCCGTCGCCTCGGCCGCCGCCTCGAGGCGCGCGACCTCGTCGGCGGTGACGATGCCGGCCTTCAGCGCGGCCTCGGCATCGCGGATCTTGGCCTCGCGCATGCGCTTCTGGATCGGCGCCACCTCGCAGACCAGCGCGAAGGCCTCTTCCAGGTCGTTCAGCGGATGGTCCGGGCGCCCTTTGCCGAGATAGAGGTCGGGCGTCAGCCGGTCGCGCTGCGAGGAGGGCCGCATCAGGATGTCGGCGACCTCGGCGGTCAGCTCGTCCGACGGCTCCTCGAAGGGCACGCCGAGCGGGAAGGCCAGCGCGCGCACGGTGCCGGCCGCCACCCGCGAGGGCAGGTTGGCGAGAACGCCGTCGAAGGCGAGGCCGATGCGGGCGTAGCCCTTGGCCATCACATATTCCACGAGCGGCCGGTCGGCCTCGGGGCGGCCCTCCGTCTCGAAGCGCTTCAGCGCCGCGCCGAGGAGATAGAGTTCGGCGAGGATGTCGCCGAGGCGGGCCGAGAGCATCTCCTTGCGCTTCAGCGCGCCGCCGAGCGTGAGCAGCGCCATGTCGGCGAGGAGCGCGAAAGCCGAGGAGAAGCGCGAGAGCTGGCGCCAGTGGCTGGTGAAACTCGTGTGCCTGGGCGCGTGGGCCGCCAGACCGCCCGTCCAGCCATGCAGCATGGCGCGGCCGGCATTGACCGCGGAGTGGCGCACATGCGCCCAGAAGTGCCTGTCGAACTCGGCGAGGCCCGTCTCCCGGTCCTCCTCCGAGAGGGCCAGGAGCTCCTTCAGCATGTAGGGATGGGCGCGGATGGCGCCCTGGCCGAAGATCATCAGGTTGCGCGTGAGGATGTTGGCGCCCTCGACGGTGATGCCGATGGGAACCGAGCGCCAGGAGGGGCCGAGATAGTTCTTCGGCCCGTCGATGATGCCCTTGCCGCCATGCACGTCCATCGCCAGCACGATCGACTCGCGCATGCGCTCGGTGGCATGCGCCTTCATGATGGCCGAGACGACCGAGGGCTTGTGGCCCTCGTCGAGGGCGGCGACCGTCAGGCGGCGCGCGGCGTCGATCTGGTAGGCGTTGGCGGCGAGATCGGCGAGCGGCTTCTGGATGCCCTCGAAGAGACCGATGGGCGTCTTGAACTGCGTGCGCACGCGGGCATAGGCGCCGGTGAAGCGGGCGCAGGAGGCGGCGGCCGCCGCCGACTGGGAGGGCAGCGAGATGCCGCGCCCGGCGGCGAGCGCCGTCATCAGCATGCGCCAGCCCTGGCCGATCTGCGCTTCGCCGCCGAGGATCCAGTCCATCGGGATGAAGACGTCCTTGCCGTAGAGCGGACCGTTCTGGAAGAAGGTGAACTGCGGGAGGTGACGGTCGCCGGTGCGCACGCCCGGCGTGTCGGTCGGGATCAGCGCCACGGTGATGCCGAGCGAGGGGCCGCGGCCGAGGTGGTTCTCGGGATCGTAGAGCTTGAAGGCCAAGCCCATCACGGTGGCGACGGGGCCGAGCGTGATGTAGCGCTTCTCGAAGTTCAGGCGGATGCCGAGCACCCGCTCGCCTTCGTGCTCGCCATATTCGATGATGCCCGAATCGGTCATCGAGGCGGCGTCGGAGCCGGCCTCCGGCGAGGTCAGGCCGAAGCAGGGAATCTCGCGGCCGTCGGCGAGGCGCGGCATCCAGTGGTCGCGCTGGGCCTGCGTGCCGAAATGCAGCATGAGCTCGCCGGGTCCGAGCGAGTTCGGCACCATGACGGTGACGCCGGCCACGACGCTGGCCGAGGACACCTTGCGCACGACTTCCGAATGGGCCGTGTTGGAGAAGCCGAGGCCGCCATATTCCTTCGGGATGATCATGCCGAAGAACTTGCGGCTCTTCAGGAAGTCCCAGACCTCAGGCGGCAGGTCGCGGTCCTCCCAGGCGATCTTCCAGTCGTCGATCATGGCGCAGAGCTCGTTCACCGGCCCGTCCATGAAGGCCTGCTCCTCGGCGGTGAGCTTGGCGGGCGCCATGGCGACCAGCCGATCCCAGTCGGGATTGCCGGAGAAGAGCTCGCCGTCCCACCAGACCGTGCCGGCGTCGATCGCCTCGCGCTCGGTCTTGGAGATCGGCGGCATCACGGTCTTGGCCCATTTGAAGATCGGGCGGGTGAGTTTCTCCTTGCGGAATTCTGCGATGCCCATGGCTGGTGCCTCCTCCTGCCGGTCCTGTGGCCGCGCCTCGGACGGCGGCCGGTTTCGGCGCGTCCGCGATCAGCGACCCTGAGAGTCTGCCTGGCGGCCCGCAGGAACAAGTGCCTTAGGGCCTCCACCGTTCCAATGAACCATACGTCTTACGTAAACGTCAATCGCCGGATCCGCAACTTGGCGTGAGGCGGCGCGGGAAACGCGCGGCCCGTGGGTCTCCTGGGTCTCCCGGCTTCCGTCGGCCGCATCCCGTGCCGGACGCGGGCGCGGCGCTAGCGCGCCTTGCCCTCGGCGGCGATGGCGCGATGGCCGATATCGGTGCGGTTGAATCCGTCGGCCCAGTCGACCTGGGCCACGAGCCCGTAGGCGCGCGCGGCCGCCTCGCGGACGGTCGAGCCGAGCGCCGTGACGTTCAGCACCCGCCCCCCGTCGGCCACCAGCGCGTCGCCGCGCCGCGCCGTGCCGGCGTGGAAGATCTTGGTGCCCTCGGGCTCGGCCGGCAGGGCGATGGCGCCGCCGCGCGCCGGCGTGCCGGGATAGCCCTTCGCCGCCATGACGACGGTCAGCGCCGGCTCGCGCGTCCAGGTCGGGGCCACCTGCGAGACATCGCCGCGGGCGCAGGCGAGGAGGATGGGCAGGAGGTCGTCCGTCAGCCGCATCATCAGGACCTGGCATTCGGGATCGCCGAAGCGGACATTGTACTCGATGAGCTTGGGGCCGTCTCTCGTCAGCATCAGGCCGGCATAGAGGACGCCGGAAAAGGGCGTGCCGGCCTCGGCCATGCCGGCGAGGGTCGGCACCACGATCTCGCGCATGGCGCGGGCCGTCGTCTCCTCGTCCATCGGCACGGCGGGGGAATAGGCGCCCATGCCGCCGGTATTGGGGCCCTCGTCGCCGTCGAAGACGCGCTTGTGGTCCTGCGCCGTGCCGAAGACGACGGCGCCCTCCCCGTCGCAGAGGCAGAAGAGGCTGGCCTCCTCGCCTTCGAGAAACTCCTCCACCACGATCTCCGCGCCGGCCGGCGCGCCCTCGAAGATCGCGTCGACCGCCTCGAGCGCCTCCTCCAGCGTCGCGGCGACGGTCACGCCCTTGCCGGCGGCCAGCCCGTCGGCCTTCACGACGATCGGCGCGCCCATGCGCTCGACATAGTCGCGTGCGGCCTCCCGCTCGGCGAAACGCCCGTAGCCGGCCGTCGGGATGTCCTTCAGCGTGCACAGGTCCTTGGTGAAGCCCTTGGAGCCTTCGAGCCGGGCGGCCGCGGCCGAGGGGCCGAAGACGAGGAGCCCCGCCGCGCGCAGGTCGTCGGCGAGACCCGCCACGAGCGGGACCTCGGGGCCGACGACGACGAGCGACACCTCGTTCCGCCGGCAGAAGGCGGCGACCGCCTCGTGGTCGGACACGTCCAGCGCGACGCATTCGGCGTGTTCGGCGATTCCCGGGTTGCCGGGCGCGGCGAAGAGACGGCCGAGCTCCGGCGACTGCGAGAGCTTCCAGGCGAGGGCGTGCTCGCGCCCGCCCGATCCGATGAGAAGGATGTTCAAGGTCCAGCTACCCCGAAGGCCGCGGGAAGGCTTCCGGCGGCGGTCGAAGCCGATTACGGTCGCGCGGGCCGCAAGGTCAACCCGGCGTGCTTCGCGCATCGGGCAGAAAGTCGCGCCGCGCGCCCGCCGCGCCGGCCACAGACGGGATGAGAGAGCGTCCGCGCATGTCGAACTTGAGGGATAGCGTCGGCGCCGGGTCCGACCGCGTCGCGGACGCCCCGTCGAACACCTTCGTCTATCGCGCCCTGCCGCGCGCCGCCTGGCCCTATGCGCAGCTGGCGCGCTGGGACCGGCCGATCGGCTGGCAGCTTCTCCTGTGGCCCTGCTGGTGGTCGGCCGCGCTCGCCCCGCAGGCCATCGCGCCGACCGCCGTGCATACGGGCCTGCCCAATCCCTGGCACCTCGTCCTGTTCCTGATCGGCGCGATCGCCATGCGGGGCGCGGGCTGCACCTACAACGACCTCGTGGACGAGGAGATCGACGCCAGGGTCGCGCGCACGCGCTCGCGCCCGCTGCCCTCGGGGCGCGTCACGCGGCGCAGCGCCAAGGTCTTCCTCGTCGCGCAGGCCCTTGTCGGCCTCGCGGTACTCGTGCAGTTCAATCTCTTCGCCATCCTCCTCGGCATGGCCTCGCTCGGCGTCGTGGCCGTCTATCCGTTCCTGAAACGGGTGACGGACTGGCCGCAGCTCGGCCTCGGCTTCGCCTTCTCCTGGGGCGCCCTGATGGGATGGGCGGCGTTCTGGGGAGAGCTTTCGGGGAGCGCGCTCGCGCTCTATGCCGGGTCGATCCTCTGGACAGTCGGCTACGACACGATCTACGCCCACCAGGACAAGGAGGACGACGCGCTGGTCGGCGTGCGCTCCACGGCGCGGCTGTTCGGGTCGCGCACGCGCGGGGCGCTCGTCCTGCTCTACGGGGCGACGCTCGCCCTCTTCGCCCTCGCCTTCCTCGTCGCCGGGAGCGGGGCCGCCAATGCCGGGCCGTCCTGGCCGGCCTATGCGGGGCTGCTCGTCGGCGCCGCGCAGATGGGGTGGCAGATCCGCAAGCTCTCGATCGACGATCCGGACCAGTGCCTGAAGCTCTTCAAGTCGAACGGCGTCTTCGGCTGGATCGTCTTTCTCGGCCTCGTCTTCTCCGCGCTCTGGTCGCTGTCCTTTCCCGTCAGGCCCTGAGGCGGACGAGCGGACGGGCGCGGAAGGGTCGCGTCAGTCGCGGGCGATGATCTCCTCGCCCTCGATGACCATGCGCATGCCGAGGCCCGGCTTGCGGCGGGCGAGGAATCGCGGGCGGCGGCTGCGCGAGACCGAGCGGCGGCGGGGCGCCGGGCTCGAGGCGCGGATGCGGCCGAGCGTGTCCTCCAGCGCGTGCAGCGAGCCGTCGGCCTCCACCATCAGCATCGGCAGGGAGAAGAGGTCGGCCCAGCCGCGCCAGTCGGCCGCCACGTCGAAGAGGTCGGTGGCGACGAGGAGCGGCACGGTGAAGCGCGGGTCGTCGTGGTGGAGTTCGAGCGTCACCGTCACGCGGCCCTCGCCGTCCTCCATGGCGCGGGCGGCCACGCCCTTGAAGGCGCGCGGCGAGAGCGCGATCGAGACCGGCAGGCCGGAGCGCTCCAGGCGCCGGTTGATGACCGCGCCGCGCTTGTCGACGCGATAGAGGACCGTTTCGCCGTCCTCGACCATTTCCACGCTCTGACGCCGGTCGGCGGCCTGGGGATCGAGACGGACGGGGACGGAGGCCCATTCGGGACGGATCGACTTGGTGCTCGGAGCGATGCTCATGCGTCTTCTCGCCTTCTGCCTCTCGCGGCGGACCGGAAGACCGGCCCATCCGTTCGGCCGATGTGTCCCGGCCTTCGATGAGTGAAAGCTACGGCACTCGCCTTGCACTCAGGCTAAGAAAGGCAGTTAAACGAAGATGATCTCAAGCAACACCTTTGGTTCAATTGTTTGAATCAAACCTGAACGAGCTTGCCGGGATTTAGGATGTTGTAAGGATCGAACAGCGCCTTGATGCCGCGCATGAGTTCCATCTCAACACCTTGTTTAGCCTGTGCCAGCTCGTCTCGCTTCAACTGGCCGATGCCGTGCTCGGCCGAGAAGCTGCCGTCCATCGAGGCGACGATGCCGTGCACGATGGCGTTCATCTCGCGCCAGCGCGCCAGGAAGGCCGCCTTGTCCGCCCCGACCGGCTGGGAGAGATTGTAGTGGATGTTGCCGTCGCCCAGATGCCCGAAGGCGACGACGCGCACGCCCGGCATGGCGGCCTCGACCGCCGCGTCGGCCTTTGCCAGGAAGTCCGGCACGCGCGAGACCGGCACCGAGACATCGTGCTTGATCGAGCCGCCCTCCGGCTTCTGCGCCCAGCTCATCTCCTCGCGCATCTTCCAGAAGAGGGTGGCGTCGGCGATGGAATTGGCGATGGCCGCGTCCGCCACCAGCCCGGCCTCGAAGCCCTGCTCCAGGATCGATTCCAGCGTCTGGCGCGCGTCCTCGGCCGAGCGGGCCGAGGAGATCTCGATCAGGACGTACCAGGGATGGGGCTCGCCCAGCGGGTCGCGGGCGCCCGGCGTGTGGCGCAGGGTGAACTCGATGCCGATGCGCGGCATCAGCTCGAAGGCGGTGAGGCCGGAGGCCGCCGCCCGCTCGGCGCGTTTCAGGAGTTCGAGCGCGTCGCCGGGCGAGCCGAGGCCGACATAGGCGACCTCGCGGCCCGCCGGCCGCGGAAAGAGCTTCAGCACCGCCGCGGTGATGACGGCGAGCGTGCCCTCCGATCCCACGACGAGATTGCGCAGGTCGTAGCCACGATTGTCCTTCTTCAGGCGCCGCAGGCCGCGATAGACCTCGCCCGAGGGCAGGACGGCCTCGATGCCGAGGCACAGTTCGCGCGCGTTGCCATAGGCGAGCACGCCCGTGCCGCCGGCATTGGAGGCGAGGTTGCCGCCGATCTGGCAGGAGCCCTGCGAGCCGAGCGACAGGGGAAAGAACAGCCCGGCCTCCTCGGCCGCCGCCTGCAGGCGCTCCAGCACGACGCCGGCCTCCGCCGTCACGGTGCGCCCGGCGACGTCCATCTCGCGGATGCGGTCGAGTCGCGAGAGCGAGAGGAGGATTTCGGCCCGCGAGCGGGGCGCCTGCCCGCCGACGAGGCCCGTATTGCCGCCCTGCGGCACGACGGGCGTGCGCGTCTCGCTCGCCAGCGTCAGGATGGCCGAGACCTCCTCGACGCTGCCCGGCCGCAGCACCAGCGCGGTCTCGCCGGCATAGAGGTCGCGCGGCTCGTGCAGATAGGGGTCGATGAGGTCCGGGTCGGTCAGCGCGTGGCGCGGATCGACGAGGGCGGCGAAACGGTCCCGAAGGTCCGGCGAGAGGCTGGGGGCGAGCGTGTCCATGACGACTGGAATAGGCCCGGCGGGGCGCCCCTGTCGAGCCGGCGGGCGCCCTGCCCGCCGGCCGAAGCCCTCGTCTAGCGCGGCGCGGCGGCGCGGCGCAGCCGGTCGTTGATCGCCTCGCCGAGACCCTCGTGCGGGATGGGCGCGACGGCGATGGCGGCGATGGCCGGATCGTCGAAGGCCTTCAGCGCCGCGAAGAGATTGGCGGCCGCCTCGCGAAGGTCGCCGGAGGGGCTGAGCGACAGGGCCGCGCAGGCGCCGTCGAGGCCCGGAACCTCGCCCGGTCCGAAGCCGATATAGGCCTCGCCCGCCCGCACGCTCGTCGCCTCCAGCCGCACATGGCCCTGCGGCGCATAATGCGAGGCGAGCTGGCCGGGCGCGGTGACGGCGGCGCCCGCCGCGCGGTCGAGGACGGGGACGCCCGTGGCGGCCGAGAGTTCGGCGCGCGAGATGCCGCCGGCCCGCAGCAGAACGAGGGCCTCGTCGCCCCGCGGCGCGACGATGGTCGATTCCACCCCGACGCCGCAGGGCCCGCCGTCGAGGACGAGGGCGAGGCGCCCGGCAAGGCCCGAGGCCACATGGGCCGCCGTGGTGGGGCTGACGCGGCCGGACGGATTGGCGCTCGGGGCCGCGAGCGGGCGGCCGAGCGCGCTGGCGAGGCGCGCGCCGACCCCTTGCGGGCAGCGCAGCGCCACGGTGGCAAGGCCCGCCGTCGCCAGCGGATGGACGGGCGCCCCCTCGCGCCGAGGCACGACGATGGTCAGCGGCCCCGGCCAGAACGCCTGCGCCAGACGGCGGGCGAGAGGCCCAAGCGGCGACAGCTCTTCGGCCATGGCGAGATCGGCGACGTGGCAGATGAGCGGGTTGAAGCGCGGCCGCCCCTTGGCCTCGAAGATGCGCGCGACCGCCTCGCCCGAGGATGCGTCGCCCGCGAGTCCGTAGACCGTCTCGGTGGGAATGGCGACGAGCTGACCGGCGCGCAGGAGGTCCAGCGCCTCGGCCTCGGCATGCGGGTCGTCCGCCGGCCTCACCTTCGTCATCGACATCCCTCGGTCCTGTCCGGGCCGGGCTTCAAGGGCCGGCCGTCGCGGCCCGGCGGTATCAAAGAGAGCCGGAAAACGAAAGGGCAGCGACGGGAGGGGGACCGTCGCTGCCTGTCGGGAGGTCGAGCCGGGGGAGGAGACCGGCTCTCATGACCGCGATTGAAACGGGCGGCGGGTCCGTGCGTTGCAGCATGAAGCTGCGACAGGCTGTCGCAGAGAGAGGCGCCGGCGTTGCGGCGCCGGTTCAGCGCGTGGCGGCGAAGGCCTCGGCGAGACGGCGTTCGGGCGCCAGCGGGCCGTTCGCGGTCTGCGCCAGCACGACGCGCCCCCCGCGGCTGCCGCCGGCGAGGATGGCGCGGGCGAGGACGTCGGGCGTCATCGCCGGGCCGAACGCGGTCGGCGCGCCGCGGGCCTCGCGCAGGAGATCGAGGAAGCGCGAGCGCGCCGCGCCTTCGAGCGGCAGGATGGAGGTCTGGGCGCCGATGGCGGGCGCGGGCCCCTGCGGCGGGATCGCGGCCTCCGCCGGGGCGACGAGGAAGCGGCCGATGCCGGACTTGGCGCTTTCGATCGCCTGCGCGAAGCTCGACCATCGGGAGGCGAACTGTTCCATCGCCTCGGGTGCCAGCGCCGTGGGCGCGAGAGCCGCGCCGGCGCCGGGCGCGACGGCGGCCGGGCGATGCTCCTCGCGCGCCACGTCCGTCAGAAGCTTCAGCGGGTCGACCGGGTGGCGCCCGGCCGGGCCGTAGGCGGCCAGAAGCGCCTCGTCGTGGTTCTGGGCCGGTGCCGCCTTGGTCGCGGCCTTGGCGGGTTCGGCGATCTGCGCGACGGCGGCCTTGGTCTCCGCGCCGAGCGAGGCGACGAGCGCGTTCGGGTCCTCGGCGGGACGCTCGATCAGCTTGTCGAAGGGCCAGGCGGCCTTGAGGCCGGCCGCGTCCAGCGAGGCGACGTTGACGTCGATATCGGCCTGCGCGCCCTTCACGCGGTAGGGGCAGCTTGAGCGCGAGCAATTGTGCATGGAGGAGAACTGCCAGAGCGCGTAGGTCGGCCAGGTCTCGGTCGGGAACTTGCCGGAAATGTCCTCGCGATAGCGCGCGTACCAGAGCGGCAGGCGCGAGAGGAGCGGATAGGCCTCGCGGCGCTCCGAGATGTATTTGGCGGTGGAGCCGTTGGTGTAGAGGACGGGATAGCGGCCGGTGCGGATCTTCACCTGGTCGGCGAAGATCTCGGCATCCGAAAGGCTCATCCACTCGGACGTGTTGTCCTCGATGTCCAGCGCGATGAGATCGTCCGGGCCGGGCTCGGCGAAATCGACGAAATGATCGGCCTGTTCGCGCGGATTGCCGGGACGGCCGAGATGATAGGCACCCCAGAGCAGGCCCTTCATCTTCGCCATCTCGCGGCGCGTCATGAAGAGTTCCTTGGTGACGGAGTATTTCCACCACCGGTTCTTGCAGAGCTTGAAATCGGACGCGGATTCGGGCCCGCAATTCCACTCGGGCGGCAGCCCGTCGGAGGCCTTGTTGATGAAGCCGGAGATGCGCTTGTCGGAGGTGAGATCCGTCCAGTTGATCGGATTGAACTCGTAGGCGTCGATCACGAGCGCCTTGTCCTCGCCCTTCCAGGGCGCGTTCCATTCCGCCCTTGCGGGGGCGGCCTGCGCGAGAACCGACAGGGCGGCCATGGCGCAGGCAAACTTGACGGCAGCCGCGAGCGCGGCGCTCAACTTCGTCATGCGGTGCATTCCCCCTCGACATCGGGACGCCGGCCTTCCCTCCGTCGCCTCCTTTCGGATGCGCCGGGCTGCGGCGGCGTTTCTCTATGGGGCGGGTCGCGGGGCTCGAGGCCCGTCGCGGTCCGCTCCTGTCAGGCCGGTTGCCGTCCCCGGGCGTAACCCTTTGACAACCGAGCGCTTCACGCTGATGTCTTGAGGTCACATTCCGGCAGGTTCCGGGCGCTTGCGATCACAAAATATTTCAATCACGGCGCAAGGCAAGGGTCTGCAATCGCAGATCGATCCTACCGGACAAACGTTTCGCCAAGCTTGCAAGATCGCGGACAGCGCCCCCGCGCGGCAAGCGGCCCGCGCCGCGGCTCTTCGCCGGCCGAGCGGCCCGAGCTGGCGCATCGCGGCCTCCCCCGCGCCACACGCGGGAGAGGCACGGGCCGCGCGGAACACGGCTCGCGGCGGATTTGGTTAGCCG
Organism: Aurantimonas sp. Leaf443; assembly: GCF_001425575.1. Lineage (GTDB taxonomy): Bacteria > Pseudomonadota > Alphaproteobacteria > Rhizobiales > Rhizobiaceae > Leaf443. The sequence continues at coordinate 214,678 of NZ_LMRD01000001.1, read as the reverse complement.
GCGATGCGGCTGAAATCGGCGACGGAACGCGTGGCGCGGCGGATGCGCGCGAGGAGCGCGAGGCGGTTGGCGCGCAGCGCCGGGTCCTCGGCATTGACGAGCACCGTCTCGAAGAAGGCGTCGACCGGCGCCCGCAGCTGCGCCAGCGCCCCCATGGCGCCGGCATAGTCGCGCGCGGCCACGCAGGCGCCCGCCTCGGTCTCGGCCGTCTCCACGGCCTGCGCGAGCGCGGCCTCCTCGGGCGAGGCGAAGAGCGCGGGATCGACGCCCTCCCCCATGGCGCCGCCCTTCTTCTCCTCGGCGGCGAGGATGTTCTCGGCGCGGCGCGTGCCGGCCAGGAGATTGCGGCCGTCCTCGCTCGAGAGGAACGCCCCGAGCGCCTCGACGCGGCGCGTGACGTCGAGAAGGTCGTCGTCGGCACCCGCCGCGCCCGAAAGCACGGCGTCCACGAGATCGTGGCGGGCGCCGGCCTCGCGCAGCAGCACCTTCAGCCGGTCGTGGAAGAAGGCCATGAGGTCGCCGGCCGGCACGAAGCGGCCGAGCGGGAGCGAAATGGCGTTCTCCGACAGGATGCGGATGAGGCCGAGCGCGGCGCGGCGCAGGGCGTAAGGATCCTTGGAGCCCGTCGGCTTCTCGTCGATGGAGAAGAATCCGACCAGCGTGTCGAGCTTGTCGGCGAGCGCGACGGCGATGGCGACGGGGTCGCTGGGCACGGCGTCCGAGGAGCCCTGCGGCTTCCAATGGTCCTCGATCGCGGCCTGCACGCTCGGGTCCTCGCCCTGCAGCGCGGCGTAGCGCCGGCCCATCAGGCCCTGCAGCTCCGGAAACTCGCCGACCGCCTCGGTCGTCAGGTCCGCCTTCGCCAGCACGGCGGCGCGGCGCGACAGGGCGGGGTCGGCGCCGACGAGCGGGGCGAGGGTCTCGGCGAGATCGGCGATGCGCGCCACGCGCTCGCCCTGGCTGCCCAGTCTCGCATGGAAGGTCACGCCCAGCGCGTCGAGCTTGGCCATGCGCTGGTCGAGCGGCCTTGCGAGATCGAGGCCGAACCTCGCGGCGCTGCCCTTCAGGGCGTCGAGGTCCGGCAGGTCGGCCTGGTCGGTCTGCCAGAAGTAGAGCGCGTCCGAGAGGCGGGCGCGCACCACCTTGCCGTTGCCGCGCGCGATCTCCGCCCCGCCGTCGCTCGCCTCGATATTGGAGACGAGCAGGAAGCGGTTCGACAGGGCCTCGCCGCCGGCCCGGCGCGTGACGAAGCATTTCTGGTTGGCGCGGATGGTGAGCTGGACGACTTCGGGCGGGATGGCGAGGAACGCCTCGTCGAAGGCGCCCATGAGCACGACCGGCCATTCCACGAGGCCGGCCACTTCCTCCAGCAGCCCCTCGTCCGGCACGAGTTCCAGCCCGTTCGCGAAGGCGAGGTTCTGGGCGTCGTGGCGTATGATCTCCTTGCGCCGCTCGGCGTCGAGGACGACGCGGGCCTTTTCGAGGCTGGCCGCGTAGTCGTCGAAACGGCGCACGCGGATGGCGTCCGGCGCGTGGAAGCGGTGGCCGTAGGTGAGATTGCCCGAGGCGATGCCGGCGAACTCGAAGGCGACGACGACCGGCTCCTCGGTCTCCGGCCCGAAGGTGCACAGGATCGACTGGAGCGGGCGCACCCAGCGCGGCGCGCCCGCCTGCGCCGAGACCGGACCCCAGCGCATCGACTTCGGCCAGGGAAACTCCCGCAGGATCGCCGGCATGAAGCCGGCGACGATCTCCTCCGTCGGCCGGCCCGGCTTCTCGACGGTCGCGACGTAGAAGTCGCCCTTCTTCGGGTCTGAGCGCGTCTCGGCCTCGTCGAGGCTCGCAAGCCCCGCGGCCTTCAGGAAGCCTTCGATGGCCTTCTGGGGCGCGTCGGTGCGCGGGCCCTTCTTCTCCTCGCGCAGGGTGCGCGAGCGCGCCTCGAGGCCCCGGATGTCGAGCGTCAGGCGCCGCGGCGTCCAGTATTCGCGCGCGCCCTCGTAGGTCAGGCCCGCCTCGACGAGGGCCTCCGTCACCAGCCGGCGCAGATCGCCCGCCGCCTTGCGCTGCATGCGGGCGGGGATTTCCTCGGAGCGGAGTTCGAGCAGGAGGTCGGGCATCGATGTCCTTCGGCGCGGGCGGCGTGTCGTTGGCCGCGTTCGTAGGCGCTCGGGCGGAAGGCGTAAAGATGGCAAGCGGCGCGGCGCGGGCGGGATCGGCCGGTCCCTCGTCGGGCTGCGCGACATGCGTGCCGCCGGGTCTGTACGGGGCGCGCGCCCCGTGCGCAGGATGGCCGGTCTCTCGCCGCGTCGACGGAGCCAAGCGCATGGACCTGATGAACCTTCTGAAGTCCGTGGAGGAACTCCTCTACGAACTCGTCTCCTGGCTCCTGTTCTATCCGCTGACCTTCTGGAGAATCGTCCGCCATCCCATCCGCATGATGGCCTATGCGGAGGCCGAGCTCGCGGCCGACCCGAAGTCGCGCTACGGCGCGGCCCTCAGCCCGCCGATCTTCCTGTTCCTGACCCTTCTCATCGCCCATCTCTTCGAACTGCGCTTCGGCCTGCCGACGCGCGAGCTCACCGGCGCCATGGCCGACCAGCGCAACCTGCTTCTCTTCCGTGCCGTCGTCTTCAGCCTGTTTCCGCTGATGATGGCCGTCCAGCGCGTGCGGCGGCTCGATCAGAAACTGACGCGCGAGACGCTGCGCCCGGCCTTCTACAGCCAATGCTACGCGGCGGGGCCCTTCGCCCTCTCGTTCGATCTCGCCATGACGAGCGTCCGATACGCGACGCCGGAGGCCGTGATGGCGACCGTCGCCATCCTCGGCGCCGGGTTCGTCTGGTATGTCGCGGTCGAGACGCGCTGGTTCGCGCTGCATGCGAGCGTCGGCCACGGAACCGCGTTCCTGCGGGTGCTGGCGACCGTCCTCGTCGGGGCGTTGCTCTTCATCCTGATCGCCCTGGCGATGGCGTCCTTCGTCGCCCCGCTCTGACGCGCCGCGTCGCACCGGGCACGAGACCCCAGGGGCTCTGCAGGCTGCCGCGGGCGTCGGGGCCGCGGTCGGCCCTTTCAGGTCCCGCCTGCCGGCGCGGCCTTGATCCGGCACACGCCGTTCGCCCGCCCCTTGCCCGTGTAGGACACGTCGGGGCTTCCGTCCGGACGGATGGTGAGAGAGATGGTCACCTCGCCCGAGCGCGCCTCGTAATAGTTGTCGTTGAAGCGCCTGAGACGGGCTTCCCGACCGTTGACGAAGATCGGCCCGCCCTCGTCGGCATGAACCTCGATCGCGCCGGGGCAGGTGGCGTTGAAGAAGGGAATGGCGGCCTGTGCACCGCCCGCCGGCAGCACGGCCGCGAAGGCCAGACAGGCGGTCTCGATCGAGCGTCTCATGCCCTCACCTCGCGATCGAAGGACGGTCCCGGGCCGCCATCCTGCTCCCGTTCGACGGGGCCCGCAGGCAAGGCCGGGCAATGCTCGGCGGACCGCGGCGACCCGCCTCCGGCAGGCGGGCCGCCGGAGCGTTTGCGCCGGACGCCCCGCCCGAATGATCCGCGCGCCTCAGATCGGGCCGCTGAACGTGTCGCAGGCCTGGATGTCGCCGCCCTCGAAGCCGCGGCGGAACCAGGCCTGGCGCTGCTGCGAGGAGCCGTGGGTGAAGCTGTCGGGCACGACCGAGCCCTGGCTGCGCTCCTGCAGCGTGTCGTCGCCGATCTGTTCTGCGGCGTTCATGGCCTCGTCGATATCGCCGTCCTCGATATAGCCGGCGGCCTGCGTGTCGTGGGCCCAGATGCCGGCATAGCAGTCGGCCTGCAGCTCGACGCGCACCGACATGGCGTTGGCCTCGCTCTCGCTCATGCGCTGGCGCTGTTCGGCGAAGCGCGGCAGGACGCCGGTGAGGTTCTGCACGTGGTGGCCGACCTCGTGGGCGACGACATAGGCCTGCGCGAAGTCGCCCGGCGAGTTCAGCTGCTCGCGCAGCTGCCGGAAGAAGGACAGGTCGATATAGAGCTTGCGGTCGCCCGGGCAGTAGAAGGGGCCGCTCGCCGCGCCCGCGATGCCGCAGGCGGACTGGACGCGGTTCTCGAAGAGGACGAGCGTCGGGTCGCTATAGGTGGCGCCGGCCGCCTGGAAGCGCTTCGACCAGACGTCCTCGGTATCGGCGAGGACGGTCGCCACGAAATCGTCGGTCTCGTCGGCCGTGCCCTGGACGCCGGGGCCGCTGCGCTGCGCCGTCGTCTGCTGCGCCGGCTCCTCGCCGCCGCCGAGCAGCACCATCGGGTTGATGCCGAAGGCGAACCAGAGGACGAGCGCGACGATGATGAGGCCGATGCCCCCGCCGCCCGCGCGGATGGGAATGCGGAAGCCCCCGCCCCCGCCCCCGATGTCGCCGCCCTGCCCGCGCCGATCCTCGACATTGCTGCTCTGCCTGCGCCCGCGCCAATCCATGACCGCTCTCCGCCCTTCGCATGTCCCTGCAACGGGATATGGCGGGGTTCACGCAAAAGGGAACGGCAGGACGATCCCGCGCGGCGTTGACCGGTCCGGTCCGGTCCGTATGCTGAGAGCGCTTCTCGAGGAGGTCCCTCGCAATGCCAGATCATCCGTCCGAACGCCCATCCCTCGCCGCCCTCGCTGCACGCATCGTCAGCGATCCCGCCATCTGCGGCGGCCGCCCTGTCGTCCGGGGCACGCGGATGCGGGTCGTGGATATCCTCGATCTGCTCTCGGCAGGCGCCACGCGGGCCGAGATCCTCGACGATTTCGACTATCTCAGCGACGAGGATATCAGCGCCGCGCTCGTCTTCGCCGCCGATGCCGTGAATGACGGCACCGTGAAAGCGGCCTGACCGGCACATGTCGTCATCGAAGCGCAACTGCCGCCCAAGCTCGTCCTGCATCTGCGCGCGGTCGGGCATCGCGCCGAACACGTGAACCGTCTCGGCCTCGGCTCGACGTCGGACGTCGCGATCTGGACCTATGCCTGCGAGGCGAAGGCGATCCTGATGCGAAGGATGCCGACTTTCCAGCCCTCGCACGATCGGACGCGTTCGCTGTCCCGGTGGTCTGGGTGCGCATCGGCAACATGCGAAGCGCCGCCCTGCGCGAAGCGATCCTGCGCGCCCTGCCGGATGTGGTGGCGGCAGTGGCGCGGGGCGAGACGGTCGTCGAGATCAGACCGACGCCATTAGCGCCGCCCCGCCCGCATCCGTCAGGAGAAACGCCTCGCCGCAGGCCTTGGCGAGGGTGCGCACGCGCAGGATGTAGCTCTGGCGGTCGATGACCGAAAGGACGCCGCGCGCGTCGAGGAGGTTGAAGACGTGGCTCGCCTTGATCGCCTGGTCGTAGGCGGGCAGCACGCAGCGATGCAGGGCGTTGGCATCGTCGCCCGGCGCGCCGGCGGCGAGCAGCGCGCGGCACTCGCCCTCGGCATCCTCGAAATGGCGGCGCAGCTTGGAGACGTCGGCATATTCGAAATTGTGCCGCGAATATTCCTGCTCGGCCTGCAGGAACACGTCGCCATAGGTCACCTTCTCGGCGCCCTCGCGGCCGTTGAAGTTGAGGTCGTAGACGTTGTCGACATTCTGCACATACATGGCGAGGCGCTCGAGCCCGTAGGTGAGTTCGCCCGCGACCGGCGCGCATTCAATGCCGCAGACCTGCTGGAAATAGGTGAACTGCGAGACCTCCATCCCGTCGCACCAGCACTCCCAGCCGAGGCCCCAGGCGCCGAGCGTCGGGCTTTCCCAGTCGTCCTCCACGAAGCGGATGTCGTGCAGCGCCATGTCGATGCCGATGGCCTTCAGGGAGCCGAGATAGAGCTCCTGCAGGTTCGACGGGTTGGGCTTCAGGATGACCTGATACTGGTAGTAGTGCTGCAGCCGGTTCGGGTTCTCGCCGTAGCGCCCGTCCTTGGGGCGGCGCGAGGGCTGCACATAGGCCGCGTTCCACGGTTTGGGGCCCAGAGCGCGCAGGGTCGTGGCGGGATGGAACGTGCCGGCGCCCACTTCCATGTCGTAGGGCTGCAGCACGACGCAGCCATAGTCGGCCCAGTAGCGGTGCAGCGTCAGGATCAGCGCCTGGAAGGACCGGCGGGGATCCATGTGGGGCTTTGGCTCGGTCATCGCGGCGTCCGTCTCGAGGGGCGAGGCGCCCCGTCCGTCTGTCGTTGCGGGCGAGGTGCCACGCGGCCTTGCCACGGGTCAAGCAGGGCGGAAGCGGAAGGGGCCGCGAGGACCGCTATTCCCTTTCGAGCCGGTAGACGCCGTCCTTGCCGCGCACGAGCGTGCCCTGCGCGCCGCTTCGCGCTTCGGCCTCGGAGCGTCGGTTGCGCTCGACGACGCGCGCCGCGTCGCGCCGCAGCTGCTTGAGGCCGAAGAGCGCGGCGGCGCCCACGAGGCTGAAGAGGAAGAGTTGCGGCATGAGATCGGCCATCGTTGCGTGTCGTCCCCTCACTATAGCGGGGCGCGGGCCCCCGCGTCAGCCCCGCCGGCAGGCCGGGGCGTCGAATGCGTCACAGGCCGTAGCGCGCCCAGACGGCCCGCTCCTCCAGCGTGGCCACGATCTCGCGCGCGGCGCCCGCACCGAGGGACGCCGGATCGAGGCCCGTGAAGGCGCCGGCCCCGCCCCGGCCGCGAAAGCCGAAGAGGCCGCGCGGGGCCCCGATCAGATGCGCCTTGGCCTGCGGCCCGAAGCGGGCCCTGAGATCGCTGCGCAGATCGCCGATCCGGTCGACGAGCCCGAGATCGAGCCCGCGCGCGCCCGACCAAAAGAGGCCGCTGAAGAGCTCGTCGGTCTCGGCGAGCCGGGCGCCGCGCCGCGCCTTCACGAGGTCGATGAAGGTGGCGTGCACGTCGAGCTGCAGCGTCTTCAGGTGCTCCACGTCCTCCGCGCGCTCGGGCAGGAAGGGGTCGAGCGTCGCCTTGTTGCGCCCGGCCGTGTGCAGCCGGCGCTCGATGCCGAGCTTGCCGATGGCCTCCACGAAGCCGAAGGACCCGGAGACGACGCCGATCGAGCCGACGATGGACGAGGGGTCGGCGACGATCTCGTCGCCCGCGCAGGCGATCATGTAGCCGCCCGAGGCCGCCACGTCCTCGACATAGACGATGACCGGCCGGCCGTGCTCCTCGGCGAGATCGCGGATGCGGCGATGGATGAGGCGGGACTGCACGGGCGATCCGCCCGGCGAGTTGACGATGATGGCGACCGCCGGCGCGCCCTTGACGGCGAAGGCCTTCTCCAGCGGCCCGGCGACGCTCGACAGCGAGAGCGTGGAGCGCAGGGGGCCGCCGGTGGCGAGAATCGCCCCCGTCATGCGCACGGTCGGGATGCGCAGCTCGGTCTTGCGGAAGCGCTTGGGAAGGAGGCGGCGCAGGCGGTTGGACAAGATCGGAGGCCTTCGAGTTCGAGCGGGATGTCGCGCCTTCGCATGTAAGCGCGGCGCTCCGCTTCGCAACGGCCGGCGGCCATCGGCCACGGAGCTCAGCGCGCGCAGCCGATCTCGGCCATGATCGCCCGCACCTCGTCGAGCGAGCCGCAGACGATCTCGCAGGGGATGCCGTCCCCGTCGCGGTCGGCGCCGGGAAGGCGCCCGGCGCACCAAGCGATCACCGCCTCGCGGCAGTCCGCGTAGTCCTTGCAGGCGGCCATGGCCGGGGAAACGGCGGCTGCGAGCAAGAATGCAATCATAGGTAGCGGTAAAAGGCGCATGAGATTTCGACCACCGGATGTATAGGACTGAGATGCCACTACGATCCGGAGAACTGTCAGACAAGCGCCGCGTCGCGGGTGCGACAAGCGATCACGGGCGCACCTTCCGCTCAAGAGAAGCTCTCTACCGAGACTTGCGTTCTTCGTCGTCGTTCTGGCCTTCGTCACGCCGTCAGCGTGCCGATCCCGACCGTCCCCGCCGCGATGCCGTCGGCGAAAACGCTCGGCCGGCCGGCCTCGCCTGCGAGGAAGCGCGGCCTCTCCACGCTCGAGGGCGCGCGCGAGCCGCGCCGCGCGGTGAGGACGAGGCGGATCGCCGGCCGTTCGGGCGCGGGGTGGACGGGCGTCAGCGCCAAGGCGCCGAACCGGCCCTCGCAAGCGGAAAGAACCGTGCCGAGGACGGCCGGCGGCAGGATCGCGGCAAGCCCGCCGCCATGGCGCAGGAGCGCGGCGGCGACCGCGAACCAGCGCGCGAGCGCCTGCGGGTCGGGAGAGGCGAGCGCGGCGGCGCGCAAGGGGTCGGGCGAGCGGCGATGCGCGGCGCCGTAGAAGGGCGGATTCGTCGCGGCGAGATCGAAGCCGCCGTCCGACAGGCCGGCTGCCTCGCGGGCGGGCCTTGGCAGCGTCAGGTCCGCCTCCACGACGTCGATCCGCCCGGCAAGCGCGGCGTTGGCGGAAAGGGCGAGGGTGAAGCGCGCGCAGGCGGCCATTTCGGGCTCGCGCTCGACCAGCGTCACGCGCAGGGCCGGAGCCCGCGCGGCGGCGGCAAGGCCGACGGCGCCCGCGCCCGCGCCCAGATCGACGAGCCGCCCCGTCGCGGCCCTCGGGATCGCGGCGGCGAGGAGAAGCGCGTCGAGCCCCGATCGGTAGCCATGTCCGCGCGGCTGCACGAGATGGAACCGCCCGCCGTAGAAGGAGTCCTCGCTCGTCGCCCCGCCGGGGCCGACCGGAGCCTCCGGCCGCGCCTCGCCCTCAGACGAGCTCATGGCCGAGTTCGGCGTCGCGCAGGAGGCGGCGGGCCTGCTCCAGATGGTCGCCGTCCACGAGGACGCGCCGCGGCAGGGCGCCGATCGAGCCGTCCAGGATGCTCATGTGGACATCGGCGACGAAATGGGGGATCTGCGCGTCGTTGAGCAGCGCGTCCACGAAGGATATGAGGACGGCGTCGTTGGAGCGCGTGAGTTCGAGCATCGCGTCTTCGTCTCCAAGGATCCCGCGAGGCCGGCACGCGAGAGGTCGCCACCCTCGTTCGGCGGGCTCGGCGAGCATAGGGCTTGCGGGCGGCGCCGTGCAGCCATAGGCAGCGGAAAAGATGCGTCGGGGCCGCGACGCGGGGCCGCGCGGGCTTCCACTCCCGGTGCCGGGCGCCATGTTGGTGTCGGGACGGCCGCAGGGCGGGCGCCAGCCCAGGGAAAACACAGGGATGCAAGGATGGTGAGCGTAGCCAGCCCGGTCAGGCAGAGCGAATCGCGGGGCTCGATCGAGCCGATCCTCGCGGTGACCGCACCCGACATGAAGCGGGTGAACGACCTGATTCTGGCCATGGCCGGCTCCAATGTCGCGCTGATCCCGGAGATCGCCGAGCATCTCATCGCCTCGGGCGGCAAGCGCCTGCGGCCGATGCTGACGATCGCCTCGGCCATCGCCTGCGGCTACACGGGCGAGGCGCATGTGAAGCTCGCCGCGAGCGTCGAGTTCATGCACACGGCGACCCTCCTCCATGACGACGTGGTGGACGAGAGCGACCTGCGCCGCGGCTCCAAGACCGCGCGCACCATCTGGGGCAACCAGGCGAGCGTCCTCGTCGGCGATTTCCTGCTCGGCCAGGCCTTCAAGATGATGGTGGAGGTCGGCTCGCTGACGGCGCTCGCCATCCTCTCCTCGGCCTCCGCGGTGATCGCCGAGGGCGAGGTGTGGCAGCTCTCCGCCGCCAAGCGCATGACGACGAGCGAGGCGGACTATCTCGCCGTCATCGACGCCAAGACCGCCGCGCTCTTCGCGGCCGCCGCCGAAGTCGGCCCGGTCGTCGCCGGCTCGCCCGAACCGGTGCGCGCGGCGATGCGCGACTACGGCCGCAGCCTCGGCCTCGCCTTCCAGCTCGTGGACGACGCGCTCGACTACGGCGGCTCGGCCGCCGATCTGGGCAAGAACACCGGCGACGACTTCCGGGAGGGCAAGCTCACGCTTCCCGTCATCCTGGCCTATCAGGCCGGCAACGACGAGGAGCGCGCCTTCTGGCAGGGCGCCATGGAGGGCGGGCGCAACGACGATGCCGCGCTCCTGCGCGCCACCGCGCTGATGCGCCGCCACGGCACGCTGGAGGCCACGATCGAGCGCGCGCGCCATTACGGCGAGAAGGCGCGCGAGGCGGCCGCCAGCCTGCCGCGCTCGCCGAGCCGCGAGGCGCTTCTCTCGGTCGTCGATTTCTGCATCGATCGCGTCTCCTGACCACGCCCGTCGGGCCGGTCGGCGCTTGAGCGGGCCCGGACGCCTTGTCGCGGGCGCCACGCCAGGCCGCAAAACCGTCACGGTGACGGTCCATCGGGTTGACGATGGGACATTTTAGGGGCCCCCTCCCCGCCAGGACGGGTCTGCCGGCGCAGGGCGCGGACAGGCCTTCGCCCGCACCGGGTTCCGCCAGGAGACAACAGATCGTGACGACCTCGACGCTCAGCCGCCTTCTTGCCGGGATCGCGCTCATGGCCCTCGCCTCCGGCCCGGCCTTCGCGGCGGCCGGCGCGGCGGCGCAGACCTCCAAGCCGGCGGACCCCACGCTCCAGACGCGTTCGCTCGCCGGCGCCTATCTGGCGGCGAAATCCGCCCAGCTCGGCGGCGACACGCAGGAGGCCACCGCCTTCTTCAGCCAGGCGCTGACGCTCGACCCGACCTCGCAGGTGCTGCAGCAGGACGCGATGTTCGCTTTCCTCGCCGACGGGCGCTTCAAGGAGGGCGCCGAACTCGCCGCCAAGCTGCGCGACGACAGCGAGGCCGGCAAGGTGGCGCGCATGACGCTCGGCGTCGACGCGCTCGCGCGCGGCGACCACTCCGCCGCCATCGCCCAGCTCGATATTCCGAACCCGAGCGATCTCGACCGCCTCCTCGTCTCGCATCTCATGTCCTGGGCCGATCTCGGCGACAAGCGGCCGGACGAGGCGCTCTCGCGCATCGACGAGCTGGACGGCGTCGCCTGGTATCCGATCTTCAACCAGTATCAGAAGGGCCTCCTCGCCGAGGTCGCGGGCCGGCCGGAGGTCGCCAAGACGGCCTATGCCGCCGTCGTCGCCGACCGGCAGGGCGCGCAGACCTCGCCCGACGCCTATCTCGCCGCCATCGAGGGTCTGGCGCGGATCGAGGCGCGCGCCGACGACAAGACGGCCGCGCTGAAGACGCTCGCCACCGGCCTCGAACTCGCCCCGCGCTACGACCCGCTGCTCGCGCTGAAGGCCGACATCGAGGCCGGCCGGCCCGTGGAGCCGACGCTGACCAGCGTGAAGGAGGGCGCGGCCGAGACGCTCTACATCCTCGGCCAGGCGATCAATCGCGGCGACGGCCAGCAGGTGGCGCTGCTCTACTTCCAGCTCGCCCGCGCCCTCGACCCCGCCTCCCCCGCGCTCCTGACCGCGCTCGCCGGCATCGCCGAGCGCGGCGAGCGGCTGGACGTCGCCATCGCCTACTATGCGCAGATCCCGGAGACCTCGCCCTATCACCGCACGGCCGAGCTGCAGACCGGGCTCGACCTCTGGTATGCCGAGCGCAAGGACGAGGCGAAGGCGCATCTGAACAAGGCCGTCGCCGACTATCCCGACGACATCCAGGCCCATACCGCGCTCGCCGACGTGCTCGCCGCCGACAAGGACTACAAGGGCGCGTCCGTCGCGCTGGACCGGGCCATCGCGCTTTCCGAGCCGGTCGACCCGACCGACTGGAACCTCTATTACCAGCGCGGCATCGCCTTCGAGCGGCAGAAGATGTGGCCGAAGGCGGAAGCGGACCTGAAGAAGGCGCTGGAACTCTCGCCCGACCAGCCCTCGGTGCTGAACTATCTCGGCTATTCCTGGGTCGACATGGGGATGAATCTCGACGAGGGGCTGAACATGATCCGCAAGGCCGTGGATCTGCGTCCGAACGACGGCTACATCATCGATTCGCTCGGCTGGGCCTATTACCGCCTCGCCCGCTTCGACGACGCCGTCTCCGAGCTCGAGCGCGCCGTCCTCATCAATCCCGTCGACCCGACCATCAACGACCACCTGGGCGACGCCTACTGGCAGGTCGGGCGCAAGCGCGAGGCCCGCTTCCAGTGGAACCGCGCGCTCGTCGGCGACCCGAAGCCCGAGGCCGAGGCGATCATGAAGATCCAGGCCAAGCTGAAGGACGGGCTGACGCCCGACGCCGCCGGCGAGGCCAAGGCGGCGCCGGCCCCGGCCGACAAGCGCGCGGACGGCGGCGCCGCCGCACCCGCCGAGACCGTCCCGGCCAAGCCCGCCTCGACGCTGCAATAGGCCGGCCATGGACGCGCTCCCGCCGGCCCGGCGCCTGCGGGCGCCCGCCAAGGTCAATCTCGCGCTGCACGTCACCGGAAGGCGCGGGGACGGCTACCATCTCCTCGACAGTCTCGTCGTCTTCGCGAAGGCCGGCGACGAGCTCGCGATCCGCCCCGGCACCGGGACGGACGACCGCGTGAGCGTCCGCGGCCCCTTCGCCGCGCAGGTGCCGGAGGGCCGGGACAATATCGTGGCGCGGGCGGTCGACGCGGCGCGCCGCGTGCTGCGCGCGGCCGGACGCGACCTGCCCCCGCTCGACGTCACCCTCGACAAGCGCCTGCCGGTCGCCTCCGGCATCGGCGGCGGCTCGGCGGATGCGGCCGCCGTCCTCGCCTATGCCGGCGACCATGCGCCCGCGTGCCGCGCGGCGCTGGCCGAGGCCGGCCTGGCGCTCGGTGCCGACGTGCCGATGTGCCTTGCCGGCCGCCCCTGCCGCGTGCGCGGCATCGGCGAGATCGTCGAGCCGCTGGCGGCGATGCCGCAGCTTCCGCTCCTCCTCGCCAATCCCGGCATCGCCGTCTCGACGCCCGCCGTGTTCCGGGGGCTCGCGCAGCGCGAGAATCCGCCGCTGCCGGACCTGCCGGCCGCGGGCTTCTCAAGCCCGGCCGAACTCGCCGCCTATCTCCGGGCCACGCGCAACGACCTCGAAGCCGCAGCCCTCGCGCTCGCGCCCGACATCGCCCGCGTGACGGACGCGCTCCTCGGCGAGGGGGCGCTCTTCGCCCGCATGTCCGGCTCGGGCGCGAGCGTCGCCGCACTGTTCGGGACGGCGCAGGCCGCGTCCGCCGCGCGCGCCGCGCTCGCCGCGCGCCATCCCGGCTGGTGGCTCTGCGAGAGCGAACCGGCCCTTTCGCCCTCCCGCATCGGAGCGACGGCATGACCGCGGACCGCCCCTTCATCCCCCTTTCCATCGCCATCCTCACCGTGTCCGACACGCGCCGGCCGGAGGACGACCGCTCGGGCGACACGCTGGTGGAGCGCCTCGGCGAAGCCGGCCATCGCCTCGCCGACCGCGCGATCGTGCCCGACGACGTCGAGGCGATCCGCGCGCGGGTGACGGCCTGGACGCTGACCCCGCAGATCGACGTCGTCATCACCACCGGCGGCACCGGCTTCACCGGGCGCGACGTGACGCCCGAGGCGCTCGAGCCGCTCTTCGAGAAGCGCATGGACGGGTTCTCCGCCATCTTCCACCGCATCTCCTTCGAGAAGATCGGCGTCTCCACCATCCAGTCGCGCGCGACGGGCGGCGTGATGAACGCGACCTTCGTCTTCGTGCTGCCGGGCTCGCCCGGCGCCTGCCGCGACGGCTGGGACCTCATCCTGAAAGCCCAGCTCGACTATCGCCACCGGCCCTGCAATTTCGTCGAGATCATGCCGCGCCTCGACGAGCACCTGCGGCGCGGCGGCCTCTCGGCCTGAGCTTCGGCCATAAGGAGGCGGCCCTCATGCGACCCGACCGCCGGCGCGCCGCCGGCCTTGCCGCCCTCGCCGCCCTCGGCCTCGCGCTGACGGTCTCCAATCCGATCGCCACCAGCGCGGCGCGCTACAATGGCGAGATCGCCGCCAGCGCTTCCGCGCTCTACGGCTCGCTGCGCGTCGCCAATTCGATGATGAGCATCGTCAAGGACGCCGATATCGGCGGGTCCGCCCTCGTCGCCAATCTCAGCGCCAGCCCCGGCCAGGCGCTGGAGCCGGTGACGGACACGATCGAGCGCATGGCCGACTTTCTCTTCGCGATGGTCGTCGTCGCCGGCCTCCTCACCGTGCTCCTGAAACCCGCCGCAACGCTCGGCGCGGCGCTGATGGCCCTGTGTGCCGGCGCCCTCGCGCTTCTCGCGCTCGCCGGGCGCGAGAGGGAGGGCGCGCCTCGCCGGGCCCTGCGCGCCGGCCTCTCGCTCGGCCTTCTCGCCGGCCTCCTCGTTCCCGCCGCCTATGGCGCGGCCTTCGCGGCCGGAGACGCGATGACCGCGCAGGCCTGGGGACGGGCGACGGCCGTCTTCGAGCGCCTGTCGGGAGACTATGGCGGAGCGATCGAGGAAAGCGTCGCGCCGCCCGTCGCCGCGCCACCCGTGCCGAGCGCGCCGGCCGAGGCCGAGGACGGCGCGCTCGGCACGATCGCCTCCGGCCTTGCCTCCGCCTATCGGCGGTCCAGCGAGGCGCTGAGCGGCACGGCGGCGGCGGCGCGCGACTTCGCGACCTCCATCCCCGACCGGATTGCCCGAAACGCGCTCGCCGTGCGCGACGGGCTGGAGATCGCCGCCGATCTCTTTCAGGCCTGCATCGCCATCGCCACCGCGACGCTGGTAAAACTCGTCGTGCTGCCGCTGGCGATCATCCTCTCCGTCCTGTGGATCGCCCGCCGGGCGATGACGGCGCCGCTCGTCGTGACGCCGCGTCTCGGGGATGCGGATGCCGGGCGAGAACACGCAATCGACGCGCCGCCGAGCCCGAGACGCCTGCCGCCGGATTAGGGCGGGGCGGGACGATCCGTTCCGCCCGCGAGGCTCGAACGCGACCTATCGCGCGCGGGGGCGGATCTATCTCGCGCGGGGGCGGATCTCGGCGCCGAGCCGTTCGGCGGCCACGCCGCGGGCGGCGGTCTCAAGGTCGCGGGCCGTGCGCGCGAGGCCGATCGCCTGCGCCTTGGGCAGGAGAAGGCCGTCGCCCAGCGCCCGCCGACCGCCGACGAGGCGTTTGAGAAAGCCGGGCCGGTCGCCGCGCGCGGGCGAGAAGCGCGCGGCCGGCACGCGGCCCCGGCCGAGGCCGACCCGCTCGACATGCTCCACCACGGCCTCGATCCAGCCGGTCTTCAGCCGTGCGCCCGGCTCCAGGAAGAGCAGCCACTCGCCACGGCTCCCCTCGATGCTGGCCCGGAAGGCCGCCCCGTCGGCCACGCGGCAGCCGGCATGATCGGCCACCCTGCGCGCGCCCGCCTCCATGCCGCGATCGAACAGAACGACCTCGCGAACGAGCCCGTCCACCGCGCCGGGCACGAGCGCGGCAAGGCTCAGCGCCAGTGCTTCGTCTTCGGGCCCGCAGTCCAGGAATACGCTGAGCATCCCGCCGCTCTAGCCGATGGCGCAGGGCTTGACCAGCGCGGCGCGAACCCCCACGTTTGTTCTTGTCTTGTTCTCTTTCGTGCTTTAGGACTTTGGTCACGAGTTTCCGAAGCACTCTGCGAAAGGTGTCCCATGCAGGACGTCCAACTGGCAGATCGGGCCGCTTTCGCGGCCGGCGGCGGCGTCGACGTCGCCAATCACATCTTGAACGAGGCGGGCCTGCGGGTCGGGCTGTCGCGGGCGCGCGGCCGGGGCGCGGGTCTCAACCCGAGCGGACGCTTCGAGCCCTTCGGCCGGCGCAGCTTCGACGACGGCTGGGAGACGCTGGAGGACCTGCCCCCCTTCAAGACGGAGGTGCAGGTCGAGAAGCCCAAGACCATCGTCACCCGCAACGCTTCGCCGGACATTTCCTTCGATCGGTCCGTGAACCCCTATCGCGGCTGCGAGCACGGCTGCGTCTACTGTTTCGCGCGGCCGACCCACGCCTATATGGGCCTCTCCGCCGGGGTCGATTTCGAGGCCAAGCTCTTCGCCAAGCCGAACGCGGCCGAACTGCTGGAGCGCGAGATCTCCAAGCCCGGCTATGTCGTGCGCTCCATCGCCATCGGCACCAACACCGATCCGTACCAGCCGATCGAGAAGAACTGGCGCATCATGCGCGAGGTCTTGGAAGTGCTGGAGGCGGCGAACCATCCGGTCGGCATCGTGACGAAATCCGCGCTCGTCACGCGCGACATCGACATCCTGTCGCGCATGGCGGCCAAGGGGCTGGCGAAGGTCGCGCTCTCGGTGACGACGCTCGACCGGCGCCTCGCCCGCGCCATGGAGCCGCGCGCCGCCACGCCCTCGCGCCGCCTCGACGCGGTGAAGACGCTGACCGAGGCGGGCATCCCGACCATGGTGATGACGGCGCCCATCATTCCGGGCCTCACCGATTCGGAGATTGAGCGCCTGCTCGATGCGGCCAAGGTCGCCGGCGCGCGCGAGGTCGGCTACGTGCTCCTTCGCCTGCCGCTGGAGGTCTCGCCGCTCTTCAAGGACTGGCTGCTGCGCCACTATCCCGACCGCTACCGCCACGTCCTGTCGCTCCTGCGCTCCATGCGCGGCGGCAAGGACTACGACGCCGAATGGGGCAAGCGCATGCGCGGCACGGGGCCTTACGCAATGCAGATCCACCGCCGTTTCGAACTCGCGGCCAAGCGCCTCGAACTGAATCTCGAGCGCACCAAGCTGCGCACCGACCTGTTCCGCGCACCGAAGGGCGCCGGCGTGCAGCTCTCACTGCTCTGAGGGGCTCGGACAGGGTGTCCTCGCCCGCGGGGTCTGTCGGGGCAGGCCGGCGCGGCGCGGCCCATGGTTCGGCTCGGCCGCGGCCATCGACAGTCGCATTCCTGTCCGCGTCCCCGTGGCAGGACGGGCCGTCCGGCGCTCCCGTGCGCCGGACGGCTTGAGGAGGATCGGAGAATGCGCGAGTCTCGCCGCACGATGGCTCGCCGTTCCTCCGATTCTCCCGTGTCCCTCTCCGCCCCTGCGCCCGGCGCTTCGCGGGCTGCGCCGAGGCGCCGCCCCGATGCGCGCGCAGCCAGAGCGGGGCCGGATTTCAGCCGCGAGGCGGCGCTGCTGGCGGCCGGCGCGCGCGCCGTCGCCGGGATCGACGAGGCGGGGCGCGGGCCGCTGGCCGGTCCCGTCGTCGCCGCGGCCGTGGTGCTCCAGGAGGATGCGGTTCCCGCAGGGCTCGACGATTCCAAGGCGTTGACGGCGCCCGAGCGCGAGCGGCTCTTCGCCGAGATCCTCGCGCGGGGCCGCGTGTCCTTCTCGGCGGCAAGTCCGGCGGAGATCGATCGCCTCAATATCCGCGGCGCGACGCTCCTCGCCATGCGCCGCGCACTGGCAGGCCTTGCCGAGACGCCCTGCCATGCGATCATCGACGGGCGCGACGTGCCGGCCGGGCTTGCCTGCCGCGGGCAGGCTCTGGTCTCCGGCGACGCGCTTTCCCTCTCCGTCGCCGCGGCCTCGATCGTGGCCAAGGTGATGCGCGACCGCATGATGCGGCGCGCCTGTCTCACCTATGCCGGCTACGGATTCTCGCGCCATATGGGCTACGGCACGCCCGAGCATCTCGACGCGCTGCGCCGTCTCGGCCCCTGCCCCATCCATCGCCGCAGCTTCGCGCCGCTTCGCCTGGATCTCCTGTCGGGGCTCTGAGCGCGCTGGCCGTAACTGGCTCTGCCGACCCGGCGAACGGGGCTCGTGCGCTCACGACGGCCGTGGTTGACGGCCTTGGAATACCCATCCCAAACGCAAGACGGGCCGCATGGCGGCCCGTGAAGCATGTAGAACGGAGCGCGCGGCCTCAGTTGAGGCGGCTGCGCACTTCCTGGATGGAACGCTCGACCATCTGGGCGCCCATGTCGCCCGAGCCGCGCTCGGCGATGATCCGGCCGGCCGCGGCGACGGCGATGTCGACGGCGGAGGAGCGGACCTCGGCGATGGCGTCGCTCTCGGCCTGGGCGATCTTGGTCTCGGCCATGGCGGTGCGGCGGGCGACGTAGTCCTCGGTCTTCTGCCGGGCTTCCACCAGCATCATCTCGGCCTCGCGGCGTGCGCCCTCGACGATCTGGCGCGCCTCGTCCTCGGCGGCCTTGCGGCGACGCTGGAACTCGGCGAGCTGACGCTTGGACTCCTCCTTCGCCTCGCGGGCCTCCTCGAGGTCGCGGCGGATGGTGGAGGAACGCTGGTCGAGCGCCTTCGCCATGATCTTCGGCGCGCGGAAATAGACCACGATGGCGAAGAAGGCGAGGAGGCCGATGAAGGCCCAATCGGAATTGGTCATGGGATCCCCCTCAGCTGCGGACGGACTGGACGGCGGCGGCGACGTCCTGGCGCGAGACGTCGAGGCCGGCGACGGCCTTCAGGATCGTCTCGGCCGCCTCTTCGGCGATGGTGCCGACATCGGCGAGCGCGCGGGTCTTGATCTCGGCGACGCGCGCCTGCGCCTCGTCGAGACGGGTGTTGAGCTCGCCCTCCAGGCGGGCGCGTTCGGCCTCGCTCGTGGCGCGAATCTCGTCGCGGGTCTGGAGAACGGTCTTGTGCGAACGGTCGCGG
Organism: Aurantimonas sp. Leaf443; assembly: GCF_001425575.1. GTDB lineage: Bacteria > Pseudomonadota > Alphaproteobacteria > Rhizobiales > Rhizobiaceae > Leaf443. Next base: position 196,260 of record NZ_LMRD01000001.1, on the reverse strand, counting down.
GCCTCGGCGAGCTCCTGCTCGTAGGCGGCCTGCGCGGCGTCGGCCTCGGCCCTCATCTGCTCGGCGGCATTGAGGTCGAGCGCGATGCGGTCGCGGCGGTTCTCGATCGTGCCACCGATACGGGGCAGGACGAGGCGCTTCATGACGAGGTAGAAGATGCCGAAGGTGATGGCGAGCCAGAGGAGCTGCGACGGGAAGAACTCCGTCGACATGGGCGGGAAGCCGCCCTCGCCGTGCTCGACCTGGACGGTCTCGCCGTGCAGGCCTGCCGCGCCCGATTCCACCGGGGGCACGTTCGGGTCGGCGACAGGCGCGTGATCCTGTGCGGAAGCGGTGGTCACGAGGAAGGACAAGCCCGGTATCTCCATTCAGCTGATCCGGCCGCCCGCGAGGGCGACCGGATCGACAATCCAATCAGCGGATGCGGCTCTTAGACGAAGAGCAGCAGCAGCGCGATGAGGAGCGAGAAGATGCCGAGCGCTTCCGTCACGGCGAAGCCGAAGATGAGGCGGCCGAACTGGCCGTCGGCAGCCGACGGGTTGCGCAGGGCGCCCGACAGGTAAGAGGCGAACATGTTGCCGAGGCCGAGGGCCGTGCCGGCCATGCCGAAACAAGCGAGACCTGCGCCGATGTAGCGTGCGGCTTCTGCGTCCATGGGGAAACTCCTTGAGATGGGCTGGATCGTGCGTCTTTGGATTCGCGACGGCGGCCGCGAAGGCGAAGGCTCAATGGTGCGGATGGACCGCATCGTTGAGGTACATGCAGGTCAGGATCGCGAAGACATAGGCCTGCAGGAAGGCGACGAGGAACTCGAGCGCCGTGATCGCCACCGTCATGATCAACGGCAGGATCGCGCCAACGACGCCGGCGATGCCGAGCGAGCTCAGCGTCACGACGAAGCCCGCGAAGACCTTCAGCGTGATGTGGCCCGCCAGCATGTTGGCGAAGAGACGAACGGAGAGGGAGACGGGGCGCGAGATGAAGGAGATGATCTCGATCAGCACCACGAAGGGCAGGATCACGCCCGGCACGCCCGAGGGCACGAAGAGCTTGAACCAGGAGAGCCCGTGCTTGGCGATACCGTAGATGACGACGGTGAGGATGACCGTCATCGCCAGCGCGAAGGTGACGATGATGTGGCTCGTCACCGTGAAGAAGTAGGGCACCATGCCAAGGAGATTGGCGGTGAGGATGAACATGAAGAGCGAGAAGACGAGCGGGAAGAACTTCATTCCCGAAGAGCCCGCCGAATCCCGGAGCATGTTGGCGATGAACTCGTAGGAGATCTCGCCCACCGACTGCAGGCGCGACGGCACGAGGGCGCGCGCTCCGGTCGAGTAGTAGAGGAAGGCCGTGGCGACGGCGACGGTCGCCACCATGAACAGGGCCGAATTGGTGAAGGAGAAGTCGAGACCGCCGATTTCGATCGGGACGATCCGGGAAATCTGGAACTGGTGAATCGGATCGGTGGGATCGGTAGCCAAGCTGTCGGGTCCTTCGCTGCGAATTCTAGCACCCCCGGCGAGCGCCACGCTGGCAATAGCGTCATGATCGGAGGATCGCAACACCCGGCGGCGCTCTTTTGGCCGCAGTCAGGGCGCTTTTATGCGTCGGTCCCCGGCGCGGGCGGCGGGCCCTTCTTCCCGCCCGGCCGAACGCTGCGCATGACGTTGAGCACGCCCGCGGCGAAGCCGAACATGAGAAGCACGATGAGCCCGAAGGGCGCGGTGCCCGCCACATAGTCGATGGCGTAGCCGATGCCGGCGCCCACGAGGACGCCGGCGATGAACTCGCTGGCGAGCTTCAGCCCCTCGGCCATGCCGCGCATGCTGCCGCCGGGCTGCCCGGCGCCGGGCGGCACGGGCTGGCGGCGGCGCTGCTCGGCGATCTTGCGCGCCAGCGCCTCGCGGCGCGCGGCAAGTTCCGAATCGGACAGCGGCCCGCCCTCTTCGGGCGCGCCGCTGTCGTCTGTCGGGGGTCCGGCGCTCATCGCGCCGGACCGGTGTGTCGTCGGGATGGGATCACGTGTCGTTCCGCTCCGCCTTCGCCAGGCTGCGGCTCTTCAGGAGGCTGGCCACCGTGGTGACGACCAGGATACCGACGATGACCATCAGCGACTGCTCGATCTCGATATGCATCCAACCGGGCACCTCGATCGGCTGGCCGCCGTTGAGGAAGGGCAACGTGTTCGCCTCCACGGCATGGACGATCAGCTTGAGGCCGATGAAGGCGAGGATCAGCGACAGGCCGATGCCGAGATAGACGAGCCGGTCGAGGAGTCCGCCGATCAGGAAGTAGAGCTGCAGCAGACCCAGAAGCGCGAAGGCGTTGGCCGTGAAGACGATGTAGGGCGCATCGGTCAGACCGTAGATCGCGGGGATGGAATCCAGCGCGAAGAGCAGGTCCGTCATGCCGAGGGCGATGATGACGATGAACATCGGCGTGAAGAAGCGCTTGCCGTTCTCGACGACCGTCAGCGCGTTGCCGCGGAAGTCGCTCGTCGTGGGCAGATGCCGCTGGAAATATTTCACCAGCGCGTTGGGCTCGTATTCCTCGTCGGTCGACTTGCCGTGCTTGAGGCTTTCCACGACCAGCTTCCAGGCCGTCCACAGAAGGAAGAGGCCGAAGAGGTAGAAGACCCAGGAGAAGCGCTCGATGGCGGCCGCGCCGAGGGCGATGAAGATGCCGCGCATGACGAGCGCGATGACGATGCCGATCAGCAGCGCCTTCTGCTGATAGGCCCTCGGCACCATGAAGCTCTTCATGATGATGACGAAGACGAAGAGATTGTCGACCGAAAGGCTTTTCTCGGTGATGAAACCGGCAATATATTCGACGCCGTGATCGCGATCCCAGAAATACCAGACTCCCACGCCGAAGAGCATGGCGAGCGTCATGTAGAATGTGGACCAGATCGCAGCTTCCTTGAAGCTCGGCTCATGTGGCTTGCGGACATGCGTCAGGAAGTCGAAGACGAAGAGGGCCGCGATGGCGCCGATCGTCGCCAGCCAGACCCATGTCGGCACGACATCCGGCGATATGCCCGTGACGGCGGTCTGCGCCGTGGCTTCCGATAGCGTTTGGTCCAACAATGCCTCCTTCGCGCGGGATCGCCCGATCCCTGTCTCTTCGATTGGACGCCCGGCCTTCCTGCGGTCCCGAAACGTCGTTTTCTCCGCCTCGAACCTTCGGGTCGTAGCGCCCCCGGCGGCCCGGCGGGGCGGCGCTTAAATGTGGATGCCCCGTAATGTTTGAAAGAGCCGCGCCGCGCCGTTCGCGCGGGATCGGCGCGTCATCGTCCGTGGTCGGCGCTGCCCGTGCGGCGACGGCCACGAGGCGGACTCGCCTTTAACCCCGTATTTCCAGTCGGTTGACCGTAATTGCTTCGCGAGGCTTGGCGTCGGGCAGTGCCAACGCCAAGCCATCGCCCCAATTGCCGGAATGGACCTTCGACAGGGGCCCAAGTCGCTGCATTCAAACACGTTTTCTCGCAGGCCGCCGATCGCGCGCCTGCACCATTCCGCGCTTCGCCACGCGCGTCTATCACGACTACGTGATGGCGCGAGGGTGGGGCCTCGCCACACCGCCCCGGCCGGCGAGGCGTCCAGTTCTTCAGGCCTTCGACAGGGTTTCCAGAAGGGCGGAGAAGTCCCGCCCCCTGCCCCCGGCCTCGACGAAGCGGGCGTAGACGTCGCGCGCATGGGCCCCGAGCTCGGTCGAAGCGCCGGCGGACGCGGACGCCTCCTGCGAGAGCGTCAGGTCCTTCAGCATCAGTTCGGCGGCAAAGCCCGGCTTGTAGCCGTTGTCGGCCGGCGACTGCGGCCCGACGCCCGGTGCCGGGCAATAGGTGTTGAGCGACCAGCAGGCGCCGGACGAGGTGGAGGCCACGTCGAACAGCGCCTGACGGTCGAGGCCCAGCCGGTCGGCGAGGTGGAAGCCTTCGCAGACCGCCACCATCGAAATGCCGAGGATCATGTTGTTGCAGATCTTCGCCGCCTGCCCCGCGCCCGCCGCGCCGCAATGGACGATGCGCTTGCCCATCGCCTCCAGGATCGGCCGCCCGGCCTCGAAATCCGCCGCCTCGCCGCCGACCATGAAGGTGAGCGTTCCGGCCGCCGCCCCGCCCGTGCCGCCGGAGACCGGCGCGTCGAGCGGGCGAAGGCCGGCCGCGCGGGCCGCCTCCTGCACGTGGCGCGCGCTCTCCACGTCGATGGTCGAGCAGTCGATCAGGAGCGTTCCGGGCGCGGCGGCGGCGAGGACGCGCGCATGGACGTCGCGCACGATGGCGCCGTTCGGCAGCATGGTAACGACGGCCTCGGCGCCCGCCACCGCCTCTTCCGGGCCGGCGCGCGTCGGCACCCCCTCGATCGTCGCCGCAGCGGCGTCGAAGCCCCGGACGTCGTGGCCGGCGGCGATCAGGTTTCGCGCCATCGGCGCGCCCATGTTGCCAAGGCCGATGAAGGCGATCCTCATGGCGTATCCTCCCATTGCAGTTCGTCCGCCCCCAGCGGGCGCAGCATGGCCGCGCCCTTCGTCTCGTCGAACCCGTCCAGCGCGTCGGCCCAGCGGGGCTTGCGGTCCTTGTCGATGACGACCGCGCGGATGCCCTCCTGCAGGTCGCCCTCGGACTGGCTGCGATGGGTGAAGCGGTACTCGGTCCCGAGCGCGGCCTCGATCGTCGGCGTCTCGCGCACCGTGCGCACCAGCGCGAGCGTCGCGGCCAGGGAAAGCGGCGAGGCGGCGCGGATCGCGGACAGCGCCTCGGCGGCGAAGGGCTCGGCGCTCGCCTCCACTCCCGCGACGATCTCGCGGAGCGTCGGGGCGCGGAAGATCGCGTCGATCCGCGACCGCAAGGGCGCCAGCCGGTCGGGTCCGGGCGGAACGGCGAAGGATGCGATGCGGGCGGGGTCGCCCGTCTCGCAGAGCGTGCGCTTGAGCGCCTCGAGCCGCTCGGCCGGCACCTCGACATCGGCAAAGCCCGTGGCGATCGCTTCCGCCGCCTTCATGCGCCAGCCGGTGAGGCCGAGGAACTCGCCGAGGCGCCCGGGCGCGGTCGCCAGAATCAGCGAGCCGCCGACATCCGGCACGAGGCCGATGGCGCATTCGGGCATGGCGAGCGTCGAGCGTTCGGTAACGATGCGGTGGCTGCCATGCGCCGAGAGGCCGACGCCCCCGCCCATGGTGATGCCGTCCATCACCGCGACATAGGGCTTGGGATAGCGGGCGATGGCCCGGTTCAGGCGATATTCCTCGACCCAGAAGCGGCGGGCCGGCTCGAAGCCCGCGGTCGCCGTCGATTCGTAGACCTGCCGCAGGTCGCCGCCGGCGCAGAAGGCGCGTTCCCCAGAAGCGTCGATGAGGACGAGATCCACCCCCGCGTCGTCGCGCCAGTCGTCGAGCGCGCGCATGATCGGGCCGACCATCGCAGCGTTCAGCGCGTTGAGGGCCTTCGGGCGGTTCAGCGTGATTCGTCCCGCGCGGCCCTCGACGCGGACGAGAACGTCCGGCTCGCTCATGCCGGGACTCCCGAAGAGCCGATGGAGAGAGAGACCGCTGCCGACTGCCGGGCGAGGCCCGGCGGCGCGGCCGGCGGGTCCGAACGCTCGGGCGTCGGCCGACGCTCGGGTTTCAGCATGTCCTGCAAGGGCGCCTCCCGGTCGCGGTTCCAGCCGCCCGGCCGGCCTCCCCCGGCCGACCGTGCCTGCAAGGCTTAAGAGGGCGCGGCGGCGCCATCAAGCCCGGCGCGCTGCGACCATGGGCGGAGGACGCCGGTGAAGCGAGGCGGCGTCCGGACGAAAAAGGCCGCGCGAGACCGTCCTTCGGTCGCGCGCGGCAGGAGACGGGCCCGAGCGGGAAGACCTCAGGCCGCCTGGGAGACAAGACCTTCGCAGGAGCGGCGGATGGCGCGCATGTTGGCCTCGTAATGCTCGGGCGTGCCGCCCTTGAAGATCGCCGAGCCCGCCACGAGGACGTCGGCGCCGGCCTCCACCACGAGGGGCGCGGTCTCGGGCGTCACGCCGCCGTCGATCTCGATCCGGATGTCGCGCGCGCCGATCATCGCCTTCACGCGCCGCACCTTCTCGACCACCGCGGGGATGAAGGCCTGGCCGCCGAAGCCCGGATTGACCGTCATCAGGAGGACGAGGTCGAGGCGGTCGAGCACGTATGCGATGACGCTTTCGGGCGTCGAGGGGTTGAGGGAGACGCCGGCCTTCTTGCCGAGCGCGCGGATGGCCTGGAGCGAGCGGTCGAGATGTTTCGTCGCCTCGGCATGGACGGTGATGTAGTCGCAGCCCGCATCCGCGAAGGCCTCGAGATAGGCGTCGCAGGGCTCGATCATCAGGTGGCAGTCGAAGACCTTCTTCGAGGCGCCGCGGATCGCCTTCACGATCGGCGGGCCGAAGGTGATGTTGGGCACGAAATGGCCGTCCATCACGTCGAGATGGATCCAGTCGGCGCCGGCGCGGTCGACGGCCGAGACCTCCTCGCCGAGCCGGGCGAAATCGGCCGAGAGGATGGAGGGGGCGATGATGAGGTTCTGTGCCATGGCGGAACTCAACGCTTCTCTGCGGAGGGGGCCGGCTTCTGCTGGAAGACGCGGCTGACGGAGATGTCTGAAGCCTCGATCCGCGACAGGCCGGCCGCGTCCAGCGGTCCGAGATCGGCCTCGAACAGGCGGTTGGCCTGGCGCAGCCGCGCGCGGTCGAGCGCGTTGCGGATGGAGCGGGCATTGGCGAAATGGGGCTGCGTGCGCCGCTCGGCGATATAGCGCGAGAGCACCTCGCGCGCCTCCGGGCTCAGCGTGTAGTTCTGCCGCTCCAGCATCGTGTCGCAGATGCGCAGCAGCTCGCCGTCCGAATAGTCGGGGAAGTCGATATGGTGGGCGATGCGCGAGCGGAAGCCCGGATTGCTCTCGAAGAACTTGTCCATGCGGTCGGCATAGCCGGCGAGGATGACGACGAGGTCATCGCGCTGGTTCTCCATGATCTGGAGAAGGATCTCGATCGCCTCCTGCCCGTAGTCGCGCTCGTTCTCGGGCCGGTAGAGATAGTAGGCCTCGTCGATGAAGAGGACGCCGCCCATCGCCTTCTTCAGGATCTCCTTCGTCTTGGGCGCGGTGTGACCGATATACTGGCCGACGAGGTCGTCGCGGGTGACCGAGACGAGATGGCCCTTGCGCACGTAGCCGAGCCGGTGGAGGAGATTGGCCATCTTCATGGCCACCGTCGTCTTGCCGGTGCCGGGATTGCCGGTGAAGCTCATGTGCAGCGTCGGCGTCTCGTGGGCGAGGCCGAGGCGCTTGCGGGCCCGCTCGACGAGGAGGAGCGCCGCCGTCTCGCGGATGCGCTTCTTGACGGGGGCGAGGCCGATGAGCTCGCGGTCGAGCTCCTCCAGCACCTCGCGCACGCCCGCCTCCTCGTATTCGCGCTTCAGGTCCACGGTCGTCGGCGCGGCGGCGGGCGGCGAGGGAAGATCGGCGGTCTGGCTCATGGCGGTCGGGTCCTGTTCGGGCCGGGTCCCTTGCGGGCCGGGCGGGCCTGTCTCGGCGATGCGGACGGGCGTCGGGCAACGCCCGCCCCGCGGGGCAATGGCCGGCCGGCCGGGCATGGAGGGGCGCCCGGCCGGCCGATCCCGTTCCCGGTGCGGGAGGGGATCAGCGCGTGTAGCGTTCGCCCTCGGGCCGGTCGTTGGAATAGCCCTCGGTGGAATAGCGGATGGTGCGCCCCTCGGTCTCCTGGCGGCGCAGGCGGAAGCCGGGCTCGCTGGCCGGGCGGTTCACGATGAAGGACAGTTTCACCGACTCCCAACCGCTGGTGGAATCGAAGGCCGAGAGGCGGATATAGAGGTCGCCATGCGCCTTCCGGCAGGCGTTCAGCTCCATCATGATGCCGGCCGCGTCCGCGATGTCGAACATCGGGTGGCCCCACATCTCCCAGTAGGTGTTCCGGGGATGGGGATCGTCGGTATATTCGATGTTCACCGCCCAGCCGTTGTCGATGCAGTACTGGACCTGCTTGGTGATCTGTTCGTCGGTGAGGTCGGGCAGGAAGGAGAAGGCGCCCTGGGTGATTCTCATGGCTGTCGTCCTTGGAAAGCGCGGCGCCGCGCGTTCGGGCGGCCGTCGGGGTCCTTGTGGCGGCGGGGCACGATGCCCCGCCTGTCGCATCACGTCGTCGGTCAGGCGGCGGTGGCGCTGACGGCGTAGTCCGGCGTGTCCGTCGAGGTGTAGTTGAAGGTGACGTCCTTCCAGGTGTCGAGCGCCTGGCGCAGCGGGGCGCAGGTCTTGGCGGCCTCGACGAGGATCTCCGGCCCTTCGTTGACGATGTCGCGGCCCTCGTTGCGGGCAAGGACCATGCATTCCAGCGCGACGCGGTTGGCCGTGGCGCCGGCCGCGATGCCCATGGGATGGCCGATCGTGCCGCCGCCGAACTGCAGCACCGTGTCCTCGCCCAGAAGGTCGAGAAGCTGGTGCATCTGCCCGCAATGGATGCCGCCGGAGGCGACGGGCATCATCTTGTTGAGGGAGGCCCAGGGCTGGTCGAAGAAGATGCCGTTCTCGAGCTTCTGCGGCGTGAACTCGTCGCGGCACAGATCGTAGTAGCCCTTGGTCGTCGCCGGATCGCCCTCGAGCTTGCCGACGACCGTGCCGGCATGGATGTGGTCGACGCCCGCCAGCCGCGACCACTTGGTGATGACGCGGAAGGAGACGCCGTGGGTCTTCTGGCGCGTGTAGGTGGAGTGGCCGGCGCGGTGCAGGTGCAGGATCATGTTGTTGCGCCGCGCCCACTTGGCCATGGACTGGATCGCCGTCCAGCCGATGACGAGGTCGATCATGACGATGTTCGACCCGAGATCCTTGGCGAACTCGGCGCGCTCGTACATGTCCTCCATCGTGGCGGCGGTGACGTTGAGATAGGTGCCCTTGATCTCGCCTGTGGCGGCCTGCGCCTTGTTGACGGCCTCCATGCAGTAGAGGAAGCGCTCGCGCCAATCCATGAAGGCCTGGCTGTTGATGTTCTCGTCGTCCTTGGTGAAATCGAGCCCGCCCTTCAGCGCCTCGTAGACGACGCGGCCGTAATTGCGCCCCGAGAGCCCGAGCTTGGGCTTGACGGTGGCGCCGAGCAGCGGGCGGCCGAACTTGTCGAGCCGCTCGCGCTCCACGACGATGCCGGTGGCCGGGCCCTGGAAGGTCTTGATGTAGGCGGTGGGCAGGCGCATGTCCTCCAGCCGCAGGCCCTTCAGCGGCTTGAAGCCGAAGACGTTGCCGATGATGGAGGCGGTGAGGTTGGCGATCGAGCCGTTCTCGAAGAGGTCGATGTCGTAGGCGATGTAGGCGAAGTACTGGTCGTCCGTGTTGGGCACGGGATCGACGCGGTAGGCCTTGGCGCGGTACTTCTCGGCCGCCGTCAGGCGGTCGGTCCACACGACGGTCCAGGTGGCCGTGGAGCTTTCGCCGGCGACCGCCGCGGCCGCCTCGATCGGATCGACGCCGTCCTGCGGAGTGATGCGGAAGCAGGCGATGACGTCCGTGTCCTTCGGCTCGTAGTCGGGCTCCCAGTAGCCCATCTTCTTGTATTCCATGACGCCGGACTTGTAGCGGTCCTTGCCGGTGACGGTCTGCGAGGCGGGCTGTTTCATTTCGATCTCCCAATCTTCAGAAAAAAGCGCGGTGGTCTCGGGGTGGTCTATTCGGCGGCCTGCCGCAGCTCGATGCGCGGATCGAGCTCTCCCTTGGCGTAGCGGCGGGCCATCTCGTCGAGCGGGACGACGTCGATCCTGCCGGCCATGCCGGCGCAGCCGAACTGCTCGTAGCGGTCGAGGCAGAGCCGGCGCAGGGCGTCCATGGCCGGCACGAGGAACTTGCGCGGGTCGAACTCGTCGGGCCGCTCCATCGCCACCTTCCGGAACTGGCCGGTCATGGCCATGCGGCAGTCGGTGTCGATATTGACCTTGCGCACGCCGTGCCGGATGCCGCGCACGATCTCCTCCACCGGCACGCCGTAGGTCTCGCGCATCTCGCCGCCATAGCGGTTGATGATCTCCTGCAGCTCCTGCGGCACCGAGGAGGATCCGTGCATCACGAGATGGGTGTTGGGCAGCTTGGCGTGGATCTCCTCGATGACGTTCATCGCCAGGATGTCGCCGTCGGGCTTGCGGGTGAACTTGTAGGCGCCGTGGCTGGTGCCCATGGCGATGGCCAGCGCGTCGACGCCGGTGGCGCGCACGAACTCGACCGCCTGGTCGGGATCGGTGAGGAGCTGGTCGTGGCTGAGCTCGCCTTCCGCCCCGTGGCCGTCCTCGGCCTCGCCCTGGCCCGTCTCCAGCGATCCCAGGACCCCGAGCTCGCCCTCGACGGAGGCGCCGACCCAATGGGCCATGCGCGTGACGCGCTCGGTGATGGCGACGTTGTAGTCGAAATCGGCGGGCGTCTTGGCGTCGGCCTTGAGCGAGCCGTCCATCATCACGGAGGTGAAGCCGTAGCGGATGGCCGACAGGCAGGTGGATTCCTCGTTGCCATGGTCGAGATGGATGCAGATCGGGATCTGCGGATACATCTCGACGAGCGCGTCCATCATCTTGGACAGCATGATGTCCTTGGCGTAGGATCGCGCGCCGCGGGAGGCCTGCATGATGACGGGCGAGTCGCACCGGGCCGCCGCTTCGACGATGGCCAGACCCTGCTCCATGTTGTTGATGTTGAAGGCCGGGACGCCGTAATCGTTCTCGGCGGCATGGTCCAGCAACTGGCGGAGAGTGATCTTTGCCATTGTCGGTTTCCTCTAGGGATCTGCGATCAGGTCCGGATTCAAGACTGTCAGGTCCGGATGGTCGTCTTCAAAACTTCGATGCCGGGCAGGTCGCGCCCCTCGAGCCATTCGAGGAAGGCCCCGCCCGCCGTGGACAGGTAGGTGAACTCGTCCGCGACGCCGGCCGCGTTCAGCGCCGCCGCCGTGTCGCCGCCGCCGGCGACCGTCACGAGGCGGCCGGCCTTGGTCAGGGCGGCCGCGGCTCTCGCCACCGCCACCGTCGCCTCGTCGAAGGGCCGCATCTCGAAGGCGCCGAGCGGGCCGTTCCAGAGAAGCGTGCGGCACTCACCGAGCGCGTCCTCGATCGCCGCGACCGTGCGCGGGCCGACGTCCAGCGCCATGGCGTCCGCGGGGATCGCGTCGACGCCGACGATCTCGCTCGGCGCGTCCGCCCTGAACTCGCGGGCGACGACGAGGTCGACCGGCAGATGCAGGCGGCAGCCGGCCGTCTCGGCCAGCGCCATGATCCGCGAGGCGGTGGGCAGCGCGTCCTTCTCGTAGAGCGACCTGCCGACATCGTGGCCGAGCGCGGCCAGGAAGGTGTTGGCCATGCCGCCGCCGATGACGAGATGGTCCATCTTCGGCACCAGGAATTCCAGGACGCCGATCTTGGAGGAGACCTTGGCGCCGCCCACGAGGGCGGCGACCGGGCGCTCGGGATGGTCGAGCGCGGATTTGAGGGCCTCGACCTCGGCGAGGAGCGAGGGCCCGGCATAGGCCGGCAGGATGGTCGCCAGCCGGTGCGTGGAGGCATGGGCGCGGTGGGCGCAGGAGAAGGCGTCGTCGACATAGAGGTCGCCCAGCACCGAGAGGCGCAGCGCGAAGGTCTTGTCGTCGGCCTCCTCCCCCTTGTGGAAGCGCACGTTCTCGAGGAGCACGATCTCCCCGAACCCGGCCTCGCCCACCGTCGCCTCCGCCGCCGAGCCGACGCAGTCGTCGGCAAAGCGCACGGGAAGCCCCGTCAGACGCTGCAGCTCGGGTGCGACCGAGCGCAGCGAGTAGTGCGGGTTGCGCTCCCCCCTGGGACGACCGAGATGGCTCATGACGACCACCTTGGCGCCGCGTTCGGCGAGCGCCCTGGCGGTGGGCGCGAAACGCTCGATGCGCGTCGCGTCCGTCACCTTGCCGTCCTTCATGGGCACGTTGATATCGGCCCGGATCAGGACGGTCAGGCCATCGACCTCGGCCGTCTCGATGGAGGGGAGCGCAGCCATGTCAGCGCACCAGGTCCTTGGCCGCCGCGACGACCGCCGCGGAGGTGATGCCGAAATGCTCGTAGAGCTTGGGCGCGGGGCCGGAGGCGCCGAAGGAGGTCATGCCGATGAAGCGGCCGCCCTCCCCGATCCAGCGATCCCAGCCGAAGCGGGCCGCCGCCTCCACCGCGATGCGCGGGGCACGCCCCAGAACCGAGGTGCGATAGGCCTTGTCCTGCTCCTCGAAGAGCTCCCAGCAGGGCATCGAGACGACGGCCGCCGCGATCCCCTCGCCCTTCAGGGCGTCGGCGGCGGCGAGCGCGAGCTCGACCTCCGACCCCGTGGCGAGGATCGTCACCTGGCGCTCGCCCTCGGCCTCGCGCAGGACGTAGGCGCCCTTGGCGCTGCGGTTCTGGGCGACGTCGCCGACGCGCACCGTCGGCAGGTTCTGGCGCGACAGCGACAGGACGGAGGGGCGATGGGTCTCGGTGAGCGCGATCTCCCAGGCTTCCGCCGTCTCGATCGCGTCCGCCGGGCGGAAGACGAGGATGTTGGGCGTGGCGCGCAGCATCGCCAGATGCTCGATCGGCTGGTGCGTCGGCCCGTCCTCGCCCAGGCCGATGGAGTCGTGCGTCATCACGTAGACGACGCGCAGGCCCATCAGCGCCGAGAGGCGGATACCGCCGCGGGCATAGTCGGTGAAGACCATGAACGTGCCGCCGTAGGGGATGAAGCCGCCATAGAGGGCGAGACCGTTCATCACCGCCGCCATCGCATGTTCGCGGATGCCGTAGTGGATGTAGCGGCCGGCATAGTTGTCGGCCTGGACCGAGCTCATGCCCTTGGTGAGGGTGAAGACCGAGTGGGTGAGGTCGGCCGAGCCGCCGATGGTGAGATCGGTCGCCGCGTTGATGATGCCGAGCGTCGCCTCGGAGGACTTGCGGGTGGCAAGCTTGGGCGCCTCGTCGGAGAGCGTCTGGCGGTAGTCGGCCATGGTCTTGGCGAAGTCGGCCGGGAGCTTGCCGGCGACGGCGGCGTCGAAGGCGTCACGCCTGGGCGAAGCGGCGTGCTTCTTCTCCCAGGCCTCGCGCGCCTTGGCGCCGCGCTCGGCGATCTCGCGCCAGCCCTTCACCACGGCCTCGGGCAGGACGAAGGGCTCGGACTCCCAGATGAGGGCCTTGCGCGTCGCCGCGATCTCCTCGTCGCCGAGCGGCGCGCCGTGGCTCTTCTCCGAGCCCGCGAGCTTGGGCGAGCCGAAGCCGATGATCGTCTTGCAGGCGATCATGGTCGGCTTGTCCGACCGGTGCGCCTGTTCGAGCGCGGCGCGGATCTCGTCCGGGTCGTGCCCGTCGACCGAGAGCGCGGTCCAGCCGGCGGCCTCGAAGCGCTTGATCTGGTCCATCGAGGTGGCGAGCGAGGTCTTGCCGTCGATCGAGATGCCGTTGTCGTCGAAGAGGACGATCAGGCGGTTGAGCTTGAGATGGCCGGCAAGGTCGATCGCCTCGTGGCTGATTCCCTCCATCAGGCAGCCGTCGCCGGTGAGGACGTAGGTGTAGTGATCGACGAGGTCGTCGCCGAAGCGGGCGTTCTGCATGCGCTCGGCGAGCGCCATGCCGACGGCGGTGGTGATGCCCTGGCCGAGCGGACCGGTCGTCGTCTCGATGCCGAGCGCGTGGCCGTATTCGGGATGGCCGGCGGTGCGCGCGCCGATCTGGCGGAAGTTCTTCAGGTCGTCGATCGTCATGTCCTCGTAGCCGAGGAGATGATGGATGGCGTAGAGCAGCATGGAGCCGTGGCCGTTCGACAGGACGAAACGGTCGCGGTTGGGCCAGGAGGGATTCTTCGGGTCGAGCGTGACGAAGTCCTTGAACAGGACGGTCGCGACGTCGGCCATGCCCATGGGCATGCCGGGATGGCCGGAATTGGCCTTCTGGACGGCGTCCATCGCGAGGGCGCGGATGGCGTTGGCCATGTCGCGGGGGTTGCGGTCGGTCGTGCCCGACGACGGCTTCTCGTCGCTCGAGGCTTTGGCGGCTGTCATCGACATTTGCGGTGTCTCCTTGTCCTGCGATCTCGCATCACGACGCGCGACGCTTCTTTTCCATGAGCTGCAGGATAAGCGGGGTTAGAATGAGCTGCATGGCGATGTCGAGCTTATTGCCCGGTGCGACGATCGAATTGGCCCGCGACATGAAACTGCCGGGGATCATCGACAGGAGATAGGGGAAATCGATGCCGCGCGGATTGGCGAAGCGGATGACGATCATGGATTCGTCGGGCGTCGGGATCCAACGGGCGATGAACGGGTCGGACGTGTCGACGATGGGCACGCGCTGGAAGTTGATGTTGGTGCGGGCGAATTGCGGGCAGATATACTTCACGTAGTCGGGCATGCGCCGCAGGATGACGTCCATGACGGCTTCGGTGGAATAGCCGCGCGAAGCGCGGTCGCGATGGATCTTCTGGATCCATTCGAGGTTGATGACCGGCACGACGCCGATCTTGAGGTCGACGAGCTGGGCGAGGTCCACCGTGTCGGTCTTCACGCAGCCGTGCAGGCCCTCGTAGAAGAGGAGGTCCGACGCCTCGTCGAGCGGGACCCAGTCGGAGAAGGTGCCGGGCTCGGCGCCGTAGAGCCTGGCCTCGCCCTCGTCGTGGATGTAGTGCCGCGTGCGCCCGCGCCCCTTGCGGCCGTAGTCGCCGAAGACCTCCTGCAGCTCCTCCAGGAGATTGGCCTCGGGGCTGAAATGGGAGAAGTTGCGGTTTCCGGCGGCCTCCTCGGAGGCCATCTTGTCCTTCATGGCCTGGCGGTCGAAGCGGTGGAAGGCGTCGCCCTCGATGAAGTCGGCCCGCACGCTCTCGCGGCGGAAGATCTGCTCGAAGATCTTCTTCACCGAGGTGGTGCCGGCGCCGGACGAGCCGGTGATCGCGATGATCGGATGCTTGGCGGACATTCGGGCGCACTCCTCCCCCAGGCCCCGGCCGGCTCCCACGGCCGGGGTCCCCATTCAATCGTCTGTTCGTGTCGTCCTGAGTGGCGTCAGGCCCTGAAGAGGCTGCGCTTGCCGAAGAGCGGCGAGCGTTCGCTCAGGGAAGCGGGATCGGCCATGTAGCGGGCGACCCGCTCCACCTCGCGCTTGCCGCCGAAGACCAGCGGCGTGCGGGCGTGCAGCCCGTCCGGCACGATCTCCAGGATGCGCGTCACCCCATCCGTCGCCGCCCCCCCGGCATGCTCGACGCAGAAGGCGATCGGATTGGCCTCGTAGAGAAGCCGCAGGCGGCCCTTGGCGTAGCCCTTGCGCGCATCGCCCGGATAGAGGAAGACGCCGCCGCGCACGAGGATGCGGTAGCAGTCGGCGACCAGCGAGCCGATCCAGCGCATGTTGAAGTCGCGCTCGCGCGGACCTTCGACGCCGGCCAGGCAATCGTCGATATAGGAGCGCATCTGCGGCTCCCAGTGGCGATAGTTCGAGGCGTTGATCGCGAATTCCTTGGCCCGCGGATCGATGTCGACGGAGGCGCGCATCTCGACGAAGCCGCCGAAGGCCGGCGAGAAGATGAAGACATGCGTGCCGTTGCCGACCGAAAGCACCAGAAGGAGCTGCGGGCCGTAGATGAAGAAGCCGGCCGCCAGCTGGCTCGTGCCGGGCTGGAGGAAGGCGGCGTGCGGGTTCGCCCGGCCCTCCTCGCCGACGGGGAAGAGCGAGAAGATCGTGCCGATCGACACGTTCGTGTCGATGTTGGAAGATCCGTCGAGCGGGTCGATGGCGATGGCGAGCGTGCCCGTCGGGTTCGCCGCGACCGGCTCCTCCTGCTCCTCGGAGCCGTACCAGACGACGGGAGATGCCTTGGCGGCCTCCTCGAAGACGCGGTCGGCGAGGACGTCGAGCTCCTTCTGGATGTCGCCGCCGGCATTGGTCGCCTCGCGCGAGGCGGCCAGCGTGTCGCCGGTGCCGCCCGACAGGATGGTGTTGCGGACCTTGATGGCGGCGAGGCAAAGCTGACGGACCGTTTCGGCGACGTCCGCCCGCAGCGGGTCGGACCCGGCCTGGGACTGCAGATAGGCGTCGAGCGACGATGACATGGGGCACTTCCTCCTCGGGATACGGTGCTCTGCGGCCCCTTGCCCGTTCGTTGAAGGCACCTTAGGGGACGCCGACGGCGTAAGTAAAATTTATTCTCTTTACCAGACTGGTAAGATAATTTAATCGTCTCGCATGCGCACCCTCACCCTTCGCCAGCTGCGATCCATCCAGGCCGTCAACCAGCACGGGACGGTGGCCGCGGCCGCGCGCAGCCTCGGGCTGACGGCACCGGCCGTCACCTTACAGATAAAGCAGCTGGAGGACGACTTCGGTCTCTCGCTTTTCGACCGCACCAGCGAGGGCATGCGGCTGACCGCCGCCGGCTCGGCGACGCTGCGCGCGGCCAACGCGATCGAGACGACGCTGCGCGCCCTCGGCGACGAAGTGGACGCGATCAAGGGCATCCGGTTCGGCAATATCAAGCTCGGCGTCGTCTCGACCGCCAAGTACTTCGCCCCGCGCCTCATCGCCGCCTTCAAGGCCGATCATCCGGACATCGAGATCAAGCTCCTCGTCGGCAACCGCTCCGACATCATCGCCGACCTGAAGTCCTACAAGCTCGACATCGCGCTGATGGGGCGCCCGCCGACCGAGTTCCCGGTGGACGCGACCTTCTTCGGCGATCATCCGCTGGTGATGATCGCCGCGCCCGACCATCCGCTGGCCGGCCGGCGCGACATCTGCAAGGAGGCGCTCCTGAAGGAGACGATCATCATCCGCGAGCCGGGCTCGGGCACGCGCATGTCGCTGGAGAGCTTCTTCGTCGAGTTCGACGACGCGCTGTCGCGGCGCGCGGTGGAGATGGGCTCGAACGAGACGATCAAGCAGGCGGTGATGGCGGGGCTCGGCATCGCCTTCATCTCCGCCCACACGATCGCCTTCGAGGTGGAGATGAAGCGCCTCGCCATTCTCGACGTGAAGAACATGCCCATCCGCCGGCAATGGTTCGCCGTCAGCCGCCAGGAGCGCATGGCCGCGCCCGCCGAGGTCGCCTTCCGCGCCTTCCTCGACCGGAAGGGGGCGATGCATCTGCCCCATCTCGACCGGCTCTATCCGGCGCAGGCGTGAGCTCCGCGCCGGCCGACCGCTCGTCAGTCCATGAGCCTGGCGCGCCGCAGCGCCGCCAGGTCCTTGGAGCCCGTGCAGAAGCAGGCGATGCGCAGCTCCTCCACCACGGAGGCGAAATGCAGGATGCAGTCCTCGGCCGAGCGTTCGGCGCTCGGCAGCGCGCCGGCGGCCTGCCCTGCCAGATCGGCGCCGAGCCGCAGCGCACGGGCGACGTCGAGCCCGTGGCGAACGCCGCCCGAGCCGATCAGGACGGCGTCCGGGCAGGCGGCGCGGACGCTGCGGATCGCCTGCGCCGTCGGAATACCCCAGTCGGAGAAGAGGAGCGCGCGGGCCCGCGCCCGCTCGTCGCCCGCCCGCTCGGCCTCCACGGCCGCCCAGCTCGTGCCCCCTGCCCCGGCGACGTCGATGGCGGAGACGCCCGCCTCCACGAGGCGGCGGGCGAGCGCGGCCGAGATGCCCGCCCCGACCTCCTTGACCACGACCGGCGCGCCGAGGCATTTCGCCAGCCCCTCGATGGCGCAGAGGAGGCCCGACCAGTTGCGGTCGCCGCCCGGCTGCACCGCCTCCTGCAGCGGGTTGAGATGGACGATCAGCGCGTCCGCCTCGATCATGTCGAGCGCGCGACGCGCTTCCGTCGGCCCGTAGCCGAGCCCGAGCTGCGCCGCGCCGATATTGGCCAGGATCGGAATGTCGGGCGCGAGGCGCCGCAGCGAGGCGTCGAGCCCGCCGGCAGGGCCACCCTCCAGCGCCACGCGCTGCGAGCCGACGGCGAGGGCGATGCCGAGCGCCTGGGCGGCGCGCGCCAGATTGCGGTTGATGGCACCCGCCCGCGCCGGGCCGCCGGTCATGGAGGAGATGAGGAGCGGGGCCTTGAGCGGCCGGCCGAGGAAGCGCGTGCCGAGGTCGATCGCGTCGAGATCGAGTTCGGGCAGCGCGCAATGCTCGAATCGCACCGCGTCGAAGCCGCTGTCGGCCTTCCGGGTGGCCAGACCGGGCGACAGGACGATGTCGAGGTGGTCACTCTTGCGTGCGCCGATGCCCGACGCCGCCTCGAGGATGTCGCTCTTGCCCAAGGTTTCTCGATGTCCTTTCGTCGCAGGGCTCGGGAATTCTTCGCTCGATCGCGGCCTCGCCCTTGGCCGGGACCATGTTACGCGCCACAATCGGCGGGATGAAACATATGGACGTCATGACACGGTTCTTTTCAACGACGGCGGCGTCGCAGTGACGCAGATCGACATGGCAGGAATCGTCTCCACGCGCCGCGCGGAGATCGACGCGAGACTGGCCGTTCTGCTGCCGCGCGCGGTGGACGGGCAGGACGGGCTCGATCTGGCCATCCGGGACGCGGTGCTCGCCCCCGGCAAGCGGCTGCGCCCGCTCCTGTGCGCCTTCGTCGCCGAGGATCTCGGCGGCGCGCCGGCGCCCGCGATCGATGCGGGCTGCGCGGTGGAGATGGTGCACGCGGCCTCCCTCATTCTCGACGACCTGCCCTGCATGGACGACGCGAGCCTTCGGCGCGGGCGGCCGGCGACCCATGTCGGCCACGGCGAGGACGTCGCCATGCTCGCGGCCATCGCCATCCTGTCCGGCTCCTTCGAGGTGCTGGCGGGGATCGGCGCGGCGAGCGCCGAGGCGCGGCTGCGCAGCGTCGCCATCCTGTCGCGCGCGGTCGGGACGGCCGGGCTCGTCGGCGGCCAGTTCGCCGACCTCAAGGGCGGGGCGCGCGCCCGGCCCGTCGCCGAGATCGCCCGCGCCAACGCGCTGAAGACCGCCTCCCTCTTCCTCGCCGCCGTCGACATGGGCGCGGTGATGGCGGGGGCCGACGAAATGGCGCGCGAGCGCCTGACGGCCTTCGCCGCCGAACTCGGCGAGGCGTTCCAGCTTCTCGACGATCTTCTCGACGGCACCGAGAGCGCCTTCCTGATCGGCAAGGACGTCGGCAAGGACCGGGAGAAGTCGACCATCGTCTCGATGATCGGGCATGCCGGCGTCGAGCGGCGCATCGAGCGCCATCGCGACAGCGCGCTGCGCATCCTCGAGGAGCTTCTCGGGCCTCGCAGCCGCCTGTCCCTCCTCGTCGCCTCGATCTTCGAAAGACGTCCTGCCGCCGTCGACGCCTCCGGCGCCGACGAACGCCTCGAACAGGGAGCGGGCGCACGATGACCCTCACCTCCTGGCCCGGCCTGACGGCCATCGCCATCGGCGTCTTCCTCCTGATGGAGATCTTCGCCTGGGCCGCGCACAAATACATCATGCACGGCTTCGGCTGGGGCTGGCACCAGTCCCACCACGAGGAGCGCGAGGGCCTGTTCGAGAAGAACGACCTCTATGCCGTCGTCTTCGCCGTGGTCGCCATCGGCCTCTTCGCGATCTCGGCCTTCGGCCACCCGATCGTCGGGGCGGTCGCCGCGGGCATCACGCTCTACGGCCTGTTCTACTTCATCGTGCATGACGGGCTGGTGCACCAGCGCTGGCCGTTCCGACACATCCCGCACAAGGGCTACGCCAAGCGCCTCGTGCAGGCCCATCGCCTGCACCATGCCGTGCAGGGCAAGGACGGCGCGGTCTCCTTCGGCTTCCTCTACGCCCCGCCGGTCGACAAGCTGCAGGCGCAGCTGAAGGCCTCCGGCACGGTGAAGCGCGAGCGCGGCCGGCCGGCGCCCGAAGAGCGGCCGCAGGCCTAGCCACCCGCCACAAGTCCTTCCTTCGATCCTCGGCGCGGCGCCCTCAGGCGCCGCCGCGCCAGGGCGTCGTGCCCTCGTGCGTCCAGAGCGTCGCGGGGCGCGGCGGCGCGTCTTTCCGGCGCGGCCCGAAGGCGACCGCTGCTGCCCGCGCGACCGCGCCGATCTTGTCGGCTTTCGACGTCGAGACCCGCGTTTCGAGCGCGCCCTCGCCGCGTTCGACGACGCGCAGGCCGATCTCGCGATAGACGCGCCGGGCCGTCTCGACCGCCCAGGCCGAGCGGCGCGGCAGCGCGTCGACGCCGATCCGCGCCGAGGCGTAATAGGGCTCGGCCCGCTCCACCAGGCGTTGCGCGAGCCGCGAGAGGCCGGCGCGGTGTCGCGGCTGCGTCATCTCGGCGGCTTCGATCCCCGCCTCGGCGAGCCAGCGCGCCGGCAGGTAGACGCGTCCGACCTCGGCATCGGGAAGGATGTCGCGCGCGATGTTGGAGAGCTGGAAGGCGAGACCGAGATCGGCGGCGCGCGCGAGCGTCGGCCGGTCGCGCACGCCCATGATCCGCGCCATCATCAGCCCGACGACGCCGGCCACGTGGTGGCAATAGTCGAGCGTGTCCTCGATCGTCTCGTAGCGACGACCGGCGACGTCCATGCGGAAACCCTCGATATGGTCGAGGAGGAGATCGACCGGCAGGTCGTGCCGGCGCACGACGCTGGCGAGCGCGCGGAAGGCGGGTTCGGGCCCCGGCCGCCCCTCGGCCGCGCGCAGGGTCTGGCGCGTCAGGCGTTCGAGCCGTCCGGCGGGATCCTCGGCCGCGGGCGCCGGACCGTCCGGCCTGTGGCCGAGCTCCTGTCCGTCGATCACGTCGTCGCAGTGCCGGCACCAGGCGTAGAGCATCACCGCGTCGCGGCGCGTGTCCGGCGAGAAGAGGCGCGCGGCGGCGGCGAAGCTCTTGGAGCCCTGGGCGATCGCCTCTTCGGCGATGGCCTCCAGATCCTCGCCCGCGCCGCTCGCTCGCGTCGAAACCCCGCTCACGCCGGCAGGAGCGCGGCGTCGGCGATCATCAGGCCGGCCGTCGCCTTGGCCGAGCCGACGACGCCCGGAACGCCGGCGCCCGGATGCGTGCCCGCGCCCACGATGTAGAGATTGCCGATCCTGTCGTCGCGGTTGTGCGGCCGGAACCAGGCGCTCTGCGTCAGCACCGGATCGAGCGAGAAGGCCGAGCCGACATGGGCGTTGAGCTCGTCGCGGAAGTCGAAGGGCGTGAAGATTCGGTGCGTCACGAGGTTCTCGCGAAGGCCCGGCATGTAGCGCGCCTCGAGATAGTCGAAGATCTTCTCGGCATATCGCGGCCCCTCCACCGCCCAGTCGAGCGGCGTGTTGCCGAGATGGGGCACGGGCGCCAGGACATAGTAGCTGCCGGCGCCTTCGGGCGCGAGCGAGGGGTCGGTCGCGCAGGGGCTGTGCAGGTAGAGCGAGAAGTCGGCCGGCAGGCCGCCGCCCTTGAAGATCTCGGCGATCAGCGGCTTGTAGCGCGCGCCGAAGAGCACGGTGTGATGCTGCAGCTGCGGCTGGTGCTTCTTCAGGCCGAAATAGAGGACGAAGAGCGACATGGAGAAGCGCCGCTTCTTGAGGCTCTTGCCGTGGGCCTCGCCGCGCGCGGTGCCCGCCAGAAGCTTGGCATAGGTGTGGACGACGTCGGCATTGGAAGCCACGAGATCGGCTTCGAAGCGCCGCCCGTCCTTCAGCACGACGCCCTTCGCCCGCTCGCCGTCGAGCTCGATGCGCTCGACCTCCGCCGAGAGTTCGATCCGCCCGCCGATATCGGTGAAGCAGCGCACCATGCCCTGGATCAGCGCGCCCGTGCCCCCGCGCGGGAACCAGACGCCCCACTTGCGCTCCAGCGCGTGGATGAGCGCGTAGATGGAGGAGGTGGCGAAGGGATTGCCGCCGACGAGGAGCGAATGGAAGGAGAAGGCCTGCCTGAGATGCTCCTCCTTGATGAAGCTCGCGACCATGGAGTGGACGCTGCGCCAGGCCTGGAGCCGCGCCAGCTGCGGTCCGGCCTTCATCATGTCCGTGAAATGCAGGAAGGGCACGGTGCCGAGCTTCTCGTAGCCCTCGCGGAAGACGTCGCGCGAATAGGCCAGGAACCGCCGGTAGCCCTCGACATCGGCCGGGTTCAGCGCCCGGATCTGCCGGTCGAGCTCCTCCTGGTCGTTGGCATAGTCGAAGACCGTGCCGTCCTCCCAGCACAGCCGGTAGAAGGGCGCGACGGGCAGGAGCTCGACATAGTCGGACAGCTTGGCGCCGGCCGCCTCGAACACCTCTTCCAGCGCGGTCGGGTCGGTGATGACGGTCGGACCGGCGTCGAAGGTGAAGCCCTGGTCCTCGTAGACATAGGCGCGCCCGCCCGGCTTGTCGCGCTTCTCCAGAAGGGTCGTGGCGATGCCGGCCCCCTGCAGGCGGATGGCGAGGGCGAGGCCGCCGAAGCCGGCTCCGATGACGACGGCGCGGCGCGGGCCTTCCATGGGGCGGGTCATGCGGGAACTCCCTGGCCGGGGCGAGACAGGAGGGCGCGCAGCGCCGCGCCCACCGGCACGGGCGGCCGGCCGGACAGGATGCGCAGCTTGTCGGCCGGCGTCAGACGGGCGGCGTAGAAGCGGGCGATCAGCGGATCGGACAGGCGGTGGAAGTGCTGGAGCACCTCGAAGCGCCGGGCCGGGTCGCCGGCGAGAAAGAGCATCTTGTTCAGCATGCGGAAGAAGCGTCTGGCCTCGAAGGTTTCGATGGAATGGTCGCGCGTCGTCGAGAAGACCGCGCCGGCGGAAAGATCGGGAAGGGCCGCAAGGCGCGTGGCGAGACGCGCGGCGTCGGGCAGGGAATAGCCGGTCGTGGGGTGGAAGAGCCCGGCCGCGAGGCCGCTCGCCGGCACTCCGTTCCGCGCCGCCCAGAAGGCCGCCATGTCGCCGCCGAGCGCGATGGGCAGGACGCCCTGCTCCTCGCGCACCATCGCCCCGCCGCCCCAGCCGGCCGCCTCGCGATAGGCGTCGACGCGGGCGCGCAGGATGGACGGGTCGAGCGCCGGCCCGTCGGCATAGTAGGTGTCCTCCACCAGGAGGCGCGTCGGCGTCAGCGGCAGGACATAGACGAAGCGGTAGCCGTCGGCCTGCGCGACGGTCGCGTCCATCACGATGGGATGGGCGAGCCCGTGCGGGCGCTCCAGCTCGAACTCGCGGCCGAGGAACTTCTGGTGGCGCAGCGCCATATGCGCCGTCGCGCCCGGGCCGCGACCGTCGATCACGCAGGACGCGCGGACCGTTTCGCCATTCGCGAAGGCCACGCTCGTCGGCGTCAGTTCCGTCGCCCGCCACCCCGTCTCCACGCGCCCGGGCAGGCGGGCGGCCAGGACCGTCCGGAAACGCTCCGCCGTCGCCGAGCGGTAGCCGGTCGAGACGGTGCGGCGCCGGCGCGGGAAGCGCACCTCGTAGGCGGGCCAGCGATGGGCGACGAGCGGCTCGACAAGTGGGCCGTCGGCGGGGTCGAGATCGTGCTCGTGGAAGGACCAGGTGTGGTTTCCGCCGGGCGCCTCGCCCGCCTCGTAGAGGCGGATGTCGAGATCGGGCCGGCGCTCGGCGAGCCTCAGCGCGATCAGGCCGTTGGCAAGGCCGGCGCCGACGAGGGCGACGTCGCAGATGCGCGCTTTGCTCATGCGAAGGCCATGGCCCGCCTGTCGGCTCCCACCATGCTGCGCTCGATCAGGTCCGCCGCCACATCCGCTCCACCGCCGCTCGCGACCGCGCGTCCGATCCGGCGCGCCGCGTCGAGGAAGCTAGCCTCGTGGAGCAGGGACTCAAGGGCGCTCTCGATCCGGGCGCCGGACGAAAGGACGCGGGGCAGCCTGAGGCCGGCCCCGTGATGGACGAGACGGGCCGCGACGCCCGGCTGGTCGAAGGCGATGGGAATGGCGAGCATGGGCACACCCGCCTCCAGCGCATCGAGCGCCGTGTTCAACCCGGCATGGGTGACGCAGAGGCGCGATCGCGCCAGCATGGCGCGCTGCGGCACGAAGTCGGTGACGATGTCGGCTCCCACGCGGGCCGCCTCGTCCGGCGACAGCGCGCCGCAATGGGCGACGACGCTGAAGACGCCGAGTCGCCGGCAGGCTCTGGCGATTCGGGCGAACAGAGCCGAGCGGTGGCCCTGCAGCGTGCCGAGGGACACGAAGGCGACCGGCCGGTCGGCGGGAAGAGCGAAGGGCAAGGGCGCCTCGACGCCGCGCGCCCGGATGGGGCCGACGCCGACGAGGTTCGGCTCGGGCGCCGCGGGAAAGTCGAAGTCCTCGACGGTCTGCGCCAGGCGCAGCGTGCGCGACAGGCAGTCCTGCGGCCGTTCGCGGTGGGGCAGGCCGAATCGCGCCGCCCAGTCCGCGATCGTGCGGCGCTGCGCGGACAGGAGGATGCGGGCGACCGAGACGCCGCCGCGATTGCGCTTCAGCCCGGCCTCGCCGGCATCGTAGGGCCAGGACAGGAAGGGCAGCGGCACGGCCGGGTCGGTGCGCGCCGGCAGGGCGCAGGCGAGCGAGACGAGCGGCAGGCGCAGATGCTCGGCGAGAAGGCCGGCGGCCGGCTCCATCTCGTCGCCGACGATGCAGTCCGCGCCGATGCGCTTCAGGAGGGCGGGCCCGCCCGCGCAGAACTCGTCCGTCAGGGACGAGACGTCGGAGACGGTGCGCAGGATGCCGAGGACGCCGCTCGGGCGCGCGGCGCGCGCCACGATCGCGGCGAGCCCGCCCGCCGGGCGCATGCCCTCGACCTCGCGGACGGCGATCGACGGGCCGGCGCCCTCCCGGCCCGCACAGGCGCCGCCGCCTGCATTGAGCACGAGCGTGACGCGGTGGCCGCGCGCCTGCAGCGCCGCGCCGAGCGCCTCGAAGACGCGCAGATGACTGTAGAAGGGCGGAGAGATCAGGGCGAAATGGACCATGGACCCCCCGCCTATAGCACGCCCGCCCGCCGGCGCGTCATGGCTTGCGTCCTTGCCCGGCAAAGCTGCACCGGCCAAACGCCGCAGCGCTCGTCCGGACCCTTCGCCGCGGCCGCGCACCCGCCGCAACCCGGCGCGCCCCTCGCGCGTTCAACCGCCGCATGACCAGCCCGACCGCCCCCGCGCCGAACGACCGCTCCAGCCCCTTCGTGCGCGACACGGCCGGGCGGCTGGCGACGGCGCTCCTCATCGTCGCCGGCCTCGCCGCGACGCTCTATCTCATGGGCCACGACGTGGTGTGCCCCTGCGGGCGCGTTTCGCTGTTCCAGACGAGCCTTTCGCCGGAGGAGAACTCGCAGCAGTTCGCCGACTGGTACTCGCTCCTCCACGTCGTGTTCGGCATGGCGCTCTTCGCCTTCGTGGCGTGGATGCGGCCGCGCTGGTCGGTGGCGGCGGGCCTCATGGCGGTCCTCTTCGGCCACACGATCTGGGAGATCGCGGAGAACACGCCCTTCGTCATCCACCTCTTCACCTCGAACCCGGCGGCCCATTCCTATTCGGGCGACAGCATCCTGAACTCGATGGGCGACACGGTCTTCGCCATGGCCGGCGCCTTCGCCATGTCGCGCCTGTCGATGGGCATGGCCGTGGCGGTGACGCTGGCGGTGGAGGTGATCGTGACGATCGCGGTCGGCGACGGGTTCGTGGTCGGCACGCTGCGCGTCCTGGGCGTCTCGATCTGAGACCGCCGCGCGGTCGAAACGGCCCATCTTCGCCGATCCCGCGCGGCGTCCGGGCGCCTGCGGACAGCGCATGGCGGGGCCCGAAGCGTCAGTCCCGAAACAAGCCGGTCCGAAGCGTCAGCTGCGCGTCAGCCGCGCGGCGCGGCGGGCGCGCGCCTCGTCCAGCGGCTCCAGCTTCACCTGCGGCAGCGCGGTGCGCCACTCCGTGCCGGGGATGCGCACGATGCGGTTGCCGCGGAAATCCTGGTCGGCGAAGACGAGGCCGCGATCGGCCATGTAGCCGATGAGGAAACGCCCGCGGGACGGGGAATGGCTGCCATAGGCGCGCGCGAGCACCGCGTCCGAGGGACAGGGCGCGCCGTCGCGGGCGGCCCGCGCCAGGAGCAGGAACACGCCCTGCATCTCCTCGGGCAGGTCGCCGGCCCGGGCCGCGACGAGATCCCATTCCTCGTCCTCGCCCTCTCCCTTCACGCCGGCGCGCGCCAGGGAGAGGCGGCGGCGGAAGGCGGCCATGTCGGTCTCGGCGCCGCGCAGGCGCTTCAGCCGGCAATGGGTGAGGAAGTCCTGGTAGAGGACGGGCACGGGCCGGAAGGCGGCTTCGGGATCCTCCAGCATCTGCGCGAAGATGGCATCGACGGCCGCCGCCCGCTCCTCGGCCGAGCGCGGATCCTCCTCGGCGGGCTCGGCGCGGCGGGCCGCCTCGCCGACGCGCTCCAGGATCTCGCCGGTCGGCACGGCGGCGGGCGCGCGGGGCGCGCTCGGGCGGGCGAAGGCCTGCCGCTCGGCCTGACGCTCGGCCTCGCCGACGGTGAAGATCAGGTCCTCCATCGCCTCGCGCGGGGTCTCGGGCAGCGGCATGAGCGAGGGGCGGCCGGAGCGGCCGGCGGTCTCGACGGGGCCGATCTTCACCGCCATCGGCCGGTTGGAGAGGGCCGGCCCGAGGGCGACGAAATGGCCCGTCTTCAGGTCGCGGAACTGCTCGGCGGCGCGCCGGTCCATGCCGAGGAGATCGGCCGCGCGCGCCATGTCGATGTCGAGGAAGGTGCGGCCCATCAGGAAGTTCGAGGCCTCGGCCGCGACGTTCTTGGCGAGCTTGGCGAGCCGCTGCGTGGCGATGACGCCGGCCAGCCCGCGCTTGCGGCCGCGGCACATGAGGTTGGTCATGGCGCCGAGCGAGGCGCGGCGGGCGTCCTCGGAATGCTCGCCGGCCATGGCGGGGGCGAAGAGATGCGCCTCGTCGACCGCGATCAGCATCGGGAACCAGTGCGCGCGGTCGGCGTCGAAGAGCCCGTTCAGGAAGGCGGCGGCGCACATCATCTGCGCCTCGGCGTCGAGCCCCTCCAGGTCGAGGACGACGGAGGCGCGGTGCTGGCGGATGCGGTTGGCGATGCGCGTGAGCTCGGCCGGCGTGCGGTTGGCGTCCACCACGACATGGCCGTAGCGATCGGCGAGGGTCACGAAGTCGCCCTCGGGATCGACGATGGCCTGCTGCACGTGGCCGGCGCTGCGCTCCAGGAGGCGGCGCAGGAGATGCGACTTGCCCGAGCCCGAATTGCCCTGGACGAGAAGACGCGTCGAGATCAGCTCCTCGAGGTCGATCGTCGCCGGCGCGCCGGCCTGGTTCGTCCCGAGATCGACGGCGACCGTCATTTGCAACGCTCCTTGGGCCTCAAGCCCTCCTTGCTAGCACGGGCGGGGCCGCGGGAGTCGCGGGCGCCCCCGCGTTCTCCACAGCTTGTGCCGGACCGTGCCGCATGGGTGCGAGGTCAGGGCGTCTTCGGAGTCTCCTCGTCCGGCCAGCGCGAATCGACGAAGCGCAGCGCGTCGACGACCGAGCTGCGCCAGACGTCCCAGCTGTGGTCGCCGTCGGTGACGCGGAACTCCACGGCGCGCGCGTCGGCCTGCATGGTCTGGTAGAGCGCGATGGCGCCGCGCCACAGGTCGTGGCTGTCATCGTCGCCGACCGAGACGAAGGTGGAGGGAAGCGGCGTCGCCGCCGCGATGGCCGCGGCGAGATGGGTGAAGACGTTGGCGGCGTTGAAGCGCTTGGGGTCGAAGGGCGTGCCGAAGGCGCTCTCGAAATGCGTGCCCTCGGGCGGGCGGTTGATGCCGCCGGCGACCGTCGCCTCGTCGTAGCGGTGGAAGTAGCCGCTCTGGCGCACCGCGGCGAGTTCGGCCGCCGGCCAGTTGAACTCGCGCGCCGGCACGTTGTGCCAGACGGCCGGCGAGAGCGCGGCGATGGAGCGGAAGCGATCGGGGAACTGGAAGCCCATGGAGAGCGCGCCGTAGCCGCCCATGGACAGGCCGGCGATGGCCCGCCAGCGCCCGCTCGTGGCGGCGGGGAAGGCCTTCTCCACCGCGTCCGGCAGGTCGAAGAGGATGGAGGTGCGGTAGTTGCCGGGGCCGCCGACGGAGGCCGAATCGGTGTACCAGGAATTGCCCGCCGCCGGCATGACGACGAGGAGCGGCTCGATCTCGCCGGCCGCGATCATGCGGTCGAGCGTCGAGCCGACGCGCCCGAGCCCTTCCCAGTCCCGCTCGTTGCCGCCGAGGCCGTGCAGGAGATAGAGGACGGGCCAGCCGTCCTTCGGCGCCGGGCCGGAGGGCACGTAGACCCGCGCGACGCCGGCCTTGCCGAGCGCCGGCGAGGGATAGGCGAAGGAGCGGATCTCCCCGGCCCTCGCGGAGGCGCCGGCGCCGACGAGGGCGAGGAGAAGCGCCAGAAGGGCGGCGAGCGCGAGCGGGAGCCTCGAAAGCCCCCTCGCCCGGTCGATGGCGGAAACGGCCGCGCCTAGCGCAGCCACTTGTCGTAATCGGCGACGAGAAGGTGCCAGGGCTCTTCGTCCTCTTCGATCTCGGCGAAACGGCCGATGGGTTCACGGAAGATGTTGTCGGTCAGATCGTCGTTCACGGTCGAGACCTCGCCGATCAGGACGTCGCCGCCCTCGCCCCAGAAGGCGTGCCAGTTGCCGGGCAGGAGCGTGACGCTCTCGCCGGGCATAAGCTTCAGGATGCCGCCGGCGGCAAGGGTGCGCGTGACCCCGTCCACCTGCACGCGGACCGGCGCGCCCTCGTCGATCGAGCCGTCCGGCGCGCTCTCGAAGAGCTCGAGCGCCAGGGTGGCGCCGCCGCGATTGATGATGTCCTCGGCCTTCACGACATGGCGGTGCATCGGCGAGATCTGGTCGTGGCGCGAGATCATGATCTTCTCAGCGTAGAGCATGCCCGTGCCCTTCGAAAGATCGGAGGCGTCGCCATTACGAGTCGTGAAGAGGAAGAGGCCGAGCCGGTCGAAATCCTCCTTGCCGTAGTCGGTGACGTCCCAGCCCATGCGCCGTTCGACGACGAGCGAGAGCTCGTCGCGCCGGGCGCGCATCTCGGCGGGCGTCAGATAGGCGAAGGGCGGCATGACATAGCCGAAGGACCGGATGAACGCGTCGCCCGCCTTCAGGATCTCGTTGACGCGCGAGCGTTTCATGGACGTGGCCTTTCGTGCGTGGCGTTCATCCGACCAGGATGACGCGGCAGTCGTTGACATTGGTATGGGTGGGACCGGGCACGAAGAGGCCGCCGACGGATTCGAAGAAGCCGGTGGAATCGTTGTCGGCCAGACGGGCGGCGGGGTCGATGCCGGCCGCGCGCGCGCGTTCGAGCGTCGCCGGGGAGACGAAGGCGCCGGCGGGGTCGCTGGCCAGCCCGCCGCCGCCGTCCGTGCCGTCCGTGTCGGCGGAAAGGGCGGCGATGCCGGGCGCGCCGGCCAGGCCGATGGCGAGCGCCAGCGCGTATTCCTGGTTCGGGCCGCCGCGCCCCTCGCCGCGGATCGTGACGGTGAGTTCGCCGCCCGACAGGATCGCGACGCGCCGGCCCGCCCGCGCGGCGTCGAGCGCCATGCGCGCGTGCTCGGCGCCGACCTCGCGCGCCTCGCCTTCGAGGTCCGCGCCCAGGCTGAGCACCTCGTAGCCGAAGCCCTCGGCCGTCCGTGCCGCGGCCTCGAGGCTCGCCCGGGGCGTCGAGACGATGTGGAAGGGCCGGTCCGCGAAGGCGGGATCGCCGGGCTTGGGACTCTCGTTCGCCGGATCGTTCAGCGCGGCGACGCAGGAGGGCGGCAGCGCGATGGCGCGGCGCTCCACCACGGCGCGGGCCTCGGCGAGCGTCGTGGCGTCGGGCACGGTCGGCCCGGAGGCGATGACGCCCGGATCGTCGCCGGGAACGTCGGAAATGGCGAGCGTCAGGAGGGCGACGCCCTCTGCGACGGCGCGGGCGAGCCGGCCGCCCTTGATCTGCGACAGGTGCTTTCGCACGCAGTTGATCTCGCCGATCCCCGCGCCCGAGCGCAGGAGCGCCTTCGTCACGGCCTGCTTGTCGGCGAGCGAGACGCCTTGCGCGGGCATCAGCCAGTTCGCCGAGCCGCCGCCCGAGATCAGCGCCAGAACGAGATCGCCCGGGCGCGCCGAACGGGCCAGATCCACGATGCGGGCGCTCGCCTCGAGGCCCTGCGCGTTCGGCAGCGGATGGCCGCCCTCCACGACCGGCACGAGGCCGGCGTCCATGGCATAGCCGTCGCGCGTGACGGCAAGGCCCGACAGGCGCTCGGGGCCGAGCCCGCGCTCCCGGTAGAAGGCCTCGGCGACGGCGGCCATGGACGCGGCGGCCTTGCCGGCGGCGAGCACGATGACCCGGCCGGTTGGCGGCTCGGGCAGGTGCTGCGCCAGAACCTGCCGCGGATGCGCGGACGCGACGGCGCTCTCGAAGATCCTCCGCAGTTCCGCTTCTCTCGCCTGGCTTTCCACGATCCCTCCCATGGCTCGCCTGCAATCGGCGCCTCTATAGCAGGGGCGCGGGGTGCCACAACAGGCGGGGCGGCGAACGCGGGCGCGCCCGAGGCGCCGTGCCGCCACGGGCCGGCAAAATGGTCGCAACGGCCTGTCTTCACCGCGCCGGCGGGCTATCTCAAGGATGGACGAGAGCCCAGGAATCCTGCATTCCGCAAGGGAGCGCAGTCCGCGGCCCGATCGTTCCGCGGCGCAGTGCCTGCGCCCACCCGCATCCTGTCAGGGCATGGCCATGTTCGAAGGCTTCGATCCCGTGGTGCTGGCGCGACTCCAGTTCGCCTTCACCGTCTCGTTCCACATCATCTTTCCCGCCTTCTCCATCGGCCTCGCGTCCTATCTCGCGGTGCTGGAAGGGCTGTTCCTGGCGACGGGCAAGGCCGTCTACATGGACGTGTTCCGCTACTGGGTGAAGATCTTCGCCGTCGTCTTCGGCATGGGCGTCGTCTCCGGCATCGTGATGAGCTACCAGTTCGGCACGAACTGGTCGGTCTTCTCCGACAAGACCGGCCCCGTGCTCGGGCCGCTGATGGCCTACGAGGTGCTCTCGGCCTTCTTCCTGGAGGCGGGCTTCCTCGGCATCATGCTGTTCGGGCAGAAGAAGGTCGGCCTGGTGCTGCACTTCCTCGCCACCGCCATCGTGGCGCTCGGCACGTTCTTCTCGGCCTTCTGGATCCTCTCGGTCAATTCCTGGATGCACACGCCCGCGGGCTACGGCATCAACGAGGTCGGCCAGTTCATCCCGCTCGACTGGTGGGCCATCGTCTTCAACCCCTCCTTCCCCTACCGCCTCGTGCACATGGTGCTGGCGGCCTATCTCACCACGGCCTTCATCGTGGGCGCGGTCGGCGCCTTCCATCTCCTGCGCAACCGCCACAACGGTCAGGCGCGGATCATGTTCTCCATGGCGCTGTGGATGGCGACCGTGGTGGCGCCGCTGCAGATCGTGGCGGGCGACATGCACGGCGTGAACACGCTGGAGCACCAGCCCGCCAAGATCGCCGCGATGGAGGGCCATTTCGAGACGAACACCGAGGGGCCGATGCCGCTCACCCTCTTCGGCATTCCCAACATGGCGGAGGGGCGCACCGACTACGCGGTGGAGGTGCCCTATCTCGGCTCGCTCATCCTCACCCATTCGCTCGACGGGCAGGTGAAGGGCCTGAAGGACTTCCCGCGCGAGGACTGGCCGAACGCGACCATCGTCTTCTGGACCTTCCGCCTCATGGTCGGCATCGGCTTCGCCATGCTCGGCATCGGCGTCTGGTCGCTGGTCAAGCGGGTGCGCGGCACGCTCTACGAGAGCCCCTGGCTGAAGCGGGCGATGATCGCCATGGGCCCGATGGGCTTCGTGGCGGTGCTCGCCGGCTGGATCACGACCGAGATCGGGCGCCAGCCCTTCACGGTCTACGGGCTCCTGCGCACGGCCGAGAGCCATTCGCCGATCGCGGCGGCGGCCGTCGGAACGTCGCTCCTGGCCTTCATCGTGGTCTATTTCCTGCTCTTCGGCGCCGGCACGTTCTACATCCTGCGCCTGATGAGCCGCGAGCCGACGCCCTTCGAGGAGCACCGGCCGCCGCACCACCCGATCCGCAGCGCCGGCATCACGCCCGCGCCCGCGCTCAAGCTGTCCGGCCTGCCGGACCCGGCGGAATAGGAGAGACGCGATGGACCTGCCTCTCCTCTGGGCCTTCATCATCGCCTTCGCCGTCATGGCCTATGTGGTGCTCGACGGGTTCGACCTCGGCGTCGGCATCCTCTTCCCGTTCCTCGGCGCGCACGGCCATCGCGACACGGCGATGAACTCCGTCGCGCCGATCTGGGACGGCAACGAGACCTGGCTGATCCTGGGCGGCGGCGGGCTGTTCGCCGTCTTCCCCCTCGCCTACGCGGTCATCATGCCGGCGGTCTACGCGCCCATCATCGCCATGCTCCTGGCGCTGATCTTCCGGGGCGTCGCCTTCGAGTACCGGTTCAAGACGGTGCGCGGGCGCTGGCTGTGGGACGTGTCCTTCTCCTTCGGCTCGATCGTCGCGGCCTTCGCGCAGGGGCTCTGCCTCGGCACGCTGGTGCAGGGGATCGAGGTCTCGAACCGCGCCTATGCCGGCGGCTGGTTCGACTGGCTGACGCCCTTCTCCGCGATGACGGGCGCGGCCCTCGTCGTCGGCTACGCGCTGCTCGGGGCGACCTGGCTGGTGATGAAGACCGAAGGGCCCGTCCAGGAGATCGCGAGGCGGCACGCCTTCGTGGCGGGGGTCGGCACGCTTCTCCTGATGGCGGCGGTCTCGGCCTGGATGCCCTTCCTGCAGCCGGACTTCTACTGGCGCTGGCTGTCCTTCCCGCAGATCCTCCTCGTCGCGCCCGTGCCGCTCGTCACGCTGTTTGCGGCCTACGCGCTTTTCCGGGCGCTGGCGGCCGGACGGCACGTGCGGCCCTTCCTCTGCGCGCAGTCGCTCTTCCTCCTCGCCTATGTCGGGCTCGGCATCACCTTCTTTCCCAACATCATCCCGCCGAGCGTGACGATCTGGGACGCGGCCGCGCCCGACGAGAGCCTGCGCTTCCTGCTCGTGGGCGCCTCGGTGCTGATCCCGGCCATCCTCGTCTATACCGGCTTCGCCTACTGGGTGTTCCGGGGCAAGGTCGCGGACGAGGGCTATCACCATTGAGCCCTGAGGAGACGCCACGCGCGCAGGACCGGGCCGCGCGCGAGGCGCGGGCGAAATCGACGCTCGCCTCGCGGCTCCTGTGGTTCGTCGCCTTCTGGGTGCTCGGCGTCGCCGCGCTCGGCGCCGTCGCCTTCCTCATCCGCAGCGCCATCCTCTGAGGTCGGCGCCCGCGCGGGGCCGCCTCAGGCGGCCGCCTTCAGCTCGGGCAGGAAATCGAGGACGAGGCCCATATCGGCGTTGAAGGCCGCCGTCTCGCGCCGCTGCGCCTCGGGATCGGGCAAGCGCAGGATATAGGCGGGGTGCACGGTGACGAGGAGCTTGGTCGTCTCGTCGAGATCGATAAGCTTCGAGCGCGTGTCGCGGATCGTCACGCTCTTGCCGAGAATGGCGGCGGCGGCCGTGGCGCCCAGCGCCACGAGGAGCTTCGGGCGGATCAGGTCGCGCTCGATCTCGAGCCAGCCGTGACAGGCGCGCACCTCGCCGATATTAGGCTTCATGTGGATGCGCCGCTTGCCGCGCGGCGTGAACTTGAAGTGCTTGACCGAATTGGTGACGTAAGCCCGCTCGCGGTCGACGCCCGCCGCCGCCAGCGCCTGGTCGAAGACCTTGCCGGCCGGGCCGATGAAGGGCTCGCCGGCGATATCCTCCTGGTCGCCCGGCTGCTCGCCGACGAAGATCACCGGCGCGTCCGGCGGGCCCTTGCCGAAGACGGTCTGCGTCGCCGGCTCCCAGAGATCGCAGGCCTTGCAGTGCCGGGCCTGCTCGCGCGCCTCCTCGATCGTCTCGGGGCGCTTGTTGAAGCCGGCGAAGGCCTCGCTCGTTCCGGACCCTGCCCGCACCCGTTCCTCCCCGCGCTCGACCTGCCTCACATGGCGCAAACTCGGCAGGGTGGGCGCGGTTTCCAGCATGCGGCGCGAGGCCGCTTCGGCGCCCGCCACGAGCCCGCCGATGAGCGCGGTCTCGGGCATGTTGTGCCAGTATTTCTTCGGCATCTCCGCCTGCATCGCCTTCACCTTGAGGCGGGCGGGGTTGAAGATCGAGGCGTAGTAGGTGAGCCAGAGCGCCTCCATGTCGTCGTCCTTCGGGCGCATCTCCTTCGAGGCGCCGGGCAGGAAGGTGAGCTCCGCGCCATCCCAATGGGCGGTGCGCTCGGGCGTCATGATCGTCCAGACCATGCCGGGAAAGCGGCGCATGAAGAAGGGCGCGGTGCGCTCGACGATATGGTGGAAGGGCTCGAACCACGCGACGTAGTGCCGGGCGCCGTCCTCGGTCTCCACCTCGCGGAAGCGCACGAAGGCCTTCATCTTGTGGGCGTCGCGCCGCACCGCCTTCTCCATCTCGGCGGCGCGCAGGACATCCGTGTCGGAGGCAACCTGCAGCAGCGACTTCTGCCCCTGCAGGCGCCACAGGAGCTTGTAGGCGAAGGTGAAGCGATCCGCGTCGGCATGGCAGACGAGGCGGGCGGCCAGTTCCATGAAGCTCTTGGGCACGCTCGGCTGCGGCGCCTCGGAAGGGGGCTCCGGCAAGGGCTCGGCGAAGAGGCCGGGCGTCTCGTCGCCGACGGTGAAGGCCATGTCCTGCGGCCTGACGCCCGAGAGGAGCGCCCGCCGCGCGGCGGCGCGCCATCCGTCGAAATCGGCCGGGAAGGACAGGGCGGCGGTGAACATCGTGGCGGATCCCGGCAGTGGCGCGGCCCCTTGGAGGGGTCGGGAGAGAAACGGGCGACGGCCCGGGCGGGTTCGCCCCCGCGCGCGAAAAGGCCGGGATGCCGGGGCAAGGCGACGGGGAGATGCGCGCCGCCGCGCGATCGTGTAGGCTGCGGCCTGCCAGGGAGGCGCGCCATGTCACGGACCGGCGAGAGGACGATCACCGTCCCGGACCTCGAACGAAACGTCCCGGCCGCGCTTCTCAGCGTCTCGGCCGGGCCCCTTCTGGTGACGGAGCACGGCCGGCCGGCTTTCGTGCTCCTCAGCCACGCGGCCTATGTCGCGCTTTGCGGACCCGCCTTCGCCCCGCCCGGCGACGATCTGACGGACGACGCCCTCACCGACAACGGGCGGGCCGAACCCTTCACCCCCGCGCGGTGATGCAAGCCCGGCGGCGGATCAGAACAGCTCCATCTGCGCCGACGCGGCCCTGGTCTTCGGCAGGAAGCGCTGGCGCAGGGCCTCCTCGTCGGTCGTGCCGCCGGGAGACCAGTCGAGGGCGGTGACGAAGGGGCGGACCTTGTCAACCGACTGGCAGAGACGCGCCACGTCGTCGAGCCGAAGCGTGCGGTGGCGCCGCGTCGAGAGGATGCGGTTCACCGCCCGCGTGCCGAAGCCCGGCACGCGCAGGAGCGCCTCGCGGTCGGCGCGATTGACGTCCACGGGAAAGCGGTCGCGGTTCTTAAGCGCCCAGGCGAGCTTGGGATCGATCGCCAGATCCAGCATCCCGTCCGTCCCGCCCGAGACGATCTCGCCGCGCTCGAAACCGTAGAAGCGCATCAGCCAGTCGGCCTGGTAGAGCCGGTGCTCGCGCATCAGCGGGGGCTTTGCGAGGGGCAGGCGCGAGGAGCCGTCGGGGATCGGCGAGAAGGCCGAATAGTAGACCCGCTTCAAGTGGAAGTTGCCGTAGAGGTTCTCCGAGCGCATCAGCACCGCCGCGTCGTCGCTGTCGTCGGCGCCCACGATCATCTGCGTCGACTGGCCGCCCGGCGAGAAGCGGCGCGGCTTGCGGCGGTCCTTCGCCTCGCCCTTGTGCTCCTCGATCTTGGCGCGCAGGTGCCCCATGGAGCGGCGGATGTCGCGCGGGTTCTTCTCGGGGGCGAGCGCCTCCAGCGTCAGGTCGGTCGGCAGTTCGATGTTGATGGACAGGCGGTCGGCGAAGAGGCCGGCCTCCTCGATCAGGGCCGGCGAGGCATCGGGGATGGTCTTCAGATGGATGTAGCCGGCAAAGTTCTCCTCCAGCCGCAGCTTGCGGGCGATGCGCACCATCTCCTCCATCGTGTAGTCGGAGGAGCGGATGATGCCGGAGGAGAGGAACAGGCCCTCGATATAGTTGCGCTTGTAGAACTCCATCGTCAGCGTCACGACCTCCTCCACCGAGAAGCGCGCGCGGGGCACGTTCGAGGAGGAGCGGTTCACGCAGTAGACGCAGTCGTAGACGCAGAAATTCGTCATCAGGATCTTGAGAAGCGAGATGCATCGCCCGTCCGGCGCATAGGCGTGGCAGATGCCCGAACCCTCCGTCGAGCCGATGCCCTTCGTCGCCATGCTGTCGCGCCGCGTGGATCCGGAGGATGCGCAGGACGCGTCGTATTTCGCCGCGTCCGAGAGAATCGCGAGCTTGTCGATGAGCGTGGTCTTGGCCATACGGCCCTTATAGCGTTCACGCCTTGTTCCGGCCAGAGGCATGGTCCGTCGCGACAGCGCCCTGCCTGCGCCCGAGCGCCGCAGGCAGGGCGCCTCGAAGGGGCCGAACGGGAAACGCCGCGACCCTTTCGGGCCGCGGCGTCGATCACGCGGAGAGGATGCGGCCCGGCGGCTCAGTCCTCCTCGACGAAGACCTCGTTGCGCTTGGCGCGGATCGAGGGAAGCGCGGCGGCGACGACGGCGGCAAGGCCCAGCGCCAGGAGCGTGGCGGAGATCGGCCGCGAGACGAAGATCGTCGGATCGCCGCGCGAGATGATCATCGCCCGCCGCAGATGCTCCTCGAGGAGCGGGCCGAGCACGAAGCCGAGAAGCAGCGGCGCCGGCTCGCAGCCGAGGCGGATCAGCACGTAGCCGAGCACGCCGAAGACCGCGATCGCATAGACGTCGAAGGCGTTGTTGTTGATCGAGTAGCAGCCGATGGCGGCGAAGAGCACGATCGCGGGGAAGAGCACGCGGTAGGGGATCGTCAGCATCTTCACCCAGAGCCCGATGAGCGGCAGGTTGAGGATGACGAGGAGCACGTTGCCGATCCACATGGAGGCGATGATGCCCCAGAAGAGCGCCGGCTGCGTGTTGATGACGTTCGGCCCCGGCGTGATGCCCTGCAGGATGAAGGCGCCGACGATGAGCGCCATCACCGGATGGGCGGGGATGCCGAGGGTGAGGAGCGGGATGAAGGAGGTCTGCGCCGCCGCGTTGTTGGCGCTTTCGGGCCCCGCCACGCCCTCGATGGCGCCGTGGCCGAACTCCTTCGGGTTCTTGGAGAGGTTCTTCTCCATCGAATAGGAGGCGAAGGAGGAGAGGACGTGGCCGCCGCCCGGCAGGATGCCGAGCACGGAGCCGAGGCCCGTGCCGCGCAGGACCGGGCCGACGATGCGCTTGAAGTCCGCCTTGGTCAGCCAGAGATTGGTGACCTTCTTGACCATGACCTCGCGGGTCGATTCGTTCTCGAGATTGCGGAAGATCTCGGCCACGCCGAAGACGCCGACGGCGATCGAGACGAAGTTGACGCCCTGGTAGAGCTCGAGCTGGCCCATCGTGAAGCGCGGGGTGCCCGTGTAGATGTCCTGCCCGACGGTGCCCAGCAGCAGGCCGAGCACGATCATCGCCAGCGCCTTCACCACCGAGCCGTGGGCGAGCGAGATGGAGACGAGAAGGCCGAGGACGATCAGCGCGAAATATTCGGGCGCGCCGAACTGCAGCGCGACGCGCGAGAGCGGCGGGGCGGCGACGGCCAGGAGGAGCGTGGCGACGGAGCCGGCGAAGAACGAGCCGAGCGCGGCGGTGGCGAGGGCGGCGCCCGCCCTGCCCTTCTTGGCCATCTGGTAGCCGTCGATGGCCGTCACCGCCGAGGAGCTCTCGCCCGGCAGATTGATGAGGATGGCCGTCGTCGAGCCGCCGTATTGCGCGCCGTAATAGATGCCCGAGAGCATGATGAGCGCGGTGACGGGGGCGAAGGTGAAGGTGATCGGCAGGAGCATGGCGATCGTGGCCGTCGGCCCGATGCCGGGCAGGACGCCGACCAGCGTGCCGAGCAGCACGCCGACGAAGCACCAGAAGAGGTTGGTGACCGTGAAGGCCGTCTCGAAGCCGAGCGCGAGATTGGAGAGAAGGTCCATGACGCCCGCCTAGAAGGAGAAGAGGGGGCCGAAGCTCGGCAGCGTGATGCCGAGACCCAGCTTGAAGACGAGCCAGCACAGGACCGACATGGCGAGCGCGATCATCAGCGCGTCGACGATCCGGTTGTGGACCGAGGCGAGCGAGACGATGGCGGTGCACAGGAAGACGGTCGGCAGAAGGCCGAGGACGCGGCCGAACTCGCCGAAGATCAGGATGGCGAGGCAGACGAGGCCGATGCCCTTCCAGGGAATGGGGGTCGGCTCGATGCGCTCGTGGCTCTTCAGGCCCGAGAGAAGCACGAGGCCGCCGAACAGGGCCAGGAAGACCGCCAGGACCAGCGGCCAGAAGCCCGGCCCCATGCGGAAGGCCGTGCCGATCTGGTAGCGCGACGCCTCGAGCCCGAAGGCGAGCGCCACGAGAATGAAGATCGCGCCGGCGATCATGTCGCGCCGGCTTCGAACGCCGACTTCCGCCGTGCCGTTCGCTATGGGTCCGCTCATTGCACCCCTCCCCTGATGTCGAAAGTCCGGTTGCGGCAGGCGCAACGCCGGCCCGATGGGCCGGCGCTCTGCGTGTCCGCGACGATTCGCGACCGATCGCGATGGGCCCGGAGCGCCCCGTCGATCCCGCAAGGGGCGGCGGGCGCGCTCCGTCTCGTCCGGTGCCGGGGCACCGAAGCGACCGGGCGCAGCCGCCCGGTCGCCGGACGCCTCAGTCGGCGTAGGTGCCGGCGGCCTGGATGATCGGGCGCCAGAGCTCGATCTGCGAGGTCAGTTCGCTCGTGAGGGCTGCCGGGGTCACCTGGTCGGCGGCGACGGGCGTGGTGCCGAGTTCGGCGAAGCGCGCCTTCACGGTCTCGTCGGCAAGCGCCTTCTGCAGCGCGCCCTCGAGCTTGGAGACGACGGCCGCGTCCATGCCGGCCGGGCCGTAGAGGCCGTGCCAGACGCCGATGTCGAGCTTCTCGAGGCCGACTTCCTTGGTGGTCGGCAGATCGGGCAGCGCGGCGACGCGCTCGGGCGTGGTGACGGCATAGGCCTTCACTTCGCCGGCCTTGATCTGGTTCGTCGTGTTGGTCGTCTGGTCGCAGAGGAGATCGACCTGGCCGCCGACGACGTCGGTCATGGCGGGGGCGGCGCCCTGGTAGGGCACGGTGATCATCTGCACGCCGACCGCTTCCTGCAGGAGCATGCCGCACAGATGCGAGGCCGAGCCGATGCCGGCATTGGCGTAGGTGACCTCGGAGCCCTTGGTCTTCAGATACTCGACCAGCGACTTGGCGTCGGTCGGCTCGAAGTCCTTGCGGGCGACGATGGTCATCGGCACCGCGGTGATGAGGCCGATGGGCGAGAAGGCCTTGAGCGGGTCGAAGGCGAGGTTGCGGTAGAGGGTCGGCGCGGTGGACATGCCGATATGGTGCAGGAGCAGCGTGTAGCCGTCCGGATTGGCCTGCGCGACCTGACCGGCGCCCAGCGTGCCGCCGGCGCCGCCGACATTCTGCACGAGCACCTGCTGGCCGAGATCCTTCGACATGACCTGCGCGACGAGGCGGGCGACCGTGTCGGTCGGGCCGCCGGCCGAGAAGGGCACGATCATGGTGATGGGCTGGGTCGGGTAGTCCTGCGCGAGGGCTCCGCCCATCGACATGGCGATGCCGAGCGCTGCAAGGGTCATACGTTTGAGCATGGGTGGCCTCCTCCCGAGGAACGGCATAGCCGTCGATAAAGCGGTCGGCCGGTGGCAGGGCGCTGGAGGGGACAGGAGGAAAGGGGGAGCGGGTCCGTCATGCGGGGGCCGCCGGTCGTCCGGCATCTGCGCCCGCCTTCGCGGCCTCGAACCGAAGCCGCAGCGTCCCACTCGTCCTCCCGGACCGCTTGCAGCGCCTTACGGGTCTCCCAACCCACCGGCACTGCGGGCAGATTGCCCGTCTCGCGGCGGCTCGCGCAATGGGCGCCTTCAGGTCTCCTTCACATTTTCGGCCGACCGAGAGGCGGCTTGAGTGGAAACCGACCCATCCGCCCGTCGCGATGGGCATGTTTCCACCCATCGCTCACGCGTCGGGCGCCCCGCCCTCCTCGCCCGCCTCGTCCTCGCCGAAATCGCGCTTGTCGAGGCCGAACTTCTGCATCTTCTCGTAGAGCGTCTTGCGGGAGATGCCGAGCTGTTCGTAGACCGCCTTGAGGCTGCCGCCGGAGGTGGCGAGCGCGCCGGCGATGAGGGAGCGCTCGTAGTCGGCGACCCTCTCGGCGAGGCGCCGGCCGCTGGCGCCGGCCTCGCGCGTCTCGGCGAGGCCGGCGAAGCCGAGCCCGAGGACGTAGCGCTCGGCCGCGTTGCGCAGCTCGCGCACATTGCCGGGCCAGGGCCGGTTGGCGACGTCGACAAGGACGGACGGGGGCACCGCGACCTCCTCGCGTCCGAGCCGCGCGAAGGCTTCGGAGACGAGCTGCAGGAAGAGGAGCGGCACGTCCTCGCGGCGCTCGGCGAGCGTGGGCACGCGCAGCGTCACCACGTTCAGGCGGTAGAAGAGGTCGGCGCGCAGGCGCCCGGCCGCCACCTCCTGCTGCGGATCGCCCCGGCCCGTCGCCACGAAGCGCAGGTCGACGGGCACGGGACTGTGCGAGCCGACGCGGGTCACCGTGCGGTCCTCGATGACGCGGGCGAGCCGCGCCTGCAGCTCGGACGGCAGCTGCGCCACCTCGTCGAGGAGCACCGTGCCGCCATGGGCCTGCTCGAAGCGCCCGAAGCGGGCGCGCGCGGCGCCCGAGACCGCCCCCGCCTCGTGGCCGAAGAGCTCGCTCTCGGCAAGCCCGGTCGGCAGGGCGGCGCAGTCGACCACCACGAAGGGGCGTGCGGCGCGCGCGCCGATATCGTGGAGGGCGCGGGCCACAACCTCCTTGCCGGTGCCCGTCTCGCCGACGACGAAGACGTCGGCGTCGGCGTCGGCGAGCGCCCGGATGCGGTAGCGCAGATCGACCATGGCCGGGGTGCGCCCCTGCAGCCGCGCCTCGATACTGTCGCGCCGCCCGTCCGCCAGCGTGCGCAGGCGGCGGTTCTCCAGGACGAGCCGGCGCCGGTCGAGCGCGCGCGAGACGACCTCGGCCAGGAGCCGGGGCGGACACGGCTTTTCGATGAAGTCGTAGGCCCCCTCGCGCATGGCCGAGACGGCCAGCGGCGTGTCGGAATGGCCGGTGACGAGGACGACGGGAATGTCGGGATCGATGGCGCGCACGCGGCTCAGGAGCGTCATCCCGTCCATGCCGCCGAGGCGTATGTCGGAGACGACGACGCCGGGAAAGGCGTAGCCGACGAGATCGAGCACGCCCTCGGCGCCGGCGAAGGCGCGCACGGCGAAGCCGGCGAGATCGAGCGCCTGCGTGTAGGACAGGCGCACTTCCTTTTCGTCCTCCACGAGGAGGACCATCGCATCGCTCATTCGGCCGCGCTCCGCATCGGCTCGCGCGCGTTCGTCAGGATGACCGCGAATCGCGCGCCGCCGTCCGGCCCCTTCTCGCACAGGAGCGCGCCGCCGAAATCGCGCGCGATATTGTAGGAGATGGAGAGGCCGAGGCCGAGCCCCTTGCCGACGCCCTTGGTGGTGAAGAAGGGATCGAAGATGCGCGCCGCGATCGCGTCCGGCACGCCCGGGCCGCTGTCGGACACGCAAAGGCGCGTGCGCCCCTCGGCCTCGCGCGCGGCGGTGATGGCGATCGTGCGCCGCGGCGTGCCCTCCACCGCGTCGGCGGCGTTGGAGACGAGATTGACGAGGATCTGCTGCAGGCGCACCGAGACGGCCAGGACCGGCCCGACATCGGGGTCCACATCGACCGCGACCGCAGCGTCCGCCGCCTTCAGGCGCCAGTCGACGATCTCGAGGGCATCCGCGATGACCGTCTCCAGCCGCACCTCCACGAGCTGTTCGTCCGGCCGCCGCGCGAAGGTGCGCAGGTGACGCGAGATCGAGGAGAGGCGGTCGACGAGGCTGGCGATGCGAAGGACGTTCTCGCGCGCCTCGGCGACGCGGCCGCGGTCGAGCAGCACGGCGGCGCTGTCGGCATAGGCGCTGGCGGCGGCGAGCGGCTGGTTGAACTCGTGGCTGAGCGCGGCCGACATCTGCCCGAGCGCGGCGAGCTTGCCGGCCTCCACGAGGTCGGACTGGGTGCGGCGCAGCGTCTCCTCGGTCGCCCGGCGTTCGGCGACCTCCTCGCCGAGCCGGTGGTTGACGACGGCCAGATCCGCCGTGCGCTGGAGCACGCGCCGCTCCAGCTCCTCGTGCGCCTCCGCCCGGATCCGGTCGCGCTCGGCGAGCCGGCGCCTCCTCTGGTGCACGGAGGCGAAGGCGAGCGCGCCGATGCCCGACAGGAACAGCGCCGCCGAGCCGAAGGCGATACCCTGGAGCGCGGCGGGGCGCGTGTCGATGAGGACCTTCACCGTCCAGCCCGCCTCGGGCATGGCCTCGGAAAGGGCGACATAGTCGCGGCTCTCCCCGCTCGTCGGGATGCGCACCCGTTCCAGCCCGTCGCCGTCGCGGCCGAGGCGCATGTCGAGGGGCGCGATGGCGCGCTCGTCGTAGCGGCGCATCTCGCGCGTGCGGGCGAGCGCGGCGGGATGGAGCGGGCCGAAGCCGGAAAAGCGCCATTGCGGATTGCCCGCCATGAAGACGATCCCTTCGGGATCGACGACGAGGATCTCGAACTCGCCGCTCGCCCAGGAGGCCTCCAGCGGATCGAGATCGACCTTGACGACGACGATGCCCTCGATCGCGCCCGCGACGAGGACGGGGGCGGAGAAGTAGTAGCCGCGCTTTCCCGACGTCGTCCCCAGCCCGTAGAACCGCCCGCGTCGTCCTTGCGCCGCCGCCTCGAAATAGGGCCGGTAGCGGAAGTTCTGTCCGACGAAGCTCCAGGCCTCGCCGGCATTGCTGGCGGCCACCGTCTCGCCGGAGGGCAGCATCACGTAGACGTCGGAGGAGGAGAGGAGCGCGTTGACGCGCTTCAGATAGTCGTCGGCCCGCCCGCGCGCCGCCCTGTCGCCGGGATCTGCGAGAAGCGCGTGGACGACGGACTGTTCGGAGATCAGCGTCGGCAGCGAATGGTAGCGCGCGAGCTGGCCGTCGAGCGCGGCCACGGCGAGGCGCAAGGTGCCCTCGCCCGTCGCGACCGACTTCTCGAGCGAGCGCGAGGAGGCGTAGAGGCCGGCGAAGGCCGCCAGCCCGAGCGCCAGGCACAAGGCGAGCGCGGCCAGAAGCGGCAAGGACGGGCGGGCGATGCGGCGCATGCCGGTGCGGGGCCTTTCGAAGGCGTGGAACTCGCCTCCTCTTCTAGACCATGCGGCCACGAAAAAAGAGGGCCGCGCCCGCGCGCGACCCTCGATTTCGTCCGGTGCCCGGCGGGTGAGCCCGCCGCGTCGATGGTCTCAGTGCGACAGCGCCTTGCGCACGGCGCGCTGCGTGACGACGCGGACGAGATTGGCGCGATAGGCCGACGAGCCATGGAGGTCGGAGATCATGTCGCCCTCCCCGATCGACACGTCCTTCAGCGCGTCGGCGCTGAAGTTCGAGGACAAAGCCGCCTCGCCGTCGCTCCAGCGGAAGGCACCGTTGGAGCCGGCGCCGGTGACGCCGACCTTGGCGGTGCCGCCGTCGCGGGCGACGAAGACGCCGCACATGGCGTAGCGCGAGGCCGGATTGCGGAACTTCTCGTAGCCGCAGGCCTCCGGCGCCTCGAAGGACACGCCGGTGACGATCTCGCCCTCCTCCAGCGCGGTCTCGAAGAGGCCGAGGAAGAACTCGTCGGCCGGCACCTGCCGCTTGTCGGTGTGGATCGTGGCGCCGAGCGCAAGGAGCGCCGTCGGATAGTCGGCGGCGGGATCGAAATTGGCGACGGAGCCGCCGATCGTGCCGAGCGTGCGCACGGCCGGGTCGCCGATCACGCTGGCCAGATAATGGAAGCCGGGGCACACGGCGGCGATGCCCTCGTGCGCGGCGATCTCGCCATGGGTCGTGCCGCCCTTGATGGTGATGGAGCGGCCGTTCACCTCGATGCCCTTCATGCCCTCCACGTGGCGCAGGTCCACCAGCATGGTCGGGGCCGCGAGGCGCTGCTTCATGGTCGGGATCAGCGTCATGCCGCCCGCCAGATACTTGGCGTCGCCGTCGCCGCCGGCCACGAAGCCCGCCGCCTCCGAGAGGCTGGTCGGGCGCTTGTACTGGGTCTCGTACATGGGATCGTCCTTCTTGGCGTCTGCCGGGTCGCCCGGGGGGACCGCGCGGCAGGAGGAAGCGTCAGATTCGAAAGAGGCCGGCGCGCCGCGGGAGGCGGCGCGCCGGCGGTCGGACTCAGGCGACCGCGTTGAGCGCGCGCCAGACCTTCTCGGGCGTGGCGGGCATCGACAGGTCGTTGTTGCCGATCGCGTCCGTGATGGCGTTGATGACCGCCGGCGGCGAGCCGATGGCCCCCGCCTCGCCGCAACCCTTCATGCCCAGCGGGTTGGAGGGCGAGAGCGTCTCGGTCGTCGACACCGTGAACATCGGCAGGTTGCCGGCGCGCGGCATGGCGTAGTC
Organism: Aurantimonas sp. Leaf443; assembly: GCF_001425575.1. Taxonomy (GTDB): domain Bacteria; phylum Pseudomonadota; class Alphaproteobacteria; order Rhizobiales; family Rhizobiaceae; genus Leaf443. The sequence continues at coordinate 151,611 of NZ_LMRD01000001.1, read as the reverse complement.
CATGTAGGAGGCGGTGACGAGCTGGCCGCTCTCGTCGTAATGGGTGCCTTCCAGGAGCGCCTGGCCGATGCCCTGCGCGAGCCCGCCATGGACCTGGCCGTGCACGATCATCGGGTTGATGACGCGGCCGAAATCGTCCGCCGCCACGAACTGCACCACTTCCACCATGCCGTCGTTGGGGTCGACCTCGACCTCGCAGATGTAGCAGCCGGCCGGGAAGGTGAAGTTCTGCGGATCGTAGAAGGCGCCTTCCTTCAGGCCCGGCTCCATGCCGTCCGGCAGGTTGTGGCCGGTATAGGCGTTGAGGGCCACCTCGTGCCAGAGCAGCTTCTTGTCGGTGCCCGCGACCTTCACCTCGCCGTTCTCGATGACGATGTCGCCCTCGGCGGCCTCCAGGAGATGGGCGGCGATCTTCTTGGCCTTGGCCTCCACCTTGTCGAGCGCCTTGACGATGGCCGACATGCCGACCGCGCCCGAGCGCGAGCCGTAGGTGCCCATGCCGAACTGCACCTTGTCGGTGTCGCCGTGGATCACCTGGACGTTCTCGATCGGCAGACCGAAACGCTCGGCGATGAGCTGGGAGAAGGTCGTCTCGTGGCCCTGGCCGTGGCTGTGCGAGCCGGTGAGGATCTCGATCGTGCCGACCGGATTGACGCGCACCTCTGCCGATTCCCAGAGGCCGACGCCCGCGCCGAGCGAGCCGACCGCCTTGGAGGGCGCGATGCCGCAGGCCTCGATGTAGCAGCTCATGCCCAGACCGCGCAGCTTGCCGCGGCCCTTGGCCTCGGCGCGCCGCGCCTCGAAGCCCTCCACGTCGGCGGCCTTCATGCCGGCCTCGAGACAGGCGTCGAAGTCGCCGGCGTCGTAGCACATGATGACGGGCGTCTGGTGCGGGAAGGAGCGGATGAAGTTCTTGCGGCGCAGGTCGGCCGGCGAGACGCCGAGCTCGCGCGCCGCCGTCTCGATCGTGCGCTCCACGACATAGGTCGCCTCCGGGCGCCCGGCGCCGCGATAGGCGTCCACAGCGACCGTGTTGGTGTAGACGGCCTTCACGTTGGCGTGGATGGCCGGGATATCGTACTGGCCCGAGAGGAGCGTGGCGTAGAGATAGGTCGGGGTCGCCGAGGAGAAGAGCGACATATAGGCGCCGAGATTGGCGACGGTCGCGACCTTCAGGCCGAGGATCTTGTGGTCGGCGTCGAAGGCCATCTCCACCTCGGTCTCATGGTCGCGGCCATGGGCGTCGGTGAGGAAGGCCTCGGTGCGGTCGGACGTCCACTTCACCGGCACGCCGGTCTTCTTGGAGGCCCAGAGGCAGACGATCTCTTCGGGATAGATGTAGATCTTGGAGCCGAAGCCGCCGCCGACGTCGGGGGCGATGATGCGCAGCTTGTGCTCGGGCGCCACGTTGTAGAAGGCGCTCATCACGAGGCGGGCGACATGCGGGTTCTGCGACGTCGTCCAGCAGGTGTAGTGATCCTCGGCCGGATCGTAGTGGCCGAGCGCGGCGCGCGGCTCCATGGCGTTCGGCACGAGGCGGTTGTTGACGATCTTCATCTTCGTCACGTGCGCGGCGCCCTCGAAGGCGGCGTTCGTGGCGGCCTCGTCGCCGAGGTCCCAGTCGAAGATGAGATTGCCCGGCGCTTCCGGATGGAGTTGGGGCGCGCCCTCCTTGAGGGCGTCGACGCCGCGCACCACCGCCGGCAGGACGTCGTAGGAGACCTCGACCGCCTCGGCCGCGTCGCGCGCCTGCGCCTTGGTGTCGGCGACCACGACGGCGACCGCCTGCCCGACATGGCGCACGGTCTCGACCGCGAGCGCCGGCCAGGCGCCCATCTTCATGGGCGTGCCGTCCTTGGAGCTGACCGCCCAGCCGCAGATGAGGTTGCCGATGCCGTCGGCGCGAAGGGCCGCGCCCTCCAGCACGTCGATGACGCCCGGCATGGCCTTGGCCGCCGAGGCGTCGATCCCGGAGATCGTCGCATGGGCGTGCGGCGAGCGCACGAAGGCGGCGTATTTCATGCCCGGCACGGACATGTCGTCGACATAGCGGCCGCGGCCCGTGATGAACCGACGGTCCTCCTTGCGCAGGACGCTCGCCCCGATCCCTTCGACACCCATCTTCAATCCTCCCGAAATCTCGTGAAGCCGGCCGGCGCCCCTCTCCCGGGGGCAGCGCGGCGGCGCTGGAACGAACGCGCCGGACCCGGCGCTATTCGGCGGCGATCCGCTGCGGGGCGCTGGCCGCCGCCGCCGAGAGGATCGCCTTGACGATGTTGTGGTAGCCCGTGCAGCGGCAGATATTGCCGTCGAGCTCGTCGCGCACCGTGTGCTCGTCGAGCGAGGGGCCGTGGCGCTCGATCATCGCGACCGCCGTCATGATCATGCCGGGCGTGCAGTAGCCGCACTGCAGGCCGTGATGCTCGCGGAAGGCCGCCTGCACGGGATGCAGCTCCTGGCCGTTCGCGAGCCCCTCGATCGTCGTGACGCTGGAGCCCGAGGCCTGGACGGCGAGCATGGTGCAGGACTTCACCGGCTGGCCGTCGACATGGACCACGCAGGCGCCGCACTGCGAGGTGTCGCAGCCCACATGCGTGCCCGTCAGGCCGAGATTGTCGCGCAGGAACTGCACCAGAAGCGTGCGGTCCTCGACCGACCCCTTCATCTCGCGCCCGTTCACGGTGATGGTCACGTCGCTCATCAAAGTCCTCCCGACTTCATGCGCCCGTCGCGCCGGTCGGCGTCGCGGAGCGTCCTCGATTCTTGCAACCGCCGTCCCGGCCGGTCGTTGCGGCGGAGACTGCCCGTTGCGCCGCCGGGCTTCAAGGCCTTTCTGGAACGGTTCTCAACACCGCCGCGAAAGGCCCCGGCCGACGGCGCCCCGCCCCCGCGCGGCATCCGGCGGCATATTGGAAGCGTTCCAGGACGCACGGTATTCGACCTTCGGTCGCCCCGCGCGCGTCGATGCGCCGCGCCGGAGGGCGCCAAGCCTTAAGACCCCCGGGCGGCAATCGTTAAAATGTGTGTCCAGCCTGGCACAAGGTCGGCGAGAAGCGCAGCGCGGGCGCCCCGATCGCAGCGGTCGGCGGCATTGGGCGTTGCCAAGGCGGGGAGAAGCGGCAACCTTGCCTCTCCATCGCAGGACCTGAAGCCAAGTCCTTGCGATGGAGAGGCATTCCATGGACAGGCAAGGGCCGAGAAGGCCTTCTCGGTCCGGCCGTCGCCTCGCATCGCAACTGGTTGAGAGTGGCGCGTCTTGCACGATACCGACCGATCCGGAGCGAAGCTCCCGCTGGCTCTCTGCCTCGCCCTGGCGCTGTCGGGGCCGATCGGCGCGAGCCCCGCGGGCGCGTTCGAGATCTTCGGCTTCAAGATCTTCGAGAGCGCGGAGGAGGAGGGCGAGGACGTCGTCGATCCCCTCTCCTACCAGGTCTCCCTCACCGTGCAGCCCGGCCCCGGCGACGTCGCCGGGCTCCAGGAGGAGCTGAACAAGGCCTCGACGCTCGTCTCCGACGCCGACGCGCCCGTCTCCGGCTCGCTCGGGCTGCTGTCCAAGGCGCGCAACGACCGCAAGCGCCTCGTGGCGGCCCTCTTCGAGAACGCCCGCTACGACGGCATCGCGCGCATCTTCATCGAGGGGCGGGACATCGAGACGCTGGCGCCCGACGCCACGTTCGACCGCTCGCGCCCGGTGCCCGTCTCGATCCGCGTCGAGCCGGGCCCGGTCTACGCGCTCGGCCAGGTGCGCGTCTCGGCCGGCGGCCTGCCGGTCGATCCCGCGCAGTACGACCTCACGACCGGCGGCTCGGCCGCCTCGGTCGACGTGCTCGACGGCGAGGCCAAGATGCTGCGGGCGCTGCGCGACGACGGACGGCCCTTCGTGGCCGTGACGCGGCGCGACGTGATCGCGGACGCCGCGCGCGACCGTCTGGACTATACGATCGACCTCTCGCCCGGCCCGCGCGTGCCCTTCGGCGCGACCTATGTGGACGGGGCGGAGGCGGTGGATCCGGGCTTCGTCGCCTACATGGCGGGCGTGGAGGCGGGCAAGGTCTTCTCGCCCGAGGAACTCGACATCGCGCGCGACCGCCTCCTCAAGCTCGGCGTCTTCTCCTCCGTCACCGTCAAGGAGGCCAAGGCCCAGGAGGCCGACGGCACGCTGCCGGTGCAGGTGGAGGTGGGCGAGCGCAAGTTCGGCTTCTACGGCGCGGGCGCGACCTATTCGAACACGGAAGGCGCGGGCGCCTCCGGCTATATCGGCCATCGCAACCTCTTCGGACGCGCCGAATCGCTGCGCTTCGACGCCGCCGTCAGCCGCATCGGGGCGACGGCCGTGAGCGAGCAGGCGCGCGAGACGACCGAGCCGGACTTCTCCGCCTCGCTCGTGTTCAAGAAGCCCGGCGTGCTCGGGCCCGACTCCGTCTATATCGGCTCGCTCGAGCTGAAGCGCGAGCAGCCGCTGGCCTACGACCGTCTCTCCTACGCCGCCACGAGCGGCGTCGAGTACGAGATCGACAAGACGCAGAAGGCCTCGGCCATCGTGCGGGCCGAGTACGAGGAGATCACCGACTATACCGGCACCAAGGGCTACACGCTCCTCTCCGTGCCCCTGACCTACACGTTCGACAACCGCGACAACGCGCTGAACCCGACCGAGGGCTTCCTCGCCAAGGCCCTGTTCGAGCCGACGGCGACGCTCGACGGCGAAGCCTATTTCGCCAAGACCCGGCTCGACGGCTCGGCCTATCTCTCGCTCACCGACAGCGACCGGCTGATCCTGGCCGGCCGGCTCGGCTACGGCACGATCTTCGGCGCGGACCTCGAGGACATCCCCAACGACCGGCGCTTCTATGCCGGCGGCGGCGGCTCGGTGCGCGGCTACGAGTTCCAGTCGATCGGCCCCTACTTCCCGGACTTCGTGCCGGAAGGCTCGGGCTTCAACGAGGACTTCACCGACACGCCGACCGGCGGGCTCACCGTGTTCGAGGGCTCGGTGGAAGCGCGCATCGGCGTGACCGAGACGATCCAGATCGTGCCCTTCCTCGACTTCGGCACGGTGTCGGACGACTACGTGCCGAGCTTCTCGGACCTGAAGATGGGCGCGGGGCTCGGCGCCCGCTACCTCACGAGCTTCGGCCCCATCCGGCTCGACGTCGGCATCCCGCTCGATCCGGGTCCGCGCGACGCCTCCTACCAGATCTATGCCGGTATCGGGCAGGCCTTCTGATGATGCTGCGTTCCCTCGCCCTCGCTTTCCTCGCCCTCCTGTTCGCCGCAGCCGGGCCCGGTGCCCGGCCGGCCGCCGCGCAGGGCTTCGTCGCCGACCAGATCGAGAAGCTGCTCTCGTCCGACACGATGACGGTGGAGATCGAGGGCCTGTCGGGCGCCCTCACCGGCAACCTGCGCATCGAGAGCGTCACCGCCTCCGATCCGCAGGGCGTGTTCCTGACGGCGCGCGATCTCGCGATGGACTGGTCGCCGCTCGCCCTCGTGCGCTCGAACGTCTCGATCGAGAGCCTCACCGCCGGCCAGATCGTGCTGGAGCGGCTGCCGACCGGGCAGCCGGAGAGCCCGGACAGCGAGGGCTCGGGCTTCTCGCTGCCCTCGATCACCGCCGACATCCGCAAGCTGACGATCGGCGAGTTCGTGCTCGGCGAGGCCATCGCCGGCACGCGGGCGCGGCTGCGCGCCGACGCGGCCCTGCGTCTCGCCGCCGACCCGACGAACCTGACGCTGCGCGCCACGATCGACCGGCTGGACCAGCCCGGCCGCATCGCGCTGAACGTCGCCTTCGCGCCCGACGAGAACCAGCTGACGCTCGACATCGCCGCCAGCGAGCCGCAGGGCGGGCTCGTGGCGACGCTGCTCGACCTCGCGGACCGGCCGGCCGTCGACCTGTCGATCAAGGGCGCGGGCCCCCTGTCCGACTTCATGGCGAACGGCGCGCTCTCGGTGGGCGCGACCGAGGCCGCGACGCTGACGGCGCGCGCCACCCAGGGCGCCGAAGGGCGGCGCGTGTCTCTGTCCCTGAACGTGGCGGCCGAGCGCTTCGTGCCGCAGAGCGTGAAGCCCTATCTCGCCGGCTCCACCGCGCTCGATGCGACCGTCCTCCTCGCCGCCGACGGCACCTATCGCATCGAGACCGGCCGCCTTGCCTCCGACGCGCTCGCGCTCGACGCCGCCGGCACGCTCGACCTCTCGGGCGCCGGCAACGATCTGACGCTGGCGCTGGCGGCGCCGGGCGGCGGCGCCATCCCGCTCGCATTCGGCGCCGAGCCGAACCGCACGACGCTCTCGCTCGCCGGCATGGACGCGCGCCTCTCCGGCGCGCTCACCGCCGCCAACGTGGATCTCTCCGCCCGTCTTGGCGCCTTCGCCTCCGGCGAATACGGCGCGCAGACCGTGAACGCGCGCGCGACGAGCCGGAGCTTCGACCTGCGCGCGCTGCGCGGGCCCCTGTCGCTGACGGCGGAGGCGGCGACCTTCCGCGCGCCCGAAGGGCTCCAGCAGCGCTTCCTGACGGGCCCGGTGCGGATCGCGCTGAACGGCGCGCTGACGCCGGCCGGCCTGACGCTGGAGCCGAGCGAGGCCGTGACGGAGACGGCCCGGCTCGGCGTCAACGGCACGGCGGCGCTCGACTTCTCGGTCTTCGACCTGACGCTCGACAGCCGCTTCCAGACCTCCGCGCTCTCCGCCGCCCTCGTGCCCATCGCCGGCGACGAGACGAGCGTCGGCGGGCGCGTCGCGCGCGCAGCGGACGGCGCGCTTTCGGCGACGACGCTCTCCGTCGCGAGCGAAGGCCTGACCGTGACGGGACAGGCGCAGCTCGCACAGGACCAGGTGAGCGCCGATATCGCCGGCCGCATCGCCAACAGCGGCGCGGTGACCTCGGCGCTCTCGGGCGCGGCCGACTTCCGCCTCACCGCCAGCGGGCCGAGCGACCAGCCCGATGTCGATCTCGCGCTTTCGGGCAACGGCCTGTCGATCAACGGGCGCGAGCTCGCCGACCTCGAGGTCGAGGCGCGCGGCACGCTGGCGAGCGCCGCCCCGACCGGGTCTCTGCGCATCTCCGGCACGCTGGACGGCCAGCCGCTGACCGGCGAGGCCGATCTCGAGACGCTTGCGAACGGCGAGCGTCGGATTTCCGACATCGCCATCCGCCAGGGCCCGAACGCCATCACCGGGGCGCTGCAGCTGACGCAAGCCTTCGCGCCCGTCGGCACCCTGACCGTCGCGGTTGAGGACATCGGCCCGCTCGCGGCGCTCGGCGGCCTCGCCGCCTCCGGCGACGTCAACGGCACGGTGGACCTTCGCGTCGAGGCCGACGCGACGCCCGTCGCCGCCGTGGATCTGACGACGCGCGCCCTTTCGGTTTCCGGCGCCGATCTCGCCGATGCCCGTATCGATCTCGCCGTGTCGGACTATCTGGGCATCCCGACCGCCGACGGCACGGTGACGGCCGCCTCGCTCGCGGCCGGAACGGTGACGGCCGCCGATCTCGACCTGCGCCTCTCGACGACCGGCGCGGGCGAGACGAAGGCGAACGCCTTCGAGGCGGATGCCGCGCTGAACGGCATCCCCGTGGCGCTCGCCGGCACGGCGCGCGTCGCGCCGGGCGAGACGGTGCTCGACCTGTCGACGCTCAATGCCGCCATTCCCGACGCGCCGCTGCGCCTCGCCGCGCCCGCCAGCATCCGCATCGCGGACGGGACGACGACTCTGGGCACGATCCGCCTCGATGCAGGCGACGGCTCGGCGAGCGTCTCGGGCACGAGCGGCGAGACGCTGGATCTGGCGCTTGTCCTGGACCGCCTGCCCGCGGCCATCGCCGCCCCCTTCGTGGCCGGCATCGACGCCCGCGGCACGCTGACGGGCACGGCGAGCGTGACCGGTGCCGCCGACGCGCCGCAGGCGAGCTTCGCCCTCGAAGGCCGCGACCTCTCCACCGGCCAGACGCGCGGCGCCGGGCTTCCGGCCATCGCGCTCGACGCCAGGGGAAGTTACCGAGACGCCGTCCTCGCCCTGGACACCGCCCGCGCGACGATCGGCGAGGGGCGGCTGGAGGCGAGCGGCACGGTGGGCGAGACCTTCGACCTCGACATCCGCCTCGCGGACCTGCCCGCCGCCCTCGCCAACGACTTCGTGTCGGGTCTCGAGGCCTCCGGCACGCTGTCGGGCGAGGCCGACGTGACGGGGCCGCGCGCGGCGCCCGTCGCGACTTTCCGCCTCGCCGGCGACGCGATCACCGCCCGCGAGATCGCCGAGGCCGGCATCGCTCCCCTGACACTGCGCGTCGCCGGCGGCTACGACGCCGGCACCGTGCGGCTCGACGAGGGCCGGGTAAATGTCGGCGACGGCTCGCTGACGGCGACCGGCACGATCGGCGACACGCTCGATCTCGACCTCGCCATGACCGACCTGCCGATGGGTCTTGCCAACGGCTTCGTGCCGGGGCTCGACGCCTCCGGCACCCTTTCGGGCACGGCGAGGGCCACAGGCCCGCGCACCGCGCCGGACGGGGCGTTCGACATCACCGGCACGCGCATCACGACGGCGGCGATCGAGCGTTCGGGCACGCCGCCCCTGTCGCTGCGCCTCACCGGCACCGCGACCGACGGCACGGCGAGCCTCCAGACGGCCGTCGTCAATGTCGGCGAGGGCTCGCTCCAGGCGAGCGGCACGGTCGGACGCACGCTCGATCTCGATCTCGCGCTGAACGCCTTCCCCGTCGCGCTCGCCAACGGCTTCGTGCCCGACCTGAACGCTCGCGGCACGCTCTCGGGCACAGCCGACCTACAAGGCACGCTCGCCGCGCCCGCCGGGCGGTTCCAGCTCGGCGGCAGCGGCATCACCGCGCGCGACATCGCAGAGAAGGGCGTGCCGCCGCTCGACCTCACGGCGTCCGGCACGCTCGCCGACGGCACGCTGACGCTCGGCGACACGCGCGTGAGCGTCGGCGACGGCTCGCTGACGGCGCAAGGCACGGTCGGGCGCCGGCTCGACCTTTCGCTTGCCCTCGAACGCCTGCCCGTGGCGCTCGCCAACGGCTTCGTCGAAGGGCTCGGCGCGGAAGGCACGCTGACCGGCACGGGCACCGCGACGGGCTCGCTGTCCGACCCCTCCGCCGTCTTCGCCCTGCAGGGCGCCGGGCTGACGACGGCCGACATCAAGCGCTCGGGCATAGCGCCGCTGACGCTCGACGTCGCCGGCCGCTACGGCGCGGCGAGCGCCACGATCGAGCGGGCCAATGTCACGGTCGGCGAAGGCTCGCTGAGCGCCACCGGCACGATCGGCGACAGGCTCGACCTCGACCTCACGGTCGACCGCCTCCCCGTCGGCCTCGCCAACGGTTTCGTGGAGGGGCTCGAGGCGCGCGGCGCGCTCACCGGCAGCGCCAGGGCGAGCGGAACGCTCGGCGCCCCGGTGGCACGGTTCGACGTCTCGGGCAGCGGCATCACCACGCGCAAGATCGCCGAGTCCGGCGTCGCGCCGCTGAGCCTCAACGTCGCCGGCACCTACGAGAACGGCAGCGCGGACCTGTCGAACGCGCGCGTCGACATCGGCCGCGGGTCCATCGTCGCGACGGGCCGCGTCGGGCGCACGCTCGACATCGCCGTGACGCTCGACACGGTGCCGGTCGGCCTCGCCAACGGTTTCGTGGACGGGCTCGGCGCGCAGGGGACGGTCTCGGGCACGGCCGCGGCGACCGGGCAGCTGTCCAACCCCGATGCCCGCTTCGACCTTCGCGCCGACGCCATCTCGGTGGCGCAGGGACGGGCCGCCGGCGCGCCGGCGGTCAACGCCAATGCGGCCGGCACCTATCGCGCCGGCACGGTCCAGCTGTCGGCCGCGCAGGTTCGCGTCGGCGGCGGCACGATCAGCGCCACGGGCTCGGCCGGGGCGCAGGCGCTCGACCTCGACATCGCCATCGCCGACCTTCCCGCCTCCATCGCCGGCTCCTTCGCCCCGGGCATCGCCCCGCAGGGCACGATCTCGGGCACGGCGAACGTGTCGGGCTCGCCTTCCAACCCGGTCGCCGCCTACGACATCCGCGCGAGCGGCGTCTCGATCCAGCAGACGCGGGACGCGGGCGTCGGCGCGCTCGCCATCACCACGACCGGGCGCTTCGCCGACCGCCGGCTCACGACCGACACGCGCCTTTCGGGCAGCGGGCTGGCGCTCACGGCCGCGGGCTCTGTGACCCTGGCCGGCGCCCCGCAGCTCGATCTGGCGGTGAACGGCACGGCGCCGCTCGCCCTCGCCAACCGGATCCTTGCGGAAGGCGGCCGCTCCATCGAGGGCACGGTGCGCATCGACGCGCGGATCGCGGGACCGGCGACGCAGCCGAACGTCACCGGCACCGTCTCCACGGCGGGCGCCCGCTTCGTGGACACCGGCACCAATCTCGCCATCAACAACATTTCCACGACCATCTCGCTGAACGGCGACCGCGCGACGATCGGGGCCTTCTCGGCCAATCTCGCCTCGGGCGGGCGCATCGCCGTCGGCGGCTCGGTGGCGCTGCGCCCGCCCTTCGAGGCGGACATCCGGGTCCAGATCGTCGACGGGCGCTATGCGGACGGCGATCTCCTGTCGATCCAGCTCTCGGCCGATCTGGCGCTGACGGGCCCCCTCACCGGCACGCCGCGCCTGTCGGGCACGCTGAACGCGCGCGAGATCGACGTGATCGTGCCCGAGCGCCTGCCGACCTCGCTGGCGCGCATCGACGTGACGCATCGCAACGCCCGGCCCGCCGTCTATCGCCAGCAGGAGGAGCTCTTCCCCAAGGGTCGCTCCGGCGGCGGCGGCGGCGGCATCGATCTCGACCTCACCTTCAACGCGCCGTCCCGCGTCTTCGTGCGCGGTCGTGGCCTCGACATCGAGCTCGGCGGGTCCATCCGCATCACCGGCTCGGCGGCCTCGCCCTCCATCGTCGGCGGGTTCGAGCTGCAGCGCGGGCGCTTCCGCGTCCTGTCGCGCCGGCTCGACTTCGAGCGCGGCATCCTCACCTTCACCGGCGGGCTCGTGCCGACGCTCGATCTCCTGGCGACCTCCGACACGGGCGACGTGACCGTCTCGATCTCGGTGACGGGACCTGCCAACGATCCGAGCTTCACCTTCTCGTCCGAACCGGCGCTGCCGCAGGACGAGGTCCTGGCGCGCCTGATCTTCGGCCAGGGCACGGCCGATCTCTCGCCGCTGCAGATCGCCCAGCTCGCGGAGGCGGCGGCCACGCTGGCAGGGGTCGGCGGCTCGACGGGGCTTCTGGAGAACCTGCGGGCCCAGCTCGGCGTCGACGATCTCGATATCAAGACGACCGCCGACGGGCAGACCGCGGTCGGCGTCGGCAAATATCTCAACGACAACACCTATCTCGGCGTCGATTCCACCGGCCAGGTCTCCATCGACCTGAAGCTCGGCGGCGGGCTGAAGGCGCGCGGCGCCGTGTCGGCCACCGGCGGCGGCCAGGTCGGCGTGTTCTACGAGGGCGAGTTCTAGAAACGCGGCAAACGGCGCGCCCGCGCCGTTCGTCGTTTCTTCGCAACTCGCGTCGTAAGGATTGTCCCAGGGGAAGGCGAAGGGCGCGAGGCCCGCGCCGCCCCGTCGATTGAGCCACGGATTTCCCCGTCCGGTCGTCTCCGCGATGGACGGGAGGACGGAAACGAGGCAGTCTCCCGTTCTGCCTAGACAGCGCGCACCCGACCGGCGCCGCGTTTGCCAAGCGTATGTCGGATGCGTAAGAGGCTGGCCGGATCGAGCGATGCAGGCACGGAACGGGACGGGATGAACGCAACTTTCTCAGCCTCCGACGAAACGGCCGCGGACCGGCTGCCCGAGCTTGGCCGACAGGCCGGCGAGCGCGGCATCAAGGCGCTGTTCGCCGCCGACCCCGAGCGCTTCCGGCGCTTCTCGGCGCGGCTCGGCGACCTCCTCCTCGACTATTCCAAGACGAGCCTCGACGCGGCGGCGCTCGACGCGCTCGTCGCCCTGTCCGAGCGCTGCGAACTTTCGCAGAAGCGGGCCGCGATGTTCTCCGGCGCCCCGATCAACGCAACCGAGCACCGTTCGGTGCTGCATGTGGCGCTGCGCGGGCGCCCCGAGGACGGCTACGAGGCCGAGGGCAAGCCCGTCGGCGGGGACGTCGAGGCAGTGCTCGCGGCGATGGGCCGCTTCGCCGAGGGCCTTCGGGCCGGCACCGTCACCGGCGCGACCGGCGAGAGGATCACCGACGTCGTCAATATCGGCATCGGCGGCTCCGATCTCGGGCCGGTGATGGCGGTGCTGGCGCTCGCCCCCTATCACGACGGTCCGCGCTGCCACTTCGTCTCGAATGTCGACGGCGCCCATATCGCCGACACGCTCGAAGGCCTCGATCCCGCGCGCACACTCGTCGTCGTCGCCTCCAAGACCTTCACCACGATCGAGACCATGACCAACGCCGCCACCGCGCGGGCGTGGCTCGTCGCCTCGCTCGGCGAGGCGGCGGTCGGCAGCCATTTCGCCGCCGTCTCCACCGCGCTCGACAAGGTGGGCGCCTTCGGCATCGACGCGGCGCGCATCTTCGGCTTCTGGGACTGGGTCGGCGGGCGCTATTCGCTCTGGTCGGCCATCGGCCTGCCGCTGATGATCGCCGTCGGCGAAGGGAATTTCCGAGCCTTCCTCTCCGGCGCGCGCGAGATGGACCTGCATTTCCGCGACGCGCCGCCGCGTGAGAACCTGCCGGTCCTGCTCGGCCTCGTCGGCTACTGGCACCACGCCGTCCTCGGCCATGCGAGCCGCGCCGTCATTCCCTACGACCAGCGCCTCTCGCGCTTTCCCGCCTATCTCCAGCAGCTCGACATGGAATCGAACGGCAAGCGCGTCGGGCTCGACGGCGAGCCGGTCAGCGTCAGCGGCCCCGTCGTCTGGGGCGAGCCGGGCACCAACGGGCAGCATGCCTTCTTCCAGCTCCTGCACCAGGGCACGGCCGTCGTGCCCGTGGAGTTCATGGTCGGGGCGAACGCCCACGAGGGCCCGAAGATGAACGTCCATCAGGACCTTCTCCTTGCCAACTGCCTCGCCCAGAGCGAGGCGCTGATGCGCGGCCGCTCGATGGAGGAGGCGCGACGCCAGTTGCTGGCGGCCGGCCGCTCGCAGGGCGATGCCGAGCGCCTCGCCCCGCACCGCACCTTTCCCGGCGACCGGCCCTCGGTCACCCTTCTCTACGACCGCCTCGACCCCGCGACGCTCGGGCGCCTCATCGCGCTCTACGAGCACCGCGTCTTCGTCGAGGCGGCGCTCTACGGCATCAACGCCTTCGACCAGTGGGGCGTGGAGCTCGGCAAGGAACTTGCCAACGCCCTCGTTCCGGTGGTCACGGGCAAGGCGACACCAGAGGGCCGCGACGCCTCCACGGCGGGGCTGGTCGAGGCGATCCGAAGGATGAGACAGGCATGAGTTCCGCGACCGTGAAGATCGAAGACGAGATCGAGACGCCGACCTCGGTGGCGCGCCCGGCCCTGCGCGTCAACGACGCCGACACGCTGGCCTCGGAGATCGTCGAGCGGCTGACCTACTCGATCGGCAAGACGCCCGCCGAGGCGCGCCGCTACGACTGGCTGCACGCCACGACGCTCGCCGTGCGCGACCGCATCATCGACCGCTGGATGCATTCGGCGCAGGAGACCAAGGAAGCCGGCGCCAAGCGCGTCTGCTACCTGTCGATGGAATTCCTGATCGGGCGCCTCCTGCGCGACGCGATCGACAATCTCGGCCTCACGCAGACCGTCGGCGAGGCGCTCGACCGGTTCGGCGTCAAGCTCGACATGGTGGAACTCCTGGAGCCGGACGCCGCGCTCGGCAATGGCGGTCTCGGGCGTCTGGCGGCCTGCTTCATGGAATCCATGGCGACGACCGGCGTGCCCGGCTTCGGCTACGGCATCCGCTACGTTCACGGCTTCTTCCGCCAGGAGATCGCCGACGGCGCGCAGGTGGAACTGCCCGAGACCTGGCTCGTCCACGGCAACCCCTGGGAGTTCGAGCGCCGCGAGCTCGCCTACGAGATCGGCTTCGGCGGCAAGGTCAGTGCCTTCCAGGAGCCCGGCCGCCCCGTGCGCCAGGTCTGGCGCCCGTCCGAGCGGGTGCTCGCCGTCGCCTTCGACACGCCGATGGTCGGCTGGCGCGGCAACCGCGTGAACACGCTGCGCCTGTGGAGCGCGCAGGCGCTCGACCCGATCCTGCTCGACGCCTTCAATTCCGGCGACCATATCGGCGCGCTGGTGGAGTCCAACAAGGCCGAGGCGATCACCCGCGTCCTCTATCCCGCCGATTCGCATCAGGCGGGCCAGGAACTGCGCCTGCGCCAGGAATACTTCTTCTCCTCCGCCTCGCTGCAGGACATCCTGCGCCGGCACCTCTCGGAGAACGACGACCTGTCGAACCTTGCCGACAAGGTCTCCATCCAGCTGAACGACACGCATCCGGCCGTCTCCGTCGCCGAGCTGATGCGCCTTCTCGTCGACGTGCACGGGTTCGAATGGGCGAAAGCCTGGGAGATCACCCAGGCGACCTTCTCCTACACCAACCACACGCTCCTGCCCGAGGCGCTGGAGCACTGGCCGGTGCATCTCTTCGAGCGCCTCCTGCCGCGCCAGATGCAGATCATCTACGCCATCAACGCCGCGGTCATCCGCGAGGCCTCGCAGGAGCGCGGCTTCGACGGCGGGCGCGTTTCGGCCATCTCGCTGATCGACGAGGGCAACGGCAAGCGCGTGCGCATGGGCCAGCTCGCCTTCGTGGGCTCGCATGCCGTGAACGGCGTCTCCGCGCTCCACACCGACCTCATGAAGGACACGGTGTTCCGCGCGCTGCACGAGCTCTATCCCGACCGCATCCAGAACAAGACCAACGGCGTCACGCCGCGCCGCTGGCTGATGCAGTCCAATCCGGGCCTGACGAGCCTCGTGACCGAGGCGATCGGCCCGGCCTTCAAGGACGACATCGCGCGCCTCGCCGATCTCGACAGGATGGCCGGCGACGCCGCGTTCCGCGAGAAGTTCGCCGCGGTGAAGCGCGCCAACAAGCAGCGGCTCGCCGACGTCGTCTCCGAGCGCCTCGCCATCACGCTCGACCCGGAGGCGATCTTCGACATCCAGGTCAAGCGCATCCACGAATACAAGCGCCAGTTCCTCAACATCATCGAGGCGATCGCGCTCTACGAGCAGATCCGCTCGCGGCCCGACCTCGACTGGACGCCGCGGGTGAAGATCTTCGCCGGCAAGGCGGCGCCGAGCTACGCGCAGGCCAAGGAGATCATCCATCTGGCCAACGACGTGGCGCGGATCATCAATTCCGATCCGTCGGTGCGCGATCTCCTGAAGGTCGTGTTCATCCCGAACTACAATGTCTCGCTCGCCGAGATCATCATGCCGGCGGCCGACATCTCCGAGCAGATCTCGACGGCCGGCCTCGAGGCGTCGGGCACCGGCAACATGAAGTTCGCCCTGAACGGCGCGCTGACCATCGGCACGCTCGACGGGGCCAATGTCGAGATGCTGGAGCATGTGGGCGAGGAGAACATCTTCATCTTCGGCCTGACGGCGCCCGAAGTCGCCAAGCGCCGCGCGGAGGCCCATTCCGGCCGCTCGATCATCGAGAGCTCGCCGCTCCTGCGCGAAGCGCTGCACGCCATCTCCTCGGGCGTCTTCAGCCCGGACGAGCCGTCGCGCTACCACGGGCTCGTGGGCAATCTCTTCAACAACGACTGGTGGATGATCTGCGCCGACTTCCAGGCCTACTGGGAGACCCAGCGCAAGCTCGACGCGCTCTATCGCGACCAGTCGGACTGGCACACCAAGGCCGTCCACAACACGGCCCGCATGCACTGGTTCTCCTCCGACCGCTCGATTCGCGAGTATGCGGCCGACATCTGGAAGGCCGGTCCCGGCGCCTGAAAACGGCGGCGCGGCGGGCCCTGGACCGAGCCCGCCGCGCCCTCCGGCGCTTCCGCCCGCGGTTTTCCCGCGGGAGTTTCACGCCCGCCGCGGCCTCGGCGCCCGCGCCGGCTTGACAGCCCCCCCGTTCGCACCCCCAATCCCCCCAAGGGCCGGAAGAGAACCGAGCCGCGGGCGCCATCGGCGCACCGCGCCCTTCGGCGACCGGCCGGGTAAAAGAGTCTCGGGAGGACTGGACATGGCGGACCGCCGAAGAATCGCATCGCTCTCGCGCGAGTCCATGGCCTATGTGCTCGCCGGCGGGCGCGGCTCGCGCCTCATGGAGATGACGGACGTGCGCGCCAAGCCCGCCGTCTATTTCGGCGGCAAGACCCGCATCATCGACTTCGCCCTCTCCAACGCCATCAACTCGGGCATCCGCCGCATCGGCGTCGCGACGCAGTACAAGGCGCACAGCCTCATCCGGCACCTGCAGAACGGCTGGAACTTCCTGCGGCCGGGCCGCAACGAGAGCTTCGACATCCTGCCGGCCAGCCAGCGCGTGTCGGAGGACCAGTGGTATGCGGGCACGGCCGACGCGGTCTACCAGAACATCGACATCATCGAGGACTACGCGCCGCGCTACATCGTGATCCTGGCGGGCGACCACATCTACAAGATGGACTACGAGCTGATGCTCCAGCAGCACGTGGACACGGGAGCCGACGTCACCGTCGGCTGCCTGGAGGTCCCGCGCATGGAGGCGGTCGGCTTCGGCGTGATGCATGTCGACACCGAGTACCGGATCACCGACTTCGTCGAGAAGCCCAAGGACCCGCCGGCCGTTCCCGGACGACCGGACACGGCGCTCGCCTCGATGGGCATCTACGTCTTCGACACGACCTTCCTGATGGACCAGCTGCGCCGCGACGCGGCCGACCCGACCTCGGACCGCGACTTCGGCAAGGACATCATCCCGCATATCGTGCGCCACGGCAAAGCCTATGCGCACCGCTTCAACCGCTCCGTCGTGCGCTCGGCCGACGAGCCGGTGGGCGAGGCCTACTGGCGCGACGTCGGCACGATCGACGCCTACTGGCAGGCCAATATCGACCTCACCGACGTGGTGCCCCCGCTCGACATCTACGACCGCGACTGGCCGATCTGGACCTATGCCGAGACCGTGCCGCCGGCGAAGTTCGTGCATGACGAGGACGGCCGGCGCGGCTACGCGGTCTCCTCCCTCGTCTCGGGCGACTGCATCATCTCGGGCGGCTCGCTCAACCGCTCGCTCCTCTTCACCGGCGTGCGCCAGCGCTCCTTCAGCCATGTCGAGAACTCCGTCATCCTGCCGCATTGCCAGATCGGCCGGCACGCGCGGGTGAAGAACGCCGTCGTCGACCGCGGCGTCATCATCCCCGACGGGCTCGTCATCGGCGAGGATCCCGAACTCGACGGCCAGCGCTTCCGGCGCACCGAGTCCGGCATCTGCCTCGTCACCAAGCCGATGATCGACCGGCTCCTGCATCGATGACCCTCAAGGTCCTCGCCGTCGCCTCGGAACTCTACCCGCTGGTCAAGACCGGCGGGCTCGCCGACGTCGCGGGCGCGCTGCCGCTCGCGCTCTCGGCGCATGGCGTGGCGGTGCGGACCCTGATGCCGGCCTATCCGGCGGTGCGCGCGGCCGTGAAGCCGGGCGCGCGCGCGCTCCTGAAGATCGCCGACCTCTTCGGCGGACCGGCGCGCCTCCTGCCCCTGAAGCTCGGCGAGCTCGAGCTCATCGTCCTCGACGCGCCCCATCTCTTCGACCGGCCGGGCGGCCCCTATTCCGGCCCGACCGGCGAGGACCATCCCGACAACTGGCGCCGCTTCGCCGCGCTCGCGGAGGTCGCCGCGCGGATCGGCCTCGGGGCGCTGAAGGGCTGGCGGCCCGACATCGTGCACGCGCATGACTGGCAGGCCGCCCTCGCCCCCGTCTATCTCGCCTTTTCCGGCGAGCGGCGGCCGAAGACGGTGCTGACCATCCACAATCTCGCCTTCCAGGGCGCCTTCGCCCGCGCCGTCTTCCCCGGGCTCGGCCTGCCGGACACGGCCTGGTCCCTCGAGGGCGTCGAATATTACGACGCCGTCGGCTTCCTGAAGGGCGGCCTGCACGCGGCGGACGCGCTGACGACCGTCAGCCCCACCTATGCCAAGGAGATCCTCACGCCGCGGGACGGGATGGGGCTCGACGGGCTCCTGAACGGGCGCCGCGAGGCGCTGCACGGCATCGTCAACGGCATCGACACCGACGTCTGGAACCCCGCGAGCGACCCGGCCATCGCCGAGCGCTACGACGGCGCCTCGCTCGATCGGCGCGTTTCCAACAAGCGGGCGCTCGAGGCCGAGTTCAACCTCGCGCCCGGCGACGGGCCGATCCTGGGCATCGTCAGCCGGCTGACCTGGCAGAAGGGGCTCGATCTCGTGGCGCAGGCCTGCGAGGCGCTCGTCGCCAAGGGGCTGCGCCTCGTCGTCGTCGGCTCGGGCGAGCGCTCCATCGAGGGCGCGTTCCACGCCGCCCATGCCCGCCACCCCCGCGCGATCGGCGTGCGGATCGGCTACGAGGAGATGCTCTCGCACCGCCTGCAGGCGGGGGCGGACGCGATCCTCGTGCCATCGCGCTTCGAGCCCTGCGGCCTCACCCAGCTCTGCGCGCTGCGCTACGGCTGCGTGCCCGTCGTCTCGCGCGTCGGGGGACTGGCCGACACGGTGATCGACGCCAATTTCGCCGCGACGCGCGCCCGCGTCGCCACCGGCATCATCTTCGAACCGGGCGAGGCGGGCCTGTCCGACGCGCTCGACCGGCTCGTCGCCCTCTACCGCGAGCCCGAGGCCTGGCAGGCCATGCAGGCGCGCGGCCTTGCCACCGACGTGTCCTGGACGGCCAGCGCCGGCCAATACGCCGCCCTCTATCGCGACCTCCTGCAGAAGTAGATCCCAGAGCCATGATCGAGACCGTCGCGACCACGCCCTTCGACGACCAGAAGCCCGGCACGTCCGGCCTGCGCAAGAAGGTGACGCGGTTCCAGGTGCCGCATTACGCCGCGAATTTCATCCAGGCGATCTTCGACGCGGCCAAGCCGGACGGCGGCGAGACGCTGGTGATCGGCGGCGACGGGCGGTTTTTCAACCGCGAGGTCATCCTGACCGCCATCCGCATGGCCGCAGCCAACGGCTACGGGCGCGTCGTGGTGGGGCGCAGCGGCCTCCTGTCGACGCCCGCCGCCTCCAACCTCATCCGCAAGCGCCGGGCGGCCGGCGGCATCATCCTCTCGGCCAGCCACAATCCCGGCGGCCCGGACGGCGATTTCGGCATCAAGTACAACATCGCCAATGGCGGCCCCGCCCCGGAGAAGATCACCGAGGCGATCTACCGCCACTCGCTGGCGATGACCGAGTTCCGCATCATCGCCCAGACCGCGCCCGACATCTCCAAGCTCGGCGAGACGCGCCTCGGCGACATGGTGGTGGAGGTCGTCGATCCCGTCGCCGACTATGCCTCGCTGATGGAGACGCTCTTCGACTTCGGCGCGATCCGCGAGCTGCTGGCCTCCGGCTTCCGCATCCGCTTCGACGCCATGCATGCCGTCACCGGCCCCTATGCGAAGGACATCCTGGAGAACCGCCTCGGCGCGCCCGCGGGCACGGTGATCAACGGCGAGCCGCTGGAGGATTTCGGCGGCGGCCATCCCGATCCGAACGCGGTCCATGCCAAGGCGCTGATCGACGAGCTGATGGTCAAGGGCGGGCCGGATTTCGGCGCGGCCTCCGACGGCGACGGCGACCGCAACCTGATCGTGGGCCGGGGCGTCGTCGTCTCGCCCTCCGATTCGCTCGCCGTTCTGGCGGCCAACGCGCATCTGGCGCCGGGCTATGCGGGCGGGATCGCCGGCATCGCGCGCTCCATGCCCACGAGCCAGGCGGCCGACCGCGTGGCGCAGAAGCGGGGCCTCGGCATGTTCGAGACGCCGACCGGCTGGAAGTTCTTCGGCAATCTCCTCGACGCCGGAAAGGTGACGATCTGCGGCGAGGAAAGCGCGGGCACGGGCTCGGACCACGTGCGCGAGAAGGACGGGCTCTGGGCCGTTCTCCTGTGGCTGAACATCCTCGCCGTGCGGCGCGAGAGCGTCGCCGACATCCTGTCCGCCCACTGGGCCGAGTTCGGGCGCAACTACTACCAGCGCCACGACTACGAGGAGATCGACAAGGAGGCGGCCGAGGGGCTGATGGAATCGCTGCGCGACCGCCTCGCCTCGATGGCCGGCCAGCGCTTCGGCACGCTCGTGGTCTCGGAGGCCGACGACTTCTCCTATCGCGACCCGGTCGACAACTCGATCTCCACCGGCCAGGGCGTGCGCATCGTCTTCTCCGGCGGCTCTCGCATCGTCTTCCGCCTGTCGGGCACGGGCACGCACGGGGCGACGCTGCGCGTCTATATCGAGCGCTACGAGCCCGACGCCGCGCGCCATGGCGAGGCGCCGCAGCGCGCGCTGGCCGAACTCATCCAGACGGCGGACGCAATCGGCGAGATCACCAAGCGCACGGGGCGCACCGCGCCGGACGTCGTGACCTGAGCGAGCGGCGCATGGCGATGGACGGACCGGTGCGGCTGACCGCCGAGCGCGGGCGCCCGAAAAAGCTCGGCGCGAGCGTGGAGGCCGATGGCATCGCCTTCGCCGTCCATTCGCAGAATGCCGACGAGGTCATGCTCTGCCTCTTCGATGACTACGGCACGCGCGAGACCTCGCGCCTGCGCCTGCCCGGTCGCGAGGGCCACGTGCGCTACGGCTTCGCGCCCGGCCTGCCGGAGGGCACGCGCTACGCCTTTCGCGCGCGCGGGCCCTTCGAGCCGGCGCAGGGGCACCGGTTCGACGTCTCCAAGCTCCTCGTCGACCCTTACGCGACGCGGCTCGACCGGCCCTTCGTCTACAGGCCGGAACTTGCCGCCCCGCCCCATCGCGACATCGACAGCGGCCCCTTCGTGCCGCGCGCCATCGCGGTGGCGCTGGCGCGCGACGCCGAGCCCCTGCCCTTCGCCGCGCCCGGCTTCACCTACGAGGTGCTGGTGCGCGGGCTCTCGCAGCGCCATCCCGACATTCCCCAGCGCCTGCGCGGCACGGTCTCGGCGCTCGGCGAGGCGCCGCTCCTCGACCATCTGGCGACGCTCGGCGTCGAGACGGTGGAGCTGATGCCGCTCGCCGCCGCGCTCGACGAGCGGCACCTGACGCGGCTCGGGCTGACCAATGCCTGGGGCTACAACCCGATCACCCACATGGCGCCCTGCCCGCGCCTCGCGCCCGGCGGGCTCGGCGACGTGCGCCGCGTGGTCGACGCCCTGCATGCGCGCGGCATCCGCGTCCTCCTCGACGTCGTCCTCAACCATTCGGGCGAGAGCGACGAGCACGGGCCGACCGTGTGCTACCGCGGCCTCGACAACGCGCTCTACTACCGCCATGCCGGCGAGGACGCCGGCCGGCTCGTCAACGACACCGGCACGGGCAACACGTTCGCGCTCGACCGGCCGGCCGTGGCCGACCTGATGGAAGAGAGCCTGAGAACCTGGGTGGAGGCCTGCGGCATCGACGGGTTCCGCTACGATCTGGCGCCCGTCCTCGGCCGCCTGCCCTCGGGCTTCAGCCGCGACGCGCCCTTCTTCGCCCGTCTTCTCGCCGACCCCGTGCTCAAGGACCGGATCCACGTGGCCGAGCCCTGGGACATCGGGCCGGGCGGCTATCAGGTCGGCAACTTCCCCGCCCCCTTCCTCGAATGGCAGGACCGGTTCCGCGACGACCTGCGCCGCTTCTGGCGCGGCGACGACGGGCTGGTGGGCGCGCTCGCCACGCGCCTTGCCGGCTCGGCCGATCTCTTCGGCAAGGAGGCCGCCAGACCCTCGCGCGGGGTGAACTTCCTCGCCGCCCATGACGGGTTCAGCCTCGCCGACCTCGTCTCCTATGCGTTCAAGCACAATCAGGCCAATGGCGAGGACAATCGCGACGGCCACGGCGACAACCATTCCTGGAACAACGGCGCGGAGGGGCCGACGGCCGATCCCGCGATCCGCGAGGCGCGCGGGCGCGACGTGCGGGCGCTTCTGGCCTCGCTCTTCGTCGCGCGCGGCAACATCCTCCTGACGGCCGGCGACGAACTCGGCCGCAGCCAGGGCGGCAACAACAACGCCTATGCGCAGGACAACGAGACGAGCTGGATCGACTGGCGCCACGCCGATCTCGAACTCGCCGCCTTCGTCGGGCGCCTGTCCCGCCTTCGCCGCGAGCATCCCGCGCTCAGCGCCGACGCCTTCCTCACCGGCAGGCCGAAGGGCCGCCAGACGCTGCCCGACGTGCAATGGCTGCGCGAGGACGGCGCACCGCTCGGCGAGGCCGACTGGAGCGATCCCGGCCGCCGGCTTCTGGGCATGAGCCTCTATGCGCCGGCGGAGAAGAGCACCCACCGCGCCAGCGAGCACGCGCTCGTCTATCTCAATGCGGGGCGTGCCGACGCGAGCGTCACGCCGCTGCCCTGCCGGCGCGGCCACCGCTTCGTGCTGCATCTTCGCTCCGACCGCCCGGAGGCCGAACCCGCGGCGCTGGAGGAAGGGCGCCCGCTGGTGGTGCCGGCCCGCTCCGTCCTGATCCTCTTCGAGGAGAAGGGCTGACGGCCCGCCTCGAACCGGAGCGCGATTGCGCCGCCCCGCGCCCGCGCCTAAAGCTTCGCCCATGACCATCCGCCAGCTTCCCGACCATCTCGTCGACCAGATCGCCGCCGGCGAGGTGGTGGAACGGCCGGCGAGCGTGGTGAAGGAGCTCGTGGAGAACGCCGTCGACGCCGGCTCGACGCGCATCGAGATCGCGACGGCCGGCGGCGGGCGCAGCCTCGTGCGCGTCACCGACGACGGCTGCGGCATCGCGGCCGACGACCTGCCGCTGGCGGTGCGGCGCCACTGCACCTCCAAGCTCGGCCACGGGCTCGACCGGATCGAGACGCTCGGCTTTCGCGGCGAGGCGCTACCCTCGATCGGCTCGGTGGCCCGGCTGACGGTGCGCTCGCGCGCGGTCGGCTCGGCGGCGGCCGCGGAAGTGGCGCTCGCCAACGGCGCCTGCGAGGGACCGCGCCCGGCAGCGCTCTCGCGCGGCACGGTGGTGGAGATGCGCGACCTCTTCCACGCCGTTCCCGCGCGGCTGAAGTTCCTGAAGAGCGAGCGGGCCGAGAGCGCGGCGATCACCGAGATCGTGCGGCGCATCGCCGTCGCCTTCCCGCAGATCCGCTTCGAACTGTCGGGCGCCGACCGCTCGACCCTCGTCTTCGAGATGACGGACGCGCCGCTGGAGCGGCTCGCCGCGGTGATCGGCGCCGAGTTCGCCGAGAACGCGCTGGAGGTCGAGGCGAGCCGCGAGGGCGTGCGCCTCTTCGGCTATGCCGGCCTTCCCGCCTATTCGCGCGGCACGAGCGCGTCGCAGTATCTCTATGTCAACGGGCGGCCGGTGCGCGACAAGATGCTGCTCTCGGCCCTGCGCGGCGCCTATGCGGACGCGATGGCCAAGGACCGCCATCCCGTCGTCGCGCTGTTCCTGGAGATCGATCCCGAGCTCGTCGACGTCAACGTCCATCCGGCCAAGGCGGACGTGCGCTTCCGCGATCCCGGCCTCGTGCGCGGCCTCATCGTCGGCGCGCTGCGCCAGCGCTTCGCGCAAGACGGCCTTCGCTCCTCCACCGCCAATGCCGGCGGGCTGATGGCGCGCTTTGCCGGCGGCGCCCCGCGCGCCGAGGGCCGCGCCGACGCGCCGGTGACGGCCGCGCCCCGCCGGCCGGACATGGCGCGCTTCGAGGGCTTCGCGCCCGGCAGCTTCTCCCCCGGCACGCCCTATTCCGCCGACGCCTCGCCCTTTCGGCCGCTCGACGGGGTCCGCGCCCCGCCAGCGCGCGAGGCCTTCGGCTTCGACGAGGCACCCACCCCCTACCAGCCGGAACCGGATTCGCCGGAGCCGGCCGAGCGCCATCCGCTCGGCGCGGCGCGGGCGCAGATCCACGGCAACTTCATCGTCGCGGAGACGCAGGACGGGATCGTCATCGTCGACCAGCATGCCGCGCACGAGCGGCTCGTCTACGAGGCGCTGAAGGGCGCGCTCTACGGCGGCGGGGCGCTGGCCTCGCAATTCCTGCTCATCCCGGAGATCGTGGCCGTCTCGGAGGAGGATGCCGACCGGCTGGCGGAGGCGGCGGAAACGCTGGCCCGCCTCGGCCTGTCGATCGAGCGCTTCGGGCCGGGCGCCGTCGCGGTGCGCGAGACGCCCTCGATCCTGGGCGCCGTCGATTGCGGGCGCCTCGTGCGCGACATCGCCGACGAGCTCGCCGAGGCCGGCACGCCGGACGCGCTGCGCGCGCGCATCGACCATGTTGCGGCGACGGTGGCCTGCCACGGCTCGGTGCGCTCGGGCCGCATCCTGAAGGCGGATGAGATGAACGCGCTGTTGCGGAGTATGGAGGCCGTGCCGGGCTCGGGCACCTGCAACCACGGGCGCCCGACCTTCATCGCGCTGAAGCTCGCCGACATCGAGCGCATGTTCGGGCGGCGCTGAGCGCTCCGATTGGCCAGCCGGCCCCGGCATTTGACGGGGCGGGCGCGATCTCCTAACCCGTTCGCTTTGCGGACGCGAGGACGAGCGATGATGAACCGGGCGGAAGGTGGCGGGGAAGCCAAGCTGAAATACGGGACGCCCGACTTCCAGGTCGTGCGGCCCGGCGCCTTCGTGCGCTGCGCCGTCACCGGCGAGGAGATCCCGCTCGATCTCCTGAAATACTGGAGCGTGGAGCGCCAGGAAGCCTATCGCGACGCCGAGGCCTCCTATCGCCGCGAAGCGGAGGCGCGCGCCGGCAAGCGCTGAGCGCCCGATCTCAGGCGAGGCGCCGATGCCGGAAGGCCTCGAGCGTCTCGGCCAGGATGCGCTGCGCCTGAAGGGGCGAGGAAAAGCGCAGCTCGACGTCCAGCACCTCGCATTCGGCGAGGAAGAACTGGCCCGCCTGACCGCCGGAGCGCAGGCGCGCGGCGTCCTTGGCGGTCGTCACGAGCTGCAGCCCCTCCCGCCAGGCCCGGGCCGAGAGCGCGTCCATCTCCGCCCTCGTGAAGGCATGGTGATCTGGAAAGGCGCGCGCCTCTGCGATCTCGGCGCCGACAGCCTTCAGGCTCGCGAAGAACTTCGTCGGATCGGCGATGCCCGCAAACGCGAGGCAGCGAAGGCCCGCCAGCCGCTCGCCCGCCAAGGGCAGGATCGCGGCCTCGAAGACCGGCCGGTTGGCGCGCGCGGCCAGCCGCACGGTCGGCTCGGCCCCCGGCCCCTCCCCCACGACGAGAAAGGCCTGCAGGCGCTGCACCTGCTCGGGCAGCGGCGCGCGCAGGGGCCCCGCGGGCAGGACGCGGCCGTTGCCGAGCCCGCGCCGCGCGTCGACGACGACGAGCGCGTAGTCGATGGCAAGACGCGCGCTCTGAAAGCCGTCGTCCATGATGAGGAGATCGCAGCCGCGCTCCTGCGTCAGGAGGCGGGCGGCCTGCTTGCGGTCCACGGCGACGGCCGTTGGGGCGAGAGATGCGAGAAGCAGGGGTTCGTCGCCGACATCCGCGGCCGTATGTCGGGCGGGATCGACCATCGTCGCCCCGCGCCCCTTGCGCCCGTAGCCGCGCGAGACGAAGCCCGGCGTGAGGCCGAGGCCAAGCGCGGCGCGCCCGAGCGCCAGCGCGGTCGGCGTCTTGCCGCCGCCGCCGACCGTGAGATTGCCGACGCAGAGCACCGGCACGCCCGTCTCGGCCCGCTCGCCGCGCGCCATGTTGCGCAGCGCGGCGCGCCCGTAGAGGGCGGCGAAGGGCGCGAGCAGGATCGAGGCCGGCGAGCCCGTTCCACGCCACCAGAAGGACGGCGCCTGAAGACCCGTCAACGCAGGAGGGCGGAGCGGCCCCGCTGCTCGAGGCTGAGCGAGAGGCGCAACGGGTGCAGGAACGGGTGCAGCGCCTGCAGCGTGCGCGCCAGCGCGCCGCGCATCTCCCCCACCGTGACATTGGCCGCCGCCGCCATGCGGGCGCGCAGTTCCGGCTCCGTGAGGAGCTGGTCGACATAGTCGACGAGCCCCTCGCCGTCGGCCACGAGCCGCGCCCCGCCGTTCTTCAGGAGGCGCTGGTAGACGTCGCGGAAATTCTGCACGTAGCGCCCGGACAGGATGGCGCTGCCGAGCATGGCCGCCTCCAGCGGGTTCTGCCCGCCTTGGCCCACCAGCGACTTGCCCATGAAGACGATGTCGATGAGACGCAGATAGAGGCCCATCTCGCCCATCGTGTCGCCGAGGAGGATGTCGGTCGTCTCGTCCGGCATCTCGCCGAGGCTGCGCCGGCGCACGGAGAGGCCGAGCTTCTCGAGATCGCGCGCGATGGTCTCGCCGCGGTCGGCATGGCGCGGCACGAGAACGGTGACGATGCGCTCGTGACGCTCCTTCAGCGTCAGATGCGTCTCGGCGACGATCGCCTCCTCGCCGGCATGGGTGGAGACGGCGGCCCAGCGCGGGCGGTCGCCGAGGACATGGCGCAGCGCCGCGACCTCGTCCGCCTGGTCCGGCGGCGGCTGCACGTCGGCCTTCAGATTGCCGGCGACGGTGACGGTGCGCGCGCCGAGCACGTGGAAGCGCTCGCCGTCGATGTCGGACTGCGCCACGACATGAGCGAGCCCCTCGAACAGCGCCTCGGCAAGCCAGGGCGCCGACTTCCACCGCTTGAAGGACCGGTCCGAGAGGCGGGCATTGACGAGGACCTGCGGCACGCGCCGCCGCGCCAGTTCCGTCATGGTCAGCGGCCAGATCTCGCTCTCGGCGACGATCGCCAGATCCGGACGCCAATGGTCGAGGAAGCGGCAGACCGGCCCCTTCATGTCGATCGGTACGTATTGGTGGATGGCGCAGTCGCCGAGCCGGTCCTCCACGAGGGCGGCCGAGGTCACCGTGCCCGTGGTCATCACCACGGCGATGCCGCTCTCGGCGATGAGGCGCACGAGCGGGGCGACGGCCATGCTCTCGCCGACGCTCGCCGCATGGACCCAGACCAGCGGCCCGGCCGGGCGCTCGGTGCCGGCGACGCCGTAGCGCTCGCGCCGGCGGGCGGCCTCCTCCTTGCCGCGCGAGACGCGCAGCCCGACATAGGGGCCGAGCATGGGATAGGCGAGCGAACCGGCGAGGCGATAGGCCGAGAGGGCGGCCTTGGCGAAAGCGTCGCTCATGGGCGGATATCCGCGAGGCGTTCGGCCTCGACATTGGCCGCTTCGAGGGCGGCGGTGAGCGCGAGGCGCTTTTCTTCGAGAAGGGCCGCGTCCGCATCCTCCGGCACGAGGATGGGCGCGCCGACGACGACCGCCAGACGTCCGAAGGGCAGCGGCAGGGTCGTGCGGTCCCAGGTGGAGGCGAGCACGAGGCGGCGCGAGGTGACGGCGGCCGACGGCAGGATCGGCCGGCCGGAAATGCGCGCCAGCGTGACGATGCCGAGCCCCGCGTCGCGCGGCGTGCCCTTCGGCACGTCGGCGATCATGCAGACGCCGAAGCCGCGCGAGAGGGCGCGGCGCAGCGCGATGAGGGCCGCGACGCCGCCCTTGCGCGAGGCCGCCTCGCGCACCCGCCCGCCCGAGCCGCGCACGGTCTCGATGCCGAAGCGCGCGACCACGTCGGCGTTCACGGCGGCGTCGGCATTGCGCGAGAGGAGCGCGACATAGGGCAGCTCGCGCGGGCGCAGGAGCGGCGCCAGGAGATGCTGCCCGTGCCAGAGCGCGACGATGGCGGGATGCTGCGAGGAGAGATGCGCGCGCGCGTCGCTCGATCCGGGCGCGACCCTCTGCGTCGCCTCCACGAGGCGCAGGGCGCCGTAGATCGCGCGTCCGAACACGCGCGTCGCCGCCGGCGAGCGCAGGACGCCGCGCCGCCAGCGGCGCAGCCGGGCCGAGACGCGCTTCGCCCAGCCCTTGCGGGCGGCCTTGTCCTGCGGGCGCGATGGCGAGGCGGCGGCGTGCGATCGGTCGGGCGTCATCGTCTCTGCGAAGGACATCGGCTCCCGCTCGTCGTCTGGCTCCCTCACTGCGCCTCGGGCTCGAGGAGCCGGTGCATGTGCACGATGAAGTAGCGCATCATCGCGTTGTCGACGGTCTGCTGGGCCTTGGCCCGCCAGGCCATCTGGGCACTGGCGTAGTCCGGGAAGATTCCGACGATATCAAGGCCTGAGAGATCCCTGAAATCGACGCCGTCGAGCGTCTTCAGCTCGCCGCCGAAGACGAGATGCAGGCGCTGCTTGGGCTCGGTTTCCTCGACCATGGTCTTTCCTTCCTTCTCGTGGATCGGCGGCGGGACCTGAAAGCCCGCCGCGCAGGGATCGTCCCGGCCCGCCGTCTTCCCGACCGAACGCCGCGTGCCGCGGCTGCGGGCGGGCCTCAGTCGGCGAGGTAGGCGCCGAGTTCGTCGAGGCGGCCCCGCGCCCAGGGCGGCCCCGCCATCAGGAGCCCGTGGCGGCGCCCGGCGATCTCGTAGACCGGCGCGCCGCCGCCATGGGCGGTGAGATGGCCGCCGGCGCGCTCCAGGATGAGGTCGCCGGCGGCGATGTCCCAGTCGCAGGCGCGCGGGCGGATGAGCGTGGCGTCGATGCGCCCGCTGGCGACGAGCGCGAGACGGTAGGCGAGCGAGGGCACGTTGCGCTGCGCCTCGACGCCGCGCCCGGCCGGCGCGCCCTCCAGCCGGCGGCGCATGGGGTCGGGCATGGCGAGCCGCAGCCGGTCGTCCCGGCCGGGCTCGGCGACGCGGATCGTCTCGCCGTTGAGGCTGGCCTCGCTCTCGGCGGTGGCGAGATAGACTTCCTCGCGCGAGGGCGCGTCGATCACGCCGGCGACGGGCCGCCCGCCCGAGACGACGGCCAGCGACACGCACCAGTCGTCGTCGCCGCGCAGGAAGGCGCGCGTGCCGTCGATCGGGTCGACCACGAAGAAGCGGCCCTCGCGCGAGGCGGCGCTGTCGAGCGGCGCGGTCTCCTCCGAGAGCCAGCCGTAGTCGGGGCGCGCATGCAGCAGCGTCTCGCGCAGGAAGCCGTCCACCGCGAGGTCCGCCTCGCTGACGGGCGAGTTGCCCTCCTTCCACCAGACCTGCGCGTCCTTGCGGAAGAAGCGCATGGCGATGCGGCCGGCCTCGCGGGCCGCCTCCTTCAGGAGGGCGAGATCGTCGGCGACTGCGGGCGTGTCGCTCATGCGCCCGCCACCGTCATGGAGGGCACGAGCAGGGTGGGCGCGACGGTGGAGAAGCGCTCGTCGCGGTCGTTGGCCGGCACCAGCGAGAGGAGCATGTCGCGCAGGTTGCCGGCAATGGTGATCTCGGAGATCGGATGGGTCAGCTCGCCCTTCTCGATGAGATAGCCGGACGCCCCGCGGCTGTAGTCGCCGGTGACGAGATTGACGCCCTGGCCGATCAGTTCATCCACGTAGAGCCCGCAATCGATCGAGGCGATCAGCTCCTGCGGGCTGCGCTCGCCCGCCGACATGGTGACGTTGGTCGAGGACGGCGACACGCCCCCGCCCCCGCGCGAGGCGCGCCCGTTGGTGGCGAGCCCGAGCTCGCGGCCGGTCGCCGTGTCGAGGATCCAGCTCTTCAGGACGCCGTCCTCCACGAGCTTCAGCGCGCCGGTCCGCACGCCCTCGCCGTCGAAGGGGCGCGAGCCGGGCCGGCGCGCCAGGAGCGGGTCGTCGACGAGGTCGATGCCTGGGGGAAGGATCGCCTCGCCCATGCGGTCCTTCAGGAAACTCGTGCCGCGGGCGATGGCCGCGCCGTTGATGGCCGAGAGGATCGAGCCGACGAGGCCGCGCGACAGGCGCGGGTCGAAGACGACCGGATAGCGCCCGGTCGGAACCTTGCGCGGGTTCACGCGCCGGGCCGCGCGCTCGCCGGCGCGCCGGCCGATGCCCGCGGGATCGTCGAGATCGGCATAGTGGATGCGCGAATCGAACTCGTAATCGCGCTGCATGGCGGTGCCCTCGCCGGCGATGACGCTCACCGAGCGCGAGAAGCCCGAGCGCATGCGATGGCCGAGGAAGCCGGTGGAGGTGGCGAGGACGAGGCCGCTGGAGCCGGCCGAGACCGAGGCGCCGCCCGAATTCGTGACGCCGGACACGGCGAGCGCGGCGGCCTCCATCTCCAGCGCCTCCTCGACGAGCCGCGCGGCCGGCAGTTCGGTCGCGTCGTGGAGGTCGAGATCGAGCGGGCCGGTGGCGAGGAGCGAGGGGTCGGCGAGGCCTGCGAAGCGATCCTCGGGCGAGACGCGGGCCATGGCGACGGCGCGTTCCGCGAGACGCTCCAGATCGGCATGGATGTCCGCCGAGACGGTGGCGACGCGCTGGCCGACGAAGACGCGCAGTGACAGATCCTCGCTCTCGGCGCTCTCGGTGTCCTCCACCTTGCCGAGGCGCACGGTGGCGGAGCGGCCGAAGGAGCGCACCACCGCCGCGTCGCTCGCGTCGGCTCCGGCCCTGCCTGCGATCTCGATGAGGCGCTCGGCAAGCGTCAGGAGGCGCGCGGTGTCGTCTTGCATGGGGAGCCTTCTGGCTTATGGTTTCAAACCATCTATTGTGCGGCGCGGCCGCCATCAAGCGCTCATCGTCTCGGCATGCGGCTTCGGTGGCCCGTACATAGGAACCGTCTCTCGCCTTGGAAGCAACCAGCCCGCTCTTCCTGACCGTCGTGCTGCTGCTGGCGGGCGGCACCTTCGCCGGAACGCTGTTCAAGCGCATGGGGCTCGGCACGGTGCTCGGCTATCTCGTGGCGGGCATCGTCCTCGGGCCCGTGCTGCGGCTGATCGATGCGCATGACGGCGAGATCCTGCATATCGGCGAACTCGGCGTCGTCTTCCTCCTGTTCCTCATCGGCCTCGAACTGCAGGCCTCGCGCCTGTGGGCGCTGCGCCGGCAGATCTTCGGCCTCGGGCTCGCGCAGGTCGTGGTCTCGGGTCTGGCGCTGACGGGCGCCGCCAGCCTCGCCCTGCCGACCTGGCAGGGGGCGGTGATCGTCGGCTTCGGCCTCGCCCTCTCCTCCACCGCCATCGGCCTGCAGCTCCTGGACGATGCGGGCGAGACCAACGACCGGCACGGGCAGACGGCCTTCTCGATCCTCCTCTTCCAGGACCTCGCGGTCGTGCCGCTCCTGGCCCTCCTGCCCTTCCTGGCGCCGTTCGCCACCGGCGAAAGCCCAGGCCTCGCCGACGTCGCCGTCTCCGTCGGCTCGCTCGTCGCGCTGGTGCTTGCCGGGCGCTTCCTCCTCAATCCCGTGTTCCGGCTGATCGCGACGGCCGGCGCGCGCGAGGTGATGCTGGGCGCCGCGCTCCTCGTCGTGCTCGGATCGGCCATGGCGATGGCCCTGGCCGGCTTCTCGATGGCGATGGGCGCCTTCCTCGCCGGCGTGCTCCTGGCCGAATCCTCCTACCGGCACGAGCTGGAGGCCAATATCGAGCCCTTCCGCGGGCTCCTCCTCGGCCTCTTCTTCATCGCCGTCGGCCTGTCGCTCGACCTGCAGGTGCTGCAGGAGCACTGGCTGGCGATCGTGGTGGCGATCCCCGTTCTCTTCGCCGTGAAGGGGCTCGTGCTCTACGGGCTCTGCCGCCTGTTCGGGCAGGGGCGGCGCGACGCGTTCAAGGTGGCGACGCTCCTGCCGCAGGGCGGCGAGTTCGGCTTCGTCCTCTTCACCGCCGCCGCCTCCAGCCTCATCGTGTCGCGCGAGAGCGCCTCGGTGCTCATCGCCATCGTCACCGCCTCCATGGCGCTGACGCCGCTCGTGGCCGCGCTTGCCCGGCGCCTGCCCCAGACGAGCGAGCCCGGCGAGGAGATGGAGGAGACGTTCGAGGGAGCGGGGTCGGACGTCCTCCTCATCGGCTTCTCGCGCTTCGGGCAGATCGTCGCGCAGGTGCTC
Organism: Aurantimonas sp. Leaf443; assembly: GCF_001425575.1. Taxonomy (GTDB): domain Bacteria; phylum Pseudomonadota; class Alphaproteobacteria; order Rhizobiales; family Rhizobiaceae; genus Leaf443. The sequence goes on along the minus strand of NZ_LMRD01000001.1, from coordinate 119,707 downwards.
CTGTCGAGCGGCACGGAGGTGACGATCCTCGATTCCTCGGCCGAGCGCATCCGCAACGCGACCGAGTTCGGCTTCCGCATCTTCTTCGGCTCGGGCATGCGCCTCGACGTGCTCGAGGCCGCCGGCATCAGGCGGGCCAAGCTCGTCTGCGTGTGCACCAATTCGCGCGAGGTCACGGACCGGATCGTCGACCTCATCCGGGTCGAATACCCGAACGTGCGCCTCTTCGTGCGCTCCTACGACCGCTCCCATTCGCTGTCGCTGATGGCGCGCGGGGTCGATTTCGAGATCCGCGAGACGGTGGAATCCGCCCTCGTCTTCGGCGGCGCGACGCTGGACGGCCTCGGCATCGAGGACGCGCTGGCGGAGCGCATCGTGGAGGACGTGCGCCGGCGCGATCGCGACCGGCTCCTGGTGCAGCAGGCCGAGGGCATCTATGCCGGCCGCGACATGGTGACGACGCGCGTCGTGCGGCCCGAACCGCTGGTGCGGCCCAAGCCCCCGAAGGTGCGCGAGCCGGCCTGAGACCGGCCCGCCGGCCCTTGGCTCAGCCCTTGGGCTTGGAGAGTTCGGATTCCGACTTCAGCGCCCTGGACCCGTCCTCCTGCTCCACGAGATAGGCCGGATTGTCGTTGTCGGCGTTTCGGGTGATCTCCTCGCCCTTGATCGTTCGCGTCACCTTCTCGGTGAAGCGTTCGGCGATCTTGCCGGTCGCGGTGCCGTTGCCCCACTTCCATTCCACATGCTCGCCCTTGCGAAATTTTGACATGGCCTCGTTCTCCGTCGGGTGGTCGATCGGCGAGTCGAACCCGGCCGCGCCGCCTTCGTTCCCGCCCGCCCGGCGGCCGTTTCGTCGCAGCACCGGCGGGGAACCGGGCGTTCGGGGCGCCCGTTTGTCTCCACGCGCCGGGACCTGAGAGGTCCCGGCGGGGATGGAGGAGCCCCTTTCGGTCGATGGACAAGCGCCTTGCCTTTCACGCCGAGCAGTTCGGCCTGTCGATGGTCGATCCCGAGAGCTTCACCGCCGAGCGGCGCCGCCACGGGCGCGGCTTCAAGGTCTGCTTCCGCACCGGCGAGCCGATCCACGACAAGCGGCTGAAGGCGCGGGTCAAGGCGCTGGTTCTGCCGCCCGCTTGGCGGGACGTGCGCATCTGCGTGGAGGAGAACGGCCATATCCAGGCGACGGGCCGCGACGAGAAGGGCCGCGTGCAATATCGCTACCACGACCGCTGGGTGGAGGTGCGCAACGCGGTGAAGACCGAGCGGCTCCTGCGCTTCGGCAAGGCGCTGCCGAAGCTGCGCCGGCGCATTGAGGCCGACATGCGGCGGCGCAAGCTGGACCGGACGGTGACCTCCGCGGTCGCCACGCGCCTCATCGACGTCGCGTCCATGCGGCCGGGCCACGAGAAATACGCCGAGGACGGCGGACGGGGCGTCGCCTCCCTGCGCAAGCAGAACCTGCGCATCGTCAAAAAGACGGCGGTGCTGAAATTCGTCGGCAAGTCGGCGCAGCCGAACCGCGTCGAGATCGCCGACCGCACGCTCGTCTCCTCGCTCGCGCGCGTGCGCCAGGGCGCGGGCCAGCGCCTCTTCCGCTACAGCGACGAGAAGCACGGCCAGCGCGACCTGACGGCGACGCTTCTCAACGACTACATCCAGGACGCGGCCGGCGCCCGCGTCTCGGCCAAGGACTTCCGCACCTTCCACGGCTCGGCCGAGGCTTTGCGCTTTCTTCTGGAGGAGGCCGGCGAGGCGCCGAGCGAGGCCAAGCGCCGCCGCGCCGTCGCCGCCGCCATGCGCTCGGTGTCGCAGACCCTGCGCAACACGCCGGCCGTGGCGCGCACGAGCTACGTGCATCCGGGCATTGTCGAGGCCTACGAGGCGCAGACCCTCTCTCCCGACCTCCTGAAGGGGCGCCCGCGCGAGGGGCTGACGCGCGTCGAGACCGGGCTGATGCGCTTCCTCGAGGCCGCCGCTTCCGGCTAGATCACCGCGACCGCCGTCTCCCTCGCCGCGGCGCCCGAGCGACCGGCCTCTGCCCCGGGCCGGTCGAGAAGCCTCGCCAGCGCGCGCTTGGCGTCCTCCTTCAGGCCCGACGTCGCCGACAGGATCTCGGGCGTGCGCAGGAAGTCGAAGACGCGGAAGGCCGAGACGTCCGGGCGGAAGACGAGGTCGGGCGGATCGACGCGCAGCTTGGTCTCGATGATCGACATCATCATCAGCTGCGAGGCGCCGACCATGGCTTCCATCGGCGTCGGCAGGAGGCCGCCGCGGGCCTGCGGCGCGCCGTTGACATCGACGGCCACGACCGCCCGCCCCTGGCCGGAGAGGCGGTCGAAAGGCAGCGGGTTGAAGATGCCGCCGTCGATGAGGACGCGATCCTCGCGCCGCACGGGACGGAAGACGGCGGGCAGCGCGATGGAGCCGGCGAGCGCGGAGACGAGATCGCCGCTGTCGATCTCGCATTCCACATGGGCGAAGAAGTCCGTCGCCATGACGCCGAGCGGGATCGAGAGATCCTCGAACCGCTCGGGGATGGCCGAGGGCAGGAAGACCTTGAGAAGGCGCACGGCGTTCAGCTGCCCGAAGCGCACGCCGCCATCGGCGAAGAAGTCGCGCAGGCTCGTGGGCCGCGCCTGCCAGACGCGCGCGGCGACGGCGCGCCGGTGCACGAAGGTCTCCAGCGTATGGGCGCGGATGTCGGCGCCCGTCAGGCCCGCCGCGTAGCCGGCGCCCATCATCGCCCCGATCGAGGAGCCGGCGATGCGCGCCGGGCGCACGCCGAGCTCGTCCATCGCCTCCAGGACGTGGATATGCGCGATGCCCCGCGCGCCGCCCCCGCCGAGCGCGAGCGCGAAGGGCGGGTGCGAGGCGGCCCCCATCGTCAGGCCCCCGAAGGACCGACGGTCACGATGGTCGGCTCGGCCGAGAGCAGCGCCCGGGCGACGCGCTTGACGTCGTCGAGCGAGACCTTGTCGATGAGGGCCTGTCGCTCGTCGATATAGGCGATGCCGAGATCGTCGAGCTGAATGCCGACCAGCGTCGAGGCGATGGCGAGCGAGCTGTCGAGGTTCTGGATGGCGTAGGAGCCCTTCACATAGGCCTTGGCCTTGGCGAGTTCCTCCGGCGTCGGCCCGTTCTCGGCCATGCGCTTCAGCTCGGCCCTGATGATGGCGACGCTCTCGCCCGCCTTGTCGGCGCGCGTGGCGGTGGAGCCGCCGATCAGCGCGGCATGGTCGTAGGTCGCCAGATACGAGCCCGCGCCGTAGGCGAGGCCCCGCTTCTCGCGGATCTCCTCGTAGAGGCGCGAGGTGAAGGACCCGCCGCCGAGCACGTGGTTCATGAGATAGGCGGCGAAGAAGTCCTTGTCGGCGCGCTTCACGCCCGGCAGGGCGAAGCGGATCGTGGTCTGGGGCACGGCCAGTTCCACGTCGATCCGCTTGCCGAGCACGGGCGCCACGTCCGGCACGGGCTTGAGGTCGGCCTTTTCCGGCAGGGCGCCGAAGACGCGGTCGAGAACCTGGCCGAGGGTCTTGGGATCGATCGCCCCGACGACGCCGACGACGAGGTTGTCGCGCGCCATCACGCGGCGGCGGAAGGCGTCGAGCTCGGGCTTGCCGACGCCCGCCAGCGTCTCGGCCGTGCCCTCGGTGCGGCGCGAATAGGGGTGGCCGGGAAACAGCGTCTCGCGGAAGGCGTCGCCCGCGAGCGTGCCCGGATCGTTTTCCGACGCGCGGATGCCGGTGACGATCTGCCCGCGGATGCGCGCGACCGGCTCCTCGTCGAAGCGCGGCTCGTTCAGCGCGAGGCGCAGGAGGTCGAAGGCCTCGTCCTTGTCCTCGACGATGGTCTGGAAGGAGCCGGTGAAATTGTCGGAGCTGGCATCGAAGCCCATGGAGACGCCGAGCTCGTCGAGCTTCTCCTGGAAGGCCTGGCTCGCGATGTCGCCGGCGCCCTCGTCGAGAAGGCCAGTGAGAAGGTTGGCGGTGCCCTCGCGGCCGGGCTCGTCCTGCGTGGAGCCGGCGCCCTCGAAGGCGAATTTCATCGCGATCAGCGGGTTGGCATAGTCCTCGACGAGCAGCGCCTTGATGCCGCCGGGGCTGGTGACCGCCTCGATCTCGACGGCCGATGCCGGACCGGCGAGGAGAAGGGCGAGAAGCGGCGCGAAGAGGACGGGGGAGCGGAAGTTCATCATGGCGGTCCTTGGGGCCTTCACGTGCGCGGAGCGGCGGGGGCGGCGGCCGGCGCAGGCGCCGGGGCGGCCTCGGCCGCCGTCCGGTCGGCCGGCAGAAGGTAGCCGCTCACCGAGCGCTCGGGCTTCAGGTATTTGCGGGCGACGGCGTTCACCTGATCCACCGTCACGGCCTCGATGCGCTGCGGCCAGGTCTCGACATCCTCGATCGTGCGGCCGGTGGCGAGCGCGGCGCCCAGCCGGCGCGCCATCGCGGTCTGGCTGTCCTTGAGATAGATGACGTTCTTGCGCACGCGGTTCTTGGCGCGCTCCAGCTCGGCCTCGGTGATGCCGTCGCGCTGGAGCTTGGCCACCTCCTCGGCGATGCCCGCCTCGATCGCCTCAAGGTCGGCCTCGCCGCGCGGCGTGCCGTAGGTGACGAACTGGCCGTCGTCGAGCGCGGTGCCCGCATAATAGGCGCCGGTGGCCGCGGCGATGCCCTTGTCAACGACGAGCGCGCGGTAGAGCCGGCTCGTCGTGCCCGAGCCCAGGATGTCGGAGAGGATGTCGAGCGCCTCGGCCTCGCCGTCGCGCGCCGTCGTGTCGGAGGGCACGAGATAGAGCGTCTGCAGGCTCGGCTGGGTGACGCGCGGATCGGAGAGCTTCACGTCGCGCTCGGCCACGGGCTCGGGCTCGGCCGGGCGCTTGCGCGGCCCCGGCTCGGCGCGCCGCTCCAGCTTGCCGTAGGTCTCCTCGGCGAGCGTTCGAACGGTCGCCTCGTCGACATCGCCGGCCACGAGCAGGATCGCGTTGTTGGGCGTATAGTACTTGTCGTAGAAGGCGATGGCGTCGGCGCGCGACAGCGCCTCGATCTCCGGACGCCAGCCGATCACCGGCAGGCCGTAGGGGCTGTTCTGGAAGAGCGCGGACTGCACGGCCTCCGAGAGCTTGGAGCCGGGGTCGGAATCGACCCGCATGCGCCGCTCCTCCAGGATCACGTCGCGCTCGGGCAGGACGGCCTCGTCGGAGAGGACGAGATTGGCCATGCGGTCGGACTCGAACTCCATCACCATCTTCAGGGCGTCCGCCGGCACCTGCTGGTAGTAGCCGGTATAGTCGGACGTGGTGAAGGCGTTCTCCTGGCCGCCGATCTCGGCGACGCGGGCCGAGAACTCGCCGGCGGGATGGGTCTTCGTGCCCTTGAACATCAGGTGTTCGAGGAAATGCGCATTGCCGCTCTTGCCGGGCGTCTCGTCGGCCGAGCCGACCTTGTAATAGACCATCTGCGTGACGACCGGGGCGCGCCGGTCCGGCAGCACCACGACCTGCAGGCCGTTGCCGAGGGTGAAGGTGGTGACGGCGCCGATCTTCTGGGTGGCGCCGGGCGCGGGCTTGGGCGCATCGGGCAGCGTGCGGGCCTCGGCCGGCGGGGGCGCCGGCGGCTGCGTGGAGGCGTCTTGCGCGAGCGCCGGCCCGCAGAGGCACAGGGCGATGGCGGCGGCAGGTCCGGCGCGGCGTGGGCTCGGCATCGGGAAGGGCATCCTCAAGGTCTGTGGCATCGCCAAAGGGTCCGGGCGGGAGCGGCGACACGCTCTCCCCACGCTCTTCGCCATGCGGCGGCGGCTCGATGCGCCGATGCGCCCCCGCTCTCGGGCGAACCGAGGCCGGAAGCGCGACTGGAACGCGGATGATGACGCAGCGCCCGCCCGCGGGCCACTTACGGTTTCGTCATTTCAGCGATACGACGCTTTCGACCCTGCGCCGAAAATTCGCTCAGGCGGCGCGCAGGAAGCGCAGGACCGTCGTCTCGCCGAGCGCCCGCTCCTCCTCCAGCACCAGATCGGCCGGGCATTCGAAGGGCGCGCCGCGCGCCTCCTCGAGCACGAGAAGCGCGCCGGGCGCCATCCATCCGCCGGCGGCGGCGGCGGCGAGCGCCGCCGTGCCGAGGCTGCGGCCATAGGGCGGGTCGGCGAGGATGAGCCCGAAGGGCTCCATCGTGCCGACCTCGCCGAGCCGCGTCGCGTCGCGCCGGAAGATCTTGGTGCGGCCCTGCAGCCCGAACGTCTCGACATTGCGCCGGATGAGGCCGCGCCCCTCGACGCCCTCCTCGATGAAGACGCAGAACTTCGCGCCGCGCGACAGTGCCTCCAGCCCGAGCGCTCCCGTGCCGGCGAAGAGATCGAGCACGCGAACGCCCGGAAGGCGGAAGCCCTCGCGGTGGCTCAGCATGTTGAACAGCGTCTCGCGATTGCGGTCCGAGGTCGGGCGGATCGCATCGCCGCCGGGCGTGGCGAGCGCCCGGCCGCGGAACTCGCCGCCGACGATGCGCATGCCGCTCAACCCCGGCCGCGCGGCGGGCGCTTGGGACCGCCCGGCGAGACCGGCCGCTTCGGACCCTGGAACCCGGGCTTGGCGCCGCCCTCGGAGCGGGGCTTGAAGCCGCCCTCGCCTCTCGGCCGGCCGCCCTCGGCCTCGCCTTCGTCGGCCTTGCGCGGGCGGGCGCCCGGCGCCATCCAGACATTGGCGGAGCGGCGCGGCGCGGCGGGGGCGCGTGGCGGGCCGCCGGCCTTGTCGTCGCGCCCGCCGAAGGGCTTGCGCTCGCCGAACGGTTTCTTGTCGCCGAAGGGCTTGCGCTCGCCGAAGCTCTTCTTTGGCCCGTCGAAGCCGCCCTCGCGCTCAGGGCGCGCGCCGAAGGAGCGGCCCTCGCCGCCGGAGCGGCCGGGCCGCGTGTCGAGCCGGCCGAGCGCGTCGTCGCGCTTGTCCTCGCGGGCGCGCTTGCGGTTGGGCGCGGTGTCGCTGGCGCTGATCCAGTCGCCGCGCTTCTGCGGCTTGGGGGCGAGCGCCGGCGTCGGCTCGGCCTTGACCGGCTTGTTGGAGAAGGCGTTGACGACCGGTGCGTCGAAATCGGCGCCCGATTCCTCGATCAGCCGCTCGCCGAGCTGGTCGCGCAGCGTGCGGCCCTTGATCTCGCGCACGGCCCCCTCCTCCAGATCGGCCAGCTGGAACGGGCCGAAGGAGAGGCGGATGAGGCGGTTGACCTCGAGGCCGAGATGGCCGAGGACGCGCTTGACCTCGCGGTTCTTGCCCTCGCGCAGGCCGATGGAAAGCCAGACATTCGCCCCTTGCGTGCGGTCGAGCGTCGCCTCGATGGCGCCGTAGAAGACGCCGTCCACCGCGATGCCCTGGCGCAGCTCGTCGAGCCGGGCCTGGTCGATCTCGCCATGGGCGCGCACGCGGTAGCGCCGCAGCCAGCCGGTGGCCGGCAGTTCCAGCATGCGCGCGAGCCCGCCGTCATTGGTCAGGAGCAGCAGGCCTTCGGTGTTGATGTCGAGCCGGCCGACCGAAAGGACGCGCGGCATGTCCTCGGGCAGGCGGTCGAAGACGGTCGGGCGGCCTTCGGGATCGTGGTTCGTCGTCACCGTGCCGGCCGGCTTGTGGAAGAGCCAGAGGCGGGTGCGCTCGATGGCCGGGATCGGCTGGCCGTCGATCTCGATGCGGTCCTTGGCCGTCACGTCGAGGGCCGGGCTTTCCAGCACCTTGCCGTTCACCGCGATGCGCCCGTCGGCGATCATGCCCTCGGCCTCGCGGCGCGAGGCGATGCCGGCCCGCGCCAGACGCTTGGCGATGCGCATGGTCTCGACGCCGCGCGCGCTCTCCTCGCCGGCGTCAGGCTCGCGCATCTCGCGGCGCGGCGGGCGGGGGCGGTCGGGCTTCTGCGTGACGACGCCGTCGGGCTCGCGGCGGCCGGTGCTGCGCCGCGGGGCCTCGCCCTCGCCGTCGCGCGCGCCGCCATGGCTCAGCATGCCCCGGCTCTTCGGCCGGAACTCGCGCTTCTGCGCGGGCGTCTCGCCGTCGTCGGCGCGCGCGGGCCGGGGAGCGCGGGCCGGCCGCTCGGGGCGCTCGCTCGCCGGCTGCGGCGCCCAGGCGGCCCGCTCGACCTTCGGCTCGGGCGCAGTCTCCGGCGCGGCCGAAACCTCAGCCTTGCGGGGCACCTCTCCATCCCGCGCCGGCGCGACATCGCGCGGCGCCTCGGGGCGGCCGCGGCCGCGCGGGCGCTCGCCGTCGGGCGTTCGTTCATGGGCGCGGTTCGGGCGCTCCGACCGTTCGGGCCGGGGCGCACGCTCGGCGCGGGCCTCGCGCGGGGCGGCCTCCTGCGATGCCTCGTCGCGGCCGCGCGGCGCGCGAAAGGCCCGGCGCTCGCGGGTCTCTAGGCCGGCCTCGCCGCGCTCGGGGCGCGGGCCGTCGCGATAGGGGCGCTCGGCGCGCGGTGCCTCGCCGGCCGGGCGGTCGGACCGGGCCCGGTCGAATTTCGGGCGCTCGCCGGTCGGGCGCTCGCCGCGCGGTCGATCGGTGCGGGGACGTTCGCCGCCCGGGCGCTCGCCGCGCGGCTTGTCGAAGCGCGGCTTGTCGCCGGCAAAGCCGCCGGGCTTGCCGAAGCGCGGCTTCTCGCCCGCCGGTCCATCGGACCGGCCGCCCTCGGCGCGCGCGCCGTCCGGGCGCTTGCCGAAGCGCGGCTTGCCGGCGGAGGGATGGGCCTGGCCTGCGCGCTCGGCGCGGCCGGGACGGCTGGGGGCCTTGCCGGCGGATTCGCCACGCCCGGCGAAAGGCGGCTTGCCGCCCGGCCGGCCCTGCCCGCCGGGACCGCCGCGCGAGCCGCCGCCGGGGCCGCGGCCCTTGCCAAAGCCCTGCCCGCCGCGGCCTTTTCCGCCGCCGCCTTTCGTCGTATCGCTCATCTCGAAAAACCTTTCGCTGCGGCGGCGCGGCGGATCGACACGGATCCTCGACGCGCCCCGCCCGCGTGACGTGACAATTCAATGGCCCCGGACGGACGACAGCGCGGCGCGTGCCCGGCAAAGGCGGGACCCCGCGCGAAAGCGGCCGTGCTTGGGGACGGAACGGTTCCTGTAACAGGTCGCCGGCTGGGAGATAAGATGCGCCTGCCCGGAAATTTCATGGACGCCGCCCTGCGGGAGGCCGAGGCCGCCGCCGCGCGCGGCGAGACGCCGGTCGGCGCGGTCGTCGTCCGGGACGGGGCGATCGTCGCCGCGGCGGGCAACGAGACGCGGGCGCTGTTCGACCCGACGGCCCATGCCGAGGTGCTGGCGATCCGGCGGGCGGGCACGGCGCTCGCCTCGGAGCGGCTCGTCGGCTGCGACCTCTACGTGACGCTGGAGCCCTGCGCCATGTGCGCCGGGGCCATCTCCTTCGCGCGCATCCGCCGGCTCTATTACGGCGCCCAGGATCCCAAGGGCGGGGCGGTGGAGAGCGGCGGTCGCTTCTTCGCCCAGCCCACCTGCCACCATGCGCCGGAGGTCTATTCGGGCATCGCCGAGACGCCGGCCGCGCGCATCCTGCGCGAATTCTTCCGAGACCGGCGCGAGGCCTGATCGCGCGCCCGCCTCAGAACGGCAGGAGGTTGCGCAGCTTGGTGCCGAGCCCTTCTTCCGTGTCGTTGCGGATGCGGCGCTCCTTCACGCTCTCGTCCTCGCCCTGCACGCCGACGGGGGCGCTGGCGGCGGGCTGGCGATAGGCCAGCGGCGGCTCGGAGAGATAGGCGCGCTGCTGCGGGCTGCCCTGCTTGGAGGCCTGCAGGCGCTGGGCGTAGAGGTCCTTGCGCGAGCGCAGCTCGCTCGGCGAGAGCGGGTCGCTGTCGCGCGCGGTGGTGAAGGCGTTGGAGCCCAGGCGATTCAGGTCCGTGCCGTTGCGGGCGCCTTCCTTGCGCTTGGTGGCGAATTCGGACGAGACGAGCTCGCCGTCCTCGGCCTGATAGGCGGAGGCGCGGATGCGGGCCGAGCGCTGCTCGGGCGATTCCGGCCAGTTGCCCTCGGCGCCGGCGACGCGCGTCTGCGGCGGCGGCAGGACGGAGGTGTTCTCGGGCTTCACCAGACCGGGGCGCGGCTTGTAGTCGATCGCCTGCGCGCGCGATCCGCCGAGCGAGACGAGCCCGTCGATATCGTCAAAAAGGGTCTCGCCCTGCGACTTGCCGGTGCCGTAGGTCGGCCCGAGGCAGCCGGACAGGACCAGCGGCGCCGCCAGAAGCGTCGCGCCCACGAGGAGGCGGGCGAAGTTCGAACTCATCTCTGCGGCCCCCTGACCGTTCCATGGCAGCATGCCGGCGCAAGCGCCGGCCCGGACCCGCCTGACAGGCAATTCCGGCGAAATTGCAAGGCCCGCAGTCTTAAGGCGGGCGGGGCCCGCCCGCAAGCAAGGCCCGCGGCAGGCGGCGGCGCCAGGGCGCCGCCGCCCTCGCCTCACGCGGCCGGCAGGCGCCCGGCCGCGGCCAGTTCGCGCAGCGCCTGCGCGTCGCGCGGCGTCACATGCGGATAGTCGGGATCGGAGCCGACATCGGCGCCGATCTTCCAGGAGCGCGCGCATTTGCGCCCCTGTGCCTTCGCGAAGACGACCGCGACGCCCGAAACGTCCGGCAGGCGGAAGGCGCCGTCGGGCGCCGGCCCGCCGGCGATCGTCGCCGCGGAGGTGATGGCGATCTCGGCGAAATCCACCGACGCGGCGAGCGCGCGCAGCGCCTCGTCCTCGATATGGACGGTGGGCGCCGCCTCCAGCGAGGAGCCGATCGTCTTGTCGCGCCGCTTCTCCTCCAGCGCGCCCATGACGACGCGCCGCACGCGCCGCAGCGCCTGCCAGCGCTGGCCGAGCGCCTCGTCGCGCCAGCCGGGCTCGGCCGGGCGGAACTGTTCGAGATGCACCGAGACGGACTGCGGATGGCGCTCCAGCCAGGCCTCTTCCATCGTGAAGGGCAGCATCGGCGCCATCCACGTCACCAGCCGGTCGAAGAGGATCGCCACCGTCTGCAGCGCGGCCCTGCGGCGCGTGGAGGAGATCGGGTCGCAGTAGAGCGCGTCCTTGCGGATGTCGAAATAGAAGGCGGAGAGCTCCACCACCACGAAATCGAGCAGCGCGCGGGCGATGCGCTTGAAGTCGAACGCGTCGTAGCCGCGCTGGACGATCTCCTCCAGTTCGGACAGCCGGTGCAGCATCAGCCGCTCCAGCTCGGGCATCTCGGCCACGTCCATGCGCTCGCCCGTGTCGTGGGCGAGCGTGCCGAGCATCCAGCGCAGCGTGTTGCGCAGCTTGCGGTAGCTGTCGACATTGGTCTGCAGGATCGTCTTGCCGAGGCGCAGGTCCTCCGAATAGTCCGACGAGACCACCCAGAGCCGCAGGATGTCGGCGCCCGACTGCTTGATGACTTCCTGCGGGGTGACGACGTTGCCGAGCGACTTCGACATCTTGCGCCCCTCCTCGTCCATGACGAAGCCGTGCGTCAGCACCGCGTCGTAGGGCGCGCGCCCGCGCGTGCCGCAGGATTCCAGCAGCGAGGAGTGGAACCAGCCGCGATGCTGGTCGGAGCCCTCGAGATAGAGGTCGGCGGGCCATTTGAGGTCCGGCCGCTTCTCCAGGCAGAAGGCGTGGGTGCTCCCCGAATCGAACCAGACGTCGAGAATGTCGCGCACCATGGTCCAGCGCGCGGCGTCGTGCGCGTTGCCGAGGAAGCGCTCCTTGGCGCCTTCCGCGAACCAGGCGTCGGCGCCCTCCTTGGCGAAGGCCTCGAGAATGCGCGCGTTCACCGCCTCGTCCTTCAGGACCTCTCCGTCCGCGTCCACGAAGACGCAGATCGGCACGCCCCAGGCGCGCTGGCGCGAGAGCACCCAGTCCGGCCGGTCGGCGATCATGCCGCGCAGGCGGTTCTGCCCGCTGGCGGGCACGAAGCGCGTCTCCTCGATGGCGCGCAGCGCGCGGGCGCGCAGCGTGTCCGCCCCCTCGCTCAGGGCCTGCTCGCGCAGGCCGGAACCGTCGAGCTCCTTGTCCATGTGGACGAACCATTGCGGCGTGTTGCGGAAGATGACCGGCTTCTTGGAGCGCCAGGAATGGGGATAGGAATGTTTCAGCCGGCCGCGCGCCAGGAGATTGCCGCGCGCGATCAGCGCCTCGATGACGCGCTTGTTGGCGTCGCCCTTCTTGCCCTTGTCGTCGATGACGCGCGCCGGCCCGCCCTCGGCATCCGGCCCGAAGCCCGGCGCGTCCTTGGTGTAGAAGCCGTCGTCGTCGACGGTGAAGGGGATGGCGGTGTCGATGCCGCGCTCGCGCAGCGCGCGCGTCGTGGCGGTCCAGACGTCGAAGTCCTCGCGGCCGTGGGACGGCGCGGTGTGCACGAAGCCGGTGCCGGCATCGTCCGTGACGTGCTCGCCTTCGAGGAGCGGGACTGTGAACTCGTAACCGCCGGCGAGGCCTTTCAGGGGATGGTCGCACTGCATCCCGGCGAGGATCGAGGGCGGAACGTCGCGCAGTCGTTCCCATGCACCGTCCGGAACGCGCGCCTTGGCGAAGACGTCGGCGGCGAGCTTGTCGGCGAGGATCAGCTTCTCGCCCTGTCGTGCCCAGCGCGGATTCTCGGTATCGTCCGCGGCCGTGACGCGATAAAGGCCGTAGGCGACACGATCGGAATAGGCGATGGCCCGGTTGCCGGGCATGGTCCAGGGCGTCGTCGTCCAGATGACGATGGAGGCGCTCAAGAGGTCGTCAGCGAGGCCGGCAAAGACAACATCGTGGTTCGAGGCGGCGACGTCGATCTGGTCGTTCGTAACTGCCGACGTGTGACCCTTGACCGGAAACTTCACCCAGACCGTGTCGCTCTCGTAGTCGTCATATTCGACCTCGGCCTCGGCGAGCGCGGTCTTCTCGACCACCGACCACATGACCGGCTTCGACCCGCGATAGAGCTGGCCGGACATCGCGAATTTCAGGAGTTCGCCCGCGATGACGCTCTCGGCCCCGTAGGCCATGGTCAGATACGGGTCCTTGAAGTCGCCCTCGACGCCGAGGCGCCGGAACTCGGCCGACTGCACGCCCACCCAGTGCGTGGCATAGGCCCGGCATTCCTGGCGGAAGGCGATCATGGCGGCGGAATCGAGGAGATCGGGCTTGGGCTTGCCCTTGGAGCGGTAGTTCTCCTCCTCGATCTTCCACTCGATCGGCAGGCCGTGGCAGTCCCAGCCCGGCACGTAATTGGCGTCGCGCCCGCGCATCTGGAAGGAGCGGGTGATGACGTCCTTCAGGATCTTGTTGAGCGCGTGGCCGATATGCAGGTTGCCGTTGGCATAGGGCGGCCCGTCATGGAGGACGTATTTCGGCCGACCGGCGGCATCGGCGCGCAGCTTGCCGTAGAGGTCCATCGCCTCCCAGCGCTGAAGCCATTCCGGCTCCTTCTGCGGCAGGCCCGCGCGCATGGGAAACTCGGTCTGGGGCAGGAAGAGGGTCGCGGAATAGTCCGGGACCGTTGCTTGCGTCGTCTCGGCGGTGTCGCTCATGAAGGCTGGCCAGTTCGTCGGGCCGGCGCCTCGAAGGCGCCCGGCCGAAAGGTCGGATGGGGCGGCGGTTTCGCATGGCGTCCCGGACCCTCGCAGGCCGTCGGGCCGTTCAGAGGGCCGGGCTTGGAATTCGCGATCGACGTCGAGCGATGGAAACCGGCATGGCCCGGGCTTTAGCAAGTCGGGCGCGACAGGGGAAGACGGACGTCGGCCGGCGTCGCGCCACCTTGCCGCCGGCGGGAGACCTGCCCGGCGGGGCGATGAGGGGGGCTTGCCGAAGCCGCCAACTCTCAGAATGTCAGCCGCGCGTCCAGGGGCGACAGCGGCGTCAGACCGGAGAGGCAGGCGCGCGCTTGCGCCGCGTCGATATCCATGCGCGCGACGAGCGCCTCCACGGTCTCGAAGCGCTCCTCGCCGCGCAGGCGCGCCACGAGGGAGATCGCGATCTCCTCGCCATAGAGATCGCCCGAGAAGTCGAAGAGGAAGGTCTCGAAGAGCGCGGCGCCGTTGTCGAAGGTCGGACGCCGGCCGTAGCTCGCCACGCCGTCGAAGAGGCTGCCGTCGGCCCGTCGCACGCGGACGGCGTAGATGCCGTGGGCGAGGAGGTCGTCGGGCGACAAGACGAGATTGGCGGTGGGATAGCCGAGCGTGCGGCCGAGCTTGGCGCCGTGCACGACGGGGCCGGAAAAGCACCAGCGGTAGCCCAGGAGCGCGGCCGCGCCCGGCGCGTCGCCGGCACGCAGGAGCGCGCGGATGCGGCTCGAGGAGATGCTGACATCGCCCTCGTCGCGATAAGCCTCGACGATGGTGACGGCGAAGCCGTGCCGCGCGCCCGCCTCCGCGAGCGTCGCCGGCGTGCCGGTGCGCCGGGCGCCGTAGTGGAAGTCGAAGCCGGCCACGACATGCGAGACGGCGAGGCTCTCGATCAGCGCGGTCTCGACGAAGGCCTCCGGCGCCTGGCTGGCGAAGGCGCGGTCGAAGGGCTGCTCGACCACGGCGTCGAAGCCGAGGGCCGCCAGGATGCGCGCCTTCATCGGCGCCGGGGTCAGGCGCGCCACCGGGTGGTCGGGCCGGAAGACCGAGCGCGGATGCGGCTCGAAGGTGAGGCAGACGAGCGGCCGGCCGCTCGCCTCGGCGGCGGCGCGCGCCACGTCCAGCACCGCCTGGTGGCCGCGATGCACCCCGTCGAAATTGCCGACGGCCACGACCGCGCCGCGATCCTCGCCGGGCACGGCGCGAACGCCCGCGATCCGCCGCAGGGGCGCGTGGCTCATCGAAGCGCCGCCATGCAGAAGCGGGCGGAAAGGCGGCGCTCGGACAGGACGCGCGCGACTGCCTCGGGCGAGGCCTCGGGGCCGCCGAACTCGTCGCCGTGGATGCCCGCGACGATGAGGAGCGCGTCGGCGCCGTAGGCGTTGGCGCCGGCAATGTCGGTCAGGAGCCCGTCGCCGATGGCGAGCAGCCTCTCGCCCGCGGCGAGCCCGATGCGCCGGGCGGCATGCTCGTAGATCGGCAGATGCGGCTTGCCGGCAAGGCGCACCGGGCCGCCGATGGTCTCGTAGTCGCGGGCGAGCGCGCCGGCGCAGAAGATCAGCCGGTCGCCGCGATGGACGACGATGTCGGGATTGGCGCAGATCAGCGGCAGGCCGCGTTCGGCAAGGCGCGCCAGGAGCTGCGCATAGTCGGCCGGCGTCTCGCGCTCGTCGTCGAAGAGGCCCGTCGCCACCACGACCTCGGCCTGCGCCTCCGCCACGCGCTCGACGGGAAGGCCGGCGAAGATGTCGACGTCGCGCGCCGGGCCGATATGGAAGACGCGGCCGGGCGCCTCCTCGATGAGCGCGCGGGTCACGTCGCCGGAAGTGACGATCTCGTCATAGGCCTCGTCGGTGAAACCGAGGGCGTCGAGCTGGGCGCGCACGCCCGCGCCCGGGCGGGGCGAGTTGGTGAGGAGGACGACGCGCGAACCGGCGCGGCGCGCCGCCGCGAGCGCGGCATGGGCGGCCGGATGCATCTCGACGCCGTTGTGGACGACGCCCCAGACGTCGCAGAAGACGACCGGATACTCTCCCGCGACGTCGGAGAGGGACGCGATCTTCGAGACCGGTCTGTCGTCGGCATGGGTCATCGAAGGTCCGCCATCGCTATGAAAAGCCACGGGGGTGGCGATAGAGGCGGGTCCGCGACGGGTCAAGGCGGGCGTGCTGCCACGCCGGCGCGACGGGCGGCCGGCGGGCGGGCTGCGCCGGTCCTTCGTCTCCCCCCGGGGCCCGGGACGATGGCGGAATTCTCGCGCCGCGCCCCTCGCAGGCTTGCGCCGACCTTGACAAGACGCCGCAGCATGGCCTATCTGCCCGGCTGTTAGCACTCTCCATCGGGGAGTGCCAAGCCTCATCCCGGATGGGTGCCGCTCGAGGGCCCGTCCTCTTCATCGACCAGATTTAAAGGGTTCGACGACCATGGCAGCTGTGAACTTCCGTCCCCTGCACGACCGCGTCGTGGTGCGCCGGGTGGAGTCCGAGGCCAAGACCGCCGGCGGCATCATCATCCCGGACACGGCCAAGGAGAAGCCCCAGGAAGGCGAGATCGTCGCCGTCGGCGCGGGCGCCCGCGACGAGACCGGCAAGATCAACCCGCTGGAAGTCAAGGCCGGCGACCGCGTCCTGTTCGGCAAGTGGTCCGGCACCGAGGTCAAGCTCGGCGGCGAGGACCTCATCATCATGAAGGAGTCGGACATCATGGGCATCGTCGGCTGACCGGCCGCATCCCCTCGATTTCCAGACCCTTTCCCCCTTTCACCAGTGGCGCGGCCGCCTTCGGCGCGCACAGGAGATAAAGACCATGGCAGCCAAGGAAGTAAAGTTCGGCCGTGACGCCCGCGAGCGCATGCTGCGCGGCGTCGACATCCTCGCGGACGCCGTCAAGGTGACGCTCGGCCCCAAGGGCCGCAACGTCGTCATCGACAAGTCGTTCGGCGCGCCCCGCATCACCAAGGACGGCGTCTCCGTCGCCAAGGAGATCGAGCTCGAGGACAAGTTCGAGAACATGGGCGCCCAGATGGTGCGCGAAGTGGCCTCGAAGACCAACGACAAGGCCGGTGACGGCACCACCACCGCGACCGTTCTCGCCCAGGCGATCGTCCGCGAGGGCGGCAAGGCGGTTGCCGCCGGCATGAACCCGATGGACGTCAAGCGCGGCATCGACATGGCCGTCGCCAAGGTCGTCGAGAGCCTCCTCTCCTCCGCCCGCAAGATCGAGACCTCGGACGAAGTCGCCCAGGTCGGCACGATCTCGGCGAACGGCGAGAAGGAAATCGGCCAGATGATCGCCTCGGCGATGCAGAAGGTCGGCAACGAGGGCGTCATCACCGTCGAGGAAGCCAAGACCGCCGAGACCGAACTCGAGGTCGTCGAGGGCATGCAGTTCGACCGCGGCTACCTCTCGCCCTACTTCGTGACCAACGCCGAGAAGATGGTCGCCGAGCTCGAGGACGCCTACATCCTCCTGCACGAGAAGAAGCTCTCGAACCTCCAGGCCATGCTGCCGGTGCTCGAGGCCGTCGTGCAGTCCTCGCGTCCCCTCGTCATCATCGCCGAGGACGTCGAGGGCGAGGCTCTCGCCACGCTCGTCGTCAACAAGCTGCGTGGCGGCCTGAAGATCGCCGCCGTCAAGGCGCCCGGCTTCGGCGATCGCCGCAAGGCCATGCTCGAGGACATCGCCACGCTCACGGGCGGCCAGGTGATCTCCGAGGATCTCGGCATCAAGCTCGAGAACGTCACGCTCGACATGCTCGGCCGCGCCAAGAAGGTCTCCATCACCAAGGAGAACACCACGATCGTGGACGGTGCCGGCGAGTCCGCGCAGATCCAGGCCCGCGTCGGCCAGATCAAGGGCCAGATCGAGGAGACCACCTCGGACTACGACCGTGAGAAGCTCCAGGAGCGCCTGGCCAAGCTCGCCGGCGGCGTCGCGGTCATCCGCGTCGGCGGCGCGACCGAGGTCGAGGTCAAGGAGAAGAAGGACCGCGTCGACGACGCCCTCAACGCGACCCGTGCGGCCGTCGAAGAAGGCATCGTTCCCGGCGGCGGCGTCGCTCTCCTGCGCGCCTCCAACGCCCTGACGATCAAGGGCGAGAATCAGGACCAGGAAGCCGGCGTCACCATCGTCCGCCGTGCGCTCCAGGCCCCGCTTCGCCAGATCGTGACGAATGCCGGCGCCGAAGGCTCCATCATCGTCGGCAAGATCCTCGAGAACGCCTCGGTCACCTTCGGCTACAACGCCCAGACCGGTGAGTACGGCGACATGATCCAGATGGGCATCGTCGATCCGGTCAAGGTCGTGCGCTCGGCCCTGCAGGACGCGGCCTCCGTCGCCGGCCTGCTCGTGACCACCGAGGCCATGATCTCGGAAGCCCCGAAGAAGGACGGCGGCGCGCCCTCCATGCCCGGCGGCGGCATGGGCGGCATGGGCGGCATGGACTTCTAAGACCCGCCAAGGGTCCGGGAAGGCCGAAGGCCCCCACCGCCATCGATCGGAAGCGAGGCCCGGCGGAGACATCCGCCGGGCCTCCTGCGTTCCGGGGCCGGGTCGTCCAAGGGCCCGCGCCGCCGCCATGGCGCCTCGAGTCTCCCCGCGGGAACAAGCGCGGCGTCCGGGCATTCTCGAGGCCGAAGGGACGCTTCGTCCCGCAGAACCGATGGAGGCCAGCATGGTTGACAAGCACGAAGTGACGGGCGGCGCCAAGGAACTCGGCGGCAAGCTCAAGGAAGCGGCGGGCAAGCTCGTCGGCAACGATCGCCTCGCCGCCGAAGGGCGCGCCGATCAGGTCGAGGGCAAGATCGAGAAGAACGCCGGCAAGATGAAGGACGCGGTCCGCGACACGCTGAACTGATCGCGGTACCCCGCAATCGCCAGGACGGCCGCTCCGAACTCCGGGGCGGCCGTTTTCATGACGGGGACGCTCCGCCCGCGGGTGCGGCGCTTCGACCCGAACCGGGCCCGCGGCGCGCCCGCACGGGCTCTTTCGTCAGGCGGACGGACAATAGCGGTTGCCCTTTGCGCCCGCGGGTCTACCTTGGAACCAATCCAGTCTCGCGTGCCGCGCCGTGCCAGGGCTTGCCCGTGCCGTGGGGACGCGACCTTCTGCGAAGGAGACGTTCCTTGGTCCGCTACATTCTCAACGGCGTCGAAAAGACCTTCGACGGCGATCCCGACACGCCGCTTCTCTGGGTGATCCGCGAAAGCGAAGGCCTGACGGGCACGAAATACGGCTGCGGCATCGCCCAGTGCGGCGCCTGCACGGTGCATCTCGACGGCACGACGCGCCGCTCCTGCGTCACCCCCATCTCCTCGATCGAAGGCTCCGAGGTCGTCACGATCGAGGGGCTCGACGGTCCCGAGGCCAAGGCCGTCCAGGCGGCCTGGACGGCGATCGACGTGCCGCAATGCGGCTACTGCCAGTCCGGCCAGGTCATGTCGGCGGTCTCGCTCCTGCAGACGATCCCCGCCCCGTCGGACGGCGACATCGACGGCGCCATGGCCGGCAACATCTGCCGCTGCGCCACCTATCAACGCATCCGGCAGGCGATCCACGACGCCGCCAAGACGCTGGAGGGCTGACCGATGGGCATCCACGACATCCGGTCCACGCGCCGTGCCTTCTTGGGCGGCGCCGGTCTCGTCATCGGCGTGGCGCTCAGCCCCCGCGCCTTCGCCGCAGCCATTTCCAAGGGCACGCAGGCCGGCGGGCCGCCCGAGGCCCGCGCGCTGAACGCCTTCGTTCACGTGGCGCCCGACGACACGGTGACCATCCTCTCCAAGCATATCGAGTTCGGCCAGGGCCCGTTCACGGGCCTTGCCACGCTCGTCGCCGAGGAGATGGACGCCGACTGGAGCCAGATGCGCGCCGCGCACGCGCCCGCCGACGACGCCGTCTACAAGAATCTCGCCTTCGGACTGCAGGGCACGGGCGGCTCGACGGCCATCGCCAATTCCTACGAGCAGATGCGCAAGGCGGGCGCGACGGCGCGCGCCATGCTGGTCGCCGCGGCCGCGGCCGAATGGGGCGTCCCGGCCGGAGAGATCGCCGTGGCGAAGGGGCGCATCGCCCATGCCGCCTCCTCGCGCGAAAGCGGCTTCGGCGCCTTCGCCGAGAAGGCCGCCGCGATGCCGGCGCCCGAGAACCCGCCGCTGAAGGACCCGAAGGATTTCGTCCTCATCGGCACCGACCGGCCCAAGCTCGACACGCCGGCCAAGACGAACGGCACGGCCGTCTTCACCATCGACGTCACCGCGCCGAACATGCTGGTGGCCATGGTCGCCCATCCCGCCCATTTCGGCGCGCGGGTGGCGAGCTTCGACGACAGCGCCGCGCGTCAGGTGCCGGGCGTCGTCGACGTGAAGCAGGTGCCGCAGGGCGTGGCGGTCTACGCCGAGACCACCTTCGCGGCGCTCAAGGGCCGCGCGGCTCTCGTCATCGACTGGAATCTCGACGCGGCCGAGAAGCGCTCGAGCGACCAGATCTACCAGGACTACCGCGCCCTCTTCGACCGCAACGGGATCGAGGCGGCCAATCGCGGCGACGTGGACGGGGCCTTCTCGGCCGAGGGCATCACGCGCCTCGAATCGGAGATGGTCTTCCCCTTCCTCGCCCACGCGCCGATGGAGCCGCTCGACGCGGTGCTCGTGCGCGCCGAGGACGGCTCGATCGACTGCTACAACGGCTCGCAGTTCCCCGGCCAGGACAAGGCGGCCATCGCCGAGGTCTGCGGCGTCGATCCCGCGAAGGTGCGCGTCTCCACGCAGCTCGCCGGCGGCTCCTTCGGGCGCCGCGCGCAGTTCGGCTCGCCCTACATGCGCGAGGCCGCCGAGGTGTTCAAAGCCTCGGGCATGACGCGGCCCGTCAAGCACCTGTGGACGCGCGAGGACGACGTGCGTGGCGGCTACTACCGGCCGATCTACGTGCATTCGATCAAGGGCGCGCTCGGGGCCGACGGCCAGATCGCGGCCTGGGACCACCGGATCGCCGGTCAGTCGATTATGGGCAAGGAGGAGCTCGACGACACCGTGGTCGAGGGCGTCTCGGACCTGCCCTACGCGCTGCCGAACCTGCGCGTCCAGGCGCACCAGACCAAGCTTCCGGTGCCGATCCTGTGGTGGCGCTCGGTCGGCCACACGCACACGGCCTTCGCGGTGGAGACCTTCCTCGACGAACTCCTGGAGAAGGCCGGCAAGGATCCGGTCGAGGGGCGCCTCGCGCTCCTCCAGGAGAGCCCGCGCCATGTCGGCGTCCTGAAGGCGGTGGCCGAGCTTGCCAAATGGGGCGAGCCTCTGCCCGAAGGCCGCCAGCGCGGCGTCGCCGTGCACAAGAGCTTCGGCACCTATGTCGCCGAGATCGCCGAGGTCTCGATCAACGAGGCGGGCGCCCCGCGCGTCCACAAGGTCTGGTGCGCGGTGGACTGCGGCGTCGCGGTGAACCCGAACGTCATCCGGGCGCAGATGGAGGGCGGCATCGGCTACGGGCTCGGCGCCGTGCTCTTCGACGCGATCGATCTCGGCGAGGGCGGCAAGGTCGTGCAGTCGAACTTCCACGACTACCGCTCGCTGCGCATCAACGAGATGCCGCAGGTGGAGGTGGCGATCGTCAAGTCCACGGAAGCGCCGACCGGCGTCGGCGAGCCGGGCGTTCCGCCCGTCGGCCCGGCGGTCGCCAATGCCTGGCGCCGGCTCTCCGGAGCACCGGTGCGACGCCTGCCGATCGTCGGCGCCCTGACGGCCTGAAACGGGACAGACCAGTGACTTCGAGAACCCTCCCCACGCGGCACCGCCCCGCCCGCGCGGCGCTCGCCGCCGCGCTCGCCCTCCTGTTCCTCGGCGCACCCGCGACCGCCCAGGACAAGGCGCCCGAGGCCCCCGCGCCCTCGACCCCCGTGGCGCAGCCCGCCGCGCCCGCGCCGGCCCAGCTCCAGCCCGTCTCCGCCTTCGACGGCATCGCCGACGAGAAGGCGCGTTCCATCGCGATCTTCGAGGAGACCGGCAAGGTGCTCCTGCATCCGCGCTGCGTGAACTGCCATCCGGCCGGCAACGCGCCGCTGCAGAACATGGACATGAAGCCGCATCAGCCGCCCGTGGTGCGGGGCGAGGCCAATTTCGGCGCGCCGGGCATGCAGTGCAACACCTGCCACGGCCCGGCCAATGTCGAGGTCGTGGCGCAGGCGGAGGGGCTGCAGTCCGTCCCCGGCAATCCGAACTGGCATCTCGCGCCCATCGAGATGGCCTGGGAAGGCAAGACGCTCGCCGAGATCTGCGTGCAGATCAAGGACGTGAACCGCAACGGCGGGAAGGACCTCGCCGCGCTCGTGGAGCACATGGCCGCCGACGACCTCGTGGGCTGGGGCTGGACTCCCGGCAAGGGCCGCGAGCCGGCACCGGGCACGCAGGCCGAGTTCGGCGAGCTCTACAAGGCCTGGGCCGCCACCGGCGCCCATTGCCCCGGCGAGTGAGGCCGGCCCGCCCATGAACTGACCCTTCGGGGTCATTCCATGCGGTGCTGGAAGACGCCCGATCTCCGCGCGGGCCGCCGCCGCGCGGAAACGGCCAAGCGGGGCCATTTCAAACGCGCCGCGGTATTGGACCCTCCCCTGCCGATGACCGCCCTTCGAACGGGGCGGGCCGCTCTGCCGGCCCGCCCCGTTCGCCTTCCGGCGGGAGGGCGCCGTCTCGCCGGATGAGCGCGGGGGGCCTGACGCAGGGGGCTCAGCGATGCTATCAGCCGTGCCCGGACGGGCGCCCGCGCGGGCCCCCGCTTGGGAGGCAGGACCTTGGACGTCTTCGAGAGCATCGCGGAACTGCGGGCGGCGCTGTCGCCGGAGCGGCGCGCGGGGCGCAGCATCGGCCTCGTGCCGACGATGGGATATCTGCATGCCGGCCACATGGCGCTCGTCGACCGCGCGCGCGCGGCTTGCGACCGCGTGGTCGTCTCGATCTTCGTGAACCCCACGCAGTTCGGACCGAACGAGGATCTGGCGACCTATCCCCGCGACCTGCCCGCCGATCTCGACCTCTGCCGCGCCCACGGCGTCGACGCGGTCTTCGCGCCGGACGTGTCGGCCATGTATCAGACCCCGATCGAGACCCATGTCGAGGTCGCCTCCTTGTCGGACATCCTCATCGGCCGCCACCGGCCGGGGCATTTCCGGGGTGTGGCGACCGTCGTCGCCAAGCTCCTCAACATCGTCCAGCCGGACCGCGCCTTCTTCGGCGAGAAGGATTTCCAGCAGCTTGCCATCGTCCGGCGCATGGTCGCCGACCTCTCCTTCGACGTGGAGATCGTCAGCGTTCCGACGGTGCGCGAGGCCGACGGGCTGGCCGCCTCCTCGCGCAACGCGAAGCTGACGCCGCAGGACCGGGCCGCGGCGGTCGCGATCCCGCAGGCGCTGGCGCTCGCGCAGGCGCGCGTCGCCGCCGGCGAGCGCGACGCCGGGCGGCTGGTGCAGGCGATGAAGGCCCATCTCGCCCGCGAGCCGCGCTGCCGTCTGCAGTCCCTCGACATCTGCGACGCGGCGAGCCTTGCACCCGTCGAGACGCTCGGCAAGCGGCCGGCCGTGATCCTGGTGACGGCCCATTTCGGCGCCGTCCTCCTCATCGACCAGCGCGAGATCGCCGCGCCCGTGGAGAGCCCGGCATGAGCGCCGAAATCTGCCTGAAGCGCCGCACGGCGCCGGAGATCGCCGCCGCCAAGGGCGGCGCGCCGCTCGTCGCGCTCACCGCCTACAGCGCCCTCACCGCCCGGCTCGTCGATCCCCATGCCGACATCATCCTCGTCGGCGACAGCGTGGCGATGGTCGAGCACGGGCTGGAGACGACGCTCGGCGCGACGCTGGAGATGATGATCCTGCACGGGGCGAGCGCGGTGCGCGGCTCGAGCCGCGCGCTGGTGACGGTGGACCTGCCCTTCGGCTCCTACGAGGCCTCGCCGCAGACCGCCTTCGCCAGCGCCGCGCGGGTGATGGCCGAGACGGGCTGCTCGGCCGTGAAGCTCGAGGGCGGGCGCAGGATGGCGCCGACGATCGCCTTCCTCGCCGCGCGCGGCATTCCGGTGATGGCCCATGTCGGCCTGACGCCGCAGGCGGTGATGGCGCTCGGCGGCTTCCGCAGCCAGGGCCACGACGAGGCGGCATTCTCGTCCATCGCGGCGGACGCGGCGGCGGTGGAGGAGGCGGGAGCCTTCGCGGTGGTGCTCGAAGGCGTCGTCGAGCCGCTGGCGGTCGCCATCACCGCGCGGTGCAAGGTGCCGACGATCGGCATCGGCGCCTCCAGCGCCTGCGACGGCCAGATCCTCGTCCTGGAGGACATGCTCGGCTTCAACGAACGCGTCCCGCGCTTCGTGCGGAAGTTCGGCGCTCTCGGCGAGGCCGCGGATCGGGCGGTCGCCGACTATGCCGGCGCGGTGCGCTCGCGCGCGTTTCCCGGCCCCGAGCACGTCTACCGCCGCAAGCCCTGAGCGCCCGGCCGGCTTCAACCGATTTTAGCCCCACGCCGCCCCTTCCGGTCCGGCGCCCGCGCGCTTAAGGGTGCGGCGAGGCCAGACGCCTGGCGAAGACGAAGGGGCACGCGAAAGATGAGCACACGGCGCGAGACCGACACGTTCGGCCCGATCGAGGTGGAATCCGACAGGTACTGGGGCGCCCAGGCGCAGCGCTCGCTCGGCAACTTCAAGATCGGCTGGGAGAAGCAGCCCCTGCCCATCGTGCGCGCGCTCGGCATCGTAAAGCGCGCCGCCGCCGAGACCAACCGCTCGCTCGACCGGCTGGACGCCAAGCTCGCCGAGGCGATCGTCTCGGCCGCGCAGGAGGTGATCGACGGCAAGCTGAACGAGCACTTCCCGCTCGTCGTCTGGCAGACGGGCTCGGGCACGCAGTCCAACATGAACGCCAACGAGGTGATCTCGAACCGGGCGATCGAGATGATGGGCGGCGAGATGGGCTCCAAGACGCCCGTCCACCCGAACGACCACGTCAACATGAGCCAGTCGTCGAACGACACCTATCCGACGGCCATGCACATCGCCTGCGCCGAGGAGCTGGTGCACCGGCTCGTGCCGGCGCTCAAGCACCTGCATGCCGCGCTGGACGAGAAGGCGAAAGCCTTCGAGCCGATCATCAAGATCGGCCGCACGCACACGCAGGACGCCACGCCCCTCACCCTCGGCCAGGAATTCTCCGGCTATGCCAAGCAGGTCGAGAACGGCATCGCCCGCATCGAGATGACCCTGCCGGCGCTGATGCAGCTCGCGCAGGGCGGCACGGCGGTCGGCACCGGCCTGAACGCGCCCATCGGCTTCGCCGAAGGCGTGGCGAGCCGCATCGCCGAGATCACCGGCCTGCCCTTCACCTCCGCCCCCAACAAGTTCGAGGCGCTGGCCGCCCACGACGCGATGGTGTTCAGCCACGGCGCCATCAACACCGTCGCCGCCTCGCTGTTCAAGATCGCCAACGACATCCGCTTCCTCGGCTCGGGCCCGCGCTCGGGCCTCGGAGAGCTGCAGCTGCCGGAGAACGAGCCGGGCTCCTCGATCATGCCGGGCAAGGTGAACCCGACGCAGTGCGAGGCGCTGACGCAGGTCTGCGTGCAGGTCTTCGGCAACCACGCCGCGCTCACCTTCGCCGGCAGCCAGGGCCATTTCGAGCTGAACGTCTTCAACCCGGTGATGGCCTACAACTTCCTGCAGTCGGTGCGCCTCCTCGCCGACGCTTCCGTCTCCTTCACCGACAATTGCGTGACCGGCATCGAGGCCCGCGAGGACAATATCAAGGCCGCGCTGAACCGCTCGCTGATGCTCGTCACCGCGCTCGCGCCGACGATCGGCTACGACAATGCCGCCAAGATCGCCAAGACCGCGCACAAGAACGGCACCACACTGAAGGAAGAGGCGCTCGCCACGGGCCTCGTCAGCGAGGCGGATTACGACCGTATCGTGGATCCCGCCGCGATGACGCGTCCGGGCTGATCCCCGGACTGCCGCACCGACGCTCGCGCACGCCCCTGATTGGAAAGAGAAATCCGACCAATCGGGGGATTGGGCGCGAGAAAGTGAACATAGAGTTGCGGCCGAGGCGGCTGGTCGCCCGGCCCGCGCTGGGGTTCAAGAGCGTCAGGACCGCAAGGGGCCAGACCGGCCCCGCCCTCCTCCTCGATCCCCGGAGCCTTGCCGTGAACTCGACCGTCCTCCTCGTCGGCCGCATCCTTCTCTCCATCATCTTCCTCGTCGGCGGCTTCGGAAAGCTCACCGGCGCGGAGGGCTTCGCCGGCTATCTCGGCGTGCTGGGCTTCCCCGCCCCGCTCGCCATGGCCTATCTCGTCGGCCTGTTCGAGCTCGCCGGCGGCCTTGCCGTCCTCGTCGGCTTCAAGACGACGATCGCCGGCTACGCGCTCGCCGCCTTCTGCATCGCGACCGGCGTCATCGCGCATATGGCGCCCGACCAGATGACCACGCTTCTGAAGAATGTCGGCCTTGCCGGCGGCTATCTCGTGCTCGCCGCGGCCGGCCCCGGCGCCTATTCGGTGGACGCGCGCTCCTCCGGCGCCCGGAGCAGCTCGCGCCTCTGACGGAGGGGCGCCGCACCGTCCGGGTGCGGGCGCAAAAGCCAGACCCTGCAACGCCGTCGCCGCAAGGCGGCGGCGTTTCGCGTTCGGGCGTCTCGCGCCGCTCCGCCGCCGTTCAGGCCGGCAATCTCGCGAAACGCGCCATGACCGCCTCGGCGACGGCATCGCCGCGCCGCGCGGAGGCGAGCGAGCGGACGAGGCAGGCCTCGCTCGACAGGATCAGCCCGTCGTCGAGGACGCGCAGGCGGTTGGCCGTCAGCGTCGAGCCGGTGGAGGTGATGTCGACGATGAGGTCGGCCGAGCCCGCCGCCGGCGCGCCCTCCGTGGCGCCGAGGCTTTCCACGATGCGGTAGGAGTGGATGCCGTGGAGCCGGGTGAAGTGGTTCTGCGTCAGCCGCCAGTATTTGGTGGCGATGCGCAGGCGGCGCCCGTGGCGGGCGCGGAAGCCGGCGGCGACGTCGGCGAGATCCTCCATCGTCGTCACGTCCACCCAGGCCTCGGGCACGGCGACGATGACGTCGGCATGGCCGAAGCCGAGCCGGGCGACGATCTCGACCTTCTCCTCCATCACCGGGCAGGATTCGCGCAGGAGATCCTCGCCGGTCACGCCGAAGTCGATGGCCCCGTCGCGCAGTTCGCGCGCGATCTCGGAGGCCGAGAGGAGAAGCACTTCCAGCCCTTCAGCGCCTTCCACGCGCGTGCGGTAGGAGCGCGCGTCGGCATCGGGATGCACGGTGATGCCGGCGCCCGCGAGCGCGGCGATCGACTGTTCCTTGAGCCGCCCCTTGGAGGGCAGGGCCAGCGTCGCGCCCATCAGGCCGCTCCCTTCGCAAGCGCCGCGCGGTCCATCCAGACCGAGAAGCCGACGGCCGGGATCGGCTCGCGCGCGCCCAGATAGGAGACGAGCCGGTCGTAGCGCCCGCCGGCGGCGAGCGGCTCGCCGCCCCCTTGCGCGATCTCGAAGACGAGGCCGGTATAGTAGTCGATCGGGCGGCCGAAGGCGGCGCGGTAGCGCAGCCCGGCCAGATCGAGCCCGGCGCGCTCCAGCGCCGCGTTGCGCGCCTCGAAGAAGGCGAGCGCCGTGCCGAGCCCCGCGCCGGCGCCGCTCGCCGAGGCCTTCAGCGCGGCCACGGCCTGCGAGAGCGGGCAGTCGATCGACAGGAAGGCGCGCAGCTGGGCGAGCGCGCCCGCGTCGAGCCGCGTGTCGGCGTCGGCGACCTTCTCGGCGAGGCGCGCGGCGATCTCGGCGCCGGTGCGCCGGCGGTGCGGGGGCAGGCCCGCCGCCTCCATGCGCGCGTCGAGATCGTCGGCGATCTCCTCCAGCCGGCCCTGCCGGGCAAGGTCGGCGATGTGCGGATCGATGCCGGCGAGCCCCGCGTCGCCGCCGCGCGACAGGTCGCCCAGCGCCCGCTCGAGCAGCCCGTCATGGCCGAAGGTGCGCACGAGACGCCGCTGCCAGCCGGCGGGCAGGCCGAGGCCCTTCAGGAAGGCCTCGAACAGCGCCTGATCGCCGAGGACGAGCGTCAGGCCCGCCCCGTCGAGGCCGAGCAGCGCCATGGCCTCCAGGGCGGCGGCGAGCGCGCGCGCGTCGGCCCCGGCGCGGTCGGCATCGCCCAGATCCTCGATGCCGGCCTGCCGGAACTCGGAGGCGCCGTCGCCGCGCTGGCGGAAGATCGTGCCGTCATAGGCGTAGCGGCGCGGCAGGCCGGCGCCGGCCGCGATATGGGCGATGCAGACGGGAATGGTGAAGTCGGGCCGCAGGCACAGCGCCTCGCCGCCCTCGCCGCGCGTGAGGAAGATGCGGCGCCGGAAGGCCTCGCCCGCCGTGTCGAGATAGGGGTCGGCCGGCTGGAGGATGGGCGTCTCCACGCGCACCGCGCCGCGCGCGTCGAAGAAGGCGCCGAGCGGGTCGGCGCCGGTCGATCCGTCGGGACGCAAGGCGGGGCGGGCGGCCATGCTCACGTGTGTCCGGCCGTGCGCGACAGGATCGCCTCGACGGCGGACACAAGATCGGCCTCGTCCACGAGCTCCTGGCCGGCGCGCATCTCGCGCCATTCGGCATTGTCCTCGACGCCGGCGGAGAGTTCCTTGCCGAGCGCCAGATCCTTCACCTGCACCTTGCCCGCCGCCTTCTCGTCGCCGCCCTGGATGACGACGACGGGCGCGCCGCGCCGGTCGGCATATTGGAGCTGCTTGCCGAATTGCTTCGGGTTGCCCTGGAAGACCTCGACGGGGACGACGGGCTGGCCGGGCTTGTTGAGAGCCGTCCGCAGCTTGGTCGCCATGGCCTGATAGTCGGCCATGCGGTCGCGATCCATGACGGTGACGACGACGGGGCCGGACGGCGCCTCGTCCTCCAGCCGGCCGAGATTCTTCAGGGCCGTCATCAGGCGGGAGACGCCGATGGAAAAGCCCGTCGCGGGCACGGGCTGGCTCATGAAGCGCGAGACGAGCCCATCATAGCGCCCGCCGCCGCCGACCGAGCCGAACTGCACCTTCTGGCCCTTCTCGTTGGGCACGTCGAAAAGGAGTTCGGCCTCGAAGACGGGGCCGGTATAGTATTCGAGGCCGCGGACGACGGAGGGGTCGATGCGGATGCGACCATTGTATCCCGCAACGGATATCATCTCGCCTATCGAAGCCAACTCCTCGACCCCTTGCTGCCCTCCTGTGGATCCTTCGACGGAGTGGCGAAGCGCTGCAACAAGTGTCGGTAGGTTCTGATCTTGTGCGAAATCGGCTTTGCGCAGGTCAGGATCGGTGAAAACACTGCGCGATGGATCGACTGAAAGCAGCTTTCCGACCGCTAAATAGGACAGGATTCGCTGAATGCCGGGCTCGTCGAGCCGCGCACCCGGCGTGAAATCCCCGCTCTCGTCCCGCCGACCCTCGCCCAGCAGCAGCCGCACACCCTCGACGCCGAACTTGTCCAGCTTGTCGATCGCCCGCAGCACGCTCAGCCGCCGCCCGGCATTCTCCTCGCCGCCGAGGCCGATCGCCTCCATCATGCCGTCGAGCACCTTGCGGTTGTTCACGCGGATCACGTACTCGCCGCGCTTTATGCCCAGCGCTTCCATCGTGTCGGCCATCATCATGGCCATCTCGGCATCGGCCGAGACGTTCGGCGCGCCGACGATATCGGCGTCGAACTGCATGAACTGGCGGAAGCGCCCCGGGCCCGGCTTCTCGTTGCGGAAGACATAGCCGGCGCGATAGCTGCGATAGGGCTTGGGCAGGTCCTCGAAATTCTCCGCGACATAGCGGGCGAGCGGCGCGGTGAGGTCGTAGCGCAGGCTCATCCACGCCTCGTCCTCGTCCTGCAGCGAGAAGACGCCCTCGTTGGGCCGGTCACTGTCGGGCAGGAACTTGCCGAGCGCGTCGGTATATTCGAAGACCGGCGTCTCCACCGGCTCGAACCCGTAGGTCTCGTAGACGCGGCGGATGACGTCCATCATCTTCCCTTGCGCGCGCAGGTCCTGCGCGTCGCGGTCGACGAAGCCGCGCGGCTTGCGCGCCTTGACGCGGGAGGGCTTCTTCGGGGCCATGGATCGCTCGTCTGTGCGGGGATGTCGGTCTTGTCTGGTCCGCGTCGTAACGGATCGACCGGCAAAATCAACGCCGGTGCCATCGGCCTCGCCGGGCGGAAGCGGCGCGAGCGCGGCGATGGGAAGGGTTTTCCGGCGGCGGATCGGGTCGGCTTCGGCGCCCCCGGCGCGCGTCACCCGACGCTCGGACGGTTCGGCGGCGCTCGCGCTTTTAGCGCGGCCGCACGAAGCGCGCCCGGGCCGCCTCGCACGGGCCCCGCGCGCAGCAGCCCTCGATATGGTCGTTCACGAAGCCCATCGACTGCAGGAACGCGTAGACCGTCGTGGGTCCGACGAAGCTGAAGCCCCGCCCCTTCAGCGCCTTCGACAGGCGCGCGGACGCGGGCGTCACCGGGTTGGCGCGCATCCAGGCACCGGTGACGGTGGCGGGACGCTCGGCCGCCGGCGGCTCGTGCGCCCAGAGAAAGGCGGCGAAGGAAGCACCCGTCTCCTGCCGCAGCGCCTCGACGCGGCGGGCGTTGTTCAGCGCCGAGACGATCTTGGCGCGGTGGCGCACGATGCGCGCATCCGCGACGATGCGCTCGACATCCGCCTCGTCCATGGCGGCGACGCGGCTCACCGCGAAACCGTGGAAGCGTTCGCGGAAGGCCTCGCGCTTGCGCAGGATCGTGATCCAGGAGAGGCCCGCCTGAAACCCTTCGAGGCACAGTTTCTCGAAGAGCCGGTCGTCGTCACCGCTCGGCCGGCCCCATTCCGCGTCGTGATAGGCGCGGTACAGTTCGCTCCCCTCGCCCCAGGCGCAGCGATGACGGCCGTCGGGCGAAAGGGCGAGGCCCGGCGCGGCAGCGGGATCGGGAAGGGCTGGGTCGTCGCTCATGGCGTGTCGATGGCAGAGCCCCGGGCGGGAGGCAAGCGCCGCCGCAAGCCGGCCCCAGGGAAGGCCCCGAACGATGACGCGCCTCCTTCTCCCGTCCCGGGAGAAGGAGGCAGCCGAGCTGCGGTGGCGCCGACGACAAGAGCGGGGCGTCAAGCGCCGACGCCGCCTCTCTTCCCACCCCGGGCGAAGGCGATCGCGGGCGCATGCCCGCCTCGGTCAGGCGTCGTCGAGCGGGCGGCCGTCGCAGCGCCATTTCTTCAGGTGCCATTTCGGCTTGGCGGTCAGCCATTGCGCGGCCGCCGCCTGGCCGAACATGGCGCATTGCAGCACGGATCCCTCGAAGGCCACCTTTTCCGGGCGGCAGTCGCCGGGCGTGGCGTTGAGGCAGACGATCAGCGTGAGGGCGATCATGGAAAGGGTCTCGCTCGGGGGCCGCTCCTGGCGGCTCGGTTATGGGCGCTCGCGTGCCGCCCGCCTCCCGGCGGCCCGCCGTGACATGCCCTCTCCTGCGTTTTCGCCCCGTCTCGCGGATCGTCTCGCCCGCCCTCGTCCGGCTCCTGCGTCCGGTGAAGGCAGCCTACATTTCGTGCGTCCGCCCGCAATGCCTATTTCTTATACTTTCCGAACTGTTGCAGACTTTCCTCAGGGTCACCTTCCGCTGTATCCGCCGAAGCGAGGTCGGACGCGACCGGCACAACCTTGCGGTGAAACGCATCGTTTACCTTAAGAATAGTTCTTCCGGCGGCTTGCCTGAGAAGGACGCCCGATTCACCATTCCGTCGGGCTTTGGCCGCAGTCTCGACACCCTGCGACCCGCTCCCGGAGCCGGGTCTTTTCCATTCGGGGAACTGTCATGCGCTTCACGAAGACGGCCGGCCTCGCCATCGCCGCGCTCCTCGCCTCCCTCGGCGGAACGACGAGCGGAACCCTGGCGCAGGCGCGCTACGGCACGCTGCCGCCGGTGGAGGTCTCGCCGGGCCTCCAGGCGGAATGGACGCTGCAGCTCTCGCCGGGCTCCGGCGCTGCGCGCGCCGATGCCCGGCCGCAGCGCGTCGCCGGCCAGGTCATCGCCCAGCCCATGATGCGGGTCGACCGGCGCTCGGGCGGCGGCCGGCCGAGCTACGTGCCGCTCATGGGCCAGGGCACCGTGGTGCAGCAGCCGCAGCGCCTGCAGCAGCAGCAGCGCATCGTGCCGGGCATGAGCGCGGGCTACGTCGTCGGCGGTCCCCGGCAGGCCGTGCGCGCGCCCCGCGCCGTCAGCCCGCAGCGCGAGATCGACCCCGTCTTCCTGCCGCAGGACGTGCCCTACGACGGCAAGCCCGGCACGATCGTCATCGATACGCGGGCGAAGTTCCTCTACCATGTCGGCAAGAACGGCATGGCGCGGCGCTACGGGGTCGGCGTCGGCAAGCCGGGCTTCGCCTGGAAGGGCTCGCACGCCATCACCCGCAAGGCCGAGTGGCCCTCCTGGACGCCGCCCGCGCAGATGCGGGCGCGCGAACGCGCCAAGGGCCGCATCCTGCCGGTGCGCATGGACGGCGGCGAGGCGAACCCGCTCGGCGCCCGCGCGCTCTATCTCGGCTCCACGCTCTACCGCATCCACGGCACCAACCAGCCCTGGACGATCGGCTCGGCCGTCTCCTCCGGCTGCATCCGCATGCGCAACGAGGACGTGACCGACCTCTACGAGCGGGTGAAGGTCGGCACCCGCGTCACCGTGCGCTGAGCACGACGCCGAAGACTCGCGCCGGGGCGGCGCGGGCCCACGAACGGAACGGGGACCGGCCTTCTGGCCGGGAGGTCTGGCGCCAGGGCGCGGCCTTGCGAGGGAGAGGGACGACATGACGATGAGGACCATTCTGGCCGCGGCGATCCTGGGGCTCGGCCTCTGCGGCGGCGCGCAGGCCCAGGAGACGCGCGGCTTCGGCTATCAGGCCGCTGTCACCGGCATGACGCCGGCCGAGCGCCAGCTGATGAAGCGCAAGCCCGCGCCCGAATTCATGCGCCGGCAGGTGAAGCTGCGGACCGCCGAGGCGCCGGGCACGATCATCGTCGATTCGCGGCGCAAGTATCTCTACTTCGTCGAGCCGGGCGGCACGGCGACGCGCTACGGCGTGGGCGTCGGCAAGGAGGGCTTCGGCTGGTCGGGCCGCATGAGCGTCGGGCGCAAGGCCGAATGGCCGGGCTGGACGCCGCCGGCCGCCATGGTGGTGCGCGAGCGCGCCAAGGGCCGCATCCTGCCGGCCTACATGGCGGGCGGCCCCGGCAATCCGCTCGGCGCGCGCGCCATGTATCTCTATCGCGGCGGGCGCGATTCCATGTTCCGCATCCACGGCACCAACCAGCCCTGGACGATCGGCCACGAAATGTCCTCGGGCTGCATCCGCATGATGAACGAGGACGTGGAGCACCTCTATGGCCGCGTGCCCTCCGGCACCAAGGTCATCGTCGTCGGCCCGCGCGAGACGGCGAGCGGCCTCTATGCCGATCTCGGCCCCGTGCGTCGCGGCCTCCTGGAGACGATCTTCGGCAACTGACGGCGAAAGAGGCGGGGCGCCCGGCCGGCGCTCCGCACCCGGAACCACTACTCCGCCGCGACGAGCGCCGGGGACCCTTCGGGCTCGATGCCGGACAGGCGTGCCGGCTTCTCGCCGCCGAAGGCCCAGTCCAGAAGCTCCACCGTGTGGAGGACGGGAATGGCGGTGCCGCCGCCGATCTGCGTCATGCAGCCGATATTGCCGGTGGCGATCACCTGCGGCGTCACGCTCTCGATATTGCGCACCTTGCGGTCGCGCAGCTGGCCGGCGATCTCGGGCTGGAGGATGTTGTAGGTGCCGGCCGAGCCGCAGCACAGATGCCCCTCCGGCACGTCCCGCACGGTGAAGCCGGCCTCCGCCAGAAGCACTTTCGGCGCCTTCACGATCTTCTGCCCGTGCTGCATCGAGCAGGCGGAATGATAGGCGACGCGAAGATCGGTCGGGTTCGCGGGCACCGGCAGGTCGAGCGCGGCGAGATATTCGGTCACGTCCTTGGCGAGCGCCGAGACGCGGGCGGCCTTCTGCGCATAGGCGGGGTCGAGCCGCAGCATGAAGCCGTAGTCCTTGATCGTGGTGCCGCAGCCGGAGGCGGTGATGACGATGGCGTCGAGCCCACCCTCGTCGGCCGCCTTCGCCCAGACGTCGACATTGCGCCGGGCGAAATCGAGCGCGTCGTCCTCGCGGCCCATATGGTGGACGAGCGCGCCGCAGCAGCCCTCCCCCTTCGGCACCACCACCTCGACGCCGAGCCGCGTGAGGAGGCGCACAGTCGCCTCGTTGATCTTCGGGTCGAGCACCGACTGCGCACAGCCGCGCAAGAGCGCCACGCGCCCGCGCCTCTGTCCCTGCGGCCGGTGCGAGGCCGGCCGGTCGACCGGCGAGGCCGCCGGCACGGCGCGCGGGGCGAGCCGCAGCATGGCGGCGAGCGGGCGCAGCGGCTTCACCGCGTCGAAGGCGCCGGCGAGCGGACGGGCGAGGCGCGCCAGCGTCAGGCTTGCCCGGAAGCGGCCGGGATAGGGCAGAACCATCGCCAGGACCTGCCGGATCAGCCGGTCGAGGAGCGGGCGCCTGTAAGTCTTCTCGATATGCACGCGCGCGTGGTCGACGAGATGCATGTAGTTCACGCCGGACGGGCAGGTCGTCATGCAGGCGAGGCAGGAGAGGCAGCGGTCGATATGGGTGACGACCTTCTCGTCGGCCGGGCGGTCGTTCTCCAGCATCTCCTTGATGAGGTAGATGCGGCCGCGCGGACTGTCGAGCTCGTTGCCGAGCGTGACATAGGTCGGGCAGGTCGCGGTGCAGAAGCCGCAATGCACGCATTTGCGGATGATCTGCTCGGAATCGGCGAGATCGGGCTTGGCGAGCTGGGCGGGCGTGAAGGAGGTCTGCATCGGCGCTATTCCTCAACCTCGAACGCGAACCGTAAGGCGTAGCGCACCAGGGTCACGTTCGGAAGCATGCGTGCTGCGGATCGCGTCCGCTTGTCGAAGGCATGAGCCACGAGGAGGCCCCGGATGTCGTTGGAGTTCTCTTCCCGGCCGAGGTCGCCCATGTAGCCGAGGATCTGCCCGATCGCCCGGTTGTCGGCCGTCCCGGCCTTGAGTTCGACGACCACGAGCCTGTCGTCGCGGTCCCGACAGGTGATGTCGATGAAGCCGGTCTCCACCGATCGTTCGGCGCCGTCGTCGACGACGCGCAGTCCTTCCTCGAGGAAACCGACATGGCGTCGCAGCGAGGCCTGCATGTCGCGTTCCAGGGAGAATTTCTGCAGCAACGGGTCGTCGGCCGGCACAGGCCGGATCGCCGGCATCGGCGACGGTTCGAGAATGACGGACGCTTCCCGCGTCTGCGTCAGGAACGTCCGATACCGCACGACCGCGCTCTTGTAGGATTGCAGGCCGTTCCGGATGTTTCCCTCGATGCGGATGCGCGAGGGATTGGGCTTGCCCGATCGCTCGTCGGCGAGGCTGTAGGTCAGCTCGCCGATCAGCACGTCGTAGCCCTGGTCGATCTGCCGTTGGGCCAGATCGCCATAGGCGTCTTCCACCTTCCGGATGCGCTGGATCTGAGCTTGACAGGTGTTGTCGGCATAGGCCTGGGCCTGGAGCCAGGCCGGGTAATCCTCACGCACTTGCAAGCGCCTTCCCGTCCGAAGAAACTTTCATGGCGCCGATGATCTCGCGCTTGGCGAGCATCAGCGCCTCTTCCACCTGCCAGGGCTGAACGGTTGGGAAGCACTCGAAGAAGTCGCCGAGAGACATTCCGTCTGCGAGATTGTCGAACAGCGCGTCCACCGATACGCGCGTCCCCCTGAAGACCACGGCCCCGGAAACCACGCCAGGATCGCAACTCATCACATCCTTCGGCTCGATCGCCATCGCCTCGTCCCTCATCCCATCCGGCCCGGATTGAGCACGCCCGCGGGGTCGAACTGCTCCTTCAGCCGCCGGGACAGCGCGGCGAGCGGGGCGGGCTGGGGGTGGAAGACGTCGGCCGCCGCGCGAAGGCCGTCCGCCGCGCGCACCAGCATCGCGTGGCCGCCGCCGTGGCGGCGCACGGCCTCGCGCACGGCCGCCGCTTCCGGATCGCCGTCGAGGCGCAGCCAGACGAGGCCGCCCTGCCAGTCGTAGAAGGCTTCCGCCGCCGCCGCCATGCGCAGCGCCATGACGATCTCATGGCCGCGCGTCGGCGTGCAGGAGATGCGCCAGACCGGGCGCTGCGTGCCGTCGGCGAAGGGGCGCACGTCGCGGATGTCGCGCCAGAGCGCCTGCGAGGCCTCGCCTTCCAGGCGCTCCAGCGGCGCCACCTTGCCGAGCGCCTTGCCCAGATGCTCGGCGCGCGCGGCGACCGAGGGGCCGAACCCTTCGAGCCGGATGGCCGTGGCGGATTCGCGGCCGAGCGCGCCGGACGCGACCCGGGCGGCGACATGGGCCGGCAGATGCGCGGCGCCCGAGACCTCGGCCGGCGAGCCCATGGCCGCGGCCATCGCGCCGGCCGCCTCCTCCTCGGACAGCCCGCGCAGGACGAGCGTCGTCTCCGTCTGCGCCTTCGGCAGGACCTTGATCGTGATGTCGGTGAGGACGGCGAGCGTGCCGAAGGAGCCCGTCAGCCCCTTCGAGAGATCGTAGCCGGTGACGTTCTTCACCACGCGCCCGCCGGCCTTGAAGATCTCCGCGCGCCCGGACACGGCGGTGAGGCCGAGCACGTGGTCGCGCGCCGCGCCCTGCTTCAGGCGGCGCGGGCCCGACAGGTTGCAGGAGACCACGCCGCCGAGCGTGCCCTCGCCTTGCGGCCGGCCGAACAGCGGCCCGAGATCCATCGGCTCGAATTCGAGCCGCTGGCGGTTCGCGTCCACCAGCGCCTCGATCTCGGCGATCGGCGTGCCGGCCCTGGCCGAGAGAACCAGTTCCTCCGGCTCGTAGAGCGTGACGCCGCTCATCGCCGACAGGGACAGCGTGCGCGCCGCCTGGACCGGCCGGCCGAGGCCGCGCTTGGAACCCGTGCCCTCGACGCTGAGCGGCTCGCCGGCCGAGACGGAGGCGGCGACGATGTCGCGCACCTCTTCGACGCCGCGCGGGCGATAGACCGTTTCCAGCGGAGACGAATTCGCAAGGCTCATGGCGCGGCGTTGCCCCGACCTGTGTCGACGCAGCGACGGTTGCAGAAGGACGATCCGAGGCGACCCATCTCCCGCCCCTAGAAGCGCGGCAGGTCGGGAAAGGCGACCTCGCCCTTGTGGACATGCATGCGGCCGAGTTCGGCGCAGCGGTGGAGGACGGGGAAGACCTTGCCGGGATTGAGGAGATGCTTGGCGTCGAAGGCGCATTTGACGCGCTGCTGATGCTTCAGGTCGTCCTCGGAGAACATCTCGGGCATGAGGTCGCGCTTCTCCACGCCCACCCCGTGCTCGCCGGTCAGCACGCCGCCCACCTCCACGCAGAGGCGCAGGATGTCGTTGCCGAAGGATTCGGCCCGGTTCAGCTCGCCCTTCTTGTTGGCGTCGTAGAGGATGAGCGGATGCAGGTTGCCGTCGCCGGCATGGAAGACGTTGGCGACGCCCAGACCGTATTTCTCCGACAGGGCCTTCATGCCGGCCAGCACCTTCGGCAGTTCCTTGCGCGGGATCGTGCCGTCCATGCAGTAATAGTCGGGGGAGATGCGCCCGACGGCGGGGAAGGCCGCCTTGCGCCCGGCCCAGAAGGCGGCGCGCTCCTCGTCGGAATGGGAGATGCGGGCGGTCGTCGCGCCGTTGGCGGTGGCGATCGTCTCGACGGCGGCGATGAGATGGTCGACCTCGGCCTTCGGCCCGTCGAGCTCGACGATCAGGAGCGCCTCGACGTCGAGCGGATAGCCGGCATTGACGAAGGCCTCCGCCGCGTGGATCGCCGGCCGGTCCATCATCTCCATGCCGCCGGGGATGATGCCCTCGGCGATGATCCGGGCGACGCAGGCCCCGGCCTGTTCGGAGGTGGGGAAGCCGATGAGGAGCGCGCGCGCGGTCTCGGGCGCCTGCAGGATGCGCACGGTGACCTCCGTGACGACGCCGAGCAGCCCTTCCGAGCCCGTCATCAGGCCGAGGAGATCATAGCCTTCCGAATCGAGATGCTTGCCGCCGAGGCGCATCACCTCGCCCTCGATCGTGACGAACTCGACGCCGATGACGTTGTTGGAGGTGAGCCCGTATTTCAGGCAGTGCACGCCGCCCGAATTCTCCGCGACGTTGCCCCCGATCGAGCAGGCGATCTGCGAGGAGGGATCGGGCGCGTAGTAGAAGCCGCGATGCTCCACCGCCCTGGTGATGCCGAGATTGGTGACGCCCGGCTGCACCACGGCGCAGCGGTTGTCGAAGTCGATCTCTAGCACCTTGTTGAACCTGGAGAGGACGAGCAGCACCCCGTCCTGCAGCGGCAGCGCGCCGCCCGAGAGCGAGGTGCCCGAGCCGCGCGGCACGACGGGGATCTCGTTGGCGTGGCAATATTTCAGGATGGCGGCGACCTCGGCCACCGTCTTCGGCAGAACGACGACGAGCGGCAGCTGGCGATAGGCGGTGAGCCCGTCGCTCTCGAAGACGGCCATCTCGTTCGAGGCGTCGACGACGCCCTCGCCCGGCACGATCGCCTTGAGCGCCGCCACGATCTCGGCCCGGCGCGACAGCACGGCCTGCGAGGGCTTGGGCATGGCGATCGTCATGGCGATTCTCCCTGTATCGCCCGAAGGTAAGCCCCCGGCCGGGGCCCGTAAAGGACGGGCCCCCTAGACCTTCGCCTCAGTGGCCGTCGCCGGCGCGGCGCATGTGGTGGTGGCGGATGCGATGGACGACGAACCAGACGCCGAGCAGCGCCACCGGCACGAAGCCGGCGATGAGGACCGGCGAGGAGATGGGAAAGCCCTCGTGTTCGGCGGCCTTGGCCAGATAGCCGAAGAGCCCGACGACGTAATAGGCGATGGCCGCGACCGACAGGCCCTCCACCGTCTGCTGCAGCCGCAGCTGCAGGCGGGCGCGCCGGTCCATGGAGGCCAGGAGATCGCGATTCTGGTGCTCCAGCTCCACGTCGATGCGCGTGCGCAGGAGGTTGGCCGCCCGGCCGAGCTTGGCCGAGACCGCCTCCTGCCGGTCCTCCAGCGCCTGGCAGGTGCGCATGGCCGGCGCCATGCGCCGCTTGAGGAAGGCGCTCCAGCTCTCCTTGCCGAGGATCGGCTGCTCGCCCACGGCCACGAGGCGCTCGCGCACGATGTCGTCATAGGCGCGGCTCGCGCCGAAGCGGTAGAGGACGGAGGCCGCGGAGGCCTCCGCCTCGGCCGCGGCGCGGGTGATCTCCTGCAGGAGTTCGCGGCTGTCCTCGGCCCCGTCCATCATCTCCTGCGCGATGGTCATGAGGCGCGATTCCAGCGCGCCCACGGCCGGCGCGATGGACTGGGCGAGCGGCAGGCCGAGCAGCGCCAGCGTGCGGTAGAGCTCGATCTCCACGAGGCGCATGGCGAGCGCGCCGGCGCGCTGGGGCGACAGGCCGCGGTCGAGGACGAGAATGCGCGTCAGCCCGTCCGCGTCCTGGCGGAAGTCCGTCGCCGCCTCGGCCAGCCCGCCGTCCATCATCGAATGGCACAGGCTCGTCTTGTCGAAGATCTCGAGCCCCGCCTCGCCCTCCGGGTCGCTCGCGCGCAGTTCCAGATGCACGCCCGCGATCATCGGCCCGGGCGCGGCGAACTCGGCGCCGAACGGATGCCCCTCCACGGCCGCGCCGAAGCGCTCGGGCGGGGGGCCTTCCCACGAATAGGTGGAGAATTCCGAGTGGCGCTCCCAGCGCAGCTTGCCCTTGCCGAAGGCGAAGGAATGCGTGCGGGCCTCGGGCACCGGCGGCGGCACGCCGCGCTGCACGCTCATCTTGGAGAGGAGCGCGATGTCGCCCTCGCCCTGGTCCTGCGTCATGAAGGCGAGGACCACCACGGCCCGCGGCAGCTTGAGCAGCGGGAACGGGCGCGCGTGCAGCTCCCCCAGCACGGCGGCCCTGCGCGGATCGGTCGCGAATCGCTCCAGCGAGCCCGGCCCGAGCGTCATGCGGTTCATGTGTCGTCTCCCGTGCCGCCCTCCCGGCGACGGGCCTTGCTACCCCATCGCGCAGGCGAGCGAAATTGCTTTTCGCGCCCGCGCCATGGTTCGCGCCGCGCGCGCGCGTAGGCGCCGCCGCAATCTGCGGCTTGGAAGCGACAGCCTCTCGGGCCATGCTCCGCTTCCAGGCATGGCAGGGCGATGCAACGACGCGGGGAGGCGGTGTTGAGACGAGTGCTGGAGCACGGCACGGTGCTGGAAGTGGTGGTCGGCGACATCACGCGTCTGCGGCTCGACGCGATCGTCAACGCGGCGAACGGCTCGCTTCTGGGCGGGGGCGGCGTCGACGGGGCGATCCACCGGGCGGCCGGTCCCCGCCTCTACGAGGAATGCCTGACGCTCGGCGGGTGCCGGACGGGCGAGGCGAAGATCACCCACGGCTACGAGCTGCGGGCCCGCCACGTGATCCACGCCGTCGGTCCGGTCTGGGAAGGCGGCGGGCGCAACGAGGATCGCGACCTCGCCTCGGCCTATCGCAGCGCCTTCGCGCGCGCCGCCGAGAAGGGCCTGACATCCATCGCCTTTCCCGCCATCTCCACGGGCGTCTACGGCTTCCCGAAGGCTCGCGCCGCCGAAATCGCCACGCGCGAGGCGCTGGCCGCGCGGGGGTTCGAGCGCATCGTCCTGTGCTGCTTCACCGACGAGGACGCCGTGATCTACGCCCGCGCGCTGGAGGCCGCGCTCGCCTGATCCGCGGCGCCGGGAACGGGCGGCACGCCGGCGTCGTTGCCCTCCCGAACCCGAGGAGGCGCCAACGATGACCGACCACCCCCCGAAGCCCGGCCCCGTCCCCGACGGCCCCCGCCTGCCCGGCCGCCCCGAACGGGCGGCGGAGGAAGGGGTGGAGCAGGCCGAGGGCACGGACACCACGATGGAGAACGTGGCGGGCGTCGACGAGACCAGCGAGGAGCCGCTCGCCGACGCCGACCCGACGGTGCCGCTCCTGCCCGAAGAGCGCTGACGGGGCGACGATGCGGCGCCGCTCCGCGCCGCATCGTCCGGGCGCCTCTCCTCAGCTCTGGACCGACAGGACCGAGCCCCCGTCGACGCGAAGATTCGTGCCGTTGATGAAGGAGGCGCGCTCCGAGCACAGGAGCGCGATGGCCGCGGCCACCTCCTCCGCCCGGCCCCGCCGCTTCAGCGAGATGCCCGGACGCTCCTCCTCCAGGAAGCTCTCGATCGCCTCCTCGAAGGACGTGCCGCGCTCCCTGGCGCGCTCGCGCATCATCCCGTCGGTCATGCCGGTGGCGATGAAGGCGGGCGCCACGGTGTTGACGAGGATGCCGTCCTCGGCCGAGCGGTAGGAGAGGCCCTTCATGAAGGCGGCAAGCGCGGCCTTGGCCGTGTTGTAGGTCGCCTCCTCCCAATAGGGCTGGACGGCGTTCTCGGACGTGACGCAGACGAAGCGG
Source organism: Aurantimonas sp. Leaf443 (assembly GCF_001425575.1). GTDB lineage: Bacteria > Pseudomonadota > Alphaproteobacteria > Rhizobiales > Rhizobiaceae > Leaf443. Next base: position 78,635 of record NZ_LMRD01000001.1, on the reverse strand, counting down.
CCCCAGCCGCCCTTCCTCATCTGCGGCAGCGCCGCGCGGGCCATGCGCACGGCCGAGAGGAAGTCGGTCTCGTAGGCCTCCCGATAGTCGTCGTCGCTCATGGCGATCGGGTCGCCCTTGGCGCCGGTGATCCCGCATGTGTGGACGACGATGTCGAGCTTGCCGAAGCGCGAGACGGCCTCCTCCACCACCCGGTCGACCTGTGCCTGATGCAGCATGTCGGCGGCGACGACATGGGTCTCGGCGGGAAGTTCGCGCGCGTCCGCCGTCAGCTGGTCCACCGTCCGGTCGGTCAGGACGAGCCTTGCGCCCTCCTCGGCGAGAAGCCGCGCGGTGGCGAAGCCCATGCCGCCGGTGGCGCCCGTGACGATCGCGACGCGGTCGCGGATGAGGAGATCCATGGGGTCCGTCCTTGCCCTTGCTGTTTCGCCGTGACAACGGAAGGCGCGACGCGAAGGTTTCGCACGGGGCGCGCCGCGGGAGGGTTCGAAACGATGGCTACCCACGATTTTTCCGCCACCCGCCTCTTCCTCGACGCCGCGCTCGCCGAAGGCCTGCCCGTGGCCGCGACGCCGGTGCAGGCGAACTATCTCCTCAACGTGCTGCGCCTGTCGCAGGACGACCGCGTTCTGGTCTTCAACGGCCGCGACGGCGAATGGAGCGCGAGGCTCGACAAGCCGGCCAAGAAGAAGCTCGACCTCGTGCCCGAGCGGCGCACGCGCGCGCAGAGCGCTTCGGCCGATCTCCATTACCTCTTCGCGCCGCTCAAGCACGCGCGGCTCGACTACATGGTGCAGAAGGCGGTGGAGATGGGCGCCGGCACGCTGCAGCCGGTGATGACGCAGCACGTGCAGGCCTCGCGCCTCAACACGGACCGCATGCGCGCCAACGCGATCGAGGCCGCCGAGCAGTGCGGCATCCTGACCCTGCCGGACTGCCGCGAGCCGGTGCGGCTGGAGGCGCTGCTGTCGGGCTGGGACGCGGACCGCCGCCTGTTCTTCTGCGACGAGCGCGAGGACGCGCAGAGCCCGGTCGAGACGCTGCGCGCGACGGCGCCGGGGCCGCTCGCCCTTCTCGTCGGCCCCGAGGGCGGCTTCTCGGCGTCCGAGCGCGCGATGCTGAAGGCGCGACCCTTCGTCACCGTCCTGTCGCTCGGCCCCCGCATCCTGCGCGCCGACACGGCGGCGGTCGCCGCGCTCGCGCTCGTGCAGGCCACGCTCGGGGATTGGACGGCGCCGCGTTGACGGCCCGTTTCGGGGCGCGAGACCTCGCCGCGCCTCGGGCATCTTGCGGGACGGGAGAAAACCGGGCACCTCGCGCCGGGAGACGACCCGCATCCGCCCTTCGCCAGATGCGCCCGCGTTAGGATTTGGAATGGCACGCGACACGACGGACCTGACGCCGATCTCCTCGATCGAGGACCTCACCGCCCATATCCGGGCCGGCGAGAAGCCCGCCTCGCAGTTCAGGATCGGCACGGAGCACGAGAAGTTCCCCTTCTACCGGGAGGACCTGTCGCCGGTGCCCTACGAGGGCGAGCGCGGGATCGAGAAGCTCCTGACGGGGATGCAGGCGATCACCGGCTGGGAGCCGATCGTGGACGCGGACCGCATCATCGGGCTCGCCGGGCCCGACGGCCAGGGCGCGATCTCGCTGGAGCCGGGGGGCCAGTTCGAACTCTCGGGCGCCCCGCTCGCCACCCTGCACGAGACCTGCGTCGAATCGAACCGGCATCTGGCCGACGTGCGGGCGGTGGCCAAGGATCTGGGCATCGGCTTCCTCGGCCTCGGCGCCTCGCCCTCCTGGACGCTCGCCGAGACGCCGCGCATGCCCAAGTCGCGCTACGCCATCATGGAACGCTACATGCCGCAGGTCGGCACGCGCGGGCTCGACATGATGTTCCGCACCACGACGATCCAGGTCAATCTCGACTTCTCCAGCGAGGCCGACATGGCCCGCAAGATGCGCGTCGGCATGCGCCTGCAGCCGATCGCGACCGCCCTCTTCGCCAATTCCCCCTTCACCGAGGGGCGGCCGAACGGGCTCGTCTCCTGGCGCTCGGAGGTCTGGAAGGACGTCGACAACCAGCGCTCGGGCCTCCTGCCCTTCGCCTTCGAGGCGGGTTTCGGCTATCGCGACTATGTCGACTGGGCGCTCGACGTGCCGATGTATTTCGTCACGCGCGGCGGGCGCTACAACCAGGCGACGGACGTCACCTTCCGCCAGTTCATGGACGGGGCGCTGACGGGGCGGATCGAGGATCCCGAGCCGACGCTCGGCGACTGGACGAACCATCTCTCCACCCTCTTCCCCGACGTGCGGCTGAAGCGCTTCCTGGAGATGCGCGGCGCCGACGGCGGCCCGTGGCGGCGCATCTGCGCCCTGCCGGCCTTCTGGGTGGGCCTTCTCTACGACGAGGCGACCCTCGCGGCGGCCGAGGCGATGACGGCCGACTGGAGCTTCGAGGAGGTGCAGGCCTTGCGCGACGGCGTGCCGGAGAAGGGCTTCGCCACGCCCTTCCGCGACGGGCGCGTGCTGGATCTCGCCCGCGAGGCGGTGGCGCTCTCGCGCAAGGGGCTCGCCGCCCGCGCGCTCCTCAACGAGGACGGCGACGACGAGAGCCATTTCCTCGCCCCGCTCGAGGAGGCGCTGGCGCGCGGCACGACCTCGGCCGAGGAACTGGTGCGCCTCTACGAGACGCAGTGGGAGCGCTCGATGGCCCGCGTCTTCGATCACCTGGCCTTCTGAAGGCCGCGCGGGCGGCTTTTCGCGGCGGCGAAAGCCGCCCGATCCCCCAAAATCGCCTGCGACGGTTGCCGAATCGCCGGACGATCGCATGTCAGAGGCTTGGCAGACCGGCCGCCCCGGTCCATTCTCACCGGGCGGGCCGGCTGCGACGGGGCGGCCTCCGGGCGGATGCGATGACCGATTTCTTCGACTGGCTGACGGCGACCGATTCCGGACTTGCGGCCGACCGGCTGGCGAGCTTCTACCGGCTGAGTCACGAGGAGATGCGCCGCACGACGGAGGCGCTGGCGCCGGCCTACAGTATCGCCCTGCAGAAGGCGATGAACGATCCCTTCGCCTGGTCCGAGCTCTGGCGCCGCTTCGTGCCGCTGATGAACGACAGCCGCGTCGATGTCGGCTCGGGCCTTTCCGAGACCCTGTTCGGCTCGCAGGGCCTCTCCTCGGCCGTCGCGCGCCAGGCCTCGGTCGCCTGCGGCATCGCGCCGGACGTCGTCGAGAAGCTGATGCAGAACCTGTCGCTGATGACCGTGCAGGCCATGCTCGGCATGATGATGGCGAACATGGCGCGCAACCAGCCCGCCGGCCTCCTGGAGGGCGACTATCCCGGCGCCATCGCCGAGATGATGCGGCGCGGGGCGAACGCGGTGGAGGCGATGGGCCGCCCCTCCGACCAGCGGCGGCCGCAGCCGGGCGGGCTCTTCGCCTCCGACACGCTCGAGAAGATCTTCGCCGGCACGCTGAAGGGCGGCCTGCCCTGGCTGCCGCCCACCGCCGGCGCCCGCCCCCCCGCGCCGGCGCCCCGGCGCGAGACGACGATCGCGCCCTCGCTGGAGAGCTTCGACCCCTTCCTGCCGCTGACCGCCATGCTCGACGGCTTCTCGCGCGGCCTCTCCACGGAAGAGTCCGCCGGGCCGAAGGCCGCCGCGCCCGCCGAGGCGAGAAAGACGCCGGACCCCGCCCCGGCAGCAAAGCCGGCCGAGGACGAGACCGGCGAGGGCGCGCCGCCGATCCTGGAGGCGATGGCCCGCGACGGGCGTCGCATGCAGGAAGACTATGCCCGCGAGATGATGGCGCTGTTCAAGCGCTACCAGGACGGCTTCGCCGGCAAGGCCTCTTGAAGACCCGACGATCCCCCTCGCTCTCGCCGCCTGCGCGCGCCCCCTTCCGCGGCGGCGTGCCGGCGGAACCGGACCGCCACCGGAAAAGCCGGCGCGCGCCCGTCGCCCGGCGCATCGCCGCCGGCTGCGCCTTCTCCACGGGCCTTGCCCTGCGACGGGTCGAGACCACCTCACCGCAGGCGGCCCATCTGCCCCCGGAGCCCGGCCCCGCCGGCTCCGGCCCGACGCCGGTCGAGCGCCTCCAGGCGCCGACCGACGCCCTCGTGTCCCGATCGGTATCCCAGTGCTTCTGACAAACGTCGCCATCGTCCTCTTCCTCATCCTCCTCAACGGCTTCTTCGCCATGAGCGAGCTGGCGCTCGTCTCGGCCCGGCGCTCTCGGCTGGAGCAGATGCGCAAGGACGGAAGCCGCGGCGCCGGCCGCGCGCTGAAGCTGATGGAGGACCCGACCGAGTTCCTCTCCACCGTGCAGGTCGGCATCACGCTGGTCGGCATCTTCGCCGGCGCCTATGGCGGCTCGGTCTTCGCCGCGCCGCTCGGCGCGGCCATGGCCGACTGGCCCGTCGTCGGCCCCTATGCCGAGACGGTCGCCTTCGTGATCGTCGTCGTCATCATCACCTATCTCTCGCTCATCCTGGGCGAACTCGTCCCCAAGCGCTTCGCCCTCAACCGGGCCGAGGCGATCGCCGCCAAGGTCGCGCCGATCATGACGGTGATCGCCAAGATCGGCGCGCCGATCGTCTGGCTGCTGCGCATCTCGACGGACGGCGTCGCCGCGCTCCTGGGCGGCGGGGGCGAGCGCGACGACGGCGTGACGGAGGAGGACGTCAAGGCGATGATCGCCGAGGGCACGCAGACCGGCGTCTTCAAGCCAAAGGAACGCGAGATGCTGGAAGGGGTGATCCGCATCGCCGACCGCACCGTGCGCTCCATCATGGTGCCGCGCCCCGACACGATCTGGCTCGACATGAAGGACGACGCCTCGACGCTCCTCGACGAGATCCAGGCGACGGCCCATTCGCGCTACCCCGTCATCGACACAGAGACCGACGAGGTCGTCGGCATCGTGCAGACCAAGGACCTTCTCGAGCAGCAGCGCCACACCGGCACGATCGATCTCAAGGGCGCCATGCGCGAGCCGCTCTACGTGCACGAGACGATGCCGATCCTGAAGCTCCTGGAGCGCTTCCGCACCGGCTCGATCCACATGGCGATCGTTCTCGACGAGTACGGTTCCTTCGAGGGCGTCGCCACGCCGACCGACATCCTCATCGCCATCGCCGGCTCCCTCCCCGAGGGCAACGAGGACGATCTCACCGCGATCCAGCGCAACGACGGCTCCTGGCTCGTCGACGCCGCCATGCCGATCGACCAGCTGGAGGAGAAGGTTCCCGGCGTCTCCTTCCCGCGCAAGCGCGACTACGAAACGGTGGCGGGCTTCGTGCTCGACCGGATGGGCCACATTCCCGAGGCGGGCGAATCGGTCGCCTGGAGCGGCTGGACGATCGAGGTCATCGACCTCGACGGGCACCGGATCGACAAGATCCTGATGACCAACGAACTCCTCGGCCATACCGAGGGCGGCGACGCCTCGGCCGGCTGACCTCCAAGCGAAGACGCCCGGCGCGTGGGGCGCCGGGCGTCTTCGGGATCGGGTCCGGGGCCGTGTCGGCCGGGCGTCACGGCTCCATGCGGTGGCGCGCGCGGGCGGCGGCGATCGCCAGGCGGAAGGTCGGATCGTCGCGCCAGTCGGCATGCAGGGCGTCGTGGATGTCGTCGCGCCGCAGGCCGATATCCTTCAGCATGCGGTCCGGCATCTCCGACACGCGCATGGCGGCGCGGCGATTGATCAGGGCTTTCACGATCGCGCGCAGGGCGGCGATGGCCGGGCGCAGGGTGAGAGGCAGGAACCGGGTGGTTCTGGTGGGTCTCGCAACGATCGTCATGGCCTAGTTTCCTTTCAAACAGCCACTTCTGGTCCTCGGGAAAAAGGGGAGCCCGTTCCCGCCCGCATGCTGTGCGGGCGGGGCTGGTGGGCTCCCGAGGTCTTCCTGACAGGGAGGAAGGTAGGCCGGCGCGATTGATGACGCCAACGAATGTTGGTAATCTCACCCATCAGCGTTCGTGATGAGAAAACCGCATGGCCTCTCCGCTCGATCTCGACCAGCTCCGCACCTTCGTCGCCATCGTCGACAGCGGCAGCTTCACCCGCGCCGCCGAGGACGTCTTCAAGACGCAGTCGGCCGTCTCCATGCAGATGCGCCGGCTTGAGGAGCGGCTCGGCCTCTCCCTGTTCGAGCGCAACGGCCGCGCCGTGCGGCTGACGGAGGGGGGCGCGCGGCTCCTCACCTATGCGCGGCGCCTCCTGACGCTCAGCCACGAGGCGCTGCTCGCCTTCGACGACGAGGCCGTCCAGGGCCATGTGCGCATCGGCCTGCCGGACGACTATGCCGAGCGCTTCCTGCCGGAGATCCTGGCGCGCTTCTCCCGCTCCAACCCTCTGGTCGAGCTGCAGATCGCCTGCGAGCCGACGAGCCATCTCGTGGAGCATGTCGAGAAGGGCCGGCTCGACGTCGCGCTCGTCACCGACTGCCACCGCAACTTCAACGGCGTGGAGATCGTGCGGCGCGAGCCTCTGCATTTCGTCACCTCCGCTTCGCACGACGTGCACCGCGCCGAGATCCTGCCGCTGGCGGTGGGGCGCCTCGACTGCGCGTGGCGCGTGGAGGGCTGTCAGGCGCTCGACGCGATCGGGCGGCGCTACAAGGTGCTCTTCACCTCCTGGTCGGCGCAGATCATCACCTCGGCGGTCCTGTCGGGCCTGGCCGTCAGCGTGCTCGCCGAATGCGCGCTGCGGCCGGGCATGCGCATCCTCGGCGAACACGAGGGCTTCCCGACCCTCAAGGAGACCGAGATCGGCGTGATGCGGGCGCGCACCGCCGATGCGCCCGCGGTCGACGCCCTCGTCGAGCATATCCGCGCGAGCCTCGCCAATCTCGCCCCGGTGGAGACGCAGGCCAAGCCCAGCCAGGTGCCGGAGACGCGCATCATCCGCTCGCAGCGCCATCGCCCGGGCATGGTGGCCGCCGGATGGTGAGCGCGAGGGGGGGACGCACGCCGCTCTCGGCCCGCACCGCCGCCGCCGTCCCGCAGGGCGGCGTGCCCAATGTCCTGGAACTGTCGGTCTCCGACCTCTCCAACAAGCTCAAGCGCACGATCGAGGACCAGTTCGGCCATGTGCGCGTGCGGGGCGAGGTCTCGGGCTATCGCGGGCCGCATTCCTCCGGCCACGCCTATTTCTGCCTGAAGGACGACAAGGCGCGCATCGACGCCGTCGTCTGGCGCACCGCCTTCGCCGCCCTGCCCTTCCGCCCCGAGGAGGGGCTGGAGGTGATCGCGACGGGCAAGCTCACGACCTATCCCGGCTCGTCGAAATACCAGATCGTCATCGAGACGCTGGAGCCGGCGGGCGCCGGCGCGCTGATGGCGCTCCTCAACGAGCGCAAGGCGAGACTCGAGGCCGAAGGCCTCTTCGCCGCCGCGCGCAAGCGCCCGCTGCCCTACCTGCCGAACGTGGTCGGCGTCGTCACCTCGCCGACCGGCGCCGTGATCCGCGACATCCTGCACCGCGTCGCCGACCGTTTCCCGCTGCATGTCCTCGTCTGGCCCGTGCGCGTGCAGGGCGAGACGAGCGCGGCGGAGGTGACGGCGGCGATCGAGGGCTTCAACGCCATCGAACCCGGCGGCCCGGTGCCGCGGCCGGACGTCCTCATCGTGGCGCGCGGCGGCGGGAGCCTGGAGGATCTCTGGGGCTTCAACGACGAGACGCTGGTGCGCGCGGCCGCCGCCTCGGCGATCCCGCTCGTCTCGGCCGTCGGCCACGAGACGGACTGGACGCTTCTCGACCATGCCGCCGACCGGCGCGCGCCGACGCCGACGGGCGCCGCCGAGATCGTGGTGCCGGTGCGGGCCGAACTGAAGGCCGTGCTTGCCGGCCTCGAGGCCCGGCTCGGCGGGGCCGTCACGCGCCGGCTCGATCGCGAGGCGCGCGCGCTCGCCGCGACCGCGCGCGCCCTGCCGGCGCCCGACATGCTGCTCGCCCTGCCGCGCCGACGCCTCGACGAGGCCGAGAGCGGGCTGACGCGCGGCCTGTCGCTGGCGCTGTCCGACCGGCGCCGGCATCTGGCGGAAAGCGCCGGCCGCCTGTCGCCGGGCATTCTCGACGGGGCGCTGCGCGAGCGCCGCGCGCGTCTGCGCCAGCAGGAGAGCGATGCCGCCCGCGGCATCGGCAGCATCCTGCATCGCCTGCGCCGGGGCTACGACGAGGCGGCGAGCGGCCTGCAGCCCCACATCATCCGCGCCCGCAGCGAGGCCGCGCGCCTGCGCCTCGACGCGCTCGGCGCGGGCCTCCAGACGCTGGAGCGGCGCGCCGCCGAGCGCCGGCGCGAGACGCTCGGCGGTCTCTGGCGCATCGCCGGCACGCTCGATCCGCGCAAGGTGCTCGAACGCGGCTATGCCATCGTCTATGCCGAGGACGGCCGCACGCCGATCACCCGCGCCGACGCGCTCGGCCCCGGCACGCGATTCCAGGTGGAGTTCGCCAATCCCGACTGGCGCCCGGACGACGACCCCGCCACGCGCACGCAGCGCCGCGAGGCGGTGGCGACCGACGGCGACGCCCCGCTCGGCAGCGTGCCCGGCGACCGGACCCTGCCCGCCGCCCCCATCCGCCGCCGCGCCGCCCGCGCCAAGGCCATCGCGCCCGGCCAGGGCTCGCTGTTCTAGACGCAGCGGGCGGGGTCGTCCGATCGCATGGAAGAGGGGTCGAGAGGGAGAGGATCGGGCAGGCGACCCATGGTCGCGACGGGGCCGGAGGATCGGCCGTCCCTGTCCGCCTCCGCCGGGTGGCTCGGCCGATCCGCAGGACGGCGAAACGAAGGACGAGACCGGAAAAGGCTTGCCGAGCCGACGCCTTCATTCAGCGCCGCCCTCGTCCAGAAATGCCGGTCCGGCGGACCTCACCTCGCGCCAGCCTACGAGACGACCGCGTCCAGGCGGCCTGCCACTCCCGAGGGGCCATCATCCGGGGTCGGACGGGACGGCGCGCGGCGTCGGGTTCGAGCCCGTGGGCGCGGATAAGCCTTGCTCTTTGCAGCGGCGGCTTGTCTCAAGAAAGGGAAAAGCAAGGTGGTACGGTTGGGCGGGTTCGAACCGCCGACCTTCGGAGCCACAATCCGACGCTCTAACCAGCTGAGCTACAACCGCATGCAGGGGCTGGCGAGCCCCGACTTGCCCCCTGCCCATAAAATCTTTCGCGGGCGCTGGCAAGTGATTTGCGCCGGTCCGTTCGTCACGGAGCGGCGATGGTCTCCCCGCGACGGCGCGCGAGGGAGCGGCCGGGCCGCGTTCGGCCCGGCTTGTCGAAAAACCCGGAAGCGCCTTAGCGCTTCATCGAGTCCGCCGCCTTCTGGAAGGCTTCCTTGCCCGGGCGCATCATGTCCTGCGCGACGGACTGGGTGATGGCCTGCATCTCCTTCACCTGATCGGTGGCGAGCTCGACCTGCTTGCGCACGTAGGCCGTCTGCTTCTCGATCACTTCGGCGAAGGACTTCGAGGCCATGAGGTTCTCGAGATGCGAAAAGCCCGCCTCGGCATTGGCGCGCATGGCGTCGATGGCCTTCTTGGAGAGCTGGAGCGACCCCTGATGGGCGTTCTCCATGGTCGATTCGAGCGAACGCGTCGCCTCGTCGGCGGCAGCCTTCATCCGGCCGTAGGCCTCCTTGGACTGCTCCATCGACTTCTGCGTCATGGCGCGGAACGTCTCGTTGAGCTGCGAGGGATCCATGCCCATCATCGGCGACTGGCCACCGAAACCGAACGGATCGTTTCCTGTATTCGACATCTTTGCCTCCTCTTGCGTGATCTTGCCTGCAGACTTGCAGCAGCACCCGGCTTTGCAAAGATCACAGACACCGACCACCTAGCAATTTTCATTGTGCAATGCAACATAATTGGGCAGGCACCGTTCGCGCCCGCGAGATCCCGGCGCCGCCGCCGCCATTAACCGTGGCAGGAGACGGCGGTGGTCTCGCAGGCCGCCGTTCTGGATTCGTGCGCCTGTCGCGAGTATGAATCATTCGTAAAGACGGGCCTGTTGCCGGAGGTCCGGCGTCCTGCCTCAAGACCTGTCGCCCCGACGAACTGGATGCATCGCATGGCGCCGACTTCCCTGCCGAACGCGCTCGAGATCCTGTCGCTGGCCGACGTCGCCGACCGCGACGGGCCCGGCGCGTTTCTCGCCGTGTTCAGCGCCGATCTGGCGCGGCCGATCTTCGCCAATCCCCTCGCCGCGGCGCTTCTCGGGCTCGGCGGGCCCGGGCTGCAGGACGGGGCCGTCGCGCGCCCCAGCGCCGCGCTGCGCCAGCTGAGCGCGGCCTCCCGCGCCTTCTCGCGCAGCGGTTCGGCAAGCGCCCTCCTGCCGGGGGCCGGCCGCTCCATCGGCCAGGCCGCGACGATCGCGCTTTCCACGATCGAGATCGACGGCGCGCCCTTCGCCCTCGCCTTCGCCTCCGACCTGCGGGCCGCTTCGCAGGATCCCGTCGCCGGGCGCGCGCGCCTTGCCGCGGAGCTGAAGGACGCTTCCGTGGCGCTGCTCTCGCCCGAAGAGACGCTGGGAGAGGCCCTGCTCGACGAGGCGCTCGAGGGCTTCCGCGCCGGCGCGGACCGCCGCGCCGCGCGCGTGCTGGCCGACGGGCGCGCCGCGCGCTTCTGGCGCCTTGCCGGCGATCATGTCGCCGCCGCCATCGAGGCCGCGCCCGAGGCGCAGGCGCCGAGCCCGGCCGCCCTTGCGGAGGCGGCGGCGGACAGTCTCGGCGGGTCCGAGGACGGGGCGGACGCACCGCGCCGCAGCGCCATCGGCGCACTTCTGGAACGCTGGCACTCGCGGCTCGAAAGCGCCGTCGGCCTGCGCGCGCCGGCGGAGGACGCCGCGGCGACGGAGGCGGCGCCTTCGGGCGAGCCCGGGACAGGCGACGCGGCCGGGCAGGCGTCGCACGCCCCGGCGGTCGCGCGGACCGGCGAAGCGCCGGGAACGCACGCGTCCTCCGACGAACGCGCGCCGCAGGACATGGCGCCGGATGCCGCCTCCACGCAGAGCGCGCCGGAGGCGCCCGTGCCGGCCGCCTTGCCGGCCGCATCCCTCGTTTCCGCCGCCCCGCGGCCGGCCCTGTGCTCGGTCTGGGGCGCGCCGGTCGTGGCCGAGCCGCATGCGGACGGGACCGAGACGCCCGCCGACGCGCCTGCCGCCGTCGCAGCGCCGGTCGATCCCGCCCTCGAGGCCGAGCAGGCCTTCCCCGAACCGCCGGCCGGCACCGAAGAGGCGGCCGCCCTCGATGCCGGGACGCCGGATGAGGCGCCTTTCCTGCGCGGCGACGCGCAACGTGACGTGGAGCCGAACCGCGACGCCATGGCGCCGGCGCCCGCCCCGATCGCACCGGACGACAGTGCTCCGCGCGCCGACGAGGACAGGCGCGCGGCGCCCGCCCCCGAGGCCCCTGCCCTTGAGACCGACGACACGCCGGGCTCCGTTGCGGCCGAGGCGGGCGCGGCACCCGAGCTTCCCTTCCGCCCGCGCTTCGACGGCGCGCCGGTGCGCTTCGTCTGGCGCATCGACGAGCAGGGCCGCTTCCGCTCGCTCTCGCCCGAATTTGCCGCCGCCGTCGGGCCGCGCTCGGCCGACGTCCTCGATCTCGGTTTCCGCGAAGTCGCCTCGGCCTACGGGCTCGATCCGGACGGCGAGGTGCAGCAGCTTCTGGAGCGCCGCGACACCTGGTCCGGGCGCACCGTCTACTGGCCGGTGGAGAATTCCGCCCGCAAGGCGCCCATCGATCTGGCGGCGCTGCCCGTCTATGCACGCGACCGCAGCTTCGACGGATTCCGCGGTTTCGGCATCGTGCGCCTCGCCGAGACGATCGAGGACCCGGACGGTCTCGGCCTCGATCTCGCCCGTGCCGATTTCGCGCTCGAGGATGTCGGGCCCATGCCGGGCGAGAGCGACGCGGACGCGGACGCGGACGGCGATCCGCTGACGCGCGTCAATGCCGCGCCCGTGTCCTTCGGCCGGCGCGAGACGCCGCCCGAAAGCGAGGACGCGCCGCAGAAGGTGATCCGCCTGGAAGAGCGTCGCCGGGGTCGCGAGCCCTCGCTTTCCTCCACGGAAGAGGCCGCCTTCCGGGCGATCGGGGCCACGCTCGGCGAGAAGAACCCGGACAAGGGACTGAAGGAGGCGATCCGCGCCGCCGCCGCCCGCGTGAGGGCGATGGACGAGGCCGAGGCCCAGGCGACGGGCGACGCCGCCGCAGCCGAGGCCGGCGAGGCCGAGGAGAGCGTGGAGGAAGCCGGCGCGCCGGCCGATCTCGTCGCCGAACTCGACACGCTCTACGGCACGATGCCGCTGGCCGTCCTGGTCCAGGTGCGCGAGGCGCTGGTCTATGCCAATGCGCGCTTCCGCGCCCTCACCGGCCACGAGGCGCAGGCGCTCGGCGCCACCGGCGGGCTCGCCCGCCTCTTCGCCACCAGCGACCTGCCGGGGACCGAAGGCATCGTGCATATCCGCCGCGCCGACGACGAGACCCTTCCCGTGCGCGCCCATCTCCAGCGCCTGACGCTCGCCGGGCGCTCCTGCCTCGTCATGTCCTTCGTGGAGGCGGGCGATGCCGAGGCGGCGAAGGCGCAGGACGAGCGGCCGGAGCCCTCGAACGACGGCGACGGCGAGCTGGCGCGGCTTCGGCGCGAGAATGCCGAGCTGCGCGTCGTCCTCGACACGGCGACGGACGGCGTGGTGCTGCTCGACGCGGCCGGGCGCATCCGCGCCATGAACGGCTCGGCCCTCTCCCTCTTCGGCATCGAGCCGGACGACGCGGCCGGGCGGCCCTTCGTCACGCTCTTCGCCCACGAGAGCCAGCGTTCCACGCTCGACTATCTGGAGACGCTGAAGCGGGACGGGGTGGCCGGTCTCATCGGCGAGGGCCGCGAGGTCATCGGCCGCGTGGCGCAGGGCGGCTTCATCCCGCTGTCCCTCACCCTCGGCCGCCTGCCGGATGCCGGCGCCATCTGCGCCGTGATCCGCGACATCGCGCACTGGAAGACGATCGAGCAGGATCTCGTCTCCGCCCGACGCGAGGCCGAGGAGGCGAGCCAGCAGAAGACGCGCTTCCTCGCCAATATCAGCCATGAGCTGCGCACGCCGCTCAACGCCATCATCGGCTTCGCCGACGTCATGGCGAGCGAGAGCCACGGCCCGCTCGGCTCGGAGCGCTACCTGGAATACCTCGACGACATCAAGCGCTCGGGCCACCACCTCCTCGATCTCGTCAACGACCTTCTCGACCTGTCCAAGATCGAGGCGGGCAAGGTGGATCTCACCTTCGAATCCGTGCTCCTGAACGACGTGATCGCCGAAGCCGTCTCGCTGCTGCAGCCCCAGGCCATGCGCGAGCGCGTCATCGTGCGCTCCAACCTGCCCTCCTCGGTGCCCCCCGTCGTCGCCGACCGCCGGTCGATCCGGCAGATCGCGCTGAACCTCGTCTCCAACGCCATCCGCTTCACCTCCAGCGGCGGTCAGATCATCGTCTCGACGAGCTATGCGAACGACGGCGCGGTGGTCATGCGGGTGCGCGACAGCGGCATCGGCATGACCGAGAGCGAGATCGAGATCGCGCTGACGCCCTTCCGCCAGGTGCGGCCAGGCGAGCGCGGGCGCGGCGAAGGCACCGGGCTCGGCCTGCCGCTGACCAAGGCGCTGACGGAGGCCAACCGTGCCGCCTTCGCCATCTCCTCCTCGCCCGGAGAGGGCACCCTGGTGGAAATTTCCTTTCCCGCCCAACGTGTTCTCGCCGACTGAGGCCGGCGGGATTTCGGAGGGGACGGCTCCAGTTTAGAACGGTTCAAAATTGGAACAGTTCTAACCATATGATTTGACTGTTCTTTTGTCGTTTTCGGCTTGCCAGGAGGCTGCGCCCCCGGCATTCAGGGCCCGTTCCCGGCACCTGTCGCGGAGCCGGCGCGACAACGGCCGGCCCCGCGGCCGCGTGCCACCCGTTCCAAGGGTTCGCCCGCAGCTTCGAGGTCTCGACGATGTCCCCGCTTCTCGCCCGCTCCCTGCGCTCGCTGGTGATCGGCGCCCTTGCCGGCACCGCCCTCACGGGCGCGGCGTCCGCCGCCGACGTCAACATCTATTCCTCGCGCCAGCCCGCCCTCATCCAGCCGCTGCTGGACGCCTTCACCAAGAAGACGGGCCTCACCACCGCGACGATCTTCATCGAGAAGGGCCTCGAGGAGCGCGTGGCCGCCGAAGGCGCCAACTCGCCCGCGGACGTCGTCCTCACCGTCGATGTCGGCCGTCTGGACGCGGCCAAGCAGGCCGGCATCCTCCAGCCGCTGACCGACGAGATCATCGAGCGCGACATTCCCCTGGCCTTCCGCGACGGCGACAAGATGTGGGCCGGCGTCACCGCCCGCGGCCGCGTGGTCTACGCCTCCAGGGAGCGCGTCGGCGACGAGCCGATCACCTACGAGAGCCTCGCCGATCCCAAGTGGAAGGGCAAGATCTGCATCCGCTCGGGGCAGCACCAGTACAATGTCGCGCTCGTCGCGGCCTATCTCGCCCATCACGGCGAGGAGGAGACGCGCGCCTGGCTGACCGGCCTTCGCGACAATCTCGCCACGCCCCCGCAGGGCGGCGACCGCGACCAGGCCCGCAACATCGCCTCCGGCCAGTGCGACATCGCCATCGGCAACACCTATTATGTCGGCCTGATGCAGAACAACGAGAAGGAGCCGGAGCAGAAGGACTGGGCGGCGGCCATCAAGGTCGTGATGCCGACCTTCGAGAACGGCGGCACGCATGTCAACATTTCCGGCATGGGCCTCGCCAAGAACGCGCCGAACCGCGCGAACGCGGTGAAGTTCATGGAATTCCTCACCGAGGACGAGGCGCAGCAGATCTACGCGCAGATCAACTACGAATATCCGCTGAAGGCGGGCGTCGCCGTCTCCGACACGGTCAAGGCCTTCGGCGAGATGAAGCCGGACACGCTCTCGCTTTCGGAAATCGCCGCCCAGCGCGCCAAGGCCTCGCAGCTGATCGACGAGGTGGACTTCGACAACGGCCCCAAGGCCTGAGCCGAACCGACGAGACCGATGGCGGCGTCCGGGGCATTCCCCCGGGCGCCGCCTCGCCGTTTCCGGCACGATCCGAAGAGGCCCCATGAGTTCCAGCCAGACGCTCGCCCGGCGAGACGACCGCCTTCGCCACCGCCGTCCGGCGGGCGAACGGACCGTGCTCCTCGTGGCGGGCCTCTTGGCCCTGCTCGTCGCCCTGCCGATCGTGGCGCTCTTCGTCATCGCGTTCGGCGGCGTCTCGCAGAACTGGAGCCATCTTCTCTCCACCGTCCTGCCCTCCTCCGCCCTCGTCACGGCCGAGCTGATGGCGGGCGTCGCGCTCGTGACGGCGGTCTTCGGCACGGTGCCGGCCTGGCTGGTCACGAGCTTCCGCTTTCCCGGACGCCGCGTCCTCGCCGTCGCCCTCGTCGTGCCGCTGGCGGTGCCGACCTATATCGCCGCCTACTGCTTCAACGAGTATCTGCACTATGTCGGGCCGGTGCAGAGCGCGATCCGCTCGCTCTTCGGCTTCACCTCGCGGCGCGACTACTGGTTTCCCGAGATCCGCTCGCTCTGGGGCGCCGTCCTCATCCTCTCCTCGGTGCTCTACCCTTACGTGTTCCTGACCGTGCGGGTGATGTTCGCCATGCAGGGCCGGCGCGTCGCAGACGTCGCGCGCACGCTCGGCGCCGGTCCCTTGCGCGTCTTCCTCACCGTGCTCCTGCCGATGGCGCGCCCGGCCATCGCCGTCGGCGTCGCGCTGGCGCTGATGGAATCGGTCAACGACATCGGCGCGGTGGAATTTCTCGGCGTGCAGACGCTCACCTTCACCGTCTACGCCACATGGCTGAACCGGGGCGACCTCGTCGGCGCCACGCAGATCGCGCTCGCCATGCTCGCGGTCATCGTCGGCCTCGTGCTCCTGGAGCGGCATGCGCGCCGGCGCCAGCGCTTCACGGTGGCGCGCGGCGACGGGGCGAAGGCCGGCCTCGAACCGCTGACGGGCTGGCGCGCGGGCCTTGCGATCCTCGCCTGCGCCACGCCGATCCTGCTCGGCTTCGGCATTCCCGCCTATGTCCTGGCCGACTACGCCTCGCGCCGGCTCGCCGACCTCTCCGACCCCGCGCTCTGGCGCGCGGCCTGGCACAGTCTGGCGATCGCCGGCACCGCGGCGGTGCTCACCGTCGCCATTGCCTTCGCCATGGCCTACGGCGCGCGCCTGACCAAGAGCCGCCGGCTGGAGGCCCTGTCGCGCATCGGCTCGGCCGGCTACGCCATTCCCGGCACGGTGCTCGCCATGGGCATCCTCGTGCCCTTCGCCGCCTTCGACAACCAGCTGGACGCGCTGATGCGCTCGGCCTTCGGCGTCTCGACCGGGCTTCTCCTGTCGGGCTCCGGCGCGGCCATCGTCTTCGCCTGCATCGTGCGCTTCATGGCGATGGGACACGGCTCGGTGGAGAGCGGCTTCGCCAAGGTCTCGCCGCATCTCGACATGGCCTCGCGCACGCTCGGCCGCGGCCCGGCCGCCACCTTGCGCGAGGTGCTGCTGCCGCTGATGCGCCCCGCCCTCCTGACCTCGCTCCTCCTCGTCTTCGTCGACTGCGTGAAGGAACTCTCCGCCACCGTGCTCCTGCGCCCCTTCGACTTCGACACGCTCGCCACCCACGTCTACGCCCAGGCCTCGCGCGCCGCCTTCCAGGACGGCGCCGTCGCCGCCCTCCTCATCGTGGCCATCGGCATGGCCCCGGTGCTGGTGCTCACGCGCTCGATCGCGGGCGAGACGGAGCGGGGCTGAGGGAAGCGTCAGACGATTCGATCGACATGCACCTTGAGGTCGCGCTTCACGCCGTGTCCCATGTGGTCGAGATAGACCCGCATGCCTTCGCGCCGCGCGAACTTGAAGGCCGGAACCATGTCGCTGTCGCCCGTCACCACGACGATGGCGCTCACGAGGCGACGGAGCGAGAGCCGCGCGATGTCCAGACCGATCCGCAGATCGACGCCCTTCTGTTCGATCTTCGGGACGAAATCCGTGGCGGCCGGCATCCGCGGTCCGTTCTTGTCGATGTCCTTCAAGGCGGCATTGCCGAGCGCCCATCCGCTGACCGACGTCTCGCCCTGGCGCAGGGCGACGTCGGGCATCATCTCCACCCCCTGATGCAGACCGACATTGTCCTTGAAATGAGGGTGGTTCGAGAGGTCGTAGATCGAGCCGTCGATCGGATTGCGCAGGCGGCCGGTCGCGGGAGGCGCGTCGTAGAAACAGACCCTGAGGCGATTCAGCCCGGCGACACAGTCATGCGCCTTGATCTAGGAAATCTCGTTGTCGACGTCCTGAACGGTCGGAAAGCGCTTCTGCCGCGCCTTCAACTTGGCTTTCAGAAAGCCCGCATCGATCAGACTTGCATAGTCCTGCATGGAGATCGTGCGACTCCGCCCACTCGTAGCGCCGGAGCGCTTTAAATCAGGGACGAGTGAGCGGTGCCGAGTTGCACGATCCGCAACTTAGGCTGCCGGCGCGATGGCGTCAAACATCCCCCAACCGGCCTGCACGATATCACGGACGGTTCCTGCAATCCAAAGCTGCGCCCTCAGCTCGCCAGTTCCTCGCGATCGGCGAACTGGTCCAGCGCCTCGGGATTGGCGAGCGCTTCCTTGTTCTTCACCGGTCGGCCCTCCACGACCTCGCGCACGGCAAGTTCCACGATCTTGCCGGATTTGGTGCGGGGAATGTCGGTGACGGCGAGGACCTTGGCGGGCACGTGGCGCGGCGAGGCGCCGGTGCGGATGGCGGCGCGGATGCGGGAGACGAGGGCGTCGTCGAGCGCGTGGCCCTCGGCGAGGCGCACGAAGAGGACGACGCGCACGTCGCCGTCGTGCGGCTGGCCGATGCAGATGGATTCGGCGACCTCCTCCATCTTCTCCACGATATTGTAGATCTCCGCCGTGCCGATGCGCACGCCTTGCGGGTTCAGCGTCGCGTCCGAGCGGCCGTGGATGACGATGCCGTCGTGGCTCGTCCATTCGGCGAAGTCGCCATGGCACCACAGGCCCGGAAACTGCGCGAAATAGGCCGCCTCGTAGCGCTCGCCCGTCGGATCGTTCCAGAAGCCGACGGGCATGGCCGGGAAGGCCTTCGTGCAGACGAGGTCGCCCTTCTCCCCGCGCACCGGGCGGCCCTTCTCGTCGTAGACGTCGACCGCCATGGCAAGGCCCGGCCCCTGGATCTCGCCCTCGTAGACGGGTCGCCAGGGAATGCCGAGGACGAAGCAGGAGACGATGTCGGTGCCGCCGGAGATGGAGGCCAGATGCACGTCCGGCTTCACCGCCGCGTAGACGTAGTCGAAGCCTTCCGGCGAGAGCGGCGAGCCGGTGGAGGCGATCATGGCGAGCGCGGAGAGATCGTGCGTCTCGCGGGGCGCCAGGCCGAGCTTGCGGCAGGCATCGATATATTTGGCGCTGGTGCCGAAGAAGGTCGCCCGCTCGTCCCGCGCGTAGTCGAAGAGGACGGTCGGCGCGGGGTGGAAGGGCGAGCCGTCGTAGAGGAGGAGCGTCGCGCCGACGCCGAGCGCCGAGACGAGCCAGTTCCACATCATCCAGCCGCAGGTCGTGAAGTAGAAGACGCGCGAGCCCTGCCCCGAGCCGCAATGGAGGCGATGCTCCTTCAGGTGCTGGAGCAGCGTGCCGCCGGCCGAGTGGACGATGCATTTGGGCACGCCCGTCGTGCCCGACGAGAAGAGGATGTAGAGCGGATGGGCGAAGGGCAGCCGCTCGAAGGCGAGGGGCGCCGGCTCGAAGGGTGCGACGAAGGCGGCGAGATCGACCGCCGGGGCGCCGAGCCGTGCGGCGAGCGCACCGGCCTCGCCGAGATAGTCGACGACGATCGTGCGCTGCGCCCGCAGCGCCGCCGCGATCGGCACGAGCTTGTCGCCGATATCGATCTCCTTGCCGGCATAGTGGTAGCCGTCGCAGGCGAAGAACAGCTTCGGCTCGATCTGCCCGAAGCGGTCGAGGACGCCGCGCTCGCCGAAATCGGGCGAGCAGGAGGACCAGACGGCGCCGATGGAGGTCGCCGCGAGCATGATCGCCACGGTCTCCGGCACGTTCGCCATCATGCCGCAGACGCGGTCGCCGGCGACGACGCCTTCGGCGCGCATGGCCTGGGCGAGGCGCGAGACGAGGGCGCGCAGCGCGCCCCAGGACAGGCGCCGCTCGACGCGGCCCTCGCCGCGGAAGACGATCGCGTCCTCGCCGTCCGCCCCGGCCTTGGCGAGGAGGTTCTCGGCGAAGTTGAGCCGCGCCTGCGGGAAGAAGCGGTCGGCCCGCATCGAGCCCCCCTCTTCCAGCGCCAGGCCGCCCTTCTCGCCGACGACGCCGCATTCGTCCCAGACGAGGTCCCAGAAGGCGCCGCGATTCTCCACCGACCAAGCGTGGAACGGGCCGTAATCGGTGCCGCCCGGCGCATCGCAACGCGCCTGCGCGGCCCGTGCGAAGCCGGTCATCGGCTGTGCCTCGATGCGCTCCGCCGAGGGCGTCCAAAGCAACCTGTGAGCCATGTCGATCTCCGTCAGCCTTCGCCTCGCTCGTGACACAAGGCCTCGCCATTGGCAATCGAGGCGCATGAGGCGTCAAATTGCTTTGCGGCCGCCCCGGCAGTAGGACGGGTTTTCCGCACCCGAAAGGACTCTCCTTGACGCCGCCGACCGCCTCGACCAGTCCCGGGACAAGCGATCGCGCGCGCGCCCGGCGGAGGTGGGGAACGGGGATCGCGGTCGGCCTCGCCGGCCTTCTCGTCCTGGCGGCGACGCTGCTCGTGGCGACCCGCGTGACGCTGAGCGGCGAGAGCGCCCGCCGCGCGCTCGTCGAGCAGCTGCAGACGGTCTCCGGCGGTCCGGTGACGATCGACGGCGACACGAGCTTCACGCTCCTGCCGCGCGCCGGCCTCTCCGTCGAGCGCGTGACGCTCGTCTCGGGCGAGGCGCGTTTCTCCATCGACAGGATCGAGGCCGATCTCGATCCCTGGCGCGCCCTGCGCGGCGAGGCGGTGCTCTCGCGCCTCGTCTTCATCCGCCCCGAATTGCGGCGCGACCCGGCCGGTCCGCAGGGTCTGCCGAGCCTTGCCGAGACGGCGCCGGATGCCGATGGGCCCTCGCGGCGCGAGGCGCTGGCGGGTTCGCTGACGAGCCTCTCGCGCCTCGTGCTCGACCGGTTCGGCGACCTGCGCCGCCTGGAGCTGCGCGACGGCGTGTTCCGGCCCGAGGCCGGCAGCGCCCGGCTCGGCATCAGCAACGCCAATCTCGTCTTCGACCGCGATTCCGGCGACGGGGCCGCCAGCGCCTCGGGCAGTTTCGTGTGGAACGGCCAGCCGGCCGAGATCGACCTCTCGCTCTCCGACCCCGCCGCCTTCCTGCGCGGGGAGACCTCGCGTCTCGACGCCGCGCTCCGGTCGCCGCCGCTCGACGCCGAGTTCAGGGGCGATGCGCGCCAGGCCGGCGCGCTCTCTCTCGACGGGCGCCTGCGCCTCTCCACGCCCTCGCTCAGCCGCAGCCTCGACTGGCTGGAGGACCCGGCCTTCACCCTTCCCGATTTCGGCGCCCTCTCGCTCTCCGGGCAGCTCGCGCTGGTCGGCGGGGAGGCCGATCTCCTGGATGCCGCCGTCACGGTCGCGGGCAGCAGCGGGCGCGGGGCGCTGGAGATGAGCCTTGGCGGCCAGGGACCGAGCCTCGGCGGCACGCTCGACTTCGCGAGCTTCGACCTCACGCCGCTCGCCCAGGCCGTCGCCCCGCTGCCGACCAACGCGCTCGGGCTGGAGCGGCCGATCGACCTCGCCTTTCTGACGGGCTTCGGTCTCGACCTGCGCCTTTCGGCGACCGAGGCGCGGCTCGGCAAGGTGCCGTTCACGGACGTCGCGGCCACGATGAAGGTGAAGGACGGCACCGCGCAGTTCGACATCGGCGATGCCGGCCTCTTCGGCGGGCGCGGGGTCGGCCGGCTGGAGCTTGCCGTCGCCGGGACGCAGCAGACCATGACGGGCTCGCTGGCCCTCTCGGATGTCGACGCGGCGCAGGCTTTCGCCTCGCTCGGCGTCTCGAGCTTCTCCATGGCGGGCCGCAGCTCCCTGACCGCCACCTTCGCCGCCCCCGCCGCCAACTGGGCGAGCATCGCGCGCTACGGCACGGCCACGGCCCGCCTCGGCGCCCGCGAGGGCGTCCTGCACGATCTCGACCTCGCCGCCCTCTCGCGGCCCGGAAGCCGCCCGCTCGCCGAGGCGCTGGAGGGCTCGGCCGCCACCCTGCCCTTCTCGCGGCTGGAGGCGACCCTCTCCGCGCGCGGGCCCGACATCGCGCTGGAGACGATGGAGCTGCAGTCCGAGGCCGGCCTCCTGCGGGCGGCGGGCGAGATCTCGGCCGCCACGCATGCCGTCTCGCTCGCCGGCCGGTTCGAACGGGTGCTGACCACATCCGACAGCGCCGGCGAACCGTTCACCGGCTCGAAACCCGTCCGGGTCATCATGCAGGGTCGATGGCCGAATCCGACCGTGACGACCGAGCCCGACGACGGGCCGCGATGAGCGGTTCGCCCGATCGCGGCTCGCCGCGCGGCCAGCCGGACCGCCAGCAGGAGATGCCCGAGACCATGCCGCTTTCCAGAGACGCGCCTTCGCCCCTGCCGGTCCGTCGCCGCGCCGCGCTCCTCGCGCTGGCCGGGCTGCTTCTCTGCAGCGCCCCGGCCGTCGCGGTGGAGACGGGCGCCGTGCCGGAAGCGGCACCTTCGGCGGCCGACTGCCCCGCACGCTACCAGCCGAAGCTGCAGGCGATCGCCGAGGGCCCTTATGCCGCGCTGAAGGCGGCCAAGCCCGCCCTTGCCGGCGCCTCGGACGGGCGGCTCGGCGCCTTCATCTTCCCGCCGCAATCGACCCGGCGCACCACGCAGGAGGTGAACGCCCTTCGCGCCGCCGGCACGCTGGTGCGCATGCAGGGCGGCGGCAACTGGATGGCCAATCCCGAGAGCCGGTGGATCGTGGAGCAGATCCGGACCGATCTCGGCGAATATCTTTCGCAGCCCGCCTCGCCCTATCTGTGCGGGGGCGTCGCCGGCTATGTCGACCAGCTGCGCACCTATCGCGACCGCGTCGCCGTCTCGCCGCGCCGCTTCGCGGCACTCGCGGGCGTCCAGGAAGCGGCCGCGCGGCGCTCCCTGACCGCCGCGCTCGACGCCGTTTCGCTCTTCCGCGACGGGCCGGCCGCCGGCCTGCGGACGGGCGATGCCGCCGCGCCTGCCGCCCCCGCCGGTGCCGCCGCGCCCGGTCCGACCGCCGCGATCGCGCCGGCCTCGCTTCTCGACGAGGAGGCGCGGCTGGTCGCGCTCGACACGCTGGTGCGGGCCGCCGCCGGGGCCGGTCTCCTGCCGGGCGATCTCGCCGGCCCCTCGACGTCCGGCGCCGTGCCGCCGGCCGGCGCGACGCCCGTCGCCGGCGTGCCGCGCCCCGTGCTCGGGCGCCTCGCCGGCCTGCGCCAGCCCATCCTGACGGGCCTGAAGAGCCCGCAGACGCAAGGCGCGCGCCGCGCGCTGATGATCGCCTTCTCCGATGTCGAGATGCTCGATCACCTCGCCCAGCGCGAGGACGGCGCGCCGGACCCGGTTCTTGCGGCGATCGACGAGACGCTGGACGCGATCCTGCGCGCCCATGACGAGGCCTGCGCCTGCACGACCGAGACGGCCGCGGCCGGCGTGGCGGACCCGAAGCCCGCCCTGCGCTGAGCGTTCCGATCCCGCGCCGGGCTACCGGCCCTCGGCCAGCCGCTCGTCGCGCGCGGCGGCGACGAGCTGGCGCTTGTTGACGAGAGCGGCGATCAGGACGCCGAGCGAGACGATCGCGATGAGGATCGTGCACAGGGCGTTGATCTTCGGCGTCACACCGAGCCTCACCTGGCTGTAGATCTTCATCGGCAGCGTCGTCGCGCCCGGACCGGAGGTGAAGCTGGCGATGACGAGGTCGTCGAGCGAGAGGGTGAAGGCGAGCATCCAGCCGGCGGCGACCGCCGGCCAGATCACCGGCAGGGTGACGAGGAAGAAGGCCTTCCACGGCGGACAGCCGAGATCCTGCGCCGCCTCCTCCAGCCGCCGGTCGAAGGAGACGAGGCGCGACTGCACGACCACCGTGACGAAGCACATGGTGAAGGTGATGTGGGCGAGCGTCACGGTGAAGAAGCCGCGGTCGAGGTCCATCGTCACGAAGAGGAGCAGCAGCGACAGGCCGGTGATGACCTCGGGCATGACGAGCGGCGCGTAGATCATGCCGGTGAAGAGCAGCCGGCCGCGGAACTTCACGAAGCGCACGAGCACGAGGGCGGCGAGCGTGCCGAGGATGGTGGCGACGCTCGCCGAGACGATGCCGACGCGCAGGGTGACGAGCGCGGCGTCGAGGATCGACTGGTCGCGCCAGAGCTCGCCGTACCAGACCGGCGAGAAGCCGCCCCAGACGGTGACGAGCCGCGAGGCGTTGAAGGAATAGACGATCAGGACGACGATCGGCAGGTACAGGAAGGCAAATCCCAGCACCACCGAGACGATGTTGAGCGGGCTCCAGCGCTTCTCCATCTAGGCGTTCCCCGCCGCGCGCGCCTGCGCCCTCTGGAAGAGCGCGATGGGCGCGACGAGGAGGAGCAGGAGAAGGATCGCCACCGCCGAGGAGACCGGCCAGTCGCGGTTGGAGAAGAACTCGCTCCACAAGGTCTTGCCGATCATCAGCGTGCCCGATCCGCCGAGGAGGTCGGGAATGACGAACTCGCCGACGGCGGGAATGAAGACCAGGAGCACGCCCGCCAGCACGCCCGGCATGGCGAGCGGCACGGTGATCGACCAGAAGGCCTTGAAGGGCGGGCAGCCGAGATCGCCCGCCGCCTCCAGGAGGCGTTCGTCCATGCGCTCCAGCGAGGCGTAGATGGGCAGGACCATGAAGGGCAGGTAGCAGTAGACGATGCCGACATGGACCGAGAACTCGGTGTTGAGAAGCTGAAGCGGCGCGTCGATCAGGCCGAGGCCGAGCAGCAGCTGGTTCACCAGCCCGTCGCCCTTCAGGATGCCGATCCAGGCGTAGACGCGGATGAGGAAGCTCGTCCAGAACGGCAGGATCGTCAGCATCAGGAGGAGGCCGCGCCATTTCGTGGGCGCGCGCGAGAGGCCGTAGGCGAAGGGAAAGCCGATGAGGAGCGCGATGGCGGTCGAGACCGCCGCGATCCACAGGCTCGAGAGATAGGCGTCGAGATAGAGCGGGTCGCCGGCGAGCCAGGCATAGTTCTCCAAGGAGAGCTGGCGCACGGCGTCGAGGAGTTCGGCGGGCCGGCTCCAGTCGAAGACCGGCGCGTAGGGCGGCTGGGCGATGGCCACTTCCGACAGCGAGATGCGCAGGACGATGGCGAAGGGAACGAGGAAGAACAGCGCCAGCCAGAGATAGGGCACGGCGATGACGAGCCAGCGGAAGCGGCCCTCGCCGGGCACGCGGTGGGTTCGGTCGGTCGCGTCCGCCATCGCCTCAGCTCGCCAGGAGGACGCCGGCGTCCGGCGCGAAGGTGAGCCAGACCGTCTCGTCGTAGCCGAGCGGCTCGGCGGAGGCGCGCGCGGCGTTGATCGTGGCGGTGCGCACGACGTCGCCGTTCGCGAGCTGGATGTTGAAGAGCGTCATGTCGCCGAGATAGCCGATGTCCCAGACGATGCCGCTCAGCGCGTTGACGGACGGGTCGGCCGGCGGCGTGCGCGACAGGCGCAGCTTTTCCGGGCGGATGGCGAAGGCGACGCCGGTGCCGGGCGTGAGATCGAGCGGGCTCTCCACCTGCAGCGTCTGGCCGCCGCTGGCGGCGATGCGCAGGGCCCCGCCCCGCCGCTCCTCCACCGTTCCGTCGATCAGGTTGACGCTGCCCACGAAGCCCGCGACGTAGCGGCTGGCGGGCGCCTCGTAGATCGTCTCGGGCACCGCGACCTGCTCGATGCGGCCCTCGCGCATCACGGAGATGCGGTCGGCCATTGTCATGGCCTCCTCCTGGTCGTGGGTCACGACGACGAAGGTCATGGAGAGCTGCTGCTGCAGGTCCATCAGCTCGAACTGCGTCTCCTCGCGCAGCTTCTTGTCGAGCGCGCCGAGCGGCTCGTCGAGGAGGAGCACCTTCGGCCGCTTGGCGAGCGAGCGGGCGAGCGCGACGCGCTGCTGCTGGCCGCCGGAAAGCTGCTGCGGGCGGCGCTTGGCGAAGCTCTCGAGCTTCACGAGCTTCAGCATCTCGGCCACGCGATCCTCGCGCTCGGACCTGGCCATGCCGTCCTGCTTCAGGCCGAAGGCGATGTTCTGCGAGACGTCGAGATGGGGGAAGAGCGCGTAGCTCTGGAACATCATGTTCACCGGCCGCTTGTGCGGCGGGATGCCGACGAGGCTCTCGCCCTCCAGCCGCACGTCGCCCGAGGTCGGCTGCTCGAAGCCGGCCAGCATGCGCAGGAGCGTCGACTTCCCGCAGCCGGACGGCCCGAGCAGCGCGTGGAACTCGCGCCGGTAGATCGGCAGCGACAGGTCGTCGACGGCCTTGAAGTTGCCGAAGCGCTTGGTGACGCGGTCGAACTCGATCAGCGGCTTCTGGGAGCCGTCCTCCCAGGGCGCGAAGGAGCGGCGGATGTTGCCGAGGGATCTCGGCGCGCTCGCAGAAAGGGCCGTCACGGGCGGCTCACCGCCCCGGTGGTCGCGGGGCCGGCCATCACCGCCCCGTCTTCACGGTGGTGAAGGCGCGGCTGACGAGGCGCTGCGTGCGCGCGTCGTAGGCCTTCTTGGTGAAGAGCTTGGCGAGCGTCGCCTCGTCCGGATAGATCGCCGGGTCCTGCAGGATCTCGGGCTCGATCAGCTTCTGGCTGGCGAGGTTTCCGTTGGCGTAGACGACGTAGTTCGTCGCCTTGGCGATCACGTCCGGGCGCATCATGTAGTCGATGAAGGCGTGGGCATTGTCGACATTCGGCGCGTCGGCGGGAATCGCCATCTGGTCGAACCACATGCGGGCGCCTTCCTTGGGGATGTGATAGGCGATCTCGACGCCGCGCCCGGCCTCCTCGGCGCGGTCGCGCGCCTGGAAGACGTCGCCCGAATAGCCGACCGCCACGCAGGCGTCGCCATTGGCCAGCGCCTCGATATATTCGGACGAGTGGAACTTGCGCACGAAGGGCTGGACCTTGGTCAGGAGTTCCTGCGCCTTCGTGATGTCCTCGGCCGAGGTCGAGTTCGGGTCGAGGCCGAGATAGGCCATGGCCGCCGGTATCATCTCCACCGCCTCGTCCAGCATGTAGATGCCGCAGGAGGCGAGCTTCTGGGCATATTGCGGATCGAAGACGAGCGACCACGAATCGACCGGCGCGTCGGGCAGCGCCTCCTCGACCATCTTGGCGTTCACGCCGATGCCCGTCGTGCCCCACATATAGTTCACCGAATAGTCGTTCGCCTTGTCGTAGGCGGCGACGCGGTCGGTGACGACGGGCCACAGATTGCCGAGATTCTTCAGCTTGGCCTTGTCGAGCGGCTGCAGCGCGCCGGCCTCGATCTCGCGCACCAGGAATTCCGAGGAAGGCACGACCACGTCGTAGCCCGAGCCGCCCGCGAGCAGCTTGGCCTCGAGGATCTCGTTGGAATCGTAGACGTCGTAGACGACCTTGATCCCGGTCTCCTTGGTGAAGTCCTCCAGGATCGAGGCGTCGATATAGTCGGACCAGTTGTAGACGTTGACGACCTTCTCCTGCGCCGCGGCAGGCCCCTGGCCGAGGCCGAACGAGAGGGCGCAGGTCGCGCCGAGGGTTGCGAGGAAACGCTTCATGGGCGGCTCGTCTCCGGTCTTGCGGCGGCCGGCCCTTAGGGGCGCGGCAGGCCTTTTCCGGGAGACTATGGGACACACGCCCCCTCTGCCTACCCCTTTCGAGGGATCGTGCGCAGGAAAGCGCCGCTGCCTAAACTTTCGCCTTGCGCAGCATGAAGATGGCGCCCTCGCCATAGGGCGCGAGCTTGTCGCCGAGCCGCGCCGGATCGACCGGCGCGAAGCCGAATCGCTGCCAGAAGGCCGGCGTGCCGTTGACCGAGACCAGCATGGCCGGCCGGCGGTCGCGGTCGGCGAGCGCGAGCAGCGCGTGGACGCCGCCCTCCACGAGGCCCAGGCCGCGCAGCTCCGGCGCGAGCGCCACGTCGTGGACGTAGAGCGCGTCCGCCCCCTCGGTCAGGCGCCCGAGCACCGTGTCGAGCGGCGGCGGAGCGAAGAGGCGGGCGGGGTGGCCGACGGCATAGCCGCCGATCCCCCCTTCGGAATCGAGCACGAGCGACCCTTGCGGGTAGAGCGCCAGCCTGTCGGCATAGACGTCCCGCCGCTCGAAGAACTGCGGATAGACGCGAAGGCTGAGGCGATGGACGCCGTCGAGATCGCCCGCCGTCATCGCGCGCCAGGAAGGCCCGCTCACCGGTGCCGGCGCCCTTCGCCGTAGAAGAGCTTCTCCCAGGCCTTGTGCGCCTTGTAGCCCTCGCGGATGAAGGGCGTGAACATGGCGAGGTTGAGCACGGCCTTGTTGGCGAGGCTGGCGGGGAAGCGGGTCGGCTTCTCGAAATCGACGAAGAGCACCACGCGCACCGCGTCGGAGTGGTTCCAGGCCTCGTGCTCGTAGGCGTCGTCGAAGATCAGCGCCTCGCCCTCGCGCCAGTGGCGCGTCTCCCGGTCGATGCGGATGCCGATCTTCTCCGGCTCGTCGGGCACGATCAGGCCGAGATGGAAGCGCAGGACGCCGTTATAGGGCCCGCGATGGGGCGGCAGGTGCTTGCCGGGCTCGAAGATCGAGAACATCGCGGATTTGAGCCCCGGCACCTTCTGCAGGATGCGCCAGGTCTGCGGGCATTGCGCGATGGCGGCCTCGGACTTGATGCCGTAGCCGCAGAGGAAGAAGGTCTTCCAGTTCTGGTCCGAGGAGATGGAGCGCACTTCCGAGGAGATTTCGTGGAAGGCGGGCAATTCGCCCTTGCGCACGAGGATCTGGTCGAGCTCGGCGCGGATGAGATGCCATTCGGCTTCCACCTCGCGCGCCCAGGGAAAGTCGTCGGTGGGAAAGACCGGCGGGTTGCCGACGGCGGAGTATTTCAGGTTGAGCTTCTCGGCGCCGTCGACGAGCGTCTGCACGGCGCGCGCCACCGCGCCGCCGCGCGTCATCGTGTCTTCCAGGCCCGCCGTCTTGGCCTTCTGCTGGTTGGTCGTCTGGTCCATCGGTCTCTTTCCCGGGGCGCTGCGGGGCGGGATGACGTCCGGCCTGCCGCACGGGCTCCGCGCCGGACCGTCGTGACGGTTCGACGACGCCGGGCCCCGCCGTCGCGCCGGCATTTGGCGCGCCCCTCACTGAAAATCAAATGCGCCGAGCCCGGTCACCATCTCGTCGAGGCCGAGGGGGCGCGTCAGCGGCGGTTCGGCGCGGGCGAGGCAGGCCTGGCGCTCGCAGAGGCGGCAGACCGGGCCGATCTTCACCGCCCCGCCCTTTTCGGCGAGCGCGCGGCCGTAGACCGTCTCGTCCTTGAAGCCGATGTCGCAGCCGATCAGGAGCGCGGTGCGGCGCGGGCGTTCCTCGAAGCCGGCGTCGAGCCCCTCCAGCGTGCGGGCGACGAGCAGGAACTCCGCCCCGTCCGGCATCTCCGCGGTCTCGACGAGGATGCGGCCGGGCTGGGCGAAGGCGGCGTGGATGGGCAGCTTGGGGCAGCCGCCGCCGAAACGCTGCAGCGGAAAGCCGCGCGCGCCGGCCCGCCGGAAGCGGTTGCCGGCATTGTCCACCTCCAGCATGAAGAAGGGCACGCCCGGCGCGCCCTGGCGCTGAAGCATGGTCAGGCGGTTGGCCGCCTGCTCGAAGGAGACCTGGAAGCGGCCCTTCAGGATGTCGACGTCGTAGCCGGTGCGCTCGGCGGCGGCCTGGAAGACGGCATAGGGCATCATCAGCGCGTGGGCGGCATAGCGCAGCAGCTCGAAACGCGCGAGCCGGCGCGCCTCGTCGGTGGAGAAGCCGAAGGTCTCGGCCTCGGCCGCCACCACCTCGCCGAACTTCAGGAGCGCGGCCTCTACCGCCACCTCGCGCAGCCGGTCCGGCGCCGAGAGGCGCTCGGAGAGGAAGAGGCGGCGCGAATGGCGGTCGAAGCGCCGGCGCCAGAGCGGCATGGTCTGCACGGGCAGGACGCGCACCGAGACCTCGTGCTCGCGCCGCATCCAGGCGCGCAGGGCCGCCATCAGGTCGTCGCCCGGCGCCAGTTCCTGGTGGAAGCGCTCGGCCGCCGTCTCGATCGCGGCGAAATGGTTCGGCCGGTTCTCGAAGACCTCGTGCACCTCGTCGATCGGCAGGCGCGCGGCCGAGACGCGGGTCGTGCGCCCCTCGCGCGCCAGGAGATCGGAGAGATCGCTGAGCCGCCCCTGGCTCTCGCGATAGGCGCGGTAGAGCTTGGCAATGCCGGCCGCCGCGTTGGGCGCGGCCTCCGCGATCTCGACAAGCTCCTGCTCGCCCGGCAGTTCGCCGGCCAGAAGCGGGTCGGAGAAGATCGCCTTCAGCTCGGCCAGCGAGCCCTTCGCCTCGCCCGAGCGCAGGTCGGACAGATCGACCTCGTAGCGCTCCGACAGTTTCAGGATGAGCTGGACCGTCAGCGGGCGCTGGTTGCGCTCGATGAGGTTGAGATAGGAGGGCGAGATGCCCAGCGCCTCGGCCATGGCGGTCTGGGTCAGCGACAGGCCGTTGCGGATGCGCCGGATGCGGGCACCGGCGAAAATCTTGTTCTCGGCCATCATGCGCCCCGTTTTACACGCCGTTACAAACTTCGGCCCCGGCGGCGGCCTTTACAATTGTGACAGTTTTACAAGCGCGGCCCGTCAAAGACAAGACAAGTCGACCCGATATCGAGCCTTTCAGAACAGGCGATCCCTTCCGCCCCGCCGCCCCGGATGTCACATCGGTCATAGGGAAGCGACGAGACCGAGGGATCGGCACCAGCGCTTCCGACGACGAACGCCAGGGAAGGCTGCCACGCTCATGACCGATTTTTACAATCTCGTCCCGTCCGCTCCGGAAGGCCGCTTCGACAATGTCTCGCGCGACTACACGGTCGAGGACGTGAAGCGCCTGCGCGGTTCGGTCCAGATCCGCTACACGCTGGCCGAGAACGGCGCGAACCGGCTCTGGCAGCTCATCCACTCGGAGGATTTCGTCAACTCGCTCGGCGCCATGACGGGCAACCAGGCGATGCAGCAGGTCCGCGCCGGCCTGAAGGCGATCTATCTCTCCGGCTGGCAGGTCGCGGCCGATTCCAACACCGCCTCCTCCATGTATCCCGACCAGTCGCTCTATCCCGCGAACGCGGCGCCCGAGCTCTGCCGGCGCATCAACCGCACGCTCCAGCGCGCCGACCAGATCGAGCATGCCGAAGGCAAGAAGAGCGTCGACACCTGGTTCGCGCCCATCGTCGCCGATGCCGAGGCCGGCTTCGGCGGGCCGCTCAACGCCTTCGAGATCATGAAGGCCTTCATCGAGGCGGGCGCGGCCGGCGTCCACTACGAGGACCAGCTGGCCTCGGAGAAGAAATGCGGCCATCTCGGCGGCAAGGTCCTGATCCCCACCCAGGCCCATATCCGCAACCTCACCGCCGCGCGCCTCGCCGCCGACGTGATGGGCGTGCCCTCGCTCGTCATCGCCCGCACCGACGCCGAGGCCGCCAAGCTCCTGACCTCGGACATCGACGAGCGCGACCGGCCCTTCGTGGACTACGAGGCCGGCCGCACGGCGGAAGGCTTCTACCGCGTGAAGAACGGGCTCGAGCCCTGCATCTCGCGCGCCATCTCCTACGCGCCCTATGCCGATCTCATCTGGTGCGAGACGTCCAAGCCCGACCTCGACCAGGCGCGGCGCTTCGCGGAGGCCGTCAAGAAGGAGCATCCGAACCAGATGCTCGCCTATAACTGCTCGCCCTCGTTCAACTGGAAGAAGAACCTCGACGACGCCACGATCGCCAAGTTCCAGCGCGAGCTCGGCGCCATGGGCTACAAGTTCCAGTTCATCACACTGGCCGGCTTCCATCAGCTGAACTTCGGCATGTTCGAGCTGGCCCGCGGCTACAAGGACCGCCAGATGGCGGCCTATTCGGAGCTTCAGGAGGCCGAGTTCGCCGCCGAAGTGAACGGTTACACGGCCACCAAGCATCAGCGCGAGGTCGGCACCGGCTATTTCGACGCCGTGTCCATGGCGATCACCGGCGGCAACTCCTCCACGACCGCGATGGGCGAATCGACCGAGCACGACCAGTTCAAGCCGGGCACGCCGCTCTCCGTCGCGGCCGAGTGACCGAATGAACCGGCCGGAGCCCCGCGCTCCGGCCCCCTTCCGAAACCGCCGAACGAACCAAGAGACAAGCGCCGCCGCCGGCGGCCGACCGATCACAAGGGGAAGTCCGATGAGTGCCATCCAGACCGAGACCGAGCGCCCCCGCACCCGCGTCCGCGAGCGCGCCGAGGAACAGTCCTCCGCCATGGACGACGCGCAGCAGAGCGCCATCCGCATGCTGGCGAACGACCTGCACCGCCTCAACCAGTCCGTCATGAAGGCGGTGGAGGCCGGCGTCTCCGTCGAGCTCGTCCGCTCCGCCCGCCACCATTCCGGCAACGGCAACTGGGGCGATCTGCTGATCCCGGTGATCGTCAAGACGCAAGGGTAGGCGCGCCGCAGGGCCGAAGACAGAAAGGGGCGCGCCCGAACGGGTGGCGCCCCTTCCAGCGCTCAGGGCCGCGCTGGCGCGGCGGCGGCCGCGTCGGTTGGCACCGGCAGCGGATGGGCGATGCGCTCCAGGAGGCCGCCGGCGAACTCGCGCTCGGCATCCTCGGGAAAATAGGCCGCGCCCACGATGCGCACCCGCACCGGCCCGGCCTGCGCGCCGCCCTCGCCTGCCGCCGCCTCTGCCGTTTCGGCCGGCCGCAGCGTCGGGATCGGCACGGGCCCGCGGAACCCGAGGCGTTCGGCCTCCCGGCGCGCGAGTTCGGCACTCTTCTGCGCCTCGACCTCGACGATGCGGCGATAGTAGCGCGAGGTGTCGCAGCGCCCCGCCGCACTGGCGCCGGCCGAGCGGCGCAGTCCGGCAAGCGCGCCATAGCGCGAGCCGTCGCGCAGCGAGACCATCTCCTCGCTCGCGCGCTCCTCGCCCACCACCTCGTAGACGGCCATGTCCGGCGTGTCGCAGATGAGGCGGCACTGCGCGAGGATCTTCGGCTCGTCGGCGGCGGCGTTGTAGCCGGAATTGGGCGAAGGAAAGAAATGCCCGTCCGACAGGCGCACGCACATGGTGGCGACCGGCGTGCGGGAGGAGGCGTGCTCGCCCGGCGCCTCCTGCCGCGCCTTCTCCGGCGCGCGGGGCTTGGCCTCCTGCGGGCGGCGCAGGCGGCGCGGCTCCCGGGCGGGCGTGCAGCCGGAGGGCGCGAGCGAGGCCAGCCGGCTCTCCAGCGCGGCGACGCGGCCATCCAGATCGCGGCAGCCGTTGAAGAAGCCGCCGAGCGCACTGGAGGAGGCGCAGCCCTGCGCCCTGCGCACGGCCCGCAGCGCCTGCAACTGCCGCTGCAGCGCCCCGGCGTCCGGCCCGCCCGAGCGCGCGGAGACCGTGCAGACCGCGTCCCGCCCGGCAGCCCCGGCGTCCGGAACGCCGGCGAGCGTACAGACCGCGAGGAGAACGACGGCGCGAAGGCGCGACGGTTCAGGGGTCTTCGTCATCGCAAGCCGTCCTTACGTTCCTCGAACCCGTTGGCTAGCAGCGACCGGGCGCGTCTTCGAGAGGCGATCCGACATTGTCTCTGTTCCGACGGGGTCTCGCCCGGCACGGCCGGACGAGATCGTTGATTTTGCTGCCCCGAAGAAAGACCCGGGCGGCGAAGATAAACTGTGGATGATTCGGCTGGATGTCCCGCCCCTCGCAGGAAGAGATCACTATCCGATTCGATCTGCGACGCATCCGTATCAGCTCATCTGATTTCGATAGACGAACATCGCAACTTTCCCGTCCCTGTAGCCTTGATCACCCCGCTCAACCACATCCGCTTCAAATAGTACCGAAGTTGTTCGGTTCCGCTTTAGTGCGCTCGCAAAGGAAATATTCCTTTCCTGCCTCATGCCGGACATGCTTGCTCCCGAAGCGTCACGAGCGGCGGACGCGGTTTCGATCAGCGGCATCAGGGACGGGCTTACGATGAACGGCGCGACGCAGAAGGCGGACAGTCTCATGGGCGGAAACTTCGACGACACGATCAACGGCCTCGCGGGCAACGACACCATCGGGGGCGCGGGCGGCGGGGACAGGCTCAAGGGCTGTTCCGGTGACGACGTTCTGGACGGGGGCGCCGGCCGCGACACGCTGAACGGCGGTGCGGGCGACGACGTTCTGACCGGCGGCGGCGGCGAGGACCGCCTCATGGGCGGCCTCGGCGACGACCGGCTCTTCGGCGGATCCGAGGACGACATGCTGTCCGGCGGCGAGGGCGACGACGTGCTCGACGGCGGCGCGGGCAACGATCGTCTGATCGACGAGGCGGGCTCCGACAGGCTGAAGGGCGGGGCTGGCGCGGACGCCTATATCGTCGACTGCGCCAAGCTCGGCGACGGCGATGCCAATGTCTTCGAGGGCTTCAACTTCGCGGAAGGGGACACGGTCTGGCTGCGCAGCCTCCCGGGCGCGAGCGAGCAGGTCAAGCTGACCTCGGCGGCCGACCTCGCCGCCTTCGCCGCGGCCCATCCCGGCATGGTGTCGCTCGATCTCGACGCCGCCGGCGACCCGCGCGCCTTCCACCTCACGATCGACGGCGCGAAGGCCTCCTTCTCCCTGAAACCCGAGACCGTCTCGCTCTACATCCTCGCCGGCCAGTCCAACGCCGAACGCGAGGAGGTGCGCTACGCCATGGCCTCGGCGCTTCTGGAGAAGGGCGAGGACTTCGTCGTCGTCACGGAAGCCTTCGGCGGCAAGGCCCTCTTCGAGAAGCCGTTCATGCTCGACTGGAACCCGAACTCCAAGGGCGAATATTTCGATACGCTGACGGCCAGCATCGACGAGGCCATCGCGGCGATCGAGGCGCAGGGCAAGGTCGCCGACATCAAGGGCATGCTCTGGGTGCAGGGCGAGGCGGACGCCGTCCAGGCCGGCTGGGCGAGCGCCTACGAGACGAACCTGCAGTCGCTCGTCGACGCGGTGCGCGACGATTACGGCGCGGGCTTTCCGATCGTCGTCTCGGAACTGACGAGCACCGAGAAGAGCATGCCCTATGCCGAGACCGTGCGCGCCGCCCAGCAGGCGGTCGCCGACGCCAATGAGGGCGTGCTCCTTCTCGAGACGGACGGGCTGACCTTCCTGCCGGACGCCATCCACTACGACACGCCGAGCCGCGTGGCGCTCGCCGAGGCCTTCGTCGATCTCGTGGGTCCGGCAACGGGTGACCTTCCCGTCGACGAGGACGGGACGGTTGCCGGCGGCATGGCCGGGGACATTCTGGCCGGGGGAAGCGGCAACGACGTCCTGACGGGCTTCCAGGGCAACGACGTGCTCCTCGGGGGCGCCGGCGACGACATCCTCCATGGCGGCGACAATATCGACATCGTCTTCGGCGGCAGCGGCGACGACCTCCTCTACGGCGGCAAGAACGCCGATTCGCTCATCGGCGGTGCGGGCAACGACACGATCCATGCCGGGGGCGGCATCAACGAGATGACCGGCGGCACGGGCGCGGACCGTTTCGTGATCGAGGCGTTCGACATCAACGCCCGCGACACGATCTTCGACTTCGAGATCGGCGTGGACCGGCTGGTCTTCTCCGGCGTGACGATGACGGGCAAAGCCGACACGGCCGGCGGCGCCCTCCTCTCCCTGTCGAACGGCGCGCAAGTGCTCCTCGCCCATGTCGCCGTCGCCGATCTCGTCTCCGACTTCTACGTCTGAGACGCCGCGCGTCGGTCGAACGAGGAGAGGGCGTGCCGCAAGGCGCGCCCTTTGCGCATCCGCCTCGCCTGCGGCGGCCGGGTTCGGCGTCCGGGACGCGCCGGGCGGACTTCCCGCCCCGCCGCGGCCCGGCTATGCTGGCCTTCCCCGCACACGGCCCTGAAGGACCGCATGTCCGATACCGACCAACGCCCCCGGCGCCCGCGTTCCAACATTCCCGCCAAGATCGAGAAGGCGACGGGCGGACGGGCGCCCGGCCTCGAAGCGAGCCAGGTGACGCAGACGGCGGCGACGCCGAAGCGCGACCTCTCGCATGTCAAGCTCGCGCCGGAAGAGAAGAGGGCCTATCTGGAATCGCCGCGCGGCGTGCGCTCCATGTCGGAGGCGGCCGAGTGGCTGAAGGTGCGCGGCATCGACGACGTCGAATGCATCACGCCCGATCTCGCGGGCGTGGCGCGCGGCAAGATGATGCCGGCCAAGAAGTTCACCGGCAACACCTCGCTCGCCCTGCCCTCGGCGCTCTTCATGCACACGATCTCCGGCGAATATCCGGAAGAGACCGGCGACTTCCGCTACTCGCCGAACGACGGCGACCTGAAGCTCGTGCCCGACCTCTCGACCCTGGCGCTGGTGCCCTGGGAGAGCGACCCGACGGCCCAGGTCATCTGCGACCTCGTCGACCAGTCCGGCGCGGCCGTCGGCTACACGCCGCGCAACGTCCTGAAGCGCGTGCTCGCGCTCTACCAGAATCGCGGCTGGCAGCCGGTCGTGGCGCCCGAGATCGAGTTCTACCTCGTCTCCAAGAACGTCGATCCCGACTACCCGCTCGTGCCCCCGATCGGCCGGTCCGGCCGGCAGATCCAGAGCGGCCAGTCCTATTCGATCGGCGGCGTCAACGAGTTCGACGAGCTCATCGACGACATCTATCACTTCTCCGAGGCGCAGGGGCTGGAGATCGACACGCTGATCCACGAGGACGGCGCCGCCCAGCTCGAGATCAACCTGCGCCACGGCGACCCGATGGAGCTCGCCGACCAGGTCTTCATGTTCAAGCGCACGATCCGCGAGGCCGCGATGGGCCACGGCATCTACGCGACCTTCATGGCCAAGCCCATCCAGAACCAGCCGGGCTCGGCCATGCACATCCACCAGTCGGTGATCGACATGGCGAGCGGGCAGAACGTCTTCTCCAAGGAGGACGGCCAGCCTTCGGAGCTCTTCTACCACTTCATCGGCGGCATGCAGCGCTACGTGCCGGCGGCCCTCATCATGATGGCGCCCTATGTCAACTCCTACCGCCGCCTGACCTACGGGATGAGCGCACCCACCAACAACGCCTGGGGCTTCGACAACCGCACCACCGCCTTCCGCGTGCCGACCTCGGACGCGGCGGGCCGGCGCGTGGAGAACCGACTGCCCTCCTCCGACACCAATCCCTATCTCTCGCTCGCGGCCTCGCTCGCCTGCGGCTATCTGGGCATGGCGAACGGCATCCAGCCCGGCCCGCCCACCGACCTCACCGCCAACGAGGACGGCGAGATCTCGCTGCCGCGCGGGCTTCTGGAGGCGGTCGCCACGTTCGAGGCGGAGACGGCCTTCCACGAGGTGTTCAGCCCCGAATTCGTCGCGACCTATGCCGGCATCAAGCGCGGCGAGTTCGAGACCTTCATGCAGGTGATCAGCCCCTGGGAGCGCGAGTTCCTGCTCCTGCAGGTCTGAGCCCTTGGCCGAGCCCGCCTACCAGTCCCCCGTCTCGGTCGGCCGGTCCTTCTACGAGGACACGGTCGAGCGCCCCGCCTATCCCGCGCTCGACGGCTCGGTGGAGGCCGACATCCTCGTCGTCGGCGGCGGCTTCACCGGCCTGTCGGCGGCGCTGCATCTGGCGGCGTCGGGCGTGCGCGTGGTCCTTCTGGAGGCCCACCGCTTCGGGGACGGCGCCTCGGGCCGCAACGGCGGGCAGCTCGGCACGGGCCAGCGCCGCTCCCCTGAGGAGCTGGAGGCGCAATACGGATACGAGGCCTCGCGCCGCCTGTTCGACCTCGCCGAGGAGGCCAAGGCCCATCTCCACGAGACGATGGCGACGCACGGGATCGAGGCGGACTACGCGCCCGGCCAGCTCTCCGTCGTCCACCGCCGGCGCCATCTCGACGACTACCGCGCCCATGCCGACCTCATGGCCGAGCGCTACGCCTACCCGCATCTGACCTTCATGGACGGCGACGAGACCGCGCGGCGCCTCGGCTCGGCCCGCTATTTCGGCGGCCTGCGCGATACGGGCACCGGCCATCTCAACCCGATGAAGCTCCTCGTCGGCACGGCGGCCGCGGCCGCGCGGGCCGGCGCGCGGCTCTTCGAGGGCACGGCGGTGAGCGGACTGGCGCGGGAGGGCGGGCGCGTCGTGGCGCGGGCGGCGCGCGGGCGCGTCACGGCCGAGCGCGCGCTGATCGCCGTCAACGCCTACGGCACGGGTCTCAACGAGCGCGTCGACGCCCATGTCATGCCGATCGGCTCCTTCATCGGGGCGACCGAGCCGCTGGCCGAGCCGGAGCGCGTCCTGCCCGGCGGCGAGGCGGTGGACGATTCGCGCTTCGTCGTGCGCTACTTCCGCAAGAGCGCGGACGGGCGCCTCCTCTTCGGCGGGCGCGAGGCCTACACGTCGGCCGCCGGCGATATCGGCCGGCACCTGCGACGGCAGATCGCGGAGGTCTATCCGCATTTGCGCGACGTGGCGCTGACCCATGCCTGGGGCGGCTCCGTCGGCATCACCATGGAGCGCATGCCCTATGTGCGCGAGCTGGAACCGGGCATCACGACGATCGGCGGCTTTTCCGGCCATGGCGTGATGCTGTCGAACTTCACCGGCCGCCTCTATGCCGAGCGCGTGGCCGGCAACCGGGACCGGCTCGCCGCCTTCGAGGCCCTGCGCATTCCCGCCTTTCCCGGCGGCCGGCGCCTGCGCAGCCCGCTCCTCTTCCTCGCCATGACCTGGTACTCGCTGCGCGACCGCTTCTGAGGAGACGCGGCGCCGTTGTTTGGCAGCCTATCGAAATCGCCGGGGCCCGTCCTGGGCGATTTTAATAAACCCCCAGAATTGC
Organism: Aurantimonas sp. Leaf443; assembly: GCF_001425575.1. GTDB lineage: Bacteria > Pseudomonadota > Alphaproteobacteria > Rhizobiales > Rhizobiaceae > Leaf443. Next base: position 40,533 of record NZ_LMRD01000001.1, on the reverse strand, counting down.
TGGACTAATGATCCGCCGGCTTTCGACGCACCGCCCGACGCCCCGTCATAAATTGCGGCGCGTTGCCTCCGCCTGCCTCGAAGCGGTTGAATTCGTGTCACATATGACGGAAGACCAAGGTGGAAACGACCGTTTTGCGACGGGCGGGACCGATCGAAGCCGCGTTTTCCGCAAGCCGGACCCGCGTCGTCGGACAGGTGGCAGACACGAGACCGACGCTCGACGAGCCGACGAGGAGACCGGAGACGATGGGGACAGACGCCGCGATGGCCGATGCCCATGGCAGCCGCGCCGCGGACCGCCCCGCGCGCGAGGCGCCGCTGCGCCAGCTTCTGCGCGCCGGCACGCGCGCGCCGCACGAGGCGCTCGACGCGCGCCTCGCGGGTCTCGCCGCTGCCCCGACGCCCCATCTCTACCTGCGCTTCCTGGCGATGAACCATGCGGCCCATGCCGGGATGGAGCCGATCCTTCGCGCAAGCGCTCTCGGCGATCTCTCCGGCACGCTGACGCCGCTCCTGGCGGAAGACCTCTCCGCGATGGGACAGGGCGAACTGCCGGTCCCGCCCTTCAAGCTCGGCGAGCCCGACGCGGCCGAGGCCGCCGGCCTCCTCTACGTCCTGGAAGGCTCGCGCCTCGGAGCCCGCTACATCCTCCTGGAGCTGCGCCGCTCCGGCGCGGCCGCGCGCTGGCCGAGCCTTTCCACCTCCTATCTCGAGGCCGCCGCCGCGCGCGGGCCCGAGACGGTCGCCGAGCGCATCGAGCGCGCGGCACAGAGCGAGCCCGAGCGCCGGCGCGCGCTCGACGCGGCCGTCCTCGCCTTCGCCCATTTCTCGGCCCTCCTCGATCGGGCCGAAACAGAGGTCCGTCCGTGAATCTCGCCACCGATCCCAAGGACCTGCCGGTCGACCTCTCCAACTGCGACCGCGAGCCGATCCATCTCCTCGGCCGCATCCAGAATGTCGGGTTCCTGATCGCCGTCTCCATGGACTGGATGGTGCAGCACGTCTCGGCCAATGCCGGGGAGCGCTTCGGGCGCCCCTCCTCGGACCTGCCGGGCGAGCCGCTGACGAGCCTCCTGTCCGAACGCGCCATCCACGCGATCCGCGGACGCCTGCAGGTTCTCTCGAACCTCGAAGGCTCCGAGCGCATCTTCGACTTCGACCTCTTCGACACGGGCGAGCGGTTCGACATCGCGGTGCATGTCTCGGGCGACACGGTGGTGATCGAGGCCGAGCCCGCGCCGAGCGTCCCGGCCACCAATCCGGCCGCGCTCGTCAAGAGCGTGATGATGCGCGTCCAGAAGACCGAGACGCTCGCCAAGCTCTATCGCGAATGCGTGCGCCAGCTGCGCGCCATCACCGGCTTCGACCGGGTGATGCTCTACCGCTTCGCCGAGGACGGCTCGGGCAATGTCATCGCCGAGTCCGTGCGCTCGGGGATCGACAGCTTCCACGGGCTGAACTACCCCGCCACCGACATTCCCGCGCAGGCGCGCGCCCTCTACGTGCGCAACCAGATCCGCTCGATCGCCGACGTCGAGATGCCGAGCATCCCGATCGAGCCGCAATACGACGCGCACGGGCGCCCGCTCGACCTCTCCATGTCGGTGCTGCGCTCGGTCTCGCCGATCCATGTCGAATACTTGCGCAACATGGGCGTGCGCGCCTCGCTGTCGATCTCCATCGTGATCGACGGCAAGCTCTGGGGGCTCTTCGCCCTGCATCACTACGCCCCGCGCCATCTGCCGATGGAGCTGCGCAGCGCGGCCGAGCTCTTCGCGCAGATGATCTCGCTCGTCATCGAGGGACGCCTCTTCAAGGAGCGCCGCCAGTCGGAGGCCGAGACGCGGGTGAAGCACGACCGCTTCATCGCCAAGATCGTCTCCTCGACCGGCTCGATCGAGTCGATCGTCGACTTCGCCGAGGACCTGCGCGATCTCGTGGCCTGCGACGGGCTCGCCATCTACACCCGCGGCCGGGCGCGCACCTTCGGGCGCTGCCCGACGGCCGACGAGCTGCCGGGCCTGGCACGCTTCCTCAACCGGGCCGCCTCCTCGAAGGTCTTCTCCACCTGCGAGCTCGGGGCCGTCCATCCGCCGGCGCAGGACTATCGCGACCGGGCGGCCGGGCTCCTCGCCATCCCCATCTCGCGCTCGCCGCGCGACTACATCCTGTTCTTCCGCCGCGAGATCGCCAGGACCGTGACCTGGGCGGGCAACCCGTCCGAGGCCAAGGAACTGGTGCCCGGGCCCAACGGCCTGCGCCTCACCCCGCGCCGCAGCTTCGAGGCCTGGAAGGAGACCGTCTACGGCCAGGCCGAGGCCTGGACCGAATCCGACCTGCGGGCCGCCGAGGCGCTGCGCATCTCGATCCTGGAAGTGCTCCTGCGCTTCAACGAGGAGAGCGAGCGCCAGCAGACGCTGGCCGCGCAGCGCCAGGAACTGCTCATCGCCGAGCTGAACCACCGCGTGCGCAACATCCTCAGCCTCATCCGCGCGCTGGTGACCCAGAGCCGCGCCGGCGCGCGCTCCATCGACGACTTCTCCGACATCATCGCCGGGCGCATCCAGGCGCTGGCGCGCGCGCACGACCAGATCACCAACGAGAACTTCTCCTCCCAGCCGCTCGACGCCATCATCCAGACCGAGGTTCAGGCCTATCTCGGCCAGAAGGCCGACCGCGTCCTGCTCGACGGGCCGGACGTCTTCGTCGAGGCCGCCGCCTTCTCGACGCTCGCCCTCGTCTTCCACGAGATGGTGACGAACTCGGCCAAGTACGGCGGCCTGTCGGACACGCGCGGCTCCGTCCACGTCACCTGGAGAATCGACGAGGACGAATGCTGCGTCATCGACTGGCGCGAGGAAGGCGGTCCGCCCGTCGCCCCGCCCACGCGCCGCGGCTTCGGCTCGACGATCATCGAGCGCTCGATCCCCCACGACCTCGGCGGCGAGGCGCGGCTCGACTTCAAGCTCAGCGGACTCACCGCACGCTTCGTGCTGCCCCCGTCGAGCTTCACGCTGGTCGGGCAGGCGAGCCCGCGCGCGGGCGCTGCCGAGACCGACCCGGACGCGCCGGCGCCGGCGGCCGGCGAAACTCCGCTCGCGGGCCTGTCCGCCCTCCTCGTCGAGGACAACCTCATCATCTCGATCGATGCAGAGGAACTCCTGCGCGAGAAGGGCGTGGCCAAGGTCTTCGCCGCCACCAGCGTGTCGGACGCCAACGGCATCATCGGCCGCGAAAGCCTCGACGTCGCCATCCTCGACGTCAATCTCGGCGCGGAGACGAGCTTTCCCCTCACCGAGACGCTCAACGCGGCCGGCGTGCCCTTCGTCTTCGTCACCGGATATGGCGAGCGCATCGACTTCCCGCCCGAGGCGGGGGCGGCCGAGGCGGTCAAGAAGCCCTTCGCCACCGGCGAACTCATCGCCGCGCTGCAGCGCGCGCTGGCCCGGCGCGGCGGGGCCGGCGGAGCGGCCTGAGGGCCGGGCCGCCCGCCGCATCCGGGCGCCCCGGCGAGGCGCCCTTGCGCCGAACCCTCACCTGTGATGGAAGAGCCTTGCAGCGCCGGGTTTAAATCGATTAGATTTCGGCGGTCCATTTCCGGTTTCGCTAGGGTCCCGAATGTCGAGCCAGATCATTCCCGTCGAACCCTTCGACTATGTCGTCTTCGGCGGAAACGGCGACCTCGCCGAACGCAAGCTCCTGCCCGCCCTCTATCACCGCGACCTCGACGGACAGCTGCCTTCCGAGGCGCGCATCATCGGCGCCTCGCGCACCGACCTGTCGGACGACGACTTCCGCGCCTTCGCCCGCGCCGCCATCGAGCGTTTCGTGCGGGCGGCCGACCTGGAGACGCAGGCGCTGGAGCGCTTTCTCGCCCGCCTCCACTATCGCCGCGTCGACGCGCGCTCGGACGGCGGCTGGGCCGAGCTCGCCGCGCTTCTCGACGAGGCCGGGCGCACCCGCATCCGCGCCTTCTATCTCGCCGTCGGCCCGGCCCTCTTCGGCGACCTCGCCAGCCGCATCAGCACCTCGGGCATGGTGACCGAGCACACGCGCATCGTGGTCGAGAAGCCCGTCGGGCGCGATCTCGAATCGGCGCGCGCGCTCAACCGCACGATCGGCGAGCATTTCAGCGAAGAGCAGATCTTCCGCATCGACCACTATCTCGGCAAGGAGACGGTGCAGAACCTCATGGCGCTGCGCTTCGCCAACGCCCTCTACGAGCCGATCTGGAACTCCACCCATATCGACCACGTCCAGATCACCGTCGCCGAGAGCGTCGGGCTGGAGGGCCGGGCCGGCTACTACGACAAGGCCGGCGCGCTGCGCGACATGGTGCAGAACCACATCGTCCAGCTCATGTGCCTCGTCGCCCTGGAGCCGCCCTCGGCGATGAACGCCGACGCGCTGCGCGACGAGAAGCTGAAGGTGCTGCGGGCGCTGAAACCCATCGGCGCCGACCGCGTCGAGAGCCGCACCGTGCGCGGCCAGTACAGGGCGGGCGCCAGCGACGGCGCCGCGGTGAAGTCCTATCTCGACGATCTTGGCAGCGGCGAGAGCGACACGGAGACCTATGTCGCCATCAAGGCCGAGATCGGCAACTGGCGCTGGGCCGGCGTGCCCTTCTACCTGCGCACGGGCAAGCGCCTGTCGCAGCGCATGTCCGAGATCGTCGTGACCTTCAGGCCCATCCCGCACTCGATCTTCGAGAGCTCGGCCGGCAACGTGCAGCAGAACCAGCTCGTGCTTCGCCTCCAGCCCGACGAGGGCGTCAAGCAGTGGCTGATGATCAAGGATCCCGGCCCCGGCGGCATGCGCCTTCGTCACGTGCCGCTCGACATGAGCTTCGCCCAGTCCTTCCAGGTGCGCAATCCCGACGCCTACGAGCGCCTGCTGATGGACGTGATCCGCGGCAACCAGACCCTGTTCATGCGCCGCGACGAGGTGGAGGCGGCCTGGGAATGGGTCGATCCCATCCTGAAGGGCTGGGAGGAGAAGGGCGTGAAGCCGCAGGGCTACACGGCCGGCACCTGGGGCCCCTCGGCGGGCGTGGCGCTGATCGAGCGCGACGGACGCACCTGGCACGAGCCGGACTGAGGGCGGGCACCAGGGCCCGGCGGAGAGGGCAGGAGGACGCGATGAGGTCCACGACGATGCACGAATACGAGAGCCGCGCGGCGCTCGCCGAGGCGCTGGCGACGGGCGTCGCCGCCGTTCTGGCCGGCGGCATCGCCACGCGCGGCATGGCGAGCCTCGCCCTGTCCGGCGGCTCGACGCCCAAACTCTTTCTCGAGACCCTGTCGCGGATCGAGATCGACTGGGCGAGCGTCTCCGTCACCCTCGTCGACGAGCGCTGGGTGCCCGAAGAGAGCCCGCGCTCCAATGCCGGCTTCCTGCGCCGCCACTTCCTGAAAGGTCCCGCGGCGGCCGCCGCCTTCCAGCCGCTCCACGCGCCGGGGCCGATCGAGACCGCCGTGCCCGAGCTCGCCGAGCGCGTCCGGCTCCTGCCCCATCCGTTCGACGCGCTGATCCTGGGCATGGGCACGGACGGGCACACCGCCTCCTTCTTTCCCGGCGGCACGACGCTGGGCGCGCTCCTCGACCCCGCCGGCACGGCCCCGCTCGGCGCGATCGAGGCGCCCGGCGCCGGCGAGCCGCGCGTGACGCTGACCCTGCCCGCGATCGTGGACGCGCGCTTCCTCGCGCTCCATATCGAGGGCGAGGAGAAGCGCGCCGTCCTGAAGGCCGCGCTCGAGCCCGGCCCCATAGACGAGATGCCCGTGCGCGCCGTCCTGCGCGCCGCCCGCCCCGATCCCATCGCCGTCTTCTGGGCGCCCTGACCGTTCCGTTCGAAAGGCCCACCGCCATGACCGCCGACCGTCGAATCGAAGAGATCACGGACCGCCTGCGCGAGCGCTCGGCGCCGACGCGCGAGCCCTATCTGAAGCGCCTGCGCGAGCGCGGCGCCGAGGGGCCGAAGCGCGCGCGCCTCACCTGCGGCAATCTCGCCCACGGCTTCGCCGCCTGCGGCCCGACGGACAAGGCGCGCCTTGCGGGCGACGCGACGCCCAATCTGGGCATCATCACCGCCTATAACGACATGCTCTCGGCCCACCAGCCCTTCGAGACCTATCCCGAGATGATCCGCCAGGCGGCGCGCGAGATGGGCGCGACGGCGCAGGTCGCCGGCGGCGTGCCGGCCATGTGCGACGGCGTCACGCAGGGGCAGATCGGCATGGAGATGAGCCTCTTCTCGCGCGACGTCATCGCCATGTCCGCGGCCGTCGGCCTCTCCCACGACATGTTCGACGCCGCCGTCTATCTCGGCGTCTGCGACAAGATCGTGCCCGGCCTCGTCATCGCCGCCCTCACCTTCGGCCATCTGCCGGCGATCTTCGTGCCCGCCGGGCCGATGACGACCGGGCTGCCCAACGACGAGAAGAGCCGCATCCGCCAGCTCTACGCCGAGGGCAAGGTCGGCCGCGACAAGCTGCTGGAGGCGGAATCGGCCTCCTATCACGGCCCGGGCACCTGCACCTTCTACGGCACGGCCAATTCCAACCAGATGCTGATGGAGATCATGGGCCTGCACACGCCGGGATCCTCCTTCATCAATCCCGGCACGCCGCTGCGCGACGCACTGACCAAGGAGGCGGCGCGGCGCGCCCTCTCCATCACCGCCTTCGGCAACGAGTACACGCCCGCCGGCCTCGTGGTGGACGAGCGCGCCGTGGTCAACGGCGTCGTCGGCCTGCATGCCACGGGCGGCTCGACCAACCACACGCTGCATCTCGTCGCCATGGCGGCGGCGGCCGGCATCCAGCTGACCTGGCAGGACATTTCCGATCTCTCGGACGTCACGCCGCTCCTGGCCCGCGTCTACCCGAACGGGCTCGCCGACGTGAACCACTTCCACGCCGCCGGCGGCATGGGCTTCCTCATCCGCGAACTCCTCGACCGCGGCCTCCTGCACGAGGACGTGCGCACCGCCTGGGGCACGGGCCTGCGCGGCTACGCCATCGAGGCCAAGCTCGCCGCCGACGGCCAGACCGTGAAGCGCGAGGCCGCGCCGCGCGAGAGCGGCGACCCGAAGGTGCTGACGACGGCCGACAAGCCCTTCTCGGAGAATGGCGGCCTCCGCATGCTCACCGGCAACATGGGCCATGCCGTCATCAAGGTCTCCGCGGTCAAGCCCGAGCGGCGGATCGTGGAGGCGCCGGCGGTCATCTTCAACGACCAGAACGAGGTGAAGGCCGCCTTCGATTCGGGCGCGCTCGACCGCGACTTCGTCGCCGTCGTGCGCTTCCAGGGCCCGCAGTCGAACGGCATGCCCGAACTGCACAAGCTCACCCCCCTCCTCGGCGTGCTGCAGGACCGAGGCCACAAGGTCGCGCTCGTCACCGACGGGCGCATGTCGGGCGCCTCGGGCAAGGTGCCGGCGGCGATCCACGTGACGCCGGAGGCCAAGTCCGGCGGGGCCATCGCGCGGCTTCGCGACGGCGACATGATCCGCCTCGACGGCGAGGCCGGCACGCTGGAGATCCTCGTCGACGAGGCCGAGCTCAGCGCGCGCGAGACCGCGAGCCCCGACCTGTCGGGCAATTCCTTCGGGCTCGGGCGCGAGCTCTTCGAGGTGTTCCGCCGCGCGGTCGGCCCGGCCAACGAGGGGGCGAGCGTCTTCTGACGCGGGCCGGCCGGCCCGCGGCCATCCGGGTTCAGCCGGGCGCCCGATCGTGCTAGGGCTCGGCCGCGGGGCATGGTGGACGCGCCCCGTCTCCGGGAGACGAGTACCGCAATGACCTTGCGCCTGCCGCGCATCCTCGCCGCCGTCTCGCTGAGGCGGCTCGGCTCCTTCCACGACGTCGTCGTCGCCTTCCTGTCGATCAGCGCCTCCATGGCGCTGGCCTGGGGATGGACGAACTTCATCGGGGTCTGGCAGATCTGGGCGCTGGTGGGCGCCTACACGCTTCTCTCCGCCCTCCTCTTCCCGCTCTTCTCGCTGAACAGCGGCGCCTGGCGCTATGCCTCGCTTCTGGACGTCGTCTCCATCGTCAAGGCGGTGACCGCGATCACCGTCGCCTTCGCGCTCGGCAACTTCCTTCTCTTCCGCGGCGAGTACCTGCCGCGCACCGCCGTCGTCATGTCCTTCTTCGTCATGATCGTGGCGCTCGGCGGCCCGCGCCTCTTCTACCGCCTCCTGAAGGAGCGCAAGCTCGAAGCCTCCGAGCGGCAGACGCGCCTGCCCCTGCAGCGCAACACGCTCCTCTACGGTTTCGGCGACAATGCCGACCTCTTCATCCGCAACGCGCGGCGCGTGGGCATGGGCGGCCAGATCATCGGCATCGTCGACGACAGGCCGAAGAACCGGCGCCGGCAGATGCATGGCGTGCGGGTCCTGGGAAACCTCTCGCAGCTCGACGCCGTCGTGCGCTCCAGCGAGCTGCGCGGCACGCCCGCGACCGAGCTGATCGTCACCGACACGCGGCTGTCGCCGCGCCAGCTCGCCGAGGTCGTCAGCGCCGCCGCGCCCTTCCAGCTCACCGTCAAGCGCCTGCCCGACATCGCCAATGCCGGCGCCGTGGACGAGAACGCCCCCATCGAGGCGAGGCCCGTCTCGATCGAGGACCTTCTCGGACGCAAGGAGGTCGATCTCGACACCAGCGAGGTCGCCCGCCTCATCGCCGGCCGGCGTGTCCTCGTCACCGGCGCGGGCGGCTCCATCGGCTCGGAGCTGACGCGCCAGATCGCGCGTTTCAACCCCGCGCGCCTCGTCCTCGTCGACAGCAGCGAGTTCAACCTGTGGTCCGTCGGCCGCCAGGTCGCCGACGAGCATCCGCAGGTGGAGTTCGTCGAGCGCATCATGGACGTGCGCCGGCGCGCGCGCATCTTCTGGCTCTTCGAACGGGAGGCCCCCGACGTCATCTTCCACGCCGCCGCGCTGAAACACGTGCCGATCGTGGAGGAGAACCCGGTCGAAGGCATCGAGACCAATCTCATCGGCACGCGCAACGTCGCCGACGCCGCCCTCGCCTGCCGGGCGACGGCCTTCGTCATGGTCTCCACCGACAAGGCGGTGAACCCGACCAACGTGATGGGCGCGACCAAGCGCGCGGCCGAGGCCTATTGTCAGGCGCTGGATCTCGGCTCGGAGGCGACGCGCTTCATGACCGTGCGCTTCGGCAACGTGCTCGGATCGACCGGCTCGGTCATTCCGCTGTTCCGCGCGCAGCTGGCGCGCGGCGGGCCGCTGACGGTGACGCACCGCTCCATCACCCGCTTCTTCATGACCATTCCCGAGGCCTCGCGCCTCATCCTGCACGCGGCCGGCCACGGGCTCGGCGACGGGCGGGCGCGCGGGCAGATCCACGTGCTCGACATGGGCGAGCCGATCCTCATCGCCGACCTCGCCCGCCGTCTCATCGAGCTCGCGGGCCTGAGGCCCGAGATCGACATCGAGATCCGCTACACGGGCCTGCGCAAAGGCGAGAAGCTCTACGAGGAACTCTTCTCGACCGAGGAGAGCATGGAGCCGACGGGACGCGCGGGCTTCATGACGGCCCGCTCGCGCGTCAGCGACGTGTCCTTCCTGTCGCGCAGCTTCGACACGATCGAGGCCGCGCTCGCGCAGGGCGACGGGCCCCGCGCCATCGAGATGCTCCGCCGCATCGTGCCCGAATACAGGCCGGAAGCGGCGGGCGAGCCGGACCTGCGCCTCGTGCCGACGCCCCGCTCCCCGACCGCCTGACCGGGACGGCGCCCGCCTCGTCCGCCGGCGCGGCGTCGGGCCGGCGCGGCCCTCAGACGCCCTGGCGCTGCCGGCGGATCTGGGCGATCTCGGCCTTCACCGCCTCGATGTCGCGCTGCAGGCGCGCCGCTTCCTCGTCGTCCTCGTAGGGGGCGACGCGGCCGCCGCCCGGTGCGCTCGCCAGCATGCGCACGCTCTCGCGCAGCCGGGCGCGCTCGGTGGGCGTCTCGACGGGTTCGGGCAGCGGCTCGGGCAGGACCGCCGCATCCATGCGCGGCGCGGCGAGCGGGGTCTCCTCGGCGGTCTCGTCGATGGGCGCGACGGGAGCGGCGCGCGAGGCGGCGCCGGTCGCAAGCTGCGCCCAGCGCGGCGCCGACGCGCCGAAACTGGCGACGTTCGCAGCCGGGGAAGCGGCGGCCGGGGCCGGAACCGGCGCCGCGGCCGGACGGCGCGCCTCGGCATTAGGCTCGGCGGCGCGCGGCGTGCCGGCGACGAGGCGCATCACGGCGACGAGGACCGCCAGAATCGTGCCGAGCGCGAGGCCTCCCGCGAAGCCCAGCGACACGACGATCTTGCGCGAGAGGCTGACCGGCTCGATCGGCGGCAGCGCGGCGGAGATGATGCGCACGTTCGCCGTGTTGATGCTCTCCTGCTCGCCCGTCTCGCGGGCCCGCAGCAGGAAGGCCTCGTAGACGGCGCGGGAGGCCTCCACTTCGCGCTCCAGTTCGCGCAGGCGCACGAAGGCGCCGCTCGTGGAGATCTGCTTGGCCTTCAGCGCCTCGATCTGCTGGCCGAGCTCGGCATTGGTCTCCTCGGCGCGGGCGAGATCGGTCTGGGCGGCGGCGACGATGCGCGTCAGCTCGGCGCGGATGGCGGTGCGCGCGGCGTTCAGCGACTCCTGGTTGGCGAGCCGGTCGGGATGGCGGGCGCCGAGCTTGCGGGCGAGAACCGCAGCCTGCTGCTGCAGGTCCGAATAGGACGTGCGCAGGCGCGTCAGCGCCTCGGAGGTCAGCTCCTCGGGGAAGGTGCCCTTCACGACGTCGTCGACGCTCGCGCCGCGCATCTGGTCGGCGCGCACGCGCAGCGCCGTGATGTCGCCGCGCGCCTTGGCGAGCTGGTCGTTGATGCGCAGGATGTAGTCGTCGTCGACGAGGCGGCCGCCGACGCCGACCAGCGCGTTTTCCGCCTTGTAGGCCTCGACCGCCCGCTCGGCCTCCACGACCGAGCGGCGCAGCTCGGCGAGACGCGAGGTCAGGGAGAGGCTGGCGCGGCGCGCGGTGTCGGACTGGGCCTTGGCCAGTTCGTCGATGAAGATGTCGGCGGTGAGCCGCGACAGCATGGCGGCTTTCTGCGCATCGCGCGACTTGAAGGAGAGGTTCACCACGAAGCTCTTGGCGTCGCGCGCCACCTCCATCGCGCGGCGCACGCGCTGCATGGTCAGCTGGCGCTCGGTGGCCGCATCCTGCGCCTCGTCGCCGCTGCCCGAAAGGCCCGCCGCCTTCAGGATCGTGTCGAGGGCGGAGGGCAGGCCGCCGTTGAACTCGGGGTCCCGCTCGAGACCGGCCTCGTCGATGACGCGGCCGATGACGCCGTTGGAATAGACGACGGCGATCTGGCTCTGGATGAGCGCGATCGTCGCCTCGTCGGACAGGCCGCTCGGCGTGATCTCGTTCTGCACGATCTTGATGTCGCGCGGATCGATGAAGATCTGCGTCGAGGCCTCGTAGACCTTCGGCGTCACCATGGCGATCGCGGCCGCCAGGGCGGCGCCGAGAATGCCCATGACGAGGATGGCGAAGCGGGCCTTCCAGACGAAACGGGCGATGAAGAGCGGGTCGAGCAGAGAGCCGCCGCGCGGCTCGTCGACGGGCGCCCGCCGGTCGACGCGGCCCTCGGCACCGACGCTTCTCTCGTCCGTCGAAAACATCAGGCCGCGCTCCGTTCGCCCGGGCCGCCTCGCGCCGCCCCGGCACGAGGTTTCCGCCACTATGGTAAAGGAAGCCTTAAGCATGCCTTGCGACAGGCGCGCCCCGGCACTTCCCCGCGCCTCCGGCAACGCCTGCGCAAGCTTCGAGCCACGTCGGGCACGCGCGCCCGGCCGACCCCGCCGGACGGTCCGGACACCCCGTCAGGCCGTGGCGAGGCGCCGGCGCAGGGTCTCGTACCAGGGCTTGGGCCGGTAGTCCCGGTCGAGCGGCAGCGGGCGCTCGGGCTTGCCGTCCTCGCGCGGCATGACATCGGAGATCCAGCTGTAGCGGTCGGTGATGCCCCAGGCGACCACGGCGGCCGGGCGGCCGGCGTCGAGCAGCCCGTCGAGAAAGGCCGAGACCGAACGCTCGGCCGCCGCGTCCTGCTCGGCCGGCCCGCCCTCGATCTGCCAGTCGATGAGATCGAGCTCGGTGACGACGAGGCCGACGCCGAGCGCCTTCAGCTCCGCCCCGAACCGCGCGAGCCCTTCCACGTCGATCTCCTTCTCCAGGTAGAGATGGGCCTGCAGGCCGACGCGGTGGACGGGGACGTTGCGGTCCTGCATCTGCCGCACGATCGAGAGCATGGTCGCGCGCCGCAGGTCGTATCGGGACCCGCGGAACTCGAGGTCGTAGTCGTTGAGGGTGAGGGTCGCGGACGGGTCGGCCCGCGCGGCGAGCGCGAAGGCGTCGGGAATGTGCCGGGGCCCGAGGCGGCGCAGCCAGAACGTGTCGCGCAAGGGGCCTTCCGAGGCGGGATCGTGGGCGATGACCTCGTTGCACACGTCCCAGTCCGTGACGCGGCCGCGATAGCGGTCCGACACGCGCTCCACGTGCTCGCCGAGCGCGGCGGCGATCTCGCGCTCGCTCTCCAGCCGGGTGATCCAGTCCGGCGTCGCCCCGTACCAGACATGGGTCGTGCCCCGGCACAGGCGCCCGTTGGCGATGGCGAAGTCCACCAGCCGGTCGGCGGGCTCGAAGTTCCAGCTCTCGCGGTTCGGCCGCAGAAGCGAGAATTTCAGCTCGTTCATCGGCATGACGAGGTCGCAATGGTCGAGAAAGGCTTGCCTGTAGGACGGATCGCTGTCGAAATGCTCCGCCTGCACGGCGCCGCCGAAGGGGATGCCGGCATGCGTGCGGGCGGTTCCGCGCCCCGGCAGGGCAAGGCCCGCCGCAAGCGCCGCCGCGCCGGCCAGCGCTGAACGGCGCGTTAAGGTTCGCGCGATACCTGTTGACCCGGAGGCGGCGGGCCCGGCCGCCGCTCGCCGAGCGGGATCGCCGACGGCGATGGGGGTCGAGGGATTCGGCGCCATGGTCTTCGGCCAAGCCTTTTGGGGTGGAACGGATGCTCTCGCGGCGAGTGTGGACGCAGAGATTTAAGGGCAACCTAAGTCCGATCGTCGACTACGCCTGGCTGATGAGCGGTTCGGCGGGGCGCCTCGTCCTGTCGCTGGCGTATTTCGTCTGCGTCGCCAACGGCCTGTCGGTCGGCGACTTCGGCCTCTTCGCCACCGCCTCGGCCACGGGCATCGTCCTCTCGCGCCTCGCCGGCTTCGGCTTCGTCTCCCCGCTCTACCGCGTGGCGACCCAGCGCCGGCGTCTGATCGGCACCTACACGGCGGGGCTCCTGGCGGCCGTCGCCCTGTCGCTGCCCTTCGTCGCGCTCGCCGCGCTCGGCTTCTATCTCGCGATCTTCGAGGGCGAGATGGCGCCGGCCGCCTTCGTCCTCATCGTCCTTTCCGAGGTCCTGTTCTGGCGGATGACCGAGGTCGTCATCATCGTCAACAACGGGATGGGACGCTTCGGACGCGGCGCGCTCCTCGTCATCGCGGGCTCGGGGCTGAAGGCGCTGGCCGCGCTCGCCTTCGTCGGGTTCGGCGACCGTTCGCTCGTCTCCTGGGCCGTCGCCTATCTCGTCTCCAACGCGATCTGCCTCGTCCTGGCGGTGGTCACCTCCTATCCGCGCCAGCGCCTGCGCTGGCGGCCGGACCTCTACCGCGCGCGCTGGCGCGACAGCATCTCGGTGGCGGGCGCGGAGATCGTCTTCTACCTCCAGTCCGAGATGGACAAGCTCCTCGTCCTCTCGCTCGGCGGCCCGCAGACGGCCGGCATCTACGCCATCCTCATGCGCCTCGTGGACCTGACGGCCCTGCCGGTGCGCTCCTTCAACACGATGATCGTGCAGAAGATCATGCGCAGCCCGCAATGGCTGGCCGCCTGGCGCATCCGCTGGAGCATGGAGGCGGGCATCGCGGCGGTCTCGACGCTCGGCATCCTCGTCCTCGGCACGATCCTGCACGTCTTCCCGACGGCGCTCGGCCGCAACGTGGCGGACGCGGCCCCGCTCGTCCTCTCCGCCCTCCTCGTGCCGGCCTTCCGCAACCTCGTGGAATATGAGAGCGAACTCCTCTATGCGCGCGGCCGCACGACGGTGCGCGTTCTGATCCTGTCCATGGTCGGCGTCATCAAGGGCGGGCTCCTCGTCCTCCTCCTGCGCGTCATGCCGAGCGAGGCGGACTGGATCGTCGGGCTGAACGGCCTCTTCCTGACGCTGTGGATCGTCTCGGCGGCCTCGACCTACGCGGCCTTCGACTGGACGCGCGGCCGGCGCCGGCCGAGCCTCAGCCCAGCCCCGCAGCCCGGCGAATGAGCCGCGGGTCGGTGCCGGTGAAGGACTGGATACCGGCGGCGACCTCGTGCGGGGCGAGCGCCTCGGCGAAGGCCCGCAGGTCGCCCTCCTTCAGCGCCGCGCCCACCCAGTGCATGCGGCAGAAATTGACCGGGCTCGGCTCGTAGAGATCCGGCCGGCCCTCCACCTCGTCGACATAGCGGCCGTAGAGCGTGCATTCGGAGAGGCTGCGCGTGGCGCCGAGGCGCCGCAGCCAGCTTCGGCCCGAGACCGCCTCGATGCGCTTCAGGAGACCGCGCACCGCGTCCGTGCGCCAGGCGATGAGCGTGCCGACATAGCCCTCGTCGGTGACATCGGGCGCGGCGATCCCCAGGAGCTCGCCGGCCTTGCGCGACCAGGCGCGATGTTCCGACCGCGAGGCCTCCTCGTGGGCGGCGAGCGCGTTCGGCACCTTGTGGAAGAGAAGCCGGCCCTGCCGCTGGAAGGCACCGACGTCGAAGGGCTTGAGGAAGACGACGTCCGAATCGAGCGAGACCATCACCTCCTCCGCCATCGCCCCGCCCATGGCGATGCGGCGCAGCTGCTGCACGTGCCAGCCGCGCAAGGGCGGGCCGAAGGGCGTCGGCCAGACGCGGCGCCGGCCGAAAGTCGTCGGGTCGGGAAAGGAGCGCAGCCAGGCCGGGAAGAGCTCGGCCTCGCCGACGATCTCGCGGCGGGGACCGGCGAGGCTGCGGAACAGCGGCACGTCGATGCGGTCGACGAGGATGAGATGGCGCGTGTGACCGGTGACGCGCGCGTCGATCGAGTCGCACAGGAGCCTGCAGCGCTCGAAGTCGCCGCGATAGCTGGCCGTCACGATGGCGGTGCGCATGGCGTCGTCTCCGAAATCAGGCCCGCCCGCGCCACAGGGCGCGCCGCTCGCGCAGGACCGCGAGAAGGAAGGCGGGATTGCCGAGGACGTAGCGGCGGAACAGGCGGCCGGGCTCCATCGACAGGCGGAAGGCCCATTCGAGCCGCAGGCGCCGCACCAGGGCGGGCGCGCGCGGCACCTCGCCGGCGAGGAAGTCGAACAGCGCGCCGACGCCGATGAAGAGCCGCCCGTGCCGCTCGTCGAGCCAGGTGTCGATGAAGGTCTCCTGCCCCGGCACGCCGAGCGCGACGAGGACGATGTCGGCCCTGAAGGCGGCAAGGCGCGCAAGCAGCGCCCCGCGCGCCTCGGCATCGAAATAGCCGTCCGACACCGCCTCGATCGTGTGGCCCGGGCAAAGCCGGCGCAGCGCCAGGCCCGCGCGTTCCGCGACGCCGGGGCGCCCGCCGACGAGCGCCACGCGCCGGCCGGGCGCGATCTCGGCCAGGAGGCGGGGCACGAAGTCGGTCCCGTTCAGGTTCTCGGTATAGGGCGCACCGTGCAGGATTAGCGCGCCGAGATCGACGCCGATCCCGTCCGGCAGGACGAGAAAGCGCGTCAGCACGCGCCGATAGGCGTCGTCGCGGCGCGCGACGTTGACGCAATGGGCGTTGAGGAAGGCGAGCCGCTGGACCGCTCCGGCCTCCAGCATGGCTTCGAGATGGGCCACGACGTCGGCGGCGCGCGCGTCGGCGATGGGCACGCCGGCGATGGCGCGGAAGGCGCCGTCGAGGACGGGCAGCGGCCGGAACGGCGCCAGGCGGGGCTCGGCCTTCATCGCAGGCTCGCGCGGGCGGCGAGCGGGGGCGATTCCGCGCATGCGCGGGCCGGGACGGCGGCCCGCCGCGAACGCCCGGCCCCGCCGAAGCTCTCGAGGCCCGCCGCCAGGGCGCGGTCGAGCGCCTGCCCTTGCGCCCGCGCGAAGGCGCCGCCCTCCCCGCGGATCGTCTCGCCGCGCCGCTCGGCCTCGACGAGCGCGACGAGGGCGGCGGCGAAGTCGGCCGGCGCCTCGGCGACGCGCACGTTGGACGGCAGGGCGTCCACCCCGCGCAGCGCCTGGGGCGTGGCGACGGCGGGCATGCCCTCCTCGAAGGTCTCGATCGTCTTCAGCTGGATGCCGGTGCCCCCGCGCGTCGCCAGAGCGATGACGCGCGAGCGGCGCACGAAGTCCTGCGCGTCCTCCACCCGGCCGACGAAGCGCACATTGGCGGGGGCGGCCGGCGGCGGGCCGTCGAAGCGGCCGGCGATGGAGACGGTCATGTCCGCCGGCAGGCGCGGCGCGACATGGGCCACGAACCAGTCGAGCCCGTGCCGGTTCGGCGCCCAGCTCCAGGTGCCGATGAGGCCGATGTCGCGCTCGCGCACCCCGTCGTCGGGGCGCTGCGGGCGCCCGATCGTCAGGGCGAGCGGCAGGCAGTGGGGCGCGGCCCCCAGACCGAGGCCGGCCTTGTCCTCGCGGCTCAGCGTATGGACCACCCGCGCGGCGGCGCACAGGCGCGCCTCCACGGCTTCGAGGAGCCTCGCCTCGCGGGCGTAGAGGACGCGGGTCACACGGCCGGTCGCCGCCGCCGCGTTCTCGCGCGCCGAGCGGTGCTCGACATTGTGCGCGACGAAGATCGAGGGTTTCCAGGTCGCGAGGAAGGGATAGGCCGCGGGCATCTGCACGGCGTTGAGGACGAGACCGTCGAGCGGGCCGGCGCTTTCGAGCCGGGCGACGAGATCGGCGCGTCCCAGCCCCGTGAGCTTGGCGGCCGAGACGGGCAGGCCGGAGGCCAGCGCCTTGGCCACCCAGAGCGCCTTGCGCGCCTTGGAGACGCGGGCATTCTCGATGTCGAGGCTTCCGAGGTCGATCTCCCCCTCGCGCGCCGGCGGCGCGCCCGGCCGGCGGAAGCCCGCCGGCGTCACCGCCACGCCGAGCCGCCGGTAGGCGGCGACGATCGCCGCGTTGGCGATCTCGAAGCCGCTTGCAGGGTTGTCCTGCGGCAGCAGCGAGGAAAGGAAGAGGAGATGCATCGCGCGCGCCGCCGGAAAGTGCCTCATGCGCCTTCGACCATGGCAGGGTGCGATTGCGAATTGGTTCACCGGGCCGCGACAAACGACGCGGTCCGAGCCGCGCCGCGACCGGCCGTCTTGGCGCTTTCTTCATCCTCCCTGCGCTAGCGTCGCCCGACGTCGAGACCGCCGCCGCCCTTCGGCGCGGCCGAGGACGGGAGGAACGGTTGGCCGACAGGATCACCATCGAAGCGCGTTCGCCCGGCCTTTCGGCCGCGGGCGTGACCTGCGTCGTGACCCTGCCGACGTTCCGCCGGCCGGACCATCTGCGCCTCACCCTCGCCTCGCTCGCCGCCCAGGCCACCGACCGCCGCTTCGCCGTGATCGTGATGGAGAACGACGACGAGCGCCTGGAGGGCCTCGCCGTGGCGCGCGCCGTTTTGGCCGAGGGGCGCATGCGGGGCCTCTCGCTCGTCGCGCACGAGCGCGGCAACTGCTCGGCCTACAATGCCGGCTGGTCGACGGCCCTCGCCGAATTTCCCGACATGACCCATCTCCTCGTCATCGACGACGACGAGATCGCCGAGCCGGACTGGCTGGAAACGCTCGTCTCCACCGCCGAGCGCCTGCCGGCGGACATCGTCGGCGGCCCGCAGGTGGCCGTGTTCGACGGCGTGGCGCAGACGCATCTGTCGCGCCACCCGGTCTTCCAGGCCCATTACGAGGCGACCGGGCCGGTGCCGATCCTCTTCTCCTCCGGCAACGTCGTCATCGCCCGCGCCGTGCTCGAGAGGATGGGCGCGCCCTTCCTCGACACCGCCTTCAACTTCATCGGCGGCGGCGACAGCGACTTCTACTCGCGCTGCGCGCGGGCCGGCTTCTCCTTCGGCTGGTGCCGCGAGGCGCGCGTCCTGGAGACGACGCCGCGCCGGCGCCTGGAATTCTCCTGGCTGAACGCGCGGGCGCTGCGCAACGGCGCGCTCTCCTCGATCATCGAGCGCCGGCGCGGCGCGGGGGCGGCCCCGGCCACGCTGCAGCGGCTCGCCAAGAGCGGCGCGCTCCTCGCCGCCTCCCCCTTGCGGGCGGCGCTCCTGGCCCTGAAGAGCGGTTCGCCGGTCATCGGCCTCTATCCGATGCAGGTCGCCGTCGGGCGCCTGATGGCGGAGTTCGGCATCGTCAATGAGCAATATCGCCGTCCCGAACAGAACTGAGGCGTTTCCCGCGCCCGGCGCCACGGCGCGGCTCGACCTTGCGCGCCTGACGCTCGGCTGCATCGCGCTGTGCGCGCTGATGGTGACGCTGACGCCCTTCACCATCTCCTTCGAGGGCAACAAGGACGCGGGCGACCTCGTCAACCAGCTCGGCTATTCGACGCTCGCGGCGCTCGCGCTGGCCGGCCACATGCTCTTCACCGACCGCGCCGTCGCGCTCTCGCTCCTGCGCCCGACCTGGCTCGTCATGGGCGGCTGGATCGTCCTCACCGCCGCCTTGGCCGGCCATCCCGAGAACGCGCTGCGCACGGCGACCTTCGTGATCCTGGCGATGGTCGCGGCGACGGGCGCGCTCTGCCTGCCGCGCACGGCGCGCGACTTCCGCCTCGCGCTCGCCGTGATGCTGACGGTCGTCCTCGTCCTGTCCTATGGCGGGCTCGCGCTCCTGCCGGACCTTGCCAAGCACACGGCGGGCGAGGCCGATCCCGAGCAGGCCGGCCTCTGGCGCGGGCTCTACAGCCACAAGAACGTCGCCGGCGCCATGATGGGCGCCTTCTTCTTCTACGGCCTGTATCTCTACCGCACGGGCTGGCGCGCCTTCGGTCTCTTGGTGGCGCTCGCCTGCGCCCTCTTCGTCCTGAAGACCGGCTCGAAGACCTCGATGGCGCTGCTGCCGGCCGTCGCCTTCATCGTCCTTCCCCTGCGCACGCTGGGCGGGCGCCTCCTGCCGGCCGCCGTCATCCTGTGCGCCGTCGTGGCGATGGGCCTCCTGACGCTCGGCACGGTGCTCTCGCCCGTCCTCGATTCCATCCTGCAGGCGATCCTGCCGGGCACGACCTTCACCGGCCGCACGGACCTCTGGCGCTACGCGCTGGAACTCTCGCGCGAGCACCAATGGCTGGGCTTCGGCCTCAACTCGTTCTGGCAGACCGACACGGTCTACCAGGCCGAGCGCGACTTCGAACTGGCCTGGGACACGCGCAACAGCCCGAACGGCCACAACGGCTATCTCGACATCGCCATCGTGCTCGGCTGGCCGGGCCTCGCGCTCACCGCCCTGATGCTCGTGCTCCTGCCGCTCAAGGACTTCCTCGCCATCCCCGCCGAGCCCGAGCGCGAGCGGCTGGCCGATATGTTCCTGATGAGCCTGACCTACCTCCTCCTCAACTCCTTCCTGGAAAGCTTCCTCTTCGAGCGCGCCAACCCGATCTGGATGGCGACGTGGATCTCGGTCGTCGGATTGCGGCTTCTCGCCCGGCACGGGGTCGCGCGCGGCGCGTGAGGCGGGGCGCGGGCACAGGGATCGCCGGCGGGGACGTCGGGCGGATGGTCCGACCGTCCGGTTCCAGGAGCGGCCGTCACGAGCCCGCGCCGGTCGGTCGCCTTCTCGACACGATCGGTTCCGCGACGCCGGACCCCGTTATTCAGTCTTCAATCAGCCTCGTTTAACATGGCGCCACAGTCAGGGAGATCGAAATGCCGGGGTCATCGACCTACGAGATACCGCGCATCGCGCCGCTGCGCTGGATTTCGACCATCGATCCCGCACTGCCACCGGAGGTGCGCAAGCGGCTGGGGGCGATGTTCTTCAGCGACCCCAAGCCCTTCGTGCTCGGCGCGCTGAACTCCATCGCGGTCATCCTGGTCGCCTTCCACCGCATCGGCGATCCGATCTTCCTCGTTCTCGCAGCGGCGGAAGTGCTGATCCTGGCCGCCCGGCTCGTCACCCTGCGGAACAAGGGCATGCGGACAGATGCCTTCTTCGCGGTCGGTCTCGCCTGGGCCTTGAACCAGGCCGCGACGATCACGACCGTGGTCCTGTTCCACGACATTCCGACGACGATCATCGTGCTGGCATCGAGCCTTGCGGCGATCGGAAGCATCATCGGGCGCAATTTCGCCGCTCCACGCTATGCGATGGCGCAGGTTCTGATGATCGACCTCAGCTTCAAGGCCAGCTTCGGCTTCCTCTATCCGGAATTCATCCCCCTCATCGCCATCCAAGGCATCATGTTCGTCCTGATGAACATGACCATGATCGAGCAGCAGCGTCGCCTCACCGTTCGCGCCATCACCGCCGAGATCGAAAGCCGGACACAGTCCTTCCGAGACCCGCTGACCGGTCTCCTCAACCGCCGGGGGCTGGAAAACGCCTTCGAGCGTCTGCGGACGAAGGGTGTGCAGCCGGCGCTCCTGTATCTCGACCTCGACGGCTTCAAGCAGGTGAACGATTCGCTCGGACATCGCGCCGGCGACATCCTTCTTCAGCAGGTCAGCCACCGCTTGACGGCGACGGTCGGACCGGACGCCGTCGCCTGCCGGCTGGGCGGGGACGAGTTTCTCGTTCTCTTCCAGGAGAACGGCGCCGAAGCCGTTCGCCATCTCGGCGCCCGGCTCATCGTCGCGATCGGAACGCCCTACGAGATAGAGCCCGGCGCCCTGGCGCGCGTCGGCGTGAGCATCGGCGCCACGCTCGGCGGCTCGAATGCCGACCTGACATCGATGATGGTCCTGGCCGACAAGGAACTGTATGCGGCGAAGGCGGCGGGCAAGGGCCTCTGCCTCCTGAACGAGGCGGGGCTTGCGGGGACCGGCCTCCCGACCGACCGTCCTCTTCGCGCTTGACGTCTCCGGGCGCCGCGCGGCGGCGCATGGGGTGCCGAGCGTCCCCGCGGGACCGAGGGAGGCGATGCGCTGCGGTGAAGACGAACTGCCGCCCCGCCGCGTCCGCCTTCGGGACCGCGCCTTCGATCCCGCCGGCGCATCACCGCCCGTCCCCGCCCCGCCCGCCATTGCGCCGGGCGGGCGGCGCCTTATCTCTGGCCCACCCTGATCGTTCGAGGAACAGCCGACATGCCGACGGATCACCTACGTCTTCTCGCCGTCGACGAGGACGATCTCGCGATCCTGTCGGCCCATTGCCAGGACGCGGTGGTCAAGCCCGCGCAATGCCGCTTCGACGCGCGGCGGGGGCAGTTCGTGCTGGAGATGAACCGCTTCGTCTGGGAGACGGCGGCCGGCGTCTCCAAGTTCCGCCTGTTCAGCAAGGCGCAGTACGAGCGGCGGCTGGCGGCGCTGCATTTCGACCGGGTGACGGGCGTCAAGCGCATCGGCGTCTCCGGAGCGCCCGACGAGGTGCTCGTCCTGCTCGCGATCCGCTTCACGGCCGGCGAGGCGCCGTCGGGCGCGATCGAGCTTGTCTTCGCGGGCGGTGCCGCGATAAGGCTCGACGTCGAAGTCATCGAGGCCCAGCTGTCGGATCTCGGCGGCGCCTGGAGCACCACGGCCCGGCCCGACCACGAGCGGGCCGACCTGGCGTCCTGAGGCGCCCGCCCGAGCGCGGCGCGGACCATTCTCGCAAGGAGCAGTTCCCACCCGTGCCGGTCAGGCTGAACAGCGGCGATGCCGATTTCGAAACGCGCTTCCGGGCGCTCCTCGGGGCCAAGCGCGAGGTCTCGGCCGATGTCGAGGCCGTGGTGCGCCGCATCGTCGCCGACGTGCGCGAGCGTGGCGACGCGGCGCTGATCGAGCTGACCGCCCGCTTCGACGCGCTGGACCTGACGCCGCAGACACTGGCGATCGGGCAGGACGAGATCGACGCCGCCCATGCGGCGACCGCCCCGCGGACGCTGGAGGCGCTGGAACTCGCCCACGAGCGCATCACCCGCCACCACGAACGCCAGCGCCCGAAGGACGAGCGCTACGAGGACGCGATCGGCGTCGAGCTCGGCAGCCGCTGGACGGCGGTGGAATCGGTCGGGCTCTACGTTCCGGGCGGGCAGGCGAGCTATCCATCCTCGGTCCTGATGAATGCGATTCCCGCCAGAGTCGCGGGCGTCTCGCGCATCGCCATGACGGTGCCGGCCATGCGCGGCGCGCTGAACCCGCTGGTGCTCGCCGCCGCCAAGGTCTGCGGCATCACCGAGATCTACCGCGTCGGCGGCGCGCAGGCGATCGCCGCCTTCGCCTACGGCACGGCCGGCATCGCGCCGGTCGCCAAGATCGTCGGGCCCGGCAACGCCTATGTGGCGGCCGCCAAGCGCCAGGTCTTCGGCACGGTGGGAATCGACATGGTGGCCGGCCCCTCCGAGGTCCTGGTGATCGCCGACGGAGCGAACGACCCCGACTGGCTCGCGGCCGACCTCCTGGCGCAGGCCGAGCACGACGCGGCGGCGCAGTCGATCCTGATGACCGACGACGCGGGGCTCGCGGACGCGGTGGAAGCGGCGGTCGAGCGCCAGCTCGCCACGCTCTCGCGCGGCGACACGGCCCGCACCTCCTGGCGCGACCACGGCGCGATCGTCCTCCTCGCTTCGCTTAACGAGGCGCCGGCGCTCTGCGACCGCATCGCGCCCGAGCATCTGGAACTGGCCGTCGAGGATCCCGAGCCGCTCTTCGCGCGGATCCGCAACGCGGGCGCCGTCTTCCTCGGCCGGCACACGCCCGAAGTCGTCGGCGACTATGTCGGCGGCTCGAACCACGTCCTGCCGACGGCGCGCTCGGCGCGCTTCTCCTCCGGCCTCTCGGTGCTCGACTTCGTCAAGCGCACGTCGATCCTCAAGCTCGGGCCCGAGCAGCTGCGCGCCCTCGGGCCGGCGGCCATCGAACTGGCCCGCGTCGAGGGCCTCGACGGGCATGCGCGCTCCGTCGCCATCCGCCTGAACCTCTGAGGCGACATGCAAGATACGCCCCGCCCCCACGGCAAGCTGATCGAGGTCGAGCTCGACGAGACGATCGGCCGGGCCACGCCCGATATCGAGCACGAGCGGGCCGTCGCCATCTTCGACCTCATCGAGGAGAACCGCTTCGATCCGGCCGGCGCGCCGGAAGGGGCCGAGTTCAAGCTGCGCCTGTCGCTCGCCGACAAGCGCCTCGTCTTCGACATCCGAGATGCGGCCGGTGCGCCCGTCGTCACCCATATCCTGTCGCTGACGCCCTTCCGGCGCGTCATCAAGGACTATTTCCTCATCTGCGACAGCTATTACGAGGCGATCCGCTCGGCGACGCCGAGCCAGATCGAGGCGATCGACATGGGGCGGCGCGGCATCCACAATGACGGGTCGCAGACGCTGATGGACCGCCTGAAGGGCAAGATCGGAGTGGATCTCGACACGGCCCGCCGCCTGTTCACGCTGATCTGCGTGCTGCACTGGCGCAGTTGAGAGGCACGGCCTTGGTCCCGCCCTCCCCCTTCGTCGTGAAGACCGGGCGAGCGCCGCGGGCGCCGGGGAGCGCCGCGCGATGAGCGGGGCGGACGACGGCCCGGCGCCGCCGCGCGTCTCCTCCGTGCTCTTCGTCTGCGGGATGAACGCCATCCGCTCGCCGATGGCCGAGGTGATCGCCCGTTCGCTCCTGCCGCCATCCGTCTACGTCGCCTCGGCGGGCGTGAAGAAGGGCGAGCGCGACCCGTTCGTGGACGCGGTCCTCGCCGAGAAGGGGCTCGACCTCGGACAGCGCCGCCCGCAGCGCTTCGAGGATCTCGAGGACAGCTATTTCGACCTCATCGTGACCATGGCGCCGGAGGCCCATCACGTGGCGCTGGACGCGACGGGCGCGCAGTCCGTCGCCGTCGAGTTCTGGCCGATGCCCGACCCGTCCGTCGCCACCGGCAGCCGCGACCAGATCCTCGAAGCCTATCGCGACCTGCGCGGCCGCATCGAGACGCAGATCCGCGCCAAGCTCCTGCCGCAAGGCAAGGGCTGAGGGTCGTCAGTCGCGCCGCTCGGCGAAGAACAGGATCTCCGAGCGCAGGTCGTCGAGCCCGACACCCTCCTCCGACGAGGTGGCGACGAGGCGCGGGAAGGCGGCCGGGCGCCGGGCGATCGCCTTCTGCGTCGCTTCGAGGAGCTTGGGCACGGCCTGCGCCTTGATCTTGTCGGTCTTCGTCAGGACGATCTGGTAGGAGACGGCGGCCCGATCGAGCAGCGTCAGCACGTCCTCGTCGTTCTTCTTGATGCCGTGGCGCGAATCGATGAGCACGAAGACGCGCTTCAGGCTCGCCCGGCCGCGCAGGTAGGAGAAGACGAGCTTCGTCCAGTCGTCCACCTGCTCCTTGGGCGCCTTGGCATAGCCGTAGCCGGGCATGTCGACGATGGCGATGGGCGGCAGGTCCGCCGCGTCACCGGCGAAGCCGTCCGGCACGAAGAAGTTGAGCTCCTGCGTGCGCCCCGGCGTGTTGGAGGTGCGCGCCAGGCCCTTCTGGCCGAGAAGCGCGTTGATGAGCGAGGACTTGCCGACATTGGAGCGCCCGGCGAAGGCGATTTCCGGCGGCCCCTCGGGCGGCAGGAACTTCATGGCGGGCACGCCGCGGATGAAGACCCAGGGCTTGGCGAAGAAGCGCCGGTCGCGCTCCACGGCCTCGGGATCGGCGGGCGCGGCATCGGCCGCGGTCTTGGTGGCGTCGGTCTCGCTCATCGCGCGGCCTCCAGAAGGGTCAGGTCGGACGACCGGATGGCGCCGAGATTGCGGGTGATCGTCTCGCGCGGCCAGTTCCACCAGGCGACGGCGAGAAGCCGGGCGACCGTCGCCTCGTCGAAGCGCCGGCGCACCACGCGCGCGGGATTGCCGGCGACGATCGCGTAGGGCGGCACGTCGCGCGAGACCACGGCGCGCGCGGCGACGATGGCCCCGTCGCCGATCGTCACGCCCGGCAGCACCAGCGCGTCCTCGCCGATCCACACGTCGTTGCCGACGCGCGTATCGCCCTTCAGCCCGGCCGTGATCGTGGCGAAGTCGAACCCCTCCTCCCAGCCCTGCCCGAAGATGTTGAACGGGTAGGTGGAGAAGCCCGTCATGGCGTGGTTGGCCCCGTTCATGACGAAGCGCACGCCGCGGGCGAGCGCGCAGAAACGGCCGATGACGAGACGGTCGCCGATGAAGTCGTAGTGATGGGTGACGTTTCGCGTCGCGAACGCCGCCGCGCCGTCGGGATCGTCGTAATAGGTGTAGTCGCCGATCTCGATGAGGGGATGGCAGACGAAGGCCTTCAGGAAGGCGACGCGCTCGTGGCCCGGCACCGGATGGGGATCGTTGGGATCGGGACCGGTCGCCATCTCGCGATCCTCCTTCGAAACAGGAAGGCGCCCGCGACAGGTCGCGGGCGCCGGACGGTCGGGTCTGCGGGGGCGGATGCGCCCCGTCAGGTCTGCGGCGATTTCTTGCGCCGGAAGCTGTCGAACAGTTCGATCTTCGCCCCGTGCCGCTTCATGATCACCGACTGCTGGATGATCGAGAGGAAGTTGTTCCACGTCCAGTAGATGACGAGGCCGGCGGGGAAGGAGGCCAGCATGAAGGTGAAGATCACGGGCATCCAGTTGAAGATCATCTGCTGCGCCGGGTCCGGCGGCGTCGGGTTGAGGCGCATCTGCACGAACATCGTGATGCCCATCAGGATCGGCCAGGCGCCGACCATGAGAAGATGCGGCAGGGTGACGGGGACGAGCCCGAAGAGGTTGAAGACGCTCGTCGGATCGGGCGCCGCCAGATCCTGGATCCAGCCGAAGAAGGGCGCGTGCCGCATCTCGATGGTGATGTAGAGCACCTTGTAGAGCGCGAAGAAGACGGGAATCTGCAGGAGGATCGGCCAGCAGCCGGCGGCCGGGTTGATCTTCTCCTCCTTGTAGATCCGCATCATCTCCTGCTGCTGCTTCGTGCGGTCGTCCTTGTAGCGCTCGCGCAGCTCCATCACCTTGGGCTGGATCGTCTTCATCCGCGCCATGGACTTGTAGGAGAGATTGGCGAGCGGGAAGAAGAACAGCTTCAGGACGACGGTGACGATGAGGATGGCCACGCCGAAATTGCCGACGACGCGATAGAGGAAGTCGAGCGCGTGGAACATCGGGCGGGTGATGAGGTAGAACCAGCCCCAGTCGATCAGCTGCCCGAACTGCTGGATGCCGAGGCTCTCCTCGTAGTCGTCGATCGTGTCGACGACCTTGGCGCCGGCGAAGGTGCGCGCGCTCGTCGTCACGCTGGCGCCGGGCTCGATCGTCACCGGATCGGAGAGATAGTCCGTTTGGTAATAGGAGCGGCCGGTCGCGGCGTAGGAGAAGGTGGACTGGAAGGGCCGGGCCGTCTCGGGGACGAGCGCGGTCGCCCAGTACTTGTCGGTGATGCCGAGCCAGCCCGAAGAGACCTTCGGCTGCACGACGCGGCCGTCATCCTCGATCGTGGCATATTTGACCTCGGACAGGCCTTCCTCGCCGAAGACGCCGAGAAGACCCTCGAAGAGAACGTAGGTCGAGGCGATCTGCGGCTTGGAGAAGCGCACGACGCGGCCATAGGGCGAGAGCGTGACGGGCGTGGCGCCGGCATTGGCGACCGTGTCCTCGACCGTGAACATGAAGCGGTCGTCGACGGAGATCCTGCGGGTGAAGGTCACGCCCGCGCCGTTCGTCGTCGTCAGCGTCACGGGCGTCGCGGGCGTCAGCGTCGCCGCGCCGCCTTCGACCTGCCACTGCGTCTGCGGGCCGGGCAGCGTGCCGGCGTTCTGGCCGGCATAGCCGAACTCGGCGAAATAGCCGTCCTGCATGGACTGCGGCGACAGAAGGACGATGGTCGGCGAACTGTCGTCGACGGTCTCGTGGTAGCCCTTGAGGCGCAGATCGTCGAGGCGCGCGCCCACGAGGTTGATCGAGCCCGACAAGGCGGGCGTGTCGATGGCGACGCGCGGGCTCGTGGAGAGCGCCGCCTCGCGGTTCGCCGGCGCGGCGGGGCTCGCCGCCCCTTCCGAGGGGACGACGCTCTCGCGGCCGGCGGGCGCGGCGATCGTCTCCTGCGCGGTGCCGGCGGGGGTCTGCGGCGTCTGCAGCGAACCGGGCGTCGCCGTGGCCGCCGCATTCTCGGACGCGATGCGCTGGGCCTCCATGCGCGGACCGACGACGAGGAACTGCCATCCGACCAGCACGGCGATGGAAAGCGCCATGGCGATCAGGAAATTGCGGTTCTTTTCCATGCCTAGACCTCGATGGGCGTCAGGACCGACGCCGCTTGTCCTGGTGCGGACCGCCCTCGCCCACGCTCCTGGCCCGGTCGTCGGGGCGGGCGCTGCGGGCGGAAGGGGCATCCTTGCCCGTGCGGGCGAAGCGTCGCGACAGCTCGTCCTTCAGGGCCTCGAAAGGAAGGCCGAGAAGCTCGCGCCGGGCCACGACCACATAGTCGAAGCCGGGCGCCATGTCAGCCTGCGCGCCGAGGCGGATCGCCTCGCGCAGCCGGCGCCGGATGCGGTTGCGCTCCACGGCGCCGCCGACCTTCTTGGTGATCGTCAGGCCGATCCGGGGCGCGGCGCCGTCGCCGCGCTCGAGGGCCTCGACAAAGAAAAACGGGCCGTTCAGACGACGGCCCTTGCGCGCGGCGAGGAACTCGGCGCGCTTGCGCAGCTTGTCCGGCGCCATCGGATCGACGGGCCGGGCCGCCGGGCTCAGGCCGAAAGGCGCTTGCGGCCCTTGGCGCGGCGCGAGGCGATGACGGCGCGGCCGCCGACGGTCGCCATGCGGGCGCGGAAGCCGTGACGGCGTTTGCGGACGAGCTTGGAGGGCTGGTAGGTGCGCTTCATCGTTTCTTCCCGCGCTTGCCCCGCGGGCCTTCCATCAATACCGAGACCGGGTGTCTGCCGGCAGGCCCGAAGCCACGCGCCGTCTGTCGTCGCGCGAGGGGGCTGCCGCCGTCGTGGGGGCTTATAGGAAAATGCCGCGGCGAAAGTCAATGCGCACACGCTCTGGACGCGACCGAGGCCCGCCGTGGGGATCGACAGGTCCGAGCGACACCGGAACGCCCGATGCCGGGCGGAAACCACGCGGACAATGCGTCCCCGCCCCTTCGCGCCCCTCCTCTCGCCGGGCTCAGTCCTCCCGCCGCCATCAAGACGGCGTGAGAAGGACGGTGCGTCCGCCCGGCCCCCTTCCGTTCGGCGCGGGCCGCGCGAGTTTGACAGGATGCCGCCGATCCGGTCGAACCGGGACGGCTTCCCGGTCCGGCGATGCCGTCCCGCCCGCCAGAGGAGGTCCGACCCATCGCGGCCCTGCCCCCGCCTTTCCAGAACCGCCCTGCGCCGGCCGCGCGGCGGACGCGCTTCCTGCCCATCGCCGCGATCCTGGGCCTTCTCGCCCTCGCCTATGCGCTCGGCCTGTTCGGCCACCTGTCGCCGCAGCAGTTCGTGGAGAGCAGGGAGAGGCTCGCCGCCCTCGTGGAGGAGAGCCCCGTCCTGTCGGCGCTCGTCTTCCTCCTCGTCTATGCCGCCCTCGTGGCGCTCGCCTTTCCCGCCGCCTCGCTCTGCACGATCGTCGGCGGCTTCCTGTTCGGCTGGCTCTTCGGCGGGCTCCTGACCGTTCTGGCCGCGACGGCGGGCGCCGCCCTTCTCTTCCTCGCCGCCCGGCACGCCTTCGGCGATCTCCTGCGCCATCGCGCCGGCCCGGCCGTCGAGCGTTTCGCAGACGGGTTCCGGCGCGACGCCTTCTCCTATCTCCTGGTCCTGCGCCTCACCCCCGTCCTGCCCTTCGTCGCGCTCAACATCGCGCCGGCCTTCTTCGACATCCGCCTCTCCACCTTCGTGGCGGCGACGGGCCTCGGCATCGTTCCCGGCTCCTTCGCCTACGCCTATCTCGGCAGCGGCCTCGATGCCGCGCTCGAGACCGCCGGCGAGGGCCCGTTCCACCTGTCCGATCTCGCCACGCCCGAACTGACGCTCGCCCTCGGCGGCCTCGCGGCGCTGGCGGTGCTCGGTCTCGTCCTGAAACGCACGGCGCTGAAGCGCACGCCGCCCGGCGGAAGGGGACCAAGGTGAGCGACATCCTGACGCCCGATCTCTGCGTCGTCGGCGCGGGCGCGGCCGGCCTCTCGACGGCGGCGGGCGCCGCCGCCTTCGGCGTTTCCACCGTCCTCGTGGAGCGCGGCGCGATGGGCGGGGAATGCCTCAACACCGGCTGCGTGCCGTCCAAGGCGCTGCTCGCCTCGGCCCACCGCGCGCAGGCGGTGCGCGAGGCCGGCGCCTACGGCATCGAGGCCGCCCCGCCGGAAGTGGACTTTCCGGCGGTGAAGGCGCGCTGGCGCGCCGTGATCGCCGCGATCGCCCCCAACGATTCGCGCGAGCGCTTCGAGGGGCTCGGCGTCACGGTGATCGAAGGGTCGGCCCGCTTCGTCGATCCGCGCACGCTGAGCGTCGACGGCCGCCTCGTGCGGGCGCGCCGCTTCGTCCTCGCCACGGGCTCGGCGCCCGCCGTGCCCGCCATTCCCGGCCTTGCCGCCCTGCCCTTCCTCACCAACGAGACACTGTTCGATCTCGACCTCCTGCCCGAGCACCTCCTCGTCCTCGGCGGCGGCCCGGTGGGCGTGGAAATGGCCCAGGGCTTCCGCCGCCTCGGCGCGGCGGTGACGCTCGTCCAGCGCGGCCCCCTCCTGCCGCGCGCCGATCCGGACCTCGTCGCCGTTCTGCGCCGGCGCCTCCTCGCCGAAGGCGTGCGGCTCATCGAGGGAGCCGAGGTGATCGGGGCGGGGGGCACGCCGGAAGCGCCCGTCCTCGAACTGCGCGGAGCGGACGGAGCGGCCCATCGCGTCGGCGGCAGCCATCTCCTCGTGGCGGCGGGGCGGCGGGCCAGCGTCGCGGGTCTCGGGCTGGAAGCGGCCGGCATCGCGCACGGGGAAAAGGGCATCACGGTCGGGCGCGACCTTCGCACGACGAACCCCCGGGTGCTGGCCATCG
The DNA here is from genome assembly GCF_001425575.1 of Aurantimonas sp. Leaf443. Classification (GTDB taxonomy): domain Bacteria; phylum Pseudomonadota; class Alphaproteobacteria; order Rhizobiales; family Rhizobiaceae; genus Leaf443. The sequence goes on along the minus strand of NZ_LMRD01000001.1, from coordinate 10,385 downwards.
GCGACGCGACGGGCCGGGCCGCCTACACCCATGCGGCCGGCCATCAGGCGGGGCTTGCCGTGCGCGCCCTTCTCTTCCGCCTGCCCGTGCGCCTGCCGGCAGCGCCCTACCCGTCCGTGACCTTCTGCGACCCCGAACTCGGACAGGCCGGGCTGACGCAGGCGGAAGCCGAGGCCGCGGGCCACCGCGTCACGGTCCTTGCCAGCGCCTTTGCCGAGAACGACCGCGCGCAGACGGAGGGCGAGACGCAGGGGCTCGTCAAGCTCGTCGTCGGGCGCCGCGGGCGGCTTCTGGGCGCGGGCGTCGTCGGGGCCGGCGCCGGCGAGCTCACGGCGCTCTTCTGCCTTGCCCTCGCCAAGCGCGCGAACGTCGGCGACCTCGCCGGTTTCGTGCCCGCCTATCCGAGCCTTGCCGACGCTGGAAAGCGTGCGGCCACCGCCTATTTCGCTCCCTATGCGAAGGCCCGGCCGACGCGCGCCCTCGTCAGGCTTCTGGCCCGCCTGGGCTAAAGGGGGTCCTCCGGCGGCGACGCCCGGCGACCGGCAGGATGGACGGTTGAAGTTGCAAGAGAGGTCATCGCCCGACGACGCGCACCGGCAGGCGCCCGCGCCGGTGCGCCTGCGCCGCCCCATCTCCACGCGCCTCGTGCTCCTCACCGTCTTCGCCGTCATGCTGGCCGAAGTGCTCATCTTCGTGCCCTCGATCGCCAATTTCCGCCACGAATGGCTGGCCCGCCGGGTGGAGAGCGCGGCCGTGGCGGGCCTTGCCACGCTCGGCGCCGCGCAAGGGGCGGACGCCCTGCTCGAGCCGGCCAAGGAAGCCGCGATCCTCTCGACGCTGCAGGCCGATCTCGTGGCCGTGGTGACGGGCGACGCCTCCCATCTCATCGCGCGCGGCGAGACGGTGGGCCAGCCGGACCTCGAAATCTCGCTCGACGACGAGAACGCCCTTACCAAGGTCTCCAGCGCCTTCGATTCGCTCGTCACGGGCGGCGGGCGCGTCATGCGCGTGAAGGGTACGGTCGGCGACGGCAGGGTGAAGGCGGAGGTCGTGATGGGCGAGGCGCCGCTGCGCCGGGCCATGCTCATCTATGCGCGCAACATCCTCCTCCTGTCGCTCGCCATCGCCTCCTTCGCCGCCCTCCTCGTCTTCGCCGCCATCCGCCGCTTCCTCATCCGGCCGATCGAGGCGATGACGCGCAACATGGTGGCCTTCGCGGAGAACCCCGCCGATCCCGCCCGGATCATCCGGCCGCGGGCGCGCGGCGACGAGATCGGCGTGGCCGAGCAGGAACTGGCCGCGATGCAGAACCGCCTCGCCGCCACGCTGCGCGAGCAGCGCCATCTGGCCGATCTCGGCCTCGCCGTCTCCAAGATCAACCACGACCTGCGCAACATCCTGGCCTCGGCGCAGATGATCTCCGACCGGCTGACCGACCTCAGCGACCCGCGCATCCAGCGCTTCGCCCCCGTCCTCATCCGCAGCCTCGATCGCGCCCTCTCCTACACGCAAGCCGTGCTGGCCTACGGGCGCGCCGTCGAAAGCGTGCCCGAGCACCGCCGCGTGCGCCTGCGCCATCTCGTCGAGGACGTGCGCTCGATGACCGGGACGCAAGCGGACGACGACGCGCAGGGCGCCGTCCCCCGCTCGGCTGGCGGGCGCGATTCCCTCGATCGGACCCGCCCGACCGCGCCGGCCGCGCCCGGCGACACCGCAGGCACGGTGACGGGTCGCGAGGCGCCCGCCGGATCCGCGTCCGGCCTTTCCGCCATCGAGTTCGTCAACGCCGTCCCGGCCGATTTCGAGATCGAGGTCGATCCCGGACAGTTCCACCGGGTGCTTCTGAACCTGTGCCGCAACGCCGTGCAGGCGCTCGAATCGCTCGAGGATGCCGACCCCGCGCTGGTGCGCCGCGTCGTCGTCTCGGCCGAGCGCGAAAGCGCGGACGCGGTGCTCGTCACCGTCGAGGACACGGGACCGGGCCTGCCCGAGCGCGCGCGCGAGAATCTCTTCCGCGCCTTCCGCGGCTCGGCCCGCACCGGCGGCACCGGCCTCGGCCTCGCCATTGCCGCCGAGATCGTCGAGGGGCACAGCGGCACGATCATCCTCGCCGAAGGCGGCCCCGGCGCGCGATTCGAGATCCGCCTGCCGACCAAGGCCCAGCCGGCCCCTTCCCCCGCGCCTTGAGGCCGAAGCCGACGGCGGCGGCGACGCTTTCCCCGGCGCGCGCGGCCGACCATCGGCCCTGGCGGTCGCGCACCCTGCCGGGCGCATCGACGGCCGATTTCCCGGCCTTTCGACGCAGAACCGGCGCCAGATTCCGCGCCTTCCCCCCGCCCCGCGCGCGCTTCCGCCGCCGCCCGGCCTGACGCCCCGGACAGAAAGCGCCAGAATCTCCCGCCAGGCGCTTGCATTCTGAAAACCCAGCGGCTACCTAGCCGCCACGGGTCGCGGCGGACATCGCTTCCGACCAGACCCGTCAGGCGCCCGTAGCTCAGCTGGATAGAGCACCAGACTACGAATCTGGGGGTCAGAGGTTCGAATCCTTTCGGGCGCGCCACTTCCGTACAGAACTGCGAACACCGTCCGTCCCGCCTGCGCTGCCTTTGCAGGCGATGACCTGCTCGAGGGTCGCCTTGTCGCCGATGATGCGGATGGCGTCGTCGTCCACCTCGACGCGATCGATGACCGAGCGCAGGTAAGCCTTCCGGAACGGGATCTCCCCGGTCGCGATGTTCTCACGCATGGCCCGGCCGAACCGCTCGACGATTTCCAGCGGGATCTCCGTCGCGGGCATAGCCTTTATCCTGACACGGTCGAGCGCAGCCTGAGCTCGCTCCCGGTCGAGGCGTAGGGCTGCGATTCGCTCGCGCAGGAGATCATCCATCTCCGCAACGCCGTCCTCGATCATCCGGTAGAGCCGCTTCAGTTTGTCTTCGGCATCGGTCACTTCGCGCTGAAGCGCAATGATGCGTCCGTCAACCTCGTTCGCCCTCTCGGCACGCCCGGCAGAGATCGAGGCAAGTATCTCGGTGAGGCGCTCGGTGGTGAACAGGCGTTCGCTGAGGTGCTCCACGACGAGGTCATCGAGTGTATCCATGCGGATCGACCGGCCCTTGCACGCGGCCTTGCCCGATCGGGCGCAGGCCGAGCAGGTGTAGTAGCGGTGCACGACACCATTTCGGGAGGTGCCGGTCCTGAGCGTCATGCCACCGGCGCAACTGGCACAGGTGGCAAGGCCGGTGAGCAGGATGGGACCAGTGACGACGCGGGGCGACTCGACGCGCGGGCTGCGGGCTTTCAGCTTGGCTTGTACGGCGTCGAAGGTTACCCGCCTGATGATCGGCGGTACTGCTACGGTGATATGCTCGGAGGATGGCTTCTGCCGCAGCGTCTTCGACTCGCGTCGGTTGAACACCCATTCGCCGGCATAGATTCTGTTGGTCAGGATGCCGTGCAGCGTACCCACACCGAAGCGGGCGTTGCGCTTGGTACGGTAGCCGGCAGCATTTAGGCGTTTGACGATCTCCTTGATACCGAGCGGCCCCGACTGGCTGTCGCCCTGTTCGTAAAGGCGGAAGATAAGCTTGACGATCTCGGCCTCGACCGGATCGATAACGAGCTGCTTCTTGACCTTCGTGCCGCGCTTCTCCGCTTCTTCGGCGCGGTAGCCGAGAGGAACCGGGCTGCCATTGTAAAAGCCCTGCCGCGCATTCTCCTTCATCGCGCGCAGCACGTGCTTGGCGTTCTCTCTCGACTGGTACTCGTCAAACAGCGCGATTACCTGTCGCATCATCACCTGCGCCGGGTCATCGCCAAGCTCCTGGGTGATCGACACGAGACGCACGCCGACCTTCGCCAGGCGCCGGATGTACATTTCCAGGCTGAAACTGTCGCGGAAGAAGCGGCTGTAGGAGTGCACGACGATGACGTCGAAGGGACGATCGCCATCGGTCGCTCGCTCGATCATGCGCTGGAACTCGGCTCTAGTATCGTCCGTAGCCGAGGCACCCGGTTCGACATATTCGGCAACGAGTGGCCAGCCCTTCGCCGCGCAGAAGGCTGCCACCTGCCGGCGCTGATCCGGAATGGAGAGATCGCTCTCTGCCTGTCGCCCCGTCGACACGCGAAGATAGGCGCAGGCGCGGGCGGGCTCGACAGCGGTCGCCTCGGCTTTCCCATTATCGGTTCGAAACGGCGCGTTCATCAGCGGACCTTCTCGTTCTGTTCTCGGCTCACCGTAGCATCCGCTGCGGATGGTGCGACCTCCTTTTCGTCTCGGCCTCAACGTCATGCACTCCTAGTAAACAGTTCATCGAGCAGAGGGCCGAGGTAGGTCTCGACGACGTTTAGCTCGGCAGCCGTGACCGGGACTCGTGAGGGCCAGTTGTCGGACACGGTCCATCGCTCGCCGGCAGGGTTGGATCGCGCAGCATTACCGTTGCCGATTTTGCTCCGGCTGCTGTTCCCGCTCCCAGGCGTGTCGCGATCGGCGCGGCTACTCAAGGGAGATCCCACGCGAGCGACGTCGTCCTGGCTTCGGCAAGGGCTCATCGGCTAGGTCCAGCTTCGAGCGCTCTATGGCTGAGAGCGCTGCAGCCGGCATCAGGTAATCGAGAGTCGAGCTCTTGGCTCCGGACCGGCTGAGAGCGGCGGCCAGCAACGCCAGACGCTCGGACGGGTCGACCACCCGGTCACGATCACCGAGAAGGCGCTCCGCCTTTGCCCGCGTATCCAACGCCTTGCCGTCAACGAAGAGATGCGTTCCCGACCGGCCGCGGCTGGTCGCAACATGGATGTCGTGGCGGTCCATCGCTGGATCTGCGAGGACGAAGGCGTGGTCGGTCGTAAGACCTTGCGCGCCATAGCAGGTGGTCGCATAGGCGTGCGCCAACTGCGCGCGCCCAGCCTCGTCGGCGAGTTCCGACGGGGTGAACGACACGCTCCTGCTGCCGATCCGTGTCTGGAGCCAGACGGCTCCGTCGGAGGCGAGATCCACCCGCTCAATGCAGCCATGCGTACCGTTAATGATACCGAGTTCGTCATTGCGGCAAAGGAAGCGGATGCGATCACCTTCGGCGAGATCGACGATGTGCGACTGACCGGATGGCGTGACTGCCTCGATCGACGCCGCGTTGTCTGCCGCGATCTCGCCCGACGTCCGCAGCCGCTGCCGCGCCTCCTTGTTGAGCGCCAGCACCTGCGCGTTGGTCTTAGCGATCAGCAAGCTTAGTCGGCCGCGATCATCCCGGCGCCACTCATCCCAAGCGTCGACGAGCCCGTTGATCGTGGCGCTCGGTCCCTCGCAGATGCGGACACAACCATGCGCTTTAAGACTTCCGAGCGCCACCGCAGCCTCTCCGCGGCCAAAGTCTGTCACGACATCGCGCGCCCAGGGCTCGTGCTGACGCACGATGACGTCGACGCGCTGGGTGCCGATCGCCTCGGCGACAATGCGAAGCCCTGGCCCACCAATCGGCTGCAGCTGCCGCCGGTCGCCGACCATGCGCACGGCGACCTCAAAGCCAGCGCTGTGGGCTCGTTCGACCTCGCTGAGGATGCGGTCCATTTGCCGACTGGTCAGAAGGCCCGCCTCGTCGATCACCAGCAGCGTCTTATCGGTAAGGAACGGCTTGCCGTGCTCGACAGCCGCCAGCCAGGAGTCGACTGCGCGCGCCTCGATTTGCAGCTCGTCACGAAGTTGATGGGCGATCTTCCACGCGGTGGAGGCACCGATCACCCGCCAGCCTGCATCGCCCCAGGCTCGCGCGACAGGGGCGAGCAGTGTCGTCTTGCCGACGCCAGGGGCACCTTCGACGATGACGATGCCGGTTGACGTGCAGGCCAGCCGTGCCGCCTGCTCCTGCTCGTGGTTCAGCCGGGCGTTCTGGAGGAGCGCCTCGACCGAAGACGAGCTAGGAGCCGCAACCTGCAAAGACGCCAGCTGCCTTGCACGGGCAAAGAGACCCTGCTCGAGCGCGATGATCTCCGGCGTCGAGTAGATCGCGTGGCGCCACCGGTCTGACCCGAGCGCCACCATCGCACCCTTGGTGCGAAAACGTTCAAGCTCTTCCTCCACCGAGGTGCCGCGGTCCGCTCCTACCTTCGCGGACGCGACCGCAGCCACCAGCTGACGGTACTCGAAGACGCTTGCGCGTTCGGTGAGGTCCTGCAGGACTTGGTAGAGGGTGCGAACCGTCGGCGGCTCTGTATGAGCCACCAGGGCACGCTCGCGTCCGGCAGCGAGCGCCTGTTCAACGACGTGCTCGGCCTCGAACCCAAGACCCGCCGCCCGCTCCCGCCACAGCTGGTGGCGATCGTCGCCGGACGGTCCGTCGGACGACTTGCCCCGCCGCGTCGCGCGTGCCTTGGCGGCAGCGAGCGCCGGTGCGCCACTTGTCTCAAGACCAATGGCGGCGAGTTCGCTAGCGATCTCGTCACGGCGGGCCGAGAAGTACTTACACAAGTCGCGATCGACGCCAACAATCTCGAAGATCCCGTTGTTGCCGGTGATCTCGACGCTAAAGCCCATCTGGCGAAGGCCGCGTGAGAGTGCCTCATGGTAAAGAGCACCCGCTGCCATCTTCATGTTGTAAAACAGCCGGCCGTCGAGGCGGCCGAAGCTGCCATCCGCCCGCTCCGCCACATTTAGAACGACAACATGCGTGTGAAGCGCAGGGTCTGCAAAGACGGCGCCGTCCGCATGCGGTGCCGGACGGGCTTCGCCATGCTGGAAAGCCGCTGCCGTCAGCGAGACCTTTTCCAGAATGAGGCCGTTGCGCCCGCGCCGGCAGAAGGCGGCCTCGCGATCGAGGAAGTCGACGGCTTCTTGAACGGCCGCGAGCTGGACAGCCTCAAGCCCAGTGCTGATCGGTGCGGCGCCCAGTCCCCACAAAACCTGCAACGACTTGGGCGGCGAGAAGCACACGTCATAACCGCCGACCTGATCGAGGTGCTTGCCGGTGTTGCTGATGAGCGGGCGACCGTCTTCATCCCGAGCGGCATGCAACCGCTCGAACGCGCCGCCGTCGACGATGTTGGACGGAAAGGACCCGAGCCCTGGGCTGGTTTTAATCCAGCGACCGTCGGGCTCCTTACCTCCAAGATAATACTCGACCTGGGCGAGATAGTACTGTGCCGATGTACCTGCTGCGACTGTTGCGACCACGAAAGCCTCCTTGAAGAGGCTTCCCATTCATCACATTTTCAGCGTCGATCGACTGCGGTCAAATCAGCGGGGAAGATGTTTCTACGTCGCGCACCGCGACTGGCACGGATCACTGCTACAACGAAGATCGGCGCACCGTCCGTCCGGTGCGCCGATCAATGTTCTAGAGCGTTTTCCGGTCGGCTAGAGTCATTGGCCGATCCGTGATTCCCTTCACCTTTTGGAAGACAGGCGGGGGATGGCACGAGCGTTGTCGATCGATCTTAGGCATCGGGTTTTGCGGGCGATGCGCGAGGGTGCCTGGCCCCATACGGCGGCTGAGCGGTTCGGGATTGCGATTGCCACGGCGGTGCGCTGGCGCTCTCAGGATCGGGCGAGCCGGAGCGATCCCCTGCCGATGGGTGGGGACCGCCGCTCGGGTCGCATCGAGGCGCAGGCCGCGTTCCTGCAAAGCCTGATCGACGGCAAGGACAACATCACGCTGCACGAGATGCAGCGCCGCTTGGCCGACGAGCGCGGGCTGAAGGTCGGGATCGGCACACTTTGGCGCTTCTTCAACCGCCACGGGACGACGTTGTTGATTTCCACTGAGAGCTGACCCAGGCAGCTTCGGTTTTTCCATCGAGAATTGACCCATGTTTGAACTCGTCTCCACGCCATCGGTGCGGGGACATCGGAGTGNGCGAGGAGCTTCTTCCAGTCGCCGAAGGCCATCTCGTTGTTGATTTCCACTGAGAGCTGACCCAGGCAGCTTCGGTTTTTCCATCGAGAATTGACCCATGTTTGAACTCGTCTCCACGCCATCGGTGCGGGGACATCGGAGTGATCGACATGGAGTTATTGAGTGTCATTCGACGCTGGCGTCACCGAGACGACCTCTCGATCCGGGAGATCTCCCGGCGGAGCGGTCTTTCCAGGAACACGGTTCGTAAGTACCTGCGCGCCGATCGTTTGGAGCCGCAGTTCTTGGTTCCGGATCGTCCGAGCAAGCTTGATCCCTACGCCGATAAACTCTCGGCGATGCTGCGCGTCGAGACGGGCAAATCGCGCAAGCAGAAGCACACGATCAAGCAGTTGCATGCCGATCTGATGCGCCTTGGGTATGAGGGCTCCTACAATCGGGTCGCGGCCTTCGCTCGCGACTGGAAGGCAGCTCGTCACCGCGAGCAACAGACCACGGGCCGAGGCACTTTCGTGCCATTGGCGTTCGTGGCGGGCGAGGCGTTCCAGTTCGATTGGTCCGAAGACTGGGCGATCATCGCCGGCGAGCGGACCAAATTGCAGGTGGCCCACGTCAAGCTGTCCTACAGCCGCGCCTTCACCGTGCGGGCCTACCCGCTCCAGACCCACGAGATGCTGTTCGACGCCCATAACCACGCTTTCCGCGTTCTGGGCGGCGTTCCGCGGCGGGGCATCTACGACAATATGAGGACTGCCGTCGACAAGGTCGGGCGCGGCAAGCAGCGCCAGGTCAACATGCGCTTCTCGGCGATGGTCAGCCACTTCCTGTTCGAGGCCGAGTTCTGCAATCCAGCGTCCGGTTGGGAGAAAGGGCAGATCGAGAAGAACGTTCAAGATGCCCGTCACCGGCTCTGGCAGCCTATGCCTAACGTGTCGTCGCTGGACGCGCTGAACGATTGGCTGGAAAGGCGATGCCAGGATCTGTGGGCGCTGGCACCCCACCCGACCCAACCCGGCACGATTGCCGAAGCCTGGGCCGAGGAAGTCGGTCAACTGATGCCAACGCCTCGTCCGTTCGACGGGTTCGTCGAACATACCAAGCGCGTTTCTCCGACCTGCCTCGTTCATCTCGAACGCAATCGCTACAGCGTGCCGGCGTCCTTCGCCAATCGCCCGGTCAGCCTGCGCGTTTATCCCGACCGCATCGTCATCGTCGGCGAGGGGCAGGCCATCTGCGAACATCGCCGGATCTTTGCCCGATCGCATGATCGTCAGGGCCAGACGATCTATGACTGGCGACATTATCTGGCGGTCGTTCAGCGCAAACCCGGCGCCTTGCGCAATGGTGCGCCCTTCGCAGAACTGCCGGCAGCCTTCAAAACCTTGCAGCAGCACCTTCTCAAGGTACCCGGCGGGGATCGTGAGATGGTCGAGATCCTGGCCCTGGTCCTCCAGCACGACGAAGAGGTCGTGCTGTGTGCGGTCGACATGGCTCTCGAGGCTGGTGTTCCAACCAAGACCCACATCCTCAATCTTCTGCATCGCCTAATCGACGGAAAGCCGATCGCCCCACCGACTGTGCAGGCTCCCCGGGCGCTCGCGCTGACCACCGAGCCCCGTGCCAATGTCGAACGCTATGACGCCCTGCGCCGGACTGCGGAGGTGCGCCATGCGTCATAACCCGGCCAGCGGCGCTATTGTGATCATGCTGCGCAGCTTGAAGATGCACGGCATGGCACAAGCCGTCAGCGAACTGACCGAACAGGGTGCGCCGGCCTTCGAGGCGGTCATCCCGATCCTGTCACAGCTCTTGAAGGCCGAGACAGCCGAGCGGGAGGTCAGATCGACGGCCTACCAATTGAAGACGGCCCGCTTCCCGGCCTACCGCGATCTCAGCGGCTTCGACTTCGCCAGCAGCGAGGTCAATGAAGCCCTCGTCCGCCAACTTCATCGTTGCGAGTTCCTGGAGGACGCGCACAACGTCGTGCTGGTGGGAGGACCTGGAACAGGCAAGACCCACATCGCCACGGCTCTGGGCATCCAGGCCATCGAACACCATCACAAACGCGTTCGCTTCTTCTCCACCGTCGAGCTCGTCAATCTCCTCGAACAGGAAAAGGTCCAAGGGAAGAGCGGTCAGATCGCCGGGCGGCTCGTCCATTCCGATCTCGTCATCCTGGACGAGCTGGGCTACCTGCCGTTCAGCGCTTCGGGCGGTGCCTTGCTGTTCCACCTTCTCAGCAAGCTTTACGAACGCACCAGCGTCGTCATCACCACGAACCTCAGCTTCAGCGAATGGGCCACGGTCTTCGGGGACCCGAAGATGACAACCGCCTTGCTCGATCGCCTAACCCATCACTGCCACATCCTGGAGACCGGAAACGACAGCTTCCGCTTCAAGAACAGCTCAGCCAAAATCGAACGACCAACCCGGGAGAAAACTCGGAACTTGACCAAGGCCTGACCAGCCCAACATCGTCAAAGCCGGGTCAGTTCTTGATGGAAATCCTGGGTCAGCTCTCAGTGGAAATCAACA